>CAXTKE010000001.1:0-196596 GCA_964244845.1 uncultured Spirosoma sp.
TGCTTCTAAGACCATGTTCAAAGGTATGCATTTCAACGTTATTCAGCCATCACCGAAGCAATGGAAAATTTAGTCAGAGCTTGTAATAACTATATAAAAGTAGCCCAGCAAGTAGCCAACATTAAATTTGTGAGAGTAGAGTTAATTAATTTATCGAAGCAAGATTGGGAAAGTTCGGCGAACATGCAGGCGAACATGCCGTCAATAAATACCCAGGACATGAAGAGTGATTTCAAAGAATTTAGTAAATATTATGCTCAGGCTATGTCTTTATACACAGCAGCGAAGATAGCAGCGAAGGCATCAGAAGCTTCAAATGATGAAGTAAATTTAATAAAAGAGGCTGCTAAGCAACTAGACGAAGCGCATGAAAAAATCATAGAAGATGATTATTTAAAATTAATAGAAGATATTATGGTATTACACGAAGCCATGCTAAATCCAAAAAGTTTTGTGGTTACTTCTCCCCCGATACAAATGAATGGTGATGTTGTAGCATTCGATGTACAAACGCCCCCAGCTCAGGTCAATGATTTGATGCCTTTTACTTCCAGTAAAACGTTTCAAGTAGAAATACCAGCTAAAGGAGGCATAAAAGTAGATTTTAGTGTGGGGCCAGTTGTTTCATTTGGGAATAACGCAAGGGATGAAAAATATTACTTAGGAGAAACCACACCAGCTAATACCGCTATCTTGAGACGGCGTGATAATAATAACGTAATCAGCCCGGGTATTGCCGCAATGATGCACGTATATCCACGTACCGGAACATATTCGGCTTTAGGTGGAATGTTTGGTGTAGGCGCAGGTTTTCAGGCTATCTCCGACGTTAATTTAAGTATGTTTGTTGGGTTGACCTGGGTATTGGGAAAAAGTCAGAAAATAATGCTTAGTACCGTCAAATAAGGGACGATAATTACAGAACTGTGAATACGCTATCATAGTTAATACAAGTATAGTGTTAAGATAAACTTCACGAGCATATTCATGTGCTGGTAATACAATAAACGATAGGAAAGCCTATGACAGTAAACAAGTAGAGTTTGGGCAACTTTGGCCTATTAACGCAATGCCGGGCAGTCAATCCGGCATTGCGTTATTGCTTAACTCTATATCTGCCAAAGCCCGTCATGTTTAGTTACCTGCCTAAAATTCCATCGTTCACGTTAACGCTGGCGGCCATGCTCGCCGTCAACACGCTTTACGCCCAGCCGGGTGTGAAAGCGAACGACTCTACTACCCCGCTCCATTTGTTGCAACCCGATTATCCGGTGCCGTACGGCCAGCCAAAAATTGAGGAAGTTACGGGTGTGCTGCGCCGGATTTATACATATCTGGATGCCAATACGCCCACGCAACTGATTGATAAAGAGACAAAAAAAGACCTGACACCCGGCGGCACGTTCAATCCAAACGCCATTTTCAAACCCGGCGACTTCCGGCTCATTAGCTACGAATGGGGCGTTACGTACGGTGGAATGCTGCTGGCTACTGAAGCCACCGGCGATACCCGCTACGCCGATTATACCAACAAACGGCTTCAGTTCATTGCCGATCAGGTGCCGTATTTCCGGGATCAGGTCATGGCTAATCCAACGGCAAATACCCCCATGCGGTCGGTGATGGCCCCGCACGCGCTCGATGATGCCGGGGCGATGTGTGCGGCCATGATTAAAGCCAGCCGGGCGGGCGGTGTTAAGGCCAATCTGCGGCCCATGATCGACAATTATATCAAATATATTCAGACCAAAGAGTTTCGGCTGGCCGATGGGACGCTGGCCCGCAACCGCCCGCAACCCAACACGCTCTGGCTCGATGACTTGTTTATGAGCGTTCCGGCACTGGCGCAGATGGGCAAGCTCACTGGCGACCGCATTTATTACGACGAAGCCGTCAAGCAGGTTACGCAGTTTGCCAAACGGATGTTCAACCGGCAAAAGGGCCTGTATATGCACGGATGGGTCGAAGGCATGGCCGTACACCCGGAGTTCCACTGGGCACGTGCCAACGGCTGGGGTATTCTGACGGCGGTTGAATTGCTGGACGTTCTCCCCGCCGATCACCCCGGCAGACCGGCCATTCTGGACTTGCTGAATGCGCACGCCAAAGGGTTAGCCGCACAGCAATCGGGGTCGGGATTCTGGCATCAGCTACTCGACCGGAACGATTCGTATCTGGAAACATCGGCCACGGCCATCTACGTCTATGCCTTCGCGCGGGCGATTAACCGGGGCTGGCTCGACGCGCTGGCCTACGCGCCGGCAACGTTGCTGGGCTGGAACGCCGTGGCAACGAAAGTTACCCAAACGGGGCAGATCGAGGGCGTTTGCGTTGGCACGGGCATGGGTTTCGATCCGGCATTTTATTACTATCGGCCCGTCAATGTTTATGCCGCTCATGGATATGGCCCGGCTCTGCTGGCCGGTGCCGAGGTAATTAACCTCCTGAAAAACAAGGCGTTTGAAATCAATGATAGCTCATTACAACTCCTCCAGAAGAAATAAACCTGTTCAGAAAGATAGCGATTGATTATCAACTGGGTAAGTACAGGAAAGTAGATGCGGTGGGCAATTTATCTTTGCTACTATGTTCTCATAGGTTATAATCAAACAAGCCCGTCAGATTTCTGGCGGGCTTATTTATTGAGAAGAGAGAGGGCTAAAAATGGGATACGGATTAAGCGGATTTACACAGGTGAAAATCATATAAATCCGCTTAATCTGCGTTCTGTTCTGACACGCCACTCAGATTTTCACGGCCTGCCGGGCCAACAGTTTCCAGTTATTTTTCTGCTTGACCCACACTAACAAAACCGCCAGTTTCACCTGACCTGGTTTCCCGTCAGCAAGAGTTTCGCCCTCCAGTTTGTGCCGCACCAGAGCCGTGTTGTCGACAAGGGTAATGGTTTGATCGGTCAGGTCGATGGTTTTAAAGTCCGATGCGCCACTTGTCAGGGCTTCGACAAAGGCTTTTTTATCTTCTATTTTCCCGGCTGAGTGCCCGTAACTCAACGCATCGGACGCCAGCGATTCTAATTTAGCTTTATCGGGGTCAATCATCAGTAACCGCAATTGCTCAACCGACTGAGCAACGGCGGCCTGGTCTTTCGATTGCGCTATACCTTTTGTGGTCAGCAGATTAGAAACGGCAACGAGAACAATCAGAACTATTTTTGTATACATGGTTGGTTTGGTTTTGGTAGAGATCGTGGGAAGTTGGTTTGCAACGGCTTGTGTCGCTACACCATAAAAAGCGAAATCCGGCAGTTTTTACCCGGCCTAAAACTCACCGTCAGTCGGCTCTTTCGCTTTCTTTTTCGCCTGATGCAGCCGATAGTTGAACGTCAGGTTAATTTGCCGCAATCGTCCCTGCGAATTGCTTTCAGTATAAAAATTAGCCCCTTCGGTGATCGAGCGATACCGGCGCGAATTAAATACGTCAATCACGTTGAGCACCAGTGTGCCGTTGTTGTTGAGAATGTCTTTGCTGATCGAAAAGTCCAGCGTAACAATGGCCTGCCGACTTCCCTGTGGCGTTTTTTGGGGTGCTTCGTAATTTCCGCGCATCTGAACATCCGTATTTTTCAGTATAGTAAAGCGGGATGTTAACCGCGTAAACCAGCTATACGTATCACTTTGGTAGCTCGCGTCCAGATTCCCGCCGTTGGTCATGGCCCGAAAAAAATTGACACTACCGTCGAGTTTCCACCATTTATACAAGGCATAAGACCCCGCAAATTCGGCTCCGTACGAGTCTTCCGTTGCTAAATTTTCGGGGCGGGTCGTTGAATTTCCCTGCTCATCGACCCGGCGAATCCGAATAATTTTTCCGGTTGTGTGCCGGTAATAAATCGACGAACTCATCGAGCCTTTCTCCACGTATTTGATATGCCCAATCTCGAACGCATTGGTGAATTCAGGGTTCAGGTCGGGGTTGCCGCTGAAAAAATTGCGGTTGTCGCTGAAGGTCATGAACGGACTCAGGTCATTGTATTGCGGTCGGCGAACCCGGCGGCTGTAGCTGATTTGCAGGGCGTGCTGGCGCGGCAGATCATACGTAGCGTGCAGGCTCGGAAACAGATTGGCGTAGCTGCGGGGGTTAACGTCGTTGGTTTGCTTAAGCGTCGTTGTCACGTCGGTCCACTCGGCCCGCAACCCCAGTTGATACGAGAATTTCCGCACTTTGTTCCCCACGATTCCGTACAGCGCGTTGATTTTTTCGACGTACAGAAAATCGTTGGTCAGGCCGGGCAAGGGCGTCCAGGTGTTGTCCGAATTTTGCTGCGTAACGGTATAATCATTGGTCATATTCCGAGAGCTAAGGCGCAGTCCTCCTTCCAGTTTGCCATCCTTTCGGAAAGGCTGCACATAATCGACCTGCACCAGCAACTGCTTCTCGGTTTCATCATTGATCGACCGCTGCAAAACAGGCGGGATAGCCGACGAATTGCCATCGGGCAAAACCGTTTTTTGCGTAAAAAACTGATCTGATTTTTCCCAGTTGTCGAGGTAGCGAACGTCGGCGGTGAGTTCGTGGCCTTCGCGGGCAAACGTCTTTTTATAACTCAGCACATACTCTGAATTGGGTTCGGTTTCGGTTTCGTCCTGTAAGCGGCTCGTTGTGCTTTGCAGGATACTGGTGTTTGGGATGTAATCCAGATATTGAATATCGGCAAAGCGTTTGCCTTTGCTGAGCCGCCATGTGTACGAGGCCGTCAGCGTACTTTTTGGCGTCAGGAAAAAGTCGATGCCGGCGCGGGCATTGTTGTTTTGCCCTTTCAGTTTATTGGTTGCGTTTTGCCGGTAAACAAACGTCGTGTCGTTGGCATACACCTCCTGATACAGCGAACTCCGACCAGGCGTGTTGCGAAAAGACGCCGTGTAATTGACGAAGAAATTAAGATTTTTACGCCGGTAATTGACATTAGCCGCTGCGCCAAAATTACTCGGGTAGCCCGTAATTACGTCGAATGAGCCGTTGAATCCTTCTTTTCGCTCTTTTTTCAGAACGATGTTGATAATGCCTCCCATGCCTTCGGCTTCATACCGTGCCGATGGGTTGGTGATAACCTCAACGCGCTCAATCATGCTGCCCTGTAGTTGTTGCAGGCCACTCCCACCCTTGAAACTCACCAGACCGGAAGGCTTGCCATCAATCAGTATACGGACGCTGTTACTCCCGCGCAGACTCACATTTCCGTCACCATCTACAGCCACCGATGGAATATTTTTCAGAATATCGGACGCTGTACCTCCGGCATTTGCCAGATCTTTGCCAACGTTAAAAATCCGTTTATCCAACGCCAGTTCCATCTGGCTTTTTTCGCCCACAACCACCACCTCATCCAGCCGTTTGGCATTGGCAACCAGTACGACCGTACCCATCTGTGTATCCTGCTCACCAACCGAAATGGCTGAAACAAGTTTGTCCCGATACGATAGTGCGCTGATTTTCAGATAGTATTGACCGGATTTAGCCTGTACCGCAAACACGCCCGTTTCACTGGCAACTACGCCCGTTACCAGTACAGAATCGGCGGCCCGGTGCAGGGCAATCGTAGCAAAGGGAACCGGTGCTTTGTTTGCATCGGCCAGCGTGCCCCGAATCCAGGGTTGCCGTTGCGCTGTGCTCGTTTGGGCAACCGCCAGAAGAGCCAATAAGAAGAGAAAAAAAAACGTACCGTTTGGAGAGGTCTTATGCATCGTTGAGTAGTCCGGGGCTGGCCTGTTCGATTGAGTCATTCCGGTAACAATAAAGGCATAATGACCCTTCATCTACCACCATTGGTACTGTTTTTCTTGATTCAGGCGGCAGAATAGCTGGTCAATGGTTGCTTATTTACCAATTCCTGAGTGGGTAGATTCTGCGGTGTTCCTACTTGTTGAACGAGGTCATTTCATCCTGCCAACGCTCACAAAACGAACCAATTTCAACAAATAATGGGTAATCTATTCCGCGTCACGCTTCTGGCGGCCATTGGTCTGCTTCTCCTTCAAACGGCGTTCACGCCTGCCGACCCAGCCGTTTTCGCCCCCGACTATATCAAAAGCACCATGCTAAAGGTAGTCGACTGGCAACTAAAACACCCCAAACACAAAACCACCGACTGGACTAACGGGGCTTTCTACGCAGGCGTATTTGCCGCGTATGAAACCACCAAATCGCCGGTCGTTCTTGACTCGCTGATGGCTATGGGCGAACGCACCGGCTGGCAACCCGGCAACCGCTACGACCATGCGGATGATATTACCATCTGCCAGACGTATATCAACCTGTACCGGCTCAAAAAAGACCGCCGAATGATTCAGCCCACCATCGACACGGTTCAGAAAATGAGTCGCCTACCCGGTCAGGAGATTAAGAATCACGGCATTACGTGGTGGTGGTGCGATGCGCTGTTTATGGCTCCGCCTGTGCTCGGTCAGTTGAGCAAAACCCTGAAAGACCCGGCCTACCTTGCGCTGAACGACTCGCTTTTCAAACAAACGTACAAGCTGCTCTACAACGAAGACGAGCACCTGTTTGCCCGCGATGCGTCGTACCTCTGGAATGCAGCGGGCGAAGGCAAACGGGAAAGTAACGGCAAAAAACTGTTCTGGTCGCGGGGGAACGGCTGGGTAATGGGCGGACTGGTGCTGCTGTTGCAGGAACTTCCCGCAAACCATCCCTCGCGAAACTGGTACATGACTCTGTACAAACAAATGAGTGCACGGCTACTTTCGTTGCAACAGGCCGACGGTTTATGGCGGGCCAGCCTCCTCGATCCGGAGGCTTATCCGGGTGGCGAAGGCAGCGGTTCGGGCTTTGATTGTTACGCGATGGCGTGGGGTATCAACCAGGGAATTTTAGACAAAAAAACGTACTTGCCCGCCGTTCAGAAGGCATGGGCAGGCTTAAATACGCTCGTCTCGCCAGAGGGACGCGTGGGCTGGGTGCAACCCATTGGCGCAGACCCCCGGCGCAACTTCACCGCCGATAGCTGGGAGGTTTACGGCACCGGCGCGTATCTGCTGGCCGGGTCGGAAGTGATTAAAATCAAGGAATTAGCGAAGCGGTGAGTTACAACAACGATGAATCCATCACGTCCCGTTACCATTAAGGATATTGCCCGGAAGTTCAAATGCGCACCGTCAACGGTATCGCGGGCATTGAACAACCATTATTCCATTAATGAGGATACGCGGGCAACAATTCAGGCATACGCACAAAAGATTGGTTATCAGCGCAATTCGGTGTCACTTAGTTTGCTCAATAAATTAAGCGGCTCGTTGGGCATTATTGTTCCCATCATCAGCAACTATTATGAATCGTCTGTTATTGACGGGCTGTATTCAGCATTGCAGCCATTGGGCTATTCGCTTACCATTTGCGTGACCAATGAAAGCAGCCGCTTAGAGGCCGACTACGTGTCGAGCCTGCTGGCGAACCGGGTGGAAGGTATTTTTCTGTCCGTTGCTCAGGAGACTTACGATTCAGGCTACTGTTCCCATCTGGAAACCGTGCTGAAGCGGCAAATTCCCCTTATTTTCATCGACCGTGATTACGCGGGTGTGAAAGCCAGCCGGGTTACCGTCGATGATTATCATGGCGCGTATGCCGTTGTTGAGCATTTGGTCAAAATGGGATGCAAACGGATTGCTCATTTGAAAGGCCCCAATGGGATGACCGTTTCTGAACAGCGACTTTCGGGTTATACCGACTGTTTGAAAACGTTTGGCTTACCCGTTCAGGACGAACTGATTATCAATACCAATTTCAAAATAGAAAGTTCGGTTGTACCCACCCGGCATCTGCTCGATTTAGCCCATCCGCCCGACGCTATTTTTGGGGTAAACGATCAGGTCGCTATTGGGGCTATGCGCGTTATCAAAGACAAAGGCTTACGTATTCCCGATGAGGTTGCGGTAGTTGGCTTCGACAACTCCCCTACGTCGGCCTACATGCATCCTTCGTTGACGACGGTAGCCCGGCCCGGTCGGGAAACGGGTGCCGAAGCCGCCCGCTTATTTTTACGTCAGTTAAACACAACCGACGATTTCCCTGGCGAATCCATCATTCTACCTTCCAGTCTGATTATTAGGGAGTCTTCCTTGCGTAAGTAAGTGAAGTAAGTGAAGTAAGTGAAATGAGTGGAGTAAGTTCAACCCACTCCACTTACTTCACCCACTCCACTACTCCACTACTTCACCTACTTCACTACTTCACTACTTCACCTACTCCACTTACTTCACTACCTCGCCTACTTCACTAATACCCCGGATTCTGGGTCAGGGCGGGGTTTACGGTGAAAGCCGATGTGGGAATCGGGAAAATCCGGTGGTTTATGTCGGCATCCGTTTTAAATCCCCAGCTTCCTTCAAATTTCCCGAACCGAATCATGTCGTTCCGATGCCAGGTTTCCCAGGCAAATTCGCGGCAGCGTTCGGCATACAGATCGTCCAGTGTTACGCTGGTCAATGCCGCGCCGGTTGTGCGGTTTGACCGAACCAGATTGACCAATGACACCGCCGTTTGGCCCTGCGTTGGCGTACCCCCGCGAAGAATGGCCTCGGCTTTCATCAGCACAATATCCGAGTACCGAAATACGGGCACATCGTTGTTCTGGTTGCGGGATGTCGATGTATTGTCGGGTAAAAACTTTACGTTTCTATAGCCCATATTCCAGGCAATTTCATCGTTGCCGCAATCGTAGGTAGCCACGTCCTGCCGCAGCACAATGGCGGGCGTCAGGTTCACCTGGTAGGTATAGGCGGCTGAGCCATCGGAGCCGGTGTAGGTCTGGTCATAGCCTTTTTTCGTGGTCGTTACCGTAACGGGCGTAACGCCATCATTCATAAACTGCAGGCCCGTGAGCCACTGTTTCGTCCGTATGTCGTTGGCATCGTTGAAGTAGGCGTAATATTCGGGCAGGGTGCTTCGGGGTGCGCTGGGGGTGAAAGGCAAACCGAATTTTTTGACCTCCGAACGCGGCACATCATACCGGGCATGATACATATTGCTGTTGGTTCCCGGCAATGGCCCCGCCGACGGGTCGTACGGAATGGCAAAAATAAACTCCTTCATCTGCGGGCCGTTGTTCGGGTAAAACATTTGCAGGTAGGACGCTCTGGGTTCCAGCGAATACAGCCCCGAATTGATGACGCTGTCGCAGGCAACGATGACCTCATTATAGCGTTGTGTACCGGTGTAATATTGGGCGTTCAGGTACATCTTGGCCAGCAGACTAAACCCCATGAATTTGTTGGCCCGGCCATAGGTTGCCTGCCCCGACACCCGGCTCAGATACGGCAACGCTTCTTTCACTTCCTTTTCCACAAACGAAAATACCTGCGCACGGGGTACGTTGGGATGGGGCGTAAAATCGCCGTAGGTCGTGTCGATTGGCACATTCCCGTACAAATCCATCAGCATGAAATACGCCATTGCCCGTACCATTTTCAGTTCAGCCAGATTCGCCGGTTTCGATGGAGTGGCAGCGGGTATGGTTTGATTCAGGATCGACAATGCCTGATTGGTTGTGCCAATCACCGTCGATAGCCAGTTCCAGGTGCTGTTTGTCCAGCCGTGATCTTTGGTCCAGTTGTGGTAATGCAGCACCCTATAGTTCTGGTTATCGAACCAGTTGCCGCCCCGTGCGGGCATAATGGATTCGTCGCTGCTCAGGGATTGCATGAACCAGTAATCTAAAGAGAAATTACCCCGGAATGCTGCGTAGGGCGGGCCGGACGCCTGGATAAACTGCGCCGAATTTTGCGGAAAAATATCCGGTGTGAGCGAAGTGTTGACCGGAACATCTATGTCGTGACAGGCCGTTGTCAGATACATGAGGAGTATCAGCAACGCGCCGGAAGGAACTAATTTTTTCATGGTTTTTAGCCGCTAAGATTTTAGAATGATACGTTTACACCCACCAGAAGGGTCCGGGTTTTCGGATAGAAGTTGTTGGCGTCTATGCCCGGCGCAATGCCCCCCTGATTGATTTCGGGGTCGATTCCTTTGTAGTTGGTGATGACGAACGCATTGTTGACGGAGGCATAGATGCGCAGTGATTTCACGTACTGGCCTGTATTTTTGAAATTATAGCCCAGCGTGGCGTTGTCCAGACGCACATAACTTCCGTCTTCAATAAACCGGCTGGAGTACTTGAAGGAGTTCACATCGGCGGCTGTTTCGTCTGCTACGTCGACCAGAATATTGGTAAACTGCGCGGTGCTGGGCCGGAACAGATCGGCACGGGTGGCGTTGAAAATTTTGTTGCCAAATACGCCCCTGAAAAACACGTTCAGATCTACGTTTTTATACCGAAGTGTATTGGTCCAGCCCATCAGCAGTTTGGGTTGTGGGTTGCCCAAATATTTATAATCGGCACCAATAACCGGCGTTGTGGTAAGATTGCCTTTCTGGTCGACATACTGCGAAACACCTTTGTCGTTTTTTCCGGCATACTGAAGCGTGAAAAATTGGCCCAGTGGCAGACCTGCTTTCAAGATTTGCAGGGTGCTGCCGGTTTGGCCGCTTCCTTCCGGCTGCGTGGTGCGGACCGAATCGCCCCCAACAAACAGCGGGTTGGTCAGGCTGGTGATTTTATTGGTGTTGTGCGCCAGATTCAGGCCCGTTGTCCAGCTAAAATTGGCCGTTCGAACGGGCGTCGCGCTTAGGCTGACCTCAATTCCTTTGTTGCTCATGCTGCCACCATTGGCAATAATACTGCCCACCGGAACCAGAACGGGATTTACCCGATACGAATAAATCATGCCCGTGGTGTTTTTATCGTACCACTCGACCGTACCGCTCAGTTTACCTTTCAGCACCGTGAAATCGAACCCGATGTTGGCGGTTGCCGTTTTTTCCCACTGCAAATTGGGGTTCTCGGCCTGCGTAGGTCCGTAAGCCGCCGTTTGCACACCGTTGTAGTAGTATGTGCCCAGGTTACCCGAAATAAACCGCGCCGTGTAGGCATTGAAACCCGATGAGTTACCGGTAACGCCATAACTGGCCCGCAGTTTCAGGTCATTAAACAGCGACTGGTTCTGCATAAATCCCTCCTGATTGATGCGCCAGGCCAGACCAACCGCCGGGAAATAGCCCCACTGGTTGTTGGCTCCAAACACGGAACTGCCATCGCGCCGGATTGATCCCTGCACCAAATATTTGTCTTTATAATTGTAGTTCAGTCGGGCAAAATCAGAAATCAGGCGGGTTTCCTGATACACACCGTCCGGCCCAAAATTCACCCGGTACGACGACACGGCATATGGGTTGCTTAATGCAAAATTATTGTAGCCGATGTTATCGACGGGAAAATTCGTACTGGATGTCTGAAATCCATCGCCCGATATGTTACCCTGCCACGAATAGCCCAGCACGGCATTGATGGCATGGTCGCCAAACTCTTTGTTCCAGGTAAAAAACGTTTCCAGTACCTTACGCGTGGTCTGGTACGTATTCCGCAGGGCCGACCCGTTCGTGCCGAAATTGAGCAAGCTATGCACCAACGGCGGATCGGGATTATTGTAGAAGTTCGCGCTGTTGTACTGCGTATAGTAGCTGTCGTACGATTCGCCGTGCAGCGATGTTGAATTCTGATACGATAGGTTCAGGTCGTACGAAAAGCCAGCCGGAAGCTGCACATGGGTGTTAAATGAACCCACCAGATTATTGTATTTCGTATTGTCCTTCGCATGGTTGATCATAGCCAGCGGATTGAAATAGCCTGTATTCTGAAAATTCTCAAAATAACTGCCATCCGGGTTGGTCACGGGCGATACCGGCAGGTGGTTAATCATCTGCAACAGTACGTTATTCCGAAGCGGGGTGTTGTTGGCGTTGCTGTTTGAGTTGGTCACGTTCAGGCCAAATTTCACCTTGTCGTTGAAGGCATATTGCTCAACGGCCAGCCGGGCAATCACCCGATTCAGCGAGCTGCCCTGCAAAATTCCCTGCTTGTCTAAGTAATTGATGCTGGCACTATAGGTACTGTGCTCCGTGCCGCCACTGATCGACAGGTTGTGGTTGTGCGCCAACGCTGAACTTCGCTGAACAGCGCCCTGCCAGTTGGTGTCGGCTCCTTTATCGTCGTTGGGCGAAAACGACTGATTATTTTTAGTCAGAAAGGCCCGTAACTGGCCAGCATCCATCATGTTTAATTTGCTGGACACTTCTTCGACACCCACGTAGCCACTGTAACTAACCTGGGCCTGCCCTTTTTTACCCCGTTTGGTGGTCACCATAATGACGCCATTGGCCGCCCGGTTTCCGTAAATAGCGGTAGCAGCGGCATCTTTCAGCACATCAATCGACGCAATATCGTCGGGCGCAATAATGGAAATATCGGCACCGGGCACCCCGTCGATTACGTAAAACGGCCCCTGCGAGCTGTTGATAGTCGAAGCACCCCGCAGTACCACAGCAGCCGGGGCATTGGGGTCGCCATTGGCCGAAATATTCAGGCCCGGCACTTTACCCTGCAATAGCTGGCCTACATCGCTGATGGCCCCCCGATTCAGTTCTTCGGGTTTTATGGTGGTAATGGCACTGGTCAGGTTCTTGCGCGATTGCGTACCATACCCCACCACAACCACCTCGCTCAGCGTTTTATTGTCGGCCACTAAGCTCAGATTGATGACGGAACGATTGCCAACAACTACTTTCTGGGCTACGTAGCCTACATAGCTGAAAACCAGCGTTCCGTTGGCCGGTGCGTTGATTCGGTAGTCGCCATTGGCATCGGTATTTGTGCCCGATAGTGACCCTTCAACCACGATACTTACACCCGGCAGGCCATCATTGCTGCCCTCAGCCCGAACTTTACCCGTAACGGTAATATCGTCGGCATGGGCAATGCCTGTCGCTGTTTTTGTGGGGTGAGCGGGCACGGTCGCAGCTCGCAGCCCATGTACAACCAAACACTGTAGGATAAGCCCGTACAGCAGTGATTGACCGGTTAGCAAAATAGAATTGTGTTTCATAGGTAAACGGGTTAGGGTAAAAAAATGAATGATGATCGGTCTTTAGTTATGTCAATTTGGACACGTTTTTTGGCGGGAAAATAACGTATCCTTCCAGTTAATACTACTTTAATGTATCAATATGGGACAAAATAGATATAAATTATCACTTATGACGCAAGTATACGGGTGATTTTTGAAAGTGTACGGCACGATATTTATACTTGACCAGTTGTAACGCAAACGTTTGCATTTGTACGCAAACGTTTGAAATCAGGACTTTCGCAAAAAAGCCGTGCCACGGTTAGTCCTCTCCTCATCAGAAACCGTGGCACGGCTTTTTTGCAAGAGTCCTGAAAATAAAGAATGGTGGTGCTAATCAGGCTGTCAAAGCCGATCAACACCACCATTCTCGCAATCTCAAAATAGTAAACGTAGACTTACTGAAAAAGACGATAACAATTCAGTGTATACGTAAGGTCATGGGCAAGCTGTTTGGTTGTAGTCAGATGATTATTTGCGGGGCATGGCGGCTGTCATGGTCATTTCCACGCTGGAGCCGAACACCAGCCGGGCCACGCCCACCGTTGTTCGGGCGGGGTACGAACCCTCTTTGAAAAACTGTTTGTAAACGCCGTTCATCTTCGCGAAGTCGTCCATATTGCTCAAATAAACCGTTACGCTCACCACATCGTCGAGCGAGGCTCCGGCATCGGTCAATACGGATTTGATGTTCTGGATGGTTTGTGCGGTCTCGGCCTCGACCCCACCCGCCACCAATTTGCCCGTTTGCGGGTCGGTTCCTACCTGCCCCGACACAAACAACAGCCCGTTGCTGATGACGCCCGGACTGAACGGATATGGCGTTGCCGGAGCGTTTCGCGGTTTGACAATCTGTTTGTTCTGCCCGAAAGCCGAACCGTATAGACCCATAATCAGCAGACAAAACAGGGAAACTTTCATAGGATAATTGGGTTGAACGAGGGTTAAGTTATGTGTTTATTTCGATAGAAAATCCCGTAGAACGGCGTTGTATTCGTCTTTTGCGTTCAGGTACGGAAAGTGCCCTTTGTTGTGGAACGTATGCACCGTCGCCGTTTTGTAATACTGTTTCAGGGTGGCGCGTAAGGCCTGAGAAACCAGCGGATCATTGTCCGATTCGACAATAAGCAACGGAATGTCCTTTTGCGTGCCGTCGATGGGGTCGAACTTGTCAATCACGCACTGATACCGGGCAATGAACTGTGCTTTGGACATCCGGCCATACGTATTTTCGAGCAGTTGCGCTTTAGCTAATGGATTGTTTTCGGAAGCGGGCAATACCTGCTTAAACAGATTCTGCCGCAGGGCAGTCATCAACGCCCATTCCGGCAACCACGACGCCACCCGAATGCGAACGTGGTTCTGTTCTTCATAGGTATCATTCTTTGGGAAGGTGTTGCCCAGCACCGCTTTCTCGACCCGCTCTGGATACGTAGCCAGCAAGTACTGCGTCAGGTAACCACCCAGCGAACTCCCCACAACGACCACCCGTGTAATCTTTTCTTTATCAAGAATAGCGATGATGCCTTCGCCCAAACCAGACAGCTCGTCAACCGGCGGATAGGTAACGCTAATAACCCGATACTCAGGACTAAACGCGTTCATCTGCTGCCACCAGAAATCATAACCGCCCGTCATGCCGTGCAAAAAAAGGATGGTTTTCGGGCCGTCACCCAGCACCAGATACGGCCAGTTCTGGCCCTGCGAATGGATCGTTCGGATGGGTAGTTTCCGGAATGCCGCTAATCCGCTGACTGGCTTTTTATCGGCACCGTCGTACAAGCTGAGGGCATCTTTTCGGGGCGTAGGAACGAGGTAAATACCAACAAGTACCAAAGCCGGAATTATCCAGAGCAGGCGTTTTTTCATGAATGAATTCGGGTCGCAAGAGGAGACAGACAAGTACCTAAAAATAAACGCCTTAAGCAAATTTCGTGGGTGATATGTGCCGCAATGGTCGGTGCAACTGTTTGTAACGCGGGTGGGAACCCGCTTTTATGTATGAGAAAGCGGGTTCCCACCCGCGTTACAAGGACAAAAAAGTGGCCTGTGAAAACACAGGCCACCGGGTTAGGCAATACACATACGCTGAAATAAACCGAATCGTAGAAGCTGTTTAAGATTTGGTTTTTGTAGCGTGGGTGGAAACCCGCGTAGCCGTAGGCTACCAATTTTCAGCGACCATTTAGCCTACGGCTACGCGGGTTTCCACCCACGCTACAAAAAATTCCGAATCGTATTAAATCTCCGAATAGTCGGTTGGGTGAAGCAGGTAGATGTCCGCCCGCAGGAAGTTATGGGCGTATTCGGGCAGGGCGTTCAGGCTTTTCCAGCCGGGATCGGCACTGAATGCCTTCCAGTGTGCATCGCGCTCGGCTTTGCTTTCAAACGAGGTCATGTACATCATACTTGGCAACTTGGCACCGGCTTTCACCTGACCACAAAAGACCGTGTTGAACCCCAGCCGTTTGAAAATATCCAGCTCGCCATTGTTGAACTGACTGATTTTGTTCTCGTGCAGTTTCTCGGTTGCGGCTTCATAGTTTCTCAACTCATAAATACGCTCGGAAGGGCCAGCCGTCAGTTTCGGTGCAACCAGCGAAGGCATACCCGCAAACGACTCCATCAACACCGACTCGAATCGGGTATAAACCGGATTATTGAACTCGGCATTGACATAATCCTGCCCGGCAGTTGCGTATTGTTTGTCTTTCATCAGTGTTTCCGAAAGGCCCATGAACTGATCGACCGACTTAAACGGGATGAGCACATAAACCAATGAATCGGCTTCGGTGGCAGGCTTAAATACACCCACTTTTGCAATTCCGGCGCGGTGCAGCGCGGGCAGATACGCCTGTTTCAGATACGTTTCCAGCCGACCCTTCTGGCTGTTGTCTTTCAGGTGATACACTTTAAGCTGGTAAAATTCTCGTTTGGGCGCAAACCCAAACAATTGACTGGTACTGAGCACGATGGTCAGTAAAAGCGAAAGAACGAATGTGTTTTTGGTTGTACGATTGTTGAGCATAATAAAATTTAGAAACAGGCTTGTCTTTACCAAAGCACATTACCTTGGAAAACTCACATTATTAGGGTAAATGTTGGGCGGTGCTCCTATTCCTATTGGCTCCGCCCACCCTCAAGGCGAGATGAAAAAATTAAATTATACTACCATTTCGTATAATTCCCCTGTCGTAATAACACGATCAAAACCCATTGCTTTTAAATGTGTTGTCAGTTTTCTATCCCCTGTCCACAACAAAGCCGACTTTTGTAAGGCCAACGCGACAAAGTTTATGTCGTCTGAATCTACATCAATCGTCAAACGGTCGGCTTCCTGCCAGTGTTCTTTTTCAATGATACTTTCGTTGAAAAATTCCATCTGCCTGAAAAAATTATAGAGTACAATGGCGACCTTATCGGCAGGCTGTTTGGACAGTTGGACAAGTTTGGTCTGGTGCCTGAACAATTCCGCCAAGAGGTAATGACAACTTATCCGCTCGATACGGGATGAAGAGCTAAGCAGGATTTCTGTGATTTTGCTGTTTGGTGTGATACAGGCACTGAACAAAATATTCGTATCAACGACAACAATCATGGCAGGAAGCGGGATTTATTTTCAGACCACCATTTTTTGTTAACGTCTCTGGCCAATTCAGCCGCCTGTTCTTCTGTACCCTGATTTTGGGACGTTATTTCCAATATGTTTATGTAGTCAATAAGCCTTTGAACGGCCTCCATGTTAATAGAACCGTTTGTCTGTATAAGGATGTTTTTGTCTTGCCGTGTGATAACCATGATGCTTCTCCTTTTGTCAAATATACCATATTTTATGCTGTACAGTTACAGGAACGCTTAATTTGCCCCACCTAAACAGTATATAAACGGTCGTACATATAACATCAAAAATTACCTCTCATCCTCATTCCTACCTTATCAAAAAAGCCATCGCCTTTTGTCAGGCAACGATCAACCATCCGGACGCAATCCGATTACAGCTACAAATACAAACCACTGACTAACAGGCAGAAGTATTCTTATTGTTCTGCGCCCTGTATCTTAAAAATAGCTCCCTCTAACCGCTCGTCAACCCGAATCTGACACGCCAGCCGACTATCCGATTCGGCATCGGGCAGGGTGTCGAGCATGTCGAGTTCGGCATCCTGCGGGTCTGCGAGCGCGTCGAGGCCGGTCAGTACCTGTACGTGGCAGGTCGCGCAGAGGGCCATGCCTCCGCAGGTTGCCAGAATGGTATAGTCCGACGCTTTCAGCACTTCCATCAGGCTCAGGGTAATGCCTTCGGGAATCTCTAACGCCTGCCGCTCACCATCGCGGTCTTCTACTGTGAATTGAATCATTTTTTTGAGAGATTAGGGTAAACACAGAGTGAACAGAGGTGAACACGGAGGTCACAGTGGTTATTTTCTGTGCTCTCCGTGTTCACCTCCGTCGCTCTGTGTTTAAGAACTTAAAACGTTGGAACGCCGTTAACGGTCGTGTATTTGAAACTTAGTTTCTGGTTCGGATAGACGTACTGGAACGCGCTTTGGCACATCAGCGCGGCTTCGTGAAAACCGCATAAAATCAGTTTTAGCTTACCCGGATAGGTATTAATGTCGCCGATGGCGTATACGCGTTCAACATTGGTCGAGTAATCCGTTGTGTTGACATGAATGGCCGATTTGTCAATCGACAGCCCCCAGTCGGCAATGGGGCCGAGCTTCGGGGTCAGGCCAAAGAGCGGAATCAGGTGGTCGGCGGGGAGCGTCGTTACGCTTTTGTCCTTCGCCGTAATGTTGATTTCGTTCAGATGCCCGTTGCCGTTCAGGCTCGTAATGGTCGATTGGAGCATCAACCGAACGCGCCCCTGCCGGGCCAGTTCAACCACTTTTTCGGCGGAGTCGGGTGCGCCCCGGAAGCTGTCGCTACGGTGAACGAGCGTCACTTCCTGCGCAATATCGGCCAGAAAAATCGTCCAGTCGAGGGCGGAGTCTCCCCCACCGGCCAGTACCACCCGCCGGTTGCGGAGTTGTTCCGGGTTTTTCACCATGTAGGCCACGCCCTTGCCTTCAAACCGCTCCAGATTGATTATTTCGGGCTTACGCGGTTCAAAACAACCCAGTCCGCCCGCAATAACGACTACCTGACAGTGTACGGATGTACCCTCATTGGTTGTAATAACATACGCCCCGTCGGGTTGCTTATCCAGCGATTCAACGCGTTCGCCCAGCGTGAAGCCCGGACTAAACGGAGCAATCTGGTCCATCAGGTTATCGACTAATGTCTGCGCGTTTATGGCCGGATAGCCGGGAATATCGTAAATCGGTTTTTGCGGATAAATCTCCGAAAGCTGCCCGCCAACCTGCGGTAAGGCATCAATCAGGTGACAGCGCATTTTCAATAAACCGGCTTCAAAAACAGCGAACAGGCCCACCGGACCCGCGCCAATTATGCAAATATCAGTCGTAATCATGGTTGTATCAGGAAATTCAATTTGCAGCCTGCACAGCAAACAAATTCAGGCAGGCCCCATAGTAAAGAACTGTCTTTTTTGTGGATTAATTCGTCCGTAAAGGTAGCGTTGACAGGTCTTTGGGCAGTGGAAAGCGAGTATCACGATTGGTGATGAGGGATAAGAAAACGGAATGGGTCAGCGCGTCGGGCGGGAAGTGAGCAGAATGTACGCTGAATCAGGAGCGGGTATTTACTATTCTGCCAATCTGCCTATATTGGTCAAAAAACGGAAGCTGAAACGAAACCGTATCGACCCGATTTCAGCACGAATCCCCTGACCATGAAACACATTTTCCTCGTTTTCCTTATCTGTTCCTGCGCATTCACCAGCACGTTTGCACAAAAGCCATCTTCTGCCGATAAACAACCGCCTAAAGAAGACAAACCCGTCTCGCTTTCGCGTAGCTTAGACATTGATTCACGGGTTGTTACCAACGGGCAGGTTACTATTAAAGGGCAGCGTGTACCGTATAAAACAACCGTCGGCACGATTCCGGTCTGGGACGAAGAAGGCAAGCCCGTTGCCGGTGTCTTTTTCACGTACTTTGAACGTTCCGACGTGACCGACCGGGCCGCCCGTCCGCTGGTTATCTCGTTCAATGGTGGCCCCGGCACGGCGTCCGTCTGGATGATGATTGGCTATACCGGCCCGCGCATTCTGAAAATCGACGACGAAGGCTATCCGATTCAGCCCTACGGCATTAAAGACAATCCGCATTCGATTTTAGACGTGGCCGATATTGTTTATGTCGATCCGGTCAACACGGGGTTCTCGCGGCCCGCCAATAAAGATGTTCCCGCAGCCAAGCTCTTCTTCGGTGTCAACGCCGACATTAAATATCTGGCCGACTGGATCAATACGTTCGTGAGTCGGTATAATCGCTGGGCGTCGCCCAAATACCTGATCGGCGAAAGTTACGGCACCACGCGGGTGTCGGGCCTGGCACTGGAGCTTCAGAACGCACACTGGATGTATTTGAATGGCGTCATTCTGGTGTCGCCAACGGACCTCGGCATCGAGCGCGACGGCCCGGCAAAGGGTGCACTGAAACTCCCCTATTTTGCCGCTACGGCCTGGTATCACAAAGCCTTACCGCCTGATTTACAGAAAAAAGACCTGACCGACCTGCTGCCCGAAGTGGAAGCCTTCACGATGTCGGAGTATCTGCCCGCACTGGCGATGGGTGGTTCACTTAGCGATCAGAAACGCCAGGATATTGCCAAAAAAGTAGCACGGTATTCGGGCTTGTCGGAAAGTGCGGTTATGCAGCAGAATTTAGACGTACCGGCCAATTTTTTCTGGAAAGAACTGCTGCGCGACAAAAGCCAGACGGTAGGCCGACTGGATTCGCGGTATCTGGGTATGGACAGCAAAGATGCCGGTGTCGCGCCCGACTATAACGCCGAACTGACCTCATGGCTGCACTCGTTCACGCCCGCCATCAACCTGTTCATGCGCGAAGAGCTCAATTATAAGACCGACCTGAAATATTACATGTTCGGCCCTACGTTTCCGTGGGATAACACCAACAACAAGACCGGCGAAAATCTGCGGCAGGCGATGGCGCAGAATCCGTATCTGCATGTGCTGGTCCAGTCGGGCTATTACGACGGGGCCTGCGATTACTTCAATGCCAAATACAACATGTGGCAGATGGACGCCAACGGCAAGCTCAAAGACCGCATGGATTGGGAAGGCTACCGGAGCGGCCACATGATGTACCTGCGCAAAGAAGACCTCGCCACCAGCAACGAACACCTGCGGCAGTTTATCCAGAAAAGCACACCCAAAAACAGTATGCCCGCCCGTTATTCGGGGAGTAAGTGAGTTGGCTTACCGATGATCCATTGGTACATCATAAGTAGTGAGGCAAAATTAGATTAGATTATTGTCCACAGAGGCACAAAGAACACGAAGGAATAATGCACTGGAAATCAACAGCTTAAAGCTCTGTATTCTCTGTGCCTCTGTGATTAACAAGTTTACTTGATTACTTACTTGATTTTACCTTTTTTAATGAAACGCTTCACCCAAGAAAGCACTTGTGAACCTGTACTGTCTATGGCCGTTGAAAAACCAGATAGTTTCACTCAATTCAGGCGGGAACTTCACCGGTTTCCGGAAATTTCCGGGCAGGAAGTTGCTACCCAAACGCGAATAAAAGCCTTTGTTAGTCTGTTTAACCCGGTCTGCGTCAGTGAGGTAGCGGAAACGGGCCTGTTGCTCCAATACGGGCACAATACCGATGGGCCGGTAACGATTATCCGGGCTGACATTGATGCGCTGCCGATTCAGGAAGTCAATACGTTTGCCCATACGTCAAGTGTGCCGGGTGTCTCGCATAAGTGCGGGCACGATGGGCATACGGCTATCCTCGCCCGGCTGGCCTCGCTATTAGCCGAAAAATCCCACCTGCAAGGCCGGGTTTATCTGCTTTTCCAACCCGCCGAAGAAACGGGCCAAGGGGCCAATGCTGTTCTGAACGACCCCGTATTTGCCGCGCTTCGCCCCGACCGGGTATTTGCCCTGCACAATTTGCCGGGTTATGAGCAGGGAGTTATTGTTGGCAAAACCGGCTCATTTACGCCATCGGTGCAAAGCCTGATTGTCACGTTTACCGGCAAAACCTCGCACGCTGCCGAACCCGAACAGGGGCTTAATCCCGCCTGTCTGATCGCTGATTTTATTCTGAAAAGCAGGCAACTGGAAAATCCCGATACGAAATCCGATGCGTTTGCCCTCATAACGCCGGTTCATCTAACGCTTGGCGAAAAAGCATATGGTACCTCAGCCGGTTACGGCGAAGTTCACCTGACGCTCCGAACCTGGACAGCCCAACAAATGGAGCAGTTGACAGGTCAGTTAATGAACCTACTGGCAGAACTTTGTGCCGGAAGTGGAATCGATACCAAAATCAACTGGACAGACGTTTTCCAGGCTACCCAAAACCATGCTGATGCTGTTGAGCAGGTCAAACAAAGTGCCCGGAAACTGGGGTATGCATTCATCGAAGCAACCGAGCCGTTTAAATGGGGCGAAGATTTTGGCCTCTTTACGCAACACTATACCGGTGCTATGTTTGGCATTGGGGCCGGGGTGGATTCGCCAGCTCTGCATAACGACGACTATGATTTCAACGATAGCCTGATTGAACCAGCCGCCCGATTGTTTTTAGACCTTATTGAGTGTCAGCACGGGTAAACGCCAAATACAACATGTGGCAGATGGACGCCAACGGCAAACTGAAAGACTGAATAAATTGGGAAGGCGGGTGATAAACGGCGGGGAGCGGTATTAATAAGCAACAAACCGACTATCGCTTATGAAATCCCGGATAAAATACGTCCTCATCATTGCATCCCTGCTGATGACCTTATGCTGTGTTTACCTGTTCTTTGTCCACAAATGATGCGCTGGCAATCAAAAAACGCACGTAACTCATGAACATCTGGAACATTCAGGAATATGAAGGCGATGGGGTTAGCTGCCCCATTACACCGGCTAAGCTGCCATTTTACAAAAAAGCAGGCCTGTTCTTTTTTCGGTTCGGCATCTGCCCGATTTGCGTAACAACCAGCGTAGGCTACAGTATTTTACGGATGATCCGCCCAATCTGGACCCGACAGTAAGTCCTATGGCTGTATCATCCAAACGCACGGACACACAACTGCTTGACGAGTTACGGGCAGGCAACAATCGGGGATTTGAAACGCTCTATCGGCACTGCTACCCGTCGATAGAGCGATTCGTGTTGCAAAATAATGGCGATCAGGACCAGGCCAAAGACCTGTTTCAGGAAACGCTGCTCATTTTATTAAACGCCCTGCACGACCCCGCTTTTCAACTCACGTCGTCGCTGAAAACCTACACGTTTGCCATCAGTAAAAACCTGTGGCTGAAGCAGTTGAAGAAATCCGTCCGGTGGACAAACTTAGACGATACCGACGAACTAAACAGCGTGGTTTCGGTAGAGGCAGAAACACGCCCAACGGCCTACGAAACCGTAAAGGCTATTTTGAAAAAATTGACAGTTCATTGCCAGGCATTGCTCTCGGCCATCTTTTTCTTACGCAAAGAGATGGCCGACATTGTTGAGGACGAAGGCTACGCAACTATACACTCGGCTCAGAATCAAAAATACAAATGCCTTCAGCAAGCCCGAAAAGTTGGCGGAAAAATGGGCGGAGCGTCAGAACAATAATTAGCTTTATACACCCGAAAGGAAAATTGGGAAACCGTAGAGGGAAATACGTTCAGGACGCTCATAAATTATGGCAAGAGTCAAAAAAACAGTCGTGTGCGTCCTGATGGTCATCGTCTGGCTTGTTATGCTGGTCATGGTTATTCCCATGCACAGTATCAAAGGTCAGATAGTAACTGTGTTTATTTGCCTCAGCTTAAATACGCTGCTGGCGGGGTACTATAGTTGCATTGATCGTCGTCCGGCCAGTTTTCGGGAATGGTTGAAGGGGTAAAACACAGGGATGAAAACCCGCACGAAAACGCTATTTTGCGTAAAAAATGACCACCTGTCAACAAACTTCCTTGAAAACACTCCTCATCCTTCTGCTGCTGATTCCGGCCTTAGCCGTTGCCCAATCGACTCCGTCCGCCACCGAAGCGTCGGCCCGGCCCTACCCGTTTACGCTCGCGCAGGATTCGGCGTATGTGCGCGATAACTACCAGAAATCCGAATTTATGGTGCCCATGCGCGATGGCACCAACCTGTTCACGCAGATCTATGCACCCAAAGACCAGTCAGCCAAACATCCGATTATTATGCAGCGGACGCCCTACAGTTGCCAGCCCTACGGCGACCGGTATCGTCGGCGTGTTGGGCCAAATCCGTTTATGTTGCGCGACAACTACATCGTTGTTTATCAGGACGTTCGCGGACGGTGGGCATCGGAAGGGAAGTTCATTGAGATGACTCCGCACATCGACGCTAAAAAAGGCAAGACGGACTTCGATGAGGCTTCGGATACTTACGACACCATCGACTGGTTGCTGAAAAACATACCCGCCAACAACGGCAACGTGGGCCAATGGGGCATCAGCTATCCAGGTTTCTTCGCTTCGGCAGGGGCTGTTTCGGAGCATCCGGCCCTGAAAGCCTCGTCGCCACAGGCACCGATGGCGAACCTCTGGCGCGACGATGCCTTTCATAATGGCGCGTTCATGATTGCGGCCAATTTCAGTTTCTACCCGTTTTTTGTCGAGCACAAACAGCCGACCAAACAAAATCCGCCGTCGCTGTTCGAGATTAACGACCCCGACGGGTATCATTTTTACCTCAACATGGGACCAACGGCCAATTCAGAAACCGATTATTTCAAAGGTCGAAATGCTTATTATCACGAAAATTTTGAGCATCCCGACTACGACGAACATTGGAAAAAGCGCAACATTCTGCCGCATCTGAAAGGCATCAAACACGCCGTAATGGTGGTTGGCGGCTGGTATGACGAGCAGGATTTATATGGCACGTTCAACACCTACAAAGCCATTGAAAAGCAGAATCCCGGCATTCAGAACATCTTTGTGGTAGGCCCGTGGGTGCATGGCGGCTGGGCGGGACCGTCGGGGCAAACGCTGGCCGATCTGGATTTTGGCTCAGCCGTTTCGCCGTATTATCAGGAAAACATCGAAGCAAAATTCTTTAACCACCATCTGTTAACCGACCCAAACCGTCGGACCGCGAACCCGCTGGCCCTGCCCGAAGCCACCCTGTTTGAGACCGGCACCAACCGCTGGCGCACGTTCGACACCTACCCGCCGAAAGGAACGGTAGAAAAACAACTGTATTTGGGCAGTAACGGTAAACTCAGCTTTACGCCATCTACTACCGGCGCGGCTTATTCCGAATTCCCATCCGACCCGGCGCACCCGGTGCCCTTCTCCGGCAAAATCAACGATGGCTTTTCGGCAGAGTACATGGTTGAAGACCAGCGATTTGCGTCGGCCCGCCCCGACGTGCTCACCTTCCAGACTGACACACTGGCGCAGGACCTGACGCTGGCCGGGCCGATTCTGGCCCAACTGACGGTATCGACTACCGGCACCGATGCCGATTGGGTAGTAAAAGTGATTGATGTGTACCCGCCCGATGCGCCACAGAACCCCCGGAAAAAAGACGTGGTTTACGGCAATTACCAGCAACTGATTCGCAGTGAGATCATTCGGGGGCGTTACCGCAACAATGTCAGCAAGCCCGAGGATTTCAAACCCAACCAGCCAACGCCCGTATCGGTCGAGTTGCAGGATGTGCTGCACACGATCAAAAAAGGCCACCGGCTGATGGTGCAGATTCAAAGTTCATGCTTCCCCTGGGCCGACCGCAATCCGCAAACGTTCGTTCCTATTTTCAGCGCGAAAGAAGCTGATTACCAGAAAGCTACCCACCGGGTGTATCATGGCAAATCCGGCGCAAGCCGTTTGAAAATCGGGGTCTTGAATCCATAGTAATCAAATCCCGTTTGATACCGTTCAGTACCCCTGACGTTCGGGCTGATTGATTTTGGATTGCGTTGCCGTTTGCCGAAGTCTCTTGTGATAATAAATGTAAGAGCCGATGCCGATGCCGATAATTACCAGCATGGGTACCCAGTTGGCAATTGATTTCCCGCTGCTGCTAACCGAATAGGTAGCCCCGGCTAAGTCAATAAATAAACCGGCGTAGGCCCATTCCTTGATGCGTGGAAAGCCGGGAATCAGAATAGCCACCACCCCCAACAGTTTTGCCCAGCCCAGAAACGGAATTAGGTAAGCAGGATACCCCATTTCTTTAAATCCCTGCACGGCTTCCGGCATTATCAGGATGTCTGGAATGGCCGAACCGAGCATTACAAATGAGAACAAACCTGTGAAAATCCAGTAGGCAATTTTTGTCTTTTTCATCGTCTTTTCGTTTAATGACAGACTAAATTTACGACTGTTTTGCCGTTCCAAACGGGGTATAAAACGACAGTTTACCGGGTTGTTTACGACAGACAAATGACTCGAAATGTGTGGATAATAAGCAGCCTATAAAGATTTTGAACCTGTTTGAGTTAGCAAAATTGTCGTGTAGCGACCAGACGGAAGGCACCTCTGGTTAGGTCGCTACGCGACGAAGTACATTGAAGAGATTTTTTGACTACTACAAACATTGGGTCGCTACGCGACGGAAACATTAGCTCAAACAGATTCTTTATCTGAAAGCGAAAAGAGCAGGTCCCATGTCATTGTACGCCGTTATTCATTAAGTTCGTACGAGTAAAAGCAACCTGAACTTTCCCTAAAAACAATGAAATATCTCTTCCCTGTTCTTTGCCTGATTGCCGCCACCGCTACGGCCCAACCGCGCACGGCCGCGCACGTAACGACCTACCAACCATCCACGTTTTCGGACGCGAACCGGCTGAAGACTATTGAAGCGGCTTTTCCCATCATTGAAAAAATGTATCGGGAACGGGCCGAAAAATACCACTATCCGGGTCTGGCGTTCGGTATTGTGCTCGACGGCAAACTGGTGTATTCGGGCGGCATGGGCTACACCAATGTAGCGAAGAAAACACCGGCCACAACCAAGTCGCTGTTTCGGATTGCGTCGATGAGCAAAAGTATCACGGCCATGGCCATTCTGAAGCTCCGCGATGAAGGCAAACTCCGGCTCGACGACCCCGCCGAAACCTACATTCCCGAACTCAAATCCCACAAATACCTCACTGCCGATGCGCCCCGTATTACGGTCCGCAACCTGCTGACGCACTCCGCCGGTTTCCCCGAAGACAACCCCTGGGGCGACCGCCAACTGGCTGATTCTGACGCTGATTTGCTCAACCTCATCAAAGCGGGACTCTCAAATGCCAACGTGCCGAGTTTCGCGTACGAGTACAGCAATCTGGGTTTTGCCATGCTCGGCCACATCATTACGGTCGTGTCGGGCAAACCCTACCAGCAATACATTACGGAAGCGATTTTAAAACCGCTCGGCATGAACGATACGCAGTGGGAATACAGCCGCGTATCGGCCGACAAACTCGCGCTCGGCTACCGCTGGCAGGACGGCCAATGGCTGGAAGAACCGCTCCTGCACGACGGTTCCTATGGAGCAATGGGTGGTCTGATTACCTCTATTGATGATTTCAGCAAGTATGTTGCGCTGCACGAAGCCGCCTGGCCACCCCGTAGCGATGATGACAACGCACCTGTCAACCGAAGCTCAATCCGTGAAATGCAGCAACCCTGGACGTTCTCGGGGCTGTTCACACAGGCGAAAAATTCGGCGGGGCAGGTGTGTCCCATCACCAGCGGCTATGGTTACGGACTGGGCTGGAGTCAGAACTGTACGGGTCGAATCAGTGTGGGCCATAGTGGCGGACTGCCCGGTTTTGGCAGTCAGTGGCGCATCATGCCCGACTATGGCATTGGCGTTATTGCGTATGGCAACCTGACCTATGCGGGGCTGGGGTCGGTCAATACGGCGGTGCTCGATACGCTGGTGTCCATCGGAAAATTACAGTCCCGGAAGCTACCTGTGTCGCCCATTCTGGCGCAGCGGAAAACAGAAATTGTAGCCTTACTTCCCGACTGGAAGAATGCCGAAACCAGTGGCATTTTTGCCGAGAATTTCTTTCCCGACCAGTCGGCAGCCAATCGGCGGAAAGCGGTGCAGGCGTTGTATGCCAAAATCGGCAAAGTCGAGCGCATTGGCGAGCTAATCCCCGAAAATCAACTGCGCGGCCATTTTCTGCTGGAAGGCGAAAAAGCCAACATCGACGTATTCTTCACCCTGACCCCCGAAAACCCCGCGCTGATTCAGCAACTGGATTTCCGGGAAGTGAGTAAATAATAGTCAAGTAATAGTCAAGGGTGGTCAGAGGGTTGAGTCACACCTGACAACCCTTGACTACTACCTGACAACCTGTTTCAGATGACTCAATTCTCTATTTCTCCGGCTACTGAGGCCGACATTCCGGCTTTAGCTATTTTAGTGAACAGTGCGTATCGGGGCGAATCATCGAAGAAAGGCTGGACGACCGAAGCCGATTTGCTGGGCGGTATCCGAACCAGTGAAGAGTCGCTCCGGGCGATGCTCCTAAATCCTAACGCACTCATTCTAAGCTATATAGAAGCAGATAAATTACTCGGATGCATTTATCTGGAAACCAAAGGTGCCGACCTTTATTTGGGTATGCTTACCGTTTCGCCCGATACACAGGCCACTGGCATCGGCAAAAAACTGTTGCTGGCTGCCGAGAAAATTGCCGTCGATAAACAATGCCGGGCTATAACCATGACGGTGATCGCCCAACGGCATGAATTGATTGCCTGGTATGAACGGCGCGGCTATCGACCTACCGGCGAAACGCAGCCTTTTCCGAACGACCCGCGCTTCGGAATCCCGAAACAACCGCTGGAATTTATCGTGATGGAAAAAATAGTATCTCCACTCGCCTTTCCTTCCTGAAGCAATACCGCCGGTCAAAATAGAATGGGTTCCGGCAGCAACCGTTTTTTTCGTGCGATTTTGTCAGGTTGCCGACATCCGGCCGATGAGCCATCGGTCACCTTTGTCAAAACAAATCGCACAATGAAAGCTTTAGTTGCCTGTTTATTTCTTCTGCTGATTGGCTCCCTGCCCGCCTGGACGCAACCCCCTGACGCCCAGCGTCAGGCTCAGTATAACCTTGATAAGGGTGTGGCAATCAGTAGCTACGACCCCGTGAGCTACTTCGATGGCAACCCCCGTGAAGGCCATTCCAATTTTGCCCAGACCTACAAAGGCGTAACGTATCGGTTTGCCACTGCCGCCAACGCCGACCGTTTCCGAAAAAATCCAGCCGCCTATGAACCGGCCTATGGCGGCTGGTGTGCCTACGCCATGGGTGCTACGGGCGAGAAAGTGGCGGTTAATCCTGAAACATATACGATTTCCGATGGGCATCTGTATCTGTTCTACAACCGGTTTTTCAATAATACGCTGCCTAAATGGAAGAACGATGAGAAAACGCTGGCCCGCAAAGCCGACGCCAACTGGATGAAGTTTTACCACTGATAATCGACCCCAACATTATGAAAACGAACACAATCATTGGCTGGGTTTGTCGGATCGTTGCGGCCCTGATTCTTGCACAGACGTTATTTTTCAAATTCACCGCATCACCCGAATCCGTTCATATTTTTTCAACATTGGGCGTTGAACCCTGGGGACGTATCGGTACGGGCTTCATGGAACTGATTGCGTCGGGATTGTTGCTCTGGTTTGGCCGAAACAACGCTGTAACAACGGTGCTGGGTGCGGGTCTGGCTCTGGGTTTGATGGCCGGTGCTATTGCCTCGCACATACTCGTTCTGGGCATCGAGTCCAACGGCGACGGCGGGCAGTTGTTCGCTTACGCGCTCATTGTGGCACTGGCTTCGGCTACGCTGCTGTTCTTGAACCGGCGGCTGATTTTTAGGCTGTTACCGGTTAAACCCTCGCACGCATGACTGCCGTGACGACCGTATTTGAGGAGGTGTTGACGGATCTCGATAACCTGTTGATGCAACTGACCGCCGAGGAATACAGCCGCCCGCTGGCTGTGTTTTCGGGGAGTTCGATGGGACAGCACGTTCGTCATATTCTGGAGTTTTTCCAGTGCCTGACAACCGGGCTTATCTCCGGCGAGATTAACTACGACGCCCGTCCGCGCGACCGGCAAATCGAAATTAACCCTGCCTATGCCCGCGCCTTGCTGCGAAGCATTTCTCTGACAATCAATCCGTTCTATATTCAGCAACCCTTGTTGCTACGCCAGACGTATGTACCGGGTGCCTGCCTGACGGTGCCCACGAACGCGGGCCGCGAACTGGTTTATACCATCGAACACGCCATTCACCACATGGCTCTGCTCCGAATTGGGGTTCAGGTTCATTACCCGGCCATTCAGTTGCCCCGGCATTTTGGCGTGGCTTACTCAACGCTTCTTCATCAACAAACTGCCTGATGTGTACCGTATCGTTTCTGCCCACACCCGCCGGTGCTTCACTCGTAGAAGGGTTTATTCTTACCGCCAGCCGCGACGAACAGGCCAGTCGACAGCGAGCCATTTTTCCGCGTCGGTATAGCCTGGGCGGGCGCACCGTTTTCTACCCGAAAGACGGGCAGGCAGGCGGCACCTGGATTGCCACCGACGAGCAGCGATACACGCTGTGCCTGCTCAATGGAGCCTTTGACACGCACGAACATGGCCCGCCGTACCGCCATAGTCGGGGAAGAATAATCCCGGATTTTTTTGGGTATGAGAACGAAATCGACTTTTCGCTACATTATTCATTCGCTGATTTAGAGCCGTTTACGCTCATTGTAGTAGAATATGATCCTGATCTTGCATTAATTGAATTGCGGTGGGATGGCACCCGGCTTCATCGAACGCTGCTTAATGCCAGCCAGCCGCATCTGTGGAGTTCGGCCACGCTCTACCCAAAACCCATTCGGCAGAAACGCGAGAAATGGTTTGGCGAATGGCTGGCCCAGCAGACCGTTTACAGTCAGGAAAAAAGCGTCCTTTTTCATCAGCAGACGGGCGACGGCGACCCGGAAAATGACCTGCTGATGCAACGACCAAATGGCATTCGCACCATCAGCATTACGTCGGTCGAACGCAATGAGCAGGCCCACCGGCTCTACTACCGCGACTTACTCACCCAAACGGCCACGACCTTTCGTATTCTGTCATGAACTCGCTACCTCCTTTAACCCTACCCTCTTCTGTATCAGTACGTTCGCCAATACAAAGGCCGCGTTGGTTGGTGCAGTTACTCAATTACGAATACTGGCCGTTCTACGTTTTCTTCGCCCCGATGGTCGGGTATTTCGCCTATCTGGCTCTGAAGTCGCGGTCACTCACATTTTTTACGGTCGTCAATCCCGCTATTCCGCTTGGGGGCTTGTTTGGCGAATCCAAAGCTGCCATTTTAGATACTGTTCCGGCAGCGTTTCGACCTCAAACGCTGCTTTTTGACACCGAAACAAGTGCCGAACGGGTGCTTGATCAGATGGGGCAATGGGGTTTGTCGTTTCCCGTTGTGTGCAAACCCAACGTGGGCGAGCGCGGAAAAGGCGTTGCGGTTGTGGCCTCAAAAAGTGAGTTGAACCAGTGGCTTTCGGTCAACGGCAATGAACCGTTTCTGGTACAGGAATGGGTAGCCGGACCGCTCGAATTTGGCGTATTTTACTATAAACTTCCCGACGGCTCTGCATCGGGCGTGACATCGGTTGTGCAAAAAGAATTCCTGACAGTGCAGGGTGATGGACTGTCTACAGTTTGCGAACTGCTTCGACAGAACGAGCGGGCACGGATGACCTGGAACGAACTGCTGCCCGCCCTCAATACGCTGGGCGACCGCGTTCCGGCCAACGGCGAGCGTGTGCTGGTGCAACCCATCGGCAACCATTGTCGGGGCACTAAATTCCTGAACGCCAACCACCTGCGCTCGGCGAACCTCGACCGGATTTTTGATCAGATTGCCGGACCGATGCCGGGTTTCGATTATGGGCGTTTCGATATTCGGGTGCCGAGCGTGGCCGATTTACTGGCCGGACGTAACATTCAGGTGCTCGAAGTGAACGGAATTTCATCCGAACCGGGCCATGTGTATGATCCGGCCTACTCGCTGTTTGAGGCTTATGCTGACATTGCGTATCACCTTCGGTTGCTTCACCGCATCAGTCAGCAGCGTCGGCGGGCGGGTGCATCGGTGGCGTCGGTACAGACGGTCTGGCAGTGTCTGAAAACGCGGTTTGGTAATTGACAGGTGAAGGGGTTTTGGACAGGATTACAGGATTGACAGGATAGGTAGCATGTTTATCCTGTCAATCCTGTAATCCTGTCCAAAAAATCTATACTACAACTGGCTCACTAACAAAGAAATGCAAACGAAAATCGTATTATCTTGCTTCTCCTTTACCCTACTTCTTCGTCAATAAACCAAAAACGCGAATGGCTCCTGATATTCAATACTGGTACCTGCGCGACCATAAGTTGTTTTCGACCATGAACAATGCGCAGATTAAAGACCTGTGCATTATTACCCGCTATAAAAAAGCCAGTAAACACGAGATTATTTACTTCGCCAACGACCCGGTTCAACGGATTTATCTCCTGAAAAAAGGAATGATTAAAATTGTGGAGTCGGACCCCGACGGGCGCGAGGTGATTAAAGATATTATTCAGAAAGGCGATATTTTTGGCGAATTATCGCTGTCGGGCACCAACGGTACGTCGGAGTATGCACAGGCCATCTCGTCGGAAGTGCTGATTTGCAGCTTTACGCTCGACGATTTCGAGAAAGTTCTGTCGCAGGATTCTACCATTTCGCTCAAGTTTTCCAAGTTTATCGGCTTCAAATTCAAGCGGTTACAAAATCGGTACGCCAACCTGGTTTTCAAAGATGTTCGGCAGCGCATTCTGGAGTTCATGCACGAGTGGGCCGAGAAAGAAGGCAAGCCGCAGGGGCAGTCGCTGATTCTGACCAACTACCTCACCCATCAGGATATTGCCCAGTTGGTTTGCACCTCGCGCCAGACCGTTACGCAAACCCTCAACGCCCTCGAAGCCGAGGGAAAACTTACCTACAGCCGTCAGGAGATCGTTTTTTCCCTCGCCGATTTCCCCAATCTTCCCGCCCAAAATCGGTCGATTATGTAAGATAGCTGACATTTGGGCGAGACCGGAACCGATAGATTTGTCTATCCGAATCAACCAACGGTTTCGCCATGATCGCGCTGTTTTTGCTCGTCAGTTTCATCAGTTTTATAGGTTCTGTGCATCCTGGGGCCGTTAATCTGGCGGTCGTTCAGACGACGCTCGCCCACAGCCGACGCGCCGGTTTGTGGCTGGCTCTGGGCGGTAGCCTGCCCGAAGTCGTATATAGTGCCGTAGCCGTTCGGGGAGTGTCGCTGCTCGACTCAAATACAGTCTGGTTAATGGGTGTACAACTGCTGTCGGTTCCTGTGCTGCTGGTGGCGGGTATGGCTTCGTTTCGGCAGAAAAAATCATCTGTAGGGCCGGTTCATGAATCCCTCGTGAAGCACGCGTTCCCGTTTTGGCGGGGGTTGGTGCTGGCCGCTACAAATCCGCAATTGTTGTCGTTCTGGTCGGCGGTCTGGCTTTCGTTAAGTGGCACCCTATTGCTGGCAATGAATCGGCAACAGAGCCAGTGGGTATTTAGTATCGCTACGTCCGTCGGCGCGTTTGCGTTGCTAACCGCTCTGGTCTGGCTGGCCGACAGTCACCGCCCGCGCCTGTCGCATTTTCTTACTCAATACCCAATTAATCGCCTGACTGGTGCGGCCTTCATCGGTATGGCGGGCTGGCAGATCGTGCGGCTTTGGTAAGCGATTTTCGGCTACATCAAGAGGGTAGGTTTCAACCCGGTGTTGACTGTCACGAATCAAATCAACTATCTCCTGCAATGAAAACCATTCTTTTTCGTCTAATCATTCTCATTCTGTTCTCTACGACGGCATCGTTTGCTCAGAAACCCCAGCCGGTCATATTTTCGCTCGATGGCAAGGCCATTCGCGGCTATGATCCGGTGGCTTATTTTACGGATGGAAAGCCTGTTTTGGGTAATCCTTCTGTGTCGTACACGTATCAAAATGCCACCTGGTTTTTCGCCGATCAGAAGCACCTCGACGCCTTCAAAGCGGATCCAGAGAAATACGTGCCGCAGTATGGCGGTTACTGCGCATTTGGCTTGTCGCGCGGCTACAAAGCCCCCACCGACGCCGACGCCTGGACCATTAGCGACGGTAAACTGTACCTGAATTATAACCGGAACGTACGGACCGAATGGGACAAAGATCGACCCGGCTATATTGAAAAAGCCGATAAAAACTGGCCCCAGATCAAGAATACGAAGTAAACCACTCATCAACGCTCCTTGTCATGCGCTCAATGTCTATACTTTCGCTGTTGTTACTGCCCATGCTCTCGCAGGCGGGTGGCCCGTGGGTGCAGGCCTACAAAAAAGGGTTCGTGCAAGTCGGTTTTTCTGGTTTATACTACAATGCCGTGTTTGCAGCCAATGGCAATGAGCGGTCTGTTTTTCGGAATACGAGCGACGTCACGCTTCAGCTTTATGCCGAATATGGCATTGCCTGACGGTGGGAAATACGGGCTATTTTACCCTATAAATCGCTGAAGACGGGTGTTAGTAACGACCTGGCGGCCAACCCCGTACCGGCCGGAACGCTGACCGGGTTGGGAAACATCGGGCTGGGTTTGAAACGGGCCATTCTGGACGGAAATACCAAATTGAGCGTTGGCGTCGATGCCCTGGCTAATACGTTCACCAACAACGACCGGCTGGGTTTACGAACGGGTTACGAAGGCTGGACGGTGTTGCCCTACCTCTCGCTGGGGTCGGGCGGGGCACGAACCTATTATTATGCCGAAGCGGGCTATGGCCTGATGACGCAGGAGTACAGCAACTTCGTGAAGCTGAACGGCGAACTGGGCTATCGTCTGCATCCCCGGTTATGGGTGGCCGGTACGCTCGACTTCCGGTTACCAACCCGAAATGGTAAATTCGGCAATACCGAAGCGTATCAATTTACGGCTGCGTATCTGAACGATCAGATGTATCTGGGGGCGGGCGTCAAAGCAGCTTTCGACATTGTGCCCGGTCGGTTAGGAATCAATGCGAGCCTGATTGGTGCTTTAGCTGGTGAGAACGTACCGTTTTCGCGCTCGTATAATGCCGGAATTTTTCTGAAATGGTAATTCATTTTTAATCAACACGACGATGAAAAATCTCATTTTAGTCGCACTCATCAGTACAATAGGATTGCTGGCCGGTTGCCAGTCGAAGGAGGAGATGGACGTACCGCCTGCTACAAATCCGGGTACAACAACACCCGGCAGTGCAACAAATCCGCCCCAAACCATTGACGTTTCGGGGCAAAAATTACTGTTGCAGGGCACGTTCATGAGCAATGTGCACACAACCAGCGGAACGGTGAAACTGTATGAGAAAGACGGCAAGCGGACGCTGGTCTTCACCGATTTTAAAACCGACGCTGGCCCCGACCTGCGTATTTATTTAGCCGAAACAACGGGCGTTCGGAATTTTATTGAGCTGACAAAACTGGACGCCAGCAGTAACTTTTCCGTTTCACTGCCCGCCGAAGCCGACCCCGTCCGCCAACGCTACGTATTGATTTGGTGCAAACCGTTTTCGGTGCTGTTTGGTAATGCCGAATTGAAGTAAAGAAGCGTTGCCGTTGCATTAATCACCAATTTTTACCCGTGGCCCCGTACCTTTGCGGTGGCCTGCTGATGCGGCCTGAAACAGTCCGCTTCGGCGGGCCATCGCAACATGTACGTAAAGCCTAAAAAAGAACTCGGCCAGCACTTTCTTAAAGACCTCAGCATTGCCCGGCGCATCGCCGAACTCCTGACCGGGCATGGTTCGTATAAGAAGGCACTCGAAATTGGTCCGGGAACGGGCGTCCTCACCCAGTTTTTGCTGACCGATACCCGGTTTGAAACCTACGTCATCGAAATTGACCGCGAATCAGTCGATTATTTAAAGCTGCATTTTCCATCCCTCGAAGGCCGGATTCTGGGGGCCGATTTCCTGAATATCCGCCCCGATTTACTGCCCACAAAACAGCCCGACAACACTGAGTCGTTTGCTGTGATTGGCAACTTTCCCTACAACATTTCAAGCCAGATTCTTTTTAAAGTACTGGACATGCGCGACCGGGTGCCGGAGGTAGTCGGTATGTTTCAGCACGAAGTAGCCCAGCGGATTGCGTCGGGGCCGGGCAACAAAGACTACGGAATTCTGAGCGTTTTGATGCAGGCCTGGTATGACATCCGGTATGAATTTACCGTCGCGCCCGACGTATTTATTCCCCCGCCAAAAGTGCAGTCGGGTGTGCTCTCGCTCCGGCGCAACGACAAAACCGACCTCGGCTGCGATGAGAAAAAGTTTACGCAGGTCGTTAAGCACGGGTTCGGTCAACGCCGGAAAACCCTGCGTAACGCGCTCAAACCCCTAAATCCACCCGAAGCCGCCCTCGCCAGCCCGTTCATGGACAAACGGGGCGAACAGTTGAGTGTAGATGAGTTTGTGGAATTGACCTTGTTAATGAGTGAAAGAGTGAAAGAGTGAAAGAGCGAAAACCATCCGGTAGTCCTTTCGCTCTTTCGCTCTTTCACTCTTTCACCTTTTTAAGCCGTGACTTTCGAACTTACCAAAGAATACCTTAGCCGCATTCAACTGGCTATCGACGCGGGCGATGAAAGCCTGTTGCGGGCTGAGATGGAGGAACTGTATCCGGCTGATATTTCGGGAATTCTGGATGAACTCGAACCCGAATCGGCGCATTACCTGCTCAGTTTGCTCGACAAATCGGTGGGGGCCGAAATTCTCGCCAACCTCGACCCAACAGAACGGACCAATCTGCTCAAACTGTTCACATCCGTTGAGATTGCCCCGCTCATCAACCAGATGGATTCCGACGATGCCGTGGATTTGCTCAACGAGCAGCCTATTCAGGTACGCGAAGAGGTAATCGGATTGCTCGAAGACCGCGAACAGGCCCGCTTTATTCTGGATTTGCTGCACTACGAAGATGGTGTGGCGGGTAGTCTGATGCAGAAAGAGTTGATAAAAATCAATGTCAATCTGACCGTCAATGCCTGCATCGAAGAAATCCGGCAGCAAGCCGAAGATGTTGAGAATGTCTATGCCGTTTATGTTGTCGATGACATAGGAAAATTGCTTGGCTTGGTATCGCTCAAGAAGATTGTGCTGGCCCGAAAAAACGCCAAAATCGCTGATATCTACGATGACGACGTGGTGTTTGTGGAGACCTACCGGGCGGTTGCTGAGGTGGCCGAGGTGATGCAGAAATACGACCTGGACGCCATTCCGGTCGTGAACGTACAGCAGCGACTGTTGGGCCGAATCACGATTGATGACGTAGTGGACGTCATTACTGAACAGGCCGAAGAAGATATTCAGGTCATTTCGGGTTTGTCGGGGGAGGTTGAAGAGGACGACAGCGTGTGGCAACGCTCGAAAGTACAACTGCCCTGGCTTGTGGCGGGAGCCGTTGGCAGTTTGATGGCGGCAACGGTCATCAACGGTTTTCAGAGCGAACTGGGCAAAATTGCGGCTCTGGCGGCTTTTATTCCCATCATCGGGTCAACGGGCGGCAACGTGGGCATCCAAACCTCATCGCTGATTCTGCAAAGCTTAGCCGATACGTCGGGCCTGAGCACAACGCTCGGTCGGCGGTTGTTACGTACGTTGCTGGTAGCGCTTATCAACGGACTGGTTGTCGGGTTGATTGCCGGTACGTACACATTCATTATTGGCGAACCGCGTTTGTTTTTTGTCGTGGCCGTTTCCCTGCTGTCAGTGGTGATGCTGGCTTCGTTTATGGGAACCGTAACGCCCCTGTTACTCAACAAAATAGGAATCAATCCGGCGGTCGCTTCAGGTCCATTTATTACCACCGCCAATGATCTGATCGGCATCGGCGTCTATTTCCTGATCGCCCAACTACTGCTGACTGAAGTTTGATCAGGATAATGTTATTCTGCCTTCACCCCAGCCAAGACGCCCTAATCTGGTCTGTATACCTCCGCCCCCTTCAGGGGGCAGGGGGTGAAAGCCAGTCGGACCGCGACCCGCACGGGCAACCCCGCGTTTAACGTATTTATGCTGTTTCATTTGTCAGATCGTTAAACAGTGTGTTACTTGCTGTTTTTATAGATACACATACGAATGCTCCTTACCGCCCTCACGCCAACCGAATCCCTTAACAAAGCCTATCGTTTACAATCCGGCAACCGCGAACAGATCGACCGTTTCAAAACCAACTTTACCAAACTCCTAAGCCTGATTAATGAGCGGGAAAGTGAAGAAAACGTAAAGAGTCATCTGATGGACTTTTTGAAAGAGGTCTATTATAATGGTGCCGCGCTCGGCGAGACTTATTTAGTCGCCCAAAAGGGTAAAACTGATTTTGTCATTCATTCGGGTAAAGACGCCAATACGCCCGCCGGGGTGCTGTTTGAGGTAAAGCGACCAGCCAACAAAGGCGAAATGATAACCCGCCGAAACCTCAATACAAAAGCCTTTCATGAACTGCTGCTGTATTATTTCCGCGAACGCTTAGACGCGCAAAACAGCGACATTCGGTACTGTGTCATTACCAACATTTACGAATGGTTCATCTTTGACGCGGCCCTGATTGACCGGCTGTTCTTTCGGGATGCTCAGTTGATGAGGGAGTACAAAGCCTGGGCAACAAAGCAGAAAGTCAGTACCAATAACGACCTGTTTTATAACGAGATTGCCAAACCGTTTTTGGCCGCTCTTGACCGCGACGGTGGCCCGCTCGAAATAGCGTTTACCTATTTCGATTTACGCGCCTTTCAAACCGTTGTTGCTGACGCTGACGACGCCAACGATAAGCTACTATTACCCTTGTACAAGGTGTTGTCTCCTACGCACCTGCTGAAACTGCCAACGGCAACCGATAGCAACCGGCTTAACCCTAAATTCTATTCTGAACTTTTGCACCTGATCGGTTTGGAGGAGGTCAAGGAAGGGGGGAAGAAAGTGATTCGGCGCAAAGAAGCGGGCAAACGGGATGAGGGGTCATTACTGGAAAACGCCCTGATCGAACTGGATTCATCCGGCAAGTTTTACCAGTTACACGACCGTAGCCAATACGGGGCTACAACCGACGAACAACTGTTCAGCGTCGCCTTAGAACTCTGTATTACGTGGGTAAACCGGATTCTGTTTCTAAAGCTGTTAGAATCACAGTTGGTCAAATATCATCGGGCCACGAATGGCAACGGGAATAAGGATTATACGTTTCTAAACCGGGAAACGATACCCGACTTTGACGAACTCAATAAACTATTCTTTCGGGTCTTGGCCCGCAAACCGTCCGAACGGCAAGCATCCATACAAACCAAATTTGGCCGGGTTCCTTACCTCAATAGTTCGCTGTTTGAGCCGACCGATATGGAAAATGAGAGTATTGGGGTCAATCAATTAGATAACGGCCTGACATTGCCCGTACTACGTAACAGCGTCCTAAACGATAACCCGGCTTACCGAAACATCGGAGCAATCAGTACACTGTCGTATCTGTTCGCGTTTTTAGATGCGTATGATTTTGCGTCTGAAAGCCGCGAAACGATTCAGGAAAAGAACCGGACGCTCATCAATGCCAGTGTGTTAGGGTTGATTTTTGAAAAGATCAATGGCTATAAAGATGGTTCATTCTATACGCCGGGTTTCATTACCGAATACATGTGCCGGGAAACCATTCGCAAAGCCGTTGTACAGAAGTTCAACGAGGCCAAAGGGTGGGACTGTGCCGATTTTGCGGCTTTGGAAAATAAAAACCTTGACCGGGCTGAAGCAAATAACCTCATTAACGAAATACGAATTTGTGACCCCGCAGTAGGTTCGGGGCATTTTCTGGTATCGGCTTTGAACGAACTGATTGCCGTAAAGTCCGATTTAGGCGTGTTGCAGGATGAGACCGGCAAGCGATTAAGAGACTATACGGTTAGCATCCTGAATGATGAACTGATAGTACAGGATGAGGACGAAACGCCGTTTCAGTATGTGCTTCAAGCAACGGGCAAGCCAACGCCCGAACGCCAACGGGTGCAAAAGACCCTGTTTCACGAAAAGCAGACCATTATTGAAAACTGCCTGTTTGGAGTCGATATTAACCCGAACTCCGTAAAGATTTGCCGGTTGCGGCTCTGGATTGAACTACTCAAAAACGCGTACTATACCGACGAATCCGGCTTCAGGGAACTGGAAACGTTGCCCAACATTGATATTAACATCAAACAGGGAAATAGCCTGTTGAGCAAGTTTAGTTTGACGGAAGACCTGAGCGACGTTTTCAGAAAGCAGAAGTTCACGCTACGCATGTATAAGGACGCGGTAGCCGCTTACAAGAACGCGCCGAACAAAGAAGCCAAAGCCGAACTACAACGCTTCATTAACGAGATAAAAAGCCAGTTCCGCGAAACGGTGTACAACCAGGACCCACGCCGGAAAAAGCTGGCAAAACTACGCGGTGAACGCATGTTATTAGACAGCGAACTGAGCATTTTCGATAGTGTCAAAGACCCAAAACTGATTGAATTTGAGAAGAAACGGTACGACAAACTGATTGACCAATCAGAAACTGAAATTGCCGATATTGAAAACAACGCCCTCTATCGCGGCTCGTTTGAATGGCGGTTTGAATTTCCCGAAGTGCTGAATGATAAAGGCGACTTTGTAGGCTTTGACGCGATTATCGGCAACCCGCCGTATATCCGGCAAGAGGAATTAGGCGAATCAAAGGCGTTATTGAAAAGAGACTTTCCCAAAACCTACGCAGGTACGGCTGATTTGTATGTCATGTTTGTTGAGCATGGGTTACGGATTTTACGGCCAAACGGCCAATTCGTCTTTATCATTCCGAACAAATGGATGAGGGCGGGGTATGGCGTGAATCTTCGTAAATGGTTGAAGACCTTAGCCATTGAGCAAATTGCTGACTTTGGCGATTTACCCGTTTTTGACGAAGCAACTACGTATCCAAGTATCCTGAGTATTCGGAATGCTCCGGCATCCACGCATTTTCAGGCGGTTCAAATTAATACGCTGCAATACGCCAATGGATTAGCCAATTATATTCTTACCAATCGCTTTGACGTAAAAACGGCTGGTCTACAGGATGAAGGTTGGCAACTAACCAACGTAGCCGTACAAGAATTAATGGCCAAATTACGGGCTTCGGGTAAACCACTTGGTGAATACGTAAACGGTAAAATCTTTTACGGAATCAAAACAGGTCTTAACGAAGCCTTCGTCATTGACGCTGCTACAAAAGATAGATTGATATTTGAAGACCCGCGTAGTGCCGAAGTGATTAAACCCTTTTTGGCGGGCCGCGATATTAAACGGTATCAAACACCAACGGTTGATAAGTACCTGATTCTATTTCGGAACGGTAGTACTCGCGAAAAATTTGGGCGGATAGACGAAGATAAGGCTTGGAGTCGTTTACAAATGGCTTATCCAGCCATTTGTAAACGACTCCAAGCCTTTCTAACCCCTGCCAAAGCGCGGACTGATAAAGGTGAATACTGGTGGGAGTTACGGGCGTGTGCTTACTATGATGAGTTTGAAAAGCATAAACTTGTTTACCCTAACATCTGTAAACAACCTGAATTTGTTTTGAGCACAAATTCAGATTATACAAATCAAAAATGCTTCATCATTCCTGGGAATGATAAATACCTTTTGGCAATCCTTAACAGTACAGTCACCTATTTCCTTTTTCAGCAAATCCTTCCAATGCTTAGTGGCGGCTTTTATGAGCCAAGTGGGATTTATTTCAAAACTTTTCCAATTCCCCAAATCTCGCCTGAACAGAAGGAGCCACTTATAGATATAGTCAATCAAATTCTAACTGTCAAAGCTGTAAATCAAACGGCTGACACATCAGCATTAGAAGCAGAGATTGACCGGCTGGTTTACGCGCTGTATGAATTGACAGATGAGGAAATAGCGATAGTTGAGGGGTAGGGACTGATAATGCACAAAAACAAACCCCTCTACACCCGGTTAACCTGGTATGAACTTTGTACCTTTGTGAACACCACTAAAAGACAGTGACTTTCGAGACGAAAAACGTATTTGACTTAGGCACAGGCATTTACACTATGCCCGATGTGGCCGCTATACTTGGTCTGCCACAGGCCAAAGTACGGCGTTGGCTGCGCGAATACTGGAACGTACATTTTGGAAAAGCAGACCAAACCGTCTTTTCAGATGGAACGGGCCGGGAATTAGTTACCAATTTTTATACATTGATTGAATTCTTTACCTTCTATCAACTACGTGACAGAGGGGTTACGGCCCAACGAATTGTTAAGGCTCATAAAGTATTGGAAGAGGTTTTTAAAACGTCTTATCCCTTTGCAACGTCCAACATCCTTACCGACGGCAAAGACGTACTGTTTACGGGTGAAGTAGGGGACATTATTCAGGCAGACCAAACATTGCAAATTACAATTACCGAAATCCTTGCCCCTTTTTGCCAAAAAATAGACTTTGACCGCCACTCTTTAGCCAAACGGTTTTTCCCATTAGACCGCCAACATACTGTAGTGATTGACCCTCATCGGCAATTTGGGCAACCTGTAGTTGGTGACACAAACATACTAACCGAAACCGTATTTAACCTATATCGTGGGGGCGAATCTGCGGACTTCATTGGCCGTATTTATGACCTAACGCCCGAACAAGTACAGGATGCTATTACTTTCCATCGTAACGCGGCATGACCAAAGTTTACATTGACGAGAACCTGTCTCCTTATATTGCCGAAGGTCTGAACATATTAGAAGTTCCAACAGGTGATGGATTTGAAGTATTATCTATCGGTAAAACATTTGGGCGGGGTGCTCAGGATGAGGAATGGATACCGAAAGTTGGGGCTGAACAAGGTATTGTAATCACACAGGATTATAACATTCAGCGGATAAAACGACAACGGGAGTTATTCGAGAAGCACGGCGTTGGTATTTTCTTCTTTAACCCGCCTTCTAAATCGGGCTATTCGTATTGGGAGCAAGTTGAGCAAATCGTAAAGCGTTGGCGGGACATTAAGAAGAAAAGCCGGAATAAGCGGCCCTTTGCATTCCGATGTACTCCGAAAAGTCAGGAATTTGAGGGTATGTAAGATTTGCTGACTACGTTAACTATCCCATTCAGCCGGGTAACTATCGCACAGTTTAACCCTTAATCGCTCCATTTGGGATTCATCAGGCTTCAGGCCGGGATAATTATTCGGCTATAGTTGTCATGCTTGGCAGTTGCTACAGTAGGAAAGTAGTCCCTCTACCATTTACTTTCCGATGCAAAACTTGCTGAAAATAGACTCCAGCAGGTCATCCGTGGTGATTTGGCCGGTCAGTTCGCCGAGGTGTTGCAGGGCTACGCGCAGATCCATGGCCAGCCAGTCGGGGGTTACGCCCGTATCGAGACCCATAATGGCGCGGGCCAGTGCGTTATCTGTGCCGGTGAGGTGTTCGTAATGGCGGGCGTTGGTCACGACAGCACTGCCCGTTTGTACGGCGTTATCCGTTCGTACACGCGCCGAAAGCGACGCTTTTAGCTCATCCAAATGCGTTTGTTTAGCCGCCGAAATCCAAACGACTTCTTCGCCCAAAACGGCTTCTAACCCTAATCGTTTGTTGTCATCAATGGCATCTAACTTGTTGCCAACCAGCAGATACGGCTTGCCTGATTGCCGCACGTCGGTAACGGCATTCAGTAACTCATCCGGCGAAATATTCAGCCCGTCGAACAGGTACACGACCAGTGCGGCATCGCGCATTCGCTGCTGTGTTCGTTCGATACCAATGGCTTCGATGCTGTCCGTTGCCTGTCGTAATCCGGCGGTGTCGATGAGCCGAAAGCGAATGCCATCAATGAATAATTCATCTTCGATTACATCGCGGGTGGTGCCGGGAATATCGGAAACAATGGCTTTTTCCTCGTTCAGCAGCGCGTTCAGTAGGGTCGATTTGCCCGCGTTGGGCTTGCCCACAATAACGGTCGAAACTCCATTTTTTATGGCATTTCCGGTTGAAAATGAGTCGATTAGTGGATGCAGCACACGCCGAATATCAAGCATTAGCTGCCGAAGCCGGTCGCGGTGGGCGAATTCCACATCTTCTTCGCCGAAGTCCAGTTCCAGTTCAACCAAGGCCACAAAATCAATGAGTTGCTGGCGGAGGTCCTTCAATTGTCGGGAGAAACCACCACGTAACTGGGTCAACGCTGCGCGGTGGCTGGCGTCGGAGTCGGACGCAATCAGGTCGGCAACAGCCTCGGCCTGAACCAGATCGAATTGACCATTCAGAAACGCCCGTTGCGTAAACTCCCCCGGTCGGGCCAGCCGTGCGCCTTCCTGAGTGAGCCGACGCAATATCTGCTGGATGATAAACTCCGAACCGTGACACGAAATCTCAACAACATCTTCTTTAGTGAACGATTTGGGTGCCCGAAAAACGGTTACCAGCACTTCGTCGATGATGCCGCCATCAGCCGTACGCAACGTGCCGAAATGCGCGGTATGGCTTGCCTGTTGGGTCAGGTCTTTCCCCCGAAAAATCCGGTTGGTTATGTCAATAGCTCCCTCACCCGACACCCGAATAACGGCAATGGCGCCAATTCCGGGCGCAGTAGCCAATGCAGCAATAGGTTCTAACTGGAACAAGTTGGTGGTAGTTAATTATAGAGACGCAATACCTTGCGTCTCAGGCACCGGATGGTGTTGCTGACGCGTGCTGAGACGCAAGGTATTGCGTCTCTACCCGAAAAACGGCAGGCGACTAACGAATCCGGCCAGCCGCTTTTCGACCGGCGCGTTTGGAATGCCAAGCCAGTCGGCGTATTCATCGCCCAGAAAGAAACGCATTTCACCGGCTGCGAGGTTCCGAATGGTTTCGGGTCTGTTCTGAATTAATTGACTGTCGGCAAATGGACTGCCGTTCGGCTGCTTTCCCTGCGCCGATCCAAGCCCGGTGGCAATGGCATTCAGCAAGGATCGTGTCAGGCCTACACCGGCTTCGGAAGAGGCAAACTGCCGCCGGGCAATGGCGTGACCGAGGTTATATGCTTCGCGGAGGTTTTTGGCAATCAGTTCGTTTGCCACCCCGTTCAGATACCCGACCACGTTCACATGATGCAGGTAATCCTCCTCTTCGGTTTCGGTCATCGGTACGTTCAATTTCCGCAAGCCCAGCAGGACAATGTACGAGAACGCCAGATTGGTTCCTGCCATATCTTCCTGATTGACAGGGTGTCCCCATGCGTCATTCCACCGGCCGGAGTGCAGCGAAAACCACCGCGCTCCGGCATGAATCAACCGGATTTTCAGGGTTCGACTAATGGCGTTTCCTGTAGTCCATTCTTTCGGGTTATTGACCACAAATACCCACTCACCCGTTTCCTGCAACCGGCGGGCAGTGTCATTTTTGATGCGCTCGGTTATCCACAGCACCTGTGCTCCGTTGGCACCCAGATAGGAATACGGAAGCGAAAAAAAGCCGAGTGTCAGCCCAATTTGCTGTGCGTGTTTTTTAAAAAAAGCCATTCCCCGCTTCATCCGGTTCGGGTCGGCCCATGCGGGCAAAGCAGCATACTGCACAAAAAAATCCTGTATGGCTGGATGCTGTTGGGTAGTCGAAAAATCCGTTGTATCAGCCAGCCAGCCCATCAGCGACCGCAGTGCTGCCAGACCATTCGTATCAACAACGGCGGCAATGACTCCATCGGCAGGCGCATCGCCCTGTTGCCGGTACTGGGTTAAACGTTGGTCTGGAAACGAACGGGAAGGCTTGATCAGCGTCGGCATCGTGTTGCGGGAGTTCTTGTACGGGTAACGACGCGTCGAAGGGATTGGTTTACGGCCGTGACCGGCTCCGGCTGTCACTGAACGACGACAACAGCCGGAGCCGGTTATGGCTTACAGCGTGATCTGTAGCCCATCATATCCCAGCCGGATGTTGGCCGGGAGTTCGTTTTCAACCTCGCGGTGCAGACCGAGTTTGTGACTGATGTGAACGAAATAGGTTTGGTCGGCGCCAATGCGCCGGGCGAGGGCAACGGCCTGATCGAGGGTGAAGTGCGAGATATGTTCCTGCCGCTGGAGCGCATCGAGCACGAGAATTTTGGTGCCAAATACTTTCTTCAGTTCTTCGTCAGCAATGTAATTGAGGTCGGTGAGGTACGTAAAATCGCCTATCCGATAGCCATAAACGGCCAGCTTATGATGCATCACTTCGATGGGCGTGACCGAAACGCCCAGCACATCAAACGGCTGATTACCAATCTCATGGAGCCGAACGTGGGGCGTTCCGGGGTACTTGTGCTCGGCAAATACATAGGCAAATTCGCGCTGCAACTGCGCCAGAACGGTTGGGCGGCCATAAACGGGAATGTCTTTCCCCGACCGAAAATTATACGCTCTGATCTCGTCTAAGCCTGCCGTATGGTCCTTATGTTCGTGGGTGAACAGAACAGCGTCGAGGTGTTTTAGGTTGAGCCGAAGTACCTGCTGGCGAAAGTCCGGGCCGGTGTCGATTACGAAACTAAGGCCATTGACGGCAACGTGAACCGACGTACGAAGTCGTTTATCGCGAAAATCGACTGAGCGACACACTTCACAGGTACAGCCAATGAGCGGCACGCCCGACGAGGTTCCCGTACCCAGCAGTGTGATAAGCATAATGATTGAATGATTAAATTTTTGAATGATTGAATGACTGGCTCGTAGTAGTGGGCATTATTCAATCATTCAATCATTCTGCCATTCACTCATTATTTATCTGTCAATTGATTAACCACTTCGACAAGGCGGTCGAAGTTGAGGGGTTTAACCAGTACGTCGTTGAAACCGGCGGTTTTAAATTCTTCTTCGGTATAGTTTTTGGCGTTGCCCGTAATGGCCACAATGGGCACACTGGCTTTTTCCTTTTCTGGTAACGCCCGAACCCGCCGAACGCATTCCATGCCATCCATGAGCGGCATGTTAATATCTAACAGGAGAATACTGAAATCTTCCTTTTCCAGAATTTGCAATACCTGTTCACCATTTTTAACGGCGGTGATATCGTAGTTCTGAAATTCAAGAATTTTGCGGGCCAGATTCTGGATAACGGAGCTATCTTCGGCAATCAGGACACGTTTGGAAACTGACATAAGGCTTGTGGGTCGTGTTTCGTTTTAGTGTGGTGAAATTATAGAGTTAAATCGGCAAACGCAAAAAGGCTTTTGGGTCAAAACCCGTTAAACCCGTTTTTTCTCAACTATTCGTACGAATTAATCGTCACGCACCAAAAAATGTCATAAAAGTCATACTTCTTAAATCGACCGTTAATGCCAATTAATGCACTCCACTTTTGTGAGATGGTTCGGCGAAGTTTTTAACTTCGTCGGTGTGTTGTCCGGTCTCCGACCGGCGATTAATGATTCCGGTCGGAGACCGATACGTCGGCCCGGCGGATAACGCCCGAACATAGTTAAAACTATGCTCAACGCGGAAAAGAATAAGCGGGGCACTTCACTTAAAAATCCGTATCGGTCAGCTCGAAATTCTGCTTCACCCGAATTGTTCCATCTTCTTCAGAGCCAACGGCATAAATGATCCGTTCGGGTTGGATGCCCTTTTGCACGTTGCCGATGTCGCGCTTTCGGTTGGCATTGGCGTCGATAATCAGCCGGACGCGGTACAAACCGGGCCGGAGCCGCGCGAAGCTGTAATTGGCTGTGCCATAGGCCGTTCGGACAACTTTGTATTTATCATCGAGCAACTCCACAATGAAATTTTTACCCGCCGAACCGACCGTTGCGGGGTTAATGCGTCCGGCAATCAGGCCATAACTATCTTCTTCGGCAATAAGATACCGGGCGGAGTAGCGGGGCAACGTATCGCCCTGAACGCTGATAAACGCTCCTTTTCGCAGTCGAAACAGCAAGGTGTCACGCAGGTTTGTGGGTTGTTTGATAATTAAACGGGAGTTGTTGTTGCTCCACGTCAGGTTGGCGGGCGTGAGTTTCAGGGGCTTCGTACTGTCGGGACCAATAACCATCAACTCCGTTTTGTAGCTCAGCACGGGCTTGTTGAATACCAGCGTAAACTCCAGATTATTGTCAATCGGCTCACCCGCCGGGGGAGTAATCTGCACCGCGAGAGCCGTCCGGTTTTTGGCTTTCGTTTTGAGCGGAGAGAAATAAACCCGCTCCCGCAGTTCCGTCATGTTACCTACCGAATCTTCGGCCACGATGGTCAGGTGGAGCGTATCGTCGGCAGCGCGGTTGGCCGGTCGATACAGCCGAATCATTTTCGGACTCTCCAGAAACGAAATCAACGTATCGCCTGTCGCCGGTTTGGTTTCCGTTGGTAGAGCTACAGCCGACGTGGATGCGGCCGACGTGGAAACGGGTTTGCCGTATCGAATTTTGTAGCTGGCGATGCCGCTGCTGAGTTCCAGACCAAGCGTTTCGTCGGTGCGTTCGCGTCGGCTGATGCGCGGCTTCCCGTATCCGCGAAACGCCACCATATCGACGCCCGTATAGTTTCGGGTGAAATTCAGCACGCTGTCGCGGAAAGCCACGCGCTCGCCCGGCGTGTTGTTCACTAAGTTCAAATCTTTATCATCAAACCCATACACTTTATACGGCCCGGCCTTCACATTTTCAATACGGTAGTTGCCGCTGCTGTCCGTTCGGGCAAAATACTGCGGTCGTTTCCGGTTGATCGGTAGCGTATCGGTCGAGGCAAAAAGGCCCACCACAAAGCCCAGAAGCGGCTGTCGGCTTTCGTCGTCCACCACATTACCCGTCAGATAGAGTGAGTCGATCACGGGGCCGGTGCTGAACACGACTTTGGTATTTCGGGCAATATTGCGCTCGGTAATGTCTTTAATCCCGTCGGCAAAGTCAATGGTATAGGTCGTGTTGGGCAGAAACGGTTTGGCGAAATTCAGCCGGATACCCAGCGGCAGCGACTTCACCACAAACGTGTTGCTGTCCTGCGGGGTAATGGTTATTTTCTGTTGGAGATTTTCGCTGTTGACGTATTCATCGAACTCCAGTTCAACCGTTTTGCCTGTATAATTTAACTGGCGTGCCGATGGCAAACTGCTAACTAATTTAGGCGCGAGCGTATCTTTCTTACCGCCGGGCGGCTGCGCTACCTGTGCACAGTTTTGAAGAAGAATCGGAAGAACCAGTAAAAAAGTAAGTACGAAATGGCGAAACGTCATAGTGGGTGTAATCTGACTACAAAGGTAAACGTCCGTTCATGGTTAATCCGTACCGGTTGACATAAAATGGCGGGCTGCTTCGTTACCTTGTATAGAAATTTAAGGAAATTTAAGGTCACTTAGTTAATGGCGGTGTTGTCTGTGTGGGGTTTGGTACATTTGCCCCCCGACGATTGCCTGTTAAATTCACCCAAAAACGTTCATGATTCACACCCGCCTGTGTTTATTACCTGTTCTGACAATCTCCTTTGGTCTGCTTGCCGGTTGCTCCGGTCCGGTCGATCAGGTCGATAGCCAGATCAGCGACGCGCTAACGAACGACAACCGACTCGATGCTACGGAAGCCCAGGCCATCCGGTCGCTCCTGCTGAAAGAGAAAAAAGAACTCGCCGACGAGAAAAAAACAGAAAAGCTTTTCACCGCCGACGGCAACGTTGACGATGCCGCCCTGACGAATTATATCAAACGAAGTATTGACTACCGGAAGCTGGCAAAAGAAGGCAAAACGCCGACAATCGCGTTATCTGGAACGACCGTATCAGCCAAACCGTTGCGGCTGAAACTCTACCTTGAAGCCAGTGGCAGCATGTTTCCCTACGATGCGCCGGGAAGCGCGGGCACCTTCAAACGTACGCTCAACGACGTACTGACGGAGTTCGACGCCACCAATCCCGGTCAGGGAAAGTTGTTTGTGGTCAATACCGAAGTCAACGATCTGGGTCTGTCACTCCCGCAGTTTTTCAAAGAGAAAAATATCTTTACCGTTGCCAAAACGAAGGGAAAAACAACCAGCACCGACTTTGAACGGATTTTCACCGATATCCTTCAGAACACGGCTGGCGACGACCTGAGCGTACTCGTTTCAGACCTGATCTATTCCGACCCCAGCCTGGCGGGCATGAGTGCGCAAAAGACCTTAGACGCGGCTACATCGCTGCTCACGACCGTTTTCAATCCCTACGCCAGCACGCACTCGATGCTGGTTATCAAACTCAACGCCGATTTTAACGGGACGTATTATAGCTGGAACAACGCCAAGAAAAAGTATGCGGGCGAACGACCGTACTACCTCTGCCTGATTGGCCGGAACGAAACCATGCAGCGGTTGTATCAGGACCAGACCTACCGGACCATCCGCCAGTTCGACCAGTTGCCGGGCTACGAAGAGTCGTGGTTTTTCGGACGGGACACAAAATCGACGACGCCTTTTTACAGCATATTGGTCACTGACCCCGCCCGCAAAGGCCGGTTCAAACGCGCCGATGACGAGGTTCGCAGTCACGCCAAAGCCGTTCACGCCCTGACCGATGTGCAGCCCGACGTTGCCGACAAAAGCCTGGCCATTCCCGTAGCGGTCGATTTATCGGCCCTGCGATTGCCTGCCTCACTGCTGACCGATGCGAGTCAGTACGTGGTGGAAGGGAAAGATAATTTTCGGGTTTCTGCCGTTCAGGCGTATGCCGGAGCCAATGGCACAACGCATAAACTGTTGCTAACGACCAGCAAACCCGCTCGTGGCGAACGGACGGCCATCATTCGATTACGCCGGCAGTTTCCGCCCCGCTGGATTGCCAGCACCAACACCACTAACGACGCCACGCCCGATGATAATTCGACATTTGGCATCCAAAATCTATTGCACGGCGTCGAACGAGCCTACAACCCCAACAACCAAACCGAGTATTTCACGCTAATCATCAATTTTGAATGATTGAGTGGTTGAGTGGTTAACTGGTTGACTAAGTACATACGCCAATCACATAATCAGTTAACCACTCAACCACTCAACCACTCAACCAGTCACAATTATGGAAGAATCCCTTTATAATTTTTACAACCTGTTCGTTAACAGCGCGTTACTCGAAGATCTGTATCAGGAAGAACTGCTGTCGCCCCTGACCTGGACAGCCATTGGCCTTGCCTTTCTGGTGGCGTTTGCGTTCTACATCTGGCCGTTCAACAAGGTGAGTTTCAGCAGCATGGGTAGCTGGCTGTTGATGATGGGCGTAAGTGCGCTGTTCCTGTTCACTATCACCCTCATTACCTGTTATCAGAAAGCCAATCAGGAAATTCCGCGCGACGAAGCCGATACGAATCAGGGAACGCTCTTCGATCAGGGCGTAAGCGTATTTCTGAGTTATGCCTTCGAGATGGCTCTGTTAGCCGCCTTAATTTTCTTCATCATCTCGATGGTGATGAAAAATTTCAGTAAAAATGCCAAACACCGGCCCATGCTCTGGCCGTCAAAATAAATAGTTATTGGTTGATTGGTTAACTGGTTGATTGGCTGACGCAAGCAATCAACCAGTTAACCAATCAACCACTCAACCAATAAAACATGCCAAAACTATTTGTATTCGCCATTGGCGGAACCGGCTCGCGGGTGCTGAAAGCCCTGACGTTTTTGCTGGCCTCCGGCGTTCAACTGAAAAATACCGATGAGGTCATTCCCATCGTGCTGGACCCCCACGCCACCAACGACGACCTGTTGCGAACCAAAGATTTGCTGCGCGAATACGGTAACATACGCGCGGGTCTGCAAACCAAACCGACATCGGGATTTTTCGGTACGGAAATCAAAACCCTCAACCGGGCTATTGGCGGCAACGCGACCATCGCCGACACATATGTCTTTGAACTACAGGGCGTTCAACAGGAGAAATTCCGGGATTATATTAATTACGAAGGACTCGACGCGCCCAGCAAAGCGTTCGCCAGCCTGTTGTTTTCGGACGAAAATCTGGAAACGAAAATGGACATTGGCTTCGTCGGAAACCCAAATATCGGCAGTACGGTGTTAAACCAGTTTCGCTATTCCGATGTGTTCCAGGCCTTTGCCGAGAACTTCGGAGCCAACGACCGGATCTTTATCGTCAGCTCGATTTTTGGCGGTACGGGGGCGGCTGGTTTCCCAATTCTACTTAAGAATATTCGGGGAGCACAGGCCATTGGGCAGATTCCAAATCCGGCCTTCCTGACAAACGCCAAAATCGGCGCGGTATCGGTGATGCCGTATTTCAGCCTGACCACCAACGACAACAAATTGATTGACCCAGCTTCGTTTATCGCCAAAACAAAAGCCGCGCTCAACTACTACCAGAAGGGCGTGAATCCGGCGGTGAACGCGTTGTATTACATCGGCGACGATCAGACCAAAGCCTACACCTACGATCCCGGAGCGGGCGGTCAGAAAAACGAAGCCCACTTTGTTGAACTGGCTTCGGCTCTGGCCATCGTGGATTTTATGAATACCGACGATAGCAGCCTGACCGTTACCAATGGCCGCCCGACGAACCCGATTTACAAAGAATTTGGCGTCGAGAAGGACGGCATTAGTCTTCAGTTGGGCAACCTCGCCAACGCGACAAAGCAACTCATCAGTTTGCCGCTGTCCAAAATGGCTCTGTTCAGCACGTATCTGAGTCAGCGAATCCGGCAGGCGGCTGGTACGGTGCAGTGGTCAAAAGCGAACCCGACCATTTCGACGTCGTTTCTGAATTCGGGCTTTTTCAACAGCGTCAAAAACTTCGATGCGGGCTTCCGGCAGTGGCTGTCCGAAATGCGCGAAAACAAGCGGTCGTTCGAGCCGTTTCTGCTCGATGCGGCTAATCTCGGCCATACGGTTCGGGGATTCGAGCCGAAAAAGAAAGGTATCTTCGGTGGGGAGTCGGATGTGAAACTCGACATCGTAGACGACCTCGACCAGACACTCAACAAAACCGCCGAAGGCAAAGCCTACGGCAGCGAAGCCGATAAACTCATACAGTTATTCTCCGAAGGCACCGACCAGTTCGTCCGCGAAAAGCTGCCAAAGGTGCTGGATTATTAGTGATTAGTGGAGTAAGTCAACGTGGGTGTAGTCAGTGCAGTGAGTCAATTAGTATACTACTTCACTTATTTCACTAACTACACTACAAACTACAAAAGATGCCTACAACATTCAGTTTACATAACCCTACTCCCGGCCTCCACTGGTACGTGAGCAAGCCCCTCGGCACCGACCAGATTGCGGCCATTCGTGACCCGCAGGGCGGTCAGACCGTGAAGCAGGCAACGTCTATTCCGAGTCCGTTTGCACGGATGGATCTGGTACGTTCGGCCTTCCTCAACCTGGCCCTCAAACCCGATCTCAGCGGCACCGTCAACGACCAGCGTGTGGTGTCGGACTGCCTCGACGTGGGCGAACTATTTTTCAATTACGACAAACTCAAAACGTTCGTTACCATTACCCCGTTCGACGTTCGCACGGACCTCGACCGGCTGCGGAATTCGACGAGTGTGGGCCATAAACGGCTGGGCGACGCGCTGAAACTGTTTCTCGATCAGGATGCGGCCGAGTATAATTTCGGAGCCATCAACCGCCTGTTTATCTTGAGCTACCGGGGCCGCGTGGTGGGCGGAACATCGCCAAAAACGCTGTTTTTCAGTTCGGGAAATGACCTGAGTTGGGTCGATGTGTCGATGGGGAACGACCGGCTTTTCGATAATTCGGTTTGCCCGTTACACCAGCGCGATATTGAATACCAGAAGTTCTGGTACGCCATCAAACTGTTCATGCCCGACTTCCGCGACCGGTTCCGCGAGGTTGATGATTACCTGAACCGAAGCCGCGCCCTGTTGCAGCAGCAAAACCCGGCGATGTTTTATGAGCATATCGAATCGCCAAACGGGTTGCCGCTGCTGACGAAGGAGAAGTTTGAGCAGGATTTTGAAGAATTAACCACCGGGCCGGGCGACATTGTTGAGGTGCTGGGCTTTCCGCTGCGCAAGAAGAAATCCGACGCCCGCGCCATCGACAAGGTCAGTGATTTTATTATCAAGTCCAGTAAATACCATCTGTTAAATCCAAGTCAGCCGCGCCCGATGGCGTTGCAAAACCGCTTTTTCCGGCAGTTTACCTACGTACCGCAGGCACAATGGAACTCGAACACGCCCGTTCCATACTACGCCCGCGAGTCGTGGCGCGACAACCAGCGACCCTTGCCCGGCCAGCCGGGAAATTACCCCTGGCTCACGGTCAGCGATTTGCTGGAGCCGTACCTCATCCGGCTGCCCTTCCCCACCGACCGGGGCCGGTTCTTCGATGGCAATCTGCAAACGTCTGCAACGGACAAAGGATTTCTGCTGCCGCTTAAAAAGGATTTTTTCGACTTCTTTGATATTGACGACCTACTCACGGGTCGCGTTCGGCTGAAAATGACCCCGCAGGGTAGCGGCATCAACGTTACACTCGACATTCCGGTTACGGCCCCCAATCAGCCCGGCAACCAGTTCGTTACGTTTGAGCGCGTTTATAACCCAACGGTTGGCGGGTCGGGGGCACCCAACGAAACAACCAACGAGGGCATTATTGTCGAGAACTCGTTCACGGTCAACATCTATCCGTTTGTTCGGTCGGGTTCGGTCACGGTTCCCGCCGACTACCGGGTGCAGCTTATCGAATCGGGTTTCGACAGCCAGAATCAATACGAACTGACATATTTCGGTCAGGCGACCAACGCCGAGGTTAAAGCCGAATCGAAGCACCAACGTACGGTTCGGCAGCAGAATACCGACGGGTCGAGTGTGTATTATGTGCTGCGTGAGGAATTTGACTACCTGCAAACGCACATTCGCGGTGATGGCCGGGAGATGAACGGCGTACTGATTCCGCGCTGGCAGCTTTATAACGGCGGCAGCAAGCAGTTTGAATTTTCGGTGGATTTCGGGACGACCAATACGCACGTCGAATACAAAGTGGATGGTGGTTCGCCCCGCCCGTTCGACGTGGCCGAACTAACTCCGCAAGTGGCTACATTAGTGGCTCCGGCGCAATACAATCCGGCGTTGTTCGAGTTGTTCCTGCTCTACGACCTGGAGTTTGTGCCGCCAACCATCGGCCCCGGCCGACCTGATAATTTCCCGACGCGTACGGCCATTGCCGAGCCAATGAACCTGAGTTTCAACCAGCAGACGCAGGCCCTCGCCGACTTTAACATTCCCTTTTACGTCGAGCGGCAACCGGCGGGGTCCAACCGCATCACAACCAACCTGAAATGGGCCAAAACCAGCGATCAGACCGAACGGCGCGTGGAGGCTTTTCTGGAAGAACTGCTGATGCTCATCAAGAATAAGGTGCTCACCGAAGGCGGCAATCTGACTCAAACGACGGTATACTGGTTTTTCCCGGCCAGCATGACGCCGGGCCGCGTGAGCCAACTCCGTGCCGACTGGCAACTACTTTACGACCGTTACATTGGCGGGTCGGCAGGGCGGCTGCGCGAAGTATCGGAATCGGTAGCTCCGTTCTATTACTACAAACAAAACCCTACGTTGAGTGCGTCGGCGCGGCCCGTTATCAACGTCGATATTGGCGGTGGAACATCGGACGTGGTGGTATATGAACGCAACGAACCCCGCTTGCTGACCTCGTTCCGGTTTGCCGGAAATGCCATTTACGGCGATGCGTTTAGTGAGTACGGTGCGGCCAGTCATAACGGTTTCGTTCGGAAGTATGCCGATAAAATCCAAACGCTGTTAGACAGCCAGAACCTCAATAATCTGAGCGATAACAACCGGCGTATGCTGGATACGAACCGGTCGGAAGACATCATGGCGTTCTGGTTTTCAATCGAAAGAAGCAACGATGTGAAAGCAAAAAGCATGCTGTCGTTCAACGGAATGCTGTCGAAAGATGAAGACCTGAAAGTGGTGTTTGTCCTGTTCTACACCGCCCTGCTTTACCACATTGCACGGCTGATGAAACACCGGGGCATTGGCCTTCCGGGAGCCATTACGTTCAGCGGAACGGGTTCTAAAGTGCTGACAATTATCAGTGCTGATGACCAAATGCTGGGCAAACTGGCGCGGGCCATTTTCGAGAAAGTGTATGAGCAACCGTACGACACCAGCGGACTGACGCTATTTTACGAACGCAAAGGTCCGAAAGAAGTGACCTGCAAAGGGGCACTGATGCAACCCGCCAACAGCCGCCCGGTCGATACCGAAGCGATTAGTTACGTCTACCCGGCAACCTTCAACGATGAGTTCCCGACGCTGACCTACGCCGACCTTCGGAAGCCCGACGTTGTTGCGTCATTACTGAAAGAAACCAATGCGTTTGTTGACTTCTTCTTTGCGATCAATCAGCAGTTTAGCTTCGTCAGGAACCTGAACGTATCGGCGCGGTCATTGGTAATCGCTCAGCAGGAATTGCGGACGCATTTAGACACCTCGCTCATGGACGGTATTCAGCGGAAAGAGGGTGATGTAGCGGCAGAATACAGCGGTATGAGCGATGCTTTCGGCGCACCGATTGAAGAAACGCTGTTTTTCTACCCGCTCATCGGTGCTATCAACAAACTGGCTAATGCACTGGCGTAAAGTAGGTCGTGGTGTCGGGTTTAAGAATCGCACGGGCGACCCCGCCGACACCACGATAACCCTTTCGTTACTAATCTTCTTTTATGCGAAAAATACCTTATCTCATCGTCACACTCATCGTCTTTCCGCTCGTCTGTTTCGGCCAGAATGCTAATCAGTCGGCGGTCGATACGCTCACGAAAAATGTAGCAATTGCTGTTTTCGGAAACCTGCAACGGTTGCCCAATAACCTCAAGGCTGCGCAGATTCATACTGAATTAATGGCTTGCGGAGATGGTTGCGATGCTCTAACAATTATCCGTAACGTTGGTGGTTATGATGCCGTTGGGGTAAAAATGGAAGAGCTGGGCCGTATCAAAAACACAGCTCAATTCCAGGCCATGTCGCCCGAAACCGCAAACGCGGCCATTCGTCAGGAACTGGCTCAATTCTATAAAAAATACAAAACGGATAAAAATTATGGCGCCCCGCTGAGTTTGGCGGTGCAGGACCAGCTACTCGCCAAAATTGACGCCTTGCTCCCGCCCGCCGTTGTCCCTGAGCCATCGGCGGTTGTTTCAGAAAGCGCGGCCCCATCCGCCACGGTTGATGGCGATGGCTCGGAGATAGACCCGGCGGCTTTACAGCTAAGTCAATTGGAACGGCAGGCGAAATCGGCAGAACAAAAACAGCTTTGGATGATGATAGCAGGTGTAATTCTGGGATTGCTGGCTGGGGCAGGAGCCGTTTATTTATTGGCCTACCGTAGCTTGAAGAATGAAGTTGATCGGCTGGCCAGTGACAATACGAAACTAAGTCGTCAGTATGATGCGCTTCGCGCTAAACCAGCCAACGAACCCCGGCAACCACAAGGTGATTTTCGGCAGAAAGCCAGTGCCTACGACGCTATTCTGGCCGAGTTAGGAACGGACAATCCATTGATGACCATCCGGCAGTTAAAGCAACAGACCAGCAGTACAACACCAAAATCTGCCCCTGCTGTGCGTTCAGGCGAACCGGTTGTGGAGTCGGTCCAGCCGGTTGAACCTGAACCGGTACAGGCACAACCCGATCCCGTTCAACCCATTGAGACTGCGCCCGCCCGTTCGGACGTATTTTATTTCCCGCCCCCCGATCCTACCGGCCAGTTCGATTCGGCGCAGAAGTCCGATTCACTCTCGCCCGAGTCGGCGTATCGGTTCAGAATCAGTGCAGACCGGCCCGATCTGGCGACTTTCCGATTTGAAGCCGAACCGGGTCGTGTGGCGCGGTTTCTGACCTATCGGAACTATATGATTGAACCCGCCTGCGACAGCGAAAACAGCTACTCCACCACGTATACCCGCATCGCTATGCGCCGGGATGGTGAGGCTGTGCAGGAAAATGGTGCTTGGCGAGTGAAAACAAAAGCACTCATTCGGTATGAATAACAGGTTGTTCTTTTATTTGATTCACCGGGTTGAAACCCAGCGCAAATGCACTGAAAGCCGGATACGTGCGCCGGGTTTCAACCCGGTGAATCAAATAAATCTGTTTATATAGCAAGCACAGATGAAAACACGATTTTGGGTCACGTTCTTACTTCTCGGCACCCTGCTTTACCTGTCGGGCTGTTCGGGTTGCTCACGGTCGGGCAGTCATCAGCCGCGCCGAAGCAAACGTAGCACCGCCGATAAACCCGTAGCTGACACAGTACGTCCAGCCACAAAACCAACACTGACCCAGATTGGCAGTGGCCCAACGGAAGTAGCGATGAAACGAGAGAACGGGGTGTATAAAGTGCCGGTTACAGTCAATGGCAGGCCGATGAATTTTATTCTGGACACGGGTGCCAGTCTGATCTCCATTTCATCGACCGAAGCCGAATTGATGATGAAGCAGGGCACCATTACAGAAGCCGATATTGTGGGTCAATCGCGGTTTCAGGATGCTACCGGTGCCATCTCCCCCGGTTCCATTGTCCGGCTCAAATCGGTGCAGATTGGCGACCGTGTCCTCGAAAACGTAAATGCCAGTGTGGTTACCGGTGCAAAAGCACCGTTGTTACTGGGGCAGTCGGCACTGTCGCAGTTTGGGAAAATTTCAGTAGATTATAAACGAAATATTGTGACGTTCGACTGAACTTTGTACGTATGGTTTATAGTTTGAGGTGATGAGCAAACGACAAACCACAAACTAATTCATACCTGTGACAGAAACCGAACTGACCGACCGACTTCGCGAAGCCATTGTGCTTAATGGCCCCGATATTTGGCGTAGTAACGGCTATCTTCAGGATGCTCAACAGGCAGGCCTCTCGCTGGCCGACGCACTAAAACGAGCCACCGAGATCACTCAGGAAGTTGATAACAACAAACTACTATTTCAGAACATACAGGCCCGCATTGCCCGGCTTGCCCAGCCGTCGCGCCATCAGTTGATTGAACAGGATTTGAATCAGATTGTCAATGCGGCCAGTTCGCTGAAATTATCGGCCGATTTTGTCAGAAACCATTGGGTGCCAACGGTACTGGCCCAAATCACGGCATCGTCGAAACCGGCTCCAACGCCACCACCGATTGCTCCTCCCCTGCCAACCATCGTTGAGCCAGTTGTTTCGACACCCGCTGCGTTTGAGGAATTGATTGAAGGCGATCCGATTCCAACTAAACCGTACACGCCTGCTGTTGAGCCGGTTAAACCAGAACGACCGACTATTGAGCCACAATCAATCAGCCCGACTATTCCCCCGACGCCCGTGGTGGAGCGGCCCGCCAGACCCGTAGGCCCGCCCGAACCAGCACCCGTTGTGCGGTCGTTTACGGCTGTTCCGGCCCGCGTACGAAAGGGTCAGCCCGTCACCTTAGAGTGGGATGTAGCGAATTTGCTGGCGGTAACGATTGATGATTTGGGCGAAGGATTATCCCCAAAAAACCGGGGGTGGGTGAAGCCCGCCAAAACAATGGAATACACCCTGTTCGATGCCAATAATAATCCGTTGAGCACCGTCCGGGTGGAGGTCATTCAGCCTGACCGAAGTGGCGTGTATGGCGTTTTATTCGCGCTGGCGTTGCTGGCGGTCATTTACTGGTTCATCAAAAGCAACAACGCCAGCGAAAATGAGCCACCGCCGAAGCGAAAACCGGAACAAACAACCAACTCAACCAGCTCACTACCCAGCGGTCAGTCAACACGAAAGACGCGTATTAATCGAAAAAAAACCCAACCTGAACCGACCAGCGAAGCCAGCGACACCCGTAAAGTAACGACCCGCGAACCAACCGCTTCGGTACCCGACATAAAAAAAAAGGTTGTTCCGCCTACCAGCAAGCCGGTTGAACAAAGCCGGGTTCCGGTCGAACCAACCAGTAAACCAGCGACTCCGGCCGATGCCCGGCTGGGTAAATATGAAGAATCGTTTGGCGACAAACCCTACGATAAAGTCGAACTGGGTACCGACGAGCGCGGCTGGCGACGTGCCCGCTATAAAGGCCGGTGGGGTTATATTAATGACGATGACGACTGGGTCATTAAGCCTGAATATGAAGCCGTTACGCCCTTTCGGGGAAACACCGCTGCTGTCTTCCTGAACGGTCAGCTTATGACCATCAACCGAGCGGGCGAGCAAGTCAGAAACAAGCCGTAGAGAGCCTACAATCCGGCTAAAAAAATCCCCGGTTTGTGAAGACACAGACCGGGGATTTTTTCATTAACCCTTTTTCGCTTTCTTTTCCCGCTTCTCCTCTTTTTTCTCCTTTGGGGTTTTCGCAGGTTCCTTTTTTGTACTCTTCTGAGCGTTCTGACTCTTTGCCATAGTAATCTGATGGTTATGTGGTTTTAGTTGCGTAGTTCATTCCGGGATGGTCAACAATATTCGACCAGCGTTGCGAAAAAATTGCAGATGCCCAAATAACGAAATAATTCCGAAAGAGTTATGCAGAACTACCGCAAAACTACGGTCCCAGCGTTACGCTCAGCTTCTGAAACGAGGTCCAATAAGCTGATGAGGTCAGTCCAACTCCGTTGCCCGACAACATTTTGAAGGGGTACGGGCTGCTGCGAACTTCCCGCTCGTTGACGTAGAAATGCAGCGCATCGCCTTTGCGCCGGATAATGAGCCGGTTGCGGTTTTTATCGACGGGTACGCCCGGTGCAAAAAATTCGCCGGGCATATAGTCACTGAAAGTCTCGCCGTTGGCTACCCGAATAATGGATACCTCGCCTTTGGCGTTCAGTGTGAACGCGCAATAATTCAGCGAATCGCGCACCCCAAAGAGTACCCCACCCGTAGGCACTCGCCCCGAATCGGCCATGACATCGACTTTAATCGTGAAAAAGTCGGCCCGGTTCAGGTTAATGTCGGTGGGTAGCGCAACGCTGCTGAACGCTACCCGCTGCGTGTTCACATTCCGTTTGCGGATGCTGTACCGACCCATACCAATCTGGTAATAATAGTCGCCCTGAATACCCGCTTTCCAGCCGTTGCGGTTGGTGGCAAAGTCGCCCGTGAAGGCAGGCTGGAAACCACCATCCGCTCCGGTCGCCGGGCTTGACGATACCGTTTCGGCCCGATTCGATGAGAGCCGGGGCGTTGGTTTCAGGGTCACTTTTGTCCATTCGCTGGAAGCCGAAAAAATAGCGGTCTTCGGGCGTCGCCCCGCCGACTGCGCGAAACTGCTACCCGAAACAAGGGTGAGCAGGCTGATTGTCAGAAATAAGCGCATAATTAAAGAGCGAAAGAGTGAATGAGCGAAAGAGTGAAAGTCTGCGTCAGAATTTTCACTCTTTCGCTCATTCACTCTTTCGCTCTTTAAAACGAATACTGCACCACAGCCGTTGGTTGTCCGGCCTGAAGTCCGGGACTTATCGTAATGGACTGATACCGACGGGGTTCATTCTGCATTTTACTGTTACGAACGCCTTTGATAAAGGTCAGAATTACATCGGCAGCCGCCACGACAAGCGCACCCCGTGTTGCCAGAAAGTACCGATGATGGTGGTCGTTGGCCGTTTGGTAATACGGTTCGCCCGCTGTCATGTTCTTCTGCTGTTCATAAATAGTATAGGTGTCCTGCGCCTTCTGCCGCTCCGAAAATCCGTAGATCAGCAAGCCATAACAGCCTACTGTCAGCAACGGTCGCAGTCCGATTTTGGGTTTGGGCGTTTGCACAAAAATATTACCAATTCCCGGTGCTACCGCCGACACCAACGCCCAGGCAGGACCAGCGTACCGGCCTCGGCGAACCCGCTCCGGCTCAACGGGCGCGGGCGTTGAATTGGGCCTTGTCGGCTCAACCGTCGGCTCAGAACGGGGCGTGGGTTGTTGTCGCTGCGGCACCGCTACAACGGTCGGTGGCGTTGGCGTGGCAATGGAATCGGCCAGAACGACAACCCCTCGCCCGCGTTTTGGTCTCTTCGATGACGGATCAGCCGGGGGCACGTCTGCGGGTCGGGCAACCGGAGCCGAGGGTTTGGGTGCGGCAACAACAACGGGTGCGGTGCGGGTTGGTTTGGGAGGAACGGCCTCCGGTATGGACGTTGTCGGGGCGGGTACGGGAGCCTTCTGTACTACCGTCGGCTCGGTTGGTGCGGGCGGCTCGGCTGACGAAAACACGCCGGTTTTCACCAGTACCCTTGCCTGCACTTCTTCGTTGAGGGAATAGCCATTGGCCAGCGCGTTCCAAACGATGCGTCGGTTTGACCCCGCCGTAATGCGCGTGCCAACATCCCCTCGAACGAACTCGGGCAGGACTTGCAGCGAACCGCGCAACCGGCTCCTGACTTCTAAAAAAACAGAATCGCCGGGTCGGGTATTGATCAAATCGTACCGGATTTCGAGTTGCAACGAATCGACGGCCCGCACCCGAACGTTACGGATACGCTCCTGCGCCCGGACCGATACAGCCGCTGCAATACACAGAGAAAGAGTGAGAAATAAGCGCATCATGAGTTAGTTACGGACAGTAATTTGGCGGGTGACCGTAAATTTATCATCGCATTCGTTCGCCAGCACAAGCGTAATGGTGTAAATGCCGGGCTGGTCGTATAAGTACGTCACGCGCGTTCCAACGCGGTTTTTTCCTTTTCCATCGCCGGGGTCCCAGCCCGCAACGCGAATATCGCCCTGTGGTTTGTCCACAAAAAACGTAACGTCTAATTGCCCGATGGTGTAGCCGATTTCGGCAGAGGGTTTGGCGCAGACGGGAAAGTTTTTTTTCGTCAGATCGAACGGTTCACAGGCCATCGTAGCCAACAATACCAGTAGACAGATTAATCGTTTCAGCATAATTTTCAGAGGAACCTGTAGCAATGTAAGCAATACTTTGGCAACGAAAAACAGTCTTATAAACTGAATCCATTCGTTCATTCGGTAAGGCACTATCCTTAACCCAACAATTTTTGTAAATTTAAACAGTTAATGAAACGCTGATTTTTATGATTTAACGGATTGAATAGGATTGTCAACTAAAAGCAAGGCGAATAACAGAGTTGCTGTGCTTTATCATTATTAATCATAGCAATCATAAAAATCAGCGTTCTATTCTACAGTCAGACCGCCGGTCTTACCCACTCCCCGACTTATTCCATGCGCTGGTCCACTAAAACCAAAGATGAATTAGTAGCCGAAATTCAGCGGCTGCACCACGAACGTATCGACGTGGCCGTGACCGATGCGGTGCCTGCGTTCGACGTTCGGCAAACGGTTGACCAACTGAACTTAGTTGGCCTCACCATCGAACGCGACGGTACACTTAGCTACGCCAATCCCTACACCTACCGTGTTACGGCCTGGCAACCCGACGAAATTGTCGGCAAAAACTTTTTCGACGTTTTTATCCCCCCCGCCGACCGCGCCCGGCTGGAAAGTGAGCTTGACGAGGCCCTGAGCAAAGGCGGTTTTTCTGACCAAAAGGAGATTACCCTGCTGGCCCGCTCCGGGGCGTTGCGCAGTGTACAACTGAACTCGTTTATTCGCAACAGCACCGATGGTCAGGTGGCGTCGTTCACTATTATTGGCGAAGATGTAACCAACAAACGACGCGTTGCGTCGGCCCTGTCGAATACCAACGCGCAGTTGCAGGACCTGGTCGACAACACCTCCGATCTGATTCAACTCCTGACCCTCGACGGCAAGTTTATTTTCGTAAACCGGGCCTGGCGCGAAGCGCTCGGCTACAGTTCCGAAGAAATTTCGGCCCTGAACCTGCGCGACGTGCTGCATCCCGACTACGCCAGCAGTACCCTCGGCCTGCTCAAACGAATTCAGGAAGGCGATAAACTCCCATACATCGAAACTGTTTTTCGGACCAAGACCGGCAAAACACTGTTCCTGTCAGGGAGCGTCAACTGCCGGTTCGACAATGGGCGGCCAACGGCTTTTCGCTGTATTCTGCACGATACGACCGGAAAAATACGGGCCGAAAAATCACAGAAGCTGTATTATAGCATTGCGAACTGGACCATCAATACGCCCAATCTCGACGAGTTTTATCATAAGATTCACGAAGAATTAGGCAACATTATCGACGCCCGCAATTTCTTTATCGCCCTCTACGACGCCAGCAAAACGTATCTGTCGTTCCCATACTACGTCGATGAATACTTTGGCGGCAACATGCGGTTTACAAAGCGCAAACTGGGCAATGGCTTAATCGAATATACGATTCTGGCTAATAAACCGCTGTTCCTCTACCAGAAAGATATTCGCCAACTGGCTGAGCAGCAAAACATTGACCTTTACGGGCAGCTACAGCCGCAGGTGATGCTCACGGCTCCGCTCCGCATTGGCGACGAGATTACGGGGATTATCGGGGTGAAGTCGTACAACAATGCACAGACCTACGCCCCCCGCGATCTTGAACTGCTGGAATTTATTTCGGGGCAGGTTGCCCTCGCCATCGCCCGCAAACAGTCGGAAGCCCGGTTAGACAAGCAGAACGCCCGCCTGAACGCTATTTTCGATAGCAGTACATATCTGATCTGGTCGGTCAATAAGACCTTGAAACTCACGTCGTTCAACAAAAACTACGCCCGCCTTATCGAGTTTCAGCTCAATGAATCCCCGTCGCTTCAGGCCAGTGCGCCCGACCTCGGCTGGCGCATGATTGGCGAGGAAAACCGCAAACGCTTGGAAGAACGCTATCGGCAGGCATTCCGGGGGTTTGCCCAAAATTTTGAGTTGTTTTTTGAAACGCCCAAAGGCGATACCTATCTTGAATTTCACCTCAATCCAATTCTGCTGGCGGGCGGTGTGATCGACGAAGTGTCCGGCATTGCACGCGACATTACCAACCGCAAACGAGCCGAAATAACCACCCGTCAGAGCGAAGAGAAATTCCGGGGTATTTTTGAGAACCTACAGGACATTTACGCCCGTGTGGATCGGAAAGGCCGGATTACGATGATCAGCCCGTCGGTGTTCAAGCGAATGGGTTACACACCCGACGAAGTGCTGGGGCAGGAAGTAACCAAGTTTTTTATTCATGAAGAGGCCATCCGCCACGCCATGTTCAAGGTGGGGCGGAACGGCAGCCTGCGTAATTTCGAGGCCAGTATGCGCCGGAAAGATGGCAGCGAGCGACAATACATGTTCAACATGCTGATGCTGAACGACGGACCCGATGGAGCCGCACGGGGAAATCGGTCGGTGGTGGCTGTGCTGGCCCGCGACATTACCGAACTGAAGCGGCAGTCGGCGGAGTTGGTGAAGGCTAAAGACGAAGCCGAACGGTCATTGAAAGTGAAAGAACAGTTTCTGGCCAACATGAGCCACGAAATCAGAACACCCATGAACGGGATTATTGGCATGATCGACCTGCTCAACGATACCCAATTGGACGAGGAACAGCGCAGCTACGTGAAAACCGTTAAACGCTCGTCTGAAACGCTGCTGAACATCCTGAACGATATTCTGGACCTGTCGAAAATCGAAGCCGGAAAAATGGTGCTTCACGAAGCACCGGTGGCGTTTAAAGAAATATTTGAGAAACTCATTGCCCTCTTCGGGCAGCAGGCCAACTCCAAAAACAATGACCTGACATATCATCTGGGGTCTGGCCTGCCCACGTTTGTCATTGCCGATCAGACACGGCTGTTGCAGGTGCTGTCGAATCTGACGTCCAACGCCATTAAATTTACCGAAAACGGAGCCATCAAAATCGAAGCCACGCTACTGAGCAAACGGGGTAAATTCAACCGGATTCGGGTGGGTGTGCAGGATTCGGGCATCGGCATTTCGCCCCAGAATATTAACCTGCTGTTCAATTCATTCAGTCAGGTCGATACGTCGTCGCGCAAGTCATTTGGTGGTACGGGGCTGGGGCTGGCCATATCAAAAGAACTGGCGAGTCTGATGAAAGGCGAAATTGGTGTTGAATCGACAGTGGGCATGGGCAGCACGTTCTGGTTCACGGTCGAGTTGAAAGAAACCAGCATCAGCCCCACGCAACAGACAACGGAAGTGGCCGAAATTGCACTCGCCAACTTCTTCAGCACCTATCACCCCAATGTGCTGCTCGTAGACGACAATGCCGTGAACCGCAAAGTTGCCAGTGAGATTCTGCGCAAATCCGGCTGTGTCGTGACTACAGCCGATAGCGGACCGGCGGCCATTGCCGAAGTGACAAAACGGGCCAAAGAGGCAGCAAGCGATGAGGGGTTCGACGTTATTTTCATGGACATTCAGATGCCCGACATGGACGGCGTTGAAACGACCCGCCATCTGCGCAGTCAGTTCGGCAAAAATCTGCCTGTCATTGTCGCCATGACTGCCTACTCGATGAAGGAAGACCGCGAACGGTTCATCAGCCAGGGACTCGACGATTACATTGCCAAGCCCATCCGTGCTCAGAGTTTAGTAGCGAAGGTGAAAGAGTTGACGGATGCCAACCGCGCCAAACACAACAAAGAGCCGCAACCTGTAGCCCCATCCGTTGCCGCGATTGCCGAACCGAAACTGCCCATTATTGACGAAGACATTGTTGGTCAATTGCGCGGCATTGGCGGGCAGGAGTTGGTAGACAGCATCATGGAAGAGTTTATAACCGAGGCTAATGACTTAGTTACCGGTGCCCTGTCGGCCTATGATCTCGGCGACATTCCGACGGTAAAAAGCCATCTGCATACGCTCAAAGGCAGTGCAGGCACCATTGGCGTATCCCGCATGGCCGATATTGCCCGCACGGCCGAAGGCAAACTCAAGGTCAATGACACAAGCGGATTATCTGACGCGCTGAACGCGCTGGAGAAGGCCTTTCACGACTTTACGGCTGAGTGGAAAAAGTAAAAAAACCAAGAGGTTGTTTGAGTTAACTCTTTCGTCGCATAGCGACCGCACCGGCGGCCCGGCTAATGTTTGTAGAAAGTAGAACAGATTTAGCCTATTTCCGTCGCGTAGCGACCCAACAACTCGCCAAATCGTTGGGTCGCTATGCGACGTAGCCTACTATGGAAGGCCTGTTGACTATAAATATTAGCCGGGACGCCAGTGCGGTCGCTATGCAACGATTTACGCAAACAGGTTCCATTCCTCTTTCGCGTTAGCCGCTACCGATCAATTTACAGGGCGCAGTATCGACAACGTTGCAGCCGGTGCGGGATAAACAAGCCTGGCATTTGTGTCGAACTGCACACTTTTTGCAACGGCAGTCAATCCCGTCAGCGTAACGACATGCCCATTTTTTATGAACACATCGTCGCAAACGGTGGGCACACGTCCACAGGTCCAGGTGGCGGCTGTGTTCCAGTTCCCCGACGCCACGCTTTCGCATTTTCCCCGGCTGATAACGATGTCATCGACCCGAAGCTGATCCCGCGCCCCCGACGTGCCTACCCCCGACCAGTAGTATTGCCACAGCAACTGAATGTAGGGTTTGTTGAGCAGACCGGCGGGCAGCGCGACCGGGCCAATCACCTGACTATGACCGGCGGTGGCAGTCCGCACGTATTCGACCGGGTTGTTTGAGCCATCGAGCAGGTCCGTAAATGAGCCAGCATCACCAACGCGGTATCGCAGCCGAATTCGGTACTGGCGGCTGTTGGGCGTAACCGTTCCACCCCGCCATTGCACAGCCGCTTCCGTCAGTCCTGTTGTGCGCAGGGCCAGTACTGCTCCACCGAGCGAACTTGCCGGATAGCCGGTGTTGCCGCCACCTGTATTGATAAACGAAATACCGTCTGCACCCAGTCCATTGATTCGGGTACTGCTGGTAAAATTATACGGGCCGCTCACCGTGTCGGCAATGGTGGCGGATAAGGTAGGATCGGCCTGATTCATGCTAACAAACTGCATATTGGCCGGGTATGTACCGGCTGGTGCCGCAGCCGACCACTGATCGAACCGGTAGTCGCAACTAACCAGCGTAAACGAACGGGGATTGGAGTCAAATGTCTCATCCAGATCAAAAACGGCCAGCAGACTGCGGTTCGCCGTTGGGTTATAGCTATAGGCGGTGTCAGTTGTCAGGATCGTGCTGCCTTCTTTCCAGTGCTGAAATTTATAACCCGCTTTTGGCTTTGCTACCAGCCTGATGGCATTGCCCTGGAAGTAAGTACCCGTCCAGGGATAGGGTGTAGCCGCTACCCCAACGGTTGTTGGCAGAATGTCGATGGTGTTGACTTTTACATACCCCTGAGCTGTACTGGAAACCGTGACAGTCAGGCTGCGGTTTGCGGTCAAACTGAATTTATTCCGAATATGGTCGCGGGCATAAGCGGGACGTTGCTCCAAAAATGTTTGGATGGTGCCGATGTTCGTCAGCCAGCCGTTGTAGGTATTCCCGGCTGCCCATCGGGCGAAATGTTCGGTCATATACGGCTGATAATCCAGTTTAAACGTGTTCAATAAATCAACCGTTCGGCTGGGTAAAAACGTGGTATTCAGCAGGTCGGCATAGCGATTGATAAAGTAGCTTTTGAAGGTGGGAATGTCCAGCAACCGTCTGAAAAACAGCGTGTACTCATTATCGTCGGTTGCATTATTGATAGTGGGCTGCGTGTAGGTGCCTACTAAACTAAGGCCAAAATCCAAATCTTTCAGCATCCAGCGCCAGCGTCCGTCCTGGCCGCGTGGCGCGTTGGGTACGTACTGGCTGGTTCGTTTCCGCCAAAACAACTGGTTGTTATGTGGCCAGTCGGTATTGGCCGCGAAAATTTCGGCGATTTCGTAGTCAGCTAAATTCTCGACGTCGATCTGGGTTTTTGCGTAGGTATAATCAACGGGGTTGTTTTGCGTGAAATAGGCAAACAAGCTGTTAAACGCCACCAGGTCGCCCTCGTCGGGCGTGAAGCCAAAACGGGCCGAAACAATATCCACACTATCGGGGTCAATGGCGTAATTGCGATTGAAATAATACTTGTCGTATCGCTCATATAAACTATGTACCCCCCAATACTCGCCATTGACAAATACCACACTTGGGCGATTGGCCTGCGTATCGAATTTCAAATGCCGCACCATAGTTTGCATATACGCATCAATAATCAGGCTGTATGCCCAGTCGTTTCCGCCACTTCTGAGCAATAGCCGATTGTATGTAAGCGAGGCTGGCCGGTTGGAAAAGAACGGGTAATTAAAATCGGAATCCCCATACAGCCGCAAGCTTTTGCGCGGAAATGTCCGCGAGCAACCGCCATGTATGCGCAAGCCAACCAACTGATTGATAATGGGTGAGTTATTCATGAAAAACTCTACATTGCCAGGCTTCTCCCAGGCATCGCCTTCGTTAAAAAAGTTGCCGGGTGTGCAATCATTAACCGCAACGGAGGGGTTTGCAGCCCGAAAATTATCGAAGGCAACCCCCGCGTCGTAAATACCGGTGTTGTAATCGAAGAAATTCTTTTCGGTGGTTGCAATGGAAACGACGGGTACCGAATACCGGGCCGACAGGGGCGTAATAAAATACGTTTGGGTGATAATATCGCTGGCAAGTGCATTGGCTTTGTAAGCCTTCGCCCGTACAACTGTGCCTTTATACACAGGCGTTGTGGGAAAATAAGCCGGGGAGAAATTGAATGTAGAGGACTTGAGCGATACGCTGTTGGGGCTGCTGGTCCGGTCGCTGATGGGCAAGGGCGTTGTGTACGTATAGGTTTGATAGGAGCCGGTCAAAAAACTCCCATATGGCTGGCCGGGCACTTCGGGATAGCTGTTTTTATAGGCATAGGTAACAGAACTCGGGTTGGTGGGGTCCGGGTCGGAACCATCCAATGTATAGTAAATCGTTACGGTAGGGTCTGGCGAGGTGATGGACAGGTTAAAATTATTGGCATAGAATCCGCCCGCCTGCGAAAACACCGGCGCAGTCAGAAATTCGGCGAAACCCGTTTTACCATTATTGGAAGCACCCGGACTGATATTGGTCGTTTGAAAATAGAGCCAGTTCGGGCTTCCGTCGGGCTGGCGACCCCGCGAAATATCCGCCCGCTGAGCACCGAACGTGAGGCTGTCCACGACCGTTGTGCCATCGGCTCTGTACAAACCTATCTGTTCGCCTTCGGCCGATAATTTAAAATTGACATGAAGCGGCCCCCGGCTAACTTCGCCACTGGCCCACACAAGCAGGTAGCCGTTGGCCGGAATGATGGTTTGCGCAGACCCGACGGTAAACTGGTGTTTTGTCGGAGCAGCGAGGTTATCGGTCAGGTAATAGCCACCAACATTGACTGTAAAGGAATTTGGGTTATAAATCTCAATCCAGTCTTCATAAGCACCTGTACCATCGACCAATGTGTGGCTGTTGGAAGCCATGAATTCGTTGATGTAGAGTTGCTGACCTGTGCCAGACAGGTTTAGTCCCAATAATAAGGTAAAAAGGAGAGCGAACTGTTTCATACTAATTAGGCATCCGACCGACAGCCAGATTCTGATAGGTGTGTGTTTACTACGATTAGCGTCAACAAAAAATGTGCCGAACACACACGCTATCATCTACTTATAAGTACCCCTTTTATCAGTAGTGACGTACAATTAAAAAACCTTGCCCATAAAAAAGCCGAAATCGCAGGATTCCGGCTTTTTATCAGAAACTACAGCTCCCTTACAAATTTGAGTCTTCGCGGCTATTGAAGGTATCTCCCTGATTGATATCGCCGGTTTTCATTCCCTTCGAGAACCAGTACACCCGCTGGGCCGAGGTGCCATGCGTGAACGCGTCGGGAACAACGGTGCCCCTCGTTTCAGCCTGAATACGGTCATCGCCGATGGCGTTGGCGGCTGTTAACGCACTCTCGACATCATTTTTATCGAGTTCAATACTTTGCCCCTGCGCGTGGTTTGCCCACACACCGGCAAAAAAATCAGCCTGGAGTTCCAGCCGGACCGACACTTTATTATAGTCCCGCTCGCTCATGCGGCTGCGAAGCTGGTCCGTTTTATCCATCACTCCGATCAGTTTCTGAACATGGTGACCAACTTCGTGCGCAATGACGTAGGCCATCGCAAATTCGCCCGGCGCGTTGAAACGCTCCCGAAGTTCGTCGTAGAAAGACAGGTCGATGTACAGTTTCTGATCGGCAGGGCAATAGAATGGTCCTGACGCCTGCGAGGCCGTTCCGCAACCGGACTCGGTCATGTTACGGAACATCACTAACGTTGGCTTACGGTATTGCTGGCCCTGAGCGGCAAACATTTTTGTCCAGACATCTTCGGTGCTGGCCAGCACTTTTCGGGTAAAGGCGGCTGCCTGATCCTCAGCCTGCTGATCGACGGGAGCCTGTGATACAGCCTGATCCGAGCCACCCTGATTCAGAATAGCCGATGGATCGCCACCCAGCAACATAACAATAACAGCCACAACAACGGTGCCAATGCCACCGCCAACCAGCAGCCCTCCCCCACCGCTTCCCCGGCGGTCTTCAACGTTATCGCTTTCACGTCCTCCTAACCAACGCATAGTTTCTTTCAGTTAATAAATGATGGATACAAAACCCCTACTCTCTTCTGCTGGCAAGATTACTGTTTCTGCCGGTAAAATGTTTACGCCGACCCTACTTATTCATTGAAAGAGCATCGGGCCATACGGTTTGGACGTCCTGAGTGACACCCGGTAACAACCGGATTCGATTATCAACTGAACCGCCGATAAACAGCTAATTTGGGAAACGGTTACACGATTACGGCAAACGGGCAACCGGCAAGGCAATCGATTTGATCAGGACTTCAGTAAACAGCCGATACGCCTGAAACGCACAAACGCCCGACGAATTAAGCCGGGCGTTTGTACAATAATTCGTTGAAAGCAGGCTTACAATTTCTCTTTCACCACTTTAACATCTTTCTTGGCGCGGTCTTTCATCAACTCGCCTTCCTGCTTCATGTGCTCTTTCCGGGCGGCTTTAAGTCCCGCTTTATCGCCAGTCATTTTAGCGGCTTCGCGATCCATTTTGTTTGCTTTAATGGCTGCTTTGTCGCCAGCTACTTCGGCTTTTGCTTCGACAACATCCGCTTTTTTCTTCACTTTGCTATCCTGAGCCAGAGCAACATTCAGGGTTAAGGCAAGGGCAGCAATGGCAACGATTACTTTTTTCATAACGATTATAGGCATGAGCCTGTTTAGTGAGTGAATAAAAACACGCGCTATTTGGACTACAAGAATAGCACTTATCAACTAAACGGATAATAGCTGATCTTGTTTTCAATCTACTCATTTTTTCAGCTATGCATTTCGTTATTTCGGTCGGCGGCCTGGTCGGTAAGGGTTGTCAATACCGACTCCGACAACGCCGTTTCGCTGTCTTTTCCCAGCGCACGCTCAGTGCCAATGCCGCCGGGCGCGGGCAGCATCCGGTTCACAATGGACATTGTTTCGGCCAGCAGGTTTGGGGCAACGCCCTGTAAGGCAGTCCCAATTTTGGCGGGTAGCGTCGTAACGAGTTCGGCTTCACCGTAGCGGCAGGCGTCGATAATTTCGCGGGCCGATTCGGTCGAATCCATGGTCAGCAACGGCAACGAATCGCTGATTTTAAAGGCAGCATACTCTTTCTCATTCTGTCCTTTGAAAATGGCGTGGCGTGGACTGCCGGTTCGCATCAGGCCGGGACAAACGGTTGTTACGTAAATGCCCATTTTCTGCAATTCGGCCCGCAGTCCTTCGGAATACCCCACGAGAGTAAATTTACTGGTTGAATAGGGCAGTAAATGCGGCACCGACACCTTGCCACCAATAGAGGCTATGTTCACAATGCGTCCCTGCTTTCGGGGAAACATCTGGGGCAGCACCGCATTAATCATATGGTAAGCGGCCCAAAAATGGGTATCCATCGCCTGCCGAAAATCGTCCTCGGTAGCGTGTTCGTAGGGCGTCACGATGATAACACCGGCATTATTAATCAGCACATCGACCGGGCCGAGCGTTTGCCGGACGCTTTCGGCGAAGTGCTCGATCTGGATTTTACTGGTAATATCGCAGACTTCAGTATAGACCGAAACACCAAATGATGTTAGCTCCGTTTCGGCGCGGTCGAGTTCGTCGGCATCGCGGGCGCAGATGGCTATATTGGCACCTTCCTGTGCCAGCAGCCGGGCCATTTCGAGGCCCAGCCCCCGCGAGCCACCTGTAATCAGGACGGTTTTGCCCTGAAAATCAAGTTTACGTTTCCGGGCCAGCACGGCTTTAACAGCCGTCCATGCGCCAATCGCAGCAACGCCCCATAGCAGAATTTTTGATTGATTGGAAACAGACATGGTTCGTTCAACTCGTTGAATTAACATAACCGGCGTTTAGTCAGAAGGTTATCAGAAAATCATAACAATCTCATTACCAATCATTTAAATACTGCGTATTTCTTCATATATTTGCAAAAAATGATATAGTCATTATTCCGGTATTTTGGCAAAAAGCCGTGCCACGGTTATACTGATAAATAATAAACTGTAGCACGGCTTTTTGCCAAAATCCTGTACTCTTTATTAACTTATGAAACATACTTTACCCGCCCTTCTGATCATCTGTTTTTTAATTACTACCCAATTCACGGTCTGGGGCCAATGCACGATTCCTGCGTTACCCAGTTGTGCCGGTTGCACGAATCTCACAGGCAGCAATCTGAACATCAGTTCGGGTACTTACTGCGTAACGACGTCCATCAGCAACCTGAATCTGAGTGGTTCAGCCGTAATTTGCGTATCGGGTGCGGGCCAGATTAATGGCGGAAACAGTAACGGCGGCACTATCATTTACAATGGAAGTTCGGCGGCAAATCCACTGAACGTGAATATTGGCGGGGGTACGCTTCGCATCCGAAGCAGCCTTACCCTCAGCAACCTAACGGCACTCAATGGGTCATCCACGCTGGTCGTTGAAAACACGGCCACGCTCACAGTCAATAATTTAGACATAAACGGTAATCTTTTTGTCGATCAGGGGTCAACGCTGTATGTCAACGGGGCTTTTGGCATCAACGGGGGCGGAAGCGTGTGTCTCAATAACGGCATCATCAATACGAACCAGTTTACAAAGAACGATCAGGCAAATTCGACCAAAACGCCCAGCAGAGGCTGTTATGCCATTCGCTCCAGCGTTGGCAACTTCAATCAGGTACTCACAAACTCCGGCAGTATTTTTGTTTGCCTGCCAGGGGCCATTCCTAATCCCAACAAATTTGGCAGTGCAACGGTCAACGCCAACTGCTCGAACTCGTCGGCAGGTGGGGGCTGCTTAGCGGCCTTACCCGTGCGCCTGACCTCCTTTCAGGCCCAGTCTACAGGCGAGGGTGTTCGCCTGAACTGGAGCAGTTCGCTGGAACAGAATTTCGATTATTACCAGGTTGAACGCAGCACTGACGCTGTTAGCTTTGAAGCCGTTAGCCCACACATTGCGTCCGTATCCGGTCAGGCAGGTATCCGGTCTTATTCATGGACAGACGGTAATGCGCAGGGTGGTACAGTTTATTATCGGTTGAAACAGGTTGATCTGGACAATACCTATACCTACTCAAAAATTGTTGCGGTAACGTTTGCCAGCGACGATAAAGCGGTTGCGCTGACCCCAAATCCATTTTCTGACGAACTGACGCTCACCCTCAATACACCCCAGAACGGGACCTACGTCATTGAGGTATATGCGCCTTCGGGGAAACGTCAGGCCGCTGCAATGGGGGAGAAAAACGGACCGTCTGTGACCCGCACCATCGCCACCAACCTGTTGCCTGTCGGTATTTATTTCATCACGGTCCGCGTTGGGGATCAGCACTTTATGCGTAAAGTCATTAAAGAATAACATGTATTAGCTGCGCATAGAATCGCCTGATCCATCCTTTTATTTCCTTTATAATTACGCTCCCGGTCGTGTAAAAAAACGACCGGGAGCGTTCATTTTTAGTATCTATTTTACCTAAACTTAATTTCTTAATTTTAAGTAAATCACTTGAAGAAAATAAATTAATCGTGGTATTTTAACCGTATGCTTCATAAAAGTTACTCACCTATACCAATAAATGCAATAACAAAAAACAAAAGAAAATATCATTCCGATTAAGTTAACTATTAGTTACATAGATAAACATTTTGATCAAAAAATAAGAATTAATTTGTTTTTTGATGAATACTATGTTTCTCAAAAAATCATATTTTACAACGTCAGTATCAAAACTATCTAAATGTATTTCTTTGACTATCAATGCCTTATAGAGTTTTATTAAAAAAATAGTAACAAGCATCTGCCTAATTTATTTTTCTTTTGTAATCCATTTTACGCCTATAGTATAGTTCCACAGGACGCCTACATACAAGAAGGTAAGTAATATCGCTTATTTCACGCGATTTAAAGAAAAAAATTATTATTTCTGTTACTAATTCTAATTCTTTATGTCTTATAAAACAGCATAATTGTCGGTACAGACTTCTATATATCATATACATCTGTATCTAAATATATTTTTAGAGTAACTGCTCATCTGGACCTCGATTAACAAGTTACTCAATGTATGATTTGCGTTCAATTTAAATTTTATAATCTATGAAAGTGCGTTTACGTTTTTTCCATGCCTGGCTCAGTTTGCTGCTTGTCCTGTCCATTGGGTATAGTCAGGCGCAATGCCCAACAGCCGCCAGTTTCACCCCAACCGTTACGGCAGCCACCTGCCCTTCCAATGGTTCGATTCAATTAAGCAACCCTGCCGATGTGCCCGTTACGGGTGGCAACGGTATTTCGGGTGCCCTGTATCAGATTACCAGCGGCCCGGCCAGTGGGGGCTACCAGACCACGGCCCAAAGTGCGAACCAATTTGATGGACTGCCTCCGGGCAACTACACCATAAGCATTACCAAGAGCGGTTGTCCTACCGTTACGGTATCGTCTACGGTGGCTAACCAGTACACCCCCGTGTCATTGAATGCTACGGTGTCAAACGTGTGCCCTGGCAATGGCGCTTTGGGTGCTACGATTACCGCCAGTACAAGCGGGGGTAACTTGCCACTTACGTATGCCTTTCTGAAAACGACGAACGCCAACACACCGGATGCCAGCTTGACCTATGGTAGTTCATCGACCTTTCAGGTCACTGCCGCAACGGGTGGCTATGGAACATATATGGTCCGGGCAAAAGACCAGTGTGGCGTTTTCACGACCTCCTTAGTCGATGTGGTTCCGGCCTCCCCCAAAGCCGACTATGTGCCCAACAACGCGGGTGAAAAAGATTGTGCCACTTACACAATGATTGGGTTCCTGCTGGTCAATGGTACCCCTTTTAATCCGGCACTTGCGCCCGGCTACAAAGTAGAGTTCTTTGATGTAACGGGTAATCTGCCTTCTCCCTGCGCCGTACCTGCCGCAGCCATACCGGTTAAGACGGTCACGGTTAATTCTACCAGTGATCTGAACTTTGATTTTCCAAAGGCCGTTCGGCAAATGGTCATCCGAACAACAAGCCCCTGTGGTGAAGTGTCTGTGAACTGTTTTAATGCCGATGCGAATGGTAATTTCAATCCTACTTTTGGCGTCGGTACGGCCCTTAGCTGTGATGTCGATGCAGGCGGTGTTAATCGCGTCAAGCTATTATTGGTATCCTATCGCTACAGCTTCCCGATTCAGGTAATCGTTAAGAATCACGCGACGGGTGCCGTCGTGCTTACCACGAGTTATAGTTCAGGATCATTTCACACCTATGAAGTTGACTACCTGGCCCAAGGTTATGACGTGACCATCATTGATGCCTGTGGAAAGACTGACACCAAGACCGTTGTACAACCCGGCGCGGGCACAGCTATCAATCCGTTAGTGGTTACTACCTTAGATTGTGCCTCCATCATTGGTGCCAAACGGGTTAGTGTCTATCTTTCAGGGGGTAATACTGGCCTTATTGATTCAGGTACAACCTTTGCCTTAACGTCGGGGCCTTCCGGCCCGTATAGCCCACCTATAGCCGGCCTTTATCAAAGTGATCGTGGCATTCAATGGGATAACCTGACACCAGGGACGTATACGGGTCAAATCACCCCCACGACCAGCGGTTGCGGTCCTACCAGTTTTACCTTTACTGTTCCACCTAATTCATCGAGCAGTCCAGGGCTGGTTTTCAGTTTGAGCGGTTCAGTGAGTATTCTCTGCGGAGGCACAGGGACCATTACCAGTGCGCTCACGTATAATGGTACTGAAAATATAAGCTTTGATCTGCTTGATGCTTCCGGAAACGTTATCTCGACGAACGCCAGTGGTTCGTTTGCCAATCTTCCCGCCGGTACCTACACCGTTAAAGCGCATGGCGTTACTTCTTGTGGTAATGCGTTTGCGACCACTAAACAGTATACCATTTTACCCGCCGGTTCGCCACCCGTTATCACCAAGAAGGTGGGCATTACCTGCGAAAGCGGCAATACGCAGTTAGCAACCGGACAGGCTTTGTTTGAGTTCAACGGCGTAGCTCCTTTCCTACTGGAGATGAAACCGACAGGCACTGCCACCTGGACCACACAGGCGTCGGGACTAACAGCCAATACGTATACCGTCTCTAACCTGGATGCCAATACGACATACGACGTGCGCCTGACGGATAACTGCGGAAATTCGACCGTAACGACGGTGTCCATTAAACCGCTCGAAGCGCAATCGGTAACGAACACGGCCCAGCCCTGTTTGAATCAACCTTATACGCTCAGTGCCCCTGACTTCCCGAACGCTACGTATTCGTGGACTAAAAACGGAAGTGTTATCTCGACAGCCAGAGAAATTCCTTTTGCTTCGTTTTCGGCTTCGGATAACGGTACGTATGTGTGCACCCTGACCATTGGCGGATGCTTAGTGCGGACCATTACAGTTACCCTCAACAGTAACAATTGTGGCCTGCCCGTTAGCCTGACGTCATTCACGGCCAAAGCCATCGACAACCGCGCCGTCCAGCTCGACTGGACCACCGCCACCGAACGCAACAATGACTACTTCCTGCTCGAACGCAGCAAAGACCTGCTCGTTTTTGAGGCTGTTACCACCGTAAAGGCCAGAGAAGGAATAGCGGCTCAGGGAAATGTCTACAGCTACACCGACGAGCAGCCCTACAATGGCACCAGCTACTACCGCCTGCGGCAAGTGGACTTCGATGGCACCACCACCACCTTTAAAGCCATTTCGGTCATCCTGAGAGCCGACGCCTATGGTGTCTTTCCTAACCCTGTTAGTGAGGGCCGGTTTACCCTGCACTTAGATGAGCCTAAAACGGCCATTGTCACCCTCTACGGCGTGGACGGACAAGTGATCGCGTTACAAAAAGTGGGCATTGAAGGGGGAAATCTGTTGCTCAAAGCGGCTCAGCCCCTATCGACCGGCGTCTATGTGCTAACGGTCAGTGAACGCGCTCAAACGCGTCGCTATAAGTTGGTGGTGAACTAACTTAACCTTATCAGGGCTGTTTTAGCCCGGTCTATTCTTTTTTATTAACGTTCATAATCGCATGAAAACAAAGACAATATCCAAAATCGGGGTCACGAAAGCCGCCAAAAAAGCCTACCAGACGCCAACGTTAAAGGGGCTGGGCAGTGTCAAAAAACTCACGCTCAAATTAGGTTCCAATGTAGACGGGATTGGCGGATTTGGTACTGCTTAACGTCTGTTGCTGACTCTGACGAATAGAGTTCAACGTCACCTGCGAAAACCGGATATGCGGTCTTCGCAGGTGATTTTTTTTGGGTATATAACGTGCCAAACGCCATTCAGAACACCAGTAAAGGCGATGGCCCGTATTTCGCGTTTTTGTTCAATAACTCATCGCCCAGCCCCAACAAAGTTCAGCAGATCGCGGTAGATGATGTTGTGTTGCCAGAACAATTGCGTAGCCATGCCTATGTGTTTTTTGCCGGGCAATGTTTTAAATTCATGCCTCACGCCCAGTTCCTGAAGTCGTTTGTCGAACCGCTGGCTGCTGTTGGTAATGCTTGGGTAGGTGCGGCCGCCCGCATACATTAGCATGGGTGGGCTACCCGCACGAACCTGATACATGGGCGACATGGCCCGCCAGACGACCGGGTCTTTCCCGTACGGAATGAGGTATTGTGCGTCGTTGGGGTATTCCAGTTTGGTCAGGTAATCGAGCATATCCAGACCAGCGGGGTCATCAAGAATAGCCCCCTTTACCGGATTTTGAGCCATTCCGGCCTGAGTAAACAATTGATTATCAACGGCCAGCAGAGCCGCTAAACCACCCCCTGCCGAATGACCCATCACAAAAATACGGGCCGGGTCGCCATCGTATTCCGCAATGTGCTGGCTGGTCCAGGCCACGGCCCGGGCACAGTCGTGGGCCATAGCGGGCACCTGCACGGCGGGCGAGAGCCGATAGCTGATTACGACAGCCACAACGCCCTGTTTAGCCAGTCGCCGACCAATAAATGCATACAGGTTTTTGCTGCCGCTGTTCCAGCTACCACCATGAATAAAAACCACAACGGGCCGGGGTGTGGACGATTTTTGGCGGGGTGAATAAACGTCCAGCACGTGCCGTTCGGGGTTGAAGTCGGGCGATGCGCGGTTTACATACGGGATGTCTTTGATGCGTCGGCTGGGGCGGGCCACAGCGCATTCATTCAGCACCAATACGACGGTAAACGTCAGAATCAGCCCGGCGGGAATCTGCCAGAGCAGTCGAAGAAAAATCATGTGCGAAACCCTCATCAGGCGAGGTAACGATACGTTTATGAATAACCAATACAGGCAATATATACCCCGGTAAGTCGATTCTGGATTGATCGTATAAAAGTATGGCCTCTGCAGTTGATTCGCCACAACCTTGTTTTCATGTATCTTTACAAGTACCCAAATCCAGATCAATTAACCTATGGAGAACCTGCCCCCAACTGCACGAACCGGCCCTATTACCGATACAGAACGGATATACGCTATCGACTTTTTAAAAAGTTCGCAGCACAATCTCCACCAATCGGTCAGCGGGCTGTCTGATGAGCAAGCAACGTATAAACCCAATGCCAGTCGGTGGTCCATTGTCCAGTGTGTCGAACACATTGTTTTGGTCGAGAAAGGTATTTTCAGGGCAGTACTGGCCGGTATGAGTGCGTCCCCTGACCCGGAAAAACGAAACCGTGTTCGGGTGTCGGATATTGATGTAATCAAATCCGTTCGCAGCCGTGCAATGACCACGCCATCACCCGCTGCGTTTGTACCAACGGGCCGATTTCCGGATATTAAAATGGCCCTCCAGGCTTTCGATGAACACCGTGCTGCCGCCATCGACTTTATGCAAACCACTGAGAATGACCTGCGGACACACTATTTCGAGCACTTTATACTCGGCACATTAGATATTTATCAGGCCATTTTGCTGATGGCTTCGCACGTGGAACGCCACCGAAAACAAGTTGATGAAGTGAAAGCGGGGGCTGGCTTTCCATCATAAAGCGGGCCTGTGAACACACAAGCCCGCTTTAGTAAAAAAGAATATCCTTAGTTTTTAGCCTGCACCGGCAAATCCTCTAACTGGGCATAACTAAGTTTCCAGGTGCCGTCATCGCCTTTTTTCCAGAGAAGAATAAAATTACCTTCACCATAGGCGCGGGTCTGGTCGCCGGCATCAGGAATCACATCGACCGCGAACGTACCGGCTTCGTAGGCCGTGCGCGTATCGGCGGCCGAACTGATAACGTTGGTTTTCAAATTTGCCAGGGTTGGCAGGGTTGCCTTTACCCATTTATTGGCCACATCCGCCTTTCCTTTATAGTGGGCATTACCCTGCAAAAAATCCACATCGTCGGCCAGGAAAGCTGTTATCTTATCGGCGTTTTTCGTGTTCCAGGCATCAATAAACTGCCGGTTAAGATCCTGAATATTAACGGCTTCGCCTGCTGGCGAACACGCGCTAAAAATGCTCGTAATGAGCAACATACCAATGAAAGTCTTCATAACGATTATCTATTTTGATGGTGAGAAATGACACTATTGTGCGAATCAGACCACGCCGGTTAACCGTAATTTGATTTGTATACTACTGCCTGAATGAACTTGATTACCAGCTTTTACGTCTGTATTCCGACGTGCCGTATGGGGCGAGTGGGTCGCCGAAAGAGTCGTTCGGCAGATAGCCTGCGCTCATGACATACGAAGCGGAGGTTGAGTGAGCCGCCAACATAGCTACGGGTTGAACGACTTGAGTCGGCTTACCTGATTTGCCTGCCAGAGCAACAACTGGTTTGCTGTCAGTCTGATTTGCCTGTCTGGCATCCTGTGCTGCGGCTTCCCGTTGAGCAATTGCCCGCTCGGCAGCAGCACGTTCGGCAGCGGCCTGGTTTGCAGCCGCGATTCGGGCTTTGTTTTTATTGTCGATGTGTTTCCCGATGGCATAGCCAGCGGCTCCACCCGCTACGCCACCAATAACACCCCCAACGACCCGGTTCCGTTTGTTAATGACGGCACCCGCAGCACCGCCAACGCCCGCACCAATAGTGGTGCCTTTGGCTTGCGGACTCCAGCGTTTTTTACCCTGCTTACCCACAGCATATCCGGCAGCACCGCCCAATACACCACCGATAACACCGCCTACAGCGCGGTTACGCTTGTTTATGATGGCTCCGGCAGCCGCCCCGGTACCGGCTCCAATAACGGTTCCTTTGGTTTGAGAGGCCCAGGATTGGGCCGAAGTTTCTGCGGATTGGCCCAGAACGATGGCGACTAAAACCAGCGCGGACATGTTACGAATCGTTTTCATATCGTCATTATTTAGTGAGTAATGTACTTAGTAGGTAAGTCTATTAACCTGACTTTTCTACAGATTGTTTAGTATGAGACTATTGTAAACAAGCTTGGTTTAAGTGAGTTGTTAAAACTTTTCAGCTCAAACCACCTAACCCGCTGTCGTTTCAGCTTAATCCCTAACCACGTCCGAGGGGATATTTAGGACTTTCGCTTCGAGCCGTGCCACGGTTAAAACGAGCGTAAAGAATAACCGTGGCACGGCTTGAAGCGAAAGTCCTGATGACAAAAAAAGCAATAAGTGCATGGCTGTGAACTACTGCTGACATAGGGCTGTCAGTGAGTCGCCTTTACTTTGTAGCATCAACCAAAAGAACTAATTATGTCACAGATTGAACGATTGGTGAAGGAGATGGAGCAGGAGGCCCAAACCACCCGTAAAATGCTCGAACGGGTTCCGAACGAGCGGTACGACTGGCAGCCGCACCCCAAAAGTATGTCGATCCGGCAACTGACGACGCACATTGCCGAACTGCCCTCCTGGGTTAGTATGGTTTTAAAAACGGACGAACTTGACTTTGCCAGCAACCCCTATGCGCCCGTTCAGATTAATAATACAGCCGAATTACTCGACCTGTATGAACACGCGCTGGCCGACGGAAAAACGTCGCTAAGCGAGGCAACCGACGAGCAGTTGGAGCCTGTGTGGACACTACGCAATGGCGATGAAATATATAACCAATCGACCAAAGGTGAATTTATTCGGATGACGTTTTCGCAGATTGTTCACCACCGCGCTCAGTTGGGTGTAGACCTCCGGCTACTGGACATTCCAATTCCGGGCAGCTACGGACCCAGTGCCGACGAGCCTAATTTTTAAAAAGCTATTCCCATAAAGCGACAAGGCGTGCTACAATTTCACATTGTAGCACGCCTTGTCGCTTTTGTTATGGTCAAATCTTGACTATAACAGACTTTTTTCTAATTGATTAATACCCGCAATAGCGTTGGTTTTACCCCATCAACAGCGTTTACGTTTAGAAAATACAGGCCGGGCGACGGCGCGTTTTTCGCTGTAATGCTAAGGGTAGTCGAATTGTCTGTCTGACTGGCAGCAATAGGAACTTCCGTGCCGGAGACCGTGAATAGCCGGACATTGACTGCTTTGGAATCAGTTGTAGACAAACTAAAATGCCCGTTGTTTGGATTAGGAAATACGGCTAATCCGCCTTTCTGTTCGCCCGCACTGGCCCGAACAGCAATGATTTTAGAGAACTCGAATCGTCCGTCGAGGTCTTTCTGTTTCAAGCGATAGTAATAAATCGTTTCGGGAAGCACATCCGCATCCGTAAACGCATAAACAGACTGCGACTCGGTGTTGCTGTTCCCGGCCACGAAACCAACGCTTTCAAAGCTTTCTGCATTTATGCCTTTCTGAATGTCAAAGCCCTGATTCTCTTTTTCCCAGGCTGTAACCCAGTTCAGTTTAACCGCATTATTGCCGGATTTGCCTGTGAACGAAACAAGGTTTACGGGTAATGGAGAGGTTCCACTCAGCGTTACATCATCAACCCGAAACGTGCCGGAGGCCGATGAAGCGGTTGCCGTTAGGTCTGCACGTTGTGTGCCATACGGATAAAACCTGAACGTGAGTGCGGTGCCCGGTGGGACCGAAAAATCTGCAAAATCCCAGGTTATAGGTGTGCCGGTTGGCGTTGATAAAGGTGCGGCACCCCAAGTGGTTGACGTAGCAAAGCCGTCAGTACTATACCGAACCTCCAACTGATTGGGAGCACTATTGCTGGCTTGCCGAAAAAAGCTAAGTGACGTTACATTCAATTGAGCACCCGCATTAGCTGTTACCGAAAACTCAATGTAAGAAGCATTATTAATACTCGCTGTATTGTTGAGTGTTGTTGAGTTGAACACATTTCCAGTGCTATTACACGTAATTGTACTTCTTGTCAATGGACTACCCGTAGCATTAGCTGATGTTACAGGCGTATTTCCCTGTGTTGGACAGGCTCCGGTACCCGTAAAGGTGTTGCTGTAAATCTGTCCAAAACTTTGGGCTGGCGTGGTTACAGAAAACCCAGCCGCCAGTACCCATCCTAAAAAAACGTTTGTGTAGAAATATTTTTTCATAGAATCATGTAGTTTCAACCGTAAGACTACGAATTCTATCTATGGTTACAAAGAAAGTAGTATTAATTTTACATAATATACATAAACTAATCAATACCCCATCAGTCCCAGTTCTTCGGTTTCGAGGATTTCGACCCGCTTTCCCATCTTTTTCTGAATAATTTTAAAATGGTGTTCATCGTCGGGGCAGATGAGCGAAATCGCTTCGCCTGAGGCTTCGGCCCGACCCGTGCGGCCAATCCGGTGAATGTAATCTTTAGGCGAACGGGGCAGTTCAAAATTGATAACATACGGCAGAAACTGAATGTCAATCCCCCTCGACATCAGATCGGTAGCAACCAGAACGGTGAGTTTACCCGCTTTAAATTTAGTTAGGGCGTCGGTTCGGGCACCCTGCGTTCGTCCGCTGTGAATGGCCGCTGCCTGAATGCCATTTTTGTTTAGTTTAACCACCACATTGTCGGCGGTGCGGGTTGACGAAACAAACACGAGTACCTGTTTCATCTGCCCCTGTTTTATCAGATACCGGAGCAGCGGCCCTTTGCGTTCGGGGTCAACGCGATAGGCTGTTTGTTTGATCAAATCCAGATTCTGTTCTTCCTGCTCAACGACCTCGACTTTCAGCGGGTCACGCAACAGGTTTTCGCGGATGGTATCTATCGCGTCGCCGAGGGTGGCCGAGAACAAAACCGTCTGCCGTTTTTTGGGCAACAGGTCGAAAATCTGATCCATCTCATCGGCAAAACCGAGGTCGAGCATTTTGTCGGCTTCATCGAGCACAAGGATCTCAACTTTCGACAGGCGTAATGCATTCTGGTTGACCAAATCCAGTAACCGACCCGGCGTAGCAACAATAATTTCGGCCCCGTGTACGGCAATCATTTGCGGGTTTATAGCCACGCCACCATAGACCGCTACGGTCTTTATTTTATCGAATAAGTAGGCACTAAACTCCTGAAAAACATCGGCTACCTGAACGGCTAATTCGCGGGTGGGCACCAGCACGAGTACGCTAACGGATTTGTTATTTTCGGCCTTCGAGCGGTGAAACAATTCCAGAATGGGCAAGACAAAACCGGCGGTCTTTCCCGAACCCGTTTTAGCGATTCCCAATATATCCCGACCCGCCAGAATAGCCGGAATGGCCTGCTCCTGAATGGGATACGGCTTTTTATACTGTTGCTCGGCTACGGCTTTTACAAGCGGTTTTGATAATCCAAGTGAGGCAAATGGCATACGTAATGAACAAAAAAATCGACGTTTACTTAATTCCCCCGATTGCATCGGGGGCTATCTATGAGTAAAGCCTTTCAGGCTTTCTGGGCTATTTCTTACCGCTGCGTTTGATGGGTCTACCGTATTTCAGCATTTTCTCGGCGGCATGGTCGCGACGAACGTTTACCTTCAGGTTTTTAGCTAATTTTTCGTGAAAAGCCGGGCCAACCTCTTCGCGTTTGGGGATTTTCACCTCAACGGTTTTCATATAAATCTTCGGCTTTTCGTCGTCCGTCAATTCGTCCGAAATCACGAGATTCTCCGGGAGAGGCAGCATCGGAACTGAGTAATTCATTAACTGTTCAATAGCCGTTTGTGCTGCTTTTTCGCCGTCGGTACTGAACGAAATGGCAATACCTTTCTTGTCGGCACGACCCGTGCGGCCAATCCGGTGAATGTAGCTCTCCGGCACGTCGGGCAGATCGAAATTGATAACATGCGACACGTCGGCTACGTCGATGCCCCGCGCAATAATATCGGTGGCAATCAGAACACGGTACGTACCGGCCTTAAATTGATTAACCGCATCGAACCGCTGATTCTGCGCTTTGTTGGAATGGATAACACCCAGATTTCCAGAGAGTTCAGCTTCGATGTGCTCATACACCTGATCGGCCAGTTGCTTGGTAGCCGTGAAAACCAGGACTTTATTCATGCCCGAATCCTGTCGCAGAAGCAGCGTCAGCAGGTTTATTTTCGTGTAGAAATTGGGAACCCGATAGCCAGTCTGTTCGATGTTTTCCAACGGCGTACCCGTTGGGGCGGCTTCTACCCGAACGGGGTTGTTGAAAAAGGTATTCATTAACTGCTCAACTTCGTCGGTCATCGTGGCCGAAAACAGCAGATTCTGACGTTTGGCGGGCAGCAGATCCAGGATGTTTTTCAACTGCGTCCGAAAACCAAGATTCAGCATTTCGTCGACTTCATCGACAACGAGTTTTTTAACCGCCTTTGTTTTTATCGTCCCGTTCATCAACAAATCGGCCAGCCGACCGGGCGTGCCGACGAGTATATCAACACCCTGCTGAACCTCAGCCAGTTGCGGCTTCAGATTGACGCCACCATAGACGCCTACCACCACCGGGTTCATGTACGTAGTCAGCTTTTTTATGGCGTCAACGACCTGTACAACCAGTTCGCGGGTAGGCACGATAATAACTAACTGCACTTGCCGATCTTTGGAAAATTGATACTGGCGAAGGCATGGCAGCAGGTACGCAAATGTTTTACCCGTTCCCGTTTGTGCAATGCCGCACACATCCTTACCCGACATAACCACCGAGAAAACTTTTTGCTGAATAGTAGTCGGCGTGGTATAATTCAGGTCCTGAAGGGCATTCAGAAGCGGTTTTGTCAGATTTAATTCGTCGAAAGTCATAATCGCGCCAGTCAGATAATAGACAAAGGTAGGCTATCTTTCAACTCACTACGTCTTCATTCAGTTCGGAAGGCAGTGAATCGACCACCAGCACGGGCCGCCCCGCCTTCTGTTTTAGGACCAATCTTGCAGGGTTTTAGCTTTGTCGCGTAGCGACCAAATGTTTATAGCACTAAGTCGAATTAACCTATCTATTTTTCCGTCGCGTAGCGACCTAACATAAGATAGTAATGGTTAGGTCGCTACGCGACGAAGTCTGCTATATAGGACCTTTTTAGCTACAAACATTGGGTCGCTACGCGACGAAAGAGGTAATCCGCAAAACCCCAACAAGATTAGGTTTTAGGGAGGGGACGGGGCGGCCCGTGCCGGTGGTAAGCTATGAAAGCCGGATTGTGTGCTGAAACGGTGTAAAACCAGTGATGTAAACGGTGGGGGCATCCATAGCCGGTAAAGCCCCCCGCAACTGAACTGTTTTGTGCGCGGCTCGCCCCGGACCAAACGTAATCGTATCGGACTGAACGGTATAGGAACCCGACTCGGCCAGCAGATACGCGTTTTGGCGAGTCGGATGTTTTGTCACACCGGTAAGCGTACCACCCGGACGGAAAATCAGTTCCAATGAAACGGGAACGCCATCGGTTCCGGCAATCTGAACCTGAACGTCCATACCGTTACTGGCTTCGCGGATGGTCACCGTTGTCTGCAGACGCTGTACTTCACTTTGCGTCCGGTTTGCCCGTGGCATTTTCTCCCAGTCGCCATCGCCGGGAATCGCGTTGGCCGGATAGGGTTGGTAATATGGTCCATCCAGCGATTGAGTCAGCACCCAGCCGTTGCCCTTTTGCTCTATTTTGTCGGCCTGAAATTGCCCCTTCCCGAAAAACGAACTGGCAACCCGCATTCCCTGCAACACAGCATCGCCTTTGTGAAAGGTCAGCCAAACCGGACTGGCCGACAAAATCGTACTGTCCCACCGGTCGCGCCGAAAACGAACCAGCCCCGAATGCGGGAAAGATTTTAAATAGTTGACAGGCAGCGGCTTACTGGCAGGTAACTCAGCCCATAGTGACGGGGCTTCGAGCAGATAATCGAGCAGATAGACCGCTTTGGGCAACACTGTTTTTTCGATCAGCCGACACATAGCGGCCATTTCGCCGTTTTTATCGCGCAACGCCATGTACCGATAGGCATAATAGTAGCCTTCCATCGTGCCAACCGACGCTTTATCCTGTCGGCCCGACGCTTCCGAAACCACCTCGCCATTCGGATGAAGGTAGTAGAGTGTCATGATCAGATTCCGGCGAACATAGTCCAGTAGAGCCGGTTTGTTCAGGCCTTTGGCAATGGTAATCAGCAGGCGATTGGTCAGGGGCGAATACACCAGCGTACTTCGCTCGTTGTATTGTCCATCCGCGTCCATGTCGATTTGTTCGGCCAGCCATTGCTCAATTCGGTTTACGTAGCGGGCATCGGGCCAGCGTTCGTGCAGTTTAGTCAGCGCGGCCGACACGACCCACCGGTGGTTTGGTGTATGAATACCGCCTGCAATCAGAGCCTCGCCCGCCCGCTGCAAAAAGGTTTTGAACGTAGTAAGAACCGGCTCCATACCGGGCGTTTGCGATTGCTCCAGCAAGGTATAAGCGGGCACTAATCGTTTGACAATGAAGCCGGTGTCGGGCGTTGAATGGAAATTAGTGGACAGTAAATCGAGCGTGCCATCCGTATGCTGTACAGTCAATAAGTAACCCAATGCCAATTCCAGTTCGTGTAGCAATTCCGTTGAGCGGTAATTGCTGGATTCGGGACACGACAGCGCACAGGCTACCCGCCGGACATAGTCAGCCGTCGATTGGGGATTCGGAATATCGTCCCCGTCTTTCACTCCGCCGAAAGCCGCATTGGTCGGATCAGTAATCCGGTACGCTCTGATGTTCGCTAACTGCTGGTCATTGAGTCTAATCAGTTCGAGCAGCCACGCGGGTTTGTTCGCCAGCGCAACACCTCCCAACTGGGCCAGCGTTGGCAGAACCGGCAAAACGCAAAAGGAAGCGGTTCCGACACGTACAAAGACTCGTCTATTCATTCATCTGGTGGTTTAGTCGTGTTTACCCCACCCCCCGCCCCGCCCCTTGAAAATAAGGGGAGGGGTGGAGACTCGGATTTTCTATTTCTCATAATAAGAGAGGAGGTGAAGCTTGACTTTTTTAGCCCGGCAGCGGCCGACCGTCTCCCCTTTTTTTAGGGGAGGGGTTGGGGTGGGGTAAACATGCAAGTCAAAAAAGACCAGATAAAAATTTTATACTATTCCCGGCCACTCGCCCATTGACTCGTCACTTTCTCACGGGTCTCAACGGTTTAGCGTACTTTTGGGGCATGATAACCCCTCAGCAACAGGCACAAATTCTGGCCGGTATGGGCATTTCGGCCCTGAACCCCATGCAGGAAGCCGCGCTCAACGCCATTTCGCAGGATAATGATACGTTTTTGATTGCGCCCACCGGTTCCGGGAAAACCCTCGGTTTCCTACTGCCTATCCTGCATTTGCTCAACCCCGATCAGCCAACGGTGCAGTGCCTTATTCTGACCCCGTCGCGGGAGCTTGCCCTGCAAATCGAGCAGGTCTGGAAAAAGATGGCGACCGGCTACAAAGTGAATGTATGCTACGGCGGGCATTCGGTCGAAACCGAAATCAAGAACCTGAGCAATCCACCCGCTGTTCTGATTGGCACACCGGGTCGTATTTCTGACCACATCACCCGCCGAACATTCTCGCTCGACGGCATTCATACGCTGGTGCTCGACGAGTTCGATAAATCGCTGGCGATGGGTTTTCACGACGAAATGGCCTTTATCGTTGCCAGTTTGAGCAACCTCAAAAAACGGGTGCTGGTATCGGCCACAACGGGCGTCCGCGTACCCGATTTTATCCAGCTTAACGCGCCCGTAACGCTGACATTTGCGGCTGAAAATGAGGAGCAGGCCGGTCTGGAAACCAGGATTGTCTACTCAAAATCGAAGGATAAGATTGATACGTTGATTCAGTTGCTTTGCTCGCTGGATTCCGAAGCGGCCCTGATTTTCTGCAACCATCGGGAAACCGCCGAACGCACCCGCGAACTGCTGGCCGAAGCGGGTATTCAGTCGATGGTGTATCATGGCGGCATGGAACAGGCCGATCGCGAGCGGGCATTAGTTCAATTCCGAAATGGCAGCGTCCGGTATCTGGTAACCACCGACTTAGCCGCGCGGGGGCTTGATATTCCCGACATGAAGTACGTGATCCACTATCATTTGCCGCAAAAAGCCGACGAGTTTACGCACCGCAACGGACGAACGGCGCGGATGCACGCATCGGGCACGGCCTACGTGATTCTGCACCGCGACGAACCCCGTCCGCCTTACTTAGACGACTCATTGGATGAACTGGATTTGCCCGCCAATGCAAAATTAACACTACCTAAACCACCTGATTTCATGACACTTTATGTCAGTGGCGGCAAGAAAAATAAGCTTAATAAAGTAGACATCGTTGGGTTTTTCTCGCAAAAAGGCGGTCTTGAAAAAGGCGATCTGGGACTAATTGAAGTCAAGGATTTTATCTCCTTTGCCGCCGTAAAACACGAGAAAGTTCAGTCGCTGTTGGAGAAACTGAAGGATCAGAAAATGAAAGGAAAAAAATATAAAATCGAAGTGGCGCGGTAACTGGTTTGAGTAACTAATAGAAAAATTTGTTGAGTTAATACCAGCCCGATTCTATGGTTAGCATTAAAAATATCACAAATCAATAGCGGTACGGGGCACGGGGCTATATCCGTTGGCAGCGTCAAAGCAAGTAGTCACGGTGTTGGGAAAAGCATTAATAAGTGATTGTAGTACAACGGGAACATCCTGAAATGTAGTGTACCAAACCGAGAAAAACCCCTTGGCCGTTGCAACTATGTTTAGCAAAGGGAGAAAGTCAGCAGCATTATTCTTACCAGACCTATCCCAACTTTCTCTAACAAATTGTGAGGCTAACAATGCTTCGTAACGGTATTTCCATCGCAGGTCTGTAGCACGAGGGTTTACCACAATCTTATCCAGTTTACACAAATCAATTGTATTTTGAGCTTTTGTTAATTGTGGTTGTGTAAGGCTGACTTTAGGCATCAATACACACGCCTTTTGTCCGGGTTTTTGGGGGACATCAAAAACAATATGCTCAAAGGCTAAATGAGTATTATGGAAATCAGGCAGAAAATGCGTAGTTGTTGGACATGGGTTATTGTCTTTGGCACGATTACATGGCCCACACGCCAATAACATGTTATCCCAATCAAGCATGCTACCCTGAGTTTGGCCGACTTGAGGATTTTTAGGTGTAACGTGTTCAACTTGCGGACTGTCATTCAAAACCATATTACAATAACTGCAATAATTACCAATACGGTCGATTAAGTCAGCCCGCCAATCCTTGTAATCGCTTACAGTTTTGGGGTTTCCAAGTGCATCTAAGGGAGTCGTTCCCCGGAAGACAGGTCTCATCGTAGTTTATTTATTAGCTGTTTTTTCCAACCGCTTCATTTGCATAAATGCTCTTACTGCCGGGTCAGATATTTTGATTTCAAGTTGATCAAGTTCAGCTAATATCTCAGGTTGGTGTGCATCCGATATAGTTATAACGTTGTTCAATTTTTCAAAGTAAGCAGTTGAAATATCTTCGGCTTGTTCGCTTTCAATACTGTATGTACTATTTACACCCATAATACTTTCAGAAACTTCTTCAACGCTAAGATTTTTAGGCTGAATATCAGTTTCTGAATCCAGATTTATTAATTCTGAACTTTCCAATGACTGCACAATAAATGGCGAATGTGTAGTAGCAACAAACTGTAATTTAGGAAAAGCCGCTTTAAGGTCACTAACTACATGACGTTGCCAGTTTGGGTGCAGGTGCATATCTAATTCATCAATTAAAACAATACCTTCACTTTGTTTTATCACTTGTGAACCCAAATGATCATTGAGCATGACACAGCGATATGCTATTTCAGCCGCTATACCAGCCATTATTCTAAGCCCATCACTAAGGTAAAAAAGTGGGATTCGGGATTCAGAGCCATTCTCATGGGTGTATATACCCATAAGGTCGTCGTAGTCTTCATCCCATTCAGTAGCTTTCCAATTTGGAATACATTGTGAAATAGCATCTAAAACAGCATCTAACAACCCGCTATCGGCACCTTTCAACGACTTATAATAGTTTGATTTTATCCATTCAAATGGTGTAATTTTATCGCTTCGGTTATCAAGACACCGGGCATACCCATCTTTTATTTTTGATCCTTTAGTTTTTAGTTTAATTGTTTGCTTTGGTTCAACCCAAAGTCTGGCGGTACTAAAAAAAACAATTACAGGCAGTTTGACTTCATCATTAAGTTCCTCGTTGATCTGCCGGTCAAATGCTTCTGCAATAGTAATTAAATCTTTCGCTTCCGCGCTTGTCGTGCGACCCTCAAGAGTATTCTTTGTACGTTTCCACTCAATCTGTTGATCGTTAATTTGCCCGAATGCGTGGAAATCACAGGGGAACTGAGGAGCAAATCGTTTATCTAAATCAATTCGACGAATATCTTCCGGCAAAATATGCTTTCGTTCAGACTCTTTCAGACCAAGCAGGAATGTACCGGCTGCTAGCCGCAAAGCCTGGAGCAAGGTTGACTTTCCTTTCCCATTTTCACCAATAACAACTGTAAAGAGATTAGGAAAATAAAAGCTTTGTTGCTCAAAATTTCGAAAGTTATGTAAGTCAATTTGATTGATACGCATAGATCAAAGCTTAGCTGTAGCTATTAATTCGGTTAACTAAAAGTATGCTCGTTCCATTGATTAAAGTCAAATATAACAACTTTAAGATTGTTCATTAAGTTTGGCTACTAATGATCAAATATACATATTTCATACCCAGATACCCTTACAACCGTAACTAACCTCTTGCCAGTTATATACTCGTCACGCAGGTATAGGGCTGGCTTCGGGTCTACTCTTTCAAAATTTTCTCTTATATTTTTCAAAGAGGTTAATGCCCTTTTACCACTACGGCTTACCCGGATAGCCCAAGGCTGCTCGGGCCGCATACGTAGCGTCGTACATAGCCTCGAAACAGGTTTGAAACGACGTACCACCTTTCGTTAAATCCCACAACGGCAGCAGGGCCACAACCGACACGTCGGTGGCCGGGTCATAAGCCATCACGGACAGGTAGCCAATGCGGGCACCGTTATGCCCATATCCGTGATTGAGCCTGAACGTGCAACCGAGCGCGTAACCAGCATTGGCCGATGACACGCTGGTTTGCATGATTTTCACCGTCTCCGGTTTCAACACGTTCTGGCCCTTCATCAACGACCGAATGTACGTGTTGATCGCGGCCATCGTACCGTAACCATTCCCCTCGGCAATCTGCCCGCTCATGTTATAATCTGCGTATTTTTCCGTCTTTCCGGGCAACAGAACAAGGCCTTCTACACGCGGTTTTGGCAACACTGTATCATCAGCCCGAACCGGGAAATGAATGTCTAAGGGGACAGGCGTTTTCGGACCCGTAACGAAGTCGATCAGGTAATCGCCGTAGGTTTTGGCACTGCCGCTTTTGGTCGAGTAAACGCGTTTGATAATTTCGCCCAGAATAGCATACCCCGTGTTGCTGTAGTGATACTGCGTTCCCGGCGCGAAATAGGAGAGTTTATGAATGATTAGTTGCTGAATCATTTCGTCAGTTGTGAACGGATGCGCTGGATTCTTTGTGATGACATATTCCGTAAATGACATACCGTCAAAGCCGGGAACGGGGTCATTATCAACATCGTACACACCGGCACTGTGTTGCAGCAACTGCTCGATGGTAATTGATTTTTTATTCGGAAAATCCCAATCCGGCGTGTCGGGCACGTACGGAACCGTTGTTCCCGGCATAAGGTCCGTAATCTTCGCTTTGTAGTTCAGCCAGCCCTCTTCGTGCATATTCAGAATGGCCGTAGACGTAAAGTTTTTGGTGTTGCTGGCAAACCGGTAATACGTTGTTTCAGTAATTGGCGTGCTACCCGCAGGAACGGATGATGCGAAGATTTTTTCGGTCGGCGTTTGAATCAATACGTTCAGCGAAGGCACCTGATTTTGCAGGTTTTTTTCTAAGGCAGCCCGAACACTGTCGACGGCCATCTGGACAGCCTTGTTTTTATCGGACAACTGATCGGTAGAAACGGGACAGCCCCATAACAGCAGTGGCAAAACGGCAATGATGCCCCACTGTACGAATGCTCTACCAACGGCATTGGTTTTTACTGTAGATGGGAGGAGCATAGGATTAAACTGAAAATCAGCCGATTAACTAATGACTATGCATTTTAACGATACCCTTGACAACTCATCACTAAGCTTTTTTCAACAATTCTATCCCGGCTGCTGTACACGAACAGCAACCGGGATGAAATAATATTCAGGTCAGAAGACCGCACCAGTAACGTATTGTTGCACAGACCGCTACTGCTTCAAACTTTTCAGGTACGCAATGCTTTTGGGCATCTGTTCGTACTCTTTATTGCTCTCATCTTCAATGTAATAATGCTTCACACCAGCTTTTTTGGCTAAGCGCAGAATCTCGGGGATGTTCACCTGCCCGTCGCCAAGCGTCACGTCATTTTCGGGAGGTGTGCCGCCGGTCAGGTCGCCCTTAATGCCTTTTTTGAGGTCTTTCAGGTGCATCAGTTTATACCGGCTGCCGTATTTTTTCAATAGGTCAACCGGGTCGGCACCGCCATGCTGCGCCCACAAAATATCCATTTCGAACGACACATAGTCGGGGTTAGTGTTTTTAACGATGTAATCGTACAGGGTCCCATTTTCGTAGGGATGAAATTCGTAGCCGTGATTGTGGTAACAGAATGTCAGGCCGTTTTCTTTCAGGGTCTTGCCCACCCGGTTGAAATCCTCAACGGCTTTCTTTGCATTATCGAGGCTGAACTGGCCTTTCTGATGCGGAATCCAGGCCACCATCACAAAGGAAGCACCTAATTCCTTCGCTTTAGTAACGGCCTCCATCGGGTCCTTCACAATCTGTTCGTAGCCTGAGCCGGTTGCCGAAATTTTGATCCCCCGCTCATCGCATAATTTTTTAAATTCGGCATTCGTCATGCCTTTGGGCGCTCCCGCTTCCATATCGGTGATACCCAACGCCTTGATGGTATCCAAGGTGGCAATTACACTCTTTGGAAAGCTATTTCGGTAGGTGTATGATTCGACACCAAGTGGGAACGTATAGAGCGGTTTCCCTTTCTGGGCAAATCCATCGGTTAGTCCGAGTAGTACCGTTGCGGCTACACACAACGGGAAAAGAGTTTTTTTCATGGTTATCGGTTTTTATTCGTTTGCAGAAACTGCCTTTGCGAGACAGATGTCATCTTTTTAGGTCATTGAAACGTAAAGATGACATCTGTCTCGCAAAGGCAGTTTCTGTCCCTATTTTACTCATCTCACCGACTAAGGTAGCAGTAGATTTAGGCCGTTGGCTGCTCTTTTGGGCTATGCAACGAAGGACGTTTATTCAGAACACGGGGTTGCTTACAGCCGCCCTGAGCACAACCGGGCCGGGGGCCTTTTCGATAGCGCAACCCGCAACGACCGCAAAAAATAAACTGCCGAAATGGAAAGGCTTTAATCTGCTCGACTTTTTCTCGCCCGACCCATCCCGAAAGCGACGCGGCACGCAGGAAGACCACTTCAAATGGATGCAGGACTGGGGCTTTGACTTTGTGCGACTGCCAATGGCCTATCCGCATTACCTCACCTTCGACCGGAGCCGCAACATCACGCCCGACGAGGTGTATCAGATTGATCAGCAGGCCGTTGATCAAATCGACCAGTTGGTTTCTTTGGCTCACAAACACAACCTGCACGTAAGCCTGAACCTGCACCGCGCCCCCGGTTACTGCGTAAACGCAGGCTTTCATGAACCGTATAACCTGTGGACCGACCAAGCCGCGCTCGACGCGTTTTGCTTTCACTGGAACATGTGGGCGAAGCGGTACAAAGGCGTATCGGCGAAGAAAATCAGCTTCGATCTGCTCAACGAACCCGGTATGCGGGCGGACATGAACGACCAACATTCGCAGCGGGGAACGGTGCCGGGCGAGGTGTATCGAAAGGTAGCCAAAGCCGCTGCCGAAGCCATTCGCAAAGAAAACCCGAATCACCTGATTATTGCCGATGGTAACGATACGGGCAGTTCGGTCATTCCCGAAATCACCGACCTCGACATTGCCCAGAGTTGCCGGGGCTATACGCCGGGCATCATTTCGCACTACAAAGCACCCTGGGCCAACAAAAACCCCGACCAGTTACCCGAACCCAAATGGCCGGGACAAGTCGGCGAAAAGTACCTGAGCCGCGCTATGCTCGACACTTTTTATAAACCCTGGATTGACCTGGTCAACAAGGGCGTTGGCGTGCACTGTGGCGAATGCGGCTGCTGGAATAAAACGCCCCACGACGTATTTTTGGCCTGGTTTGGCGACGTGTTGGACATCCTGTCAACCAACGGAATTGGCTTTGCACTCTGGGAATTCATCGGCGATTTCGGCATCCTCAACTCGGGCCGCACGGACGTAGCGTATGAAAACTGGAACGGCTATAAACTCGACCGTAAACTGCTGACGCTGTTGATGAACGCCTGAGATTGAGCGTAACGCGGGTTCGGCGTTGAGCATAGTTTTAATTATGTTCGCGTGTTATCCGGTCTCCGACCGGCGTAAAATTGAGCAATAATCGCCGGTCGGAGACCGGATAACACACCGACGAAGTTGAAAACTTCGCCGAACCACCGAGACAGGCGGGTTCCCACGACAACGGCAGACCACCCGCGTTACACCCAAACTGTCCTATAAAAGACATTCTACAGATTTTTCATCCATACGTCGCGGAGCTGGATTTGCTGGGGTGTGGCCTGTGGGTTGAGTTGAAACACGTACTGCTTTACGGCTTCTTTTTCGAGCATGGCATTTTTTACCGTGATGTCCTGACCGTTCCGCCGAACCGTAATCTCGTAGGTATCACCCGCTTTGAGTTGCTTTAGTTCAGCTTGGATTTTGCCGATGCTTTCCATACGTACCGGCTGGCCGTTGAACGCCGTCCACTCGTCATTTTCCTGCAAACCCGCTTTTAGTGCCGGGTCAGTCAGTTTTGTCAGTATAAATTTATTGTCAGCAAACGTGGGCCTCATGCCGAATGAGGCCGTTTTTTCGCCCGTAGAAATGGCCGGACTGTAGCTAATGCCGAGTTTAGCGTAGTAATCACTAAAGGGCAACGGCTCGGTTGCCTTCACATACCGATTGAAGAAATCGGCAATTTCGGGGTACGTTTTTTGGGTAAAAACCGCAAAGAATTCGTTTTCGGGAAAGGCCTGATTGGGTCCGTAGGTAGCGGCCAATTCATTGACAACCTCGCGAAGCCCGCGCTTGCCCCCCGACAGTTCCAGCAGGCGAATGTCAAGCAATCCGGCCACCAACGCCCCGCGTGCGTAGATGTTGCCGTACTGCCGCTGGCCTTCGTCGGTGTAGCAGGTTAGGCCCAGTTTGCTCAGGCTATAGGTCGTATCAAGGCTTTTATCGTATCCAATCTTCTGGCTCAACTCACCGAAATAGGTGGGCAGGTCCATGATCTGTCCCCGCAATTGCATAGCGTCGCTCGCCCATTCCGTTACGCCTTCGTACAGCCACAGATGCTCCGAGGGCGTGGGTGTAACGAAGTTAAACCGTTCAATGACTTCGCTGTGAATGTTCAGCGGGGTAACGACATGGAAAAATTCATGCGCGGCAATGGACGTTACATTGTCGGCCAGTTTCTGTGTGAACTCGTCTTCCCGAATGACGTATTCCGAACTGTACGAATGCTCCCACGCGCCCCAGTCCTGATCCTCAAAATGATACAGGAATGTGTAGCGTTTGACGGGCAACTGTTTCAAGAACTTACCGGCTGCCGTCAGCATCGACTGCATATTTTTGAGCAGTTGATCGGACTTAATTTTGTCGGTTTTCGAGTAGGTGTACACATCAATCTGCGCTCCGGCAATCGTTGTAGTAGCTTGAGTCAGGCGACCCAGCAGAATGGGCGAATCGACAATACGGTCATAATTGGCCGCAACGAAATACCCCTTTTTATTTTTCTCTAATGCTGTACCAACCGCCCAGTCCGTCGGGTAGTCGAGCCTCACTTCGATAGGTGTCGTTTGCATCCCGCCCGGAAAGCCGAACACGCCCTGCCCGTTGATGAGCACGTGGTCTTTCTCGATGGATGTGCCACACATATTGTACGGTTTATGCTCGTTTACGGGCGTATCCCAGGTTTCGGCAATGCTGTACTGAACCGTCCGTACTTTTTTGGGCTGATCGAATTTCCACTGATTTACAGACACTTGCTCCGTTTTCAGTTCGCGACCTTTGGCGTCGAACGCCTTAAACGACCGCACGTAGCGGCCAATGTCCATGATCTGATAGGTACCGGGAGCCGTGGCGGCAAACTGATAAATAGCATTGTCGGCGGTCAGGCCCTTCACGTGCAAGGTCACCTTGAATTGATCGTCGGCGCGGTCGTTGAGATTGATGTCATAGACTAACGGTCTGGGCGATTTCGCACTGGCGAGGTACGGGCAAAAAACAGATACCAGCAAAAACAGAAGGCGTACGGTCGGCATAGATTCAGAAATGATTGAACGAAAGAAGGCAAGATAACAGAATGTCCGGCCCGCCTGAAAGCACATTATTTTTGCGGAGGTATTCAGGGATGAACGGGGAAAGTACAGATGTCATCTTTCCGTTTCCATACCCAAAAAAGATGACATCTGTACGTCGGGGTGACAAACTCAAACCCACTCAACGACTGGTGTTGATCGATGCACGGCTTACTTCTTTTCGAGTTTCTTCAACTCATTCTGAATGTAGTTTTTAGATAACCAGTTTGTACCGATCATTACGCCTTCGATGGTTCGGGTCTGGCTGATGTCCTTCAGCGGATTACCGTTCAGCAGCACCAGATCCGAAACATTTCCCGCTTTAATAGTGCCTGAATCCGTTTTTCCGAGATACGACGCGACGTTCACCGTTCCCGTTTTCAGCGTTTCGTAGGGCGTCAATCCGGCATCGACCATGTACTTCATTTCGTGGTGGATGGAGAAACCCGGCACGTTAAACACTTGTGGCGCATCGGACCCTAACAAAAGTTGTACGCCGTTTTTCTGGCATTCGTAAATCAGCTTCCGGCGAATCTGCACCAACTTTTCCGCGTGTTCTTTCGAGAAATTGGGGTTGGCCATGTAGCCGCTTTTCGCCGTCACCCAGCTTTGAATTTCCTGTGGCTTCATGTATTTCATCTCCGGGTCGTCGGTAAATTCCTCTGCCGGTAAGGGCGAAAGCCAGCGTTCGGCCAGGGCCTGCGTGGGCACAACGTGAATCTGTTTTTCGCGCAGGGCATTGACTAATTTCGGAATCAGGGTGGCATCGGCCCGGTAGGCAATCCACGAGCCAAACAGCCCCGTTTCCTGCTCGGCCAGCGTGTCGCTGCCGGGTGTAATGGCTTCGATAAACCCATCCAGATGGTCGATGGACGAGTATCCGGCCTCAATGGCCCGCCATACGCCCACATTGAACGAAACGTGACCAACAAACGGAATGCCGACTTCATGGGCCGTTTTGGCGATGGCCGGAAACGTCTCTTTGGTCAGGCCGGGGTGGAGTTTCAGGTAATCATATCCGGCGGCTTTCTGCTCCCGCACCATCTCGGCCCCCCGCTCCGCTGTTTTCACCGTTTGCCCATTGAACGACGGCCCGGTGGCGTAGAAATGCGGCCCCAGAATCTCACCGCTATTGATTTTACTGCGTAATTCGAGGTGTTTGGGGTGGCCCAGCATTCCGCGAATGGTGGTGATGCCGTTCGCCAGATAAAGCGTCAGCACGTCCTTCATCGGGGCTATATCGTCGATGGGGGGCACATGCGCGTGCATCTCGGCCCAGCCGGGCATCAGGTATTTGTCCGACGCGTCGATGACCAGCGCGTTTACGGGCAAAGGGCCGTTGGTGGTTGGTCCCACGCTCATAATTCTACCATTGCGCACGACAACGGTCTGGTTGGTCAACACCCGCTCCCGGTCCATCGGAATGACGTTTACATGCCTAAACACAATATCGCGCTGGCGATTGCTGACGACTTCCTGCGCAAAAGCCGATGTGGTCAGCGTGATGAGTGCAACAAAAAATAAGCATCGCATAGGGTAAGCGCGTTTAGTTGGGGAGGTCGGTAAATTTATTCAATTTAGCGTTACTATTCGACAGAAAATCGCTTAATGATACCTGTTGAGCAACGAGCAAATCCATGAAAATCAGAGCGATTATTACAGGAGCCACCGGCATGGTGGGCGAAGGTGTCCTGCACGAGTGTTTACAGAACCCCGACGTGGAGCAGATATTGGTTATCAACCGCAAACCCGGTGGCGTCACTCACCCGAAGTTACGCGAGATTATCCACGCCGACTTTTTCAACCTGGCCCCCATTGAGAGCGAATTAGTTGGCTACAATGCCTGTTTTTTCTGCTTAGGCGTAACATCGGTTGGCCTCAACGAGGTTGAGTACCGCCGACTGACCTACGACCTGACCCTACACGCTGCCCAGATTCTGGCGCAACTCAACCCCGACATGACCTTTTGTTATGTGTCGGGGGCGGGTACAGACAGCACCGAGCAGGGGCGCAGCATGTGGGCACGCGTGAAAGGAGCGACCGAAAACGCGCTGCTGCGGTTGCCATTCAAAAAGGCGTACATGTTCCGACCCGGATTCATGAAACCCACGCCCGGTCTGAAAAACGTAAATAAATATTACGCCTATATTGGTTGGCTCTATCCCATTGGCCGCGCCCTTTATCCGGCTGGTTTTTCGACCTTGCAGGAACTGGCGCGGGCCATGATTAAGTCGGCCAGCGTTGGTTACGAAAAGTCAATTCTGGAAGTGAAGGATTTTGTGAAACTGGCGAAGTGACAATAAATACCCCAGTGATAGGAAAGCCATCGATTTAGTCTGATGAAGCAGATAAAATCAGGTAAATGAGCAACTTAACTACCGAATGGTCAATTACTTATGTTTTACACCACACCGGGTTAAAACCCGGCGCAAGTGATAGTAATCAATGCATTGCGCCGGGTTTTAACCCGGTGTGGTGTAACATCAGTTGATAGTTCTGCCTGACTATCCATTGCTTCAAAAATTCGTATCGGCCTTCGCTATATCCAGTTTTTTGATCCAGATATTCCGGTACAATACGTCGTGGCCTTCGGCTTGCAGCTTCAATCCGCCGGGGGTATCGGTAATGCCTTTGCCACCGTCGCTGCCACCATCAATGCCAGAGTTTGGCCCGCCCCATACCTGGGTGATTGTCTGGTTGGTATGGGCTTTTTTGCCGTTCAGATACATCGTCACCATAGCCGGTTCGGTGCGTTTACCGTCTTTGAAACGCGCGGCCCGGAACTCAATGTCGTAGGCATTCCATTTGCCAATCCCCGTATATAATTTGTAGGGCGACGGGCTTTCGTTGATAACGGCGCCCAACCCGTGCGAGGTCGTGTCACCGTCGAAAATCTGAATTTCGTAACGATTTTGCAGGTACACGCCACTGTTACCACCCGCCTTGCTCACAAAAAACTCCACGTGCAGCCGGAAATCGCGGAACGCTTCTTTGGTCACAATGTCGGCGGCACCGTAGAGACCACCCGCTGCCGAAGGGTCGTTGCTGTTCATAATCGTGCCCGTGCCAGCCGGGTCTTTTTCAATTTGCCACTTAATGGGCAGCGTTGCCGCTAAACGCGGTCCCTGCCAGTATGTCCATTTTTCGTCGAGCATTTTGCGGGAGCCATCGAACAGCATTTCGGCTCCTTTAGCGGGTTTGGTGCCTACGCCGACCTGGGCATTTGCCGTTGTGAGCGCGAACAGGCCAAATGCTATGAACAACAGCGAACGGACAGCGTAAATTGATTTGCAGAGGAATACATTCATTAGATTATGATTGATTTTATGGATACAACAATGCTAAACTAAGAGAATCGCCCCGAACATCTACCCATGATAGAGGTAGGTTTGTTACAATTTACGCCGACCTCACAACTGCTTTATCTGTAGGGCTACCTTCGATTTCACCTGAATGAGCACCTGAATGCCATCGGGCCGAATGGCGATTTTTTGGGGTATGAATCGAAAGGATTGAATGCCCAGATCGGCCTTTTTGCCGGGTTCTCCCTGCTCAAACGCCTTGTCGATTGCGTTGGGTAACTTTGCAATATCATCGCCGAGCGGAATGGTCAGCAACTGTTCCAGCAACTTACGAAAGCCATCGTGCCATACCGATCCGGTGGTTTTCGACAGGGCATTGGCCGTTTCTGTATCGAAGTCTAAGTTACTGATACGCAGCGTATTGGTTAGCGTGTCGAACACGGGGCGACCCCGCAGGTACAGGACCTCATCCAACAGGCCTGCTACTTCGGCTTTGACAATCAGCGACCGCTGTCCACCATACACCGATACGCGCCTGATTGTCAGGCTGCCAAGGGCCAGTTTTTTGTTCTGGTTATTTACGGTCAGGTCCAGCATCCGGTTCATATCCGCATACGGAATAAAACTCATCAGGTGCAGATCGGATGTTTGCGACACCTGCTCCCGTTTCTGCAAAATTGGCAATGGCGTTTTCCGATGTACCGGCGGTTTGGGTTTCAGTTCGGTTTGCGTCTCGAAAGCAATCCGCAGGTGGGTGGTTAATGCCGTTTTGTTACCCGTAATGGCACCAGCCGCCACGCTGATGGGTCTGGGCACCAGCCAAAGTCCATAGGCCCGGTTGATGAGCAATGGGTTTTGCATATCCTGCCAAATAGGCTTCACTATCCTGTCGAGCCGCAGATCGGTATGAATGGCGGAATCAATAGCGGTTTCGATGGCCGCCTGATGCTTCTCCAGGATGCGTCGGGCCAGTTTGGTTAATGTGATATCATTGCCCAATAAGCGAATTTTGGGCTGAATGATCCACCGGTAGGCGGTAAACGTAGTCTGGCTGGCTAACCGCCAGTTTTCCGTTACGCGAAGCGGACTTTTAAAGTCAACCTGCAACGCACAAAATGGTTTTTTGGGTGGTGTAGTGTCACGACTGAACGGTTTTGTCAGCCACAATTGCAGGGGTGCCGAGAGTTTTATCTGCTGATCGACATAATCAATATGCACCGGCCCCAGACGCTTCACACGGAACGAAACAATGCCTTTCACCTTCCCTTCTTCGGTTTCATTGCCAACCAGCACGGGGTCGAGTTCGCGATTGATTTTGTCTTCCAGTTCCCGCAATTGAAAGGTAATTGGCGCGGCCACGTAGGACAGCGTGGCCGGAATGGGCGGATCGAACCCTTCGGCTGCTGGTGGCTGCCGTTTTTTTTCCTGGCATTGTGCCATCAGGCTAATCAGGGCCAGGCCAATAAAAAAATGGACGAATGGTAGCGTTCTCATCAAAAAAAAACAGGCAACTGTCTGCAAGTTCAATCTGTACTGAAACCTGCCTGTTTGCTAAACCCTGTTTCGGACGTTTTTCGGTCTTGGTCAAATACAGATTATGCAAAACGCATCAAAGCCCGCCAGTAGCGGGCTTTGATGTACTTAAAATAGCTTTTCATTGGGCGGCTTGATGCCCTTCATCCGAATGTAGATTGTCGCCTGGCCCCGGTGGTGGGTCTGGTGTTCAAACGCTTTTGCCAGCAGTGTCTCACGGGTCATTTCACGCGGCCCCATTTTCACGGTTTCGGCCAGTTGGGCGTCGCTCATTCCCTTGATGGCATCGAGCATGAAATCGTAGCTTTCCAGAACGGCTTTCGAGAGTGCTGCTTTGGTTTTAAGTTCATCCATTTTCTCTAAACTCTTACCCTGAAACGGGTTGGCTTTACCACTCGCCGTTGCCGCAAAATTATAGTTGGCATTCGCCAGATGCAGCATCTGTTCGGCGAAACTCCGAATTTCGGGGTTGGGTTTGAAACCCGTACCGTCTTCGGGCATGGCGTCTAAATACTCTTTTGTGTATTCTTTTGCGCGTTGCCAGTCGGCGGTTAGCTGGCTGACGGTTGTTGTTGGTTTAGCGGCTTCAACAGCCGAAACGGTCCACAGCAGGGCCACACAGGCCAGAGCAAATCGAATAAAGGGTTTGGTTAACATAAGATTGGTTGGGGTTTGTGAACGGAAATAAACCGTTGCTGACCTTTACGAAAGTTTGGCAACCGATAAAGCTACTTATAGATAAAGCGTAGTTGATGTGAGACGTTCTGTGATTTGACCCCGTCGGGGTCAGATGTTTATAGCCAATGTCAAATTCTATAAACATCCGACCCCGACGGGGTCAAATCACAGAACGTCTCTTAATATTGCTTTAATACGTATCTTTCTGACCTGACGAATTTCGCGTTTCCATGCCTTCACGCCGTTCTTTTCTACAGACTGCCAGTCTGACCCCGTTGCTTTCGCTGAGTACCAGCCAACCACCAAGCACGGTCATAAAACCCGCTCGTCTCCAACCGGGCGACACCATCGGGCTGATCTGCCCGGCGGCTCCGGCTTTCACCCGCGAAACCGTGGAGATTGCTCAGGAATCGCTCAAAGCATTGGGTTTCCAGACCAAACTGGGTCCCCACATCTACGACCGATACGGCTATCTGGCTGGTCGCGATGCCGACCGGGTTTCTGACCTCCACGCCTTTTTCGACGACCGCAGCGTTAAGGCCGTAATGGCGATTCATGGCGGCTGGGGATGCGCCCGCCTGTTGCCCCTTATTGATTATGACCTCATTCAACGCAACCCAAAAATACTGATTGGCTACAGCGACATTACGGCGTTGCTGCTGGGCATTTACGCCAAAACCGGCTTGGTTACGTTTCACGGGCCTGTTGGGTCGGCAACGTTCAACGGGTTTACGGTCGATGGGTTTCGGCGGTTGCTGATCGAAGCCGAAGCACCAACGTGGCGAAACCCTATGGAAAAAGGCGATAACCTTGTTCAAACACAGGATCGAATTACGACTCTTCGTCCCGGTCTGGCACGGGGGAAGTTAGTGGGCGGCAACCTCACGGTGCTGAGTCACCTGATCGGAACTCCCTACCTGCCCGACTGGCGCAATACGATTCTGTTTCTGGAAGACACCCACGAAGAAGTTTACCGGATGGACCGGATGCTGACTCACCTTAAACAGGCGGGCATTCTGAATCAGGTAGCGGGCTTCGTGTTTGGCAAATGCACCGACTGCGAGCCAAAAGGCGGGAGCTACGGATCGCTGACGCTGGACGACGTACTGACCGAATACATTGTTCCGTTGGATAAGCCAGCCTTTTCGGGGGCCATGATTGGGCATATTCGCGATAAGTTTACGATACCGCTGGGCATCGAAGCCGAGATCGACGCCACCGCCGGTACAATTCGCCTGCTGGAACCATCTGTTAGTTAAGTAAACGGGCAACTTTAGAGATGACATCTTTCGAGATTAATTACCAGATAACCAGTAAATTACGTTAAAGATGTCATCTCTAAAGTTGCCCATTTAATTCATTTTCACTGTCCCTATTCAGCTATTTTCATTCATCAAATCCACATCGTTATGACCGACCCGCAATCCGAGGGCAATCCTGCCCGGGGCAATCCTGAACTCCTGAACGAATTAGTGCATTACCAGATGCCATTTGGTAAGTATAAAGGGCAGCTAATCAAAGCATTGCCCGTTTACTATTTAGAATGGTTTGCGCAGAAAGGATTTCCGGCGGGCAAATTAGGTATGCTCTTACAAACCATGTACGAAATCAGGCTGAACGGACTGGAGTATCTGCTCGATGGATTGAAAAAACAACGTCGCCCCTGATACGTCACAGAACGGGAATGATTAGAGTTGGTCACATCCGGTGCTTTGCCGGATAGATTCGGCCCACTCAATCATGCTTCTACCCATTACCTTTCTCGGCATTCTGTCCCTGATCCTACTGATTTCAGTTGTTCGGCTACACGCTTTTCTGGCGTTTCTGGCCGTTTCGCTGGGCGTTGGTCTGGCCCTGGGATTATCTCCGCTGGCGGTTGCCGAAGCCATCCAGAAAGGCATCGGGAGTACGCTGGGGTCCGTCACTGCCATTATTGCGCTGGGCGCGATGCTGGGCAAACTCGTGGCGCAAAGTGGTGCGGCTCAACGGATTGCCATTAACATCATGCAGATCGTTGGCACCCGACACGCCCGCTGGGCATTTCTGGTAACGGGTTTTCTGGTCGGTCTGCCGCTGTTCTATTCCGTCGGGTTTATGCTGCTGGCTCCATTGGTCATTACGGTGGCGTATCGGTACAAATTGCCCGCGCTTTACGTTGGCCTGCCCATGCTGGCGTCGTTGTCCGTAACACAGGGGTATCTGCCGCCCCACCCGGCTCCGCTGGCCATTCTAAAACAGTTCCATGCCGATATGGGGCTGACGCTTTTTTATGGGATCATCGTGTCCATTCCGGCCATTCTTATTTCGGGTGCCCTGTTCGGCTCGACAGTAAAACGCTATACAACCCTGCCCAACCCCGCATTCATCGCGCCCGATTTGCCGGATGAGCAAATGCCCACAGCGACCGTTAGTTTCCTGACCGTTTTGTTGCCGATTCTGCTGATTGGAGTTAGTACCGTAGTCTCTCCGCTGCTGTCTGCAAATTCGGTTAGTCAGCAAATCCTGCTTTTCGTGGGCGAACCAGTCGTGAGTATGTTCGTCGCCGTTGTCGTAGCCACGATTACGCTGGGTCTTCGGCGGGGCAAGTCGATGGCGGAAGTCACGGCCCTGCTGGGCGATTCGATTAAAGATGTGGCCCTGCTTTTCCTGATCTTCGGGGGCGCGGGTGCGCTGAAGCAGGTACTGACGGATGGCGGTGTGAATCAGGCCGTTGCCGACCTCATGCGCGGCTCTTCCCTACACCCCTACGTACTGGCGTGGGGCATGGCGGCTCTTATCCGCGTGTGCGTGGGGTCATCGACCGTATCGGGCATTACTACCGCCGGATTTGTGGCCCCATTGCTGACGGCGTCGGGCGTTGAACCGAATTTGATGGTATTGAGCATCGGGGCCGGAAGTATGATGTTTTCGCATGTCAACGACACGGGTTTCTGGCTGTTTCGCGAATATTTTCAACTCTCGATGGTCGATACGCTCAAGACATGGTCGATCATGGAAACGCTGGTTTCGGTGTCCGGTCTGGCCGGGGTGATGGCCCTGAATTGGCTGCTGGGATAGGGTATATGATAGATTGATAATGACTGCGTCTGCTAACCCCGCAGGGGTTGACTATTGATAACCCTGGACGCAGTCCGGGGTTAGGGGATGTGGCTATCCGCCCCGCCCGTGACCACCCTCATCCTCCCACCCGTAACCACCCCGGACTGCATCCGGGGTTATCTATAGTCAACCCTTTCAGGGTTGGTATGCTTATACGTTCACTTTACCCGAGACGACTGCGAGAGGTAGCCTGAACCGTAATAATATTCGACCCGCTCGGTTCGCCCATCGGGATGCCGGATCAGGCCCGTTGTTTCGGTCGGTTTTAGCCGTTGTGATGGGCGCGATTTGCCGGTCGGGAGGGTCAGGCATTGCACGGGGCCGTTGTTGTTAGTCACCAAATAACAGAACGACGCGCCCGTCGATACCATCGCCAGTCCTTTGGCATCGCCATCGACTTGCAATCCCGATTCGGCGGGGAATACCGCCCGAAAATGCCCTTTTCCATCGCCCAGCAACAGCGTTCCCCGGCCCGCATCGTACCAGCCTGAATACGTTTCGGGGGCGTATGAGTTGCCCACCAGTAGCGCATCGCGCCAGCCATCGCCGTTGAAGTCGCCGGTTTGTATACCAAAAACAGGAGCCATCTGCGCCATGACCGGCAGGATATGAATGACAAATTCGGGTTTGCCCGCCTTCCCATTTCCCTTGTTCTCGATGTAAACGCTTCGCAGTTCAGTGGCTTCGAGCCGGTCTGCGCCGGTACGGTCTTCATCGGTAAACATATCGGCGAATGATTTCTTGGCATACGACTCAAAGCTGGTAAACCGCTTGCGGGACAGCGTTGGCATCTGGTCGTTCATCACCTCACGAATGGCCGCAACTTGTTCCGTCCCCTGAAGGTAGTACGTCAGAATCGGGTCTATTTTGCCGTTTCCGTCGAAGTCTTTCCCATAAATCCGTACGGGTTCGGTAGCCGACGCCCGGTAGCGTGTGTTCAGGCCCGTGTTTCCGGCGAGGTAGTCAATGTCGCCATCCTGATCAAAGTCGGCTCCGGTAATGGAATTCCACTGACCGGCGGGCAACGTCGTCGGCTGAATCTGAAATTTCGTGTGTTGATTTTTGAACAACATTATGGGCATAAACTCACCGGCCACCATCAGATCAGCCCATCCGTCGTTGTCGTAGTCGGTCCAGAGAGCCGCGCAAACCATGCCCACCTGCCGCAAACCGGGAGCCAGTTGGTCTGTCACGTCAATAAATCTTCCGTTGTCATTTTGCAGCAAGTAACTGGCTGGCGGCAGTGGATATCCTTCTACCTTCACCCGCCCGCCCCGAAACAAATCCAGGTCGCCATCGTGGTCAAAATCGACGGCGACCACACACGACCCCGACGATGTAGTAGGCGGCAACTGCCCCTGCGACCGGGTGAATTTCCCCCGCCCGTCGTTCAGATACAACCGGTCCTGGTAAACGGGATTGTTGTCAGGTTGTTGCGTGCCCCCGCTGACAACGTACAGGTCCTGATCGCCATCAGCGTCAGCGTCGAAAAACAGGGCACCCATGTCTTCGAGCGCATTGGCCCCTTGCACCAACGCCGAAAACTGCCCCGGTTTTTTCTGTAGATAAACGGTGCGTACCTGACCGGGATCGGCTCCCACAAATACATCGTCAAGACCGTTTCCATCCACATCCGCTACGGCAATGGCCGGCCCGTTTTTGGCATATACCTGCGGGAGGAGCGGGGTGCGCTGCCAATCCGATGATAAGCTCTCCTGATGCCGAAAGGGTATGCCAATCACCGCTGCCGACTGTGTCGTGAAATAAGTTGCAGCAACGGACGTAGCCTCTTGCAACGTACCACCCGGCTGATAACGAACGGCATGAACCCGATCGGCGGGTAGCTTACCAAGTGATTGTTTTGTGCCATCGGCCCAGCGGATTTCGGCGGTGGCGGTCGTGTGTTTTCCGAGTCCAAAATGCACGATGGACTCTACCGACGAGGTGTAGCCCCGCACGGGATGTGCCAGCACGGTTTGCGTTGTGCCATCGGGCAGCATCAGTCGGACTTCGGCCCCGGAACCGCGTGCATCGGTGGGGAGTTTGAGTCGCAGAAAATGGCTTGAGATGGCCTTGCCCGGCTGGTTGGTTTCGTTTCGGTAGATACCCGCCGGTTCGTCGATGTTATTGAAAACCAGATCGAGATCACCGTCATTGTCGAGGTCGGCATAAACGGCTCCGTTGGAGAAGGTGAGGTCGCCCAAGCCCCACGCCAGCGATTTGTCTTCAAATGTCAGATCGCCCTTGTTTCGGTAGACGTAATTGTGCAGCTTGATTTCGGGCAGTTTATAAAGTGCATCGAGCGTTTGCCGATGCGTAGCGGCCAGCCCGTAGCGGGAAATTTGCTCATTCAAGTAAATAACGTAATCCAGATTGGTGATGTCACGCCGGTAGCCATTCGATACGGTCAGGTCTTTCCAGCCATCGTTATCTAAATCGGCGAGCAGCGGTGCCCAGCTCCAGTCCGTCCGCGACACGCCCGCCAACTGCCCGATTTCGGAAAAAGAAACCCCACTCCCTCCCATATTCAACTGCAGTGTATTGCGCACATACTCATCCTGATACCCTTGCTGGCGGGCGAGATTGAAGAAGTCCCAGTTGGTTTTGATGAGCATCATTTTCTGCCGCTCGTTGGTTTCCGGCATCATATCGACTACCATCACATCGGGCCGGTCGTCGTTATTAACATCCTGAATATCAACACCCATGCTGTTGTAGCTGGTGTGTTTGAAGTACTCGGCTGCCCGGTTCGTGAAGCCCGTATGCCGACCCGTTTTATCGTGATTAGCAATCCAGACGACATCGTTCGACAGAAAATCATTGGCGCAGTAGATATCTAACCAGCCATCCTGATTCAAATCGGCAACGGCCAGCCCCAGACCGTATCCCTCAGCCATGATACCCATCTCGCGGGAAACATCTTTAAAGAGCGAATCGGAAAGCAGTAAGGTATCCGCTCGATTCACTCTTTCACTCCGGTTCGGCGTCCCGATTCGCTCCGTTTCGGCGGTCCGATTCGCTCTTTCCGATGTCATATTCCTATACAGACGGTCGGTGCTTTTGCCGGTGCCGTCCATTCGGCGCGGGCGGATCGTATTGCGGCCCGTCTGCTCAAGTGCATTGTTCAGGATGTAGCAATCCAGGTCGCCATCGCGGTCATAATCGAAAAAAGTGGCTTGTGTATTCATGCCGCTATCGGCCAAACCCACCTGCTGCGCCACTTCCCGAAACGCTGGCGTTCCGCCTTTGGCGCAGTGCTGATTCATGAAAAGCAGATTTTTGCGGTCGGCTCCCACCGTATCAGGCCCGGCAACGCTCACGTAAATGTCTAACCAGCCGTCCTGATCCAAGTCGACCACCGACACACCCGTACACCAGGTTCGTGTTGTTAGGCCCGCCTGTTCCGTTACGTCCTCAAACCGAAAAGCGGTCGATTTCGGGTCTGTTGTGCGCATCCGGTTCAGGTACAACCGGCTGGTTACCATATTCCCCGCAAAAAAAAGATCGGACCAGCCGTCGTTATTGAAATCGCCGACGCCAATGCCCGCCCCATTGTACATGGGGTCGTAGGTGTTGGCGTTTAATTTTTCGCCCTCGAACGGCTGAATCTGATTAGAAAAAAGTACGCCCGATTCGTCGCTGCCAATTTTGGTAAATAATGGGTCCGAATCCGGCGTTGACCGGCAGGAAGCAAAGCAGGTAGTCAGAAAAAAAAGAAACAGAGAGAAATGGTAGTTGCGAAGCATATTCGTTAAAAGAGCGATGCCGTATTTTTTATCCTTCCTATCAAAAATAAACATTACTTTCTGTTGAGTATTTATTACTATTCCCATGAATGGTACTAAATTTAGTATCCGATTAACTCGTTATCCGGTTGGAAGCTCTACAAACAACATACAGCTATACTACAGATACAGCCCTGTGGGACGACTTTCTGGGAGGCAGTAAAGTTGCTTATGCCTACCTCTATAGTAAGTACGCGCCCATCTTATACAATTACGGTTACAAAATTGCGCAGAACCGGGAATTGACGGAAGACTGTTTGCAGGACCTTTTCCTGACGATTCTGGAAACCCGCGAACGGCTGGGCCGCACCGATTCAATCAAGTTTTACCTGATGCGCTCGCTTCGGCGGGAGATCGTTCGCAAGCTAACCAGTGAACAGCGATTCAATCACGATCTGGATACGCTCGACTTCTCCATTGAATTTTATTATGAACCAACCTGGCTCGACCGGCAGATTTCGCGGGAGCAATCATCGCTGCTACTCAAGGAGTTAAATCAGCTTCCGGCTCGTCAGAAAGAGGCCCTGTTTTTGAAATATTTCGATAATCTTAGTTACGATGAGATAGCGGGCGTGATGGGCATCGAGCAAACGTCGGTCTATAAAATTGTTTATAAAGCCATTGCGTCGCTTCAAAAACGGATGCCCGCCAATGTGGTTCTGTTGCTATTAGCACTGATTCGATAAAATTTAGTAAAAAATCAGGGATACTGAGGGATAATCTGTTTAAACCGGCTCTTTGTTGAGTATAATTCCGCCGGTCGCGCCCGATGAACCAGTTCTCTGTACCCGATTATACACAGTATTCAATCAATGAGTTTGTCCTCGACGATTCGTTTCGCCAGTGGGTGTTTCAACCTACTGAGCAGACGATGTCGTTTTGGCATACGTACATGCTCAACCACCCTGAGCAACAGGCGGATATTGACCAGGCCAGTTCCATTCTGCTTCATCTTCGCATTCGCCACGACGACCTGACCGATGCCAGCCGGGAACGCATCTGGCAAGTGCTGGATACGGCTTACGACACGCAATCGCTGATTTCTGAGCAACCACAACGTAACAATCCCTTCCTGAAACGATTTACCGGCTACCCATTCAGACGATGGCAGGTAGCGGCATCCCTAACGGGACTGTTGTTGCTGGCGGGAGGTGTATGGACATGGCGTCAGCACTGGAGCCGTCAGGAAATCCATACGAAATACGGCGAAATGCTGACCGTCACCCTGCCCGATGGGTCATTGGTTCGGCTCAACGGCAACTCCACCCTCACCTATCCCAACGACTGGGTCGATACCGACGACCGGGAGGTTTGGCTCGAAGGTGAAGCTTTTTTTAAGGTCGCCAAGAAACAGGCTTCGGGGGGACGGCTGAAATTCGTTACCCACACGCCCAACTTAGACATTTCGGTGCTTGGCACGCAGTTCAACGTGAACACCCGCCGGGGTAATACGCTGGTGGTGCTGGCCGAAGGCAAAGTTGAACTGACAAAACCCAACGACCGCAGAGCTAAAGTTATCCTGATGAAACCCGGTGATCTGGCAACGGCGCAAGCCGGTATCGAACAGGTAGCGGTACGGCCCGCAAAACCCCAACTGCATACGGCCTGGACCAAGCAACAGTTTGCGTTTGATAACACATCGCTTCAGGACATTGCTCAGCAGTTGAACGATACGTGGGGCGTAACCCTGATTTTTGAAGACAACGCCTTAGCCGAACGACGCTTTACGGGCAACCTCTCCAGCCAGGATCTGGAGACGCTCATCACGACGCTTGCTACCACGTTCGACCTTCAGGCCGACCGCAACGGGGATCGAATTTACCTGCGCCATCCCTGACTGTTCTGTAAATGAGCAGGTTTAGAGATGACATTATCCGACAATCCGGTTTGACCCCTTCGGGGTCAGATATTTATAGTAAATACCCGAATTCTATAAACATCTGACCCCGAAGGGGTCAAACAAAATAATGCAGTTTAAACCCGCTTGATTACTTGCCCGTTCTTTTTAATCAATTCAACAAAACCTGTTTCCTATACTTACTATTCTTCAACATGAGAAAGCTGTATTTTACCCTTTCGCTCTGGATAGCGGGAACGGTATTATTTAGTTTGCCGCATACCGCAGCCGCCCAATTGCTGACCCGTGCCCAAACTAAACCAGAATCGTCTATTCTGGAAAACCGTCCAAACCGGGCACGTTCGCTCAAAAGAATACTGACCGAACTGGAACAACGCTATAAAGTCAGTTTCGCCTACGAAGAGTCATTGATTGCCGGTCGGCTTACCGAAGCCGACCCGGAGGGAGTCACGCTGGAACAACGCCTGACGCAGGTGCTGGGCGAGCAGGGACTTCGTTACCGCAAAATCAAAGACAACCTGTACGTTATTCAGTCAGTGGCAAAAGCTGAACCCGTTACCGCAAACCCTACGGTCGCGCCGGAAGAAATCCGGTCAGGCGCACCCACTGAGGTGGCCGTTCTCCGGCGCATTACGGGCCGCGTTACCGACGAAACCGGCGGTGGCTTACCCGGTGCCAACGTCATCGAAAAAGGAACGACCAACGGCACCACAACCGATGCGGGCGGCAACTTCGCCCTGAACGTGAGCGATGCCGCCACAACCCTGTCGGTTTCCAGTGTGGGCTATATCCGGCAGGAAATCGCCATTGGCAGCCGCACCGTCATCGACGTGAAATTAGCCCCCGACAACCGTACCCTTGATGAAGTGGTGGTGGTTTCGTACGGTACGGTGAAAAAGTCGAACCTGACCGAAGCGGTAAGTATTGTGAATGTAGCCGAAGCCAAAAAAGTACAGGCCGCATCCGTTGTTGACCAGATTCAGGGACGGGCTGCCGGGGTTACCGTAGCCTCGACGGGCGGTGCGCCGGGGTCAACGGCCAGCATCAAAATCCGGGGTTCCAGTACGTTCAGTTCCAATCAGGACCCGATTTACATCATTGATGGCGTCATTATCGGCAGCGCATCGTCTGATTTCAACCCGAATGATGTTGAAACCGTTACGATATTGAAAGATGCAGCCGCTACGGCCCTTTATGGCTCGCGGGGTATGAACGGGGCTATTGTGATTACCACCAAACGCGGTAAAGCAGGCAAAGCGGTTATCGACTACAGCGGCTATTATGGGGTACAGAACATTGCCCACCGGTTGCCCTTAGCCACCCGCGACCAGTACATTAAAACCTGGACGGCTGCCTACCAGAATGGCAAATTACCCGTTCCTGATTTCGGCAAAGGCGGCTACGACACCGACTGGCAGAATGAATTGATCAAGCCCGGTGCCATCACCGATCACAACGTCAGTATTTCGGGTGGAACGGATAACGGCGACAACAAATCGAACTACCGGATTTCGGGCGGTTATTTCTCGCAGGATGGCACCATCCGGGGACGCAAAACCGACGGAACCGAAGTAAGTCCGTATTTCAAACGCTATTCAGCGCGGGTCAATGCCGGTACAACACGCGGCAAACTCAGCATTGGCGAGTCGGTTTATTTAGCCTATACCAACGAACGCCGGGTAATCGGTCAGCCCTTCGATCAGGTTATTCGGATGCCGCCCACCATTCCGGTTTTCGATCCGGGCAATGCAAGCGGGTACGGCTACGGGAGTGCCAATAACGCTACCTTCGGCACAAACCCCATCGGTCAGCAGGCTAAAGACGATAACCTTGTCAACAGCTATAAACTGCTGGGAAATATCTTTGGGGAGTACGCCATTCTGCCCTGGCTGACCTACCGCCTGAGTGTCGGGCTGGACTTCAGCAATTACCAGAACAAGTATTTTGCCCGGCCCGGTGCGCTTAGCTACAATAGTCCGAGTGCGCCCAATGGCATATTGGACGACCGCAATGGCCGTTTTTTCAACACGCTGGTAGAGAACACGCTGAACGCCAACAAAACCTTTGGCAAGCATCAGGTGAGTGCCCTTGTCGGATACACCCGGCAACGGTTCGACCACAACGAAATCTACGCCCATACAGAAGGCATCGTGGGTGAGTTTTATCAGTTAGGAGCCGGTACAGCCAGCCCGCGTACGGATGGTTTCTCGGAAATTCAGGGGCTGGTTTCTTACTTAGGCCGGTTGAACTATACGTTTGATGACCGCTATAACATTCAGGCCAACCTGCGCCGGGATGCTTCATCGAACTTCCCGAAAGACAATCAGATTGCTTATTTCCCCTCGGTATCGGCAGCCTGGAATATCAACAAGGAATCCTTCATGCAGAACGTACCGGTTATTGGTGATCTGCGGCTGCGGGCCAGCTACGGCTCTGTGGGTAACCAGGCTATTTCGCCTTACTCACTGGACCCAACCATTCAGCCTAACCTGAACTACGTGTTGGGTGGCGGTAACGTGATTGTTCCAGGTGCATCGAACCGGCAGTTGCAAAACTCGAATCTGGTATGGGAAAGCAAAACCACTACAGACGTGGGCGTTGACGCGACCTTCCTGAACGGAAAAATTCAGTTACAGGCCGACTACTTCTATTCGCTCTCGAAAAACCTGCTGCTGCGCGTTCCGCTGCCCATTACGGCCGGAAACCAGGGCGACAATCCGTACGACAACCTCGGAAAGATCCAGAACAAAGGCTTCGAGTTGAGCCTGACCTATCAGAATAAGACGGGTGATTTCAAATACAGCATTAACGGGCAACTGACCAGCATCAGAAACAAGGTGCTTCAATTGGTGCCGAGCAATGGTAACCAACCCCTGTACGGGTATGGTCAGATTACGCGCACAGCCGTCGATGGCCCATTAGCCGCTTTTTACGTGCTGAAGCAGAATGGCATCTTCCAGACGCAGGCCGAAATTGACGCCGGTCCGAAACAGCCAAACGTAACACCGGGCGATATTCGCTACGCAGATACCAACGGCGACGGACAGATTAACAACGACGACCGCCAGATTGTGGGTACGCCATTTCCAAAGTTCGAGTACGGTGCAAACGTGTCGATGTCATACAAAAATTTCGACTTCTCGGTCTTCTTCCAGGGTGTATCGGGCAATCTGCTCTTTAACCGCAGCCGCAACTGGACCGACCGCTTCGACGACGTGCAGAATGTCCGGTCGGACGTAACGTATTGGACCGGGCCGGGAACATCGACCACAACGGCTAAACCCATCAAAGGTGACCCAACGCTGAACCCCGCCTTCAACACAGACCGGTGGGTAGAAAGCGGTGCCTACGCCCGAATCAGGACTATGCAGTTAGGCTATAATTTTCCGGCGGCTCTGCTGACCAAACTTAAAATGGGATCAGCCCGGGTGTATTTGAACGGCCAGAACTTGCTGACCATTACTAAGTATTCGGGCTACAATCCAGACGTGATTGGTGATCAGGGAACGGCTCAAAACCCCACCGGTGCGAGTGTCAGCAACTACGTTGGACGCGGCATCGACCAGGGCAACTATCCGGTAGCTCGTGTAATTAGTGCCGGGTTGCAACTGAGTTTTTAAGTGAAATGGTCAGTCGGTCAGTCGGTAAGTCAGTAAGTTGGTAAGTCAGTAAGTGCTGACGCTGAACTATGGCTTTCGCGACAGCCACTTACCGACTTACTAACTTATTGACTTACTAACTTATTCGAACTATTGTATAACACGACTTTATTATGAATACGAAAACACTGGCGCTGACTGCCATTCTGAGCGGGGGAATCCTGTTCAGTTGCAGCGAGAGCAAACTGCTCGACCAGGTCAACCCCAACCAGGCGTCCACCGCGACGTTCTGGCAAACCGCCGATGATGCCATCAAGGGCGTTAACGCGGCCTACAGCGGCATTCAGGATCGGCGGTTCTCGCTCTGGATTCGCTTCCTGACCGACCTTAGTTCCGATGAGGGCTACAGCCAAAGCCCCTGGACGGATCTGGGCAATATCAGTAAGTTCATCGTATCGGATTACAACATTCCGATGAACATCGAGCCATTTCAGGCATCGTATCAGGCCATTTACCGCGCCAATCAGGTGTTGGAAAATGTGCCGAACATCAAAATGGACGCTGCGTTGCAAAAACGGATAATTGCCGAAGCCAAAGTGATCCGGGCCTATTTTTATTACAACATGGGCAACATCTGGGGCAACGTGCCGCTGGTGCTGGCTTCCCAAACCCTGAGCGACCGGCCAAAACAGGCTACGCAGGCTGACGTTTTTGCGCAGGTAATTAAAGATTGTCAGGAAGCTGCTGCTGACTTACCCGAAAGCTATTCGGGACTGGATGTAGGCCGTTTGCACAAGTATAGTGCCATTGCCCTAATGGGTAAAACGTATATGCAGCAGCGCAAATGGACCGAAGCCGCAGCCGCCTTTAAGCAGATCATCGACCAGACACCCGGTCGTTTTGACCTGATGGCTGACTTCAAAGACAACTTTACGACGCTGGCCGAGAACAACAAAGAGTCGTTGTTCGAGATTCAGTATTACGACGAAAACGAAAGTAAAGTGGGTGGCGCGGTCAACTACGATGTGGCGGGCGGGTCCGAATCGTCGGAACGTGCTCAGTTTTTCGGCCTTCGCAACACCAACGGCTTCAGCAAAGGCGGCTGGTGTGATGGACAACCGACGAAGTGGCTTGAGAATGAGTTCATGAAAGAAAAAGACAAGAATGGCAACGTTGACTATCGGCTCGACTATACGCTTTTCTACGCGGGTAGCTCGCTTAAACCACACGGTGCTTCGTATGCTGACCTGACCAAACTGGCCGGTGGCAGCGATTACATACCGGGGCGGGATCGGTTCTGGATTAAATACACCAATTACTATCAGGCCACCGACAGCTACTTTTCGGGCATTAACGACCGGGTCATTCGTTTGGCTGACGTATATCTGCAATATGCCGAAGCCCTCAATGAACTTGGGCAAACGGCAGCGGGTATTCCGTTCGCCAACAAAGTACGGGCGCGGGTAAATATGAAAGAACTGCCCCTGACGATGAGCCAAACCGATTTCCGGTTGCAGTTACGCCACGACCGGGTTGTTGAGCTGGCCGGCGAAACGCAACGGTTCTGGGACATGAAGCGGTACGGCATTCTCGGCCCAGAACTGGCCGGACCCGACGCGGGCAAAAAACCGGCAAACGAATCCGATTTCGATACGGACTTTACTACATTCCAGAAAGGCAAGAGTGAGTTGTACCCCATCCCACTCTACGAAACTGACGCCAATCCGAACATAAAGCAAAATCCGGGCTGGTAAACGTAAAGAGCGAAAGCGTGAATGAGTGAACGAGTGAAAACGCTACAACAGCAAGTCACTCGTTCACTCATTCACGCTTTCGCTCTTTCTATCCTTATCCTCATTCAACGCATGAAAAAACATCATTTTCTGTCTTTACTGCTACTTGTGGCCTGTTTTGCCGGGCCGATAGCCTGCAAGAAACTCCCCACCACAAGCCCCGTTGTTACGCCAGTTGCACCAACGGCGACGGATACAGCTACCCGGTTCCAGAATCCGTTACTAAGCTCCGGTCCCGACCCGTGGGTAATTAGTGAAGACGGTTATTATTATGTTACGCACACAACGGGCGACAATCTGCGGCTCTATAAAACAAAGAAAATGAGCCAGTTGGCAACGGCTCAAACGGCAGTCGTCTGGTCGCCACCGGCCAGCCCCGCCACCCGCGACATCTGGGCACCCGAACTGCATCGCGTGAATGGCCGCTGGTATCTGTACTATGCGGCCGTCGTTGCCCCCGCCAGCACACACCGGATGTGGGTACTCGAAAACGAAGCCGCCGACCCGCTCACCGGAACATGGGTATCAAAAGGACAAGTGCAGTTACCCGACGATAAATGGGCCATCGACGGAACCCTGCTACAGTTAAATGGCGGGTTGTATTTTGCCTGGTCGGGTTGGGAGAATACAGCCAATAACGTCAAACAGGATATCTACCTCTGCAAAATGAGCAATCCCTGGACGGCCACCAGCCCCCGCCTGCGTGTATCGACGCCCGAATATGCATGGGAAAAACAGGGAACGCCGTACGTCAATGAAGGGCCGGAATTTCTCGTGCATGACAACAAATTATTTCTGGTGTATTCAGCCAGCCATTGCAGCACCGATGCCTACGCGCTCGGTATGCTCACTACCAATATCACCGCCGATTTGATGAACCCCGCTTCGTGGACAAAATCGACCCAGCCCGTATTTGGTCCAACCGCTGCCGATGGTACGTATGGCGTAGGGCACAACGGATTTTTTACGTCACCCGACCGCGCTGGCGGACCAACCCGCGAAAGCTGGATTATTTATCATGCCAACCCGCAGGCCGGGCAGGGCTGTAGCGACAGGCGATCTATTCGGATGCAGCCCTTTACGTGGAAAGCAGACAGTTCACCCGACTTTGGCAAACCAGTTCCCCTATCGGCGTTACTGAAACGGCCGGGCGGTGAATAGCGTTTGGAATTTTCTCGTGTAGACCACTATACTATGCTCCGTTTCTGGTCAATTGCGTTCGTGCTGCTGGCAGGTTGCAAATTGTCTGCCCGTGTGAATCCCAATGGCAACCCGTCGGCTGATTCGCTGGCTAAACGCGGCCAGATTGTTTGGGATACGGGTAGCCTGCGGAAAATTTCTACCGGTTCCGGCGTTCGGTATAGCGGCTATGCGCGGCTCGTTCAGTTATACGACCGGTCGCTGCTGGCCGTATATGAAGCCGATGGTAACGTTGTTGCGGTAAAGAGTCAGGATATGGGCAATAGCTGGTCTTCTCCGATTCCTGTAGCGGCCCGGCAGGATGGCATCAATATGGCCGTTCCCGACCTGCTCGAACTCAACGACCACTCGATTCTGGTCTGCTATAACCCCCGCCCTTACCGGATTGATCCGTCCCGTCGGTTTGGCATCCGAACCAAAAAAAGCTACGATGGCGGACAAACCTGGCAGGACGAGCGACTCCTTCACGAAGCCGGATACCGGTTTGATGATGGCTGTTGGGAACCCTCGGCCATTCAGCTTCCAAATGGTGAGATTCAGTTGTTTTTTGCCAACGAAGGCATTTACCAAACATCCAACGAGCAGAACATCTCGCTGCTTCGCTCAGCAGATGACGGGTTAACCTGGACAAAACAGCCCCAACTTGTCAGCTTTCGGGCAGGTAGTCGGGATGGAATGCCCGCACCGGTATTACTCCGAAATGGTCGGGATCTGGTAGTTGCCATCGAAGACAACGGCTTCCTAAATTTCAAACCCTACCTGATTCATGCCACGGTTGGGGAGAACTGGAAACAGCCGGTTACGGGCATTAGTCCCGACCGCTGGTATGCACTAACCCAACCCATCAGCGACACGATTTATGCAGGCGCACCGTATCTGCGGCAACTGCCCACGGGCGAAACGCTGCTGTCCTATCAGGGAACCGAAAACCGAATTAACCGACTGGAAAATGCGCAAATGACCGTCGTTATCGGGGATAATACCGCCCGTAATTTCGGACGAAAGAGTGTTCCCTTCGCCATTCCTGCCGGAAAATCTGGCTTGTGGAACAGCCTCAGCGTACTGTCTGATTCGACGATTATAGCCCTGACCAGTACAAACGCGTATTCGACTGATGGAACGGTAGAAGTCTGGTTGATAAAAGGACGGCTGATGCAGTAAGCAAGTCCTGATTATTTTCGTTGTTGAGCATAGTCTTCGACTATGTTCGGGTGATATTCGCCGGGCCGGCGCTTCGGTCTCTGACCGGAATTTCACAATTACTTCAAACCGGTCAGAGACCGGGAAACACCCGAGCGTAGTCTGAGACTACGCTCAACGCTCTGAAAACCAGACTATTCTTGACAGTACCTGACCATTTTCTGTCAGGCAAGACTTTTGTGAACTTCGGGCATGACCTCCGTCCGGAATCGCTTTCTGAAATATACAAACGAAGCAATCACCAGCACGCCATACGTAACGGACATAATGTAAGCTCCGTACATAAAAAAGTCGCGGTAGCTGATGCTCGCCTGACCGAAATTCTTGTACAACAACACGCCCACACTGCCCAGATAGCCGTACCAGTCGGCCAGGGTTACAATGAACCCGACCGTGCTGACATACCGAAATGCGGCAATAAACCGCTCGAAATACAGCCCGTTGCAGGGCACATACGCCATGTACAAACCCAAGCCTGTGAGCAAAAACCAGTTGCCCGGTGACAAGATCCCCGTCGAATACGCATATGTACTCAACCCGACCAACGCCCCACCCGCCAGCATCAGCCCATTGAGCAGCGCGAACGCTCGAAAGTTGTTCGTAACCCGCTGAAGGAGAGCCATTACAATGAGTATACCAACGGCAACCAGCGTTTCTGTTTTGGCGAAAATACCGGGGTTCTGAACGCCCGCATCCTTCAGTATTTCAGGGCCGAAATTGTCCCGGAAGTCGCGGAAGGCCGACAGCAATACGTACGATGCGATGAGCAGGACCAGCCCCGGCCCGAAATTTCGGATAAAAGCCCGCCGTTCGGCACCGTCCATTGGTTTGCGTTCGGTACGCAGAGCGCGGTCCTCATTAGTGGGCGGGGGCAGCAGTGTCAGCGCGTAAACGGACACCAGCATGGGCAACACGAACAGGCTACCCGTAACGAACGGCAACCAGAACTCCGAAACGCCCCAGTCGGCACGGATGGTGAGCGCAACGGTTTTAACGAAACCGGACGCAAAAATAAAGGAAGCGGTCAGTCCGGCGACCATTCCATCGGTTTGCCGTCGCCCTTCCAGAAAGCCAAGCATCGTGCCATAGACCATGCCGAGGGGCAATCCGTTCAGGAACAGAAATACGATATTCCAGGGGGCCGGAACCAGCGCGAAACCCAGCAGAGCCAGCAGCGCGATGGCTACAAACAACAACAGATTGATGGCCCGTCGCCCCGGCGACATCTCCGAAACAACCTTTACGCCAATGCCTTTCGATACGGCATAACCAAGCACCTGAGCCGTAACGAGCCAGATTTTGTAGCTGATTCCGGCAAAGGCCATACCCTCGAACGTAACGGCGGTGATGCCTTTGCGAAAGGCGTACATACAGGCATAGGTACAAAACGCAGCCGTTGCCCCGAAGAGCATAAACGCGGTTGGATTTCGGAGAAAGGCGGGAGAGCGCATCTAACGTAAAGATTATAGTTCGCCGATAGCTTCCAGAATCTCCTTCACGATCTTTGGATGCAAACTTTTTCCGGCATGATAAGGCAAGACAACACGCCTGCCCTCTTTTTGATAGATTCGATGACTGCCTTTGGTACGTGTCCACGCAAAGCCATGTTTTAAAAGAAGACGCTCGGCTTCTTTTGCGTCGAGAACCGGTAGTTTAGGCAATGGCGACTTCGAGAGATGAGGTGATAACTTCGTGGGACAATCGCTCGGCGATTTCCTCTTTGCTTAACGTTTCTAAATACAATTCGACGGCTTCCTGAATATTTATTCGCGCTTCTTCAAACGTATCGCCCTGCGATTGACAACCGGCTAACTGCGGGCAAAAAACGTAATAGCCGTGCTCGTCTTTTTCATAAATCACGTTGACGTTGTAGGTCATGATTTCTTTTTTTACGCAAGATAAAACAAAATCGGGTTACCGCTTCGGCTTTGTTTTGTGGGGTTTCACTGGCTTTTCGCGCCGTTCGTTGTCTTCCTCCGCCCGGCGTTTCTGCATGGTTTCGGTGCGGTCTAATTCCTCGGATTCTGAGAACGCTTTCCAGTCAAATTTCTCATCGAAGGGGTCTAATGCTTTCTGCGGATCGAACAGGCGAACATCGGCGGGAAGGGCGCGGAAGGGCGTAAAATCGGGCTGGTCGGTGAACAGATCGGCCATATCGGTGGCTCCGGCATCGTACTGGTTCAGGCACGGAATACCCAGAATATTCCAGAACGTTTTGAACACACTGCCGAAACTGTAATGCACATGACCCACGTAATTCCGCTTAACATAAGGTGAGATGGCCAGCATCAAACTCCGGTGCGCGTCAACGTGGTCAACGCCCCCCTGCGGATCATCTTCCACCACGAAAATAGCCATATTCTTCCAGTAGGGCGTTTTCGACAGAAATTCAATCGTTCGGCCCAGAGCCAGGTCATTATCAGCCATATAGCTTTCCGTGAACGGAAAACCGGCTTTCGGGCGGGGGTTGGTCCCGTGGTCGTTGGGTATCATAAGCGTTATCATTGATGGCAATGGCGTTCCCGTTCCCGACCCGTCGGACCGCCACTTCTCATTAAATTCCTTCATGAACACATCAGCCCGGAACTGGTCGGGAACGGCCATGTTGTAGGTCGGAAATGTGCGCGACGAACGGTCGAACAGCGGTGCGGGCAGCGGGTAATTGATGGTGTATTTTTCACCGATGTATTTCATCGTGCTGTCGCTGTATGCACCAGCCATTTCGACCCCAAAACCGAAGTTGAAAAAGTCTTTTTTCCAGCGTTCGAGGTGATCCCACATGGAGCCGCCTTCGTTGTAATCTTCGGGATAAATAGAGCCTGCCGATCCATAAAAACTCAGGTTACCAGGCGCATTGGACGAGTCGCGCATGGAGCGTTTGCCACCATAGGCTGCCGCCGTGCCCGTTTCAACCCACTCGTTGGGGTAAGTATTGACTAACCAGCGATGCCCGTCTGCCGATACGTCGGAATCGCAGTAGAAATTGTCGGACATGGCAAAATTCCGGGCCAGCGCGAGGTGATTGGGCATGACACTGGCTTTTTCGACAACCTGATTGCCACGCTTACTCTTCACCGTCACACCCACGCCGTAGCGGGCCAGCGTCGAATCACTTTCGCCGTTGGGCATCTGCCCGAATATCTCATCGTAGGTCCGGTTTTCTTTGGCAATGAAGACAATATGCTTAATAGGCGAACCTCCGTTCGGGGATTCTTTCTGGCCCGCAAACGCCGGAATCGGGTTGCTGGTTTTCGGTACGTCGGCAACGGAGCGAAACGTGAAATTATTCTGAATTACCTGCTCGGTTTCGGCTTTCAATTCAGCATCAGATGAAATGTCGATGACGGAGACCGTTCCGTTCATCAAACTGCCGATGTAGCTGCCCTGCGTACCGAGTTTAAACGTCCGCCCACCGTTCGGGCCGCTGCCGTACCCTTTGGCATTGGCAACGATAAGTTTTTTGCCATCGGGACTCACTTTCAGTTTCGAGGGAAACCAGCCGGTTGGAATATGCCCAATTACGGCCAGCGTTGGCACATCGACAACAGCGACGGCATTGATACCCGCTTCGGCCACGTACAAGCGTTTACTATCCGGCGAAAGAGCCAGCCCGAATGGGATTACTCCGCGCAGTTTGCCCAGCCGGGCATCGGGCGAGAGCATGATATTTTTAACGACTGCGTTGGTTTTCACATCGATCACCGATACGCAATCGTTATTGCCATTGCTCACAAATACGTACTGATCCGTCGCCACAACCGAGTTTGGACTTGACCCGCCCACCGCCGGAAAATCCTCGACCATTTGCCCCACCAGAAAGCCGGTTTTGATTTTGGCCGTAACGGTTGGCGCGTCGGATAGTTTTATACTCCAGACTGAAAAGGCTTCGGGTGCGTTGGGATCGCCGAGGGCGGGAATCCCTTTTTTATCGTCACCCTCGCGCATTTCTTTCGACCCGTATTTCGAGGCCGGGTAGTCGTGGGCAGTGCGTTTGAGGTCTTTTCGGTCTAAGTCAGCAAAGGGTTTGTACTCAAAAACACCCACATTCGCTACGTAGGCCGTGTTTTCGTCGGGCGATAGTGTGATGCCAAACGGATAGCGACCCGTGGGAACGTTGTATAGGATTCGTTTCGTCGTTACGTCGATCACAATCATTCGGAAACCAATCTGATCGAGGGCATAGAGCGTTTTGCCGTCACGCGTCAGGGCCATGTCGCCAATGTAAGCGTGTGAAAAGTCAACCGTGCTATTTTTAACGGAGCAGTTAATGCTTCCGGCAGGTTTGCCCGTTGCTAAATCGAATGCAAAAATTTTATTGGTTTCGCCCCCCGCTACGTACACGACTTTATTATCCGGCGAAATGGCCAGGCCCATAAAACACGCTTCCAGAATGCCATTATCTGTTTTAACACCTTCGGGAATCTGCTGAACCATTGGGTTTGCACCCAGCACATCCCGCACAATCGAAATCGAAAACGGGGTGATACCCGAGTTCGCCGTGACCGCTAACTTCCCATCAGGGCTTAGCAGAAGCCCATACGGGTGCGGTGCGGTCTGAATTTGCCGACCACGCGGGGTAATGAACCGGCCGTTTGGCAAAACCGTCTGGCCTGCTTTATTGATGTGGGTATATTCGCTTCCCGCCGGAGCCGAGATAACATAACGCGGGGCAGGCACCGGCTGAGCGAAAGCGGTCAGCGTCAGGAGTGAAAAGAGTGGAGTTAGACGCATAGGGGTTTTACAGTCAAAGGTGGTCAGGTGCGGTTAGGCAAAGCCCGGCGTTAGGCCTTTTAGATAGAGTGTAGAGATGACATCTTTATTTAAAAAGATGTCATCTCTTACCCAGCCCGAGTCGCTGTACACTCAATTATTATTTATTCGCCTATATTTCGACTTATAATCGCCAGATAATGAGCGGTATCAGGCGTTGGTAAACCTGGAATTTTGGCCTGCTCGTCCCATACCCGGAGTTGCAGAATGCCCTTAAAATACGGATTGGTTTCAAAGGCAAGGGCCTCTCCTTTTCGCATTGGCCCGCCCTGAAATTCCAGCGTTTTTAAACTCGCTTCCGACAGTCGGGCAAAGTAATTCGGGTTTTTATAAACCAGATATCGCTTGGCATTGACGTGATTTTCAATCAGTTGCGCTACTTTTTCGGAGAAACCCTGTTCGCGCAGAAAGTCCGCACCGAGCCGCTCATGGTCGATAGTGCCGTAGCCATCCATATAGCCCATCGTGGCCTCAACGCTAACCAGTTCGGGGGGCAGCAGATGACCAATGTCATGCAAAAAAGCAGCCATAACCGTTTCTTCATCAGCCCCGGCCTGTTCGGCTAAATGGGCACATTGAAGGGCGTGTTCGAGTTGCGTAACCGGCTCCCCGAAATACGCATCGTGACCGCTTTGGTCGAAAAGAGTAGCGATGAGTTGCATTGGTAATGCCGGACGTCCCGTTCGGGCGAGTAAGTGATTTCAAGTGCTGACGGTTTCCGTAGCGACGGACCGTTCAAAACCGACAGCACAGTAAGCCTAAATTACATATACGACAAATACGTCCGTTCTACCCGACCGTCGTCGTATAAATCAAAAAGGGCGTATCCGGCTTTGGTTTGCTGATACACGTCATTTTTCCACCAGTTGCCGCTAACGGCTCCGTTACACAGATACGTAACACCGTTATAATCGACCCGGTCGAGGAGGTGCATGTGTCCGCTCAGAGCCGCCTTTATGTTCGGATACTGATAGAACAGTTTCAGCAGTTCGGGCGTGTTGGCGAGCAAAATACCCGCCGGAATTGTCCAGTTGCCATCCTTCACGTTTGTCTCGCTGAAAAATCCGGTCGGGCTGAAAATCGGGATGTGCGACAGAATCAACACCGGCGTTTTGGTATTCGTTTTGGCTAAATCAGCCTTCAGCCAGTCCATCTGTTCCGGGTCGATTTGGCCCGTATACCAGTTGCCGTCGGGCTTGGGCTGCACACTGTCGAGAATAATAAAGTGCCAGCCGTTTTTGTCGAAACTTCGGTAACGACCGCTGATTTTCATCTGGTCCATCGCCCATTTTTTGCCATAGGCCGGGTCGCTTTTCGCCTTCTCGAAACCCCAGATGTCGTGGTTACCGATGCAATACTCGATGGGCAGTGAATTATCGGCTTTCATAACGGTTTGCCAGGCGTCCCACTGTTTCTGAACCTTGTCGCGGTCCTGCGCCAGCGCGTCCATAATCACGTCGCCCCCGTGCAGCACAAACGTCGGCTTGTCGGCCTGATTCTGCGCATGATGGAAGCATTTGGCAATGGCATCCATCGGTTTCACATCCGGCGTAATGTGCGTATCACCAATGTAAGCAAAGCGGACGGAGCGGTTGGCGGGCGCAGCGGTTATTTCGGGAATGGCTGCAAACGGCAGCAAACTGGCTGATTTGAGGAGTGTCCGGCGGTTCATAAAGACGTATAGTTTGTGGTTTGTGGTTCGTGGTTGATTACTGCGTTGAGCATAGTCTCAGACTATGCTCGGGTGTTATCCGCCGGGCCGACGTATCGGTCTCTGACCGGTGTTATTCATTGCTACACCGGTCAGAGACCGATACGTCGGCCCGGCGGATAACACCCCGACGAAGTTAAAAACTTCGCCGAACCATCTCAAAATAGCTAATTCAAACACCAAACTACGAACGACAAACCACAAACGAATAACTTATTTCAAAATCCACAGTGGGGCGTTGATATCGTCATTTCCACCGAATTGGCTCGCTATGGCCGCTTTGTTGTTCTCGGCATTGTACGAACGCTCCGTTGATGGGTATTGCCAGCGCACCGGAATTCGCTGGCTGTTGCCGGTGCCGGGACCTACCAAAAACGTGGGCACACCCGTCCGACGCTGATTATAAAACGCTTCGAGGCCCGACTGCTGAAAGAACGCCAGGTATTTCTGAGTCAGAATCTGCGTTAGCCCCGTTGCTGTACCGCCCGCATATTTCACCGCCGGTTGCGCGTAATAATCGGCAAAATTGATGTTGACCTGATACGTGCTGAAGACTTTATAGCCACCGTCAGCCGAGAAAAATACGTCGTTCACGCCATCCTTCAGGCCGTAGAAACCCCACGATGCCTGAATGCCTTTTTTGTAATAATCTTCCGCATTGCCTACAGCCCAGCCCCGGTTGATGCCCTCAGCAATCGTAAACTGTAGTTCGGGATAGCCGATAATGATATACGGCTCGGCGGTGTAGGTGCTGTAGTAGCGTTTGCGATTCTGAAACGAATACAGTCCCTGATTGGCGTTGGACGACATAATGGCCAAATCCTCGCCCGACGATGCGCCGACAAATGCAGCAAAATCGGTTGGCTTGATACCGGCTTTAAGCTGGGCACCGGCGGGTTCGGCCACCACAAACGTGCGGGGGTCTTTCAGCGACGTCAGCGTGCCCAGATACGTAGCGGCCATGTTTTCGCGGGTGGCGTTCTGCCCGAAATTGTCCGGGTTGCGGTTGTACTTGTTGAACTGGCTGTTGTAAACATATTGCAGGTTATCGTCCATCGAGGCCATCACCGGATACTTCGTCGGGTTGTTGACCACATCGGCGAAACGCGCCTTTATATTCAGGTCCGCATCGGCCTCTTTTTTGCTCAGACTAACCAGCACCCGCAGTTTAAACGTATTGACAACTTTCTGCCATTTCGCCAGATTATTACCCAGATAAATGTCGCCCGTCAGGTTGTTGTCGTTTTTAGCGATGAGCGCGGTCAGGTCGGTATTGGCGTCATCGAGCCATTTCAAAACCTGCACATACACTTCCTTCTGCGTATTATATTTGGGCGTTGGGTTATCCAGTCCCTGTAAGGCATCCGTCAGCGGAATATCGCCCACGCGTTTAGTCATGTTCTCGAAAAAGAACGCCCGAAAAAACTTGCCGAGGGCGGTATAGGCATTCAGGTCGGGCAAGCCTGCTTTTTTGGCTTCCTGCTCCATTCGCACCACGTTTTTCAGCGTTGTGAAGTTAAGCCCCGTCGAGGTCCACGCGTAATCGTTCGTTGCGTAGTAATTGTAATTGCTGTCATAGAACTGATTCCAGCGTTGAAAAGAGTTCCAAGCCCCTGATCCGCCTGGGTCGCTACTCCCTCCACCCGAACTCAGAAAATAGACATCATTGAGCACGCCATTGAATACCAATGAAGCAGGTGCACTGGTTGGCCGGTTGGGGTCCTGTTCGAGTTCATTGAACGGCTTTTCGCAACCCGATAGCGTCAGGCCAAAAACCGTCAGAGAAAGGATGAAAAATTTATTGATTTTCATAGCTTTATGTTGGTTAACCCCACCCCTGGCCCCTCCCCTAAAAAAAGGGGAGGGGTGCTTACCCAGTTAGTTTCCCCCTCCCCTTTTTTTAGGGGAGGGGCCAGGGGTGGGGTGTTTAATTAAAATGTCAGATTCAAGTTGATTCCGTACCGGCGGGCGGTTGGCGTTTGTAAACCAGCGTAGCCGCCCGTCAGGAACTGATCGAGGTCAATATCCTTATACTGAGCGAAATACAGCAGATTACGACCCACGAGCGATACACTCGCCTGCTTCACGCCGAAGCGACTCAGCATGGTTTGGGGCAGCGAGTAGCCAATAATTACTTCGCGCAGTTTGGCAAAACTCCGGTTCATCAACGACGCTTCCGACTGCCCATACACCCGGCCAATATAATCCTGCTCGTAGGTTTTGGTCGTATTTGGCGCGTACTTCAACTCGCCGTAGTTGATAATATTTCCGTTTACGTCGTAGTTGATGCTGCCGCTCGTTAAGGCCACACCTTCGCCCACGTAGGACTTGATGCCCTGCGTATCGTTCAGGCGGGAAGCCCCAAATGCGCCCTGTACGGTTTCGATGTTTCGCCCGCCCTGGAAGGTCTTCTGCCGGACATAATCCACGATAACGCCCCCCACACGACCATCGAACTGGAAGCTGAAATTGATGTTTTTGTAGCTGAACCGGTTGTTGATACCCCAGACAAATTTCGGGTTTACATACCCCAGAAACTGCGATACCGGGTTCACAATCGGCCGTCCGCCACCATCGTTAATCAACTGACCATCAGGTGTTCGCACGAAGGCTCCCGAATAAAATCCGTCCGTACGGTCGCCGGGGTTGATAAAGCGCGAGCCGCTGCTGCTGTTCACAAAATAACTCGATGCCAGCGTATTGATACCGCCAGCAGGATAGACCTCCCGTAGTGTTTCTTTAAACGTCGAGTAGTTGGCTACGACATCCCAGCTAAAGCCTTTTGGCGTACGGATGGCCTTGCCCGTCAGCGAGATTTCACCACCTTTTTTCTGCGTCAGAATCCCGTTCACCAACCGGCCCGTATAGCCCGTTGCTTCCGATGAGGGCAGGGTGAAAATGCGGGGACCATCGTTGCTGATGTAGTAAGCCCCATCCAGCGTAATCCGGTTATTGAAGAACCGAATGTCTAAGCCGACTTCCGTCTGCGAAGTGGAGTTTGGTTTCAGGTTCGGGTTGTTCAGCGTGTTGGTGTAATAGGCCCCCGGTTTGTTATTGTAGAGCAGCGGCAGCGAATACACCGCCGAATTCTGGTACGTTGGCCCGCCGTATGACGAACTGTAATCAACCCCATAACTGAGCGGGAACGAAGCCCCCGGCGCGGAGCCAATGGTCGATTGGGTCAGGCCATCTTTTACGTTGGCATACGAAGCCCGCAGTTTCAGAAACGAAATCCCCAGATTCGATGGGAGTTTGACGTAATCCGAAATCACCGTGCTCAACGCAACCGACGGATAGAAATACGCATTGTTTCCTTTCGGCAGCGTCGAGAGTTTATCGACCCGGCCCGTTGCGGTCAGCGTAGCATAATCGCGGAAGGTAAAATCAGCCGAGTAATAGGCCGACAACACGCGCATATCCGACTGGAAGTTGTTGGCAATGACCGGGTTGGATGAGTTGGCGAAGTTATAAACGCCCGGCACGTTCAGGTAGTTGGTGCTGGCGAAGCTGGAATTATAATTGAAAATCCGGGCCTCCCCACCAACCAGCGCATTGATGGCTAAGTCGGGCGTAATTTTCCGATTATACTGCACCAGCACCTGATTGATGTTATCGAACAGGTTCCGGCGGTCTTCGCGGTAATCACCCCGGCTTTCTTCGCGTCCGTAGGTTGTGGCCGAGTACGGGAATTTTTCAGTACGCAGCAGGCTGTAGGTCGTCAACTGCGTTTTGGCCGTAATCTGCAATCCGTCGGCAAGCTGATACCGAAGCGAGGTGTACCCGTACACGTTGCTGTTGTAGTGACCGCGCAGCCAGTATTTCGCCAGAAACCAGGGGTTATTGTACCGCTGGTATTCGGCATAAATCTGCTGCGTGCCTTCCTTGCCCGGTTGCCAGATTTGCTTCATATCATCGACATTCCAATCCGCACCGCCCCAGGCAATAATATTGTAAATCAGCGAGTTAGGTCCGTAATTTACGTCCGGGAAGTTCGGCGTATACTGCCGGTTGTAGTTCAGACTCGACTCGAAACGCAGTTTGGGCGAGAAATTATAGCCGCCCGTAATGTTAAAATTCGTGACGTTCAGTTTGGTATTGGGCACCAGACCACGCGTGAAATTGTGCGACAGCGAGAACCGCATATCGTACTTGTCGCCCGAAGCCGCAACGGCAATGTTGTTGTTCGACTGAATCCCGGTCTGGATGAATCGGCTGAGGTTGTCCTTGCCGCGTGGCACAAACGGCGTCGGCTGGCGGTCGCTCGTGAACACAACATCGTTGCCGTCGGCCTTTTTGAAGGTAGTCTTGAAACTCTGACCCGGCACCACCGGGCTGTCGTACTGCGGCACCAACTGTCCGTTCAGGGCTGGTCCCCAGATGTCATAATCGCCATCGTTGAGGCCGTTTCCTTTACCATCGCCAAAGGCATACACGCCGTGATCGCCGGGGCCGTATTCGTCCTGCACCTTCGGAATCGCAATGAACCCGTTGTCGGCCATCTGACTCGTGTTGACTTCGACCGAGAAACCGCGTTTGTCTTTTGTGCCGCGTTTGGTCGTGATTAAAATGGCTCCGTTCTTGCCCCGAAACCCGTATAATGCCGACGCCGATGCGCCTTTCAGCACGGTGTACGTGTCAATATCATCGGCACTGATGTTCCAGGTATCGGACGTAATCGGAATGCCATCGACCACAAAAAGCACATCTGTATTACCGCGCAGAGAAATATTCGGACGCCCCAGCAACTCAGACGATGCGCCGATGGTCAATCCGGCCACTTTACCGGTCAGGGAGTTAATGGGGTTTGGCTCACGGGCTTTGAGCAGTTGCGACCCGTCGACGGTTTGAATAGCGACGCCCGTTTGCCGAATATCTTTTTTGATACCGAGGGCCGTTACCACCACTTCGTTCAGCGTCCGGTCGCCCGCCAGCATCGTTATATCCAGCGTTGTACGATTACCGATGGCAACCTCCTGAGTAGCATAGCCGATAAACGAAAACGTCAGCGTACTGGCCGACGGTACATTGATCGAATAGGTTCCATCAGCACCAGAGGTTGTGCCTGCATTGGTCCCTTTAACAACGATAGACACGCCCGGCAATGGCTGGTTATCGTCGCCGGAAATAATCCGGCCGCTGACGGTCTGCGCAAAAGCCGACAGGCCGGACAGCAGACAAAACAGAAACGCCACAGCTCCTGTTCGAAACAGTTGCGGTGGCGCAGTAAGACGTAAATAAGGCTTCATACGATATACAGGATAGTATTGCTTGAGTAATTTCCCGCAAAAGTACGCGCCTACTGTTACGTCAATATTGGCAACGCGTTAACGCTTTGTTAGCAGCTTCACAAAAATTTCACATTAACTTAATTAGTTGTTTATCTGCATATTAACCTCTTTTCCCATAAGCCATCAGACCGGAACGTTCAGCCACGTTTTAATGCTTTCCTCTGCATAGCCCGCCCCCGAACTCATGCCTTTTCCGCCAATGCCCGTAACGATACGAATGTTCTCATCCACATTGTACTCGAATATTTCTGCCTTTGTCTGGCTATAAAAACCGGCCCACGTTTTTCGGATAGTTAACGGAAACGTAACAATACGCCGGGCTTCGGCAAGCATCAGGTCGTTGATGAAATCCTGGGTATGGTAACCGAGATCTTCGGCCTGCGTAGCTTCCGCGTACTCGTGCGAATCACCGATGATAATGGACCCGTCGGTGGCTTGTTTGAACAGAATATGAATGCCCCATTTTTTCAGTTCGGCCAGGTGATCGGGTGTTTTCAGGCTGACGTAGGACGGGCATTCCTGAAAGGCTTCGTACCGGCGGATGGTCAGGCCCGTCAGAATATTTCCCGGCAGGTTCAGTCCCGAAACCGGCTCAGCCAGCAGCATTTGCAGTTTACTGACCACTAATCCGGCGTCGGCCAGCACCTCCGGGAACAACAGCCGTACTTCATGGCCGCTGCAAATCAGCACACGCCCGGCCTGAAACCGCTCCCGATTACTGAGCGTTATAATAGCCCCCGAATAATTCGACTGGGCATCGACAACAACCGAACCGGGCCGGTACTCGACGCCGTATTTTTTCTGTACGAACGCAATCAGCCGGTGAATCATCTGCTCCGGCTCGACGCTCAGTTCATCCGCAAAAAATAGCCCACCCACCACGTAATCGGGTTGCAGAGCTGGGTATTTGCCGAGACACTGTGCTTTAGACAACAGTTCGCTACGGTAGCCAATGCGCTGGTAACGGTCGTGCAATTCGTTGGCGAGTGTCCACTCGTCGGCGTCCGATGCGATATAAACCGTGCCGTTTGCCCGTACGGTCAGGTCGGTTTCCTGCTGAATGGTTCGGTAAATTTCCATGCTCCGACGGCCATAATCGAACCACCGCCCGGCCAGTCCCGACGGCACGACCTGTCCAAAATTCCGTACGGTTGCGCCGATGGGATAGCGATCTTTTTCGAGCAGTAGCACCCGCTGTCCGGCTTTGGCCGCGTGGTAGGCATGGAAGGTTCCGAGTGCGCCGGCACCAATAATAATCAGATCGTAGGAGGGCATGGTTTGTCAGGAAGGGGTCAGAAAAGGGCCAGGAGTAGTCAAGGATAGTCAAGTGTTGTCTGGAATAGCCAGAAATAGACACCTGACTATCCTTGACCATTCCTGACAACACTTGACCACTTCTGACTTTTTAAACAATACTAACTTCACGAGACGCCAACAGGGCGGGTAATTCGGCCAGCGATTCGAGCAATAAATCATGCGGGGAATTTTCCAGTTGCTCGCGGGAATGGGTTCCGTTGGTAACGCCCAGATTAAGTGCCACGCCAGCCGCCCGGCCCGACAACAAATCGGAGGGTGTATCGCCAATATTGATAACCGCTTTGGGGTTACTGATGTCGAGCAGTTGCATGGCCCGCTCGATCATGTGCGGATACGGACGGCCCCGCTCCACTTCATCGCTTGCAATCGACACCTGAATCAGACTATCGGTTGTACCCACCCGCCGACCGTCGAGGCCGTCGAGCCAGCCTAATTTCTCCAGAATAATATCCGTTACGACGCGGTAAAAACCCGTTGTCAGCGCAATGGCAATGCCTCGTTCATGCAGGTAAGCAAATGTTTCGAGACAACTTTCGGTGGGCGTGGCTCCCTGCGTAAGGTAATGCTGTTCGAGAATCCGCCGGAAGGTTGCGTACGACACATCAACCTGCGGCTGAACGTCGGGATGAACATCGCCCAACTGCTCTTTCCAGAGCGTTTCGAACACGTAGCGTTTGGCAAGGCCCTGCATGGCCAGGATGCGCTCGCCCGTAACGAACAGACCCGTTTCGGCGGCTGCTTCGGCAAAACACCGCTCCACTTCGTGATGGTCGGTTACGGTTGTACCGGCCATATCAAACACCACTAATTCAATTGGTTGCATGGTCATCAAAGTCAGAGGAAAAAGATGCGTTTGCAATTATCGGACAGATGTCATCTTTACGTTTCGATGACCCCAAAAGATGACAACTGTCCGATAATTGCAAACGCATCCGAGGGAAAAGTGGGCAAATGAACAGAAACTTTCGCAATCGTTTACTGAGTTCGTATTAACAAAATAAGAAATTCATTTACCCCACGGCAGCGGCCGGGGACGGTCGGCCGCTGCCGTGGGGTACAACAGCTACATTTGCAATTGAATTGAACAGCCTAACATCGTCAAGGTCATCAATTTTATTTTGCAAACGTTTGCGGTAACGTTTGCACAAAAAAGTGGCCTTATTTAACCTGAAATTGCATTAACCCTATACATTCGTGTACTAAGTTTAGGGGAAATACGATCGGTTACTGATTTCTCGCCCTGTTTATTCTGTCGCCAATACAAGTTCAACTGAACTTTTACCAATACAGGACGGGTCAAATCCCATCCTGAAAACAGTAAATCCCTATCGCCCACAAGCAATCTACACGTGTATGCAAGCAGAACCAATTACGCAGACAATTAGCAAACCCGAGCAGGAAATCAGTTTTGACAGCCGATATGCTTCCTCGCCCGGCGAAGTAAAAGGCATGGACACGGCACAGCTTCGGCAAAATTTCTTGATGGAAACCCTGTTTACTCCCAACCAATTCCGGTGGGTGCTGACTTTCTTTGACCGTTACCTGACCGGAGGAATTATGCCGCTCGATGGTCCGGTTTCGTTGACTACGCCCGACCAGCTCAAGGCCGCTTACTTTCTGGAACGGCGCGAACTGGGCATCATCAACGTGGGTGGTCCGGGGCAGGTCGTGGCAAACGGCGTTTCGTATGATCTGGATTATAAGGAAGCACTCTACATTGGACAGGGCACCGAAACCGTACAATTCATCTCCCACACGCCCGACGCGCCCGCGAAGTTCTACCTCAACTCCACTCCCGCCCACCGGAATTACCCGACTCGTAAAGTGTCGCGGACAGATGCCGAAGTGGTCGAGATGGGCAGCATGGGAACAGCCAACCATCGGATTATCAATAAGTTATTGGTGAACAGTGTGCTGCCCACCTGTCAGCTACAAATGGGCATGACGGAGTTGAAATCGGGCAGTGTCTGGAACACCATGCCCGCCCACACCCACGACCGGCGCATGGAAGTATATTTTTATTTTGAGGTGCCCGAAGGCCAAAGCGTATGTCATTTTATGGGACAGCCGCAGGAAACCCGCCACATCTGGATGCAGAACGAACAAGCCGTTATTTCGCCTAACTGGTCGATTCACGCCGGGGCGGGTACATCAAACTATACGTTTATCTGGGGTATGGCCGGTGAAAACCTCGATTATGGTGACATGGATTTCTGCCCAATCACTGAGTTGAAATAAACCTACGTACTCATGGGCTTTAGCCGGTGAAACGTACCCATGGGCTTTAGCCCGTGTTTTTTAGTGAACTAATTAGGCAGTAAAACACGGGCTAAAGCCCGTGGGTACGTTACTTACCGACTCCTTAACTCGCTGATTATCTGACGCGTTTCATCAATACGTGTTTTTAGGGCTTTCTTGTAATACCACGCTCGAAATTCGGGATTGTCGCGGTGGGTGTCGAGTTCCTGCTCCAGTTCGTGAAGGTATTTCTCACTCAGATCAAGATAATGTCCGATGGTTTCGGGGTTATGAAAACCGCCCCCGTCGACGCTCACGTACACGGGCGTTGTGTGGGCTGCCTGTGTAGAATCGCCATAGCACCGGGCGGCAATCCACAGCCCCTGCGCTACGGAAGGCAGCTCGATTTTCAGGGTCAACTGCCCCGCCGACTGCCCCGGCTCGCTTTTCGTTACGCGTCCCAGCACCTTACCGTGCGCCACAATTTCGAGGGCTTCGAGGGGCGTCTGTGCCGGGTCGCCCTGTGCTTCGGCGGTGATAATCAACGGTTCGCCTTTTTTCAGATTGAGCCGGTCGCCGGGCAAGGCTTTGTTTACGTGAAAATCCAGAATGGGGCCGCTGGTCACGAATGTATGGCCCGCAGACACGCCCGATTTCCAGGCTGCATAACTGAACGGCTGGTTGAGGTAGGTATAAAAACGGGCGTTTCCAATCCGGGCTGTGCGTTCGGGCGGGCCGTGCTCATGGTCGTGTCCGCACCACGGAAAATCGGAACCCGCCGTAGCGGTCAGCGGGAAGCCCAGATCCAGTAAATGGTAATAGTGATCGGTATGAAGCGGGGTGCCCGACACGCAGTATTGAAGCAGTTCCAGAATGTCGACTTTCCCTCGCAGACCGTCGAGCGTCAGGCCCCGGTAGCCATGAAATGATTCGGCCTGGTGCGCGTATCCGGCAATGCCCCCGCGTTTATGCAGTTCGTCAAAAATGGTATCGTAGGCGTAATAATTTTGTTTGTCGCGCACAGCCGCCGTTGCCCCAAAGCCCAGCGCGTGGCCCAATTCGGGGGTGCGTGGGTCTTCCTGACCGGAGGTGAGCAGGTAATTCCCCTGCCCATAATTTCCTTTCTCACCGAACGCGTACTGCGGGTAATACGTCTCCCAGAAATCACCCATTTTCAGCAAAACGCCCACGTTGATATCTTCGGCCTGAATCCAGTTCAGCAGTGGTTGATTTTCGCGCGGAGACCGACGGATGTGTATGTGATCGTCAGCCGAATACCAGCCCCGTGCGGCCATGTGTATCCAGCGTTTGAGCGTGTATGTTTTCCGCAAAACCTGATTCGGCTTGACAACCAGCGTATGTTGTTGCCGGAGATATTCATTGCCTTTGGAGAGGGTAAGCTGGTAGGTTCCCGGCGGCAATTGAAGCCTGAACTGACCGGCTACATAAAATGAGCTGTCGGGCTGAAACGCATAGCCGTCGGCATGATCCCACAGGCCATACGAAACCGCCACCGTTTCATCGGGCAACCGATTTACGGGCTTCCTGGCCTGCGTCAGCCGTACGCGCACGGGCGTTAATTTGCCCGTTTTGGCATCGCGTATGTCAATCTGCAACAGGCCGGTTGTTGGAACTTGGGCAAACGAAACCGGCATTCCGAACAGGCCGAATACCGCGCTTAGAATGATGGAACAGATAACAAAAAAACGGTATATCATGTGGTTCAGGAAGCATCCGGTTCAGGACTACAAAGAACGCAGAATCCATGATTGTCTTTGTTTTTTGTGCTACTTGCAACCGATGAATGAAGACGACCAGGCAACCCAACCCCTCTCTATACTGTATCAGGATACAGACTTGGTAGCCATCAATAAACCGCATGGCCTGTTGGTACACCGGTCGATGATCGCCAGCGACGCCAGCGAATTTGCTGTGCAAATCCTGCGCGACCAGTTAGGCCAGCGTGTATATCCGGTGCATCGGCTCGACCGCAAAACGGGTGGGGTGCTGCTATTCGCGCTAACTGAAGCCATGAACTCGGTTATGCAGATTCAGTTTATGGAAGGCTACGTTCAGAAAACCTATGTGGCCATTGTGCGCGGCTACACCCCTGACGAACAGACCATTGATTATCCTCTCCGGCGCGACGACGGGCTTGAACAGGATGCTGTAACGCACGTAAAAACGCTTCGGCGCATAGAAATTCCGTTGCCGTTTGGCAAACATCTTACGTCAAGGTATTCACTCGTGGAATTGACGCCGACTACGGGCCGGATGCATCAGTTACGCAAACACATGGCCCACATTCTCCACCCGATCATCGGCGACCGCCCGCACGGCTGCAACAAGCAAAATAAGTTATTCAAGGAGCATTTCGAGATGAACACCATGCTACTCCACGCGCAACAGATCAGGTTTACGCACCCCATTACGTCGGAAGAAATCACGATTACGGCTCCTTTTCAGGCCGAGTTTAGGCGGATGCTGGGGGAGTTGTTTGAGTCTGTTAATTAATGCAACGACCAGTTCCTCAAAACAACTTGCTCTACCTAAACGCGTTACGTATATTCCCGACTCAAACAGATAAGCCTGTGATCTCCTTTGCTTAGGCCCCAAATGGCCGGGTCGCCCTCAGGGTGCGGCTTTAGTTTTCTTCTCCATTAACAGCCTGCGCAGACGGTTGAGTCTGCGTATGCGCGTTCTGTGCCGTGCCTCTCCGTGCGGGCAGAATCAGTGTATCCTTATTTAGCAACGCAACAGCAGACCGGGACGAATCAGGTTCTGATTGATGCGTTGCCCCTATCAATCATTCAAAAATTTCTTTCAGACAATGAACACGACGATTCACAATAATTGGTACGAGACTTTCTTTTCCGGCCTCAACTGCGAGCTATGGGAACGGGCGGTTACCCCCGAATGGACCAAACAGGAAGCCGATTTCCTGATTAGTACGCTGAAGGTGCAGCCCGGTGCCGCGCTTCTGGACATTCCCTGTGGACACGGGCGGCACACCGTCGAGTTGGCTAAACGAGGGTTTCGTATGACCGGCCTTGATATTTCTGCCGAATTTCTCCAGACGTTACAGAAACAAATAGACGCCGAACAGTTGCCGATTCAGGTTATTCATGGGAATATCCTGACGACCGAGCTTACTACGTCTTTCGACGGAGCCTATTGCATGGGCAACAGTTTTGGGTATGTCGATTATGACGGCATGAACGTATTTGTCGGGAAAGTGGCAAAGGCCCTAAAACCGGGTGCTCGCTTTGTCATTAATTCCGGCTTAGTTGCCGAGAGTATTCTGGCTCATTTTCCCGAAACGGGGCACTACGAACTCGGCGATTTGACAATGGACATCCGTAATTCGTATGTTGTTGGCGAGAGTTATATGGCAACTGAACTTACGTATACCAAAGCAGACCGGACAGAGGTGCATCACTTTAAACATTACGTGTACACGCTGTCCGAAATAAAACGGATGCTGGCCAAACACGGATTGCGAACCATTGCCGTTTATAAATCGACAGAAAAGGAAGCGTATCAACTGGCTGATCAGCAGATGTATCTGGTCGCTGAAAAATCATCATGCGCGGTTGGGTAAATTTCTGCCGATCTGTTCTTATCCATTTAAACACTTATTGATTTCTCATGAATCAGTCAGATAACTCAACACCTCAAGGGGATTCGGCCAGCCAGACGAGTCCGGGCCAGTCGAATCCGGCTTCAACCTCCCGGCGGCAATTCCTGCAAACCAGCGCGTTGGCAGCGACCAGTTTCTTCATTGTGCCCCGCCATGTGCTGGGCGGTCCGGGTTTCATTGCGCCGAGCGATAAACTCAATATTGCCGGTGTGGGCGTTGGCGGAAAAGGGTATGGCGATACCAACAATGCGTTCAACAATGGAGCCAATAACTTAGTTGCCCTGTGCGATGTCGATTGGGGTAACAGCCGGGTTAAAGACAATTTTGCGAAACATCCCGACGCCAAACGCTACAAGGATTTTCGGGAGATGTTAGACAAGGAAGGCAAGAATATCGACGCCGTTACGATTTCGACACCCGACCATAACCACGCGGTTATTGCGATGGCGGCCATGCAGCGCGGCAAGCACGTGTATGTACAGAAACCGCTGACGCACAATATTTACGAAGCCCGGATGCTTACCGAAGCCGCCCGTAAATATAAAGTCGTGACCCAAATGGGCAATCAGGGATCATCTAACCCGCAGCAGAAACAAATGGTCGAATGGTTCGACAAAGGGCTGATTGGTACGGTACACACCATTCACCTCTGGACAAACCGCCCCGTTTGGCCGCAGGGCATTCCGGTGCCGCAGCCCGCTGCCGAAGTTCCTGCCGACCTGGACTGGGATGTTTGGATCGGTCCCGCGCAGAAAGTTGGTTACTCGCCCGCCTACCACCCCTTCAAGTGGCGCGGCTGGTGGAATTTCGGTGCCGGTGCGCTGGGCGACATTGGCTGTCACATCATGGACGTTCCGTTCCGGGTGCTGGGACTCGGCTACCCGACCGAAGTGGAAACGAGCGTTGGCTCAGTGTTCCTGAAAGACTGGACGCCGGAGTACATCCCCGAAGGATGTCCACCCTCGTCGCACGTTGAACTGAAATTTCCGGCAACGGCAAAAAACAAATCGGTGGTGAACATGACCTGGTCAGATGGCGGCATTCGTCCGTTTCGGCCCGAGTTTCTGCCCGAAAACGAACCCATGCCCGAAAACGGCGAAAATGGGGTGTTTATGATTGGCGATAAAGGGCTGATGGCGTGCAGCATGTATGGCAACGACCCGAAAGTTTACACCAAAAGCGGTCAGAAACTCGAAGCGGCTCCGCGATCTTCGGGTGAAAAATCCTTACCCGAAAATGGGCATCAGGTGTTCTGGGCCGATGCCTGCAAAGCGGGTTTCAACAGCAAAGAGCACAAAGCCCTGACGTCGTCGTTTGACTTTGCCGGTCCGCTCACGGAATCCGTTCTGATGGGGAACGTAGCCATTCGGAGCTATATGGTTCGCACGGCCAATGGCAAAGGCTTTACGTATCCCGGTCGCAAAAAACTGATGTGGGACGGTAAAGATATGAAAATCACCAACTTCGACGAAGCTAACCAGTTCGTGAAGCGTGAATACCGCGAAGGTTGGTCGTTAACGGCGTAGAGGATTTATTATTATTTAAATGACACCGGGTTGAAACCCGGTGCAAGTTGTCAGCGACGATGATTTGCACCGGGTTTCAACCCGGTGTCGTTTTATAACTACCCGCCTTATTTTTTTGGCCGGTCGCCATTGAAAAAGACAAACAACCCATCTTTCCCGGCTACGATGATGTCATTTCGGCCCGTTTTGTGCAAATCGGCAACGGCGAAATAAATACCTGTGCCCTTGCCAACGCCTGCCGGACCGTACGAAATATCATTCTTCACAAACTGCTTTTTCGACGTATCCCACGTAAAATAATACAACCCAACCGGATCGTTCGAGCCGGGATCATTGTCGTTGTGGGCGCGGTAGCGTTTGCCCGTCAGGAGTTCCGGTCGACCGTCGCCGGTGAGGTCAACCCATTCGAGGCAGTGATATTGTGAGTTTTTATCGTCAATAAGGTGTTTTGTCCAGTTCCGTTGTCCGGTTGCATTGCGGGTCTGTTCGTACCAGTGCAGGCCGTAGCTGTGCCCCTGCCCTACAATCAGGTCGTTGAGCCGGTCGCCATTTACATCGACCACGATAATGGGAACACTGGCCGTACCGAGCGAAAATTCCTTGTGCAGCGTCCAGTTTGGGGCCGTTCGGTCGGCAGGAGCTTCCAGCCAGCCATCGCTCACAATCAAGTCGCCCCGACCATCGGCATTGATGTCGCCAAAGCCCAGTCCGTGCCCCTGCGTTGGGGCTACCGCAATGGTTTTGAACACGCCTGGGCTGGTTAATTTGATGTATTTGAGCGCATGATTGGGGTTATTCGGCACAATATCCAGCGTTCCGTCGCCGTCTACATCCCAGGCGCGGGTCGTTTCCACATTACCCACGTTACCAATGTCATGCAGCGGCCAGGTCTTTTTTCCATCGCCCGGATTTTCGACCCAGCGAAGGGTTTGATCAAACCAGCCGCCCGTTATGAAATCCAGCCGCCCATCGGCGTTGACATCCAGCGGAATTGTTGAAAAATCATCGAAATATTGATCCTTTCGGGGTTGGTTACCAATCAGATGCCGACGCCGAAAATGAGGCCCTTCGTACCAGAAATCGCCGGAAACCAGATCGAGCGTATCGTTTTTATCCACGTCGAACACCCCCACCGACTCATAGCTTTCGGCTGCTACAAAGTAGCGATTGAAGCGAAGAACCGGTTCGGGTGCGGTTAGAGCCGCCAGTAAGCCAATACTCAAAAAAGAGACACTAATTCGGAACGTACGCAAGGGTAGTTTCATCTATAGTTCGGTTTTATACTGACAGGTACTAAAAGACAATCTGGTGCTGCATTTAACTAAACACCACGGTGATTGCTGCCCCGGCGCAAAGGTTTTACCCAACAAACGACTCATACTCAAGCCGATTACGGCTACCTATATACTACATTAACCCAGTGTTATTTTTTAATAACTTGTTAATAGTCTTTTAATTATTTTCTAATTTCTATGAGTAGTTTTCTCTATAAAGGTATTTTCTCCAATAGTATCTTCAAATAGCGCAAATCTTTCCTTATCAAACCTACTATTTCCGTTCAACACAATTCATCTTATGAAAAAACACCTACCACCCCGACCTTTGTTCGGCAGGGTTCTCCGTTTGTACGGAACGCAGTGCCTGCTGGCCTTCTCCTGTGTTACGTTCACCTACGCGGAGAAAACAACCGCTCCTAATTCACTTGCAAACCTAACGGTACATGTTGCTGACCGGACCGTGAACGGTCGCGTTACCGACGAAAAAAATGAAGGCCTTCCCGGCGTAAGCGTTCTGTTAAAAGGCTCACAACGAGGTACAGTTACTGATGTTGATGGTCGCTATAAAATTGACGTTCCAGAAGGTGGTGCCACGCTGGTTTTCTCCTTTGTCGGCTATCTGTCTCAGGAAGTGCGGGTTGGCAATCAGACATCGGTTAATGTGAATCTGAAGGCTGATAGCAAAGTGCTGGACGAAATTGTCGTTATCGGCTATGGTACGTCCAAAAAATCAGATTTGACGGGGGCCGTTGCGGGTGTGAAAGAAGCCCAGCTAATGGAACGCCCGGCTCCTTCGCTGAGTCAGGCCCTGTCGGGCCGCATGCCCGGCGTACAGGTTAATACCAACTCGGGTCGCCCGGGTGGCCGCACCACCATTCGGATACGGGGTTTCAGTTCGATCAACTCGTCAAATAACCCGTTGTATGTGGTTGATGGCGTGTTGCTGCCACAAGGCAACGGTGACCAGTTCAGTTCGCCCATTGACTACATCAACCCCAGCGATATCGTATCGGTTGAGGTGTTGAAAGATGCCTCGTCTACGGCTATTTATGGAGCCAGAGGAGCCAACGGCGTTATTCTGGTGCAGACTCGCAAAGGGAAATCGGGTGAAAGCCGCGTTACGTATGATGGAACGTTCAGTGTAAACACCATTGGCCCCAACAAGCCGCAAGTGCTCAACGCCAAAGAATACTTAGCTACGGAAGACCTTGCTTACAAAAATATAGCGAAATATGACCCTGCCGGATGGGCTACAGGCAAATATGCAAACCTGGACCCGGTAGTTAGACGAACCGCTTTCAGCGCAGCGCATCCGGGTGTTTTTGACGCTAACCTCAACCCCTTATACGACACGGACTGGTTCAAAGAATCGTCGCAGAATAAACTTTCTCAGAGCCATCAATTAGGCTTCAGTGGTGGCAATGAGCGGACGCAATATGCTTTGTCGGTAGGGTATCGCGACGATGAAGGTCTTATCAAAACCTCGTATCTGAAACGGTATTCAGGCCGCTTCAGCATTGACGATCAGGTGAAAAAATGGCTCAAAATTGGAGGTACCCTGAGCTATAACCGGCAGACGGAGAACTTAGTCGATATCAACGATGCCGTAGCCCGGCAGATTGTCGAGGACTTTCCCTTCCTGCCCGTGAAGTACCCAGGCACTGACACCTACGCAGAAAACCGGGATTATCCGCAGGCCGAAGGCACAATGAGTTCGGTACACCGCCTGATGGACCGGAAGTACATTCAGAATACGCAAACGACCCTCGGTAGTCTGTTCACGAATATTACGCTGGCTAAAGGACTGGAAATGAAGACCGTGCTGGGAGCTAATATGCAAACGCAGGAAATCGATCAGTCGCAGACCCGTACTTTAGATATTAATGCCAGTGGTACGGCACAGGTCAACAACAACCGCACGACATTCTGGTCAGTGGAGAACTACCTGACCTATAACAAGCAGATCAATGCCAATAATGGCATCACGGCTCTGTTGGGTATTTCGTGGCAGGCAACGGATCGATTTGGCTTCGGCTCCAGAGTTCAAAACTTCTCGACCGATTATTTTACCTTCAATAACTTAGGAGCCGGTAGTACGCTCCCAACCGTTACTTCATTTGCCGACCGGACTTCGTTCAGTTCCTACTTCGGCCGGATCAACTATAATTTGATGGATAAATACTTGGTCACCTTTACGGGGCGAGCCGATGGTTCATCGAAGTTTGGCGAAAACCACAAATTTGCTTTTTTCCCCTCAGCGGCTTTAGCCTGGCGAGTGTCGGAAGAAAGTTTTCTGAAAGGTAATCCGGTAATTTCTAACCTGAAAGTTCGCACCAGTTATGGACTGACGGGTAACTCCGAAATTCCGGCTTACACGTCTTTATCTACGCTAAACTCAAACTACGCGGCCGTTTACAATGACGCCAAATTTGGCGGAACGGGCATCAACCGCTTAGCCAACCCGGATTTGCGCTGGGAGAAAACGGCGCAGAGTGACGTTGGGGTCGAACTGGGTTTATTCAAGGGTCGTATTTCGATTGAGGCCGATTATTATTACCGGCTTACTACCGACATGCTCCTCGATGCACCCGTGCCGCGTACCAGCGGCTATGCGACCATCCGGCGTAACGTGGGATCGATGCAAAATCAGGGCTTTGAATTTGGCCTGAATACGGTCAACATCGACCGGGGCGGCTTCCAGTGGAACAGTACTTTCAACATTTCGCTCAACCGCAATAAAGTACTCTCGCTGGCTACACCGTCGGATATTTTCGGGGTGGGTGGCCCGAACTTTATTAACCAAACCAACATCATCCGGATTGGTGAATCGGTTGGTTCGTTCTGGGGTCTTACGCGCCTGGGAACCTGGAGTGAAGCCGAACGCGAAGAAGCGGCTAAGTTCACCAGTTACCGCAATGGCCTGACTATTTTGCCGGGCGATCTGAAGTACTTAGATGTGAACGGTGATAAAGCCATTACCGATGCGGACCGGAGCATTATTGGCAACGGCAGTCCGAAATACTGGGGTGCCTTTACCAACACCTTCCGCTACAAAAACCTCGACCTAACGCTCGAACTTCAGTTTTCGCAGGGTAACGACGTCATGATGATGAACTTCCACCCCAGCGAGGACCGCGTTTCGATTGCCAACAGCTACAAAAGTGTGCTGAACGCCTGGACACCAACGAATCAGAACACGCCTATCGCCGAAATTCGCGAAACGCGGGCGGGCTACGTGACCAACGTCGATAGCCACTGGATTTATGACGGATCGTTCCTGCGCGGCAAAAACCTGCTGTTGGGCTACTCGTTCCCGGCGGAGATAACCAACAAGCTCAAAATGAGCCGGCTTCGGATATACGCAACAGCGCAGAACTTCTTTTTGCTGGTATCAAACAAAATTATTGGCGACCCGGAAGTAACACCAACCAACCAGGGTGATGGCAGCAGTGCTTTCTCGCAGGGTGAAATCTGGCATAACTACCCCAAACCAACAACCTACATGGTTGGCTTACAGATTGGTCTATAATCCGTTCAACCGTATTCAAAACGCTAATTCACAATGAGTTATATACTAATAAAACAAGTGGGTAAGGTACTGCTCAGTGGAGCACTACTTCTTGGCCCGGTTGGCTGCTCCGATTTTCTGGTCGAAAAAGCCCCCTCGAACCTAACGCCGGATAACTTCTACACCATCCCCGACCATGCCGAAGCGGCTTTAGCGGCTGTGTATGACAACCTACGCTTCATCGGCGATGCGTCGGGGATTTTCTCCTCGAACTGGCAGATGCTCGAAGCCCCTACCGGCACATCCATCACGGAAACGGCGCAGAATTCTGACCTGAACAACCTGTATGGCCTTGTTTATGATGGCAATACGCAGCACATCGTTAACTATTGGAACGGCCTGTATCGGGTTATTGCGCAGGCAAATCAGTTACTCGACAAGGTGCCGGGTATCACTATGCCCGACGCGCAGAAAACCAAAATCCTCGGCGAAGCAAAATTTTTGCGGGCGTGGGCGTATTTCAATGCGGTTCGGCTATGGGGCGATGTGCCCCTGATTACCAAACCGCAAACGGCAACCTCAGAAGACTTTTTGCCAAAGCGGGCCAAGCAGGAAGATGTTTACAAGTTGATTGTTGATGACCTGACGGCTGCCGAAGCGGCTGGTCTGGCCTGGACGGACCCAAGCGGACGCGTAAACTTAGCGGCTGTGAAGTCGCAGTTGGCCAGGGTGTACCTGACAATGGCTGGTTTTCCATTAGCGAAAGGCGCATCGCATTACAAATTATCGGCCGACAAAGCCTTTGAAGTAATCACCTACGCCAATGCCAATCCGACAACGATCAACCTGTTTCCGACGTATGAGGATATACACAAGGAAAGCAATAAGAACAAGGTGGAGCACATCTTCATGATTCAGTACAACACGCTGGTGGCGGGTAATCCGATGGATAATATGTATCCGAACTTTAAACCGGTCACCTCCAATGGCGTAGGTGGTACGGGGAGTACGGTGCCTACACCGGCGTTTTATAAGTCGTACGAAGCGGGCGATCTGCGGGCCAAAGATCAGGTCGGGTATTTTTATACCACCTACTTCACCAATGGCACCGGTGCTCCCTTTGATTTGGGTGCCGCCTATATTTTCAAACACTTCAACCGGACGTCCAATGGTGCACCGGGCAGCACGCCAACCAAAAACAATAACCTGAACGTACCTCAGATTCGGTATGCCGAAGTTTTGTTGATGTATGCCGAAGCGCAAAACGAATTGGGCGCACCCACGCAGGCAGCCTACGATGCGTTCAAACGCATTCGGGACCGGGCCGCGCTGGTCACTCCGGCATTAGGCACCTACACGCAGGCCAGCTTTCGGGAAGCGGTTTGGCGGGAACGGTGGCATGAACTGTGCTACGAACAGATTACGTGGTTCGATATGGTTCGGTTGCGGAAGGTGTATAACGAGACCACAAATGGGTTCGATAACTTCGTTGGACATGTAAACAAAAGCTCCAACCAGACACTACAGGAAAAACACCTGTTGTTCCCAATTGGAAAACAGGAACTGCTGAACAATCCGAATTTAACGCCACAAAATCCGGGTTATCCTGGCGTTTAATCTCTAAACCTATAAGATCTCTGAGACCTTATAGGTTTTTTGCCCACATCGTTTATTTATTACTCTCCAACTATGCATGGCCTGGTTGGAGAGTTTTTTATGCTTGTTACCCGACTAATTCCTTTCGATAGGTACCCGGTGTCTGGCCCGTTACAGCCCGGAATGTCTTGTTGAAGTGAGAAAGATTATTGAACCCAACGGCAAAACTCACGTCGGCTACGGTACGGGCCGATTGCAGCAACCGTCGTGCCTGATTGACGCGGTATTCATTCACAAAATCAGTGAACGTCAGGTGGGTCATCCGTTTGAAATAGCGGCAAAATGCCGGAACGGTCAGGCTGGCCAGATCGGCTACGGCGCGGATGTCGACGGGTTCGGCATAGTGCTGCTCAACGTATTGACAGACGCGCGTAATTCGTTCCTGCTCTTTGGGGTTGAGGTCGAAGCGGACACCGTCGGCATGAAGCGGTTCCACATCGGGCGCGTCGGCTAAATGCTGCAACACGCGCAACAGGGTCAGAAACCGCTCGAACGGTGCCTGATCGGGTAATTGCGCCAGCCACGGCCCTACCTGCCGTTTCGTGTCGGCACCGAAAGTCAACCCTGTGTGTGCCCGCTCGAACAACCGCCGAACCGTGGCAAGTTCAGGCTTTTGCAGAAACGAATCGCCCATAAAATCGTCGCGCATCTGCACGACAATTTCCTCGTACTGGCCCTGTTTCCCGTAGCTGAAATTGAGGTGCGGCAGGTTCGGGCCAATAAACACCAGTTCGCCCGCTTCGTAGCGCGAGACGTTCGTGCCAACGCGTCGCTGCCCATTACCGAACGGGATATAAACGATTTCGTATTCGGGGTGGTAATGCCAGTAAACCGAACAGCTTTCGGCTTCGGTATGGTGAATGACCCGGAACGAACTCCCGGCTTCGGGTTCTATTTTTTCAAACTGGAGTTTCATAATAGAGTATTATAACACAGAGATGCACTGAGAAAAAAGGGAGATTCACAGAGAAAAAGAAGATATATAAATCCTCTGTGAATCTCCCTTTTTTCCTCCGTGTATCTCTGTGTTACAACTTTTTCTTTAAACATTATTTGTCGGCCAACCGACAATCATGGGAAACCGGAATGAAAACTCTATCGTTTATATAGCAACGAACTACTTCACAAAACAACATGAAACGAATTCACTTACTGGCATTTAGCCTACTTATACTGGCCGGTTGTGTGCAGGGCCAATCGAAAGACTATGCGCCTGCCAAACTTCCTGCGCCTAAAGAGGGCGAGGCTGTTGCAACATTTGCGGGTGGCTGCTTCTGGGCACTCGAAGAAGGCATGAACCAGCTTAAAGGCGTTCGGGAAGTCATTTCCGGTTATGCCGGAGGTACCGTCAAAAACCCGACCTACGAACAGGTAGGCACCGACGAAACCGGCCATGCCGAATCCGTACAAGTGTATTACGACCCCAAAGTTATCAGCTATGATCAACTGCTCGACGCGTTTTTTGCTGGCCACGACCCCACCACGTTAAACCGTCAGGGTCCCGACGCTGGCCGCGATTATCGGTCGGTTGCGTTTTACCGTACCCCTGCTGAAAAAGCCCAGATACTGGAGGCCATTAAGCGGACCAACGACTCGAAACATTACCCCAATCGGGTTGTAACGGAAGTGACACCAATAACCGTTTTTTACCCCGCCGAGAATTACCACCAGAACTATTTTGCACTCCATCCAAATCAGCCTTACATTCAGGGCGTATCATTGCCAAAGGTCGAGAAATTACGCAAAGCTATGGCGGGCCACCTCAAAAATAATACGTCGTTAACAATGAATGAATAAATTGTGGCTCAAAAATATCAACTGAGCATCATTAAAGGCCAATAGATTGTTAAAAATAGCCGGTCTGGACCGGCTATTTTTGTACTATGAATACAACTGCTTCATTAAATAAACCACGTCGGAATCTGTTTGTACAAAACCTGCTCACGTTTTTTATGAACCGGCAGGCCGTAGCCGTTGGGCTGGTCTTTGCCTCCGACAGCATTTTGTTTGGTAGCTGGGTCGCGCATATTCCCTATGTAAAAGAGAAACTGCATCTCTCCGATTCGGAACTTGGACTGACCCTGTTTGCCATGCCCATCGGGTTGCTCATCATGAATCCGCTGACGGGCTGGATCATTGCTAAACTTGGGGAAGCACGGGCCTGTTTCTGGTCGGCGGTGGGGCTATCGCTGGCCGTTTGCATTCCGCTGAACGCGCCGAATCCAGCGGTGCTGGCTTTCGGTCTCTTTTTAATGGGTCTTAATGCGGCCCTCATCAATGTTGCCATGAACACCAGCGCAACCAACGTCGAGCGCGAACAGGGCATCGTTATCATGTCGTCGTGTCATGGCATGTGGAGTTTGGGGGGCCTGTTTGGGTCGGGCATTGCCGGTGCGGTTATCTCGCTGCATGTGTCGCCCCCGGTGCATATTGCCGTTATGGCCGGACTGGTGCTGCTGCTGACTTTTTTACTACAGCCAACGCTGGCGCAGATCCCATCGAGTAGCCGGACAGAATCGGGCGAGAAAGCCGGGTCATCATTCGTGCGACCCAATATGGATTTGATGCTGATGATTTTAATCGGGCTGGCACTGGCTATGGGTGAAGGAGCGGCCTTTGACTGGAGCGCGGTTTACCTCCGCGAAACATTAGGAGCGAGCAGTCAGGTTGCCGCGCTGGGTTTTGCCAGTTTCTCGTTTACCATGACCGGCTTCCGTTTCCTCGGCGACGCGATCATCCCGAAAATCGGTGCCAAACGCTGGCTACAGATTGGTGGCGTACTGGCTGCATCCGGCCTTTTGTTTGCCATCGCTCTCCCCTATCCATCGACCGCCCTGATCGGTTTCGCACTGCTGGGCGCGGGTTGCTCATTGGGCGCACCAGTGCTTTACGCAGCCTCGCTTCGGGTGCCGGGCATTCCTCCGGCGGCTGGCCTGGCTACATTTGCTACCTTTAGCTTCATTGGTTTTCTGGCTGGTCCGCCCATTATCGGGTTTGTCGCCGAAGGCTTTGGCTTATACTGGGGCTTAGGATTTGTGGCGGTTATGCTGTTGATTTCCGTCGGGCTGGCCCGCATTGTGAAGCTGTTTTGATGGTTAGCAGAGTCAGAAATGATTGGGCTAAATAAGCAAGATTGGCATTCATTAGCCCATCATCGGCGATTTGACCCTGTTGGGGTCAGATATTTATAGAACTTGACCTCTTGACTATAAACATCCGACCCCAACGGGGTCGAACTGCCGATGATGGGCTAATTTATTTATACTGAATTACTTGTATAACCTTATATTATTTATTCTGCCAGATTGTTCGTAATAATACGGCTTTGGCAAACGGCTCACCATTACACATTGTGGAACCAGCAAGTCCTCCTAATGTGCAGATATTATTTCCACTGACATCATATATGCCAGACGCTGGCTCCGAAGTGCAAGTGCCGCTTGAGAAGCCGTAAACTCTTGCCTTCTGGAAAGAAAACTCTTTAATGGATGCATCAGAACAAAGAAAAGGCTCCTTTTTAAATGTTTCAACCCGCATGTTTATCGGTTCGGGAATGTCTGTGGCAATAGCATTTATACCAGCGTCTTTGTGGCAACCCGCTATTAGTGCTGTCAATGATAAAAGTAGAAATAAGTGTCTGTTCATAGCCCTCAGTAGTTTCCTTAATGACCTTTTAACGTACCAAAAGGTTGTAAGCAAATAATAGAATAGGTTCAGTGAATCAGACTCAATTTACCCTGCGCTTGGCCGGGGGTTGTTCGTCGGCGTTGGTTGAGCTGGTATTGGATGCTCCACGCATACACACCCGTCGGACATAGTTTGCCCCGATACAGGCCATCCCACTGAAACGGCGAGGCAGACGTCTGAAAAATAACCTCGCCCCAGCGGTCAAAGACGGCAAACGAGGTAATGACGATATCCCCGCATCCGTAGGCCACAAAAACGTCGTTTAGTCCGTCGCCATTGGGCGTGAAACTATCGGGTGCATACAAAACGCAATCGCAGGCTTCGTAGCTAACCATCACAGAATCTGTCACGGTGGCGCAGGCATTCGACACGCTGGCCCTAAATACGCCCGAACGACTGACCGTTCGGTTCACGTCCGCAAACTGGTCCAGCCAAGAAAACGTGCCTTCGGTAATAGTGGGTTTAATGGTAAACAATTCGGCCCCGCACAGTTCCTGATCCGGCCCTAACTCCAATTGAGGTGGTTTTATATACCGCACCAGAATGCTGTCGGATACAATGCAACTGGCCTGTTTAACCCGAATGCTGTACTGTCCTTCCTGCTTGACAGTGAACGTGTTTTTCCGGGAGCCATCCTGCCATTGATAGGTTGACGCGGCATTGGCCGGAACCGTTAGCGTAACCGATTGGCTGGTACAAAGCGTGGTGTCGGCACCGAGGTCAAAATCGAGTGCGTAATCAATTGTAATACTGTCTTTCAGAATTTTGCATTCCGTAAGGGCCGTAACGGAGTATTTTCCCGGTTTGGTTACCAGAAGGGTCGGTTTTGTGCTTCCGTCATTCCAGCGGTAGTCGATTCCGCCGGGTGTTGTCGCATCGAGCAGGCGAGTACTTCTCCGGCCGCAGAGGGTGGTATCTTTCCCCAATTCGAGCGAAATCGGCACGAGCGAAACATCGTCGATGAACAGGTAATAAAAGCCGAGAAAGGCGGGCGTTTTATAGAAACTGCCAATCGTGATGTATTCCTCGCCCCCTTTCGCCGTGATTGACCCGGTTACCCGTTGCCATTGCAAGTGTGCAATACTGTTTTTAGGTTGCCTGTCCAGCACTTGCGGAGTAACCGTGATGGCATCCGTTGTTGTTCCGGTAAGCGGTTGATTCGATACAGCCGCGCCAATGGTTTCGGTCAGGTATTTATCGGGGGTGTCGGTGGCAATAAACATCTCGAAAAAATAACACGAGTCGGCAAGGAGCGGCCTGGTCAGGCGCACCCCCAAGTATTCTTCCCATCCCCGATCAAAAAACAACCGCGCAACGCCCTGTCCTGAGTGGGGCGGCAGGGCCATCTGTCCAGTCTGAAAACATTGATGATAAAAGTCAGGTGTAGCTTTATTGGGATTATACCAGGGCGTGGCTTCGCTAAGAAGATTGTCGAGACGGGGGCAGTTGCGGTAGGTTTCAAAGCTCCCGTTCGGAATCAGGTTCTGGCCCGCAGCCCGCTCGGTCAGCATCAATACACTCCAAACCAATAGCCAGATACATCGTTTCTGCATAGCCCTGATGCCATTCGTTTGCGATAGGTGCCTGTTACCCTAACTACCAAACAAGGGACATCTAAGATACAGATTTTTTACGAATTCGGGAAACAACACGGGACGGCAATATGGTAGCCTCAGTGAATGATACAACCCTGATTAACAACCGAGAGCCGCTTTCTAACAAAGCGGCTCTCGGTTGGCGTGGCTAAAGAAGCGTTTTGGTTGAGGGTGTGGATTCGGTTAAAAACGAACCAGTTTTCTGTTTAGGAAAATCTGGTTCGAAAGAGGAAAGTACGTTTATGTATTAATTCAAATGTAGCCGATCCGTTGACGCTCCGCTGAATAAGAGCAGTGAATAACAGAAATTGATAGGTGAGTAGACAAAATTATGATGAGAACACACGTTCAGGCATACATTTCTGCGGTTAATAATGATTGAACCGCTGCAAAAAATCCTCCTTGTAGCTTCGGCTTAAGGGCAATAACTGCGCCCCAATGCTCAGCTCGGCATCGTTGAACGATTCTACTTTATGAATATTGACGGCGTAGGATCGGTGAATGCGCACAAGACCCGGCAGATTCATCCGCTCCAGAATTCCGCTCAGCGTTAGTCGAAGCACGTACTTTCGATTGGCCGTCACTAAGGTTGTATAGACGTTATCGGCTTCCAGATACAGCAAATCGCCCGCGTTTATTTTAACGAACTGGTAATTCTGTTTGATAAACAGGTAGTCATTGATCTGCAAAATCGTTTCACGTTCGCGGGTTCCGCGTTCAACAGGGGCTGTTGTGGGGGCGGGTTGAATACGCTGGGTAAAATTATGAATAGCCAGTTCGATGGCGGTTCGCAGGCTGGCTAACTGGTAAGGCTTGTTTACATAAGCAGCGGGGTATGTTTGCTTAGCTCGTTCAAGCGTTTCTCGGTCGGTCAGGGCAGTCAGGTAAATAACGGGAATAGGTCGCTCGATGGTTAGGCGACGCACGGTTTCGATACCATCCCACTCGCCTTTAATCGTAATATCACACAAGAGGAGATCGACCCGTTGTCGCCGGAATAAGTCAAGTGCTTTTCGGCCATTGTTGGCGATACCGACAACGAAATAGCCGTCTGCTTCGAGACTATCACTCAACTCCATCGCTAAAATACCTTCATCCTCAACGATTAGAATGTGTATTCGTTCGTCGCTGGTCATAGTTTGTTACCGTCAATTGTGGTGAAGTGCGAGGCAATAAAGCATTAAGTTGCCCTTTAAACACACTACTTTTTATAATTCGGTATGGATTGTGCCAGGCCGTTCTCTGTTTAACTAAAAAGGCGTTGGCAGGCTACCTCATTACCCACTTATTCTTTTCTTAAAGTCAAGTCTAAAATTTGCCGTATCAAATCAGGGGAATCGGCAAGTATACACTAAGTTTTCTGAATATAGGTATATAGTTTAATAGCACCAGTTAATTTCATTAACATTCGTCCTGAAAACGTTGTTGGAAAATATATTTTAAGCGGTTGATTAAATTCACAAGCCTCAATTTGCCAGGCACGTCCGGCAAGTTAACCTATTAGTAATAAACCAGTTAAACTAAAGACCATACGCCTGAGCCGGTAATCGGTCACGTAGCTGCTGTTACCGAATTCATTGCATGAAAGATCGTTTCAGGGTTACCCAAAGTAGAGCGCGTACACTTAAGCGGCCATGCGCGTTTGGGGAATATACAGCCGACACAATGTACCATTCTGGGAGAGTAGTTCAAACTGCCCTTCCAACTGTTCAGTAAGTGATTTTACCAGACGAGTACCAAACGAAGTACGGTTGTCGGACTTCTGCCAGGCCGTCGCTTCGATACCCGGCCCATTGTCCTGCACTTCAAGCGTAATACCCGTTTGCGACAAGCCACTTGCATAATGCAGGCCAATTCGGAGCAGGGGCCGCTCCTGATTAGTGAACGCGTACTTAAATGAATTGGTAATCAACTCGTTGACAATCAGGCCCAATGGCATCGCTACATCAACGTCAAGGTCCTGCAACGCCACGTCGACGCACAAATCGAAGTTATCGTATTCGTAGCCATAGGCCTGCATCAGACTTTCGGCCAGATCGGTCAGGTACTCGCGCATGTTCACAATCGTTACGCGATCTGCATGGTATAAACGCTGGTGAATCAGCGACATAGCCTGTACCCGCTGCTGCCCCTTCCGAACAGCCTGTATGGCTTTTTCGTCCGTGAGGCCATTTGCCTGTAAGGTAAGCAGGCTGGATACGATGGCTAAATTGTTTTTTACGCGATGGTGCAGTTCTTTCATCAGCGTGCGTAACTGATCTGACTGGTTTACCAATTGCTGACTGCTGCTGGTGATAATTTCGTTCTGAGCCGACAAACGCCTGTTTGCCCGGCGGAGTGCCCAGTACTGCCCGACCAGAATACTGAGCAGGACTCCCAGCAGCCCCAGCCCACCCGCCATAAGCTGAACCTGCCGGGTTTGAAGCTGGTTTTTTTGGGCAAGGACCGCAATTTGATTGATTCGTTTCTGGGTATCGTATTTAGCCTGGACCTCCGTAACCGCCCGTGTTTTTTCGATGTCGGCTACCGCCCTGATCTGTGCCATCCGGCGGCTTTCTGTGGCCTGGATAGCCGCAATTTCCCGTTCCTTTATCGACTCCATACGAGCAACTTCCTTAGCTTTAGCCAGTGCCAGATTGGCCTGGATGGTTGCCAGTTCATTGGCTCTCTGAACCGCATAACGGCCTTCCAACTGTGCTACGGTACGCGTTTTTTCGAGGTTCATCAGCGAATCCTCAATCCGTTTTTGCTGCGTTAAATAGTGATACGCTTTAGCATATTGTGACGTGTTGGCATACATTCTGGCCATCATTTTATAGACGGACTGCGTCAGGGGAGCATCGCCGGTGCGTTCGACAAGAAATATAGCTTTCTCACCGTATTGGATGGCCTGATCAACTTTTTTCAAGCCGTAATGGGCAGTCGCTAAATTCCGATAATTATGCACTAAGCTGGTTGCTCTGTTCAGGGCCTGATTAATCGGTAATGCCTTGTTCAGGTAAACGATGGCCTGCTCATACTGGCCCTGCACAATCGAATTTTTGCCAAGGTCATTGTATATCACCCGATAGTCTTCGGGTTTGGCATGGTACGAATCGTTGATAGCCAGTGCTTTCATAAAACACTCTCTACCCCGTTCGTATTGACCTAAATCTTCGTAAATAATGCCCAGATTGACGTAATTTTCGGATAAACTCTGGAAAGCACTAATCGACTGATTGATGGTAATAGCCTGTTGCGTATAAGCCAGCCCTTTCTCCAGATGAGCACGTACCCGCTGGTTTTCGCCCATCATCTTATAGACCAGCCCCATATTGTGGTACACTTTAGCAATGTGGCCTGTTTTATGGTTGCGATTGTAGTAACTGATCGCCAGGTGTGCACACTGAATCGCTTCGTCGAACAACCCCTGATGCAGCCGAACGACCGATTTCAGACGATTGTACTCACCCAGGCCCGTTGTATAATTTATTCGGAGGCAATACTGCCGCATCGGCTCAAGGTAAGCGAGGGCTGAATCGAGCTGACTTTGCTTATAAAATGCGTTTGCAATCTGGTAATACGTAGCCGACCGGGTCGTGTCAGGCAAGGTGTGATTCAGCGTCGTTTTCAGGCTGTCGATTAGCCTGCGCTGCGCCTGGGCGGGCGGGCAAAACGCCATGAGCATGACCAACAAACAAGTCAAAGCCAGTAGATGACTTTTCATGATGAAGAGCGTAATTGGTTCAGTATAAGAGGAATAATTGTGTGCTATTTGACACAATCGGCAGGGAAGATACGACAAAAATTATCGTTACTACTTACTGTTTTGTAAAAACGGTTACCTGTTCTATTCGCCTGTGCAGTGGCTTACCCACTTACTGAAATTACGCGGATAGGTGCATGAATCGGCGTTTATGCGAGCAAACAACGTGAAGGCTGCACCCGGACTGGGCTTTCCACTTTTTAGAATTAGTACAGGCTTACAGCTTCCTGCCAATAGCGGTGGATATTGTCAAAGCAAGCTAACCACTCAGGAAGGGTAATTGGTTTTCGGATGTAGGATGTACTGCGCAGGTAATAGGATTGTTCGACATCGTCCGGGCTGTTCGACGCGCTTAAAATAATGACGGGTAACCGCCGATAGATATGATGTAGTTTTACTTCTTCCAGAAGTGCCCAGCCGTCTTCCCTGCCGGGCAAATACAGATCCATCAGTATCAATTTGGGCAGTGAATAATGCCCATAAGAGCATGCTGCCAGATAAGCCATTGTATCAGAGCCGTTTACTGTGCGCATAATACTGACGGAGGGCATGGTCTGGGTTAATGCCCAACGAATCATATACCAATGATCATCGACATCCTCAACCACCAAAATAGTAGCTCCGAACGGGTTTGTGGGTGTGTTAGATCTGGATAAATCGGTAGTCATACAACGAAATAGATACTATCTTCTGAGTCAATTATAACAAATATAATCACCAAAAGATGTTGTTCTATAGATTACTTCGCAAACTTCAATAACCGAATAGGCTATATATACCGCGTTGATACCTGATTTTATTGCTATTAAGCCACAAAATAACCGTTTAGTATATTTTTAGTCCACCAATTCAAAAAACCCGCGTCTTATGGTAACAAGACAAGCATACATAGCTGTATTACCCAAATTCATTAACTTTATAGTTACTCTCCGCAATGAAAATAGCCTTAACCGACGAAGAACTGATTCGTCAATTTTTACCCAGTCAGCCTAATCAGTGTTTTGAAACGCTTTATAACCGGTATGTCAGTAAGGTATACAGGCGGTGTTTATCCATGACTAAAAACACCGAAAAAGCCGAAGATTTCACCCACGATATTTTCCTGAAAGTATTCAACAAACTCGATGCTTTTCAGGAGCGTTCCAGTTTCTCAACCTGGCTCTATTCAATCGCCTTTAACTATTGTTCCGATCAGATACGACTTGCTAAACGATTAACGTTTAGCACAATAGACGAATTAATCGAGCAAAACATTCCCGACTCGATGGATGCGCAGCTACACGAAGAGACGCTTCTGTTGGTAAAAAAGGCGATGAACACCTTAACGATTCAGGATCAAACGTTGCTTCAACTGAAATATGAAGAGGGAATGCGTGTTGATCAGATTGCTCAGACCTACAATATTACGATTAGTGCAGTGAAAATGCGGTTGAAACGCAGCCGGGAGAAAGTTCACAAAGTATACGCACACCATTACAATTTGTAAACCAAATTATTTTTTTAGTACAGTATCAATTATTTTAGTGACCACACCTCACCCATTCCGTCTAACAGAAGCTATTTATATTTCCAAATTTTTCCTATGCCATCAAGTAGCTTGAAAAAGTAGCTTATTCTCCACGAATTGATAAGCAATCCACATTTTTTATGAAAAATAGTAACCCCGGAAACTGTTTAAAGTCTATTGTTTAGGCATAAGATCACAAAAACAACAATGGTAGCAGTATGTGCTTTGACAGGAAAAAAGGCTATCCGGTATGTTGTTGGTCAACTTATCGAATTCCACACGGATATGACCGAGAGTCAGCGGGATGATTCCATACCAGTTTGTCTGAACGCCATAACCCTGTTGGTTTTCTTAGGGTTGGCGTTCGTTGGGGTAGTATTGTGGCTGATTTCCTAACGTTGTTCGTCCTAATAAGAATAGGCACTTGCCTGTTCGCTCACCCGTAAAACCACATGCTTCAATTCTTCGTGGTTGTTGGGCTTGATAAGATGATCCGTAGCGCCCATATCCAAAAAAGTCTGGTGTTCATGTTCGATGAATTGCTGGGAAAGCATGAAGATCCCCACGCCTTTCACGTCAGGATGTTTCAAAAATGCCCTTAACATAGTTGATTCCTGCCCTCTGGGCACAACACCATCCATTATAAGGGCAGCGGGTTTGAGAGCGGGGGCTTTTATACCGTCCAGAAAATCCTCCGGCGTCTCAAACCACTTTAATTCTATATGGTCAGCCCACAAACCAAATCCATGTTGCCAAAAGAGAAAATCGTCCTCATCGGAATCTAAGAGTGCCACCCAGGTTTTATCACGTTTCATACAGTACTACATTAAAAATAACCATCTTAGTAAGTATATCCGTTAATACAGTTTTTTGTTTGTAATTACAATAGAATTAATAGCAAATGCGCTGCATTTCAGCAAGTTATTATCCACACCTTATAAAATAGAAAAACCCACCGGAAATGTTTCCCGGTGGGTTTTTCTATTTTATTAAATCAATGACCGATTTATTTGGCCGGGTCGTAGCGGGCGGCATCAATGATCGACCATAAATGAATGATCCATCCCATTAATATAAACCAAAGACCAGCAGCCAGAAAGAATTGCAAAATGGCCATGAGCAGACGCCCCTGTAGCAACTGACCTAAACCAGGAATAAAGAAACTGCAAAGCGCAGCCAGTACATTGCCACCCGACCCTTGACCTGCCATATTTTCTTCAAATTTTGATTTACAACCCCAGTACTCGCTTATTAAATGCGTCATCGGCACCCGTTCCGGCGAAGTCGTCGAAGGCGCGTTCAGTGACGCGGATGATGTGGCTTTCAATGAAGGGTGCCCCTTCGGCAGCACCCTGTTCAGGGTGTTTCAATGCGCATTCCCATTCCAGAACAGCCCAGCGGTCATAGTCATACTGCGCCAGTTTGCTGAATATTCCCGAAAAATCGACCTGCCCATCGCCCAGCGACCGGAACCGACCGGCCCGTTCGACCCACCCCTGATAGCCGCCATACACGCCCTGCTTACCCGTTGGGTTAAACTCGGCATCTTTTACGTGGTACGCATAGATCCGCTCGTGGTAGAAGTCAATAAATTGCAGGTAATCAAGCTGTTGTAGCACAAAGTGGCTCGGGTCGTAATTGATACCGGCGCGGGGGTGATTGCCCACTTTTTCCAGAAACATCTCGAACGTAATGCCATCATGCAGGTCCTCGCCGGGGTGCAGTTCGTAGGCCACATCGACACCGGCTTCGTCGTAGGCGTTCAGAATAGGCAGCCAGCGGTCGGCAAGCTCTTTAAATCCCGTCTCGACCAGACCCGCCGGACGTTGCGGCCACGGGTAAATAAACGGCCACAGCAACGCACCCGAAAAGGTAGGACTAACCTTCAGCCCGAGGTTTTTGCTGGCTTTGGCGGTCATCAGTAACTGGTCGACGGCCCAGGCTTGCTGCTCTTTCGGTTTGCCTGCCAGTTCTGCCGGACCGAACCCATCGAACATAGGGCCATAGGCCGGATGAACAGCCACCAACTGCCCTTGCAGGTGAGTAGCCAGTTCCGTGATTTCAACGCCAATATCGCTCAGTTTACCTTTCAGTTCGTCGCAGTACGTCTGACTTTCAGAAGCTTTCTTCAGGTCGATCATGCGCGGGTCCCAGGTTGGAATCTGGACACCTTTATAGCCGAGGTCGGCCATGTATTTAGCAATCGTTTCGAGCGAATTAAATGGGGCAGTATTGCCTAAAAATTGGGCCAGGAATATGCCTGGGCCTTTCATTGTTTTCATTCTTCTGTGATTTGGTTATCAGGGTCTGAGTTAGGATAGACCATTAAACATCCTTTTCTCTCATTAGCAATAAAAGTGACGAACCCATCTGAATGATCTGTAAATAAAGAGACAATAGCCTGATTACTTATATTTCCAGTCCGCAACCAAATAATTTTAGGTGGGAATCCCTTTACTGAGCCAATTGCTGGAATATCCTTGTCGAACGTAACAACGGTGTAGTCCTTTTGGCGGGCATATTCCCATATCTGGTAATCATTAGCATTGAACAGGCCACACTCCCGAACGCTCATCACATCCGGAAATATGACCTTTAACCGCTTTACAACTCGGAATGAAATATTTTGATCAAATAGTAGTCGCATCAGGCAGCCATCAACATAGTACTGTCATCGCGGTCCGCAGCGAAAAGTAAAGCTGCCTGAATATCTTCGCGGGTTAATTCAGGGAAGTCATCAATAATTTCCTCAAAGGTCATCCCTCCACCTAACCAGCCCAAAATATCACCAACCGTGATTCGCATTCCACGTATGCAGGGCTTACCACCCCGTTTTCCAGGCTCAATAGTGATAATACTACTGTATTTTTTCTGGTACTGCATGGCTTTCTGCTTGAATTTACAGCACTAAGTTAACAATTCACTTTTAAATCTCCACCCACGCCTGTTTGCGGTTGCTTTCCAGAATTTTTTCGCAGATGAGCAGTTCGCGGTAGCCGTCAGCGAAGGTTGGGAAGGTTGGTTTGTCTGGTTGTTTTCCGGCAGCAACGGCATCGTACACTTCTTTGAACAACTGCTTCGACGTATCGGGAAACCCTTCGTTGTGACCACCAGGAAATGAGATCACCGACCGGGCTTCGGGGTGCGCCAGCGAGGGGTCACGCATGAATGATTCGTTGGCTCCGTCACGGTTGCCGATCCACATTTCGTTGGGAGCTTCGGAGTTCCAGGCAAACGTTTTCTTCGATCCGGCAATCTCCAAACGCATCTGATTTTTACGGCCCGCCGATACCTGCGATACCGTGATAACCCCCCGGTTGCCGTTGTCAAATTTCAGCAACACGTTGGCGTGGTCTTCGGTGTTGATGGGCACATCGGCATAATCTTCGGGTTGGAGCATCTTGCCTGAATACGTCTCAACGGGTTTGAGCGGCTTTTTGCGGACTTTGTGGATGGTGTTGAAATCGGCCATCACGGCTACGGTTTTCAGCCCCGTAATGTATTCCAGGCTGTCCATCAGGTGCGAACCAATGTCGGCAATGGCCCGCGAATCACCCGATTTGTCGGGTTCGAGCCGCCAGTTGTAGTCGGTGTCATAAAAGAGCCAGTCCTGTAAGTACGAGCCGATCACCGAATACACATCGCCCAAACCGTCCTGCTCCCGCATGACCTTCATCTGCCGAACCAGCGGATAATAACGCAGGTTGAAATGCACGGCGTTGACCAAGCCTGTCTGGGCAGCCAGCTCAACTAATTCTTTGGCTTCGTGCAGGTCTTTGGCCAGCGGTTTTTCGCAGACAACGTGCTTGCCCGCTTCCAGTGCCGCTTTTGATTGGGCGTAGTGCAGAAAGTTAGGCGTACAGATGTGTACGACTTTGATGTCGTCCATCTTGAGCAACTCCTCAAATGTACAGGAGCGTTCGATACCGAGTTGGTCGGCTTTCTGACGGGCCAGTTCGGGGGTCACTTCGCAGAGCGCGAGGACGTTTGTGTTGGGCAGGCGACGCAGGGCTTCGATGTGCGCGGGTCCGATAAATCCGGTGCCAACGACACCGATGTTGATTTTTTGCATGTAAGGGTAAGTGATTGAATTAATGAATGATTGAGTGATTGAATAATGGCCTACTTACGCTTGTCCGTTGGCGTATTTTTACGAGCGGTGGAAAAGATTGCCAGTAGTTCAGATGTCTCGGTCATTAGATTACCAAGTTTGGCTTCCGGCATAATCTCTGCCTCAACCAATAATTCGAGCCAAAATAGCGACTCGTCCGTTTCTTCTACAACGATACTCAACTTAGCGAAATATTCAGCCTGACTTCTGGCACGACAAACGGCCCGGTAATTTGCTCCCACCGACGTCGCTGACCGGAGTAATTGTCTGCCTATGATCCTGGCTTCTTCGGTTCTCGGTAGTGACCGAAACAGTCGAATGGTTCGCAGCACGAACTCCTTTGTCCGCTTCTGCATGTGCTGCACAAACTCAACTTTATCCATCTTTCTATACGGTGGGGTTAGGGTTAATAGTGATTGAGTGATTGAGTAATTGAATAGGTGTATGCGCCAGCTATTCAATCACTTAATCACTTAATCATTCAATCATTTAAACAACAAACTTCGTCCACTTTTCTGAAGACTGATTCGATGCGATGACCGTATCGATAAAAGCCAGACCGCGAACGCCGTCGGCGGCTTTGGGGAAGTCGTAAATCGGGTCGGGGTCGCGGCCTTCCATGTGCGCTTTTATGGCATAGGCGAAGTTGCGATAAAGATTAGCGAACGCTTCAAAGAACCCTTCGGGGTGGCCTGCCGGAAGCCGCCAGTGCGCTTTTGCCGATGCAGATAAATCACCCACATTCGGGCGAATGATCCGCTGGCCTTCCTGCGTTTTGTATTTCAGCGTGTTCGGTTCCATCTGATGCCACTCCAGACCGCCAAGTTCACCCCACACGTAAATTTTCAGTGCGTTTTCTTCGCCGTTGGCAATCTGGCTGGCGTGCAGAACCCCCCGCGCCCCATTGTTGAACCGAAGCAGTACGTTCCCGTCGTCGTCGAGTTGGCGACCGGGAACAAACGTAGTCAGGTCGGCGCAGAGTTCGGTAATATGCAGGCCCGTTACGTACTCGGCTAAGTTTTCGGCGTGGGTACCAATGTCGCCCATACAACCGGCAGCACCCGATTTAGCCGGGTCGGTACGCCAGATCGCCTGCTTGTAATCGTTATGTTCTTCGTCTTTCGAGAGCCATCCCTGCGGATACTCGACCACCACTTTCCGAATCTTGCCTAATTTACCACTCTGAATCATGGCACGGGCTTCTTTCACCATCGGGTAGCCGGTGTAGTTGTGCGTCAGGCCAAACACCAGGCCTGATTTCTCCACGATCTGAGCCAGTTCTTTAGCCTGATCCAGATTCAGCGTCATGGGCTTATCGCACATCACATGAAACCCGTTTTCGAGAGCCATTTTGGCGGGTGGGAAGTGCATATGGTTAGGCGTTACGATAGACAGAAAATCCATCCGTTCGCCCTCCGGCAAGGCTTTTTCGGCTGAGATCATTTCCTCAAACGAGGTATAAACCCGATTTTCGGGCAGGTATAGGGTGTGGCCGGTAGCTTTCGATTTGTCGGGCGAGGAACTGAAGCAGCCACAAACCAATTCGATCTCTCCATCAAAACCAGCGGCCCGGCGGTGAACGGCACCAATGAAGGCATCAAGCCCTCCGCCAACCATACCCATTCGCAATTTTCTATGCATTGGTACGTAAGTTGAATGTAAACGAGTTAGGAAAAGGGGATTATGCGGGTAGGTTTACTGTGTTTAGTTTGTGGTTTGTGGTTTGTCGTTGGCTGACCGGTCCGCCGGTGCGGCAAGAATACTGACGCGTCAGCCAACGACAAACCACAAACCAGCCCCTTCTTTTACGCCGGAAAATTAGTTGTTTTCTCTTATTTTTCGGAAAGTTTGCACAAAAACGGCCTTTTAGTGGGGAGTTTATCCCGGCGACTGTCTTTTGTTCGATAATAAAGTTGAAAACTCACTAAATCCCTTTCTATAGAAATGAACCAAACCGTTAATTCTTCGCGGCTATTTCTGGCCAGTTGCCTTGCCATTATTACTACGGCCTTCTCTTTTAGCATACGGGCGGGTATTTTGCCTCAGTTGGGCACCGAATTTGGGCTAACTGCCGAGCAGTTGGGCTTTATCAATTCGATGTTCTTTTTTGGCTTCCCTATTTCGATGGTCATCGGTGGTCTGGTGTATCACACGGTAGGGCCAAAAATAATTATGCAGGTCGCCGTGGTTGCCCACACGCTGGGTATTCTATTGACCATCTACGCGGGTGGCTATGTAGGTTTGTTGTTCTCAACGTTCTTCATCGGCTTCGGAAATGGCTGCACAGAAGCGGCCTGTAACCCGATGATTGCCGATATGTATCCCAGCAACAAGCTAAACAAAATGCTGGGGCGGTTTCACATGTGGTTTCCTGGTGGCATCGTGATTGGTAGTTTGATCTCCAAATTCATGACCGATGCAGGCTCCTCGTGGCAGACTCAAATTTGGGTACTTATGATTCCGACGGTGGTTTATGCATTCCTGTTTTTCGGTCAGCCTTTCCCAAAGCCAAAAGTAGAGGGCGTTACGTCATTAGCGAAAAATTTTCAGGCCATGCTTACCCCATTGTACATTGCCCTATTCTTCTGTATGGCATTGACAGCCATTACTGAATTTGGCCCGAACCAGTGGGTAGCCGTTGTCCTGGGTAGCAGCGGAGCCGATGCCATGCTGGTGTTAGCGTTAACATTCGGTGTGATGACGATTGGCAGGCTTTTCACCGGTCCGGTTGTAGGCCAATTTGGTCAGACGGGTGTTCTGCTGGGCGGTGCGGTCTTGGCAACGATTGGTATTTATATGTTCAGTACCGTTACGGGTCCAATCGCCTATTTAGCCGCTGTTATATTTGGCCTGGGCGTATGTTTTAACTGGCCGACTATGATTGGCTTTGTAGCTCAGCGGGTTCCCTTAAGCGGAGCGTTAGGTATGTCCATTATTGGCGGTGTAGGTATGCTGTCAACGTCTATCTTCCAACCATTTATCGGGCGGTGGATTGACGCAGACCACGCCGTAGCGAAAGCAAAGGGTCTTACCGGACCAGCTCAGGAATTGGCCGCCGGACAGGCCACGCTGTCTACCATGATGACATTCCCGATCATTCTGATTTTTCTGTTCACGGGCCTGTACTTTTGGCTGCGCAATCGCAAAGCCGGCCCTATTGACGAAAGCGTTGTACTGGAACAACCGCAGTTGTAGGTTTACAAAAAAACATTGGCAAAAAGCCCGAAAGTCAAGTGACTTTCGGGCTTTTTTAGTCAAATAGACTCAGTACGTTTCCTTCCCATCTGAACAGCAATTATCCCCCGACAAGGTTAGCCGAAGGCCGACGGCGTGTTCATAGGGCAGAATTTTGGGGATAGTTTACTCGATAATGATAAATCTCCCGAAAGTTCAGGCGCGTAGCCTTTCTGGGAGTTGGCAGGCTTTTCTCTAATGACTTCGCCGGATATACTCGCGCACTTCGTCGATGGCGCGGTCGGCTTTGAACAGCACAATCAGGAATTTAACGAGTGTAAAAATACCAAGTCCTAACAGGATAAGGTTAATCAGTTGCCAGGCCCATAGCATGGAGGTTGGATTAAGTGAATTCATGCTTATACGTTTAGATGAATGGGCAAAAATAAACCACTACACGTTATGTTGTTTACTTCATCTTAGCGCAATACCACGCTCAGTTTCACGAAAAACAAGCAGCACTGGAACCCGATAAATAAGAAGTAAGATTAATTACTTGCCTGTTTGTGAGGAAGATAGTACATTTCCCTATCTATCAACTTTCCTCAATCATGAAGCGTGTCTATCTATATTCTTCCCTGCCAGTTGTGTTGCTTACGCTATTGATTAGAGAACTGATCAGCCCTCAATACTACCCTTCATCTGAATACGCCACTACCCGCCTACCATCAGCCATCCCGGTCTGTGGTCTGGCACATGTGGGTGGTATTCCGAATACATTGCTGAAACAGCCTGTTGCTCTTCGGTCGAATGTCGGTCAGTTTCCGACGCCCACCTCCACGAAAAATGAAAAAGCACAGGCTTTCTTTGAGCAGGGCATGGGGTATCTGCACGGATACGCATTAGTCGAAGCAGCCCGCTCGTTTCACGAAGCCTTACGTCAGGATTCTACCTTAGTTATGGCCCATGTTGGACTGAGCCGGGTGTATATGGAATTAGATGACAATCCGGCCGCGCGAAAAGCCGCCGAAACTGCAAAAGCATTGTCCACATTCGCATCTGAGCGCGAAAAAGCGCATATCGACCTGCGGTTTGCCCAATTAAAAGCCGTTGATTCACTTAATAATCAGAAACTGCTGAATGAATACCGGCTGAAGATTAACCGGACCGTAAAACGCTTCCCGCAGGACGCCGAACTCTGGTTGATTGCCGGGAACGCCTACGAACGGCTGGCTTCCGGGCGGGGTCAGGGTACATCGACGGCAAGCATTGCTATCTACGAAAAGGTGTTGCAGATGTACCCCAATCATCCGTCGGCCCACCATTTTCTGATTCATGCCTACGAGGGCATGGCCGATTACGATAAAGCGCGTGAACACGGCGAAGTGTATGCCCGGATGGCTCCGAATCTGGCTCATGCCTTACACATGTACGCCCACGACCTGATGAAAACCGGCGATGTAGACGAGGCTATCGCGCAGATGAAAAAAACCGACGACATCGAGCGAAACCTTTATAAAACAGAACATTACGAGTCGATGTACGACTGGCATCACATCCACAATATTTCCTTGCTGGGGCTGTGTTACCAATATCAGGGCCGGATTCAGGAAGCGGAACAATTGGCGAAAGAGCGGTTTATGACCGCCCGGCCAACGAACACAGAACGGACGTTTTACAACAAAATGGGTTATCCGGCTTTGCTTATTACCCAAAACCGCGATGCCGAAGCCGTTCCTATCGCGATGGACTTAACAACGGGCAAAACGCCGGGCGAACAGATTATCGGTTACTATTTGCTGGGCTTGACACAGCTAAAGAAAAACCAGCTCGCTCAGGCCCGGCTTTCGCTAAAAGCCGCGCAGGATGTCCTGAAAGAAGCAAAAAAAGCATCCGATACTGACTGGATCGCCATTTGGCTGGACCCGCATCCGAACTTTTTGGCGGCTCTGATTTCCTTATCCGACCCCGCCGAACGCGAAAAAGGAATGGCTGATGTTCGCCGGTTTCAGGCCAGTGCCCACGAGCAATACGGCCCCGACCCCTGGATCGAAGCCCTGTTTCAGTTAGAAATGATTACGCAGGTTGCCTGCCAGTTGAAGCTGACGGATTTTGCCGAAGAGTCCGCTAAAATCCTGGCCGAACACGACCCAAATTATCCGGGTACACACTACGCGCTTGCCAGTGTCGCCAAGCTGAAAGGCGATGCAGCCACTGCCGCAAGCGAGCAGCAGTTGGCCCGGCAAGGCTGGTCGAAGGCTGATGCAGCATTTATGGCGCAGAGTTTCTCAAAACGGTAGACAACCGTTTAGCCTTTTCGGTTTTTCTGTTAACTGATGTTACGCCACACCGGGTTTTAACCCGGTGTGGCGTAACATCATCTGTTAACTCACATTAAAAATTAATTATTTACACGTAGCTGATTAAACCTTGTTCGTAGTTGACTGTCAGTCTTTTAGTCTGCCTACCAACGCGTTTTAATCACTACTGTCGTGGCTTTACTTGATGTTTATTCGCAACCTCTAACAGCGACCCAAGCTGCTCACCTGCTCAGGCGGGCAACTTTCGGCCCTACATCTGAACAGGTAAAGACTTTGACGGGGCAAACGGCGGCTCAGATCGTTACGAAACTGTTAGCCGGCCAGCCTATACCCGCTCCCCCGCTTGATCTGGCAACCGGCAAGACGTTTCACGACCAGCCCTTCGATATGCCAAATGCAGGCAAATCAACGGCCTATCTCAAAATGTGGTGGGGCAATCTGATGCTGAATCAGTCCGTATCGCTACTCGAAAAGATGACGCTGTTCTGGTCCAATCATTTTGTCTCCAATGATTCCACCGTTAACGACTATCGGTTTACCTATCAGTACAATACGCTGCTTCGGCAACAGGCCCTCGGTAATTTCAAAGCGTTTACAATAGCCATTACACAGAACCCGGCCATGCTGCGGTTTCTGAATGGCAATCAGAATGTAGTCGGCACGGCGAACGAAAACTACGCCCGCGAACTACAGGAACTCTTCACCATTGGCCGAAATGGGGGCTACACCGAAACGGATGTTCGGGAAGCGGCCAAAGTATTGACGGGTTGGTCTGATACAGGCTACCGCAACGCTACCGACGGAGCCATTGGCAGTACATTCCGCGCCAACCGGCACGATACGACAGACAAAACGTTCTCCGCTACGTATCAAAACACAGTTATTAAAGGTCGTTCCGGGAACAGCGCGGGACTGGATGAACTGACCGATTTGGTCGATATGATTTTGCGAAATGCCGAAACACCTCGCTACATCTGCCGAAAACTATATCGCTGGTTTATCAATTCAGACATTCCCGCCGATGTCGAAACGAATTTCATTCAGCCCCTGGCCGACCTGTTCAGAAAATCCGGTTTCGAGATAAAACCCGTGCTGACCGCCCTTTTCCAAAGTCAGCATTTCTTCGATGAACGGCTGCGGGGCAGCATGATAAAAGCACCAGCGGATCTGGTTGTTAGCACATTTCGATTCTGGGGTTTACAGGCTCCCGACCCGGCACAAAACCTGACAGGCTATTACCAGATTGGGAATTACATCCACAGTCGGTTGAAGGAAGAGCAACAGGAGTTACTCAACCCGCCTACTGTATTTGGCTGGACGGCCTACTACCAATCGGACTATTACCAGCAATGGATCAACTCGACCACGCTCGGATTACGGGGTTACCTCGGCGATGCGCTGACCACCAATGCCTTGAAACTGAACGGAAAACCTGTTGTCGACGTGCTGTCGTATGTCAAAACGCTATCTGACCCGACTAATCCGGCCAAGTTGGTAAGCGACCTGACGACGCAATTACTGGCCATTTCGCTCGATCAAACGCAGCTCGATTTTCTGACCGATACGGTCCTGCTGAACTCGATTCCGCGCTACGAATGGACCGGCGAATGGAATGATTACGTCCGTAACCCAACCGACACCGCCAAAAAACAGGCCGTTCAGGTGAAGTTAACCGCGTTTCTGCAATACGTTTTCCGCATGGCCGAGTATCAGGTAAATTAAAGTTGATTGGTTAATTAGTTGATTGGTTGATTGGTTGGCTGGTTAAATAACTGCCACGGAAAACCAGCCAACCAATCAACCAATCAACCAATCAACCAATCAACCAATCAACCAATCAACTAACCAACCTCATGAAGCGTCGTAATTTTCTACAGTATGCGGCTTCGTCGCTGATGTTGCCGCTTCTCATTGACGGCTACGGGGCCAAAGCCTTTGCCCGCCCGTCAGGGTTTATTCAATCGCTGGTTAGCCTGGCCGACCAAAGCGACCGGGTTCTGGTCATTATCCAGTTGCAGGGTGGCAACGACGGATTGAATATGGTCATTCCGCTCGACCAGATGAGCGTATATACCGCACCGAATTTCCGGGGTAATATCGCTATTCCCGAAGCCAAAGCCCTGAAACTGAAAAACTTCGCCGGAACAGGTTTGCACCCTGCCATGACGGGTATGCAGCAATTGTTCAACGATGGCAAACTGAGCATTGTGCAGGGCGTATCGTATCCGACACCCAACTTTTCGCACTTTCGGGCCAGCGATATCTGGATGACCGCCGTCGATTCGAACCAGACAGCTACGTCGGGCTGGGCGGGTCGCTACCTCGACAAACGGTTTCCCGGCTATCCCGATGCCTACCCTACAACACAAATGCCTGATCCACCCGCTATTCAAATCGGCTATGTGACCGCAACAACCGTGCTTGGCCCTACCGACTCGATGGCGATTGTGCTACAGGACCCGGACACCTTTGCACGGTTGGTAGGCGACAAGCCCAATGCACCTGCCACAACATTAACAGGCTATGCCGGTCAGCAGATTGAGTTTATCCGGCAGCAGCAGGCCAGTTCGGTCAGTTATGCCGGACAGATAAAAACGGCAGCCGGGCTGGGAAAAAATCTGGCTGCGTATCCCACCGCAAACGCCCTCGGCGACAAACTCAAAATCGTTGCGCGGCTCATTGCCGGTGGCCTGAAAACGAAGGTGTATTATATAACGATGGGCGGTTTCGATAACCACGCCAATCAGGTAGTGGCTACCGACACGACAACCGGCACCCACGCAACACTGCTTAAAACCCTCTCCGATGCGGTTCTGGCTTTCCAGAATGACCTGACGCAGTTAAAAATAGACGACCGCGTTGTGGGTATGACTTTCTCCGAATTCGGCCGTCGCGCCATCTCGAACGGCAGCTTTGGCACCGATCATGGCACCTCGGCTCCGATGTTCGTATTCGGCACGGCCATTAAGTCGCCGATGGTGGGTAAGAACCCGAACCTGAGCGACTTAGACAACAACAACCTGAAAATGCAGACCGATTTCCGGCAGGTTTACGCGGCTATCCTGACCTACTGGTTTGGCACCGACGCCACAACCGAAACGGCCACGCTGTTCAAAGATTTTCCGGTAGCAACCGTATTCCGCGCTCCCCAAACCGTTACGGCTATTGAGCCGGTCGCATCAGAGGGAAAACTCTATCCGAACCCTGCGTCGGGTGTTGTTGTGCTGGAGTCGGAGATGCTTATTCAGGGAATAAAATCAGTCCAGTTTACCAATATGCAGGGACGGTCTGTGTCGGTCGATGCGTCGCGGCCATCGCCAACGTCGGTTCAGGTCAACGTTGGCCAGCTACCCACCGGCGATTATATTCTGCGGGTTGAGACGACACAAGGGCTGCTAACAAAGCGGGTGATGGTGGCCCGGTGAGGGCCATGAATTACTTTTTCAGTTCCTTAAAATCGGCTAATGTCCCTTTTATCGTAGCCGCAAACTTGCTGTCCTTAAATGACTTATTGCCTTCTTTATCAATGAGTTTGCAGCGAAATTTGACCAAATAGGGCGTGTCTTTTTTATCGAACAGCAGTTTGGGTAATACACTCAGCGTTTTGCCCGGTCGGGCCGTTACCGGAAAAATAACCGGTGTTGTTGCCTGTGCTTTAATCAGGATGGGGTCCGGCTGATGACCGTCCGCAATCTCTTTGCCATCAATAAAGACGGTATAGTGGGCATCGGCAATGCTGAACGGAAACTTGTTTTTGTTCGTCACGCTTACCTTCGTCGCAACGTCAGTACGCTTCAATCCCAACGGTCCGAAGTCAATATCGTCGATCTTGATTTTAGGAATGTAGAGCGTTGGCAGCTTCTTTTCCATCGTGACGGCGAATGTTTTTTCGCCCAGAATCGGCACATCGAGCGCGAACGATGAACGCACTGTATAGGTTGTGCTGTCAATCCCTTTGCGCTCCAGTGTTTTGAGCACCTTCGTCATGGGTCCGGCCAGTAGTTTAACGGGCAATGTAATCAGGGTACTGTCGCCCGATTTAAGTTCAATCGTTTTTTTGTAAGCGTCTTTTACAACCATTGTGTTGGCGATATAGACCGTATAATCCATCTGACTCGCCTTGAAACCTACCGGCAGCGGATTGTCGATGAGCAAATCCATCGTCATCGTAATGGCCCCATCGTTAATATTGGTGATGTTCATGCGCCCTAATTCCAGACGGGGCTTCAGCGTATCGTCGTTCGCACCACCACTACTTACACGCTTGTCTTTCAGGTTAGTATACCAGACATAAGCACCAATACTACCAATGAGTAACAAAATGAGCGCAATGATCCATCCCTTTTTCATAACGTGTCGTTTACCGTAAAAAGTAGTAACTACGACCAAACAACGACTGTTTCAATCCAGCCCACGTTGTTCGGATAGCGTCTCTACGTTAAACTTTTGTGTCAGGAATAGGTCTTATCAACACAGCTCATCTTATTTGATATCCGCTATGCGCCTTCTGTTATTCAGCCTGTTGCTGCTGACCGCTGCCTGCCGCCGACCATCCAAACAGTTCGCGGAAATGCTGACGCCCGCTAACCAACCCGAAATTTCTGATTATAGCCAGTACCTGAAAGCGGGCAACGAGCTGATTGCTAAAGGCAACGACCCGTCCTGGTCACTGACCATCAACCCATCGAAGGGCATTATGCGTTTCAAAGCCTTGAACGGCGATAGCCTCAATACGCCCATTCCCGAACGCCAAACCGATTCAGATGGTACGTTTCGGTACAATGCCACCGTTGAAGGCGAGCGAATCAACGCGGTGTTCCGGCCCGATAGCTGCGTCGATACAATGTCGGGGCAACGGTTCGATTACCGCGTTGAGGTTGATGTTCGGGGCAAAAACTACGTTGGTTGTGGTGTATCATTACAGCAATTAGCTCTTTTGCAGGACATTTGGGTGTTAACGGAACTTGAGGGTCAGTTGGTAAGCACTTCGGGCAATGGCCGCGAACTGCCCCGTTTAGAAATCTCGCTTACGGAAGGCCGGGTTACGGGTACAACGGGCTGTAACCGGCTTAGTGGAAATGTAAAAGCCGATAGCCGACAGATAGCGTTTGGTCCGATGGTAACGACCAAGATGGCTTGTATGGGCGAGGGCGCCGTACTCGAAAACAAATTTCTCGGCCAACTCAACCTGCCGTTTACCTATCAGATTGCTAACCTCAAACTAACACTACTACGAGCGGGCAGACCGGTAATGACGTTTAAAAAAGTAGATTAACCCCTGTCTGTTCTTTAAATTAAGCGAGCGACTACTCCGTAGCGTTCGCTTTTTCGTTAAATTTGTTTCTTTACAAAAGACAATTGAATCGTACAATAAGTTAACGATTTGGATGGTCTTCACCCACTTACCCAATCAGTCTGCATAACTCGTATAACTCTATGAAAAATTTACGGCTTCCCTCCCGCGCCTTGCTGCTGGCGGGTGTGCTGGCAGCTTCCGTATCGGGCATGGATGCGCCCGCATGGGCACAAACAACCGCCAAACGGACCATAGCTACCAAAGCGGCATCGGCAGAATCGCCCCTTGCCCTGAATCGTGTTCTGGTTTTTTCCCGAACAAAAGGTTATCGCCACGGGTCCATCCCGGCGGGTAAACAGGCAATTATGAAACTCGGGAAGGAAAACGGTTTTGCCGTTGACACCACCGAAGATGCGGGCAAGTTTACCGAAGCGAACCTGAAACAGTATGGCGCGGTAATCTGGCTCAGCACTACCGGCGATGTGCTGGACGATGCGCAACAGGCTGCTTTTGAGCGATACATTCAGGCGGGGGGTGGCTTTGTAGGCATCCATGCCGCAGCCGATACCGAATACGACTGGCCCTGGTATAACCAATTGGTTGGCGCGTATTTTTTGAATCACCCGAAACAGCAAAACGCTGAAATCGAAGTGATTGACAAAACTCATCCATCCACGAAGATGCTGCCCGACCGCTGGAAACGGTGGGATGAATGGTACAGCTACAAAAGCATTGGAAAAGACCTGAAAGTGCTGGCGAAATTAGACGAGAAAACGTACGAGGGCGGCAAAAACGGCGATAATCACCCGTTTATCTGGCACCATGAGTTCGAGGGCGGCAAAGCATTTTATACGGGTGGCGGCCATACCGACGAATCGTATGTCGACCCGCTCTTTACACAGCACATTTTGGGCGGCATCAAATCCGTTATGGCGACACGCCTGAAATTCGGACAGGCCAAAACACAGCCGTTTCCTGAAGAAAACCGGTTTGACCGGCAGATACTGACCGCCAACTTAGATGAACCCACCGAATTAGTGGTGCTCGACAATGGAAAGGTATTGTTTGCCGAGCGCAAGGGTGCCCTGAAGTTGTATGATCCGGCGAAAAAGACCGTCAAAGTGGTCGCTAATTTTCCGGTATTCACCAAGTTTGAATACGGCCTGATGGGGCTGAACATCGACCCGAATTTCAAACAGAATAAATGGGTTTATGCCTACTACTCGCCAATAACCGGGAAAACCGTTGCCGATACAGCCCAGCACCTGTCGCGTTTCGTGTATGACGATGTGCGCGATACGTTGCTGCTGAACACCGAAAAAGTGCTACTGACGGTTCCAGTCAAACGTGACGGTTGCTGCCACACGGGCGGTTCGATTGCCTGGGATCGGAAGGGCAATTTGTACCTCTCCGCCGGTGACGACACCAACCCGTTTAACTCCGGGGGTTTCGCGCCTATTGATGAACGCAAAGGACGGGGCGGCTGGGATGCCCGTTTGACATCGAGCAACACCAACGATTTGCGCGGCAAAATCATGCGGATTCACCCCGAAGCCGACGGGACATACACCATTCCAGAAGGCAACCTGTTTCCCAAAGGAACCGATAAAACCCGCCCCGAAATTTATGTGATGGGAAACCGCAATCCATACCGCATTTCGGTCGATCAGCGCACGGGCTTTCTGTATTGGGGCGAAGTAGGGCCGGATGCTGGCGAAAACAGCGAAAAATTTGGTCCGCGCGGTCATGATGAAGTCAATCAGGCGCGTCAGGCCGGTTATTTTGGCTGGCCGCTGTTCGTAGCCGATAACCGTCCGTATCACGCCCGCACGTTTGCCGACAGCACAACGGGACCGCTCTTCGACCCGATGAAACCCATCAACGACTCGCCCCATAACACGGGTCTGACTCAGTTGCCCCCGGCCCAGAAAGCGTTCATCTATTACCCCTATGCCGATTCGCCGGAGTTTGGGGCTATTGTGGGCAAAGGTGGCCGGAATGCAATGGCCGGACCGGTTTATTATTACGACGATTACGCAGAATCGGCGGTGAAGTTTCCGCGTGCCTACGACGGTAAACTTTTCGCCTATGACTGGATGCGCGACTGGCTTCACCCCGTGACGATGACGTCAACCGGCGATTTCGTGAAGATGGAGACGTTCATGCCCGGCACGAAATTCTCGCACGTAATCGACATGCAGTTTGCCAACGACGGTTCGCTTTACACGCTGGAATATGGTCAGCAGTGGTTTGCAGCCAACGCTGATGCCCGGCTATCGCGGATTACGTACAATGCCGGAAACCGGAAACCCGTTGCCGTTGCCAGTGCCAGCAAAACAGTTGGTGCTGCTCCGCTTACGGTGAAGTTTGATGCAAAAGAGTCGATGGATTATGACGGCGACGCGCTTAAATATGAGTGGTCATTCGGCAAAGCAATGCCCAAACAGACAACCGCCAGCCCAACCGTTACCTTCAGCAAACCCGGCACCTATCCGGCCACGCTGAAAGTGACCGATGCCGCCGGGAATGTTGCGACAAAGACGATGGACATTAAAGTGGGGAACGACGAACCCAAAGTAGAAGTTGCCGTTTCTGGTAACAAAACGTTTTACTTCCCTAACAAACCCGTTAAATACGCGGTCAACGTAGCGGATAAAGAAGACGGTACATTGCAGAAAGGCATTAGTGCCGATGACGTGACGATGACGATTGACTACCTCGAAGGCTTCGACAAAACGATGCTGGCGCAGGGTCACCAGGCCAACACCGGCTCCTCGACGGGCAAACGCCTGATCGAACTGAGCGACTGCAAAGCGTGTCATGCCATCGACAAAAAATCCATCGGACCGGCGTATCTCGACGTAGCGAAGAAATACAAAGGTGCTTTCCAGATTGAAGGCAAGCTGGCTCGGAAAGTGATTAATGGTGGTGGTGGTGTTTGGGGTGAGCAGGCCATGAGTGCCCACCCGCAGCTAAAAGAAAGCGAAGCCACCGATATGGTACGGTATATTCTGTCGCTGGCTGATGAGAAAAAAGCCAATCGTCAGCCGCTGGCGGGCGATTACGTACCGGCGGAGCAGAAAAAAGACGGTTCGTATATCCTGACGGCCAGCTACACCGACCGGGGCAATGGCGAAATTGGCCCCCTGACCGGCTCGACCTCAATGGCGTTGCGCTCCCCCTCGGTGAAAGCCGTTTCGGCGGATGTGAAGCAGGATATTTTCCAGTACGATATTCCGCAAATGGGACCAGCCGCCATTGGCACCAAGTCAGGGAGTTACCTTGCTTTCAACGACATAGACCTGACCGGTATTCAGGGGATTACCTCAACGGTCTTTGCGGCCAATGAGCAGGTAGCCGGGGGTAAACTCGAAGCCCGGCTCGACTCGCCCACCGGTACGTTACTGGGCGAAGCCGATGCCAAATACGGCACAGTAGGGCCAATCAATCTGCCCTTCCGACAGCCGGTTACCGGGTTGCATAAACTATACCTGATTTACGTAAACCCGGATGCCAAACAGAAACCGCTGTTTGCCGTCGACAAAGTACAGTTCACAATGCAGGGCATGTAAAGTCAGTATTTCGTTAACATGCAAAATGCCCCGGCCAGTATTGACCGGGGCATTTTTGATTATGTATTTACCTGATTTAATTAGTCACTCTTGACAACCTGACCAATACAGGACAAAAATCAATACCGAACGGCCCAATACGGATTCCGATGGGCGGTCATGCTGTCGGCAATGTGCTGGCGGATAAGGGCATCGTAAGCCGCATCGTTGATTTTTTTACCTTTCGTTTTAGGCAGTTTCAGGTCGTCGGGCGTGAGTTTTTTGAGCGTAACGCTGATGGCTTCAATCACCACGTCGCCGTCATTTAAACTAAGTTCCAGAATGACGCCCGGCAGGCCATTATACCGTTCGGGACCGGCGGGAACGGGCAAATCCTGCGCGAACCAGGCCGTAATTTTTTGTTTTTTTATGGGGTCTTCGGCTTCCGCTTTCATACAGATATAGCCCGCAACGTCTTTTATCTGGTTGCCAATTTTCCAGGTTGGCGTATGCAGCGAGTCTTCGATAACGTACGTTTTGCCCAGCATCTCGACAATGTCGGTCTTTTTATCTTTCTCGAAATTCCGGTACAGTTTCAACTCCGAGTTGCGCCATGAGTAGCCACCGTCTTCCGTTTCACCCTGCTCGTTGGTGTAGCTGTATAAACTTTCATTTTCGGTAAATGCCAGCTTCATTTTTTCCTTAAACTCATCATCGTTTTTCCAGGTCTGGGCCGCCCGGTCTTTCTGTTCCTGGCTTAAATACGTCATTCGCGCAATGATTTTTGTCCAGTACGTTTTGCGCTCGTAATTAACGACCCCTTCTGTTTTTTGGGCGTTAGCTGTTATTACAATAAATAGACACCCGATAATAAAACTGATTAATGATTTCATAAGTATAACGGTTTAAGCTTTTTGTTAAAATTCATCTTTGTTCGGCGTATTCTCAGGCTACACTTATCAATGATGTAATACAAAATCAGGCAAATGAGCGAAATAAAATCCTATTATTAACCACAGAGACATAAAGGTGTAAATGTATCAGAATTGACTTATTAACCTTTGTGTCCGCTGTTCGGCGTAGTCTCAGACTACGCCGGAGTGTTATCCGGTCTCTGACCGGTATTGATAGTAAACTTAAACCGGTCAGAGACCGGATAACGCCAGAGCGTAGTCTGGAGACTACGCTCAACAAATCAATCAAAACCCACCATCTCAACAAATCCAACAAATCAATCAGAACCCGCCATCCCGGCGCATTTTAGCCTGCACACCGCGCATATTATACGTAAGACTCAACATAAAATACCGGGCCAGCGTTTGTATCCGTTCTTCCTGCACGTAGTTCTGTCCGGCATATTGCGAAATCTGAATGTTTCGGTTCAGCAAATCAAACGAAGATAAGCGAATCTCCGCTTTTTTGGCCTTTCCCAGAATATGAAAAACCGACGCGTTCCAGATCGGAATTCGCTGATCGAAATTAAACCGGTCATTTTTATTAATTCGATAATTCAGACTGGTATTCACGTAGAAACTACCCGGTAATTTAAGGGTCAGATCACCGCTATAGGTGTTATTAACAAGCGTCTGATTTTGCCCCGAATTGATTGAATATCGGGTATTGGTACGACCAACATTCGCGTTGGCATAAAAGGTGAGCCACTCCGTCGGTGTTAAGTCGAGCCGCGTACCGAACGTGTAATTCGCATTATTTGTCTGATTTAGTATCCGGTTTATCTTGGTCAGATTATTGCCAAAATTTAGCTGCGAATTTAGATTCAGTGTCGCCTTTGTTTTCTTTAGCGGAAAGCCAAAGTTCAAATAAGAACCAAGATTTTTTCCACCCGTCAGGTTCTCAGGGCTGGTCGTTGTGATGAGCGTTTTTTGATCAATTTCCTGACTATACACAATCTGATTTACATAATAAGAACCGTACAGATTGACGTTCAGGTTTATGAAATTGCCGGGGTTGAAATAATAATACCCTACGTTCAAATTGTGTTGCAGTTCGGGCAGAAGATCCGGGTTTCCTTTGTTGATAAACAGCGGGTTACTATTGTTAATAATCGGCTGTAAATCCCGTGACGACGGGATGCGTACATTTACATCGTAGCCACCGTACAGATACCGATTATTTTTCATATCGTAGTTCAGCGATATATTCGGCACAACCGTCGTAAACGTTCGTTTTATTGTCCGAAAGGTTGCGTCTGCCGGGTTAAAAGCGGATTTACCATTCAGCGAGAATTGTTGCCCGGCCAGACCCGCCGATATATTCAGCCCTTTATACGAATACCGCACGCTGCTCCCCAACCGATTGAAGACGTAATTATTTTTATAATATAAACTCAGCGAATCGTTGCGGTTTATGACCTGGCCGCCGTCGCCTACGTTCAGTACAGCACGGTCTACTTCATCGTAGCGCAGGCTAAAATTGTAGAATGTTTCCCAGAAAAATTTCTTGGCAAACGGTTCGACATAGAGCAAACTGGCTTTGTACTCGTTTCGCAGTGTATTCGTTGCCTGATCCTGCCGAATCAGTCTCAATTGCTCGTTGGCACTGGTTGCCTGGAAAAAATCACTCCGCGCCCGCAGGTTGAGGTTACCGTCATTGGTATTGATCTGATAGGACGTACTGGCGGCAAACGACCGGCCCTTCTTTTTAAACTTGAGCCGGTAAATCAGCGAGTTTGCCGACCCAAACTGACGGGCGTTGCTCAGATTATTGGTGATGTTCCGCGTCGCTAAGTTTTCAACCAACGGAGTTCCGCTATTTCGGAATAAACTTTGTGTTGTGCTCAACGCAGAGTTACCGTTATTCAGGCGGCTGTTGTTGATAAATACGATTGTGTTGAGCGAGTCGAGCTGTTTTTCAAACCGAATGCTAACCCGGTGATTACCGTTAAAATTTACCTGACTGCTGGTATCGGCGGTTCGGAATGAACTGTTTTCCAGAAAGTTCTTGCGGTTACGCAGGGCGTTGAGTTCGAGCCGGGTCTGGTTGTAGTAATAGCTGGTGCTGAGCTTGGTTTTTTTGGTGTCGTAGTTATAGTTGGCACCACCGGCAGCGTTGTTGGAAAAACCCCGGCCATTGCCCCCTCCTACCGGAATGCCCAGCGTCTCGTCGTCGTCGCCAAAGTAGAGTCCCCGGCCATTGCCACTGAAACCAAAATCGGCGTTGTCGTTCCAGTTGAACGAATTACTGCCTCTAAAGTCCTGATAATCATTGAACGACAGGCCCTGCTGATTGGTGTTATTTCCCAGCCCGATGATTGAGAACTGCCGTTTTGAGTCGAATTTATTGTAGTTGCCTTTAATTTCGGCGCGGGCATCTATGTTATTTGACGCCGGGCCACCGCCAGCCGTTACCTTGCCAAATCCGCCTTTTTTGAACTCTTCTTTCAGTTCCAGATTGACCGTTTTTTCTTTCTTCCCGTCTTCAACACCCGTCAGTTTCGCCTGCTCGGTTTTGTCGTTATACACCTGTACCTTCGAAATTGCATCGGCCTGTAGGTTTTTAGTGGCTAATTTGGGGTCATTGCCGAAAAAACTCTTACCATCGACCGTTACCTTTTTCACCTCCTGCCCCTGCGCCCGGATGTTGCCGTCCTGGTCAATCTGCACCCCCGGTAGTTTACGAAGCAAATCTTCGACGGTTGAGCCGGGCGGCACCTTAAACGAACTGGCATTGTATTCAATCGTGTCGCCTTTGATAGTCAGTGGGGCTTTTGCCGTACGGACCACCACCTCCATCAACTCCCGCGTAATGGGCTTCAATTTCAACGCGCCGAGGTCAACGACGGCCTCCGTTGCGGGTTTAATGACCTGATTATACGGAATAAAACCAACGAACGAAATTTTCAATACATAGTTGCCCGATTTCAGGTTCTTGAACGAAAAACTGCCGTTATCATTCGTACGGGTAAAGTTTACGAGCGACGAATCTTTGGCACTCAGTAGCATAACGGTTGACGAAGCCAACGGAGCCGAAGCGGTATCGACAGCGCGGCCCTGAAGTACAAAGCGGGATAGGGCAACTGGAGTTTGGGCGTAGAGCGCAACCGAGAGCAAGCTCAGCACGAGCAGCAGGAAAAGGTTTTTCATTCGCGAAAGCAAAAGTTGAGAGGGTTTATAGGGCAAAACTAACCGAATAATTATGGATTGATTCCTCGGTTAACGATTTTTAACTAAATTTATAGTAGTTAATTTAGTAATCGGCTAACACCACTCATAATGAGTCGTTTCCAAGCGAAAACGTTGCAGGCGTTAGTGTATAAGAGAAGAAATATGAGGAAATTCCATAAATGACCCAACCCCAACCCCTTCCCTAAAAAAGGGGAGGGGCTACTTAATCCGTCAAACAGCCAGTGCTTAGCCCCTCCCCTGCTTTTCAGGGGAGGGGTTGGGGTGGGATCAGCCTTCCAGTACTTCCCGAATGGCGCGTGCTTTCAATAAGCACTCCTGCCACTCCTGCGCCGGGTCGGCATCATACGTAATGGCACTCCCCACCGAAAACGATGCGTAGCGGCTTTGGGCATTGTACAAGAGCGTTCGGATCACGACGCTGAAATCGAAATCGCCGTCGGGTGTTACGTAGCCAATGGCTCCCGAATACACCCCCCGCCGACTAACTTCCAGTTCGTCAATCAGTTGCATGGCCCGGATTTTTGGGGCACCCGTCATGCTGCCCATCGGAAAGGCATTGCGGAGGGCATCGGTCCAGGAAATACCGTCGAGGAGGGTGGCCGAAACGCTCGAAATCATCTGATACACCTGTTGAAATCCGTAAATGCCAAACAGTTCCTCGACGCGAACGGAGCCGGTTTCGGCAGACCGGGCGAGGTCGTTGCGGACCAGATCGACAATCATCAGGTTTTCGGCCCGTTCTTTTTCGGAGTTCAGAAGCTGGTCGCGCAGGAGGGCATCTTCGTCCGGCGTTTGCCCCCGCCGAATTGTGCCTTTGATGGGCTGCGATAGAATCCGTCGTCCGTCTCTGGTCAAAAACCGCTCCGGCGACGCGCCCATAACGTACCGATCACCAATTTTCAGAAAATTCGAAAACGGCATCGGCGACCGTTCATTCAGCGAACGATACGTTGCCAGTGGGTCGAGTTCAACATTCTGGGCAAAAAACTCAATGCAGTAATTCAGTTCGTACACATCGCCCGCCAGAATATGCGCCTGAATCCGGCGGACAGTAGCCTGGTACTCATCGGGTGTGACGCGGCACCGGACATTGATCGGTGGCCTTTCATTGAAAGTAGTATCGCTGTTTTTTACCGAAGCGTGGTTCTCCGGTAACGAAGCAAACGCATTAATTGCGTCAACGAGCGTTTGGGCGTCGCCTTCGCCCTGAATACGTATTGCGGTCTCCTGAAAGTCAATAACCCATTCAGGCTCAACGAAGTGAACAGTCGGAAAACCAAGCCGGTCCGGGTTACGGCTGGTTAGCGACTCAAGTTTATTTTTGAGGTCATACCCAAAATAGCCGACCAGAAACGACGGGCGTTCCCGATGCGCATTTTGCAGGGCTTGAAACGCATCCAGACCGGCGGCATCATCACCCGAAAACGAAATGACCCGTTTCGCCCCGACACACAGTCGATTCGGAAACGGGTCATTCGGATAAGCGATTTCGTTATTGTTCAGAAAGGCCACAAAACCAGTCTCATGTGTTTGCTGAGAAACGGCCCAGGCCAATGCCTGCCAACGCCAGTCCATCGGGTTCTCAACCGGCACATGAACGTCGTTCATCACTACGTATGTATCAACCGGACGTCAACGGCGATGTCTTTCCCTTCGGCATTACGGCCCACGGTGAATTCAACTTCGTCGTCAACCTGTAATTCGTTAAAATCGGTATCAATCAGGCTTGTATAGTGAAAAAACAGGTTGTTTGGCGGGAAATTTACGAAACCATAGCCAGTTTTCAGGCTCCGAATCGTGCTGATTTTTCGACCTTCGGGATCGTCGTCTATGCCATCGGCAAGGTTGTAATTTGGCTCGTCGGATGGTTGGTAAGCGGTCTCATAGGCATCGCCTGCGCTGAGTCCATTGCTAAAACTATTGCCGTTGGCGTAGGTGCTGCCGTTGTTAGGCACCGCCGTAAACGTAGGGCGGGGCTGCTGCTTAACAAACAGGTTCTGAATGACCATGTCGTTCCGGCGGCTCCGGTCGTCGATCAGCGCGTGCATCCCAACCGGGTAAGAAACTTCTTCCAGCAAATCCTGCGAGGTACGGGTCACCTGTTTTTCGCCCTGTTCGTTCAGGAACTCAAAGTCCCAGCTCAGCACCATAATCCGCGAACCCAGCGTATTGAGTTTACGAATCAGGGGCACATAGTCGCCATCGGACGTAATGAGCACAACGACATCGAATTTTTTGTATTGGGCTAATTCAAACGCTTCGAGCGCGAGCCATACATCAATGCCTTTTTCCTGGCGGTATCCCTGGTAGGTTTTTACGGGCAGATAATGGGTAACAACCCCTTCCGACATCAGAATATCGTCGAATAACCGGTCGTAGAATAGTTGGTTACCGCGCTGATTGGCCTCATGGGCGTTGAGCCGACCCCGAAAGTAGTGGGCATCGACAATCTGGCACAAGCGTTCATTCACCCCCTCCTCTTCGGCCACCTGCCGACGGATAAACGCGTGTAATCCCGAAATGCTGATGCGACTGCGACGCTCGTGTGAATAGTTATAGTAGTTACTTACATGTAGAAAATAATTTCCGTCATAAAAAACCCCGATTCGGGTTAATCTGGATGCTGCTGGCATGTTTTTAACGAATAGTTTATTAGGTGTCTGTTAGTATTATGGAATTCAATCAAAAAGAATAGCCCTATTTTACTGTTAACAACTTGGTGTAGTATAATCCTACGCTTCTACAAAAATCAGATTTACAATTATTGCCTTAACAGTGTATAAAATCTGTAGTAACTGTGAATACGCAAAAGTATTACGGTAAGTACGGGCAGAAGCGGTAAAACAGTGGTACAGGAACTCTGAATGCAAAAATAGTATAATTTCGTTTGCAATATACCCTGACCGTATCTTTGTCGGATTTCTCTTATCCATCGTATGCAAAAAATAGTATTTGTCGACCGCGACGGGACGCTTATTGCCGAGCCACAGCCCGATCAGCAGGTTGATTCATTAGCTAAACTCGACTTCATTCCGAAAGCGATTTCGGCTATGCGGAAAATAGCCGAAGAAACAGATTATGAACTGGTGATGGTGACCAATCAGGATGGACTGGGTACCGATTCATTTCCGGAGGAGACGTTCTGGCCCGCTCATAACAAGATGATGGACACGTTCATGGGCGAAAATGTCAACTTCGCGGCTGTTCACATCGACCGTCATTTCCCGCGCGACAATTCCGATACCCGCAAGCCCGGCACCGGAATGCTGACCCGCTATTTCGATGCGTCGTCGTACGACCTCGCCAACAGTTACGTAATCGGCGACCGCCTGACCGATGTGCAATTAGCCGTCAATCTGGGAGCCAAAGCTATATTGTTTTTGCCCCCAAACGGTCTCACCACCGTGCAAAACGCCGATGTGGAAGGACTTACAGAAGCTATGCAAAACGCGATTGCCCTTAAAACCGGCGATTGGGACGAAATTTACGAGTTTCTGCGTTTGCCCGCCCGCACGGCCACGGTAGAGCGCAACACGAAAGAAACGCAAATCAGGGTCGAACTAAACCTCGACGGAAACGGCCGGGCCGACATTCATACGGGACTGGGTTTTTTTGACCACATGCTTGACCAGGTTGCCAAACACTCCGGTGCCGATTTGTCCGTTCACGTCAATGGTGATCTGCACATCGACGAGCATCACACCATTGAAGATACGGCCCTGGCCCTCGGCGAAGCCTATCGACGCACCCTCGGCGACAAACGGGGCATTAGTCGTTATGGCTTTCTGCTACCGATGGACGAGGCTCTGGCGCAGGTAGGCATTGATTTTTCGGGGCGGCCCTGGCTGGTGTGGGAGGCCGAATTCCGGCGCGAAAAAATCGGCGATATGCCCACCGAAATGTTTTATCACTTCTTCAAATCATTTTCTGATACGGCCCTTTGCAACCTGAATATCAAGGTTGAAGGCGAGAATGAGCACCATAAAATCGAAGCCATTTTCAAAGCCTTTGCCAAAGCCATAAAAATGGCCGTCCGGCGCGACATCAATGATTTGAACAACATGCCGAGCACGAAGGGGGTTTTATGAGTCGATCAGTTGATTGGTTAATTAGTTAATCAGTTGGTGAGCCAGTAGCTGATTAACTAATTAACCAATCACAACTGATCAACTATTTTGTTGTATTTTTGCACCAGAATTCAACTGAACACGGATATGGATTTATCAACACCTTTGACTCTTCTGTTTTATGCACTCCTATTGGGATCAGCCATTGTAACTGGCCGCTGGTTAGAGCGCAAAGACCGGAAGTACTAAACTGGTTTGTGGTTTGATGTTCGTGGTTCTCATTACATTGAAACGACGAACATCAAACCACAAACGTCAACCTTACCTTAATGCTGGGTACACTTACCCGTTGGCTATTCAAGCTTTGGGGGTGGCGAATTGCCGGTCCCGTCCCGACCGTCCCGAAAGCAATTTGGGTGGTCGCTCCGCACAGCACCAACTGGGATTTTCTGCTTGGGTTAGGCATTCGCCCAACCGTCCATATCTGGATTCAGTACCTCGCCAAAAGTTCGTTATTTAACTGGTACTCAGGTTGGTTGTTTCGTGCGTTGGGTGGAAAACCCGTTTACCGCGATAAATCGAACAACTTAGTGGATGCCACAGCGGAGGTATTCAATCAGAACGAGAGTCTGCATGTGTGCATCGCCCCGGAAGGCACCCGCAGCAACGTGTCGAAGCTAAAAACGGGCTTCTATTACATCGCGCTCAAAGCCAACGTTCCCCTGATATTAGTTGGCTTCGACTGGCCCCGCAAACTCATTCTGCTAAGCGACCCCCTCTACGTTACCGGCGATTACCAGAAAGACATGCTGCCGTTTTATACGTTTTTCTCGCAGGTTCATGGCGTCAAAAAAGACTGGCTGAAACAGTGGGAAGAAACGGGTGTGATTGAGTGAAATAAGCCATATATAGACACTTATATAACAGGATTACTTTATAAAATTCCATAAGTCAATTTTAGCAACAGAAACGCTGTGACGTATCAGATTTTGCGTATTATTTATTTATCCATACCGATCAATAGATTGATTACCAATGATATAGTCTATAAATCTATATTTACTACCTCCGCATAAACCATTCTTGTACATGAAACGAAGGCTATTTTTACTCAGTCTACTTTTTGTTTCGGGGTGGCTATCCGCTCAAACAACTAATTTACCATCAACAGTACCGGCCCAGCTTGACAGCATGGAACAGGTCATGTTTAAGGCTACCCAAAATGCGGACGTATTCGGTAGCTTAATGGGCGATGACTACATCACGCTTAATGCAGATGGGGTGATGGAAAACAAGGTACAAACGTTAGAGATGGTGCGTAATCATCCGTTACCCAGCGCAGATACCATCCTGTTTAGTGACCAACGACAACGAGCATATGGCAACGTGGCTATTCGCACCGGTCGGGCTAAAGTATATAAGGCAGGGTTGGTACTGGCTGACTTCATCTACACCCAAACCTGGCTTTATCGGGACAATCGCTGGCAGTTCATTGGCTGGCAAGGGACCATGACGGGCTGGCCTAAACACTATCCGGTGCTAATCACATTACTTCTGGCAGGCTTAGCTATGCTTGTGTTCAGGTGGATCACGAAACGCCGTTTAAGCAAGATAGAACGAAGAACATTGGCCTAATCGCTTACCTGTGCATCCTGACGCGGGTGCGGATCGACTAATTATTGTCTGGTCAGGAGAAATAAAAACCCGTATACCAACAAAAAGAGGCAGATCATTGAGTCTGCCTCTTTTTATTGGTAACTAAATTAAAAAAACCGTTTTCTTGAACAGGCAACGAATTACGGCGGCTATTTCACATCCCAGAATATCCGGGTGGTAAGTTTGTCCGCTGCTTTCACAGCCGCGTAATTGGTCGCATTGTATGTAATCTCATTACCGGGAATGGACCATCTGAACGGGGGTACTGTCTGATTGTTCGCATTGTCGGTTTGGAAACTCAGCACCGGATAGTCTAACCGGCGGATGTCCGCCCAGTTTTCGTAAGGCTGAACAAGGTTATAATGCAGCCATTTCTGAGTAGCAATCAGCTTTAGTTTGTTGGCACTACCGATCGCGCTGCTCCAGCTTACGCCACTACCCGCTACATATTCGGTAATAGAAGCCGCTGTTGGGGGTGTCGGTAAGTCAGAGCCGGTAATCCCGGTGGCATTGGTGAGGGCTAAAATTCCATTATAGAATTCTACCGACTGACTAATCGCTGTTTCATACGCTGTTTTTGCCGACGCATCGTTACCGGTTCTTACGTAATACTCCGCTTTAATTAAATTCATTTGCGGTGCATTGATCAGAATACCCGGAAAAAACTGGTTGTGGCTGAGTGTAAAGCGGTTGTAGATCGCAACCTTTCCGGCATTATACAGGGCCGTTTGTGGGGCTTCGGTAGCCGTCGGGTCGATACCGATGTATTCCCCGGCGGCACTGGCTCCCGGCTCGAAAAGCAGTTTCAGGCGCGGGTCCTTATTGGCATTCATGTTGTCGATAATCGCCTTGCCCGCTGTATTGCCAAACCAGTTACCGTCCGACGCGATTCCATCCCTGAACCCTTTCGAATTGATGTCCGTATTGATATCGAACACGTTGATCTGGATATTCTGGGCGTTGGTTTCAACAATCGGATAGGTGGTTGCATTGCCCAAAATCTCAGCGATTTCGGTGTTGGAGCGGGCTTTGAAGCTGTCTACGTCCGACACCCGGTTCAACAGCCGTAGCCGTAGTGAGTTACAATACCGCTTCCAGGCAGTCAGATCGCCTTTATTAACGAAATCCTGCGTCTGAAACGATTTCTGATAACCAGCATTCAGGGTAATTCCGTTTAGCTCGGTGGCAATCCGCTTCAGGTCATCCAGCATAAACGTATAAATCCCCTCGGCGGTGTCGAATTTAGCACTGGCCGTGAGGTATTCGCCCCCCTTAGTGCTTAGCATACCGGCCTCACTGAAGGGAATGGCCCCGAGAACATCGACCATCTTTTGCGTATAATCATACACATAAATAGCAGCAGCGAGCATGAAAATCTTGCGGTCATTCTGCTGATCTGCCGGTTTGGCGGCATACACTTTTTGCAGTTCACGATACTGCGCCAGCATATTGTAATAATTATACCATACATCTTCTACCCCCGCCGAACCCGGAATGTACTGCCCGGATGTATTTACCCAGCCCGTTGCCTGGGTATAGTGGTTGAGGGACGTTCGCAGCGTAACGAAATAATGCCGATAGCCCGGAAGCACATACTCTCTGTTGGCATACAGAACGCCGGTAAACTGCTTTTCAACGGTCGTTTCGGCAATCTTGGCCGGGTCTGGGTACGCTTCGGCAAATTCTGACTCCTTGCAGGACACGTTGACCAGCAGAAGTCCTGACAAAATCAGGAATGATATTTTTCTCATTTTCATGATCGAATTAAGGTTAGAAACTGGCGCGTAACATGACCCCCATCGTGCGGAAAGACGGGTTATTACCAGCGTTATTGATATTGTCCGTCCACCGGGTACCTGCGTTGGTTTGTTCAGCATCCAGATCTTTGATGGTGCGGTAGATGAAGAACAGGTTGCGCCCAAACACCGACAGGGTCAGATTCTGGGTTCCGATTTTACGGGTAAGGTTGGCAGGCAGTCTGTACCCAAAGGAAATCTCCCTCATTTTGATAAAGGTATTTTCCTTCACGTATAACTCATAGCGTGCGCTGCTGTACTGCGGACCTCCCCAGTTATAGGTGTTGTTGTAATAAACAGCCTGAGAGATAACATTATTATTGGCTTCACCGGTTGGCAGTACGCCGTCCATTAGCATACCATCGTGGTACACCGTTTGGCCGTTTGGTCCGGCAGCAGCCGTTGTCTGCACACCTCTGCCAGCCGCGTCTACATAATAGCTAAGGCCACCGTGTTCTGCATCCATCGCGGTGAGGCTTTCTTCGGTCAAGCCCCTCGATGTCAGCCAGTTGATACCCGTAGGCATGATGGCCCCACCATACCGGAAGTCAACGACTACATCCAGATTAAATCCTTTGTAGCTAACGTTATTCAACAAACCACCCGTCAGTTTCGGCATGGCGTTTCCCGCTTTTATCCAGTTATCTCCATCTAACTGATACAGGCCATTCGGTCCGACTACATTCCGTCCGTCTGCGTTTTTCAGGACACCATGAACATAAATATCGCCCATGGGCTGCCCGACCACAGACCGTAGCTGAGCCGCGTTGCCGTCATAATCAGCATGTAACAGTTCGGTGGAGTTGTTGGCTAACTTCTCGACTTTATTGCTGTTTTTCGCCAGATTCAGGGTCAAATTCCAGTTCAGATCATTGAGACCTGCCCCTTTAATGGGCGAGATATTCATCCCTAATTCCACACCCTGATTTCTGAGCGTACCAATGTTGGCAAGAACCGTTCGGGCACCTGAAGTGGCCGCAATGGTCAGCGGCAGGATCTGGTCAACGATTTGTGCGTTATAATACGATAAGTCTATACCGAGCCGGTTTCTGAAAAGCCGCGTTTCAAGACCAAATTCAAACTCACGCTTCTGCTCAGGACGTATCTTATCATTGCCATAGTCACTATTGATATTCGTGTACAGCACCGAGTTGCCGCCGGTTTGCTGTATACTCAGGTTTCCCTGACTATAGGCGTTGTTGGCGCGGTATATTGACGGATAATTACCGACTATGCCCCACGACGCCCTTAATTTAGCATAGCTGATGGCCGTTGGCAACCGAATGAAATCACTGAAAACCAGGCTTGTGTTTATGGACGGATAAACGAACGTGTTATTGCCCGTTGCCAGGGTAGAGGTCCGGTCTCTTCGGATGGTTCCTTCGATGAAAAAGAAATTTTTATAATCAAAATTCACCGTTCCCAGAAACGCATCCCGAACTGACCGGTCGCGGGAGTTGAAAGCAGTGTTATAAGATGGTGTATTCACCGAAGCCGATATGTCGAAGAAATTCTCGGTACTTAGGCCGCCATTGGTCGAACGTTGCATTAACGTATTCAACATCTTATTGGCCGTGTAACCCCCCGTCGCCGAAACCGTAATGTCCGGGTTCAATTTTTTGGTATAGGTCAGAAACAGGTCGCCATAGGCATTGCTATACAGATTATTGTTCATGGCGAAAGATCCCGAATAGCCGAATGCCAGCGGAATTGAACTTCGCTGTTTATCCTCAAGCCGTTCCGACGTGATATCGGTTCCAATCCGGCCTCTTAGCCGTAGGTTGTCCAGAATCTGCCAACTCTGGGTAATACTGGCAATTACCCGGTTACTATATTCGTCGTAGGTATTGGCTCTGGTATTCCACACATAATCTGCAATATCCGATTTGAAGCCGTTCCGAATGATGTTTTCATTGGGCGTCAGGCTCTGGTTGGTTCCGGTCACGAACTTATAGCCCTGGCTGGTCTGGTATTTATCAAAATACCAATCGGCCGATTCAAACCGGCTCATCATCCCCGTAAAGTTATTGATCATCCGATCCACCTTGAACGGACGGTTATGCGTATACTGGTTGACGTAATTGACCATCAGATCCGTTTTCAGCTTTTTATTGATGTTAAAGCTGGTATTCAGATTCATGATGTTCTTCTCGTTTTTCGCGCCATAGCTGATCATGCCGTTGTCCTGCCGGGTGTACGAAAAGCGCATCGTAGCATTATCGGTTGCTTTTGAAACGGCCAGATTGATATTGGAACTATTGGCATTCTGGAACAGATTGGCATAACTGTTATTGGATGGCGAGTAGGGACGGACTACACCATCAAATGCCATAACCGGCTGACCATCAAACTTGGGACCGAAATTAACGCTGGTCCCCACTAACCCTCGGGTGTCACCCTTACCATCGCCATTGGTATCGTAATAGATGAACCCGTTGGCATCTTGTCCGCCGTCTGCTAAGGTTAACGGGTAACCCGGACCTCTAACGTTCTGATACCGGGGGAGATAAGCAATTTTATCGACGCTATAGCTCGCGCTGAAATCCACGCCCAACCCCTTCTTCCCTTTACCGGTTTTAGTTGTTACCAACACTACGCCGTTTACCGCTTCTGACCCGTAAAGCGCAGCGGCAGAAGCCCCTTTCAGGATAGAGATGTTTTCAATATCGGCAGGATTCAAATCCAATAGTCCGTTGCCACGGATGCGCTGATCGCCATAATAGTCGCCATTTCTGGCCTCGCCATTGCGAATCGGAATACCGTCCATCACGATAAGCGGCTGTGTGTTGCCGGTGATCGAACTCAGGCCCCGGATGCTGATGCTCACCCCACTGGTTGCGCCACCCGGCGTAGCATTGATGGTTACACCGGGTGCTTTTCCGTATAGCGCAGTGGCAAAGTTTGTGCTCGCTGTTTTAACTAATGACTCATTGTTAACGACCGCCGTAGCATACCCTAATGCCCGTTGTTCTTTGGAAATACCAAAAGCCGTTACCACAACTTCATTGATCATGTTCGCTTCTTCGTCAAGCGCAATGTCTATCAATGACCTGTTTTCAACCGCCACTTCTCTGGTCTTATAGCCAATGAATGAGAAAACCAACGTTTTGCTTCCACCAGCACCGATACTGTATTTTCCATCTCGATCTGTTATCGTACCCGACGTGGTACCTTTTATCAGAATCGAAACACCGGGCAAAGGCTGACCATCAGCACTTGCAGTAATCCTGCCCGAGACCGTCTGGGCCAGAACGGGCGTGCTTATCACCAGCAATAGGATAATAAGCCTGAGTATATCTTTTGCCATAGAAAAATTGGTAAAATTAAAATTTATTAAAACTTACTGCAATATTAATAAATTTTTTAAACTCAGGCTATAAAGTAATTTTTTTTAAATTCTTTACTTGCAGGAATTTCGCAAAAGGCCGTGCTACGGTTAAAAGGTGCGTAAATAGTAACCACGGTCCGCCCCTGCGCGGGGCCGCCGTGCGGTGGCACAGCTTTAAGCGAAAGGCCTGAATTGTTCAATTAAAGGGTAATGAACCTGATCGCTAACATGGCCTGATAAGGCCGTGCGTTGTGGTCGACTATCGGTGAAGAGAAGGGGATAAATTCCGGAAAAGGCACGTTCGTAAATGCGGGAGGCCGCCCATCAAAAATTTAAGAAGTGGTAAGCGCAACGTGGACGGGACGTTACTTGCTTTGGTTACGCAACTCGGCCACCATCAGCCGCCCGGCGCGTTCTGAAGCACCCGGTTCGCCCATTTTTTGCTGAACATCGGCATAACCCGTCAACTGTTCACTTCGGCGGGGGCCGCCCGGCAGAATGGCCCGTAGTTCGGTGGCGACGTGGTCTGTTGTGAAGTCGTTTTGAATCAACTCTTTTACGACGTCGCGGCTGGCAATCAGGTTGACAAGCGAGATATACGGAACGGCAATCAGGTGTTTGGCAATGGCGTAGGTAATGCCCGTTGTTTTATAGCAAACCACCTGTGGAATGTTCAGCAGGGCGGTTTCGAGCGTGGCGGTGCCCGATGTTACAAGGGCCGCCGTCGATACGTGCAGCAAATCATAAGCGGCATCCTGAACACGCAGCACCTGCGGGTAATCGGCTAACAGGCTGTCGTACAGCGAATCAGGTAAATTACTAACCGTTCCCACCACGAACTGATAGTCCCGAAACTGATGCGTTACGCTCAACAAAGTTGGTAATATAGACGTGATTTCCTGATGGCGACTACCGGGCAGCAGGGCCACAACCGGGCGGTCATCCAGCCCTAATTCGTTACGAAAGGCCGGATTCGGGCGGAAGTCGGCGAGGGCGTCGAGGAGTGGGTTGCCTACGTACTCGACGTTGTAATCGTATTTGGCGAAGAACTCCGTCTCGAAGGGCAGAATCGTAAACAGCTTATCGACATTGGCTTTGATCTTAAGTGCCCGACGCTGATTCCAGGCCCATACCTTCGGCGAAATGTAATAAAACACCCGAATGCCGTGTTTTTTGGCAAAACGAGCCATCCGCAGGTTGAACCCGGCGTAGTCGATCAGGATCAGTACGTCGGGGCGATGCGCTAATAAATCGGCCTGACATTCGCGCATAATCCGGCGGATGGTGCCCAGATTTTTAACCACTTCCATAAAGCCCATGAACGCCATTTCGCGGTAGTGCCGCACCAGCACGGCCCCGGCTTCCTGCATCTGCTCGCCCCCATAGGCCCGGCACGTGGCCGCGTGGTCGTGCTGCCGAATGGCCCGAATCAAATTGGCCCCGTGTAAATCCCCGGAGCGTTCACCGGCAATGAAGTAGTACGTCATGGGTTACTCCCCAAAATAATCAACAAAGTTTTTCGGGGTTTCGTAGAGCCGGAGTTGATGCAGATGCGCTTCGGTAACGGGTTCGAGGGCGCGTTCGATAATCTTCCAGATTTCCATGATGAAGATTTCGCAACTGGCCATTTTGCCCTGCATAAAGTCGACATCGAGGTTCAGGTTTTTGTGATCGACCTTCTCGATCACCTCCCGTTTAACAATGTCGCCCAGCAGTTTCAGGTCGATCACGAAGCCGGTGTCGGGGTTGGGTTCGCCTTTTACCGTAACGATTAATTCAAAATTATGCCCATGCCAGTTCATGTTCGCACAGGGGCCGAATACTTCTTTATTGCGCTCCTCAGACCAGGCCGGATTATAGAGCCGGTGAGCTGCATTGAAATGCTCAATTCTGTTAATGTAGACCATTTTTCTGGTTTAGATGGGCGGTTGCCAGAAACGCCGGGTTGATAAATAGGGTACAAAGGTACAAACAGATCGGGCGGTATAAAAACGCTATACGAGGCCAGAAACGGTGGCATTGACCAGAAACCCAATATAAGAAAAACACAATTTAATCAGGAAATCCGCTATTCATTTCTACACACAAAAACGCGTATCTTTACAACCGTTTTCACTTCATTTACACCGTACTTACTTAATTATCACCACCTATACGTTTACGACTACCACTTTATGATTATCGTTACGGGAGCCGCCGGTTTTATTGGAAGCTGTTTAATCAGCAAGCTGAATCAGGAAAATTTCAATTTCATCATTGCTGTTGATGATTTTTCATATCCTGAAAAAGAAGCCAACTTAGCCGGGAAACGGATTCAGGAGCGGGTAGATCGGGAATCGTTTTTTGATTGGCTCGACCAGAATTATCAGGAGGTCGAGTTCATTTTTCACATTGGTGCCCGTACGGATACTACCGAGTTTGATCGCCAAATATTTGAGCATCTGAACGTTGAGTATTCAAAGCAAATCTGGAATCGTTGCATTCAATACCAGATACCGCTCGTCTATGCTTCCTCGGCGGCCACCTACGGCTTGGGCGAATCAGGGTACGACGATAACGAGTCTCTTATTCCGCAACTGAAACCGCTTAATCCCTACGGTGACTCGAAAAACGAGTTCGACATCTGGGCGTTGGAGCAGGAACGCAAGCCGTTTTTCTGGGCTGGCCTGAAGTTCTTCAATGTATATGGCCCCAACGAATACCATAAAGGCCGGATGGCGTCGGTAATTTTTCATGCATACCGGCAGATCAACGAGTCGGGCGAAATGAAGTTATTCCGGTCGCACAACCCCGACTTTGCCGACGGGGAGCAAATGCGCGATTTCGTTTACGTGAAAGATGTTATCGAAGTGTGTTCCTTTCTGATGCATCACCGGCGCAATTCCGGCATTTATAACCTCGGCAGCGGCAAGGCCCGCACCTTTCTCGATTTAGCCAATAACACCTTCCACGCGCTCGGTCTCGAACCCAATATCAGCTTTGTTGACACCCCCGCCGACATTCGGGATAAGTACCAGTATTTTACGCAGGCGAATATGGCTAAACTTCGCTCCATCGGTTACGACCGGCCCTTCTCATCCCTCGAAGACGGTATTTCGGATTACGTTACCAATTATTTAAAGAAAGAAAAGTATCTGTAGATCAATAGTTTACCATTTTTTGAAGATAAAAAATACGGCAATGACCAGAAATACAAAGCCAACAAGGTGGTTCCAGGCTAATTTATCGGTCTTGAAAACGTATACGGTAATCAGTGTGAAAACGATTAGCGAAACCGCTTCCTGAATGGTTTTGAGTTGAAAAAGGGAGAACGGTCCGCCCGTTTCGTCGGAGCCGATGCGATTGGCCGGAACCTGAAAAATATACTCGAAGAAAGCCAGTCCCCAGCTAAGCATGATAATACCGAACAGCGATAATTTAGCCAGCATCGGGTATTGTTTAATTTGCAAATGGCCGTACCAGGCCAGAGTCATAAAAACGTTCGATAACGCGAGCAACAGAATGCAATAAAGTGCTTTCATTTGGTAATCAGATGGTTGTAAAAATTAATTTGTGTCGTTAATCGGCAAAATCAGGGTGCTGGTAAATGAATAGTCGTGCCAGTTTAATTGTAACTCACCGCCAAGCAACGTTGTTAACCGATGGCTGATCCAAAGCCCCAGCCCATGTCCTTCTTTGAAAAGGTCGGCCCGGAAGTAGGGTTGCATTAAATCGAGAACCGGACCCGTTTCGCGGGCCGTTTGGTTTCGTAACGCCACAATCCAGCTCTCCGACTGCCGAAGACTGACCGTAACAACACTCCCCGAAACCGCATATTTGATGGCATTCTCGAGTAAATTCAGAATAATGTGTTCTACTTTGACCGCGTCGGTCTGGAGCGGCAAAACGGGTTTCGTACCGATTTCGACCTGCATCTCTACCCCATAATCGGCGGCAACCGTTGCCAGTTTGTCGAAACATCGTTTGAGTAAATCGGGCAAATCGACGGCTGTTATTTTCAGCGTTTGGGGTGAATTGTCGGGGCGGCTCAGGGTCAGAAATTCATCGAGGAGCCGTGCCAGCCGGCTTACTTCGTCCAACTGACCGGCCAGAAACGGCTTCATCCGCTCATCAACGTTTGCACCACCCAGCGTAACTTCGAGGCCGGTTTTCATAACGGTCAATGGTGTTCGTAGTTCATGGGCAGCCGCGCCAAAAAAGTTTCGCTGTAGTTCCGCACTCTCCTGAATCCGGCCAAGCATCCGGTTCAGCGTATCGGCCAGTTGATAGAGTTCGTCCTGCGTATCGGGTAGGGCAAGCCGGGCCAGCGAAACGGTATTATCAATGGTATTCGCCTGATTGATAATGGATTGAATAGGCTTCAGTAACCAGCCCGCCACCACATACCCCCCGCCAAAAGCCAGTATCAGACTGATTAGCCAGCCCAGGCCGAATACCCACCGTAGCTGACTGATATCCTGACGTAACGTTGTGTCGGGCACTGCCAGGGTCAAAATAAGCCGTCCATCAGGCAATTGCTCATCGGTCGATTGAACCGTTACCGACCGATAGGAATGCAGCCATCGCGGACCTTTTCGCCGGGTTTGTTTTGAGCCGGGAAATCCGGGACTCTGGAACAGTTCGCGGGTTTGCCCGTAGGTTTGGTACACCACCCGCATCCGCTCGGCTTCGGTTGGCAGGGGCAGAATCACCGGCTCTACACTCACCAACGACAGCAGCCAGCCCGCCCGCGTTTGGGTAGCCCGGTCGAAGGCGGTTTGCAAACTCGTTTCAGCACGAATCAGCATCAGCCATCCCGCCAGCAGACTGACGCCCGCAAACACAAGGGCCACCGCCAGCACAATCCGGCTCCGCAGACTCATGCCGTTTTTAGCCGGTATCCCCGGCCAATAAATGTTTCAATCAGGCCGGTTGCGCCGGTAGCATCTAATTTTTTTCGTAGTTGATAGATATGCACTTCAATGACGTTGCTGCCCATATCGTAATCAACTTCCCAGATTTTCTCGGCAATTTCATTTTTCGTCACGACCTGTCCGGTCCGGCGCATGAGTAATTCGAGCAAGGCAAATTCGCGGTTTGTCAGGTCAAGAGTCGTACCGTTTTTCATTACCTCATGCGATACGAGCCGCATTTCCAGATCAGCCATGCGCAGCACCACGTTATCGCTGGTTGTGCTCCGACGCTGTAGGACGCGTATTCTTGCCAGTAACTCATTGAAATCGAACGGTTTTCGCAGGTAATCGACCGCGCCCAGGTCCAGTCCCTGTATCACTTTATCAGGATCGCTCAGGGCCGACAAAATCATGACGGGAACCGCCAGCCCAAACGCCCTCAGGTTTTGCAGTACCTCGAAACCGGTTTGGCCGGGCAGCATCAGATCGAGCAGAACAAGATCATAAAGCCCCCCGGCAATATGATCAAGCCCTTCAGAACCGGAGTAGGTCAGGTCGGCTACGTGGCCATGCTGCTCCAGTCCCTGTTTGATAAACCGGGCCAGTTTGCGCTCGTCTTCGATTATTAAGATTTTCACAGACCTGATGACTGACTAAAAAACTACCTGATGTTACGCCACACCGGGTTTCAACCCGGTGTGGCGTAAGAGCGAACAAACGTAGTTTATTCGCTCTTACGCTACTATTTTACCGAACCAGATACTGCTGTCCATTGATGGTCAGTGTTGACGCCCGCAGGATGTTTACTTTTTCTAACTGCACCTGTCCTTCGCGAAGGTTTTTGGGGTATCCCTGTACGGTAATGGAGCTACCTTTCTTGGCCAGATCGGTAAGTTGGTAAGCTACGTGGGGCGGAATGCTCACAATGGTTTTATCGTCCAGCACTAATCCACTAACGCGCCCGCCCCAGTCGAGCCGATAGTCAGCAATCTTGCCTGTGGCGGTTACTAATGCTGGTGTTTCAGGAGCAACAGCAGGGCGAACCGGGGGCGTATCGACAAGGGTCGTTTTTCCGGCCGTCAGGCTGTTCATCCGAAAAACAGTTTCGTTTCTGGGTGTCGTTTCCGTATAGCCTGTAACACTCACGTTGCTGCCTGTTTTGATCGCTTTCTGCACCTGTTGGCCCATGTGGGCCGGAAATTTGACGGTCGTAGGAGCACCCGATCCGGCATTGAGGGTGAAGCCGTCGAGAACAAACTCATCATTACCGATAAGCTGTCCAACGGTACCCGTAACGGTTGTTAGTGAGGTAAGGCCGGACGATTGATGCCGACCGCCTTTTCCATTCGGCTTGCCGGGTCTCTCTTGACCGGGTCTCT
>CAXTKE010000001.1:196696-781464 GCA_964244845.1 uncultured Spirosoma sp.
CCTGACCGGGTCTCTCCTGACCGGGTCTCTCCTGACCGGGTCTCTCCTGACCGGGTCTCTCCTGACCGGGGCGGCCATGCCGATGCCCACCGGGACCGCCGGGGCGGGCGTCGTTGTCGCGCCCGTTCATGACACGCGGAGCCGGATCTCCCGAAGCAACCGTGTTTTGTGCGTGGGCACCGGGTAGAGATAAGGTTGATACGAGCAGGGCAATGGCCATTAATTTTGCGTTGGTTTCCATAAGTCAATTGTTGTTTACTGTTGATTACGGAAGCAAAACTATACCTGCCACTTAAGGACCATCTGAACTGGAAATTAATTTTTCTTCATTCCCCCAGACAGACTGGAAGTGGAAACAGATGTCATCTTTCAGCACGTCATAGTAAAAAGATGACATCTGTTTCCACTTCCAGTCTGTCTGATAATTCTTTATTCCCAAACCACCTCAATCACTTCTTTTTTCAGATCGACGGTTGTCTGTTTTTCGTCGGCGGACCGGTGCAGGGTTAGTTTGCCATTGCTGATTTTTGCCGCTTCCTGATGCAGTACGTGTGTGGCGTCTTTCTTGTGAAATACGGATGCTACCGACTCCATTGTCGACATCGGCAACGTAATGGTTTTCCCAGTCGCTTTCATCAGCCGGGTCGTCGCTACCGGTTCCTGATTGCGGAGCAGGGCCAAGGCCCGCGATGCCTGCGGAACGCCGTAGCCAATGTAATTATTTCCGTATGGGTACAGATGCGCCGATTTTTCGATGATGGCGATGACTTCTTTGTTGGTCAATTTCGGATTTGCCTGCATGATGCAAGCCGCAAAACCCGTAATGACTGGTGCCGACAGCGAGGTTCCGTACAACGAAAAACACGACACATTCGGCTTCAGATACGCCAGACTTTCCGGCCCGATACTGCTGTAGCCGATGCGGTTCCAAAGCCGGGCGTTGGTCGCTCCGATAGCCATAACGCCCTGTGCATCAGCCGGCGTGCTAATAATCCGCCACGAGCGGTCTTCGCCTTCGTTGCCCGCTGACACGATGATTAAAATGCCTTTTTTGTCGGCAGCAATCTGGGCAGCCTGACTAATCAGGCTCGTGTGACCGTCCATCTGGCCGGGTTCGTAATTTTCTTTGGGGTTGCTCATGCCCTTTGCGTAACCCAGCGACGTATTGATAAGCCGAACGCCGAGGCTGTCCATCCATTCCATAGCGGCCACCCAGTTGTCTTCTTCGCCCCGGTATTCGCGGTTGCCCTGGTCAGTGCGGGCGAGGTAAAACGTGGCGTCGGTAGCCAGCCCAAACTGAATATTTTCGGTGGGGTCGCTGCCCGCAATAGCCGCCAATACTTCCGTCCCGTGAAAATCAGAACTGGTTTCGAGGGTACGAAACAGATTGCTGTGTGTCTTTTTCTCGTTCACATAATCACGCACCCGCTTCACGCCATCGCGGGCAAACACATGCTTGAGCGCGTTGGCCGAATCGGCACCAAAAAAACCGGCATCAATCACGCCAATGTTCACGAATCGGCCTGTCAGGCCCGCACGCGCAAAATCCGGTGCTTCTATCTGCGACATGACGGGTGCCAACTGTAGATTTTTGGGCGTATCGAGCGACGTGATAACGATGGCCGGGTCGATGGGCTGAATAGCTTTCACGAAGGGCATTGCCAGCACCTGTGCCTGTTGCCGGGGCGTAAGCCGAACCGACACCGCATTGAGCCAGCGCGACTGACAAATGGGCTGAATACCGGCCTGTTTTAACGTAGTTAGAAAAGCGATTGAAACGGGTTGATCGGTTTCGTCTATGGGCAAATTCTGAATTCTCCGCTGGGCCATCGCCATCGGCGACAAAGCGGGTGCCGACGCCTGATCTTTAGCATTCAGTAAAACCCAGTACTTGGATTGAGCAAGCACAGGCTGTACCTGACCGAACGTCGTTAATAAACCCAGTAATACAATCCGTCGAATCGTCATGATTAGTTTAGGTAGAGGTAAGCCGTTTCTTGAATTAAACCGATAAATACTAAACAAAAAAACACAAAGAAACTCTTACAGCTTTTGAGTTTCTTTGCAAACTTAATCACAAACGTGCCCTTACCCCTCACGCTATGCGTTATTTACCGATTGACAACCAGCTTTTCATTCAAAACCGCCAGCGGCTTACTGCCCTGCTGAAACCGAAGTCGGCGGTGGTTGTGAACGCCAATGACATTATGCCAACCAACGCCGACGGCACCATGGCGTTCCGGCAAAACAATGACCTTTTCTATTTAACAGGCGTTGACCAGGAAGAAACCCGTTTTGTGCTGTTCCCCGATCACCCCGACCCAAAATTTCGGGCCGTTTTATTCCTGCGTGAAACAAGTGAACTCATCGAGATATGGGAGGGGCATAAACTCACAAAAGCGGAAGCCGAACAGGTAACGGGCCTGCCACAGAAGCAGATCTACTGGATTGATCAGTTCGAGCAGATTTTTGGGCAGATGATCTTCGAGGCTGAACAGGTCTACCTGAATACCAACGAGCACACCCGCGCGGGTGTGGCCGTTCAGAGCCGGGATGCCCGGTACATCGACGCATTTCGACAGGCATATCCCCTGCACCGGCTGGAGCGGCTGGCTCCACTCATGCATTCCCTGCGGGCCATAAAACAACCACAGGAAATACCCCTCATCCAGACGGCTATCGACATTACGGACAAGATGTTCCGGCGGCTGCTCGGGTTTATCAAACCGGGCGTTTGGGAGTATGAAATTGAAGCGGAGATGATGCACGAATTTCTACGAAACCGGTCGCGCGGGGCGGCTTACTCCCCCATTATTGCGTCGGGGGCCAATGCCTGCGTACTTCATTACATCGACAATAGCCAGTTGTGTCAGGATGGCGATGTGATTTTGCTCGACATCGGGGCCGAATATGCCAATTACAACGCCGACATGACGCGCTCAGTACCCGTAAACGGTCGGTTTACAGCCCGTCAGCGAGCTGTTTACGATGCGGTACTGCGGGTTATGAACGAAGCCAGCCAAATGCTGCGACCCGGCAATTTATGGGACGAGTACCACCGCGAAGTGGGCAAGGTAATGGAATCGGAACTGATTGGGCTGGGCTTATTGGACCGCGATGACGTGGCGAAGCAGGACCCCGACGCACCGCTGTACAAACAGTATTTCATGCACGGCACGTCGCACTTTCTGGGCCTCGACGTACATGATGTGGGAAACAAATACCGAAAAATGGAACCGGGTATGGTCTTTACCGTCGAGCCGGGCATTTACATCCGCAGCGAAAAACTCGGTATTCGGCTTGAGAACAACGTGCTGATTACCGAATCGGGCAACGTGGATTTAATGGCGAACATCCCGCTCGAAGCCGACGAAATTGAAGAGTTGATGAATAGATAGGTTTGTAGTTTGTAGTTCGTAGTTGGGTGACGCATCAACAGTTTTACGTCATCAAACTACAAACTACAAACGTCAAACCACAAACCTATTTCGTTTTAGCCTGTTCGCGTTCGAGCGCAATATTGAGGCTGGAATAAATTCGGCGGATGGCCGTTTCCAGTCGTTCCCAACCCGCTTCTGAGGTAAGATCAATGTCGCCAATGTGATCGCGCTGGGTGCTATTCAGGACGATATTAGTCACGGCGGCAACCATCAGGCTGGTGATGGCCAGTGGATCGAAATCGGAATACGGAGCCAGTTTGGTCACCATCGTCTTGTACGACTGATCCCGAAAATCGGCAAGCCGCCGAGCCAGTTCCGTTTCGCCGTTCGACATTTCCCACCGAATCAGTTCCTGCGACGATTTGCGGGTCCGAAATTCGCGCATGAACTGAATCGTGTACTCAGACCAGGCCTTGCTGCGGGCTTCGGGTGCCAGATTGTCCGGCACAGAATCCAGGAATTTCTCGTTGAACATCGACAGGAAAAATCCACGATGCACATAGGCTTCCAACAAACCATTCCAGCCGCCGAAATAACGATAAATCAGCACTTTGTTTACACCAGCGCGGTCTGCAACGGCATTGATGCCGGCCTTTTCGGTGCCGCGTTCGGCCATTACTTCGCCCATAGCTCGTAAAATACGTTCCATGGTCATCTGGCGGTTTCTGCGCTTAACGACTTTCATAATTGGTAATTTTATGTTAAGAGGATGGTAAAATGAAAATTGATTCAGCTTGTCTCATATCTACTGAACATAGACTATAGACACAAATGTGGCTATATATGCTGATGTAACCAAGACTTAGCTTAATAAAATGCAAAAAAAAGACTGTTCATGATTTACTTATTAAGCAACATTATTAGCTAAATTATATGGTATATAGTTTTCTACTGTTTTTTCGTCATTATAAACACCTGACAATCAAGGCATAATTGATTGAATTATATGAACTGCTACATAAATAATACAAAAAACCCGAAACATAACATAAACTGCATTAAAGAGGACCCGCTCAATACCACAGACACCATATCTCCGTAAATTAACGGTAGCTTTATCCATATAATCATCTACGCTACCCCGGCTTTCATGAAAACAATTTATCTGGTGTTATTCGCTGGCCTTGCCTGTTTTTCATCTTCTGCCCAAACGTTTACGTCATCGAATCTGCCCATTCTTCTTATCAATACGAACGGGCAAACGATTCTCGATGAACCCAAGATTATTGCCGAGTTGCGAATTATTGATAACGGTACGGGTAAACGTAACAACCTGACCGACAAGCCCGCGTTCGTGAGTAAAATGGGCATCGAAAAGCGGGGAGCCACCTCTCAACAACTGTTTCCGAAGAAACCGTACGGTATCGAGTTGCGCGACACATCGGGCGTTAATTCGGTCAATGCGTCGCTGCTGGGAATGCCCGCCGAATCCGACTGGGTGCTTAACGCGACGTACAACGACAAAACGCTGATTCGGGAAACGCTCACGTATGACCTGAACCGACAGCTCACTAACTACTACACGCCCCGCTACCGATATTGCGAAGTTATGCTGAACGGAAATTACGACGGTATTTATATTCTGTTCGAGAAAATCAAACGCGACAAGAACCGGGTCAATATCACCAGCATCAAGAAAACGGATGTGTCGGGCGATGCGCTGACGGGCGGTTATATTTTTAAAATCGACAAGACAGAAGGATCAACGTCGCGCTCCTGGAATTCGCCTTATCGAAGTGTAAACGGACAGTCGATTCTGGTTCAGATTGACCGCCCTAAACCCGAAGACCTGGCCGAAGAGCAGTTTCAGTATGCCAAACAGTACATAACCGACTTTGAAAATACGCTGAAAGGAGCGCAGTACCAGGATTCAACGGCGGGCTATCGGAAATACATTAACGACGACTCGTTTGTCGATTACCTGCTATTGACCGAGGTCTGCAAAAATGTGGACGGCTACCGGCTCAGCAGTTATTTTTATAAAGACCGCGACAGCAAGGGGGGTAAACTTACGATGGGGCCAATCTGGGATTATAACCTGACGTATGGCAACGCGAACTATTGCAATGGCAATGCCTACCAGGGATGGGCGTATGATTTTACCCGCACCTGCCCCACCGACACCTACCAGATGCCGTTCTGGTGGGACCGGTTACTGACCGACCGGCGTTTCGCCAATAACGTGCGCATCAAGTACCAAAATCTGCGAAAAGGCGTACTAAAGACCGACCGCATTGCCGCTTATGTCGACTCGGTGGCGACAGTGCTAACCGAAGCCCGCACACGAAATTTCCAGCGGTGGCCGGTTATCGGCGTGTATGTCTGGCCGAATGGCTACGTCGGGCAAACGTACGAGCAGGAAGTTGACTACCTGAAAAACTGGGTGCGGCAACGGTTAGACTGGATGGATACCGCCATTTTGCCGTTTGGCTCCGAAGTGCTGGCCACCGAACCCATCGACGAATTTAACCTGACAATCAGCCCCAATCCCTCTCCGGCAGATGTTACACTAACGTATCGGCTTCGACAGCGCAGTACGGTACAGGCAACAATCACGGATGAGAACGGGCGCACAATACGAACGTATTCATGGCCCGATCAACCGGCAGGTGAGCACCAGCAAATGCTGCCAATACGGTCACTGTCTGCCGGGCCGGGCACTTATTTTCTGCAATTCAATGCCAATGGGCAACCGGTCAGCCGGAAAATTCTGCGACTTTGAGCGCACTACTTGCGGCAGAAATGGCCTGAGCGGGTGAAGGACGGGGAAATGGCTTTATCTTTGCCCGCTTATATACCCCTACCCCGTTTTATATGACAGTTAGCGGATTTTCTTACATCCGAAATGGATTCAAATACCAATATCCATTTTTAGAGTCTATACAATCCATATTGCCCATTTGTGACGAATTCGTAATTGCCGTTGGCGATTCAAACGACGGAACCCGCGAAGCTATAGAAGCCCTGAACAGCCCAAAAATCAGGATCATCGACACCATCTGGGACGAACAGATGCGGGAAGGGGGAAAAATATTTGCTCAACAGGCAAACATAGCACTCGACGCGTGTACCGGCGATTGGCTGTTTCATATTCAGGCCGACGAGATTATCCATGAAAAAGACTTGCCTACTATTCAACGTGCCTTGCAGCGGGTCGATACGAACCCACGGGTTGAAGGGTTACTTTTCGATTTTTTAAATTTTTATGGCAGCTATAATTATCTGAATGGTACTCGTTACCAACACAAAAAAGAAATCAGGATTTTTAGAAATGGACTGAATGCTTTTTCGTACCGCGACTCGCAGGGTTTCCGGCGGTATCCCACTCAACTTGCACGGGAGCAAGGCTACAAAGGCGATAAATTATGGGTCGTAGACATTGGTGTGCCCGTTTATCATTACAGCTATGTACGTCCCCCAAAAGAGATGAATGAAAAATCAAAATTTTTCGCTCAGTTCTGGCTTAATGATTCAGAGTTAGATAAAGTATATGGCGAGCGAGCGGAGACGAATTATTATGTTATTGAAAAAATAGACCCCTTTACCGGCACGCATCCAGCCGTAATGGAAGAGTGGGTTAAAAATGGTAATTATGAATTTGACCCCACGAAAATAAGTGGCAATATGACGTTGAAAAAGCGCATTGCTTACTGGTTAGACAGCGTTCTTGGCTGGCGGCTTGGTGAATATAGAAATTATAAAGTTTTGAAGGTGAGCGAAGCACAGCTATAAAAAATAGTCAGGAAACTGGTTGTAGCTGGCGGTCAGTGGCTTTCGTCTGTGTCCATAACTGGTATTGAATGCGTGCCCAGACCAGCAAACAGGCTAACGCTTTGACGTTATACGGCTGGAAAATCTGTTTCTGCACTACTTGCGGAAAAATATCGGTGGGCGACAGCGAGGTAAATACGATCACCAACGCCAACAGAACCCGGTCTAAGCGGGTCGGTTCCGACAGCGTTACCCACCACAGGGCTACGCCCGTTACGGCCATCACATACGTAGGCGACTCGGCCATTTTGTTGAAAACAATGATGAACAGGAAAAAGTAAGCAATCATGCGCCGTTGAAACAAGCGGTCTTTCCACAGTCCGAAACGCAGAAACGGCAGCAAAAACAGCGTTGCGCCAATGGCTTCGATGATGCGGTAATTTTCATCGGTTTTGGGCATTCCAAAAAACGCCTGCGCAATCCCCATCACCGACACCTGCAAACCCAGTTTGCTAACAACGATGACGCTAAACCACTCGCGGTATTCCGCCAGCAGATTATCGAGCGGAATCATGGTGAGCGGAGCAAACGCAAACAGCACGGTCCAGACAACCATGGCCAAAATAAATTGAGGTTTTTTGGGATAGAACAGAAAGAAGCCCGCAGCCGCCATTCCGTAGAATTTAATAAACCCGCACAGCACAAAGAAAAAGGCGGCTTGCCAAACCCGTTCGTTGCGGAGGTAATACAGACCGAGCAGCATGGCCCCCACAATGAGGTTATTGCTTTGCAGATTCTGGGCTGTAATGAGGGCTTCCAGCAGGATAATCAGCAGGGCGGCACGCCGTTGGACAGCCGGGTCTTTCTCATCCGACAGGTACAGCCAGACACCCGCCAGCAACACCACCGTGTTCAGCAGATTCCACAAAATTGTACCCAGCCAGTCGGGCATATAATAGAATGGACCCATCAGCCAGGCAAAAGTCGGGCTGTATTTATAATTGTCTTCGTAGAGGTTCGGGTGGAGACCGTAAATGCTTTCGTTCAGCAGCAGATTATGAAACGGCCGCGCAAACATCAGGTAGTTATTATACTGATGCAGCAACAGGTACTGGTGAACGGCTACTAAGCAAAAAAGGAATACGTATAATTTCAGCAGGCGTGGTAAGGTCAGGAAATTGAGCAGTCGTTGCAAGGGTATAGAGGCCGGTTATGTCCGGCAAAATTACGCAGTATTAGACGACTTGGTTTGATCGTACTACATTTAGTTGGCTCGAACCTATTCAGAATTTTTATTTTGTCACTTTGGTTAGCTTTATCCGAGACTATTTTTGTCATCCCGACGCAGGAGGGATCTCAATAATAAGGCAGTGTTGAGATCCCTCCTGCGTCGGGATGACAAAAACACGCTGATTTAATAAATCCCAAACAACTTCCTCTTTACGAAAAGAAGGCAAAAGAAATAAAAGAGAGGGATGAAAGAGACTACGGCTGTCTTCCCTTTCATCCCTCTCTCACTTTCACTCCTCCCCCTCTATACGTCACACAGCAACACGGCTTCTTTGAGGCTCGTGAGCGGGTCGCGTTTGGGTATAAACTCCTGGGCCACAAAGCCTTTATAGCCCGTATCGACAATGGCCCTCATGATGGCCGGATAGTAAAGCTCCTGTGTTTCGTCGATTTCATTCCGACCTGGGTTACCTCCGGTATGATAGTGTCCAAAATATTGGTGATTGCCTCGGATGGTACGGATAATATCGCCCTCCATGATTTGCATGTGGTAAATGTCGTACAGCAATTTGAAATTCTCGGAACCCACTTTCTTGCAAAGTTCCACGCCCCAGGCTGAGTGATCACACATATAATCTTTGTGATCGACCTTACTGTTGAGCAACTCCATAATCATGGTAACGCCATGCTTTTCGGCACTGGGCATCAGACGTTTCAGGGCAGTAGCGCAATTATTCATTCCTTCCTCATCGCTCATACCCCGGCGATTACCCGAAAAACAGATAACCTTAGTAAATCCGGCTTCTTTCAGTTTCGGGAAAATAGCTTCGTAACTGGCCACTAATTCATCATGAAATTTTGGGTCGTTGAAACCGTCGGGAATACCTTTTCCCGCGCCCTGCGGCATCGAGCAGGTAAGGCCATATTTTTTCAGGACCGGCCATTCGTTCGGACCAAGCAGATCAATGCCTGTAATTCCCATTTCTTTAACCGACTTACAAAAGTCTTCGAGCGGAATTTTACCGTAACACCATTTACAAACCGAATGGTTGATACGTCCCTTTAATAAGGGAGCCGTTTGGTCAAATTGAGTCATAGAACTGGCAAAAGAATTGGTCAGGGCGGGCAGCGTCAGGGCGGTGCCGGTTAAGGTTTTGAGAGCCGTTCGGCGTATCATAATGAGTGAAAGAGTGAATGAGCGAAAGAGCGATTTGTTGGCGCAGTAGTTTTCACTCTTTCGCTCATTCACTCTTTCACTCTTTAGTTTACAATTCGCGAATCCGAATGTTACGATACCAAACCTTGTTGCCGTGGTCTTGCAGGGCAATGTGGCCGGTGGCGTATTTACCAAAGCCTTCCCACCCTTTGAATTTACTCTCCGAAATCATTTTATCCCACTCCGGGCCGCTGGTTGGGTACTCGGCAATCTTTTTGCCGTTCAAATATTGCTCGCCTTTGCCGTTATTAATCACTAAACGAGCTTTATTCCACTCACCGGCGGGTTTGGCCGCATTGGGCGTAATGGGCTTCTGAATATCATAAAGCGCACCGGCTGTACGGTTGCCGTCGCGCCCCTGTTTCGCATCGGGATGCCGTTCATTATCAAGCACCTGCATCTCGGGGCCGGTATTGTACGTCGCTTTGTATTGAGGGTCTTCGTGGACGTGATAAATGATTCCGCTGTTGCCCCCTTCGGCAATTTTCCACTCAATTTCCAGTTCAAAATTGGTGTATTCTTTATCCGTTACGAGGTCTCCGGCACCACCGGATGCCAGGTGAATCGCGCCATCATCAATCGTCCATTTATCCGGTACGGGCTGTCCCGATTTCAGATAAATATGCCAGCCCGTCAGGGTTTTACCATCGAAAAGGGGTTCCCATTTGCCTTTTTTAAGGAGTGTCTCGTGCGGTGCGCGTGGGTCAGTTGGGGTTAATGAAGCCTGAACGGGATTGTCGTTGAGCGTCAGGGCAAGGGCCAGCAGCCCAAGTGTCAGGCCAGTTTTGGCGGGGAAACACAGCGTGTTCATAGTTGAGAAATAGTAGGGTTTTGTTGGGACAATAGTACTAAAAAAAAGTGTACCCCCACCGTTTATAAAATATTTACACCTGTGCCCGCTCCAGTGCAATTTTAGGCACGACAAATCTGTTGGATTAATGCAACGCTGCTTTGGGTTGCCTACTGCCCGCTATGATGGAAGCCACAACGTTATTACCCGCCGAAAAACAACGCTATCAGAAACACCTAAACTTGCCCGAAATAGGCACGAAAGGCCAGTTACGGCTCAAAAACGCCCGTGTACTGGTCGTTGGTGCGGGCGGACTTGGCTGCCCGGTGCTGCTCTATCTGACGGCGGCTGGCGTAGGAACAATTGGTGTTATCGACCCGGATGTAGTGGACCTGAGCAACTTACAGCGGCAGGTGCTTTACACGACCGACGAGGTCGGGAAACCCAAAGCCAAAATGGCGGTTAGTCACCTCAACCGGCTCAACCCCGACCTGACATTCGATGCCTATACGATGGCCTTAGACATCAGCAATGCCCGCACCATCATTGACGCTTACGATATTGTGGTGGATTGTACCGACAATTTCACCGTTCGGTATTTGGTCAATGATGTTTGTGTTACGCTGGGCAAGCCGTTTGTCTATGGGGCCATTCACCGGTTTGAAGGGCAGGTGGCCGTGCTAAACGCGGACCTCGGCGAAGACCCGACGGGATCAACCCGGCGCGGACCAACCTACCGATGCCTGTTTCCCGAATATCCGAACGAAATCGAGATTCCAAACTGCAACGACACGGGCGTACTGGGCGTTTTGCCGGGTGTGATCGGTACCTATCAGGCCAGTGAAGTCATCAAACTCATTACGGGAATCGGTCAGTCGCTCAATGAGCATTTACTCATGATTGATTTACTGAACATGAGCCAGCAGAAAATTAAAACCAAACGTCGGCCCGACGCCGAACAGATGGCCCGTCAGGGGTTAACCTCGTCGGGGACGCGACTGGCACCCGGCGCATCGGGACCGCAGAAAATATCGGTTCAGGAGTTGGCCGACCGGCTCACGTCCGGCGAGCCTATCTTCCTGCTCGACGTTCGCGAACGGCCTGAGTATGAGCTTTGTCACTTAGACGGAGCCGTACTGATTCCGGTTGGCATGATTTCAAATAACCGCAAGCGTATCCCAACTGACCGACCCGTTATCGTGTATTGTCATCATGGTATCCGTTCGGCCAATGTGGCTCAGTACCTTTATACACAGGAAGGCATGAGCAACCTCTACAACCTCGACGGCGGCATTAATGCCTGGGCGCGTGAAATCGAACCCGAAATGGCCGTTTATTAATTGGGACAGGGGTTGTCAGGCTTTGATGTAGCGTGGTCCTTTAGGCCGTGTAGCCGCAGGCTAACTATGTAGCTGAAAATTGTTAGCCTGCGGCTACGCGGCCTAAAGGACCACGCTACATCAACCACCATCCTCGACCACCCTATCTCCCCGGAACCAACACCCTACGGCCCGCTGTTTTCAGAGTGTCGTTGGCAACGGCAGGCAATTGCGCTACCTTTGCCGCGCCCACAGGGTATTATCCAGCAATCATGTTCATTACCGTTTTAAAGTCGAAACTGCACCGCGTCAAAGTCACGCAGGCTGAACTCAATTACGTCGGAAGTATAACCATTGATGAAGACCTCATGGATGCCGCCGGTCTTCTCGAAAATGAGCAGGTACACATTGTGAACAACAACAACGGCGAACGGCTCATTACGTATGTTATTAAGGGTGAGCGCGGTTCGGGTATTATCTGCCTGAACGGAGCCGCTGCCCGCCGGGCGCAGGTTGGCGATATTGTCATTATTATTTCGTACGCCATGATGACGACCGACGAAGCCAAAGCTCATAAGCCAACCGTCGTTTTCCCGGACGATAATAATCGCTTGGTAAAGGTATAGCCCATTTAGCAATCGTTTCTGTCCGTTTCCCCGAAACTCCGTTACTTTGTGGCGGAGTTCTTTATGTAACGCGGTTGGAAAGCCGCTTGTACCGCTACCTCAGTGCGGCTTTCCAGCCGCGTTACCTGTATATGAATCTTAAAAACGTCCTTAAATACCTCATCTCGCTGGCTTTGGCCGGGGGTTTGCTGTGGTTTACGTTTCAACAAAGCCACCTCGATGCCGCCGATTTGTGGCAAAAAATCAAAGCTGCCGATTTTCGCTGGGTGCTTCTGTCTGCCCTTCTGACCATAGTTGCACACTGGAGCCGGGCCGAACGGTGGCGCATTTTGCTGGAACCCGTTGTGCCACAACGCACAAACGCACTCGACACGACCGTAAGCGTACTGACGGGTTATTTAGCCAATCTGGCCCTCCCTCGCGCGGGTGAAGTGGCCCGGTGCGGCACACTTTATCGGCTGTCAAGTGTACCGGTCAACGTAAGTTTTGGTACGGTCGTGGCCGAACGATTGTTCGATTTGCTCATGCTGGTACTGCTTCTTGGTGCTACGTTTATTCTTGAATTCGACCGACTCAGCCAGTTTTTCATGGAGTTTCTGGGCGGGAAACTGCCAAAAGGTTCGTCGGGTTCGGGCTTACTGCTGATGGCGGTGGCGGGGCTGCTGGGACTGGCGTTGCTGGGCTGGTTTTTATTTACTCGCTACCGCGAAGCTCTGGGCCGACACCCGCTGTATCAAAAAGTGAGTGGGTTCGCAAAAGGGTTGCTGGAAGGGTTACTGAGCGTTCGAAAAATTCGCCGACCGGGGGCATTTGTGTTTTATACGTTGCTCATATGGACCATGTATTACCTGATGTCGTACACCCTGTTTATGGCTATGCCCGCAACGGCTAATCTCGGCCCGCTGGCCGGACTGACAATACTGGTCGTTGGGTCGTTGGGCATGGCGGCTCCAACACCGGGCGGCATCGGTTCGTTTCACCTGCTGGTGGGTCAGGTTGCGTTGCTTTACGGCCTTACAAGTCAGGATGGGCAGGTATTGGCAACGTTCATTCACGGCGTTTCGACCCTAATGATTATCATTCTGGGCATCCTGTCGCTGTTGGTTGTGTTATTCCGTCGTAACAAAGCAACTGACCTGCCCGACGTGCTCGACGACCCGAAAGCCATTAAACTGGAGCGTTAACCGGTATGACCGAATCCAAAATTCTTACCCGCGACCAGGCCATCCGGCAAGCCGACCAGTGGCGGGCCGATGGGCAGCAAATCGTTTTCACGAATGGCTGCTTCGACATCGTTCACCTGGGCCATATTGATTATCTTGAAAAAGCGCATAATCTCGGTCACCGCCTGATTCTGGGCCTGAACACGGACGCGTCGGTGAGTTGCATAAAAGGGCCGTTACGCCCGGTGGTGAACGAATACGCCCGTGCCCGGCTCATGGCCGCGCTTGAATTTGTGGATGCTGTTGTCCTCTTCGGCGAACCGACTCCGCTCGAACTGATTGAAGCGGTACAGCCCGACGTGCTCGTGAAAGGTGACGATTACAGCGTTGCTACGATTGTGGGAGCCGATTTTGTGCTTGGGCGGGGCGGGCGCGTCGAAACGATTGCGCTGGTTCCGGGTTATTCGACAACCAAACTCATCGAACGAATCAAACAGAGCTACTAATTCAATTTCGGATTGGAGATTGCGGATGTCGGATTTGCTGCTGTCAGTTGACAAATCTCCAATCACATAGGTTAGGCGTTTAAATGGCCCGCTGGCTTGATAAACGGTGCGGTCGGCGGGATACTTTTTTGGCTGAACAATTGTTTTACTGATGACGGATCAATACCTTATTGGTCCTAATCAAACCACAAACCTAATCGACAATGATCTGGATCATAATGATTATCATCTTCGGTGCCAGTGCTTTTGTAAGCTGGCGGTTACGAAGCAAGTTTAATGAGTATTCTCAAATTGGCTTAAGCAATGGCCTGAGTGGTGCTGAAATCGCTCAGAAAATGCTGAACGAAAATGGCATTTATGATGTCCGTGTGGTCTCGGTAGAGGGTATGCTCACCGACAACTATAACCCACAGGAAAAAACGGTAAATCTCAGTGCCGATGTGTATTACGGCAAAAGCGTATCGGCTGCGGCTGTAGCAGCGCATGAATGCGGCCACGCGGTGCAGCACAAAGTTGCATATGCGCCCCTGAAACTTCGTTCGGCCATGGTGCCCGTACTGACGGTTTCATCCCGCTATTTGCAGTGGGTGCTACTGGGTGGCTTTTTGCTGTTGCAAACCACGCCCATTCCGCTTGCTATTGGCGTCGGCCTGTTTGCGCTGACAACCTTGTTTGCGTTTGTGACCCTACCCGTTGAGTTCGACGCCAGCCGTCGGGCATTAGCCTGGATTCAGGACCGGGGTGTGGTGAATCAGCGCGAATATGCGTTTGCCAAAGACGCACTCTGGTGGGCAGCTATGACGTATGTCGTTGCGGCACTCGGTTCATTGGCAACGTTGCTCTATTACGCCAGCATTCTGATGGGCGGTCGGCGAAGCAGCTAAGCTTACGTAGATTTTGATACAAAAAAACCGGGCCATCACTGGCCCGGTTTTTTGTGTATAGTGTCCCGCTATCAGGCAAATGTCAGGCCCAATTTCATCAAGACTACATAACCTGACTCAACCATTTGGGGCGTTGGCGATGAACGGTCGATGAGCGTTCCGGCTACGGCGACCGCTACTGCAATGACGAGTGCGGGCCAGAAACCAACGATGGTAAAACTATCTAAGAACTTATCAATCAGTTTCAGTAGCACGGCTGTTACAACTATGCGGACGATACCGGTCAGCAGAAAAAACGTGACTAAATTGAGGGGGAAACGAATAACCCAACCCAGAAAAAAGTTAAGCAACCCAAGCAGCACGGCAATCAGAATGCACGTTCCGAAGTTTTTAACATCGACCTGAGGCATGAAATACGCTAAGCCGAAAATTACGGCTGCATCGAGTAGTAAATGTAGGATGAGATTCATGAACGGGATATAATTGGTTTTTTGAACAACTGTTTTAAGGTACGATGGTTTAGCTACTATACAAAACCCGTTGGCCATGCTCCGTAGTTCGCTTCTTCTTTTCGCGCTCCTTTTCATTTCCTGCCGGGGAGCATCGCAACAACAATCTTCCACGTCATCGCCACCAGATTCGACAGCGGTTTATCAAATCATGAATGCCAGCCGCGACGGTATCGGCAAAGTATATCAGGGTCGCGAGATTGCGCAGGTAATGGGCCATCTCGGCGCGTCGTGGCTCGAACGCCCGGAACGCGAACGAGAAGAACGCACCGATTTATTACTACAAGCTCTTAACCTAAAACCAACCGACGTAGTGGCCGACATTGGGGCCGGAACAGGCTTTTTCACTTTTCTGATGGCCCCTAAATTACCGCAGGGCAAGGTGTTGGCGGTTGATATTCAGCCCGAAATGATTCAGTACCTGAACGAAGGCAAAGCAAAACGGAAAATAGCGAACGTACAGCCCGTTCTGGGTACCGAATCGGACCCGAAATTAGCGGCTAACAGCGTCGATCTGGCTATTTTGATTGATGCGTATCACGAGTTTTCGTATCCCCGCGAAATGATCGGTCATATTGTATCGGCCCTGAAATCGGGCGGACGCATTGTGCTGGTCGAATACCGCGCCGAAGACCCGAACGTACAAATTAAAGAACTTCACAAATTAAGCGTAGCCCAGGCAACAAAAGAGATGAAAGCAGCCGGGCTAAAACTACTGAAAAACGACGACCGACTACCGCAACAACACATTATGTTTTTTGGGAGGTAAACTGCTTTAGGTCAGTTTCGTTTTCTACTCGAACAGAATCATATAGCCTGATCGACTATTTACCGATTTAACAACCCTATAGATTCTTGTGGAACTAAAAATCATTGAAAAATTAAGGCGCATATAAAACAATACTTGGCATAAAGGCAAAATCCTTCGTGTTGTACGTAAACAATGGAATGCCTGTTATGATAGCCGTCGCTCCAATAAGTGCATCAGGAATTCGTAAATCATGACTAAGTTTGAATTGGGCCATCAATTCGATAGCCTTTAGCGATATACGTTCATCTATCTGCAGTTCATCATAGAAGGAAAGTTTCAAACGCATGTTCTTTAACTCTTCTTTATTTCTCATTCCGCGATATAATTCCATTACTACAATAGCCGGGAGCACCACATTTTCACGCCCGATTAAGTCAAAAGAATGAATAGTTGGTAGGTCGAGGTTGAAATAATGAATCAGGATATTGGTATCACAAAGAATCATAGTCTATCTCCCCATGCATCCCTTCGGATCTCTTCCAGCGTGCGTGGATTTTCTTTCCAAATTCCTTCCAACGCTCTGGGATCAATACGTTTATCCCCTTTTGTGATGGTTGGCATATAATCTGGCTTCTTTGACTCTACGGTAATTTCGTCAAGAAATTTGTTGTCCCGAAGCCATTCCATAAGCGTTTTCAGCTTATGTTGATCATCTACTTCTATGGTGATTTTCATAATATACTTGTTTTTAACACTAACAAATTTACGACCCCATAGCGTTCTCCGCTTTCCGCAACTTACTGTTTCTGAACCCGTATGAAAAGTAGATAACCAAACCAATGACCAGCCAGATGCCGAAAATCTGCCAGTTGCTTGCCCCTAATTCGGTCATTAAATACAGGTTCGTCAATACGCCAATAACGGGCAACAATGAAAAATTATACCGGAAACCCTGCACGGCCAACCCAATCCAAACACCCCAGAAAACGATTAGCAACGGCTTGCTTTCCAGGGCTTGCACCAGATGCCCGGTCGTCAGTGCGTAGCCCAGCACGGCCAGTAGTGCCACCCCGATAATGTATTTACCGTTGATGTACGGCACTTTAAACTTCGATTGGGCCGTCAGGCCTTTGGCATCTAAGAATAATATACCGCCACAAACGAGGATAAACGCGAAGAACGTACCGACACTGGTGAGGTCCACAAAGAATTTAAGGTCCATAAACAGCGATGGAATGGCGACCAGAAAACCCGTAACGATGGTAGCAAACGACGGCGTTTTGTATTTGGGGTGAATTTTTGAAAACCGTTTCCAGAGCAGACCGTCACGGCTCATGGTCATCCAGATACGCGGTTGTCCGAGTTGATAAACCAGCAGCGCACTCGTAATCGCTACAACCGCACTCACCGAAATTACGCCGGCCACAAAATCGAGGTTTACTTTCTGAAACACATACGCCAGTGGGTCGCTAACACCTAACTCCTTGTAATTGACCATGCCTGTCAATACAAGTGTGATTAACACATAGAGTACCGTGCAAATCGCCAGGCAATACAGCATAGCGCGGGGTAGATCGCGCTGGGGGTTTTTGCACTCTTCGGCAGTGGTTGAAATGGAATCGAATCCAATGAACGCGAAAAACACCGACGCCACGCCACTCAATACGCCCGACATGCCATTCGGTGCAAACGGCGACCAGTTGGCCGGTTTCACATAAAAAGCACCGACCCCAATGACTAAGGCGATAACGGCTAATTTGAGTACCACCAGAATGTTACTCGCCGTGCGCGATTCCTTGATACCAATGTACACCAACGCCGTGATAAGCACGGTAATTGCTCCGGCGGGCAGGTTGGCAATCAGGTGTAGATTGCCAATTACAGGCGCATTGGCGTAGGCATCAGCCAGCAAACGTGTGTTTTCGGGAAGCGTATCGAGCGATGTACCGGCCAGTTTTGTCTGTTCGACAAGCGTAAACGCGCGGGATGCCGAGCCGTAGTCGGTGGCTAAGTATTTGGGGAACGTAATGCCAAATCCGCTAAGCATGGACGTAAAATACTCCGACCACGAAATCGCCACAACCATGTTACTAACGGCATATTCGAGGATGAGAGCCCAGCCAATGACCCACGCAAATATCTCCCCGAACGCCACATACGCGTAGGTGTAAGCACTTCCGCTGACGGGCACCGTACTGGCAAATTGTGCGTAGCTGAGTGCCGTAAACACGCAGGCAATGGCCGTAAAGACGAACAGCAGCGACACCGCCGGACCGCCGTTGTAACTGGCTAAACCGATGGTGCTGAAAATACCGGCTCCGATAATCGCGGCAATACCGAACGAAGTCAGATCGCGGACACCGAGCGTCTTCACTAATTTACTTGACTCACCTTCGGCAGCATCACTTAAGATTTGAGTTACGGTCTTTTTGCGAAAAAGGGACATAGGCGGGTTAAAGAAAACGGTGTCTATTGGGGTTAAACCGATAAAAATAGAAATTCTTTCCGGTTCGCCCAAAGGCCCTCAAATGGCCTACTGCCTTATAAGCAAGCCTAACTCATCTGCTCATGTTCATTTAACTGCCTTATAGCAAGGCAGTTTTTGTTTTTGCTTACTATTTATACTACTAAAAATATCTAATCGGTCACACAGGCTCACTTTAACCTGTGTGACAATGTACACGAAAATGAAAACCCGCTATTGGTTTCGGAAAACTCAAACAACGGCAAATCTAAAAGGCACCATCTACGCTACCCTGACTATCAACAAAGAACGCTCCCAGCCCTTTAGCACGGGCATTCAGATTGATAAGGACAATTGGGACGCGAAACGACAACAAATAACGGGTAAAGTATACGCCATTCTGAACGACGAATTAACCAGCATTACCAATGAGTTGCTACTGATAAAACAGCAGTTGCAGGCGCAAAAAAAAGACATTACGGCCCAATCGGTGCGGGCTGAATGGCTGAACAAACTGGAGCAAGCCCCGTCCATTTTTATACTTATGGATGAGCACGAAAAACACCAGCGTTTATACGGCACGGGCAAAAAAGGTGAACCCTTAACTGAGGAAACCTTTACCGCCTACCAAACAAACCGCACTCGCTTTACCGATTATAGTCAATACTGCAAATCTGTACCGAACCCCGAACATATAAACGCGCTGTGGCTAACTAAATACGAAAAGTACCTGCGAACCCGAACCCACAAAAAAAGCATAAAGGCCGTTTCGGTAAAACTCGCCATTGGTTATCTGAAGCACGTTCTACGCATTGCCCTTGCCAACGAACGCATACAAAAAGCCCCGGCCCTTTATTTTAGGGCGCGTGGACAATTAATGTAGTAAAATCATGACCGAGGCTAAATAAATGAACCCCGCAAAGCTGGTAGCCGTCTTTTCATATCGGGTTGCCACTCGGCGGTACTGGTTGAGTTTATTGAAGAATCGCTCCACTTTGTGGCGATCCTTATACAGATTCTCATCAATTGCTCGCTCGTTCAGACGGTTCTTCTTTGAAGGAATAACCACCTCAACGCCCGCCTTTTGAAGGAGACTTATCAATGAATCCGCATCGTAACCACGATCGGCTAAGACCGCATCCGGCTCATAGGCAGCAAGTAGGCCCTATGCCTGGGTAATATCTGACCGCTGCCCAACCGTCAAAATAATCCGTAAAGGGTTACCCAAAGCATCTACCGCAGCGTGGATCTTGGTGCTCCAACCGCCTACCGACTGGCCTATGCACTCGCTGGCAGGATCACTTTTTTTTGACCGGCTGCGTGTTGATGCGCCCGCACAACCGGTGAGTCGATCATCAGCCAGTCTAAGTCGGGTTCTTGCAACTGCTGGAAGACTTTTTGCCATACTCCCGTCTTAGCCCATCGTCGAAACCGGCGATAAGCCGAGTTCCAAGGGCCAAAGCGTTCGGGCAAATCACGCCACGGTGCCCCACTACGGGCTATCCACAACACCGCATTGATAAACAGTCGGTTATCCGTTGCCGTACGGCCTACATCACTGGCTTTGCCAGGCAGTAATAGGGCGATTCGGTGCCATTGTTGGTCTGTAATCTCGTAGCGTCGCATTCGGCAAAGTTGCAAATCAGTCTTGTGTTGTCCTAATTGTCCACGCGCCCTAGGGCCAACCGTTTATTTACTGTGCTTTTTAATGAGCGTGTCTTTCTTCTTTTTGTCTTTGTCGTACTGCGTTTTTTTGGCGTCATAGTTCTCCCAGGTAGAAATAGACGACGATTTTTTTGGTTTTTTGGGTGCTCGTGTAGCCATTGCTTTATGTAGTTGTTTATGTTGGAAATGTGCCGGTTAATCCGCCCTGCGCTGTTATCTGCCGAACGGATTAACGCGACACAATTTGGTACTACCGGCTATACCGGCGACGTTTTGGGGCAATCCCTAACGCGGGTGCAATGATTGGTTTCCAAAGCAGCGCAACCACCACCAGCAAAACAGCCCACCAATATTTGGACAAGAACGCTTCTACCGTTGTGGTTGTATCCGGTGCCGTAAATACCGTTTGGTTGCCTGAACCGCCCGCCGAACCGCCTGAACCGCCCGAACCGGCAACTCCGGCTGTGCTTGTTTTGGTGTTTGCCGCTGTGGGGTTTCCCGCTGCCCAGTCGGTGGTGCGGTCAAAGCCCGTAACAAATACAAAACCATCCCCTAATGCCAGTTTAGGCGGAAAACGGCTGTCAAGCGTTGTTTCAAGGTTTACGCCCAATCCTAACGCGGCCTTAATGTCTGCATCGGCAACGTCAACGAATTTGTTTGCCAACTCGTCCGCAAAGTCCAGGTTCTTCATAAACCCGCGCGACTTGAACGTCATTACGTTGCCACCATCGCAACCGATCATGTAGCGTTTGCCGTTAACGGCAACGTCATAAAACGGCAATGTTGCGGTTTGTTGACCAATCTGACTAATCTTAATGTCTGCCATTATTCCTCGTTGTTTATTGTTTACTGTTTGATTGTTGCTTGTTTATTTCTTGCTTTTCTTCTTGTTAAAAAACAGAAAATAGGCCAATAGCATAATGACCAGGAAGGTTACGATGATGACCGTTGGGCTGGAAAAATCCAGGCTAAACAGTTTCTTTTCGGGTAGGGGTGCGGTCTGAACAGGTACTTTGTTTTGCCCAATCCGTACCGTTCCGTCTGCATCCTGGCTAATGTTATCATAGCCCGATTTTGCCACACTCGGACCACTAAGCACCCCGGCAGCAACCAGCATGGCAATGCCTTTTTCCCCGTACTTCAGAATGGTGTCAATCGTATTGAGCAATTTTGTATTGCCCGTCGATGTGGCTTTTGCCTTTTGTGCGGCTAAGTCAGACGCTAACTTAGGGTCTGATATTTTGGGCGAAAAAACGGAAAAGGCAGGGTCGGTTGAATCCAAAAACAGACCATTGAAATAAAAGCCGCTGTCATCTGCATTACCAAAAACAATGGCGTTGTCTTCGGCGTCTAACTCATCAAAAAATGAATATTCGTCATTCATGCTCTTTACAATTTTGGGAGTTGGAAATCGAACCCGTTTTTAACCGGAATCTGCAATCCTTCCGCGTAAATTAATCCGTCAATTTCCAGCCCGATTTTGCCGCCTTTGAGCGTTGACCAAATGCCACCACTGGCGGCCAACAGGTCTGCGTATTGCACGGCTACGGCAACGTTAACGACGGTTTCGGAACGCGGCAAAATGGTTACCGGCTCGCTTACCGTTGCGCGGCCTAAATAGTTGCCTGCGGTGTTTACGTCTGCCTGAACGCCTTTGAGGTTAATAGTTCCCCCGCTTGGGTTAATGATGCGCATAGGCAACAGAAACGACACTTGCCCGTTCTTCACGCTTATTTCTTTGGGCAAGCCAATCTGGTAGTCAAGGCGTTGGGCGGTATTGACCTTGTAGAGTATCCACAACGCCACAAAAACCACTATTGCCAGTATGATAAATCGTTTTTTCATTAGCGTTTTTTTCGGCGGGATTGCCAGTATAAAAACAGAATCAGCACCAGTGCCCCGCCTATCCAGTAGTATTTTGCGTTTGGGTTGGGAGCTTCCTGCGTTGGCCCCGGCGTTGGTGCTGGAGTTGTTGGGCCTGGCGTATTTCCTGCTTTGGCGTATTCGTCTTTTAGTTGCTTTTTTATTTCCGAAAGCCCCGTTAAGTCTTGTACGTACTTGGCATATATTTCCTGTAAGTAGGCTACCGTTTCGGCCTTGTCAGATTTAATTACGCCATCTAATATTTTCTTTACCGCAGGCCCGATTACCGGAATGACTGCTGCTCCTATCGACAGTATTAAATCTCCAGCAACGTTATCGGCTACATTGCCTCCGTTTGCTACTATTCCGGTTTTTAGGACTGAAATGCGGTCTTGAATGAAGTTTGCCCGCAAATCAACGGCCTTAATGCGCTCCAGTAGCCAATCTATCCGGTTCTTATCCGTCGTGTATTCAACCTTAACCCCGGCTACCGTTCCCGATGAATCAGCATTGAATTTTTCTATAGATTCTTTATACTCCTTGTATTGTTCGGGAAAGTCATCAACGGCGTTTTTTGTCTCCCAGCTACCAATGCAAGCCCCGCTTATACGCAAGCCGTTACAAACCTCGTACGGTATCCAGGCGTCAAACTTTTCTATGTAGCCATTATATGTTCTGTTCAGGTCTGCCATTGGCCACAAAATTGATAATTGCACCATTTGGCTACTATTGGCCTGTACTCGTTTTGCGGGGAGCGCGTACTTGATTTTTGAGCACAAAAAAAACCCGTTCGGGTTAGGAACGGGTTTTGCTTCGTGTGATATGTCAGTGATTGCTGATTCAGGCTGTAGTTTTGGGCTTAACCATGAATATAGACGCATCGACGGGCTTCATAGCCTTTTCAAGTTCCCTAATTTCGCTTGCTGACATGGGTACTTGTTTTAGTATCCACTGTTTCTTATCGTTTTTAATTGGCCGTTTCATGGTATAGTTTGAGTTTAGACCCTTTTGTTTTCCATCCGTTAAAAATACGGATTGTTGGCTCTCCATCGCTATCAATCCGGCTCACGAATATAACACTAAGTACCCGGCTTAGGTTGCTCAAGCCAATACAAATGTATCGCTGTTCCCCGCTAATGGGGTCGGTGGTGGTTTCTCCAATTATCTTGTTTGTATCATTGAAAATGCTTTCCAGTTCATCCCGTGTAAAGTCGCGTCCGCTCGCTTTTACCTTTTCTAATTTCTGGAGATTACCAAAGTTCCACTCAAATCTAAACATCGTTCAGCAAAATAGGTCATAAAAAAAGTCTGCAATTCAGTCATTTGCAAAGTCCTGTGAATAGTCCTGTGTAAAGTTGTCCGAAAACGTACTACACAGGACTATTGAATTAGAATGGCAAATCATCGCTTGCCGATTCCGACACAACTTCTTTTGTTGCTTTAGTCTTAGGTTTGGCGGCTGCCTGGGTGGGTTCCGGTGCCGAGTAAACCGGCTCTTTTTCTTCCGGTTCCGACTCTTTCGCGCTTAGTAATTCAATGCCCCGAACCTGAATGCCAAAGTCAACGGCGGTTGCGCCTTCCTTATTTTTGTAGGTGCCAACCTTTGGCCTACCCTCCACAAAAACCTTTGTTCCTTTCCTGAGGTATTGGGCAACGGTCAACGTTTTCGGTTGATACAGGCAGTTATACCACTGGGTCGATTCGGTCTGTACTCCTTCGGCAGTTTTCCATCGTTGACTGACGGCAACGGAAAAGGTAATGAAGGGTTCGTGGTTTCCCTGTTTGATGGTGGCATCTTGCCCTACGTGCCCAATGATGGTAATGCGTTCCATTGTGTTTGGTGGTTAATTGTGAATTGAATTGGTTTATGTATTGGCTTGGTGCAACCCAACGATGCAAGGGCGTGAAAAACGCCCGTTGCCCGTGTTGGGTGAATGCTCATAATTTGGTTGCCTGGTTCGCTCTGTGAAGTAGTAATTCTGCGGTTGTGTAGCGCGGTTGGTTGTAGTCTGAAAGGGACAACATGCCTTTCAGGTCGTACTTTATGGTCTGCTTTAGCGTTAGTTTAGGGGCAATTCGGAACAGGGTGCTATCCTGCTTATACAGAAACCCTTCGTAGGGATTGGCACTATCTTTATGCCTGTACTGCAAGTCGGTAGGCTTGCCTATTGCTATATCAAATTCCCGGCGCGTTGCGGGTTTGCCCGTGAATGGGTTAATGATGTTTTCTTCAATACCGTCAACACTGGTATTACTATCGTATTCGTCTTTCCAGGCGTCGAACTCTTCGGCTACCTCCATAAATCCGGTTGGCTGTTCATCCGGCTCTTGCTCTAACACATTGAAATTCAAGAGCGATTGGCGGTAAAATGCCCCGAACCGGCTATACATGCGTAGGTTTTTGGTGTTAGAAAGTATCTCATCAATCAGTAAAATATCAAATTCCCCGTCTTGCGCCTGAATGCAATCGGGTTTGAAGTGGTATTTTATGCATTCCAAAACGCCTGATAGATAATGATTTAGGGTAGATTTTCCCGGTTTTATGTAGTCTTTTACGGGATTGCCTGTTCGGTCTAAAACGATGTTGTTCTGTTCGTCTTTCTGCCAGGTGTATAGCGTTTCGTAGTGAATCCCGCTATAGGTTGATTCGTTGCCGGTTTGCTTTCGCCAAAGCCGGTCGATTACATCCCGCACGTGCTCAACGGTGTAGTGTGGATTCTGCAAGATGAAACTGTGCATGTGAATGTGTAACCCGTGTGATTTTGAGCGTTTTACCTCAATTCCATATTCTCCAGCGTAGACGTACTGTTTCCATTCGGGTTCTTTACGCATAGCGGTAAAGGCCTTTATTAACTCCCTGGCAAAGAAGCGTTTGCCGTTCCATATCCCGGCTGTGTGCGGAACGGTTAAGACCATGTGAACCGGCTTGTAATAATCCAGGAGTTTAACCCCGCTTTCGTCGGTAGCTGATTCGAGAAAACGGTAGTACCGATTCCTGACTATCTGCGATTTGCGCCAATTCCAAACGTTGTCAAGCCGATGCTTGGAGTACCAAAATGCCAACGGTTGTAATTTTTCGGCCCCTTCGTGCTGAAATCGGGCATAGTATCCCTTTGTATCGCCAACGGCATAGCGTAGGTTAACCAACTGTTCAAACCGACTTTCCAGAGCATCACCATAATCAGCATGATTGTAGATGCTTGCTTTCATTCGGTTATGGTCGGTTTTTGTCGATGGCAAGTCAATGTCATGCAGACTCAAAAAATCGTCGATTTGGTCACGAAGCCGGTTGTTCAGTAACTGTTTGTTGCGAACGGTGTAGCCAAACCGGTTTTGTCGGGCTAAACGGGTTTTGACATCGGGTGAAAGGGTAGTCATTGGGGCTTGAAATCGGGCGGAAATCCTGAAAGATGTTTCTAAATTTATCAAGAGAGAGCCAACGCACTGATTTTGTGCAGGTTGTGAATTTGCCTTGTTAGTAGGCAGTAAACTCAAATTGATTGGGTATTGGATTGTCGTTTTGGTCTAACTCCGCTAACTCAAAGTCGAATGCACAGTCGTCATAAACGCCATCGTACAGGTTAAATGAATAGGCTTCTAACCGCTTCATAGCGTCGTGCGAATCATTGGCGTAAATGATGTTTGCGGTTAATGGCTCACGCGAATCGGAGAGCAGAATTGTACCGATGAATTTTTTCATGATTATGCGAATAAATTGGCTTGAGTGGTGGGTGCTTCGCCCGTTGGGGTTCCTATGTATTCCAGGTTGCGGAATATCTGAACCTGTTCCTTGAGTAGCGAAATACTTTGCGTGTGCGGGTAGGGATGCATGTGTTGCTGATAATGTGCCTTTTCTTTCAGTTCTAAGGCTTTCAGGTACTTTTCGAGCAATAGCCGGTGCTGCCTGAATGTGTGCTTTAGTTTCATAGCGAACGGGACTGTTAGTGGGCTTTGTTGCGATGCTTCGCATCACGACGGGTTTTAGTACGTCGGCTTGTCTGGCGCAAGTTCAAATGAATTATTTTTCATCTTTCTTTTGGTTAGTTCCCGGCCCATTGGCTTTAAGCTATCAAATGGGCCGGGTCACTTGCTCCAGCATAAGCACACGCTACGTTATCCGGTCAGACCCGTCAAGAACTGATGGCGGAATATCCTACGTGCTGAACCCGATCTGGGAATCGAACCCGGAAAAAGAACCGTTACGGGTTACGCAGCCGCTCAATGATTCGAGCGGCTATTTCGATGAAAACGACTCCAAGCGTTAAGAAAGCGGCTATCATAATTCCTGACAATTGCGGAAATAAGGAAGGTGAAAACGCATTGTTTCGGACCTGTAATAAGTGGGGTATTCGCGTAAAAAAGGCAGTATTGTTCCCATCTGTTTAGCGCGGTAGTTTATGGCATCGTGTACGCCTATTCGTTCGGGTATGCCTTTGTAGCGTTTGAATACGTTGCCGCGCAGGGTTATATCAACCAGCGGCCAATTGGGTTCAACGGCTGTAATACGGGTCGTTCTCATGCTGCTTTTTCGGTTAGGAGTTGACGTTTTGCAGAAAACACCTCATACGGTTGGAAATCCAGGCGGTTGCTGGCAAACTCGTTTAACGACACACCTAAATACCAACCAATGATGGTAATGGCCTTCGCTTTGGAATCGCCTAAATCGTTGCCTTCAACGGCTAAGTAGCTTTTGAAATGCCACCACAGTTTAATTCTTTCCGATTTTTTGTACGTTACTTGCAGATAGGGGCACAAGAAACGGGTCTTTTCCGACAGGATTACAGGATTGACAGTTTTCGATACCTAATCCGGTAATCCTGTCCAACCAAATTTATTGCGTCTCTGTCGTTCTATGTCGGTTGCCTGTTTTTCGTCGTTTCGTTATCAACTTTGCCAATAAATTATGTCGATTCGGATTCAGAATCTCACCAAAGAATATAACCAGCAACGGGCTGTTAACCAGATTTCGCTAACGGTGAAGCCAGGCGAAATTGTTGGTTTTCTCGGACCCAATGGTGCGGGCAAATCCACTACTATGAAGATTGCAACGGGTTACCTCCCGCCTACCGAAGGCACTGTAGAAGTCAACGGATTCGACGTGCAAACCCGGCCAATGGACGTGCGCCGGAGCGTGGGTTACCTACCGGAACACAACCCGCTTTATCTGGATTTATACGTAAACGAATACCTGCGTTTTGCCGGTTCACTGCACGGTATGCGCGGTTCTGACCTCAACCGACGCATTACGGACATGATTGAACGGGTGGGACTGGGCCGCGAGCAGCATAAACGGATTGGTCAACTCTCGAAAGGTTACCGGCAGCGGGTTGGACTGGCGCAGGCACTGTTGCACAACCCACCCGTACTGATCTTGGACGAACCGACAACCGGTCTCGACCCTAACCAGTTAGCCGAAATCAGGCAGGTTATTCGGGAAGTTGGCCGCGACAAGACTGTACTGTTTTCCACGCATATCATGCAGGAAGTCGAAGCCATCTGCGACCGCGTCGTGATTATCAATCGGGGGGAAATCGTGGCCGACGGGCCATTGAGCCAGCTACGTGGTGCATCGGCTGGCGAGGGTCTTGTGGTTGTGGCCGAGTTTGAAGGCGAATTAGCCAACCCCGACGTACTGGCCTCCGTGCCCGGTGTTGAGCGCGTCGAACCATTGGAACGAGGTCAATATCGCATTACTGCCGCACCCGGCACCGATTTGCGGGCAGCCATCTTCCGCCTTGCCGCCGACCAGAATTTGACGCTGGTGGGATTGCGGCAGCAGAAAAATTCGCTGGAAAAAATATTTAAGGAGTTAACAAAGTGAGGAAAAGGAGAAGGCAGGAAAGGAGAAAAGAAACACGTGGCGCATTTCTTTTCTCCTTTCCTGCCTTCTCCTTTTTTCCTGTTCCCCTTACCTCGCCGTTGCCATCAGCGGATACTGGTCGAAGATGGACCGGACAATGCCTTTGAAGTAGTTGTTCTTAAAATTCTGATTACGCATCATCTTGGATGCATAGCCTTTCCAGATTACCTGATACGATTCGGCGTCGATGAGCGAAATCATCAGCGTCCCTTCGTCGAGGTTATAGTCAATGCGTTTATACGTGGCGTCGTCGTCTTCCCGAACAACCCAGTCTTTGATAACGGGCTGCTGATACCCCCGGAACCGCAGATCGGACCGGAAAATATTGTAGGAAATCAATAGGTTCGGACTGCGGTTACTAACCCGGTAGCCACGCGCTTCCATCTGGTGCCGGATAGCATCCTGAATGTCGGAGCAAAGCAATGTCGAATCGACAAATTCACATTCCAGAAAATTGAATGATTCGTAATTTTTAAAGTGGCCCTCGTAGCTGTAATCATGCTCCACAAACAACCTGCTCGACGAACAACCCGCCATAGCAACAACGGCCAGCGTAAAGAGAATTCCGATGCACTTTTTCATACTCGCGATTGTAAAGAGTTTTCAATAGATCAAATAGGATTGATAAGTAGTTGCGACAACCTTAGGTAGAATCCAAATATAAACGTAATTGTTTGGCAAACAATGGTCTATCGCCAAATAATCTGCTATTTAGTTAGGCCCCGGTAGAACTCCAGTCCCCGGCGCATTTCGGCGGCAGAAACCAGTATATCGAACGCGCAATGCCCCGGCCCGTCGAGCAAAGACATCCGCACCTCACGGCCTCGATTCTTCTTGTCTTGTAAAGTCAAAGCCAAAATGGGTTCGGTATCTTCTTCCAGCAGTCGCACGTTTCCATATACGGAAAAAATGTATTCCTCGATTTGCGTTAGCAACAATTGGTCGATCATCTTTTTCTGAAATGCAACGTACGCTTCGGCAACCATCCCGACCGCAATAGCTTCGCCGTGTAAAAGCCGCTTGCGGGGCTGCGTCAGAAAATACGTTTCAACAGCGTGGCCCAGTGTATGACCGAAGTTCAGAATCTTACGTAACCCCTTCTCTTTCGGGTCTTCGGCCACCACACGCTGCTTAACCGCTACCGAATGGGCTACAAGTGCAGTCCAGTTCTGCTCATCGAGGTCGCGCCGATGAATTTCGTCCCACATCGTTGCATCGGCAATGAGGCAGTGCTTGATTATTTCGGCGAAACCCGACCGCAATTCGCGCTCCGGCAGCGTTGTCAGAAAAGCGGGGTCGATCAGTACGGCGTTGGGTTGCTGAAACACGCCGATGTGATTTTTGAAGCCATTGAAGTCAATACCGAGCTTACCGCCTACGCTGGCATCGACCTGCGAGAGCAGCGTTGTGGGGAGTTGTATGAAGGCAATACCGCGTTTGTAGGTGGCCGCGCAAAAGCCGCCCATGTCGCCAATAACGCCCCCACCGAGGTTCAGTACCAGCGCGTGCCGGTCGAAGTTGGCCCGCGTCAGCGCATCCCAGATCAACTCACAGGTAGGAATATGTTTTTGTTCTTCACCCGATTTTATCCGAACCAGCGTATGCTTCGGCAATAGAGTTTTTATTTCGGGATAACAGAACTTAAAGGTGTGATTATCAGCGATAACGGCAATGGCCGAGAAGTCGTTGGCGTCCAGAAAAGCGGGTAAGCTTTCGGCAAGTGGGGCGATGGTTACGGTAGACATACCGTAAAAGTACGGTTGTCATGAATGCCTATAAAGACAGAGCCGCAAGTATTTTTAATCTTTGTTCAGAATTCCCATCCTCTCCTGTTTTATGAAGGTTCGCTACCGTGTTCTGGCCGGTTTATTCCTGCTCTCAACCATCACCTACCTCGACCGCGTTTGCATGAACGTCGTCAGTAAATACGTCAAGTCGGACCTGCATCTCGACAACCAGCAACTGGGCTGGATACTCGGCGCGTTCTCCCTCTCCTACGCTCTGTTCGAGATACCAACCGGTTCGCTCGGCGACAAAATTGGCCCCCGGCGCGTGCTAACGCGGGTGGTGCTTTGGTGGTCGGTATTTACAGCCATGACCGGCACAGCGTTTAACTTTTTGTATCTGCTGATTGTCCGGTTCCTGTTCGGGGCGGGCGAAGCGGGTGCCTATCCAAATGCGTCCATCGTTATTGCCCGCTGGTTTCCGGCTGTCGAAGTGGGTCGGGCGCAGTCGGTGATCTGGGCTGCCGGACGACTGGGTGGCGCGTTAACGCCCCTGCTGGTGATTCCGCTGGTTCATTGGGCAGGCTGGCGATGGGCGTTTGCCGCGCTCGGTCTGGTGGGCGTCGTGTGGGCCATCGGCTGGTCGATCTGGTTTCGGGATGAACCCGCCGAGAAATCGGGCATCAGCGAAGCCGAAGTTCAGGAAATCGAATCGGGGCGACGTATCAAACAAACCGACCACCGGATTCCCTGGCAAACCATCATTCGCAACCCCGATTTATGGGCGTTGATGCTTATGTGCCACCTGTTTTTCTACGGCTCGTATTTTTTCACCAACTGGTCGTCGGTGTATTTTCAGGAAGGGCGCGGCATGACCGAAGACCAAACCAAAAACTTCATTTCGCTCTCCTATTTTCTGGGTGCCGTTGGCTGTCTGGTGGGCGGTGTTTTGAGCGATGCGCTGACCAAACGCTATGGGCTTAAAATCGGTCGGCGGGCGGTGGGCATGGGCGGACTTGGCCTGTCGAGTGTGTTTTTCCTGCTGGCCGGACTGACGACGGATAACCAGATGGCAGGGTATTTACTGGCAACCTGCGTACTGATGAAAGACCTTGCCCTGCCCGTTGCTTTCGCCGTATGTGTGGACATCGGGCAACGTAATGCCGGTACGGTAACGGGTTCCATGAACTTTGCGGGCCAATTAGGCGGCTTTTTTATCACCATTCTGTTCGGCATCATTGTCGAACAAACCAAAAACTTCAATTATCCACTGTTTATGATTTCCGGTTGCCTGTTCGTCAGCGCGTTGCTCTGGCTGCGCATTGACCCCACAAAACCCGTAGCCGTGAAGTAACAAACGTAGCGTGGACGGTCCGCCGTTGCGGCTTCAGCCCGCATTGCCGAAGGCAAATGCATTGACAGCGTTTTTTAGCTTTCGGCTGCGCGGGCTGAAGCCGCAACGGCGGACCGTCCACGCTACGTTACGGCCCGTTCGCTCTTATTTTTTCCGTTTGCACATTTTTTCCAACCATAGTCTATTGGCGTAGTTGGCTTATTGGATCTTACGTCAATTTCCAACAAAACCTCAAGGCTATGATTTTAAAAATGGACCGGTTGCCAATTGAGTTGCCGATACCGAAAAACCCGTCGGCAAATGACGCGGCTGCCATTCAGGAACTACTGGGCGGCAAATTCGGGGAAATGTCGACCCTGATGAACTACACGTTTCAATCGTTCAACTTTCGGGGGCGCAAGAAAATTCGGCCTTTCTACGACGTCATCGCCAGTATTGCCGGTGAAGAATATGGCCACATCGAAGTGGTGTCGTATGCTATCAATTTGCTGTTAACGGGTGTGACTAAACGCGGCCATGATCCTGTTCCGGCTCCGCTTTCCGATGCGGTCAATGCCCGGAATACCTATCACTACATTGCCAGCGGTCAGGCGTCGTTGCCGGTCGATTCGATGGGTAATTTCTGGAATGGTCAGAATGTGTTCAGCAGTGGCAATCTAAAATTGGATTTACTGCATAACTTCTTTCTGGAATGTGGCGCACGGGGCAACAAGATGAGGGCGTACGAGATGGTATCGGACCCAACGGCCCGGACAATGATTGGTTACCTGCTTGTGCGCGGAGGTTTGCACGTGGTGGCTTATGCCAAAGCACTGGAAAAACTAACGGGTGTGGAAGTGACGAAACTGCTACCAATACCTGATCTAAGCAACAACGCGTTTCCCGAAGCCAAAAAATTCATGGAGCAGAAACTGCACCTTGAGTTATATACCTTCAGTAAAGACGATTACAAGCAGGCGGGTCTGATCTGGAACGGCCCCCACCCCGACGATGGGCAGGAATGCTACGTGGTTGAAGGGGCAATTCCGGGATATCCTGTACCCGACCTTCCCGAAGAACCGCAACTGAACGCCCCCGGTGCCGATGACTTCGACCCGCAGGTATTTTCGGACATGGCCAAGAAAATGGGTATTAAATACGAATACTAAGAAAGTAGTAAGCAGGTAAGTGGTAAGGTGTAAATGGCTGATGCACAGGGATTATTCTCGCGTCAGCCACTTATACCTTACTACTTACCTGCTTACTGCCTTTATGAAATCACTTTCAGCCCGTCGGCGAAGGCCTGCATTTGGGGCATGGTGCCTAAACTGACACGGCACCAGTATTGACCATCGAATTTCCACTGACGGATACTTACGCCCTGATCCATCATCCGGCTCACGAAATCCTCGCCCTTCATCCGAATGGGGAACATAACGAAGTTGGCACCCGATAACAACGGTTCGTAGTTGTGCTGCTTCAGAATGCCGTACAGATAGTCTTTCGATTCCTGTGTCTTGCCGAGTGAGAACTTAATAAAATCCTTATCCTGCAAACTAACAATGGCCCCGCGCAGTGTAGTCATGCTCATGCCGCTGCCGCCGGTAGCAAACTTGGCGATCTGCTCCAGAATTTCGGGCTTGGCGATCATGTAGCCCGTCCGTAAGCCGGCAAATCCGTGTACTTTCGAGAAGGTTTTGGTAACAATAACATTACTACCTTTTTTCACCATATCCACCATCGTGTAGGCTTTCGGGTCGGGGGTGTAATCGATATAAGCCTCATCTACCAGAATCGGCGTCTTTGCGCCAACGGCTTCGCAAAAAGCCCGGAGCTTCGCCGGATCGACCGTAATGGCCGTCGGATTGTTTGGATTACATAGGTACACCATGCCCGTCTGACTACCCACGCGCTCGTTCAGTTTATTGAGATTAATGTCGTATCCATCGGCAGCAACAAGCGGTACGCGGTCCATTGTAAGGCCATGTTTAACAGCCGTTCGGGGCAGTGCATCGAACGTGGGGTCGGGAGCAACAATGGTCCGACCGGCATTGGGGCGATAGGCCGCCCAAAGCGAAGCCGCCGTCAGTAACTCGCCCGAACCGGCCCCCAGCAGTACATAGTCTTCGGGAACGCCTTCCGTGTCGGCAACTAACTTACGGAACTGCTTCGCGTATTCCATCGCATACAAATAGCCATCGGGCGCGGCCTCCGTAATGGTTTTAATGACCTTTGACGAAGGGCCGTATGGGTTTTCATTAGCCGACAACCGGGCTTTCAAGGGTCCTTTCGGAACAACATAGCCTTTAGGCATTTCGGGTTCAGGTTCACAGAATGCAGCCGGTGCAGCCGCCAGGCTCAGACCGGATAACACACTGGCCCGAAGCCAGTCACGACGATTGATAGACATAAGCGAAGACGGTTTTATCGCATGAATAAATGCAGGAACGAATAGATTCTTAAAGAAGGCGGTAACTCAGCTTAAACACGCAGCGAGTTGTAACCGATTATTTTGTTGTACTATTATGAACAGACCAAATATAAACTACAAAGCACCGCTATCAAATACTATTTTAGCACACGGTAATAACTATTACACAATATTTTACTAAATATAAGAATAACCAAATAAAATTAAACTATTGAAAGCCGAAGCAATCTTTTCAGTGCTCTACAAGCGTTAATTCTTCTATCCTGATTCCCCACGCACACCGGAAATGACCCAGCGGGCAGGCCGTCTGTCCGTGCAGGTTACAGGGCTTACACTCAAGCGGTTCCGGCGTTTGCACCACCCGCGACACATCAGACAGAGGTCCAAAACCAAATTCGGGCACGGTCGAACAAAAGATAGCCGTTGTGGGCGCGTTCATGGCGGAGCACAGGTGCAGTGGAGCCGAATCGTTGACGTAGTTCATCACGGCCCCCTGCTGTAAAGCCGCCGATTGCAACAGGCTTAATTTACCGGCCAGATTCACAATCGTTTTTGTTCCACTGGCCAATGCCCGGATGGCATCACAAGCCGACGAATCGGTTGGAGCACCCAATAAATACACGGTCAGATTATCAGGCAACGCTTTAATTAGCTCAACCCATCGCTCAGCCGGATACTGTTTGGTAAACCAGACCGACATTGGGGCCATGCACACATACGGCTGACGCTGATGTATGCTTACAGTTTCATAATCTGCAGCCGACGGGTATAATTTAGGCCGGGCCAGTGGCTGGCGACGCAGGCGTTTTTCGGCTCCTCCCAATACGTTTAATAAGGCCTCATTGCGGTCAATTTCGTGTATGCCCGGCTCGAACCGATGATCGACCTGATGGGTGAAAAATCGGGCAAATGGGTTCTTGTTAAATCCAACCGTCATTTTTGCTTCCGATAAAATCGTCAGCAGGCCTGTTGTGCCGTATCGTTGCAGGTTTAGTACAGCGTCGTATTGTCGGGCGCGGATGGTTTTCAGCAACCGCCACAAATCCTGGTATTTGGCGAACGCCCCCCCACTGCCTTTTTTATCCCAGATAAGGACTTCGTTCAGAAACGGATGATTCGCCAATAAACCCTCATTACCTTTGCGAACCAGGATATCCAGCAGGGCGTCGGGATGAACGATGTGCAGTTGTTCGAGCAGGGCGGTGGCCAGAATCACATCGCCAATGAAAGCGGTTTGGATAATCAGGAACCGGCGCGGATTGGTTGCGGTTATCATTAGTACGCTCAGTGCGTGAAAGGCTAAGAATGGAAGATTACGAAGTTTATACCTTGCCCAACGGAATTCGGATTGCGCATAAACAAATGCCGCATACGCAGATTGCCCACTGTGGCATTATGCTCGACATCGGCAGCCGCGACGAACAGCCGCACCAGCAGGGACTGGCCCATTTCTGGGAACATATGGCGTTCAAAGGTACGGAGAAACGAAAATCCTACCACATCATTACTCGGTTAGAAACGGTTGGTGGCGAGTTAAATGCCTATACAACCAAAGAAAAAGTGTGTTTTCATGCCTCTGTGCTGGATGCTCACTTTGAAAAAGCAACCGATTTGCTGGCCGACATTACGTTTCACTCGATTTTCCCGGAGAAACAAATCGAGCGCGAACGGGGTGTTATTCTCGAAGAAATGGCGATGTACTACGATTCGCCCGAAGATGCGATTCAGGATGATTTCGATGAATTAGTGTTTCCGAATCATGCCCTCGGCGGCAATATTCTCGGCACGACCGAAACCGTCGGCTCGTTCAAACGCGAAGACCTCCAGCAGTTTATCGCCGAAAATTACGACACCAGCCGGATTGTGTTTGCGTCGGTAAGCAAGTTGCCGTTCAGTCAGGTGGTGAAAGTAGCCGAAAAATATTTTCGCGATGTTCCGGCGCAACATTCGGTATGTCAACGCACGATGCCGACGAAGTACCAGCCGCGCCAAACCCGTGTGGAACGGCCCATTACGCAGGCTCAGTGCGCTCTTGGCCGACCCGCCTACGGCCTCACCGACCCGCGCCGACTGCCGTTTTTCATACTCGTCAATCTCCTGGGCGGACCGGGCATGAACTCCCGGCTGAATCTGAATCTGCGCGAAAAGTACGGCCTGGTTTACTCGATTGATGCCAGTTACACGCCCTATTTAGACACGGGTTTTCTGGGTATTTATTTTGGAACAGACCCTAAAAAAGTTGACAAGGCGCAATCGTTAATTATGAAGGAGTTGAAACGACTGCGCGAACAACCGCTCACAACGCTGCAACTCCACCAGACGAAAGAGCAACTGATTGGGCAACTGGCCATGGCCGAAGAAAGCAACAACAGCTTTATGCTGATGATGGCCAAAAGTCTGCTGGACATTAACCGCGTGGAAAGTTTGAGCGACATTTTCAACGACATCAAATCCGTAACGGCGGAGCAATTGCAAACGCTCGCGCAGGATATTTTCGATGAAAATCAGTTCAGTACGCTGACGTTTCTGCCCGAAAAATAAGGCTGGGCCAAGCTCTGTTTGGCCCTTTATGTTCGTAACGAGCCAAACAGAGCTTGGCCCAGCCTACTTATGACCATCAAAGACGCTCAAACCACCGTTGACGACTGGATTAAAACCGTTGGCGTCCGGTACTTCAGTGAGTTGACCAACATGGCTCAGTTAACCGAAGAAGTGGGTGAAGTGGCCCGGATTATTGCCCGTCGATACGGCGAACAGTCGGAGAAAGAGTCAGATAAAGGCAAAGACCTCGGCGACGAGTTGGCTGATGTGTTGTGGGTGCTTATTTGCCTCGCCAACCAAACCGGCGTCGACCTGACCGATGCATTCCAGAAGAATCTCGACAAGAAGAACGTTCGGGATGCTACGCGGCATTTAGATAATGAGAAGTTGAAGTAACGCGGCTGGGACGCCAGCCCGGTGGGACGCCACACACAAGAAAGCCCGCTGAAATCAGATTTCAGCGGGCTTTCTTGTGTGTGGTCTACGGGTATCTATTTCTGAAACGAGTTAAAAATATGGTCCCAGAATGGCGACGATACGCCGTAATTACTTTCGGGATTTTTGTAGTGGTGAACACTGTGGTTCACCCATAATTGTTTAAACAAATTTTTCGGAGGAGCATAGGCGTGAACAATAAAATGCACCGCCAAGTACCCCGAATAACCCACCAGAAATCCCGGAAAGAACGCATAAGCGGCCTCGCCCATGAGCAGGAAAAATAACCCAAAAAACGCGCCCGCTACAAAAATAGCCAGAAGCGGAGGCATAGCCAGCCGGGTTTTATCTTTCGGATATTCGTGGTGAATGCCGTGAAAGGTGTACTGAATTTTGGCGCGTTTGGGCGTCGATGGTGTTAAGTGATACAGATAACGGTGCAGCACATACTCAAATAGCGAGAACACCAGCAGTCCGGTGATGAATAATGTGGCAATCACGCTTGTTCCCATATCGGTATAGGTAAACGCATACCAGCCCAAAAATACCGACAAACTCAGCCACATCGAAATGGGCACCATAATGTGTGTCCGCGAGAGAGCTTCCAGAATCGGGTTATTGAACAGTTTTTTGGTTCCGCTATTTTTAGGCCGGGTTTTGCCATGACCGGCCATTGTTTCCAGCTTTTCAGTAGTTGATTCCATAGAATGAATGGATTGATAAAGTAATATTGGCACAAAAATACAACGAAAATCGAGTTGGTCAGCCAATATAGTAAAGTTGGTTTACTATATTGCTTACGTCTTACTAACCTCCAACTGGTCAGAAAGTTTCTCCTGCATAGCCTCCATATTGCCTTTTGGCAGCTTTTGACGAATAATCAGCCGAAGCGAGTTATTGTAGGTCAGGTAGTTAAACATCCAGTTCAGGAAAATAGCCAGCCGGTTTTTTACGCCAACGATTGACATCAGGTGAACGAATAACCACGTTAGCCAGGCAAAAAATCCCTGAAATTTCCAAAAAGGCAAATCCACAACGGCCAATCCCCGGCCAATCGTAGCCATAGTTCCTAAATCGCGGTAGTTGAACGCAACGGGTTGTTCGTTATGCACCCAGCGAATCAGGTTTTTTGCCAGTTGCCTGCCCTGCTGCATGGCGGGTTGGGCAACCTGCGGATGTCCGTTCGGCCATTTTTCCTGGGTCATTAGTGCCACATCGCCAATGGCAAACACGTCGGTAAAGCCCTGTACCTGGTTGTACGTGTTGACCAGCACGCGCCCGCCCCGCCCAATCACTTCCGGCGGCAATCCCGCCAGCGGATTGGCTTTGACACCAGCCGCCCAGATAAGGTTGTTCGTCCGAAGGGTAGACCCGTCGTTCATGGTTACGGTGCGCCCATCAAAATCCTTTACGCGGGTATTGAGCCGAACATGAACGCCCAATTTCTGCAAGTACGCGAGCGAGTGTTCCTGCGACTGCACCGACATTGGCCCCAGCAATTCGGCTCCCGATTCGATGAGGTAAATGTCCATCATCTTGAAATCCAGTTCGGGGTAATCGCTCGGCAATACCGTTTTTCGCATTTCGGCCAGCGTTCCGCAGAGTTCTACACCTGTTGGTCCGCCCCCAACCACGACCACGTCCATCAGGCCTTCGCGCTCATCGAGGGTTTCAACGCTCAGCGCGTCCTCGAAGTTTTGCAGCATCCGGTTCCGCAGGGAAATGGCCTCGGCCACCGACTTCATCGGCAGGGCTTTTTCGATGATATTCTGCTGATTGAAAAAATTGGTGTCGGCACCCGTTGCCATCACAAGGTAGTCGTATTCGACCGGGCCAAGCTCCGTATCGACAACTTTATCGGCGGTTCGAACACCCGTAACGTTGGTAACGCGGATATGGACGTTTTTGCAATTACCGAACACGGCCCGCAACGGAAACAGAATGGAATTGGCTTCGAGACCCGCCGTAGCAACCTGATAATAAAGGGGTTGAAATTCGTGGTAGTTCTGCCGGTTCAGCAGCACAACCTGAAATTCCTTCCGGTGCGACAGATAACGGGCCAGTTTCAACCCGCCAAAACCAGCACCAACAATGACCACCCGCTTACGGTCTGTTTGGGGTATGTTTGGATTCATACGCTAAAATGAATAATGGTCAATGAAGAATGTATAATGAATAGTATTAACTGAACAAGCATTGTGTAAGTATACAGCCGTTATCCATTTTTCATTCTACATTGTTCATTACGCCCTGCAACACCCGCTCGTAATGCGCTTCGTAGAGCGGCAAGATACGCGATAACTCGAACTCTTTGGCCCGTGCCAGCGCGTTTTCTTTAAAGGTGGGCAAATGAGCATCGTCTAAAATATAGAGGGCATTTTTGACCATGTCATCCACATCGCCAACGTTGCTCAAAAAGCCCGTTACGCCCTGTATGTTCAATTCGGGCAAGCCGCCCGCGTTAGACGTGATGAGCGGCACTTCGCAGGCCAGTGCTTCGAGAGCCGCCAGACCGAAACTTTCGTTTTCAGACGGCATAACGAACAAATCGGCGACCGACAGCACCTCTTCAACCTGGTCTAATTTGCCCAGAAACCGCACCTGTTCGTAAATGCCGAGGTCGCGCACGAGCCGCTCGATGCGGGCCCGTTCGGGACCGTCGCCAACAAGCAGAAGTTTGGCCGGTATCTGTTGCTGAACATGGTAAAACATCATTACCGCGTCGTCAATGCGTTTTACGCGCCGAAAGTTTGACGTATGGACAATCAGTTTTTCGCCGTTTGGGCAGATGGCTTTCTTGAAATGTTCTTTCTGCTGCCGCTTGAACCGGCTGAGGTCGATGAAGTTGGGAATGACTTCTATTTCGCGGTGAACATTGAAATGCTTATACGTATCCTGCCGCAGATTTTCCGACACCGCCGTGACGCCATCCGATTCGTTAATACTGAAGGTGACCACCGGTTCGTAAGACGCGTCTTTCCCCACCAGTGTAATATCGGTACCGTGCAGGGTGGTAACAACGGGGGTTATGCGCCCCTTCGACCGCAGAATCATCTTGGCCATATAAGCCGCCGATGCGTGGGGAATGGCGTAGTGAACGTGCAGTAAATCAACATTTTCGTTCAAAACAACATTGACCATCGCGCTGGCCAATGCCGACTCATAGGGCGCGTACTGGAAGAGCGGATAGGCCGGTATATTAACTTCGTGGTAGAAGACGTTCTCGTTGAAAAAATCGAGCCGGGGTGGTTGTTGGTACGTAATGAAATGAACCTGGTGCCCGTTTTGGGCCAATGCCTTACCGAGTTCGGTGGCGACCACACCACTGCCCCCGAAGGTCGGGTAGCACACAATGCCAATTTTCATGCGTGAGAGAACAGTTTTGTCTGTCAACAACAAACGGGAGCAAAAAGAATCCCGAAAGTGGTGGAGTTCCTGTTTTTGGTGAAATTGGTGAAGTAAGTGGGGCAAGTGTAGTATGTGTAGTAGGTTAAACTTACTCCACTCACTTCACCAACTTCACTCATTATACTTACTCCATTCATTACACTTACCACACTTGCTTCACTTCCTCCACTTATTACGCTATTTTTACCTAAAAAACAGTCATGACCGCCCGCCAGCCCATACCCTTCTCAGCCTTCACATTCGGCTTTCTGCGGCTTATCCGGGTGCAGAACCTGCTGATTGTTGTGCTGACCCAGTTTCTGGCGCGGCTGTTTCTGGTGGGGCCGAAGTCCGAAGGATTACGACTTCTGCTGGACCCTACAATCTGGCTCCTTTCCTTCTCGACCGTTTGCATTGCGGCTGCCGGGTATATTATCAATGATTATTTCGACGTCAAGATTGACCTCATCAACAAGCCCGAACGGGTCATTATCGGGCGTTACCTGAAGCGTCGGGTAGCCATGGGCGTGCATCAGGTGCTTAACGTAATAGGTTGTCTGATCGGGCTTTATTTGAGCCGGTGGGTTTTTGTGCTCGATGTTCTGTCGGTATCGCTGCTGTGGTTTTACTCGGCCCAGTTCAAACGGCAACCCCTCATTGGCAACGTCATTGTTTCATTGTTGACCGCACTTTCGTTTATTGCGCTGGCCGTCTATTACCGCCAAAACGCCGAAATGCTGCTGATTTATGCCCTGTTTTCCTTTGGCATTTCGCTCATTCGCGAGATCATTAAAGACATGCAGGACATTCGGGGTGATGCGCGTTTCGGGTGCCGGACGCTGCCTATCATCTGGGGACTACGCCGAACCAAATACCTGCTTTACGGGCTAATTGGAGGCTTTGTCAGTAGCCTTTTTCTCATCGCCACTGCGCTGCATAATCTTCGGCTTACCGGCATCTTCGCCCTGTTACTCATTCCCATTGCGTGGCTCCTTTATCGGCTCATTCTGGCCGACACCCGGCGCGACTTCGGCTATTTGAGTAACCTCTGTAAAGTCATCATGTTAATGGGCGTTCTGAGCATGATCTGGGCGTGAATAATAATTGACCACAGAGGCCCCGCAACGGCGAACCGCAAAGAACACGAAGTACTTATACGCCTAACTTTAAGAGGCTTAAACCTCCGTGTTCTCTGCGTCTCTGTGTTCAATAGATTTTGCTTTAATCCGTCCATTATTCATTGCCTCATGTGCCGTTTACTAAGGCATTTGGTAATTAATTTGCAATGCAGGTTACCTTTAGGCCTATCAAATCAAACTATACTTCTTGTATGAAAACACTTATTTTTTCGTTGCTTTTGGTTGCTGGTATCGTGATGAACAGCCAGGCGCAGGATTGCCTGGGCATGGCATTTAAGGCGGGTATGGCCTTTGAATTGAGTCATTTTAATGGAAAAGATAAGCCCATTGGCAAAGTTGTTTATCAGGTCAAAGATGTACACAAAGAAGGGAGTTCGACGGTAATGGACATCGCGGCCCAGTTTGAAGACGAAAAGGGCAAACAACAGGCCCCTTACACGATAAAATACACCTGTACGGGCAATGAACTGGTGGCCGACATGTCGGGGATGATGCAATCCATGCAGAATGGCGGCATGAAGGACATGGAAATGAAGCTGAAAACCAACAAGTTAGTTTACCCCGGCAAACTCAGCGTAGGCCAAAAGTTGAGCGACGGGCAGATGGAGGCCGACCTGAACAGTAAGGGTAATACCATGATGACTATGAATATGACCATGACCAACCGGCTGGTAGATACCAAAGAATCCATTACTACCCCAGCCGGTACGTTCGATGCCTACAAAATATCGTCGGATGTGAGTTTCGAGAATCGGGTTATGGGTATGCCCATTCGCAATACCATGCGGGTTGTTAGTTACCGAACAGACAATCAGTTGTTCGACATAAAATCAGAATCGTATAACAAAAGTGGCAAGCTGATGGGCTACTCGCTGCTAACGAAAGCGAACTGATTTAATGATGCATCTGACCATTCGCAACTTTGTTGCATAAAAGTCGGTTAAGGGTTGGTATGCTTGTTAAAAGCGTCGTAATTTTGGCGTGCTTATGAAACCAGATAGTCTATCCCGCAAAGCTGATTACATCGGTATTACCGGCTCAGTGCTGTGTATTATTCATTGCCTGGTAACGCCCATTCTGCTGGTGACGAGTTCAGCGTTGCAGCATTCAGCCCTGCGTATTGGCTATCTGAGTTTAGACTATGTCTTCATCGGGGTGAACATCATCGCCGTTTATTTCGCGACCCGGCATTACGCGCCACTATCCATTAAACGAAGCCTGTGGGGATTCCTGACCCTATTCTCGATTGCTCTTCTGCTCGAAGATACCGCTCCCATTTTTCAATACATCGCCTATGCAGCTTCGGCAGGGCTGGTTATCACACACTTACTGAACATCCGGCAGCACCGGCTGAACCACGCGCATTAATCTGAACCGGGATTTCAACAAGATTCAAAGGATTTTCATGAAAAAGACATGCAATCTTGTTTAATCCTTTAAATCTTGTTGAAATCTTGGTTCTAATTTGCGCTGAACGCCCGATTGTTGATAAACGTGTCGTCGGTGAGGGTGCGCAGAAATGCGATAACCTGCTTCTTTTCGGTGTCGGTCAGCGGAATACCGGGTTGCCCGTTTGCCTTCAGGGCCGGGTCGAGGGTGGGGCTGTCGTTAACGCCACTTGTGTAGTGATTGAGGACCTGCTCCAGCGTAGAAAAACGTCCATCGTGCATATACGGGAAGGTTTTCTCGATATTTCGCAGGCTTGGCACTTTGAATTTTAGCCGATCCGCTTCGTTTAGTGTAATGACGTAGCGGCCCTGATCGTTGATACTCCCAACGGGCAGTCCATTATTGCGGAAACTCCGGTCGGTAAATAAATCCGTCGCATGGCAGGTGGCGCACTTTTGCTGAAACACCGTCAATCCGGCCAGTTCATCGGGGTTCAGTTCTCCCCCACTTTCTTTCCTGACGTATTTATCATACCGCGAATCGGCCGACACGAGCGTAAGCAGAAACTGCGAAATGGCCTTCAGAAAACGGGCCGTTGTTACGGTGTCGGAGCCGAAAGCGGCCTTAAACATAGCCGGATACTGGGGGCTGCTCTGCACCCGGCTCAGGGCTTCGGAAAAGGGCAAATCCATCTCGACAGGATTTTTGATGGGCGAAATTGGCAGTTCGTCGAGGTTAGTGACGCCCCCATCCCAGAAAAACACACGGCTCCAGGCCAGGTTTTGCACACCCGGCACGTTGCGCGTACCAAACTTCCCCTCGATGCCATGACTCAGCGGGTGATCGGAGTGCCCGAATCCGGCAAACTGCTGGTGGCAAAATCCGCAGCTTATCGTCCCGTCGCGGGAGAGTTGCGGATCATAAAATAACGCTTTGCCCAACCGGATGCCCTCAACCGTCAATGGATTTTGCGCCAGATTATACTCGACATCGGGAAAATTGGCCGGTTTCCGAAGCGTTACGGGTGTTGTGGTATATACCGCACCGCCACCGCCCGGCTGGGGCTTCACAGGATCGGGCGTTGGGTTGGGGTCATTCTGCGTTTGACAGGCAATGGCCAGAACAAACAGCAACGTACTGCCAATCAAGCCGATACGCTTTGGCGATATGGTACGAAAACCCGTCATTGGTTAACTTGAATCCGGTCGTAACTGAACATCTGCACGTAATTATCGGCAATGTTGGTCGAATACGGGTCGAACATGACGGACGAATGCTGGGCGATGCTTAGTTTGGTCGGGCCATTGAACAGGCTCAGCACGTTGGCCGTAAGCCGCACAGATGGGGTTGTGTTTGGCTGCACGGTTGCCCGATCCGTTTTGAACGGCAGCGTGATGGTGCGCAGGTTATTAATTTTAACGCTGCCTCGCCCAAAGCCGCCGATGTGATAGAAAAATGCCTTGTTCTGGGCGGCCGGGGCTACCGGCGACGTGCCTTCCAGTTTCAGAAAAATATAACCCGAATTCCACTCCCAATACATGCCATCATTCAGCCCCGGATCGAGAACGCCCGTGCGTTTGGTAATGTCGGCCACGCTGCGCAAACTATCAACGCCAAGCAGAAACGTCAGGCTGGTATAGTTGCCTGCCGGTACATGGGTCAGCGTAATGGTTTGCGAGGCCGGTTTTTCTTCCTGAACTAAAAAGTAGCTGCTGTCCTGCGGCACAACGTACTCGCTCCCATCGTCTTTACGAAGCCGGATATTACTCACGAAGTAATTTAATTTGGTCACTGTGAACGGTTCGCCAACCGAATTCTGGTAGGTGTCGGTGTTGAGTTTCAGGTCCGATGTACCCGCAATATTATCGAACACGATACGCATCCGACCCGTCAGAATCGGGTCGAATGAGGTGTCATTATCGGTTGTGTTACAGGAAAAAACAGCCCATCCAATAACGAGTATAACCAACCAGCGAACGGTAAGTATTTGTTTCATAGCGCATGTGTGAGGATGTGTTTCTCCGACAAAGCAGTTTCGTTATTGAGTAACGAAAACACAGGCAGAATCATGCAGGGTGCGGGATTAAAAAGTTCATCTTGTGGTCAACGATCCAAAAACGAGCATAACCGTTGGTTCAACCATACAAAAACAAGCCTTTTACACAGGAAATCAAGCCATTGGCTCAAAACTTTCTACCGAGTGCTGCTCAATTGCATACGTTTGACCGGGAAGCGACCGGCTGCTAACATGACGTTTTTTACCATTTCCGGCTCAGCCGCAATACGTAATTTTATTCGGTCAATTACACTGTTGTCTATTTTGACAAAAGATGCGACTAAGGCACGGGGCTGCCCTTGTCTCTATCCGAAATAAACGTCTGCTCTATCAGGAGAACACGCATTCCATCTATCTATACGTTAAAACCGATTATTATGAATTACAAACTGATTGCTTTAAGCAGCTTACTGGCTGTTTTGTTCGCTACCGGTTGCCAGGATCACCGGATACCAACATCGGCTCCTATGTTCAGGGTCACAACGCTGGCTACCGGTTTAGTAACGCCTATTGGTGTTGAAACCGACGGCAAAGGGCGCGTTTTTGTAACGGAGCAGGGCACCGGCAAAAACGACGGGCGCGTATCTGAAATCACACCGGATGGCAAGGTGAATCCGGTTGTGACCGGCCTCTTTTCAGAGACAAATACAACGGGTGATCTTAACGCAACGGACCATCTGCTCTACGTGAACGGAACACTCTACTTTCTGAATCCCAAAGGTTTATACAAAATTGATATTGCGTCGTTCAAGACAGGCAGTGCGCCCATCCCGGCCTCCAGCCTGACGCCCGAAGACATCAGCACGTTTGTCATCAACTATAAATTTGTCAATGATACCGGCGAGTCGCACCTCTATAACATGACCCTCGGACCCGACGGTGCCCTTTATTTCTCCGATGCAGCCGCCAATGCCATCATCCGCCGGTCCAGTACAGGTGCGTTGAGTGTAGTGACCGAAGTGGCGGGCATTGTCAATCCAAACCCGGCTGGTCCGCCACCCGGCCCGCCCTTTATTCAGGCCGTACCAACCAGCATCACCTACGACGGCAAGCAGTTTCTGATCAGCACGTTGCTGGGCTTTCCATTTCCAGCCGGAAAGGCAATCGTTTACCAGATGGACCTTTCGGGAAAGCTCACCATTTATCAGCAAACGTTCAACAGTTTGACCGATGTGGAGAACGACGGCAACGGCAAACCATTAGTGCTTGAATACGCCGTATTTGGGGCGATGGGTTTCGGCAAAAATACGGGCCGTCTGTTGCGGGCCAATGGATCGGGCAGCGACATACTGCTAACCGGACTGAACCTGCCCACCGACCTGAAAGTAGCCGATAGCCATACGGCCTATATCACCAGTCTGGGTGATGGTGCACTGCTGAAAATCACGTTCTGATTTGCAACAGTGCCGCTCCTAAACGACTGATTTCCTGCGCTGTTTCCATCTGCTGCTATTTATCCGACCAAATGTCTATCCAAACCTTACCCTGTCGTGGAAAAAGCGTATAAAAATATCAGCTATCTGTTTGGAGCCGTACTGCTGCTCATACTTATTGGGTTTTTCAAGACCTATTTCGGCCTGTTTCCCCAGTTTGAGGGATTGCCATTGCTGGCGCATTTCCATGCGATTATGATTCTTTCCTGGTTTGGGTTGCTGATTGCACAGCCCCTGCTTATTCGATACAAAAGGCCGGACCTTCACCGACTGCTGGGGAAAGCATCGTACGTAATTGTTCCATTGATGGCCATTTCAATGATTTTGATGATGCGGATGTCACAATTGAAGACCAAAAATGTGTTCATCTTTTTCATTGGCTCAGCCGATCTGCTGTTCTTCCTCACCTTTTATGCACTGGCCATTTATTATCGCCACAAACTCACGTACCATACCCGGTTCATCGTAATGACTGTACTCCCGTTCATTAATCCGGCAATGGGTAGGTTAGGCTTTCCCGGCCCGGTTATCGGGCTGCTTATTATCGGGGGGATGCTCATTTTTGAACGATTCAACAAAAAAGTGTACAAACCTTACCTGATTGCCCTGCCAGTCTTTTTATCACTGTATCTGTCGGTCATACTTTTCTCAACATCCAAACCATTCGACGCCGTTTGGAACATGATTTTTGCTCATTGAGTCTGTGAAAATCGTTTATTGACCCATTAACAAGGCAATGCTTATATTAAAAAAGCACTTAAATGGGCAGATGGTCGCAGGCGGGTCAACCTGTTTCATACAGGCAAAACGCCCGAAGGTAGCGGCCTGAGCAAATACATGCCGGTGAAAGCGTTTACCTGTTCCGACGATGAACTGAAAGCGATTTATCTGTATCTGCACGGCGTTCAATAGGCGCATCGTGCCGGGAGGGAGTTCCTGAATTTCTTTCCGGCACGCTGCTAAACGAAGTTGCCCAAGATACGACTATCTTTTGGGCAACTTCGTTTAGCAGCAGTTCTATGGTTTTCTTCCGTGAATACGCGCCACATCCCGCTTTGCAGTCATTTGTCCGGCATTACGCCCTCATTCATATCCGGCTTGACCCCAAAACACCCCGCGAACGATTACCAATAAAACCCTACCCGCCCAGCACCGAGCAATGCCTGTATTTTTATCCATTCGACCGGCCCCATAGCGTTAAGGCAGGTAATGAGGCTCCCGAAGACGCCACATCAGGCATTGTGGTGGGTCAGCCACTTACCCGAATGAACATCACCATCAATCCGAATTATCTGATGCTGAAAGTCAGCTTTCAGCCGGGGGCACTGTTTCGTTTGCTGGGTGTACCCATGCACCTATTGACCGACGGTCATGCCGATTTGGAAGCCATCACGGGCAAAGCCGTGAAAGAGGTGCATGAACAACTGCCCGAAGCAACTGACTACGCAGCTATGATTCAGCTTGTTGAGGGGTTCCTGCTCCGGAAAGCCACCCAATGCCGTTATGCGGTGCTTCCCATCGACATTGTTGCCCGGCAAATGCTCCATCCGTCGAAGTATCATCAACTCGACCAACTGTCGTCCGATGCCTGCCTGAGTGTTCGCCAGTTTGAGCGTAAGTTTCGCGAACGGGTGGGTGTCAGCCCCAAACTTTTCGGCCGCATTGCCCGCTTCCGTCGTGCTTACCAACTCCGCGAAGTAGACCCGACACGGTCCTGGATTGATATTGCCTATGCCTGTAGCTATTATGACCCGAACCACTTAGTGAAAGATTTTCAGCAGTTTGCAGGCACAAATCCGGGCCAGTTATTTGCTGAAGAACTGGCCCATCGGGATTTCTTTGTGCAGAGCAAGTCCCGGTAATGCCGACTCTGTAGTTGTCGTTTTTTTACTATGCTTTGGGGCGTTGGCTTCGGTAAGTTTGCACGAAACAACCCCATAATCATGGTCCATTCGAGTACGTACCTCCGCCGGGCGGCAATCGCCTTTTTACTAACCGGCATCGGCTATTTAATTTTCAGTTTTCCGTTCTGGTTTCTGGGAGCCATAGACGAACACGCCAAAGGAAAACTTATCCTTCCTTTCCTATTTCTGCGCGATGATCCCTTTCCACTCAATTTATACTTCTGGCACGGCCCTGTTGCCGTAGCAGCCATGTTTGTTGGGGAGTTCTCACTCTGGAAAGCGGGCGAACCTACGGGGTTTGGCAAAAGACGGAACCTCCTGTATGTGCCCATGGCGGGTGCCATTGCCTACTTCTTAGGCCAATGGATGCCACTGCCCTTTGCGCCACTGGGGGCCTTTCTGAGCGGTTTGGGAATGATTTTGGTGGGCATAGCCAGTTTAAAGGCCAATAGCTGGGCAGACTGGAAACGGTACACTCCACTTATTGTAGGCTGTTTCCCGTTTATTTTTATGTTCCCTCTTCTGATTCTGACGGGAGCACGACCTGCCGCCATGATTGGCCTCTGGGGATTTCCGTGGATGGCGTTGGGCCTGGCAGCCTGGCAGCGGTCGAAGGAGGTTGGAAGCCTGCCCAACTTAGTAGCCAATAGATAGTAGCAGATATACCTTCACGCTGACCAACCAAACAATGTTACCTGACCAAAAGGCAATTCACTAAAACTCCGCCGATTTTTACCACTACCTGTCGTTGAAAATTAGAAACCTTTGCATAACATGCTTAAATATAATTCGACAACGCCATGAAAATAAGCAATACCCAGCTTGGAAAAGACTGGCTGAGCATTGCGCTGGAGTCGGGCTACTACGATTATCAGCACATGGTCCGTGATTTCAGGGAATTTACAAGGCTCAGCCCGAAGGAATTTTCGCAGCAGGACAGCCACGCCCCCGAACGGGCGTTTGGCATTGTGGAGGCTTGACCATAGAATAAGAACTGCCACATCCATGATCCGTCAAAAAGAAGGTTAGTCTCGTTTTTTGTTAATGATTGACAAAGGTATCAATCAACACAAACGGTATGGATAGCATCAATCAACAGCAGGAGGAGAAAAACCACGAAGATTTGACCGGTGCCGAAGCCGGGAAAAAGATTAAAGAATTAGTAGGCAAAAGCAGTACGTGTTATTTCTGTACAAAAATCACGACCGGCGAACCGCTGAACACAAGGCCCATGTCGGTGCAAAAGGTAGACGACGAAGGTAACTTTTGGTTTTTAAGTGCCGACGATAGCCACAAAAATGCGGAGATACAGAGCGACAACCATGTCCAGCTCCTATTTCAGGGTTCGGACTATTCCGATTTTCTGAGTGTATACGGGGTGGCTACCATATCCAAAGACAAGCAGCTCATCAAGGAACTGTGGGAGCCAATCGTAAAAACATGGTTTACCGAAGGCGTCGATGATCCGCGTATTACGGCCATAAAAGTAGACACACAGCAAGGCTACTACTGGGACAACAAACATGGCAATGCGGTGGCGTTTGTGAAAATGGCCGCTGGTGCGATCATGGGCAAAACCTTAGACGACTCGATTGAGGGTACGTTAAAACCCTGAAAATAGTCGCTGGTGCCAGTCAATTAAGATTTCGGGAAAGCCCTGCCTTCTGCAATGAGCCTTTGGTTTATTACAGAAGGCAGGGCTTTTTTAGCAAAAGACAGGGCAACATCGAGGTATTCGGGTGATAGTATAAGCTAAGTCAACTTGTATTCGATACCTGTATTTCAGATAGCCGGCTAATGAGAAAGCGTTGCCTTTTGAAAGGAAAATATAGTTTTTATCCATGTTTGCTTAGACGGATTGAATCGCGACTAATGGCAGGGAAAGCAACGGTTTGCTTCCCGACACGTGCTTACTCCTTTCCTCTATTTATCTAAACAACCAAACACATGGCCAAAGAACGAATCAATGTAGCCCCCGACCAGCGACCCATTACCGAGCTACAGGCGAAGCGATTAGCTGCTCTATCCGGCTTGAATCAAAAAGAACTCGTCAACCTGTCGGTCGTTCAGATCAGCGAACGCTTCAAATGGAAAATCGACCTGGAACTCCTTCGATTCCGGCGAATTTGCGGACGCGTGGTGAAAAAAGATCCCGTTTCGGGCATCGAGTATCCGGTTCCGTTTGCTACCGTTCACGTAGAAGATACCGACTGCAACTTTTTGGGCTTTTCTACGGCGGAGTCCCGCTGGGCCTGGTATTTTCCCATCTTCTGCCGTCGCGAAGAAATAGCGACCGTTGTTACGGATGCCTGCGGACGGTTTTGCGTACACATACCGCGCTGGGAAATTGACTGGATTCTGCGGTTCCGCAAGCAGCGCGTTTGCTTCCCCGATATCTTCATCAAACCGTCTGTGCGGGACCTGCTGGAACGCCTTGAATTCTTACCTGATAAATGGTCGGGGATTCGGCCACCCAAACCGGAACCTGATCCAGCCCCTTTTCTGCTTCGGGATGGCGGATTAACGTTCCGGCGGACAACCGAAGTGCTGGGGTCTAAAGTGGCTAAAAAACTGGCTTCCTTCGAGACGGTCAGCACGAAAGGCGATACGAGCCGGGTAAATTTCATGCGGCAACGTCAGTTGCTGGATACGCCCGCTTTCGGTTCCTCTGAAGCGGCTCCATCGCCCCCATTACCCGCCCAAATCCGGCACTTAAACGCCCGCACCAAACCCGAAGAAATACAGGCACTTGCCAAAGAATTTAAGCTGGACCCCAAACAACTCGCCAAATTGAACCCCCGCCAGTTCGTTGGCCCTTTTTTTCGGTGCAGGGATATGTGGGTAGCCAACTGGGTGCCTATTCTGGACGTACCGGACATCACCTTCCGGGTGACCCAGGACGTTGATGGCGATGGTAACGAAGAAACGATCTATTCGGAAAATTACTTCGATGTGCGCTGGAACGCAGGCTCTATACCCGACATCACGCTGGAAGCCTCCTCAATAGCGGTGGCTTCTCCGGTATCGACCTGCGGTGGTCCCGACATAAACTGCGATGTGCTGGGCGTTGTCACGGCAGGCCTGATACCCGTTGGAAACCCGGCCTACGTAAACCCGGCAACGGGGTATGCCATCCGCCCCAATCAACCTCATCCGCTGGGCGATATGGTGTCTACCCCCGGCGATCCGCCCGCTACAGCACCATTCACAGGCACGCTTCAACTGTACGGGTGCAATCAAGTGGCGGGAGCGAGTTTTTATCGGTTACGCTACATTTATCAGGACCCGGAAACCCTCATTGATTCGCCAGTCACGCCCTTTTTAAACCTGAGTTGGCAAGTTTGGACGGCGGGGGCAATAACGCCAACTCCGGTAACACCGGATGCCGATGGCTGGTACCAAATTCTGAACCCGGCCAATGTATTTCCGTCTAAATTGCTGTTGAACTGGCCAACCGGTGCCCGAGGCCTTTACAAGATTGATATGCAGGTGGCCGACGCAGCCAGAACGCTTTTGCCGGTAGCCTCGCCAACGGTCAGTATTTACGTCGATAACTCCCCGCCATCGGGACTTTTTACGGGTCTGGCGTGGCGCGTAGTGGGTACAACAGCCTGGCAAGACCTAGAATTAATCTGCCCGGTGGTGTTCAGACCCACAAATCAGGATATTGAGTTCCGGGTGAGTTACGAGGCCTCTGCACAGCATTTCCGGTCTGTGACTATAGGCGGTGGTGGCTGTGGCGATGGCAGTCTGGAACGGTTGGCGGCCCCGAACTGGTCTGTTCCAGCCAGCCCAACAAATCCTTATGAACATTGGCATACCGATGCGCTGGACAACAGTGTATCGCGCACGGCTGTTTTCAAATTAGCCGGTGCGGCCAGACAGGGAGCCTATAGTTTCAATTTGGCCGTCATTGGCCGGGCGTTCAGCCCTGCCGGGGGCGACGGGGGCTTTGAGGCCGACTGGAATTATGATGTAGCTTATTCTCAAGCCTATCCATCGCTGCCGGTGGCCGTTGTAGATATCTGATTGTATCGGTTAACGTCAGCGATTAGAGGTTTTGTCTAATTATATCGGTTGATTTACAGACAGTGTTGGTAAGATGCACCAACACTGTCTTCGTTTATATGGGACAAACACGGGCAACACGACCTTATTTCTGAAAAATTTGCCTTAATTTTCCGAAAAGCATCTTTGTCAACTTTTTGTGTCTGTGCCGAATACCCAACCCGAACTCCGAACCGTCAACGTTATACGTTATGTGACGCCCCTGCGTGAAGGCGGCTCACTGCCTGCCCTTGTCGAAGCCGACGACGGTTTTTTATACGTACTCAAGTTTCGCGGGGCGGGTCAGGGAACGAAAGCCCTGATTGCGGAACTGATTGCCGGAGAAATTGCCCGCGCCCTCGGTCTTCGGGTGCCCGAAATCGTGTTCGTAACGCTCGATGCTGCCTTTGGCCGTACCGAACCTGACGAAGAAATTCAGGATTTGCTGCGGGCCAGTGAAGGGCTGAATCTGGGACTTCATTACCTGTCCCGTGCCATCACCTTCGACCCGCTCGTAACGACCGTCGATGCCAAACTTGCCTCGCAGATTGTGTGGTTAGACTGTTTCGTGACGAACGTGGACCGCACCGCCCGCAACACCAATATGCTCATCTGGCATAAAGAACTCTGGCTGATTGACCACGGCGCATCGCTCTATTTTCACCACTCCGGGCAACTCTGGGAAACGCAGGCCCGGCGTGGATTCGCTACCCGTCCATTTGCTCAGGTGAAAGACCACGTATTACTGCCCCAGGCTACCGAACTCGACGCTGTCGATGCCGAATTTCGCCCTATTCTTACGCCCGAACGCATCCGGTCGATTGTCGCGCTCATTCCCGACGAATGGCTCACGGGCGAGTTATCGGACGAATCAATTCCTGAACAACGCCAGGTTTACGCTCAATTTTTAGAAGCCCGACTCGCTAAGTCAGAACTATTTGTCAACGCAGCCAACGATGCCCGCAATGCACTTGTTTGAGTACGCCGTTATCCGAATTGTGCCGCGCGTTGAACGCGAGGAGTTTCTGAACGTGGGCGTCATTCTTTACTGCGCGGCACAGGGCTTTTTGCAAACGGTATCGGAACTGAACGAGGAACGACTTCGGGCGTTTTCGGGCGGGGTCGATGTGCCCGAATTGCAGGAACGACTTCGGGCGTTCGAGCGCATTTGCGCGGGCCGGGCCGAGGGCGGAACGATTGGACAACTGCCGATAGCGTCCCGGTTTCGGTGGCTGACGGCAACGCGCAGCACCCTCGTGCAAACATCGGCGGTTCATCCCGGCCTGTGTACGAACGCAGGCGAAACGCTTACGCGATTAGTTGAACAATTAGTCTTATAACGGCCCAAACAGGCTCCGGCTGTTTGAAATGTATACAATAAACACTATAGCCACGCAAACAGCCGGAGCCTGTTTGGGCCATAATCAGACCATGACGATAATGCCATCCTCTATAAAAAACGTTGCTGCCCGGTTCGTCTCTCTGTACCTGCTCATAACGTCTCCCGGCCATGCCCAACCCCGGACCGATGCCCTGCTAACTAAGCTATTGGCTAACAACAAAGATGCTGTCTTTCAGGAGGTTATTCAACATCCCGAACCTTATCGGCTTCAGATTATTTACACGCAGATTAACCGCGACAAGACCAACAAACCGTCGTTCAAAAACTACTATTTCCGGGTAGACAGCACCGAGTATTTTAACCCGGCCTCCACAGTCAAGCTGCCACTGGCCGCACTTTCGCTGGAGAAATTAAACGCGCTGAAAATTCCGGGAGTCACAAAGTTTACGGCTATGCAATTCGACAGTGCCTACAGCGGACAAACGAAGGAATGGCAGGACAAGACAAGCCCAACCGGGTATCCGTCCATCAGTCAGTTTATCAAAAAAGTTTTTTTAGTCAGCGACAACGACGCCTACAGCCGGATGTACGAGTTTTTAGGACAGGGGCCAATCAATCGGTCATTACACGCCAAAGGCTATCTCGACACCCGCATCACACACCGGTTTGTGCGGATGACGCCCGATGAGCACCGGCATACGAACCCGATTCGGTTTATTCAGGAAGATGGCAAATTGATTTACGCGCAACCGGCGGGGTACAACACGGACCCGTTCGATTTCCGGCGAACGGTTAAACTCGGCAAGGGCTTTTATGCTAAAGACAGTCTGATTAACGAGCCGTTCGATTTTACAGAACGAAACACGTTACCGCTGGAATCGTTGCAGCAGATGTTGCAGTCCGTGCTGTTCCCCATGTCGGTTCCGGCCAAACAGCGGTTTAATTTGACAGAGCCTGACTACCAGTTTCTGTACCAGTATCTTTCGCAATTTCCCGGCGAAACGAACGATCCAAAATACGACGCAAAGCAGTATTATGATACGTATGTAAAATCATTTTTTCGGGATAGCCTGCACCACCAACTGCCGGCGGGTGTTCGGGTGTTCAACAAGGTTGGTTGGGCCTACGGGTTTTTGACAGATGTTTCGTATGTCGTGGATTTTAAAAACAACATCGAATACATGCTCACGGCCACGCTTTACGTCAACAGCGATGGCATCCTGAACGACGACAAATATGAGTACGAACGCATTGGCACTCCGTTTCTATATCAGTTGGGCAAGACCATTCATGCATACGAAATAGCCCGGAAACGACCCTACGCACCCAATCTGAGCCGGTTCAAACTAACCTACGAAAAGCGGCAGAACGACGGCAGAACAGTAGTGAAAGATGTTGATAATTAGATTAAACACAGAGCCACGGAGAACATAGAGTTTTCATTTTTTTCTCTGTGTTCTCCGTGGCTCTGTGTTTGAATACGTTTACCGTTCGGGATAGCTTTCTACCTGACCTGATAGCTCCTGTATAGCTTCCTGTAACTGATTGCGACTCAAGACTATATCCAGTTCTACCGGAAAATCAGGATAATCGTGCCAGGCGGGCGTCAGGTTGTGGCCTAACTGAATTTGGAGTTTGTATTTATCGTCGGGCAGGGCTTTGGCCTCCATACTCAAACCCGGCTCAGAGAACGTGAGGGCCATATGATTCGTCGCTTTGTTCCAGAGCGAACGCAGCCCCGTAAGCAGCCGTTTTACTTCCCATGTATGCAACGGAGCCGACTGTGTATCAGCCTTTTGGCCCCAGAATGTAGAGAGTCGGCATTGCAACCGATTCCGGTCCCGCCAGCTTGACGTGGTTTTGCCATACCCCAGAATGGCCAATTCAAAGGAGTCAATTGAGTTGGAAGCCGATACAAATTTCATAACCGTATAGTTGAGGGAAGTGAGGCATTGTCTACTAAGCAAATATACTAACTATTGTGCAATAAAAACATATACTTTATTTAAGAAACACATATTCCATATACTTGTTTTGGCAGATAACCGAATAACTTAGCCAGGAAAGCCATTTTACGTTACTATTAACTTCCCGGTCAATGCACGTACCGACTTAGTCAGTTTCTTTATCTTTGCGACCGAAAGAATTTATGAACTAATCCAATCAGATAGATGGCAAATGTGCTCATTATTGGAGCCGGTGGAGTAGGCAGCGTGGTGGCGCATAAATGTGCCATGAACAGCAGCGTCTTCACACGTATTATGCTGGCCAGCCGTACGAAAGCCAAATGCGACCGTATTGCTGCCGAGATTCAGGAAATGCACGGCGTAGCGATTCAGACGGCCCAGGTTGATGCCGACGTAGTGGCCGACATGGTCGCGCTGATTCGGTCGTTCAACCCGGTGCTGGTCATCAATGTAGCCCTCCCCTATCAGGACCTGCCCATTATGGATGCCTGTCTGGAAGCGGGGGTGCATTATATGGACACCGCCAACTACGAACCCAAAGACGTGGCTAAGTTTGAATATAGCTGGCAGTGGGCCTACAAAGAACGCTTCGAGCAGGCCGGACTGATGGCCCTGCTGGGCTGCGGTTTCGACCCCGGTGCCACGCAGGTCTTTACAGCTTATGCCAACAAGCATCACTTCGACCGGATGGATTACTTGGACATTGTGGACTGCAATGCGGGGAATCACGGCAAGGCGTTCGCCACCAATTTCAATCCGGAAATCAACATCCGGGAAATCACCCAGCCCGGTCGTTACTGGGACAATGGCGAGTGGATCGAGATTCCGGCGATGAGCATTCACAAGCCCATCGAGTACCCCGAAATCGGCCCGAAAGAGTCGTATGTGCTGTACCACGAAGAACTGGAATCGCTGGTTAAGAACTTCCCGACCCTGAAACGGGCGCGGTTCTGGATGACCTTCGGACTGGCGTATCTGACTCACCTCGAAGTACTTCAGAACGTAGGCATGACGCGCATCGACCCCATTAAATTTCAGGGTATGGATGTCATCCCGCTCGAATTTCTGAAAGCCGTACTGCCCCCGCCCGATTCGCTGGGTGAGAATTATACCGGACAGACCAGCATTGGTTGCCAGATTAAAGGCGTGAAAGATGGCGAAGACCGCACGTATTTTATCTGGAACAACTGCGACCATGCCGAAACGTACAAAGAGGTTCGTGGTCAGGCGGTTAGCTACACGACGGGCGTTCCGGCCATGATCGGAGCCATGCTTATGCTAACGGGCGTCTGGATGAAACCGGGCGTCTGGAACTGCGAAGAACTCGATCCAGACCCGTTTATCGAACAGATGAACAAGCAGGGTTTGCCCGTTCAGGAGAAAGTAAATGTGGTGTTGCCGCACGAGTATCCAACGGTCTGATTTTTACCCGTGCCACGGCTCCAAGCCGTGGCACGGGTTTGGGAAACGAGTAAACCGAATGAAACAAAAATCCCGCTCATGCAACAGGGCGGGATTTTTCGTTATTTAGACGGCCAGTAGCCAACAGGAAATCCTTCGTGTTATGAAATTATTATGTATTGTCGCCTTACTGGCCGTGTCGCTGTCAGGTTCGTACGCACAAACCCGCGATACCACAAAAGTCAGACCGGTTCAGCAAGCGAATCAAAACGACCGGCGCAACGGGTACGAAACGTATCAATCCACGAGTCAGATTATTGGAACGGGGCCAAATGGTATGGTCAATACCATCGACCACCGGTATGAAGGGTTGCGCGGCACACCTTATTTTTTGCCGGAATGGACCAAAGGACAGATTGAAATGACTGCTGGTCAAAATTATACCAACGTGCCACTCAAATTCAATGCCTATCAGCAACAGTTGATTTTACTTCGTACAGCGTCCAATAATGATTCCATTATTGTCGATGCGGGTCAAGTGAAGCGGTTTATCCTGAAAAACGATGACGGACAAACGTATCTGTTTCAACGATTACCAATGGTCAAAACCAACGATCAGGCCCTCAAAGACGGGTATTTTCTGGTGCTTTACGAAGGCAAAAATGTGCTGCTGAAACGCATAGCCAAAACGTATAAACAGGCCGATTATAAAAACCCGTACTCCAATGATGTGCGCTACGACTCCTTCCGGGATGCCTTTTCCTATTACCTGCTTAAGCCCGACCAGACGCTAACCAAAGTCAAACTCTCCGACAAATCACTCATCGACGCCCTCGGCGACCGAAAAGACGAGTTGAAAGCCTTCGTGAAGCAGGAAAACCTGTATTTCAAAACTGAAAACGACGCGGTTACACTCGTAAAAAAGTACGACAGCATGTAAGCGGGTTTATGGAATTTGGCAGGCATGAACATCCTTCGGCTGTCAATCAATCCGATCTGTTTCATGCTCCATTTTACCCCTCGTTTTTGGGTCTTTCTCTCATACTATAGACCGACGCTTAGCTACACGTTAGCCATGAGCATCGACTTTTTTCTGCTAACGACGGCGGGATTTGCCCAAACGCAACCAACACCCGACACAACTATTTATACAATTGTCGAAAAGCAACCCGAGTTTCCCGGTGGCTTCGATACCCTGAAAGCATACATGCAGAAGACCGTTCACTACCCATCCGAAGCGCAAAAAGCGGGTGTCAAAGGCCGGGTTTTTGTATCGTATGTTGTTGAGACAGACGGTACTATTACCCATGTACAGCTATTGAAAGGGCTTGATTACGGTTGCGACGAAGAAGCGATTCGGGTCATCAAGGCCATGCCCCGCTGGACGCCCGGAGGCCAGTCGGGCCGACCGCTGCGGGTCAAATACACGTTACCCGTACTTTTCGGAATCGACTATCCGAAGGTCAAAGTGCGATAGGGATGTTTGGCGTACCTTTGCGGTATGAATATGACCTTACATCAGCAACTTGATCGTTTTCCGTCGCCCTGCTTCGTGCTTGAAGAAGCGAAACTTCGCCAAAATCTTGAACTGATTGATTCCGTCCAACAGGCCGCTGGTGTCACCATTATTCTCGCGCTGAAAGGCTTTTCGATGTACAGCGCATTCCCATTAGTGCGCGAATACCTGAGCGGAGCTACGGCCAGCTCGCTCAACGAGGTCAAGTTAGTGAACGAGTACATGGGCGTGCAGGCGCATACGTATATCCCGGCTTATCAGGACGAAAGTTTTGACGAAGTGGTCAGCCGAAGCAACCACTTGACCTTCAATTCATGGAGCCAGTGGGAGCGGTTTAAGGATCGGGCCGTTGGGCGCGTTTCCTGCGGCATTCGCGTCAATCCGCAGTATTCGGAAGTAGCAACGGACATGTACAACCCGTGTGTGCCCGGCTCGCGTTTGGGTGCCACCCGCGACCAACTCCCCGATCAACTCCCCGACGGACTGGATGGTATCCATTTTCATACCCTCTGCGAAAACGATTCATTTACCCTCGAACGGACGCTGTCGGCATTGGAAGAACGTTTCGGTACGTTACTGCACCAGGCCAAATGGGTGAACTTCGGGGGCGGACACCTGATGACCCGCGAAGGTTACGACACCGCTCACTTAATTAGTTTGCTTCAAACATTCCGGCAGAAATACAATGTAGATGTGATTCTGGAACCCGGCTCGGCCATTGCGTGGCAAACGGGAATTTTGGTTTCTACCGTGCTCGATGTTCTTGATAGTCAAGGCATTGACGTAGCGGTATTAGATACGTCGTTTGCGGCCCACATGCCCGATACGCTCGAAATGCCGTATAAACCGTGCATCATCGGCTCATATCACGAACCCGTTGCCGGAAAACCAACGTATCGGCTTGGGGGAATGACGTGCCTCGCCGGTGATTTCATGGGCGATTATTCGTTCGACAAACCCCTCGACGTCGGCGATAAAATCGTGTTCGACGACATGATTCATTACACGATGGTGAAAACCACGACCTTCAACGGCGTCAATCTGCCCAGCATCGGTGTCTGGAAAGAAAACGATTCCTTTCAACTCATAAAATCCTACGGCTACGAGAGTTTTAAAGACCGGCTGAGTTAGTGGGTGGTGAATTGTGGAGTAGGTGAAATGGGTGGAGTAGGTACAAATACATGCACTCTACTCATTTTACTTACTGCACTTACTTAACCTACTCCACCACTTACTATTCCACAAACAAAAAACCTGCACATGATTCGTGTGCAGGTTTTTAATAGACAGCTAAAGGTAACTACGTGAAGTAATTACGAAAAGTAAAGCTACACTGTTTTTGCGAATGAATGTCAGCTCATCTAATTTTTCACGAACTCCCGGTGGTAAGCTGCCGTGTATAATTCTTCTTCAGGTAAACTTTTGAAGTAGTCGTACGTTATTTTCAGCCCTTCCGCCCGCGATACCTTCGGCTCCCAATCCAGAATGGCTTTCGCTTTAGTAATGTCGGGCTGGCGTTGCTTCGGATCATCGGTGGGCAGGTCTTTCAGAATCAGTTTCTGCGTTGTGCCGGTGAGTTTGATGATCTCTTCGCCAAATTCCTTTATCGTAATTTCCGACGGGTTGCCGATATTGACCGGATACGCGTAGTCGCTCAGAAGCAACCGGTAAATCCCTTCAACCAAATCATCGACGTAGCAGAATGAGCGGGTTTGGCTGCCATCACCGAAAACCGTCAGGTCTTCGCCACGCAGAGCCTGCCCAATGAAAGCGGGCAATACCCGACCGTCGTTGAGCCGCATCCGGGGACCATACGTATTGAAAATTCGTACGATACGCGTTTCCAGACCGTGATGGGTGTGGTAGGCCATTGTCATGGCTTCCTGAAACCGCTTGGCTTCGTCATAGACACCGCGCGGCCCTACCGGGTTTACATTTCCCCAATATTCTTCGGGTTGTGGATGAACAGTTGGGTCGCCGTAAACCTCTGAGGTAGAGGCAATCAGCACCCGTGCGTTTTTCACCCGCGCCAATCCTAAGCAGTTATGAATACCCAGCGAACCCACTTTCAGCGTTTGAATCGGGATTTTCAGGTAGTCAATCGGGCTGGCTGGTGAAGCAAAGTGCAGAATGTAATCCAGGTCACCTTTCACGTGAATGAATTTGGATACATCGTGGTGAGCAAATTCAAAATTGGGCAAATGAGTCAGGTGCTCGATGTTGCGAAGGTCACCCGTAATGAGGTTGTCCATCGCAATGACATAATACCCTTCCCGGATGAACCTGTCGCACAGGTGCGACCCTAAAAAGCCGGCCCCGCCGGTAATAAGTACACGTTTCATTCAATTATGGGGTTGTGATATATGATTTGCGGTCTGTCACACTTAGCGTTATCCACTAAACGACAGACCGCAAACTACGAACTAAATCAGACTTTCTGCTCAACCGGGGCCAGAACCGGCTCACGGCCTATTGAATAATACGTATAATTCTGTTCGCGCATCTGGTCGAGTTCGTACACGTTCCGACCATCGAAAATCACTTTGTTTTTCAATAGCAGATTCATTTTATCGAAGTCGGGGGTGCGGAACAGGGGCCACTCCGTAATGACAACGAGTGCATCGGCGTCGTCCAGAGCCGCGTATTGCGTATGCGCATACGTAACGGCATTGCCAATTTGGTCCCGCACATTGTCCATCGCTTCGGGGTCATAGACCGTCACTTTCGCTCCGGCAGCCCGCAACTCCCGGATGTTATCCAAAGCCGGTGCTTCCCGAATATCATCGGTATATGGTTTGAAAGCCAGACCCCAGATGGCAATGGTTCTACCCCGCAGGTCGCCACCAAAGTGATCCAGAATGAGCGGCATCAGTTTCGTTTTCTGCTCGTCATTCACCGCCATCACCGACTTCAGCACTTTGAAATCGTAGTTGAAATCTTCGGCTGTCCGGGCCAGTGCCTGAACATCTTTCGGAAAGCAGCTACCGCCATAACCGATACCGGCAAACAGGAATCGCTTGCCAATCCGGCTGTCGGTGCCAATACCCCGGCGAATATCATCGACATTCGCACCAGCCCGCTCGCACAGGTTGGCAATTTCGTTCATGAACGTAATTTTCGTAGCTAAGAACGCATTGGCAGCGTATTTGGTCATCTCCGCCGAGCGTTCGTCCATGAAAATAACGGGGTTCCCCTGCCGTACCAGCGGTGCATAGAGTTTGTTCATCACCGCTTTTGCCCGGTCGGATTTTGTACCGATAACGACCCGGTCAGGCTTCATGAAATCTTCGACAGCCACACCCTCGCGCAAAAATTCGGGGTTCGATACCACATCGAAATCGACTTTGGCATTGTCGGCAATGTGGGCGTGTACCTTCTCGGCGGTGCCAACGGGAACCGTACTTTTATCAACGATAACCGCGTACTGGCTCAAAATCGGACCCAGATCGCTGGCTACTTTCAAAATATATTTTAAATCGGCAGAGCCATTTTCGCCCGGAGGGGTTGGCAAGGCCAGAAAAATCACTTCTGCACCTTTTATTCCTTCTTCAAGATTGGTTGTAAAGAGCAACCGGCCTTCTTCAACGTTCCGGTGAAACAGGGTTTCCAGGCCTGGTTCGTAAATAGGAACGATACCATTATTTAGTTTTTCAACTTTGCGTTCGTCAATGTCGACGCAGGTTACCTGATTGCCCGTCTCAGCAAAGCATGTACCCGTAACAAGTCCTACATATCCTGTTCCAACAACGGCTAATTTCATATCTATTTGGTTAAAATATATGTCGTAATCAATTCATTTAGACTTTTTAAATTATGTCCTGTCACAAAAATAGGAGTTTTTCAATAACCTGCTATGAGTCACGGCTATTATTTACTGAACAGTCGGTAACTTGTTTCGTAATACCAGTTGCGACACAGCCTAACAAACATACTGAAATTATGATACCAATAAAACGTATGTATAAACTTTTAGTTAAAAAAAATAACACTTGTATCAAATAAGTCCCTTGTTCGTAAGGCATATATGCGAAAGAAAACAAATAAACCGTTTACGAAAAAACGGTTGTTGTTATCCTAAACTATCCGTAAATTTCTATTAAACCACTTCATCTGGTGACCTGTTTATATGACAAACGAAATTGTAGAAAATCAAGAATTAATAGCCCAATCAGTACACGATTTGAGTGAACGGCTTATTCGGCCAAATATCAGGCAATGGGATGAAACTCAGCATTTCCCGACAGACTTGTTTCGGCAGTTGGGTGAGCAGGGTTTGATGGGTATGCTGGTCCCGGTTTCTTATGGCGGAGCGGGGCTTGGCTATCAGGAATACGTGGCCGCCATTGTTGAACTCTCCCGCGTTGATGGGTCCATTGGTTTGTCCATGGCTGCACATAACTCACTCTGTACCAACCATATCCTTATGTTTGGCGATGAGGACCAGAAACAAACGTATCTGCCCCGGCTGGCAACCGGCGAATGGATTGGTGCCTGGGGCCTGACCGAGCCAAATACGGGATCGGATGCCGGTAATATGCGTACAACCGCCGTTCGTGATGGCCGGGATTGGGTGCTGAACGGTGCGAAAAACTTCATTACGCATGGCAACTGCGGGAATGTGGCCGTAGTCATTGCCCGCACCGGCGAGCCGAATAAATCGCAGAATGCTACAGCCTTTATTGTGGAGCGTGGCACACCGGGTTTTTCGGGCGGACGTAAAGAAGATAAGCTTGGGATGCGGGCATCGGAAACGGCCGAAATGCTGTTTCAGGATTGCCGGATTTCCGACAGCCAGCGGCTCGGTGCGGTTGGCGACGGATTTATTCAATCGCTCAAGGTACTCGATGGAGGGCGCATTTCCATTGCCGCGTTGAGTTTGGGCATTGCGTATGGCGCGTATGATGCCGCTTTGGCTTATGCAAAAGAGCGCGAGCAGTTTGGGCAACCCATTGCCAATTTTCAGGGAATAAGCTTCAAACTGGCCGACATGGCAACCAGCATTGAGGCCGCCAAACTTTTAACGTATCAGGCCGCTACGCTGAAAGATGCCGGAAAATCGGTAACGAAAGAATCGGCGATGGCGAAACTGTTTGCGTCGGAAACGGCGGTAAGTGTAGCCAATGAAGCCGTGCAGATTTTCGGTGGCTATGGCTATACGAAAGATTATCCGGTTGAGAAATTTTACCGCGATGCCAAGTTGTGCACCATTGGCGAAGGCACAAGCGAGATTCAGAAATTGGTGATTTCCAGACAGATATTGAAATAAGGGAGTAAATGGAAAAAGGGAAAAGAACGGCCGTTGGCTATTCTTTTCCCTTTTTCCATTTACTCCCTTTTATACCGTACTGCTGCGTCCTTTAATCAAGGCGGCAATACCAAGAACGATAACCGCACCGACGAATGCTGTGAGAATCTGATCGAATACAGTACCATCTCGGCCAAAAATAAAGCCGCCGACAAATCCGCCCAGAATACCCAGCAGAATCTGGACAACTAACGAGAATGAAAACCGCTTGAATACGAGGTCAGCCAAAAAACCGGCCACACCACCTATGAGAATGGAATACAGAATGCCCATAACGTTTGTGAGTTTGTAATTAGATGTATGATAAAAACAGATACATAACCGGCTTAGAATCTCTATTGTTTAATTCCGTATGCCGATGACGGCCAGCATACGCCCGGTTTGGCCCTTCTCGGCGCGGTACGAGAAGTAATCCTGGTTGTGTAGAACAGTCGAATACGGGGAGATTTCGGCCTGCGCCAACGGAATACCAAAGTCAGTTAATAATCGGGCGTTGGCTGCTTTCAGATTAATATAACTCTTGCCCGTAGTCAAATCAGCGCGTTTAAAATCCGGCGCAAACTGATCAGCTACCTCCGGCCCCACCTCAAAGGCGCATGCATCAATACACGTTCCCACATAGGCGTAACACTGGTCCGGTAACGTGCCAAATCGGTGCTGCATGGCATCCAGCGTTTTGCTGACAATCCCGCCAACGGTCCCGCGCCAGCCCGCATGAATAGCCGCAATCGCCTGGTGTTTAGCATCATAGATAAGAATAGGGACGCAATCGGCAACGGTTACGCCAATGAACAAGCCGGGCTGGTCGGTAATGATGGCGTCGTAGCCATCAAACCGGCCCGGCTCTGTGGTGTACAGAATTTCGGTGCCATGCACCTGAAGTGCCGAGGCAAACCGGACCATGCCGGCACCAATGGCCGAAAAAAAACGCCGTCGATTCTCGTCTACGTTTGCCGGATCGTCGGGCGTGTTGATACCCAGATTGAGCGACGAGAACGGGGACGGGCTGACGCCCCCATGCCGGGTACTTTCGGCAGCAATCAGCCGGGAAAAAGGGTCAAACAGCGCGGGTGTACGGTACAAAACACGATCAGACGTAGAAACAGAGCGCATGCAGGAAGGGGTTGATTTGGCAAAGTTGCGACCTGGATTACTGGAATCCTACGAACCGTTTCCTCAACCACCCTTTCTATCAAACCACTCATCCGGCGGATTGACCGTTCCGGTAGTTTGTAATACATAGTACCAAAGACGGCCTATATCTTTGTTTCACCAAGCGGGAGTTACCCGACTCGACTTTAAACGCAAACCAAAACATATACACTCATGAAAACCCTCATCAAATCTCTCGCATTCGCCTTTTCTTTAGCTGTTATTACCTCGGCGGCTTCGTTCGCCAACACCACCGAAGCCAATCCCATCGGTCGTAAATCGAACGGTCGCCCGGTGGCGGTGGCTTCGTACAAAACCGGCATTTATACAACGACTTCGGGCAAACTGACCATCGCTCTCGACAAAGAAACGGGTGGCAGTGTGGACATTCGCCTGAAAGGTATTGACGGTAACGTGCTGTATGCGCACCATCTTGGCAAGAAAGAGAAGACGTGCCGCGTTCGCCTGAATCTGAGTGAGTTAGAAGACGGCGTTTACCAATTGGAATTTACGAACGGCGTTGAAACGACTACCCAAAACGTGACGATCTCAACCAACCAGCCCACTACACCCAACCGCCTTGTTGCCATCAACTAAGTAGAAAAACATTCCTCTTTAGAACAAAAAAGCGTCCCGCCAGTCGGGACGCTTTTTTTGTGGGTCAGAATTTGACCGCCTGCCCATCTTAGCGAGAATCACTGGCCGAACGAATCAAAAAACAGGTTACCGTTTTTTTCTGAACGAGTTATTACCCGACGGACGGGGTTTACCGGAGGTTTCTTTCTTGGGGCCGCCCAACAGCCGCTCGGCCAAATCGGGTCGGTCGAGTTTGTTCAGCCGTTTCCGAATCCAGTCTTTGTACTCAGGCTTGTACCAGAAAAAATAGTTGTTCTGCGCCTGTTTCTCCTCCCGCGTCTTCGCCGTTTTGACCGGTTTCAGCGTGTAGGGGTGGACACCGGAATAATAGATCACTTCGGCCACCGTCATGGGTGTAGGCGTAAAATCCTGAACCTGTTCGAGTTGAAAACCCAGGTCTTTGGTTTCGGCGGCTAAGTTCGCCATGTCCTGCTCTTCGCAGCCGGGATGCGACGAAATAAAGTACGGAATCAGCGGTTGCCGGAGGTTATGCTTCTCCTGAATCTTATCGTACTTCTGCTTGAATAATTTGAAATATTTGAACGACGGCTTCCGCATAACCCGCAGCGTATCGTCGGACGTATGTTCGGGAGCCACCTTCAACCGCCCCGATACGTGGCGCGTAACAAGCTGCTCCATGTATTCGTCGTGGTTGCCGTCGGCGTTGTTTTTGTTGAAATCATCGACCAGCAAATCATACCGCACCCCCGACCCAACAAACGCTTTTTTAATCTTTGGATTCGCGTCGACCTTCCGATACAACTCCGTCATGGGCTTGTGCGACGTATCGAGGTTCGAGCAAATGACGGGGTGAATGCAACTCGGACTTTGGCAACGGGCGCAGATCGACTCGTCTTTGCCTTTCATCTTGTACATATTGGCCGACGGCCCGCCCAAATCCGAAATGTAGCCTTTGAACTCAGGGTGCTTCGTGATTTCATCGACTTCTTTCAACACGGACTTTTCGCTCCGCGACGCCACGAATTTGCCCTGATGCGCCGAGATGGTGCAGAAGCTGCAACCACCAAAGCAGCCCCGGTGCATATTGACCGAGAATTTGATCATCTCATAAGCCGGAATCGGACCCCGTTTTTTGTATTTGGGGTGGGGCATCCGGGTGTATGGCAAATCGAACGACTTGTCGATTTCGACCTCGTCCATCGTCTTGAACGGCGGATTGATCACCAGAATCTGATCGCCCACGGGCTGAACAATCCGGTTTGCCTGCCACTTATTCGACTCAACCTCAACAATTTTGAAGTTGGCCGCGTATTTGATTTTATCTTCGAGACAGACTTCGTGGCTCGCCAGTTCGACCGAACTCCAGTTATTATAGTCGCGCAGTTCTGTGCTCGCATCGTGCAGATAAGCCACCTGATTGATGTTCCGCATCGACGAAAACGGTACGCCCTGCCGCGCCAGTTTCAGAATTTCGCGCAGGGGTTGTTCGCCCATGCCATACACCAGCATATCGGCCCCGGAATCGACCAGAATGGACGGCATCAATTTGTCCTGCCAATAGTCGTAGTGCGTTACCCGGCGCAGCGAAGCCTCGATGCCACCAAGCAGCACCGGCACATCGGGATACAGTTCTTTCAGGATGTTGCTATAGACAATACTGGCGTAGTCGGGGCGGAAACCCGCTTCGTCGCCGGGGGTGTAGGAGTCATTCGAGCGTCGGCGTTTGTTGGCCGTATAGTGGTTAACCATCGAATCCATGCACCCCGCCGTAACGCCAAAGAAGTATTTGGGCTTGCCAAATTTCTTGAAATCACGCAGATCGTCCTGCCAGTTGGGTTGGGCAATAATAGCTACGCGCAACCCTTCGCTTTCCATGATGCGGCCAATCACAGCGGTGCCAAAGGCGGGGTGGTCAACGTAGGCATCGCCCGATACCAGCACAACGTCAACGCCATCCCAGCCTCTTTTTTCGACTTCTTTCATTGTCAGAGGCAACCAGTCTGTAATCGGTCTTTCAATCATGAGCAGGGTAAATAACCTATTTGAAAAACAGCGAATTTACGAAATAATTCAAAGAGCGACAACGAATTGTGTGTTCTCATCGGGTCAGCACCATGTCTGCCACTTTATAATAGCGATTGTATCTAACTAACCAGCCCAGCACGCCCAGCCGTCATCTTGCCATAAACTGAATACATCAACCAGCCTCTTCAGCATTAAATAGGCGTTCTATCAAACGGAACGCCTATTTAATGCTGAAGCTGTTCAAACTTGTGTAAATGAGTAATAAATCAGCATTTTTTGTCATTCCGACCGTAGGGAGGAATCTCAAGTTTCGTATTAGCTAAGTTTGAGATTCCTCCCTATGGTCGGAATGACAAACATGCCCAATAATTTTGCGGAACAAAGGAAAGTTCAAAAAACTTCTTGGTCAAAATCCGGCTGCCTGCCCATCTTTGCGCGATTCGCTGGCCCCGTGATAAACCTTATTTTTAGCGTCGTACATGATCGCCTGATAGCCCCCATACTGGCCGAGCGTATAGCCGATGGTGTGGCCTTTGATCATCAAGGCGCGGATGGTCTCGTACGGATAACCCGACTCCAGCGTAACGATGCCCGAATCGACCATTTTCTCGCCCGTCGGCTCCGATGACCCCTGGTGGTCGATGCGGGGAGCGTCGCCGGCTTCCTGCGGATTCATCCCAAAATCGACCATATTCATGATAATCTGCACATGACCCAGCGGCTGAAAACTACCGCCCATCACCCCAAAACTCATAAACGGCAGGCCATCTTTCGTCACAAACGCGGGAATAATCGTCTGGAAAGGACGTTTGTGCGGTGCATACGTATTGTTTTGCCCATCGGTCAGGCTATACAGTTCGCCCCGGTCCTGCAACGTAAATCCCAGGCCGTCGGGCACCATGCCGGAGCCAAAACCCCGGTAGTTGCTCTGAATCAGCGATACCATATTACCCTCCTCATCGGCAACGGTAAGGTAAATCGTGTCGCCCTGTTTAAGTGCCGGATTGCCCGCATCGACGCGACTGGCGGCCCGGTTCAAATCAACCAGTTTGCGCCGTTCATTTGCATACGGTTTCGAGATTAATTCACGAACGGGAATTTTGGCAAAGGCCGGGTCAGCGTAGTATTTGGCCCGGTCTTCAAACGCCAGTTTCTTGGCTTCAATAAACCGATGGATGTGCTCGGGACTTCCCCAGGGCGTTTGCGAAAAATCGTATCCTTCCAGAATATTCAGCATCTGCAACGCGGCAATACCCTGACCGTTGGGCGGCAACTCCCAGACATCGTATCCCCGATAATTTGTCGAAACCGGTTCGACCCAGTCGGAGGTGTGATCGGCTAAGTCTTTCGCGCTCAGGTAGCCGCCCACCTTTTTCATGAACGCGTCGATGGTGCGGGCAATATCGCCTTTATAGAACGCATCCCGCCCACCGGTTGCAATTTTTTCGAGCGTGTTGGCGAGGGCCGGATTCTGGAATAACTCACCCCGTTTGGGTGCCGCTCCCGTTGGGGCATAGGTCTCTTTCACGTTCGGGTATTTGCCCATGCGATTAATCATGCTTGCCCAATAAAAAGCGGCCTCATCATGAACGGGATAGCCTTCGCGAGCGTAGCGGATGGCGTGTGACAAAATTTTGGGCATGGGCGTTTTGCCAAATCGTTTGTGCAGTTCAAACCAGCCATCCACGCAGCCCGGCACGGAAACAGGCAACGGCCCATCGGATGGAATATGCGTTAAGCCCCGTTTCTGAAACTCCGCCAGCGTGAGGCTATACGGCGACCGCCCGGACGCATTCAGGCCATAGAGTTTTTTGGTTTTAGCGTCCCAGACGATGGCAAACAAATCACCCCCGATGCCGTTCATGTGGGGTTCAACGACGCCTTCCATCGCGTTGGCGGCAATGGCCGCATCAATGGCATTACCGCCCGACCGAAGTACCTCGATGGCCGCCTGGGTGGAGAGCGGGTGCGACGTACAGACCATTCCGTGCCGGGCCATCACTACCGCACGCGTAGCAAATGATTTCCCGCCAAGGCGATCCTGCGCGGGGCAGATAGTAGTCAAACCGATGATTAACAAACAAATAGTATAGAGAGTGGGCTTCATAAGCGGGGCTTTTTAGACTCGGCTTTAAAAAGGGACAAAAACCGCCACACTACTTCTTCAGTACCAGAAACTAATGCCCATCCTTCACGACATAAAAAAACCTCACCTGATTTTATTGGATGAGGGTGTTCGTTCTGTTGTTTTACGAAACCGGTCGATTGCGTTAAAGGGGCCGAACTTGTGCTGCTGCGCCGAAAACGAATCGGCAAAAGGGCCGAACGGATAATCGACCGGCTTACCTTTCAGATTAGGCCAGTCGGTACGGAAAACCTTTACGGGACGGGGTCGCGAATTCAGGTAAGCGGCTAAATCCCAGGCTTCTTCGTCGGTGAGTTGGGGCGTATTCCAGTTGGCTCCCAGCGGCATATTCGCTTTGATGTAGCCCGCCAGCCGCGAAACCCGGTAAAGCCCGGCCCCCGTGTTGTAGCTATGTCGGCCCCACAGGGGCGGATATACGTAGCCGCTACCGTCGGGTTGGGGTTGCCCCTGCCCATTGACACCATGACAGGCCACACATTTTTGCTGGTAAATACCCTTCCCGTTACTGGAATCGGCAGCACGGTCGAGATAAGGCAGCGGCCACAGGCCCGTTCCCGCCGGGCTTTCTCCTTTGGGAACTCCCTGACCAATAAACCGGATATAAGCCACCATCGCCTGCATTTCGCGGCTGGTGCTGTCGGGCGGGTGGCCGTTCAGACTTCGCTCAAAACAGTCACTGATTCGTTTGCTAATGGTTTCTTTGGTGCCTGAGCGTTCCCGAAACTTTGGGTACGTAGCGGCCACGACCCCAAAGTTGTTTCCCCAGGGTTTTGTTCCGGCTTCCAGATGGCAGTTCTGACAATTCATGCCGTTGGAAAGCCGGGCCACGTTCCCGCTGGGTCCCAGATAATAGGCCGTTCGGGCAATCAGTTCCCGCCCATACCGGACTGAATCGGCACCGGTATGTGTAGTAGCTTCGGACAGGTCGGGTGCTTTCCAGAGTGGCTTACGGGGCTGCGGCTGCACCAATGAACTGCGGGCGATGATGGGCATCAGCGTTTCTTTGGCAATGATAAAGAGGCTTATTATCAGCAGGGACCAGCCAAACGCACTGCGGAGTTTCAGACCGGAAACAGAGCGCGACAGATACGAACCCAGCAGAATACCCAGCATGGCCAGGGCCGTAAATTCCAGCAGAAACGGCCAGTTGACCCGATCAGAAATGGTGTTGCTCAGCAGGCCGGTGAGCGAGTTCGCGGCAATTATCAGCAAGGATGTACCGACCGCCCGTTTCATAGGTAACCGGACCAGCAACACCAAAGCCGGAACAATCAGAAAGCCGCCCCCAATACCCGCCAGTCCCGTTAAGGTGCCCACAACCACGCCTGTCAGTACCACTAAAGGGACGTTATATTTGTGCGATAGGGTGTCCGTATGGGGCCGGGTTTGGCGGCCAGCAATCAGGCTAATGGAAGCGGCCAGCATACTGAACGCAACCAGAAGCATGAAGGCTGGTGCTTTGCTCAGACGGATCGATTCATGTATGTAAATTGGGTCAGGGATAGCCGGAATCAGGTATCGGCGGGTTAGAAAAACCGCCCCAAATGAAGGAATGGAAAACAGCACGACCGCCTGATAGTGGACCTGCTTTTTCCGAACATAACCAACCGAGCCGACGAGCGAGGTTGCCCCCACCACAAACAGCGAATAAGCCGTTGACACGATGGGATTAATTCCCAACAAATACACCAGTACAGGCACGGTGAGTATGCTGCCTCCCCCACCCATCAGCCCAAGACTGAGGCCGATGAGTACCGCACAAAAAAAGCCAAGAAATTGGAGGAGTGTCACAGCTTTCTTTGTGATTGGTTAATTGGTTGATTGGTTATTAGTTGATTAGTTATTGGTGAGTAATTGTCTATCTATGAACCAATTAACCAATAACCATTAACTAAGCAACCAACAACTTCAGCCCGCAAAAATGTACGCGCACCCTTTTTCCTGCGCCCGGCCCAACGCCCACACGCCGGAAGGAACCACCTGAATACCAGGTAACAGACCCGCCATCCAGTCTTTTTTTATGTCTTCCGCTTTTTGTCCCATCCCATCAGCTAAAGCACTGCTATACACGGTCATGGCTGCGTCGCAGACACATAATTTCACCCCACTGGCCTGTAATTCGTTGATGCCAATGGCGACAACGCCCACGCCCGGAAATTTATAATCACCCGTTTTTGGCTTCCAGAAAGGATTGCGGGTTGCCGGTTTATTGGTTAAGGGGTCGTCGGCTTTGAACACCTCACCGAATTTATATTTTTCCCATAAGTGGTCGTCAAAGGCATACGGAATTGCTTCGTGACGCAGAACGACCACGACACTGTTCTCTGCTTCGGGGGTTCCCGTAGCCCCGTTGGTCATCAGAAAGACGCGCGGCCAGGCAAAAGGGAAAAGACCATGCGGGCGGGTGGCGTCAAAAACGACTTTATGCTTGCCTTTGATGGTGTTGAACCAGACATCGGCCGTATCAGCATGGGTATCAGGCAGTAGTTCTGTTTTTGCCTGCACGGGTTGTGGATTCACAAAAGCCGCTACGCTCAATGTAGCGACGCCGGTGGTGAGTGCGCCCAGAAATTCACGGCGGGGGGTTGATTGATGGTTGTTAATCGGTTTCATAAAAAATAAAAGTTTACGTGTTTATTGAGGTAAGATTTTTGCTTTCTGCGTCAAATTTTGGCAAAGCAGTAGCCGGACGGCAAAACGCAGGGTTTGCCGTTGAGCGTGCCGATACCGACTTTGCAGACAGATACCGACTCACGAAAATTGGTGATTAGGTCAGAGTAAAGGCAGAAAAAACTGCTTCGCCGACTTAACAAAGGTAAGGTTGCTCAACAAGCCAGACTTTGCCGTATGGCTCAACTTATTGCCTGTGGGGGTCAATAGTATCCGGTCGTTTACTTTACGCAGGACTTTCGCCTATAGCCGTGCCACGGTTCCTGTCGAGGCTAAAAGAACCGTGGCACGGCTATAGGCGAAAGTCCTGACTATGCAGGTTTGATGTTCTGATTCACCCGAAACAGGTTGCCGGGGTCGTATTTGGTTTTGATAGATGCCAGCCGGTCGTAATTGTCGCCGTAAGTGGCTTTCACACGATCTTCGCCTTCGTCCATCATGAAATTGACATACGCACCACCCGCGCCGTATGGGTGCAAAGCCTGCCAGTAGTTTTTGGCCCAGTTTGTTATCAGTACGTCGTTGGCCGCATCGGGGTCGATGCCTACAATGACCATCGCCCAGGTAGCATCGCGGTAGTTCCAGGCTGTTTCCTGATTACCTATCCGGGCAGCCGCTCCATTAATCGGGTACAGGTGCATGGTCGAGAGCATGGTGGGGAGTTTGGCTGCGTGCTGAAGGTGAATGTCGATGGCTTGGTCTGTTAGCTCGTTCACAAAATCAGCTTTCCAATACGTATGGATGCCCGGCGGGTACAGGGCATCGAACAACCCCTGCAAAACGGGAACCGGCATTGGTCCAACCAAGTCAAGAGCGGGTGTTTTTACGGCACGAATTGGCCCCAGCAATTTGTCGGCATCGTCGGCGGGTCCGCTGTAACACCACAGAATGGCACACATTTTCTTCAGATGCAGGTGTTCGGGAAATGGTGGGCCGGGTGGCACGGTCAGGAACGCAAACCAGCCATTAATTTCGTCGGGAGCGTTTTTTATATACTCCCGATACCACTGCATCAGCTCTTTGGCGTCGTCCAGTTCATATAGCATTGGCCCCGCCACGACGGTGCTGATTGGATGCGCTTTGAACAGAAAGGACGTAACGACACCAAAATTTCCGCCCCCACCCCGAATGGCCCAGAATAAATCCTCGTTTTCGCTGGCCGACGCTTTAACCACCCGTCCATCGGCCAGTACCATGTTGGCTTCCAGCAGGTTGTCGATGGTCAGGCCACAATGCCGGGTCAGGTAACCTAAGCCACCACCGAGGGTAAGCCCCGCTACGCCCGTTGTGCCGTTTATGCCCGTCGGCACCGTCAAGCCGTATTCATGGGTAGCCGCATCCAATTCGCGCAGCAAACAACCTCCTTCTACCCAGACTGTCTGTTTATCAGCATCGACCTCAATGCGCTTCATCGCTGACAAATCAATCACCAGACCATCGTCACAAACGCCTGAGCCAGCACCATTGTGTCCACCGCCTTTAACGGCCAGCAGCAGGCTGTTTTCGCGGGCATAGTTGACCATCGTAACGACATCGTCAACACCCGCACATTGAGCAATCAGGGCCGGATGCTTATCAATCATGCCGTTATAAACCTTGCGGGCAGTATCGTAGTCTGAATCCTGTGGACGCAGCAGCTTGCCCTGCAAGCGCAGTTGCAAGTCAGAAGGGGTGATGGTTTCCATGATAAAAAGAGGATTAGAAGTAGTGAAATGGGTAGTTGCTCAGGAGCATATTATTGATGATTCAATTGCTTTCGATACTGAAGCGGAGATTCGCCAAACTGAGTTTTAAACACGCGACTGAAATGCGGGCCGCTCTCGAAACCGCTTTCCTGCACAATGTCACCAATGCTTTTCTCCGTCATTTTCAACAGGGCTTCGGCGTGGAATAATCGCTTCTGCATGAGCCACTGAGCAGGCGTTGCATTGAACATACGTTTAAACTCCCGCTTGAACGTCGGTAAACTCCGGTTGGCTAATTGCGCAAACTCAGTGAGCGACAGGTTGTACATGAAGTTATTTTCCATCACATCATGCAGCGATGTATCAGGGCATCGGGCTAATTGGCTGAGGTGAGCCACCAGGCCCTGATTGTCGGGGTTTGCCAGCAGAGACTGAAATAAACACCGGAACAGTTGCTCCAGAAACTCCTCGGCGGGGATTATTTCCTCGCCGAAGCAGGCCAGCATCTGCCCGGCCAGACCACGCGTTGTCTGGTCAAGTTTCAACTCCATAATCTGTCCGAAAGGCTGGTTGGCAGCTACCATTCCCGGATGCGCCCGGCGGTACGCTCTAATGAGTTGTTGCAGGTAACTATTCGGGATATAGAGGTTCATGGAACGCCACCCTTCGTCCAGATAAAGCTCCTGATTGTAGGCACCTATTTTGAGAAAATAACAATGATCCTTCTCCAGCACCATCGTCATTTCAGGGCGGTGCATCAGCTTTCGACCATCAATGACAAAGGACAGAATATTGTAATGGGTGAACACATCGACGCTCCGTACAACCTGCGGACAGTCGTAATACACGATCATTAAGTCCTTGCAAATGAACTGCTTGTAAAGCTCCGGCTGGTAGCGCAGAAATTCATAGACATTAATCATGGCAATGCAGGATTCTAATAGGCTTAGTAGAAAAGCTACGACAAGTCGGCAGGCAACGCTTTCTTGATGTCGGAACAGGAACGATAGTTTAGTCAGCCTTAAACGGCTATAGCTGGTTCTGAGCGTAGCTGATTCTGCTTCCGGTACTGCAAAGGCGAAATCCCAAACTTGTCTTTGAACACCCGGCTAAAGTGGGAGCTATTCTCAAAACCGCTTTCAAAGACAATGTCGGCAATGCTTTTTTCAGTCGTGTTGAGCAGAATTAGCGCGTAGTCGAGCCGCTTTTGTATGAGCCACAGCGCGGGTGGTGAATGAAAGAGTTTTTTGAACTCCCGTTTGAATGTGGCTAAACTCCGGTTCGCAAGTTGCGCGTACTCGCTGAGTGACAGATGATACATGTAATTGGCATCCATCACTTCATAAAGCGATGTGCGCGGCCGGTCGGTCAGGCTGGTGAGGTAGGCGACCAACGGTTTGTTCTCCGGGTTGACAAGCAGGGTGTAAAAAAACTCCTGAAACCGTTCTTCACACATGTCTCCGTCAGGTTGGATGGATTGAGTAAAGAAATTTATTAACGTCTGAAGAATTCCCGTTGTGGTTTCACTCACATCGACGGTAATGATTGAGTCGGTAGACTGGTCACTGATGAGTTTTCCGCGATAAAATTGCCGGAAATTCTGTGTGAGTTTTTTTAAGTAGTCATCAGCGATATAGAACGATATGACCGTTGTGCCCTCGTCTAAATATAGCTCCTGAATAAATCCGCCTTTTTTAATAAACATCAGGCTGCCTTCACCCAATACCCAGGTTTTACTCTGCCGATGCATACGTTTACCCCCCGTAATGTAAAACGTGAAGCAGCTATGGTGCGTGAACACGTCGACACGCTGCCGAAACTGCGGACATTTATAATACACAATCAACAGATCGTTGCACACAACCTGCCGGTACGTTTCCGGCTGGTATTTCAGGAAGTCATATACATTTGTCATCGCCTTGTGTGGAAAGATAACCCGTTGGTTAGCAGCACAAAACTATGCAATGACAACGGTCCAGACTTTGCTGTACGGGTCAACTTATTGCCTGTGAGGGTCAACCTATGCTTACCATTTAGGGAACGGTAAAAAAGTTTTTCGACTCCCGCCGTAATTTCCTGAGACAAGCCATAAACTACCGGTTCACTATAGCTGTCTCCAGATCATTACCGGCCAGTGGGTCTGCCCTGCGTTAGCCGTCTGTCTTTATTTGTGTTGTCCTTTTGTTCTATATTCAGGAAATTTTTGACGTTTGTCGCGAAAACAATTTCTAACCCAAAACGGGCAAACTACGGCTTACCCGCATTTCTATCATGCCTGCAATTCAATCCATAAGCACGCCTATTGCCTGGTCCAAAGTTGCCCGAAATACTGATTTCTGGTCAGCACTCAGCCAGACGCTGCTACCTCCCTATGTAAATACGTGCCGCTGGTTTGCGGGCAAGGCAAGGCAGCAAACGGGCTTTTCGGTCAAAACAGTACATACCGTACCACTCACAGACGGCGACGCAGCGTATCTGGCCATTCTGGAAGCGACCTATGCCGATGGTATTCCCGAAACCTACCTGTTGCCATTGTCGTTTCTGGCGGATGGCGGACCGATGGCGTTAACCGACATTCCCGACAAAGGCCGTATCGGGGCGATTACGATGGCCGGACAATCGGGCCTCTTAGCCGATGCCATTTATGACGAACGATTCCGGCAGGCTTTGTTTTCCGCCATTTGCCAGAATCAAACTATACCGCAAACCAACGGCAAACTGACCTTTCACCGGGGCAAGGGGCTGGACGAGGGTGATGAGCAGCTTCCGTCGCAGGTGCTGCCCGTCGATTCGAGTAATTCGGCGATGACGTTTGGCGGCAAATATTTTTTGAAACTCTACCGCAAACTTTTCCGCGAAACCAACCCGGAAGTGGACATGGTGGCGTTCCTCACCGACGAGAGCGAATTTGCTCATATTCCGGCCTTTGGCGGCAGCATTGTCTGGCAACAGCCCGATGCCGAAATCACGCTCGGCATGGTGCAGCGGATGGTGCCGAATGACAAAGATTCGTGGATGCAAACCGGCGATCACCTCAACGATTTTCTGTACGGTGTGCCGCAGCGCATGTTTGCCATTCGGGAAGACGTGTTCGATAAAGTTGAGCAACTGGGTCGTCGGACGGGCGAGATGCACTGTGCGCTCTACAAACCTGACCGCCCCGACGCGCCAACCGACCCGGCGTTCGCACCCGAACCGTTTACGGATGAGTACCGCGCCTTTTTGATTAAGCGATTCAACGATTTGCTCGAACGCCGGTACGCCCTGCTCATCGACAACTACACCAAACTCGACCCGCAGGCGCAGCGGCTGGCGTGGGTGTTTATGGAAGCGAAGGAAATGATTGAAACCTTCATTGCCGACTTCCGAACCCGCCCGCTTGAGTCATTACGTATCCGCATTCACGGCGACTATCACCTGGGTCAGGTACTCGCCACAGAAAGCGATTTTGTGATGATCGACTTCGAGGGCGAACCCGAAAGCAGCATCGCCGAACGTAAAATCAAGCACTCTCCACTGAAAGACGTGGCCGGTATGATTCGGTCGTATCACTACGCTGTCTCGGCCAAATTATTCAACTCCACCGAAACCGACACCCTCGACCCCGATCATTTACAGCGCGTATCGGACCGCTGGTTTTACCTGATCCGCGACACCTTTCTGGATGCGTATCTGGACGTTTTCGGTGCTCCGCATCCGTTGTTCAAAAACAACACCGAAATCAATTTTCTGCTCCTGATTTACCTGCTCGAAAAGGCAGTGTATGAACTCGGCTATGAGATTAGTTACCGCCCGGCCTGGGTAAAAATCCCGCTTAAGGGCATTATCGACGTCGTACGCGAAATCGAAAAAATCCGGCTGAGCGATGGTAATACCGTACCCAATGTGCCGATGCTGCAAACCGGATTGCTGCAAACTAAATAGAGCCATTACGCCCATGCTGTTGCTACCCATTGATACCATAACCTACCGCACGAGGTTGAGCCAGGAAGAAGTAATCAGTCGGCTCACCGATTCAATCGAGACAGAGAAAAAGGTACGTTCTATTTTTACCAGTTCGGCTATAACGAAGCCCTACGAAGGTCAGATTAACGGTAATCAATTCACCATCAGGCGGATAATCAGATACCGAAACTCATTTTTACCCGAGATAAACGGAACGGTTCAGCAAGGCATTGGCGAAACACAGGTGCGCGTCAAGATGGGCCTACACATCTATACAATTGTTTTTTTAGGGCTGTGGTGTTCGATGGTTGGGTTCTTTTGCTTAGGTAGTTTATTGAGGATAATGAACGGGACGAAACTCGCTTCGTCCGAGTTAAAACCGTTCGGTATGCTGCTATTCGCTTATGTGCTCACGATGGTAGCGTTTAAATACGAGAGCATAAAATCAAAAAAACAGCTACGGACATTATTCGAAGGAGAAATAACAAATGGGAAATGACAAGTGTAGGACAGGTTTAATTTTTCGACAGGATTACAGGATTAAACAGGATTTTCTTAGACAGATAAAATCCTGTTTAATCCTGTCGAAAAACCAAATGACTCCCTGAAATCAGCCAGGAACATCAATTCACCAAAAAACGTTACATTTGAGACGTAGACAGACAACAAGCCATGTACACCGAAACGCTTACTCCCGACGAAGAGGCCCGTGCAAAATACCGGCTCGAATTCGCCCGCGCCTGGATGGCCCGGAAGCGGCAGGAACAACAGGAAATGATCGAGGAAGCCAAAACCGATCCAACAATTATCGCAGCGTTTGCTGAATTAGACCGTAGAGCCGCCGAACGTGGAACAAGAATTATCAAGTTATGAATACCTGTTTTTAGGTGGACCAAACCATGTTTTTACATTTAAAAGCCAATTCGGCGCGGGATACGAAGTAAAGTTCAAACCGAGCGGCTATCTCGTAGACAATCCTGAGTTTGAGGACTGTGTTTTCGAGATGGTCATCGTTCTGGCCGACAATCCATACGCGCCTAAATTACCCCCTGCTGACGCACTTATGTCCGCTACGATTAACCGAATCGTAGCGGATTTTTTTACGATTAACGAGCGCGTGGTCGTTTACATCTGCGACGATTCTGATTCCAAAGCCGATTCTCGCCGGAAACTGTTCGATAGGTGGTTCGGGCGGTATAAAACGACACAGTTCGTTAAACTCGATGTGGGATTGGGTGTCGATGAAAATGGCACCATGTACGCTGTCGAACTGATATCACGTCTCGACAATCCGCATTTTATGGCTATCTATGAGTCGTTCAAACGAACGGTTTCCGGCGAAAAATAATGGATGGGCTTCCGGGTGTCAGACAGATGTCATCTTTTTGGGGCCATCTAAACGTAAAGATGACATCTGTCTGACACCCGGAAGCCCATCCAAAATAATAGCTTGCCCGACCGGTCTACTTTTTTCCTAACTTTCCGGTTCTGATCGCGTTCAACAACGAGACTCCTACCCTTTTACCCTATGGCAAAACGCAAAACCACGGCATTACCGTCTGAGACGCTACCGTCCGCTCCATCGCCCGCTGAAACACAGCAGGCTGAAACACCAAAACCGACCGCAGCCAAAAAGCCTCAATCTGAACCGACACCGTACACCGCGCCACCATCCACCGAACACAGTGGCGCGTATTCTCGCTTTTCCGATTTCGATATTCACCTGTTTCGGGGTGGCAAGCACCAGAAACTTTACGAAAAATTCGGGTCGCATGTGGTTGAGCATAACGGCGTTATCGGCACCTATTTTGCCGTATGGGCACCTTCGGCTCGTTACGTGTCGGTAATTGGTAATTTCAACGGCTGGGACAAAGGCAGTCAGCCAATGAATGTTCGCTGGGATTCGTCGGGTATCTGGGAGTTGTTTATTCCGAACATTGGCCGGGGCGAAACCTATAAATATTTCATCGTTCACGAAGGCGGGCGCGAGGTCGAAAAGGGCGATCCGTATGCACACTGGTGGGAAATTCCGCCCAAAACGGCATCGGTCGTGTGGGATACCTATCATGAATGGCAGGATCAGGAATGGATGGCCAACCGAAAGGCAAAAAATGCCCTCAACGCGCCCATTTCGGTCTATGAGATGCACATGTCGTCGTGGCGACGTGACCCCGGCAACCCCGAGCGCGAGTTAAGCTACGGCGAAATTGCCGATGCACTGGTTCCTTATTTGCAGGATTTGGGCTTTACGCACGTCGAGTTCATGCCCGTTATGCAGTACCCGTATGCGCCCTCGTGGGGTTACCAGATTACGGGCTATTACGCGCCGAGCAGCCGGTTTGGTACGCCACAGGAGTTTATGCAACTCATTGAACGACTGCACCAGGCGGGCATCGGCGTTTTGCTGGACTGGGTTCCCTCCCACTTCCCCGGCGACGCCCACGGGTTGTATGAATTCGATGGATCGCATTTGTACGAGCACCCCGATATGCGCAAAGGCTATCACCCCGATTGGAAAAGCTATGTGTTCAATTATGGCCGGCCCGAAGTACGCTCGTTTTTATTGAGCAACGCCATGTTCTGGCTCGACCGTTGCCACGCCGACGGACTGCGGGTGGATGCCGTAGCGTCGATGCTTTATCTGGATTATTCGCGCAATGCGGGCGAGTGGGAACCGAATATATTTGGCGGTCGCGAGAACTTGGATGTCATTTCGCTCATTAAGGAAATTAACGAAGCCATTTATAAAGAATATCCTGATACACAGACCATTGCCGAAGAGTCAACGGCATTTCCGGGTGTATCCCGACCGGTTTATATGGGTGGGCTGGGCTTTGGCATGAAGTGGATGATGGGCTGGATGAACGACACGCTCCGGTATTTTCAACTCGACCCGGCTTTCCGTAAATTCCACCAGGACGAACTGACCTTCAGCACGATTTATGCCTTCACGGAAAACTTCATGCTGCCCCTGTCGCACGATGAAGTGGTGTATGGCAAAAAATCATTAGTCGAGAAAATGCCCGGCGACGAGTGGCAGCGATTTGCTAATCTTCGGCTTTTGTTCTCGTATATGTTTACCCATTCCGGCACCAAACTGATCTTTATGGGTGGCGAGTTCGGGCAAACATCCGAATGGAAATTTGATACCAGCCTCGACTGGCACCTGCTGGAATTTGCCCCGCACAAAGGCATGGCTGCCTGCATTAGAGCATTGAATACACTTTACAAGGCCGAACCGGCCTTGTATGAGCGCAATTTCACCGCCGATGGCTTTGAGTGGATTGACACCACCGACCGCGAAAACAGCGTGGTTTCGTACTGCCGCAAAGGCAACCGCCCTGAAGACACGTTGCTGATTGTGCTGAATATGACCCCCGTGCCGCGTTCCAATTACCGCATTGGCGTACCCTCGGCGGGTTTGTATCAGGAATTGTTCAACAGCGACGCAACCGAGTTTTACGGCAGCGGCATTTCCAACACAACACCCATTGCCAGCGAAGAGCAACTGTGGCACGGACGCGCACAATCGCTCAACCTTAACGTGCCGCCGTTGGGAGCCGTTGTCTTAAAACTGGTTTAGTGGCGTAAGTGAAGTGGGTGACGTAAGTGAAGTGCGTGCAGTAAGTTTAGTGGCGAACAGGAAACCACTTCACCCACTGCACGCACTTCACTTATTTAACCTACTCCACCCATTTCACCTACCTTACCCACTTCACTTATTCCGTTATCTTTGCCATTCGAACAACCTTGATGTCGTTGATGAAGCAGTTAATTTTTGTAGTGCTAACATTTGTTTCCCTCAATACGCTGGCACAGTCGCCGGTATCGGCCCGTCTGAGCAGCGGGTATGATTTGGGAATGGCTTATTCAACGAATAAATACAATCCGTCTTTTGCTTATTATCAGTTAATCAATCTGGGCGAACGCAAGCTTTTCTCCCTCGGCTGGACTGCTCGATTCGGAGCTTTTTATGGCGACAACATCAATTATTATACCGCACCCGCCCGACTGACGCGCAGCAAAACAGGCTTGGGTGCCCTATCTGCCCCACTTATTGCCAATAACATCGACACCGTACGGTACGATTACGTAACCAACACGTCGCTCAATGTGGGCATTCGGGCGCAGATAAATTTGGGACGGGTAGAGATCGGAGCCAGTGCCGATTTGCTGGGAATAGCCTTCGGAAAATCGCGCATTGGCCGCTATAAGTCAGCCAACGGGCAGTTCAGACTACATAAAGCGTCGGGGGCCGATTCAACAACGGCTTATTTTCAGGGAACCAACACGTTCCAGTCATCCCGGCCAGGTACGTTCAACCTCCGCTTGCTTGGCGATAACGACATGGGTACACTCTCAACAGAGGTCTACGCCCGCGTTCGTGTCAGCCAGCGCATTGGGGTCAAACTCGGCTACCAGTGGCTTACCACCGAAATGACTATGTCTAACCGCGATGTCGTAGCGGACAACAATCGTTTCCGCAACCGCTCCGGCATGGCATATCTGGCCCTGACGTTTCCTGTATTTCAATAATGTTGATTGGTTGATTGGTTAATTGGTTAATTGGTTTCTGCCCAACTATTCAACCAATTAACCAATCAACTAATCAACTATTCAACCAATCAACCACTACACCTCAATTGGCTTCAAATCGAAATACGTCTCGAAAACAGCGGCACCGATTTCATTGTTGCGCGTCTGGAAGTTATCGAGGTACTGGTGAAGGCCCATCTTGAAAATGTCGGCGGTTTCGGTGAACTCGATATCGGAGCGTAGCTTGGACAATGCCCGCTCCGCCGAATTGCCAAAGCCGTGTGCAATGTTGTTCCCCGAAATTTCGTAAAGCGACAACTCGGCCTGCCGAATGCAATGCGCAACAGCACGCGGAAACATTTTATCCAGGATCAAAAATTCGACAATGCTCGATGGCGTAAGCGACCGGTACTGCTGCCGGTGCATGTTATACGCACTCACCGATTTCAACACCGCCGACCAAATCATCAGGTCGATGGTGGACCCAACGGCCTCAATTTCCGGCAACAGCGTAAAATATTTAACATCTAAAAAACGGGAGGTCTTATCGGCCCGCTCCAGAAACCGCCCAAGCCGCCCGAAATGCCAGGCTTCGTTACGCGTGATGGTAGCGTCGATAATGCCGTAAAAAAGTTGGGTGCTGTTGCGAATTTCGGTAAAAAATTGCTGTGTCTGACTCTCTTCCCACTGTTGTTTGGGCGATGAGTCGCGCACCATCAGGTAAAACTGATTCAGGTGTTCCCACATTTCTTTTGATATCGCTTCGCGGATGGTGCGGGCGTTCTCGCGGGCGTTGCTCAGGCAGGCAACAATGGAGTTTGGATTTCGCTTGTCGAAGGTCATAAACTGAATGACATTCTCGCGCGTGGGGTCCTTATAGTACTTGGCAAACAGGTTGTTATCTGCGGTGGCAATGAGCAGTGGCTCCCATTGCTGATCGACATTTGGTGGCAGATCGAGGGCCAGATTGAAGTTCACACTCATGAAACGGGCGTAATTTTCGGCCCGTTCAATGTATTTATGCATCCAGTAAACAGAATTGGCAACACGACTCAGCATAACGTATAAAATTGGGGTAAATCGGTGGGTGACCAACAAAAATAAGGCATTTAAGCTACTAAGCAAGGCTATCAACCAAAATACAGACTTATAGCAGAACAAGTACAGCTATTATGAAAGAGCAATAAACTCCGGCTACGAGTGGGTTGCATTTGCGTCAAACAGTTAGAAAAGCAGGGCGAAATCCTTATAGAGTACTAACGCTACTCCTTCGTTTCTGCAATACTATGATAAATAAAATGTATTCACTACTCACAATAAGCCTGTTGCTGAGTACGGCTCTTTTCGCATCGCCAAATCCGGCAAAAGCCAAACCCGGCACCAAATTATATGAAGTCAGAATTTACTATCCGACACCGGGTAAATACGCCGAAATTGTAGACCGTTTTCGGCAATACACAACCAAAATTTTCGAGAAGCATGGCATGGAAAATATTGGCTACTGGACTCCCACCGATACAGCCCGCAAAGAATTGATTTATATTCTGGCCTATCCCAGCCGCGAAGCCCGCGATGCATCGTGGAAGGCCTTCGGCAGCGACCCCGAATGGAAAGCGGTGGTCGCCAAAACCGAAGCCAACGGCAAATTGGTTGACCATGTCGATCAGATTTTCATGACCGAAGCCGACATATCGCCCAAAGTTAAAGTAGGGCAAAAATCGCCGGAGCGGACATTTGAACTGCGTACGTACACAGCCACGCCCGGCAAACTGCCCAACCTGCTCAGTCGCTTCCGCGACCATACCATCAAGTTGTTCAGCAAGCACGGCATGACGCACATTGGCTACTGGACCACCGAAGAAAAAGATGCCGCTGTTCAGCCTAAGTTGATTTACATTCTGGCACACCCGAGCGAAGCCGAAGGAAAAGCCCATTTCGAAGAGTTTCGCAAAGACCCCAAATGGGTAGCTGCCAAAGACGAATCGGAAAAGATGGGTGGCGGCTCGTTAACCACCAAAGTTGAGTCGGTGTATATGAAACCGACCGATTATTCGCCAATTAAATAAGTAACGAAGCGGAGTAGAGATGACACCTTTTAAATAGCGTACTGACTATCAATAAGTTGTATACCAAAGATGTCATCTCTACTTCGCTTCGTTAAATAAGACAAATAAACATCCTGTTTCTTCAATCGGTTTCTGACGTAAACAACCTACGTTATGAAACCGATTGATTATTTAGTGGACAACCTGCTCAACCATCCGGCGACGCCCGCGCTGTCTCGCCAGGATTTTCTTCAGCTAACGAGCCGCAGTCTGGCCATTGGTGCCATTGGCAGTACACTTGCTTCGTGCGACAAAAAGCCCGAAACGACCAACACTGCGGCAACGGCCAGCACTCCCACCGGCCCCGTACCTAAATTACCCGCAACGTCGCCACCGGCAGAAATTCCCGCCGATTCGACCAAACCTATTGAACTGGAGCAGATAAAAGCCAAAACCGAGCAGCAGGAAGGTTCTACGCCCACTCCGCTTGCCGAAGATAAGCGCGTAGGCTACGCCCTGGTTGGCCTGGGTCACCTGACGCTTAATCAGATTTTACCCGCTTTTGGGGCCTGCTCAAAATCGAAAGTGGTGGCGTTGGTGAGCGGTAGTCCCGAAAAAATGCAGAAAGTGGCGGCCCAATACGGCGTAAAAAAAGAGAGTTGCTACAGCTACGCCGACTACGACAAACTACGCGACAATAAAGACGTTCAAGCCATTTACATTGTGCTTCCCAACGGGATGCACGCCGAATACACTGTTCGGGGGGCGCAGGCGGGCAAACACATTCTGTGCGAAAAACCCATGGCGAACTCCGCTGCCGAGTGTCAGGCGATGATTGATGCCTGCAAAAAAGCGGACCGAAAACTCATGATTGCCTACCGGATTCAGTACGAGCCTCACCACAAAATGGTTCGTGAAATGGTCCAGAAAGAGCAGTTCGGAAAGGTTAAAACGATTGTTGCGACAAACGGCCAAAACTCCGACAACCCCGCCCACTGGCGGTTCAAAAAGGCCCTTGCCGGGGGCGGCTCCCTGCCCGACGTGGGTTTATACTGCCTGAACACAATCCGGTATCTACTGGGCGAGGAGCCAACCGAAGTGATGGGATACGTTCACAGTACGCCCAACGACCCTCGTTTCAAAGAAGTGGAAGAGCAAGTGAACTGGATGATGCGATTTCCGAGCGGTGTTCAGGTTAGTTGCGCCACCAGTTACGGTCACCACGACGACAAGAATTATAAAGTGCTGGCCGACACAGGCTGGATAAAAATGGACCCGGCATTTCCGTACACGGGTCTGCAATTGGAAACGAGCCAGGCGCAGGGTCAGGAAAATCAGATTATCCAGCACAAAATTGCCGACAAAGACCAGTTTGCGCTTGAGTTAGACCACTTCTCGGAGTGCGTGATGGAAAACAAAACACCGTTTACTCCCGGCGAAGAAGGCCTTCAGGATCAGAAGATTATGGAAGCTATTTATCAGTCGGCACGGGAAGGCAAGCCGGTGAAATTGGCGACTGTCAACAAAAAAGACGCCTTTCGTGGCTCGGAGCCGAAAACGGCGTAAGAGAGTCGTACGTACCCATGGGCTTTAGCCCGTATTTAATTTAGAAAACACGGGCTAAAGCCCATGGGTACGTACGTTCTATCAGTCAATGCGCTGCCGTTGTCGAAACGGGTGGGTTAATCATTATATGGGCGCGGTGTGTGCCGGGGTCCATAATCCAGGGCATACCGGGCGCGTCGGGTTTCAGCGGGAGGCCGGTGCTTTCGGCGGTGGCGTAGGGAATGTAAACAACGTAGCGCAGGTATCCATCTTTTACCTCGCCGGTCGTGGTGTTGTAATTTTCATCTTTAGCCGTATACGAGAATAGCGTTGAGGGATGGGTCGGCATGGTTAGCTTTTTATCCTTCACCTCCTGCTCGCGGGTCGCCAGAATGTCGGCTGGTTTTTTGCCGTCCTTTTTCAATACCCTGCCACGCTCCATAAAGGGGTCCAGATCGCGGTGATAACAGGATACGTTCAGGCCTTTCTGGGCCGGGTCGTCGGCTAAACAAATGAGTTCATTGGCACCTTTCCGTAATACAACAAACTCATTTTTAGGCGAATAGCCATATATGGTCGCACCATCACGCTTATCGGCGGGAGCCGCCAGAACAGCCGTTTTAATCTGCACATCGGGCGATGGTACGGCGGGTGTCTGCGCCTGCGTGGCTACGGTTATCGCGCACAGGGCAACAAGTGTAAACGTAATTTTCATGATTAATACAGGGTTTAGAAAGGATAATATAGTAATGCGAATTATCGGACTCGAACGAGATATTCAGTTCCTTCTTCGTTTAACAATTGGATAAATCGCAGGAAGTGCTCGTGCGTGGGTTTGTATTTTTGGTTGGTGATGTTCTGCCAGCAATGTTACCGCTGCTAACCGTTCGGAATCCGTGCGAAATAGCCATGCGCGTGCCGTTTCCCGATTGACTTCTGTCCAGGATTTATGTTTTCGGACTGATGTGTTCATTGACTCCTAACAAGTTAGAAATACCACCAAAGATAATTACCGCGCCTGCAAACCAGACCACTCGGCGTAGAAACCACCTTTCCAAAGGTTGGCTATTTACGAGGCTTTTTCTATATTCGCAAAAAGCGGCTATCATGACTACAGAAATTCATAAAAACGCCACGCCGGAAGAAATAAAAGCCCTGTTATCCAGGAAGAAACCAGCTAAAAAAAGCCTGCGGGAATTCGTAGGCAAATTACGGCGGGGATTGGATGGATTAACTTACCAAAAAGAGGTCCGTGATGAATGGCATTGACTTTCTGGCAGATACTAACTTCTTGATTTACTTGCTGGAGGGCCGCCCGGAAGCAGCCCTCTTTGCGGATTATTCATTCGCTGTTTCGTTTATTACCGAAATTGAACTACTTGGACGTGTAGGTCTATCGGAAGACGAAGCAAATCTTATTCGTAACCTTCTCAGTAACTGCGTAATTATTGACCTATCGGCTATTGTTAAAGATAAGGCTATCAAACTGAAATAGTCACGAAGAATTAAACTACCTGATGCATTGATAGCCGCTACAGCTCAGCACTTTAATTTGACGCTTCTAACCGCAGACATCGGGTTTCGCAGTATTCCAGAACTGGATATATTTCTGCTAACGCTCGGTGAGTAATCTTTTTTACTGATACCCCCGCGCCTGCAAGCCGAACAGTTCGGCGTAGCGACCGTCTTTTTCCAGCAATTCGTAATGACTGCCAATTTCAAGTAATGTGCCGTTTTCCAGCACCAGGATGCGGTCAGCCATGCGAACGGTGCTGAACCGGTGCGAGATAATTACGGATGATTTACCGTCTGTCAATTGCCCGAATCGTTGGAAAACTTCGTACTCGGCGCGGGCATCGAGAGCGGCAGTGGGTTCGTCGAGAATGATAAGCTGAGCATCGCGCATGTAGGCCCGACCGAGCGCGACTTTCTGCCACTCGCCCCCCGACAGTTCGACGCCTTTGCCAAACGAACGCCCCAATTGCTGATCGTAGCCACCCGCCAGTTTGGCAATGACCGTATCGGCCAAGCTGCGCTGTGCAGACGTTTCGATACGGGCCTGGTTCGTTCGTTCGTCTATATCACCAACGGCAATGTTCACCCCCGCCGACATTTTGAAGCGCGTGTAATCCTGAAAAATAACGCCGATGTTGCGACGGAGTTCGGTCAGGTCGTACTCGCGAAGGTCGTAGCCATCGAGCAGAATTCGTCCTTCAGCCGGGTCATACAGACGCGCCAGCAGTTTGACGAGGGTTGTTTTCCCCGCGCCGTTTTCGCCAACGAGGGCCAGCTTTTCGCCCGCTTCGAGTTTAAACGACAGGTTACGCAACGCCCAGCGTTCTGAATTTGTGTATTTGAAACCAACGTTCTCGAACACGAAACCATCCCGGATTGGATTCGGAAACGGACGAACCGTTTCAGGCGAATGAATCAGCGGTTTGATGGCGAAGTAATCGAACAAATCCTGCAAATAAATAGCTTCCTGCGTCAAACTGCTGAACTGGAGCAAAATCCCTTCCAGCGAACCGCGTACCTGCCGAAACGACCCCGCCAGAAATGTCAAATCGCCGAGGGAAATTTGCCCGCTGACGGCCCGCATCACAATCCAGACATAGGCTCCGTAATAGCCCGCCGTACCGAGGGCGGTGAGTATGGTTCCCCACCCGGCGCGGGAAATCGCCAGCGACCGGTTTTTGAGGTAATAACCCCACGACAATGTCCGAAATCGATCAATCAAAAACCCCGACAAGCCAAAAATCTTGACCTCTTTGGCCGTTTCGTCACTCGCTCCGATGTAGCGCAGGTAGTCGAGTTCGCGCCGTTCGGGTGTCCAGGATCGCGAGAGCGAATAACTGCGCTGGTTGAAATAATTATCGCCGATAAACGAGGGCGTTACAGCTACTAAAATTAATAATAACAGCCACGGGTTGTAAACGGCCAATCCAGCCGCCAGAAACGCCACCGAAATCAGTTCCTGCACCTGCCCGAACACACCGGAAAGCAGCACCGTCCGGCCCGAAGTCTGGCGTCGGGCGCGTTCGAGTTTGTCGTAAAAGGTAGCGTCTTCAAACTGCTCCAGATCGAGCGTAGCTGCGTGTTCCATGAGCCGAATCGACGTCTGGTTGGCGAACAGATCGCCCAGCAGACTATCCATCAGCGCGACCGCCCGACCCAATGCCGTGGAGAGAATGGCCAGTCCAAATTCGGCCCCGACCAGCCACCAGATGTAGTTCGTATCGTCGGTAGTTGTGTGTTTAGAGAGCGTAACGACCTGGTCAATAATGAGTTTGCCAATGTAGAGCGTTGCCGCCGGAATAGCCGCCCGGATGAGCCGCAGGGCCGCATTACCGAGAAATAACCCCGGCGACACACCCCAGACTAATCTGAAAAAAGCAGGCAGGTTTCCGAGGGCCGCGAACCGTTCGCGCCAGCTTACTTCTTCCTTTGCATCAGCAGGGTTAGCGTGTGGGATTTCTTTTTTTGCCATATACAAAAAAGACAAGCCCGGTAAGCGATTAGTTCATCAGCGAAACCACTCACACGAGTTCCATAAGCAGTTTGGCTTCTCCACCCAATTCAATCTGGTCGCCGGGCATCAGAATGTAGCCAACGCCGGGCAAGTCAGCCCGCTCCATGGTGTCGTCAGCCCGAAAAATCTTCGTTTTGTTGCCGTTGGCGGGCAGTCCGCCCGCATCGGCCAGCAACCGGTACTGACGCCCGGCCGGGTCGTAGCGAATGGTGGCGTGCTGGCGGCTGACGCTGAGATTCGGCTCGCCCTTTTCCGGGTCAAAGCCCGGTTCGCCCGCGTCTAAAAACGCAATGTCGTTGGTTCGTACCCGCCCCGAAGCCGTTTCCACGGTCCGGCCCCGCCCGATGCGAAAGTCAGTTTGCACCGCCGGGTCGAGCAGGTAGCTGTTGTCAACGGTCTGGCCTGTCAGGGTTCGGATTCGGGCACGGAGGGGCCGGGCGGTTTCCGGGCGGATGACTTCTATACCCAGATTATCCTGCTGGTAGGTGCATTGACTGGGGAGCGCGTCGCGCACAAATTGCCAGGTAAACTGCCAGTTGGGGGCTAACCGGATGTATTGGTTCGCTAAATGACGGCTCAATTCGGCCTGAAAATGACCCGGCTGACCGGCATACAAGGCCACGCCCATCCGGTCCTCCTCCGCCGTATCCGCACAACGAATCCAGAGCGTGAGTCCCACCGGCAAACTGTCTTTTTCACTGGCATAAGCCGCCAGTTTCTCCACAATAAACCGATACAGCAAGTCCCGCTGCCGGGGTGTTGGCGGCAGGCCGGATTGAGCCGAAACCGCTTCACTGTCAACGGATAGTGACGTTGGCGGGGTAACAGTGGCGGGCGGACCCAACCCGAAAAGTTGCTTTAAATTCGTCAGAAAAGCCATGGATAGATTGCTACGTGTTTATGATAAATCGGTCAGAAAGAGCCTAAATAACCCCGCTCCCGCAGAATAGGGGCAACAGCAGTATTGGCCAGCTTCACCGCATCGGCTGATGATTCCGTCAACTCGATCCGAATGCAGGTTACCGTGTGGGAGCGTCCATTGGGTGTGGGTGCAAAGAAAACGTACCAGCCATCGTTCTGTTTTTCGCCGAGCACCATCCGTTCGGGCGTTCCGGTTTTGCCCGCCACCCGGCTCCCGATGATTTTGGCCCGCCCGCCCGGATTCGACTGCTCAATCATGAAATCGCGCAGCCGGTCGGCATAGGCAGGCTGATTCGTCAGGGGTACGCCAGCCGAAATAGGGACGGTCTGCCCAGCCCGGCGCAGGACGTAGCGCGAGGGTTGCATAACACCGTGATTAGCAATGGCTCCGGCCATTCGTGCGAGTGCTACGGGCGTAGTCGTTAGCTGTCCCTGTCCCCAGGCCAGACCCGAAAACTCGCTCCGGTAGCGTTTAGGGTAAGTGATGACATTGTATAATTTTCGCCGAACAACAAAGGCGGAGTCGCGCCAATGCTGAAGAATCCGGGCTTTGTCGGCGGCAACATGGGTGTCGTTAAATGAATAGCCGCCCACGTAGTCGATGTTCATGCCGGTGGCTAAATAGAGCTTCGCCAGTTCGTTATCTAACGCATATTCATTGGCCATGCGAATAAAATAAACGTTGCTCGACCGGACAATGGCCTGCCGCATATCCACACGCCCTCCGCAGGGTTCACTTTCTACCTTACCCCGGCGGATAATTTCGTTACAACTGATCGGGAAACTGACATCTGCCCCGCCGATGCCTAATTTGTTGAGAGCCGCCGTGGCCGTTATGATTTTTGCCGTTGAGCCGGGTGCCGTGGGATACGTTAGGGCCAGGTCACGTTCGGTTGTCAGATACGGTAAGTTCATCCGGTCGCGGTCGGGCAGCAGCATCTCGTCGGGCCGCTGAAGATTGGGCAGCGGGTGCTGTGCCGACGCCAGCACATCGCCCGTTGCCGCGTCGAGGACCACCACCGACAGCCGTTTATCATGGTACGCCGATCCAGTCAGTGCCTTTTGGAGTGCCACCTGCAAGGCCGCGTCGACGGTTAAATTCAGGTTGCGGTTGCGGGTTTTGTGGTCCCTCACAACGGAACCATCAAGACCTGACCGCAGGGCCGGTGCCAGTTCCCGATAGTCATACAACGGTAGCGTAAGCGTTCGGGCAACGGCGGGCGTAAAACGGTCGGCCCGGTAGCGGGTGGTGAGCAGGGTATTCTGGCGGGGGTGATTATCGAACCCCCGCAAATCGCTCAGGTGCGACGCTTCGGCAAAATAACCATTCTGCTGCGCCCAGAACAGGCGCGTATTGGCATCGCCCACCCAGAAAAAAAGTTGTTCGCCAAAAGGGTAAAACCGCTGAAGCCGACGGCGGGTCAGGTCCGTTACCTGTTTTGGATCGAGACCCGCCTGTCTCAGCTTCGGCAGGTTTCGGCGCACGGTATCGGGCGAACTGGTGGCTAATACCCGTCCGCTCCGGTCGTAAATCGTTCCGGCATCCAACGCGTCGGTCAGGCGGTCGATGCGCGGGTTATAGCTGTACACGGGCAGTCCATCGCGGCTCAGCACCCGGCTGGGCCGCACGATGTAATTCGGCCAGTTCACCAGCGCGACCTCCCCCGCCCGCCCAATCAGCACGAGTGCGCCAATCAGGAACCCCGCGATGCCCGTTGCCAGTACCGGATCATAATGCTTTTCGATGTAGGCATGTTGCAGTACGTCGCCGGGGCGGTTTACCACTGAAAACACGACCCCCATAGCGGTCAGGTTGATGATGAGCGATACGTTGCCATAGCTTAAAAAAGGCACCGAAATTCCCGTCAGGGGCATTAACCCCAGCGAACCGCCCGCAATGAGCAAAAACTGAACACCGGTGGCAAGGGCGATACCGGCGCAGAGGTAAAATGTAAACGGCTGCCCCGACCGGCGGGCGTGGAGCAATGTCCGGTGGAGCAGTGCAAACAACAGCAGGCAAACCACCACCAGACCGAACCAGCCAAGTTCTTCCGCTAAACTGGGCAAAATCATGTCGGTATGCGACGCAGGCATGGCCGCAGCGAATCCTTTTCCTAATCCCTGACCGGTCCACCCGCCGGTTGCCAGCGTCCAGAAACTATGGGCCAAATGGTCACCTCCATACACATCGTTGTTCCAGGGGCTGAGCCACATGGCTTTGCGGTCGGCCAGGCGGTCGCCCACCACGGGAATCTGATCGCCGAAGGCAAAAGCCGCGATGACCAGCACGAGCAACACCGGCCCTTCAGCCAGCAGCCCCAGCCAGCCCGTTGCGGTGGCCGATTGGGCATGACCACGCCAGATGAGCAGGCCCACGGCACTCCCAATGCCTACGAGCGTAGCCGCAAGACCCGGTAACTGCCACAGGGCCAGGCCGTAAATCACACCAGCCACCGCTGTAATGCCCAGTGTCTGGCGGGCGATGGTATAAAAAAGTAGAAACGTAAAGCCAATGACTAACGCCGGTCCCATGTCGCCCAGCAACAGGTACACGGCCATCAGCCCGCCCGTTCCCAGAAAAACACCGATGCTGACGCGCCACCGCCAGCGCAGGTCAGGCAGGGTGCGGAGCTGCTCTTCGTGGGCGGCAAAAAATCCTGCCAGAAACAGCAGAATCAGGTATTTGGTCAACTCGCTGGGTTGAAACAGCAACCCGCCAACCCGCAGATTGACCCGAACGCCACTGCCCTCCGGCCCCGTACCAAACGCCAGCGTTAACCCGGCCAGGCCAAACGCCAGCACCAACCACGTCCAGCCCGTCAGCCGGAAGGTAGCGCGTTTACGAAGATTCAGCAGCGGGTCGAACCACCAGCGCGTATAAAACCGCCCGATGTTTAGCTGAGAAACAATAGTCAACCCCAGCAGCCCCAATCCAACGCCCAGCACGGCCTGACTACCGTAGAAGGTGTCCTGCAAGGGGTCCTGAATCGCCAGCAACGTGAGCACTGATAAGCCGGTGAGCAACATCAGAATGGGCAACAGCAGCGGATCGGGGCGGAACCGCCGGAGCGACCAGACGAGGTGAACCGCCCAGAACGCCAGCAGAAACAGCCCTATCTGCATCCAGTACATTCGGCGAAACTGGTCAGGCGTGCGGACGGTGAAGGCATGGTCGCTTTTCAACTGCCCGTAGGCCACCGGTCCAATAAGCCGCAGGGTATGCGGGCGGGCCGTGAAGTCAAACGCCAGTGAGCGGGAAAGTTGCACCGTGCCCCGCCGACCACCAAACTCGAAGCCCGGCTTGAGCGGCAGCACACTGTAGGCATTCCCGGCTTGAAGTCCCGCAAACCCAAACCGCCCATCGGCATCGGTGCGGGCGTAGGTGAGCGCGTCGGTGCGTTCACCTATGCCGGGCCGTACGGGTTTGTGGTGCTTTAGTTGAATCAGCACATTGGCCATTGGCCGGGCTTCGGGCGAGGCATCGACCACGCGCCCGGCCAGTTGCAAATCACCCGAACCTACAACGGACGCGTAAGGTTGGGGCCGGTTCAGTTCCCGCTCATACAACACCGAATCAAAGCCAATCTGCTGCCGTGATACGCGCAACCGGCTCTGAAAATCGGCCCCGCCTACCCGACTTTGCCAGTGTAGTGGCGTCCGTATGGCAAACGCCCGTTTGTTCAGCGCACCGAGGTTATCGGGTGCACCCTGCTGGCGAAGTTTGGGGGGCAGTGAGTCAATAAGCAGGGCCACATCGCGGGCGTCGGTGAGGTAGTTACCCTGCTGAAGCAACCGCCGAAGGGCATCGGGTCGCAGGCTGGGTTGCAGGTTTAATTTCGTACCATTGGCATAGTCCCGCTCAGCCGCGTCGAGCATAGGCTGACGGTTCATGTACAGGCGGGCAAACAGCAATAGCAGCAAAATGGTAGCCCCGAGCAGGTAAGCCCGTTCGGACGGGAGCAAACTGACTTTCATTGAGTATGACGGAGCAAAAACGTTAAAAAGCACTCATTGAGCACTATCGGGTGGGGTAACAGCAGCCGAGTCCGCTACAGTCGTTGTTGTCCGGGTATCTGTTGAATCGGTAGTTTGTTGATAGACGGGTTCGGTATCCGGTGGATTCTGGATAACTTCCTCATCGCTGGATTCCATACCGGCAGACAACCCGTCCGCTGCGGTATCGGCTTGTGTGCTGTCGGGTACGGCTGTCCGAAATTCGGACTCCGCCTGAACGGGTTGTTTGCCCGACGACGATTGGCTGGTCTGACGAGTATACAGACCAAAGGCCAGCACCGCCAGCACAATACCGGCCACGACCCATCCAATCCAGCCCCGATCAACCACCCTGCCGACATTCGCTGGTTGCCCGTCTTCCGGCTCATTGGCAAGATCAGCGGCTGGCGTGGCAACCGGCCCGGCCATTGTGCGAACTTTGCTCACGGGTGCCATCTGTGTCAGCCAGTCGGCCTTCAGGAGTTCAACCCGGCTTTGCTCCAGCAGTAGTTCCATCTGGTTCGTATCGCGGAGCCGTTCCTGCGGGTTACGGGCCAGCAAACCGGTGAGCAATGCGACGATGCTTGGCGGCAATGGTTCTGCCGATGGCCTGACAGGCGCGGATATAGGAGCCGTGAGTACCTGTTGCATGAACTGCGCCAGCCCTGTTTCGTCATGCAGCACAAAGGGTACATGGCCCGTCAGGCATTCGTACAGTACCACGCCGAGCGCGTAATAATCAGCCGCTTCATCGACCTGACGGGGATTGTCGAACTGTTCGGGAGCCGCGTATTCATACGTCATCAGCGATTGGCCGGTGCGGGTTCGGGCACTGTCGTCAGACCAGAATTTAGCAATGCCGAAGTCGGTCAGCAGAAAATGCAGTTCACCACTCGCCAGCGGTCGATACAGAATATTTTCGGGTTTGATGTCCCGATGGACAACCTGCATGGGGTGAACGGCCCGCAATGCGTGGGTTAGTTGCAAGCCCAGCCGGATGGTGGTCACGATGGGCAAATGCCCCTCCTGCCGAAGCAACCCACGCAAATCGCCCCCTTCCACATAATCCATCACCACGTAGGGCATGGCCGCGCTTAACTGCACCTCGCGCACCCGAACCACGTTGGGGTGGTTGATGCGGGTCATGATTTGGGACTCGCGGTCGAATCGCCGAAGTGTATCGGCATCGGTCGGGAAAGCAAATTGTTTGATGGCGACCAGGTCGCCCGAGGTTATGTGCCGGGCTTTCAGCACGCGCGTATTGCCCCGGCCCAGTTCGGCTAAAACAGTATAACCGGGCAGGTGCGTATTAAAATTAACAGTTGCCATAGCGTATCAGGGAGTTGGCGGTAGCCGGGTCATGGTACTATCCGGGCGTTCGGCATCAGCCCGGAGAACGTGTGCGCTGAACCGGGTTCCCCGCTGGCTGTCGGGTGCGCGTCGAACAACCGAAGCACCCGGCCCGACCTGATTGAAATACATAACGGTCGATTTCAATAATTTTCCACTCTCTTTCATGTATTGCACCTGTACCGCTACCGATTTAAAGCCGACCACCGATGGGTTTTTCACTTGAACAGACAGCCCTTTCACCCCGCCAAACAACCCAACCCGACCGCCAAATGCCTGAGCCTCCAACTGTCTGGATGCCAACAGCACCTGCGCCTGATACCGTTGTCGGGCCAGGTCGGCCTGTTGTTTCGCATCCTCCTGAGTCTGCTGAGCCGTGGTCGTTTGGGTAGCCGGAATCGTTTTTGTCGTAGACTGAGCCGTTGGCAGTGGCCCGTTCGTTTGGATGAAAAACCGATAAAGACCATAAGCTGTGAGTAGTATAACGCCAATCAGAACCGCTATGGGCAAGAGTCGGCGGCTGGCGCGGGGCAACGGCTGTCCGGTACCCGCTGCCGGGTGGTTGGGCGGGAACGACGCCGGACGAGGGGCAACAACAGTTTGTTTGTCAGCCTGATACGTTTGCGTTTGGGTTGGGGTAGTCACAGGGTCTGGTGTCTGCTCCTGATGCAGTTGTTCTACCTCCGCCTGTTTCAGTGCCAGCTTCACCGCACCGGGGTTGTGCATACGCTCCACCGGTTTTTTGGCTAATAGCTGCTGCAAGAGCGTGGCTAAGCTACTTGGAACCGGCTGGCCCGAAGGTAGTTCCGGGCTGGGCGGGATTGTTGTCAGAACGGTATTCATGAACGTAACCAGGCCACCCTCATCGCGCATGGCAAAGGGCACGTGGCCCGTCAGGCATTCGTAAAGCACCACGCCGAGCGCGTAATAATCAGCCGTTTCATCGACCTGCCGGGGATTATCGAACTGCTCAGGAGCCGCATATTCGTACGTCATCAGCGATTGACCGGTCACCGTAACCGGCTGCTCATGCAGGCGGGCAACGCCAAAATCGGTTAGCAGAAAATGCAATTCGCCACTCGCCAGCCGATGGTACAGAATGTTTTCGGGTTTTACGTCGCGGTGGACAATGCCCTGTGCGTGAATCAGCCGGAAGGCGTCGAGCATCTGCAATCCCAGCCGGATGGTCGTGTCGACCGGCAAATGACCCTGTTCGGTGAGCAGTTGGCGCACACTGCCGCCTTCCACATAGTCCATCACGATATAAGGCAGGTCGGCCTCCAGCCGGACTTCGCGCACCCGGACAATATTGGGGTGCGTCATCTGAGTCATAATAGCCGACTCGCGTTCAAATCGCCGGAGCGTATCGGCATCGGTATTGAGCGCGAAGTGTTTGATCGCCACCAGATCGCCGGTTGCGATGTGCCGGGCCTTCAGCACACGGGCATTGCTGCGGTTTATTTCGCCCAGCACGTCGTAACCCGGAAAATGTGTATTAAAACTAACGGTCGACATGATTATCAGGGCGTTCGTACTGAATCGGGTTTGTTTAGTTGGTTGCGGTTGCCGGTCGAATCCGCCGGATTGCGTTGCACAGCCGAAGTCGATACGGTTGATTCATATTGCCGCCAAAGCACACCGGCCAGCAGCAAGATTAACAAAAGTAAAACCATATCAAGCACCCATTTTCGCGCCGGGGCCGGTTGCTGATTCAGTGCGCCAACCGACGTTGCGCCAACCGATGTTGCAGAAACCGGCTCTGGTACGGGCATTGATTCAGCATCAACCGTCGGTAAAGCGGGCGGGTCAGCGGTGACAGGGCTGGTTATCGGGGCAGGATAATGTGCCAGAACAACTGTAATGTTATCCTGACCACCCTGCTCATTGGCCTGCCGAATCAGTTCGGCAACCTGCTCCTCCACCGACATAGGTTGTGTCAGCACGTCGGTCAACTGAGCACGGGTCAGCATATCGGTTAGCCCGTCGCTGCACAGCAGCAGTGCATCACCCGGCAGGAAATCCGTTTCGCCGGATTCCAGAAAATCGGGGTCATCGACCCGGTGCGGCATTGAGCCAACATCGCGCAGAATTTCGTTTCGGCGGGGGTGGTGCATGGCTTCGCGTTCGGTTAGCTGATTGGCATCTTCCCGCACACCGACCAATGAATGATCGTGGGTTAGTTTGGTTAACTGACCGTTCCGAAAGCGGTACAGGCGGGTGTCGCCCACATGCGCGTAGAGCAATCGGTCTGCCTGGGCGTCGGCAACGGCAACGGTCAGCACACAGCACATACGGGCCAGATTAGGGTCCTGTTGCCGCTGCCGGACAATCTGATTGTTGGCGTGTACAACGGCTTCGCGGAGCATGGTGAGCGTGTCGCCGGTGGGGGTTGCCATGTACTGCACAATGGCTTCTTTGGCAAGCGAAGCCGCCTGCGCTCCCCCGGCATAGCCCCCTACCCCGTCGATAACAAGCAACAAAGCCTCATCCGCCGACCAGAGGGGCAACGTAACGAAAGTATCCTGGTTGTCTTGCCGGTGCCGACCGACGTCAGTTTGTCCGGCGATACGCAATGCAGTCATACGGAATGTAAGGCAGATTCGATTAGCGGGGCAGGTTGCGGAAGTGCTGAATCAACAATAAAAGAGCAAAAGCACTCAGCAGCAGAACCGTTAGTGTATCGAGCATGGGTTACAAATTGCGTTGAAAAGACAGGGTAACCACACCGTTGAGCAGAATCTGGGACGGGTTTGGTAACTCGACCCAAACCGGATTACCCGGTTCGCTGCGGGCCACCACGCGCTCGTTCAGGCGGGTTTCGTGCTGGCTGAACGAAGCAAGCTGGAACTGCCCGGCGGTTTCATCGTAGCGAATTCGGGCGTGCGGATTGGATACATAGGGCGATACCAGCCGAATATAATTGGCAAACATCTGGTTGTCAGGCTCCTGACGGGCTATTACAACCTCCCGATCCTTCATCCAGTATGTCTGCTCGGTGTTTTGATCGGCTATGTAACAGTCGATTCGGGCCAGCGCATCGGGGCGGGCAGGCGACGGAGCGACGGGGACAGGTGGCGTGGTTGGCATCGGAGCAACCGCCGTTGATGGTGGAGTATCACTGCTCAATAATGCCGGATCAATACGAACGGCAAACGCCCCCGACTCCCGAAAATCAATCTGGCTGAATGCGGGCAGGTTCAGGTCTAATTTTTCGTATACGTTCGTATTTTTCACCTTTCGGGTAGCCTTCAGGTTCGTGCCCGCTTTGGCACTGGATAAACTGTCATTTTCGAGCGAGGCACCGGTTAGCGACCCGATCACCTCCACATCGGCGGGGGTAATGGGCCGCCCATCGAACTCGGTGCCTGGTCCAAATTTAAAGTGCCAGTGCGACGCAACGGTAACAATTCGATTTTGTGGTCCTTTGCGCTGGTTGATCCGCTCATAAAACGCGCTTACAGCTTCGTTCACAATGACCGGCAAAGCCGCTAACCGTTCGGCATAGCTGGTCGGGTGGAGAATAATCACGTAATGTGCATCAAACAGCAGACTGTTGCCGATGCTCTCCCGGTTCAGCGAGGTGTCGAAACAACGAATCAACTCATGCAGAATACGCTCGTTGGTAATCAGTTTGGGGGCGTTGGGCTGTCGCTTCGGCACGAGCAGACTACCTAACTGATCCCAAAAGCGATTGGGTAGTTTTTCCATTTGACTGATAACGAAATATCCGCAAAAACGTACATCAAAAAACCCCTTCCAAGTCATTAAGTTTTTGAGCCGACCCGTCTCCGTTCGGGAGACCCGCCGGATGGCACGCAGCCGATGAGTAAACAAACCGCTTACCCACCGAAACGGCCACTTAAACTATTTGAATACGATTATTACCAACTTTTCACTCTCTTTACTTACACTTGTATCTAATTTATGACTGAGTGCAAAAGTTGGGTAATCAGTCTCTATAAAGCGGCAAGGGCATCTTTCTATCACGTTTATGAAACAGCGTTCACACAGCGGCAAGAATAACCTCAGGCAGTATCGGCCAGTGCCTGAACCGGACCCTACGCCCCCGGCTGCCCCTGAACCCGAAGCCCAGGAGCCGGTGAAGCCATCGAAAAGACGAATTGGCCTAACGAAAAGACAAATCGTAGCACAACTTATAAAGAACTTATTCCTGTCTAAACGCCGGTAGGGTCACTCGATCTAAACCGGGTTGTTACCCACCATTCAGTAGAAACTGCATGGGTAGTTGAAATCCTTTCGCTAACTTTCTGCTCCTGTTTAGCGTCACCCTATCTATAACCAAAAAACCTCAATACGCATGAAAACTCCCTTTTTCCGGATGAGTTTGTGTCTGGCCCTGCTCATAACGGCCACCCTATCCGGCTGGTCTGCCACTCCCCCCGCCGACGACCCATCGGGCATCAAATTTTTTACAGGCTCCTGGAAAGACGTGCTGGCCGAAGCCAAACGACAGAACAAACCCATATTCGTGGATATTTTCACGACCTGGTGCGGCCCCTGCAAGCTGATGGCGAAACAGGCGTTCCCCGACGCAAAAGTGGGCGAGAAATTCAACGCCAACTTCATTAGTTATCAGATCGACGCCGAGAAAGGCGAAGGCATCGACGTTGCCAAAAAATACGTGGTAACGGCTTATCCGACATCGCTGTTTGTGGCGGCCAATGGCGACCTCATCCACCGGTCTATTGGCTATGGCGGCATCAAGGGCATGCTCGATCAGGCCGACAAAGCCATCGAAGCCTTTAAAGACCCGAACCCGCTGTCGGTAATGGAAAAACAGTACGAAGGGGGAAAACGGGAGCCTGATTTCCTGGCGTCATACCTCCAGAAACGGACCAGAATGGGGCTTCCCAATGGCGACGCCCTCGAAGCATACCTGAAAGTTGTTCCTGAAACGGACTGGATGTCGGACAAAAATATTGGGCTTATAGCGGGTAATCTGACAACGACCAACTCAAAAGCCTACCCGGCTCTGCTGAAAGAGATGCTCAAAATACGGACGAACCCGGCAAAACGGCAACAGGCGCAGGCTGCCTTTAATGGCTTGATCGGCTCGGTCGAAGCCGACTTCAAGAAGGCGGTAGCGGAAAAGAGTGAAACCCAGTTAGAGGCCAATATTGTGAAGCGACAGGCGTTGAATACCGCCCTGAATCCAACGCCTGCTTCGGCAAGCCAAATGGAAGCACTGGCAAATGGCTATCGGATAAACTATTATCGGCAAACAAAAAACATTGATAAATACCGGACGCTTGCCGGTGCCGAAGCCACAAAGCTGATGAGCGTGCCGATGGATTCGGTGAAAGCCAAAAATGAATTAGCCTATAAACGTTTTCAGGCGCAGACAGCCACAACGCCCGATTCCGTTAAGAAACGGGATGATTTCAAAAAGTATGCGGAGATGATAAAAACCGGCGAATCGAGTCAGATGGCCGCCAAACTCAACAACCTGGCCTGGAGTTACAGCGAACTCATGAGCGACCCCAAAGACCTGAATCAAGCACTGGCATGGTCGGCCAAATCGCTGGAGTACAGCCGTACCGGCACGTATTTAGACACGTATGCGCACTTACTAAGCAAGTTGAACCGTAAAGCCGACGCCATAAAAAGCGAGGAAGAAGCCATTGCCAAGCAGAAAGCCGCCGGCGAAGATACGGCCAGTCTGGAGAAAGCACTGGCCGAAATGAAACAGAAATGAGCCAACTTGCCGGACGTTTCTATTCATGACCAAACGGGCTGATTCTGAACGAGTCAGCCCGTTTATTTAGAACCTTTTTTTGAGAAACGTTTGTGGGAAATGGCAAACCCATCGTTTTAAATAGTAAGTTATAGGTTATCAACAGGGTCATCCGTAAGTAGTAAGTCAAAATAAGTTATTGACATACAGACACTTAAAAATTAACAGCTTACTTGATCTAAGTGATCAGGTTGGCCCTGACAGGCTCTGGCTGTCGGAGCCGTAGGCTACGCTGTAGCTACCACGTTAGCCGTTATCGCAGCCCCAACAGCCAGAGCCTGTCGGGACCAACCTTATTACTTAATTAAATAGTATCCTGTTTAATCCCCGCACCTGTATGGGCAACCACTCTTTTACCAGCTTTTTCGAGCGATTTGCCTCGAAGGCGACCCAGGCGACCGGCTCATCATGGGCCTTTTTAATGGCTCTTCTAACGATTATTATCTGGCTTGTTACCGGACCTATTTTCGGTTATTCTGATACGTGGCAACTGATTATCAATACCGGCACGACGATTATCACGTTTCTGATGGTGTTTCTGATTCAGAAATCGCAGAATAAGGACTCGCTGGCGATGCAGATAAAACTAAACGAATTGATTGCCTCGAATCAGAAAGCCAGCAACCGGCTGCTAAACGTTGAGGACCTGACCGAAGACGAACTACATGCCCTGCACACGTTCTTTGGCAAACTGGCCGATAAAGCAAAAGCAGAATCGACGCTGTCTGTATCCCACTCCATTGAAGAAGCCGAAGACATTCATGAAGAAAAAATGGAGGTTTTGCAGCATCGGCAGGCGGCTCGGCGGCAGGCAAAACCGGGTAAAAAACACAAGTGAAACCCGCCTGACTGAACCTGCCAAAAGCCTCCTGTAGCGATGAAAAACAGAGATTTACAGCGACCTACATTCGTAATGGTAAAATTTCACTTGTTTTTTCTACTGGCGACACTCTCCGCTTCGGCGCAGAAAGTGGCCCAGCCAACCAGCCACACCAACCCGACGGGTGCGCTCCGGGCTTACCGCGAAAATCTGGCGATGCTTCGGCAGGAACACCAGAACCACCGGGACTTACCAGACCTGAAATTCTTTCTGTTTGGCATGGGCGACCGCCTTAAACTGATTTATCGGGATGGGCGGCTGCTGAATGCGCTGACGGGCAATATTGAAGAGCAATGGCGGGTGAAGGAAGAAATCATTGTTCCATCCGAGTACGTAGTACACTTGACACTAACCGATGGCAGCACGCTGCAAATTCGGGAAGATGAAACGGGTGTATGGCTCCTGCAACCGGGCAAACGCCCCAAGTTGATTCCCGGCACGCGCAGCCGACTTAATTTACCGCTCTTTACGGGCAAACGCTTTGGGCCGGTGCTTCGGGTGCTGCACCACGAAATACTCATTAACGTGATTCATGGCCGCCCCGTCCCTAACTTTCTTGTTTATTACAAACCCTGGTATCGGGATGCGACGCTGATGGCGATGGTGCTGCGCGAGACGAATAATCTGCACCAGATTCAGGACTGGATTATGGCGATCCGCGATCCGTTCGACCGAAACAATCACGGCATTACCGAAGCGGATAACCCCGGCGAGGTGTTGTTTCTGGTCTCGTTAGTGTCCGACAAAACGCATCCGGTGGTGCAAATGGCCCTGGATTCGGTCAAGCGGTTCCAGAAAGACAACTTTATTGTCGGCAAAACCGACTACGCCGAACACCCGGTCTTTCAAACCAAATGGCTGAAATACGGCCTGAAATCGCTCGGCTTGCCCGACCCGTATACCATCCCAAAACAGTATGACAGCTATTCGGTGCTGTTCTGGTGGGATTATAAAACGGAACATGTTGGGGAAACATCCGTTGGGGCAACATCTGTTTCGGTTAAAAATTTTGATCCGCAACGGACGTTGGATGGTTCGAGCCGTAATTACCCGTATTTAGTTTGGGCAGAAGATCATTTTTATACACCCTCCCGCAGCGGCCGGTACCGCGCGGGAGCGGGTGAGCCGGACAGACGGGGTATGGTGGGCAACCTCGACTACCCGCTCAGTTGGGAGCAGCAAGCCAGCGACGCTCATTATCCGGGTATGACAGTCCTCGAAAAAGACTTGGTGAAGCAGAAACTGGCTTTCCCGCACACCTGGCACGCGGCTGAGATGTTTTTATTACTGCATGAACAGTAAGTCAAAAATGGTTAGGGGTTGTCAAGGGTAGTCAGGGATTATTCGGCAATCCCCGACTACCCTTGACAACCCCTGACAATCTATTTACCTCGATCCGCCAATAGTGATTCCGGCTTTGAGGCTCAAGTACGAGTTTTTAGCCGTCAGGGTAAGGCGGGTGGCGCCATTCGTAACGCTGGTATCACTAATGAGGTTGTAGTTGGCTTCTACGTGTACAATGCCGTACTTAAGGCCAATTCGGCCCACGCCACCAAAGGCCGTTGTTGCCGGCAATGGATAATAAACGAGAGAACTGCCTGAGGTAGACGGTTGTCTTTGTTCGCTTTTATCAGCGTAATAAAGCCCACCGCCGACACCCACATAAGGCCGGAGAGACGTACCAATCCGCATCACATAATTGGCCGTTACAACCGCCGACAGCACCGATTTGGCGTTGGTGGTCAAATAAACCACCTCGTCGAGAATTTCGGGACGTTTGATAAACGCCTGCTCGAATCGTACACCAACTTCCAGATTTTTAGTCAGTTCGTACTGTGGCTCAAGGCTATAGACGAAGCCAGCCTTGCTGACGTTGTCGTTGGTTGACTGGTTGGCAGGAAGCGCATAACCGCCCGCAAGAGTTACTTTAAAGGGTTTCGCATCCTGGGCACCTGCCACGCAGGATACCAACAAAAACAGACTAATAAATAGGGTACGCATAAGAAATTGGGAATTGTGTACTTGCTCGGTAATTAGGTGTACGGCTGTTTACAATGAAGACAAACGTCCCTCTCTATACAAGTAACACGCCGTTTCCGTTGCAGAAACAGGCTTATTTTGCCGATATAATTAGAACCAGGCCCAGCACATAGCATATACCCATGAGCGTTAGGTAGCGGCCCGATGTGGCGGGAGCACCCCGAAATTCGTGCCAGATGAACACGCCCCACAACACAGCAATGATGGTTGCACCCTGCCCCAGCCCGTAGCTGATGGCAAAGCCAGCCGCGCCCGATGCCAGCAGACTCGACGCCAGACCGAGGCACCAGACCATACCGCCCAGCATTCCGATTTGGTGGTTGCGACGGCTCACATCGCTGTAGTCAATCTCGCCGTCGGCAGGCTTACTCGCAAACCGGCGCAATACGGGCAAAAAGAAGGGCGTACTGACAACCACACCCACCGAAAATAGCACCAGGGCCGTGTAGGGCGTCAGGAAACCCGCTACCGGATTGGCGAAATCAGGAGCCATCGCTTTCGCCACGAAATAGAAAAAGAAACTCATCAGGAACCCGCCGATCAGCGAAATCACCAGCCCCTTTGTACTAACCGATTGATCGGTTGTTGCTTTTGCCCGGTAGGCCAGTGCGCTGAACACAACGGCCAGAAAAATGGCAAAAACACCCGCCGACAACAACCGGACATTACCCACCGGCGAAAGGATATAATTAACAATGACGCCCAGAATCAATGCCAGCCCGATACCAACCGGCATCGCTACCGACAAGCCCGCCAACTCGATGCCGACGACAATAAGAATATTGGCGATGTTAAACACAAACCCGCCAACAAGGGCATAAATGACATTCTGGGTATCAGCCTGTTTAAAATCAGTGACAAACGACCGCCCGTCAGAACCAAAACTCCCGAATGTAAACGCCAATAGCAGGCTTAGCAGAAGAATCCCGTAGGTATAATCCCGGTAAAAAATAGTGGTGGGTACCGATTGCGTAGCTAACTTCTGGGTATTGGCCCATGATCCCCAGCACAGCATAGCAAGAAAGCTGATGACAACCGCCAGCGGGTAGTGCGAAATGATAAACATGTATAGGAGGTATTGTCTTAGGTTAGGATTAAAAGGCAAGCTACAAAATATGTGCATTAGGACAAAATAGGAGTTTAATAGATTATCTACAGGCAAAAGTTTAACATCCTGTCCTCTTTACCTTTGTCCTTATGAACTACATGTATCTATTGCTGGCCTTCTTAACGGGTTTAGCCATTACCATTCAGGCAGGTGTTAACGCCAACCTGAGGCAAGCCATGACCAATCCGATTCTGGCGGCCGCTATCTCCTTTGGGTCTGGCTTTTTCGCGCTTATCTTCCTTTTACTCGCGTCGGGCAGTAGTATCCCCGCCCTCGACACGGTCAGGCAGGTAAACTGGTGGAAGTGGACAGGGGGCGTTATCGGTGCGGTCTATGTCACAACGGTAATCGTGAGCGTTCCAAAAATCGGAACGGCAAACTTGATAAGCCTGAGTGTGGCCGGTCAGTTGATAGCCGCCATTGTTATGGATCATTACGGCCTGATGGGGTTTTCGCTTCACCCCGCCAATGGCTGGCGGCTGCTCGGCGTCGTGCTGATTATAGCGGGTGTACTGCTGGTGGTGCGAAACTAAGTGTACGGTTTGTGGTTTACGGTTTATAGATTATCTAAACCCCGGTCTGATTGAGTTGAAGAAAATAACCGCCGAAATATCTCGGCAGCATTTTTTTCATTCTCACCGGGTTAAAACCCGGCGTAAGTCATCCGTCCTGTGTTTTGCGCCGGGTTTTAACCCGGCGAGAATGAAAAAAATACAGGCGGTTATTTAATACAATTCAATCAGACCGGGGTTTCATTTCACAATCGGGGATTATGATAAATTACCGCTTCTACCCGTCGCTGTTAAACGTGTTTTCGCGCTACGTGCGTGGCGGAAACCTCTCGGCGCAGGAACTCATCGACTCCATAAACCGCGTACCATCGCCCACCACAGCCGCTCAGGAACGGGGCACTTCATTTGAGGAAGCCATCGTAAAAGGCACCAACGAAAGTCGTTTCGACCCCGACATTATTAGCCGCGTCCGCAAACTTCTTCCCCGCCCCATTGTCGATACGCAGGTCTTCTGCCAATGGGAAATCGACGATGTATTATTTTATGGATACGTTGATTTGATCGGGAAATTCAAGGCGGTGGACCTGAAAACAACGGCGTCGTATCAGGCAGGCCGGTACGTGCATAACCACCAGAATCTGTATCTCCACGCGCTCAAACGCAAAGGCATTAAGCTGATGGAATACGTGATTACGGACTTCAGCGATGTGTATGTAGAGAGTTACGCGCTAACCCACCCGATTGACAGGCAGTTGGAAGAGATCCGGCTATTGAAAGAATTTCTGGAAGAACACCGGCCCCTGATAACCGATAAAAAGATTTTTGTGGCCGCTGGCGAAGATGCCGATGCCCGGCGGAAGTTGTAAGCCGTACCTTCGCGCTATGTTTCAGCGCACAATCCGTCTCTACAAAAATGCGTATCAGGGCCTGTCGCCGTCCGTGTGGCTGCTGGCGGGTGTCATGCTCATCAACCGATGCGGCACGATGGTGTTGCCGTTTATGTCGATTTACCTAACGCAGCAACTCCATTTTTCGGTTACCAATACGGGCATCGTTATGGCACTTTTTGGCATCGGTGCTTTTGCCGGTACGTATCTTGGCGGTCGCCTGACGGATCGGTTCGGGTTCTACTACGTTCAGTTGTTCAGTCTGCTGGTGAGTGGGTCGGCCCTGATAACGCTTCAGTTTATTACCGATTTTTATTTTCTATGCGGCAGCGTGTTCGTTTTCGCCCTGCTCAGCGACAGTTTCCGACCCGCCAACCAATCCGCCATTGCCCATTATTCAACCCCCGAAACCCGAACCCGTGCCTTCTCCTGCAACCGGCTGGCCATCAACCTCGGCTGGGCCGTTGGCGGGGGCTTAGGCGGGTGGTTAGCCAGTATTAATTACAGCCTGCTGTTCTGGGCCGACGGCCTGACCTGTCTGACGGCTGGCGTCGTACTGTGGACCTACTTACCGGTTCCGGTAACGGCAGGCAACAGCAAACAAACCACTGGGCCGGAGCAGACAGAACAAACCGGCACATCGCCCTATCGCGACGGGTTGTTTATTGCCTTTGTGGTCTGTGCGGCCCTATACTTTGTGGCGTTTATGCAGTTTTTCAGCATTGTACCACTTTATTTTAGCGATGTATTGCACCTGAGCGTGAGCCTGATTGGAATGCTGATGACCATTAATGGTCTGCTGATTGTTGGCATCGAGATGACCTTAGTGTACGGCCTTGAACAGCGAAAATGGCCGAAGATACCACTGATTATAACGGGTATTCTGCTAACGGTCGTCTCGTATATCGTCTTGTTCACACCAACCGGCACCGGCCTATTGGGGACGACTATGTTCAACCTCGGCGTCGGTTTGGCTTTTGTTCTCTTCATCACGGCGGGTGAGATGTTGGCCATGCCGTTTCTGCAATCGTTTACCGTTGAGCGGTCCAGCCCAGCCACGCGGGGGCAATATCTGGCCCTGTATGCGATGGGCGGTGCGCTGGCCCAAACCATCGCGCCGGCCTTTGGTTCGCAAATGGTCGCTCATTTTGGCTTCTCAACGCACTGGCTTACGATTGCAGGCATCAGCGTCGTGTCGGCGGGCGGGTTCTGGTGGGTTGGGCAACGGTTGCGTAATGTGGCAACCACTCCCCGCGAAGCTTCAGCCTATACAGGATGACCGTTCTCTCCTGCTTTTTTGATTTGTAGAATAGATTTTAAACCTTGCAGACAATAGGCTCCGAAAATGAAGCCGTTGACTGAATACTAATTTCTCACCATTTAACCAGAACACATATATCATGAATCAGAAACCATCAGCGGCCTTTGTCGGGGCCTCCTGGGTTGCCTTGGGCGCAGGCATGGCGGGCTATTTAATCGGACTTTGGCGGTCCGATATGCTCCTTAATGAAAAGGGTTATTATTTTACGGTATTGATGTACGGTCTTTTTTCGGTCGTATCGGTACAGAAAAGCGTTAGAGACCGGTTGGAAGGAATCCCCGTAACGGATATTTACTACGGAATCTGCTGGTTTTCGACAATTTTATCCATCACGCTTCTGGTCGTTGGCCTGTGGAATGCCACCCTGTTGCCGAGCGAAAAAGGGTTTTACGCATTTGCTTTTTTGCTGGGTTTATTCGGGGCCATCGCCGTCCAGAAAAACACGCGCGACAGTCAGGAGTTGGTCAGGAAAGAGTGACGAATACGTTTCTGAAGTTGAGCTGCCAAGCATTCACGCTCAGGCTGAACCTTTTATAAATGGTTAAAATTACGGCGAGTATTCATTTTAGCGGCATCAACTTTGAGCCGAGCCGGGTTGAACAGGAGACAGGTTTGCTTTTTACCGAAAAAGCAGAAATCGGGTCAATAGGCCGTACAGGGCTATATCGTAACCAACCACGGCCCTATGGTTCGGCTCATTTTGATGCACCCGAAACCATTGGCTGGGATGAACAGATCCTTTGGCTGGCCGGAAAATGGGCGGGCAAAATTGATAGTGCGCGAGCCTGCGGTGCCGAAGACATTCATTTCTGGGTAGGGTATTTTTATGACACGCAATGCAACTGCGCTTTATCAGTAGACGAAATCAAGGCAATAAATGACTTAGGAATTCCGTACCTGTTTTCGGTTTATCGGGTTGACGGCCCCGACGAGATTCCATAAAACCGGCCCAAAAGCCAATGGAGTAATTGGCATTACTTTACGACCTTTGCCAAAATTTAAAGAGTAAAACCGGGCCACCGGTGCGGAGCGAAGGAATGCGACTGCTTTAGTCACTCTTTCACTCTTTCACTCTTTCACTCTTTCACTCATTGAAAAATTGAAACTCTGGCAAAAAGAAGGCGTTACAACCGCCGACCAAATTGAACGGTTTACCGTCGGGCGCGACCGTGAGATGGACCACTACCTCGCTCCTTTCGATGTGCTGGGCAACCTCGCTCATGCACACATGCTCGAAACCATCGGCCTTATTTCTAATGATGAATTAGGCATGATGAATGATGAATTAAAAAAAATATATCACCAGATAGGAGCTGGGGCGTTTATTATCGAAGATGGCGTAGAAGACGTTCACTCGCAGGTTGAACTCATGCTGACGCGAACGCTGGGCGATGTGGGCAAGAAAATCCATTCGGGACGGTCGCGCAACGACCAGGTGCTTGTCGATTTGAAACTCTTCACCCGCGACCGGCTCTGGCGCGTGTCGGAGCAGGTTCGGCTCGTTTTCGACCGGCTGATAAACCGTTCCAACCAACACAAAGATGATCTGCTGCCGGGCTACACGCACCTGCAGATTGCCATGCCCTCGTCGTTTGGCTTATGGTTTGGTGCCTACGCCGAAGCACTCGCCGACGATATGCTGACGCTGCAAACGGCCTACCGGCTTGCCAACCGAAACCCGCTCGGGTCGGGCGCGGGCTATGGCTCGTCGTTCCCGCTCAACCGAACCCTCACCACCGAATTGCTGGGTTTTGAAGGTATGCACGTCAACGTCGTTTATGCCCAGATGAGTCGGGGCAAAACCGAACAAACAGCTCTGACGGCCCTGGCTGCCGTTGCCGCCACCCTCTCACGCATGGCGATGGACATTTGCCTGTATAATAGTCAGAATTTTAGTTTCCTGGTTCTTCCCGACGCGCTCACGACCGGCAGCAGCATTATGCCGCACAAGAAAAACCCCGATGTTGCGGAGTTGCTGCGGGCCAAAACCAACCGGCTCAAGGCGCTGCCAATGGAGGTGACGCTGGTCATGAGCAACCTCCCCTCCGGCTACCACCGGGATATGCAACTGCTGAAAGAAATTCTGATGCCCGCTTTCGACGAAATGCTGGACTGCCTGCAAATCACCGATTTCATGCTCGAACACCTTCAGGTAAAACCAGACCTGCTGGCCGACCCAAAATACGATTTGCTGTTCAGCGTTGAGCGCGTCAATGAACTGGTGTTGCAGGGTGTTCCGTTTCGGGAGGCTTACCGAACAGTGGGCAAAGAAATTGCCGAGCACACCTACATTCCTCCGCGTGCGTTGCATCACACCCACGAAGGCAGCATCGGCAACCTCGGCAATGACCTGATTATTAACCACATGGAACAGGCAATGGGCGGGTTCGGAGCCGACCGGGCGCAGGAGGCTATCGCTAAGTTGTTGTCCTGAAATCAAAGGTGTAACACAGAGATGCACGGAGATAAAAAGAGACGCACAGAGAAATTGTAAAAACTCCGTGCATCTACTCTCCGCGAATCTCTGTGTTACAGTCCTTTCCTCTTAAAACGCGAAGCAATTACTCTACCCGATAAGCAACCAATTTATTCTTGAAAAAGGTGGGCACAACGAGCAATTTTTTCTTCGCCACATAATCAATATCAGCCGCGTTGATTTTCTGGCTGCGGGTGTCTAAAAGTTGCTCTTTCGTACCGTCGGCGTTGACATGGAAAACCTGTCCGTTCCAGTCTGAAACGAAATAATTTCCTTTTCCTTCGGGCACAATACCGTCCGTAGCGGCCATGCCATCGGCGAGCGTCGTCATGGTTTTGGTGGCTAAATCGACGGAACGCAGCGCACCGATTTTGGTGCTGCCAATCATTAGTTTGTCTTTGCCAACGGCCAGCACGCCATTGGGCTTGTTGAGTTGCTCACCTTCCATCCAGACTTCCCATTTTTCATCTTTCAGGCGATAAATTTTATCAGCGCGGCTGTCGGATACATAGACCGTTCCATCGTTCGCTACCGTCACATCGTTCAGAAAAGCTCCTTTTCCAACCGCATCCCAGGTTTTTTCGGCCTGCCCGTTGGTGGTATTAATGCAAACAAGGCGGTACACATCCGTTACGTAGAGCCGGTTTTTATACAGGCCCATCCCTTTCGGCGCATTCAGGCCCGAGGTCCAGCGCAGATTTTCTATTTTCCCATCGAGCGATACTTTCGAGATAAAGCCACTCCCATCGAGCGAGTCCGATTTGCCGTCGATGTTGGCTACATACAGCGTGTTGTCACCATCGTACAACACCGACTCCGGCGTCCGCAGTGTTGAATCGGTTTCCCACACTTTCACCAATTTAATGGGTTTTGTCCGCATGGCTGGTGTCAACGCAATAAGGGTAGCACTCACCAGGCCGACCCATACGAATAGGTTCACATATTTCATAATATTATTGATTATCAGTTAGTTAAAAGTTTAAAAAAATAATTTAGTTGCATCTTGCCGGGCCGACATCATCATTCAGGCACGCAGGTAAAAGGAATAATATGATTTTTCTAACGGCTTATTGATAAGCCGTTATTTTGTCGAAAAACAATTGAAAGGCCAGGCGGTTCAAGTTACTCTCACATTAGAAAAAAAGTCATGGAAATATATCCATCTCCTGTTTCACCGGTACAGACATCTGCCGGGCAACTCAAAGAAAGCATCCGCTACATGGTCTGGCTGCAACGCGATTATCAACTCTCGGACGAACTGTTCTGGGTGATTTTCAACAACCGCGTTTTACTCAACGAACCGATAGACATCAACGAACTTCTGAACGATTCAACCGTTCCGTTTGCCCGCGCATGACCTGCTGTTGCGTGGCCTGTTTGTATAACCGGATTTTAACGGAACCGGCTGATCGTCTTATGCCCTACCCTAATCTGTTGTATCAGCTTAAGCGCACGGCAAACAGGGCTTTCGATTTGGCGTATACATAGGCGACAACACCCACCGTAACAACACCACCTAGCAGCACCGACGGCACCGTTCCCAGCAGCCGGGCCAGTAAGCCCGATTCAAACGCACCAATTTCGTTGGAGGAACTGATAAAGATACCATTCACGGCGGCTACACGTCCGCGCATATGATCGGGCGGGAAAATTTGCAGAATCGTTTGCCGTATAATGACACTCACGCTATCGAACGCGCCTGTTAGCCCCAGCATAATAAGCGATAAATAAAAATTGGTTGACAGCGCAAAGACAATCGTTGCCACACCAAAGCCCAACACGGCCAGCAGCATGTTGCGCCAGGCGTTGTGAGTAGGCGGATGTTTGGCCATGTACCCCATTGTGAGCAGCGCACCGACGGAGGGAGCCGCCCGCAAAAAACCCAGTCCTTCGGCCCCTACTTTCAGAATATCTTCCGCATAAATTGGTAGAATCGCTACGACGCCCCCGAACAGGACCGAAAATAAATCGAGCGAGATGGCGTACAGAACAATCTGGGTTTTAAAGACAAACCGGAACCCTTCTTTCAGGCTATCGCGCAGGCCGAGTACGGGCGAATCAGTAACCGGAACGGGTTTACGACTGATGAGCGAAAGCAATACAAAACAAACCGCCAGCAACCCGATAACCACAATCAGCGAATTGTCGAAGCCGACCCAGCTATAAAGAAAACCCGCTAAACCCGGTCCCGCAATGGCCCCCGCCTGCCAGAATGAACTGCTCCAGGTAGCCGAGTTCGGATACAATTCACGGGGCACCAGAAACGGTTTCAGCGACGAACTGGCGGGCGAATAAAACCCTTTGGCCGTGCCGATCAGCATCAAAACGCCATAAATTGTTGCCAGCCGCGCCGTTTGCGACAGTCCCGCTGCTACCGACGGCTGAAAAACCAGATACAAAATAACCGACCCCAGCAGAATAACCAGCAGACTCCACTGCAGAATGCTTTTTTTGTCACGCCGGTCGGCTAAATGCCCGCCAAACAACGACAGCGCGATAAATGGTATCGCTTCGGCCAGCCCAACTAAGCCCAGCATGAGCGGATCGTGGGTCATTTTATACAATTCGTAACCCAGAGTAACCTCCTGAATTAACAGCGTGGCCGTGATCAGGAAACTATTCATGACAAAATAGCGAAACTCAGGAATGCGTAGGGAAGCGTAGGTATCGACGGGGGCTTGCTGAACCATAATCACATCAGGTATTGGCCGACAAATCGTAAGTTTGCGATATGTAGGTTTCAGCTTGCGGCCCCGAACAGATGTCATCTTTTTTAGGTCATCGAAACGGAAAAATGACATCTGTTCGGGGCCGCAAGCTGAAACCTACCTGTTTACGACTGTATCGTTTCGTTAATCAACCGAAAACAATGGAATCTCCGTTCCGCACACGCGTTAAAATTTGCTGTATCAGTAGTCTTGACGAAGCTCGCTTGGCCATCCGGCTGGGTGCCGATGCGCTCGGGCTGGTTGGTCGGATGCCGAGCGGTCCCGGCGTAGTAGGCGATGAACTGGCCGCTCAGATTGTCCGGGTAACGCCCCCGCCCATCGCCACGTTTATGCTCACCAGCGAACCCACCACCGACGACATTATTGCCCATCAACGGCGTGTAGGGGCCAATACCATTCAATTGGTGGACGCTGTGCCGCCCGAAACGTATGCCCAACTTCGTACGGCTTTGCCATCTGTAAAACTTGTGCAGGTCATTCACGTCATCGACGAGCGGAACCTCGACGAAGCTTTACAGGCCGTTGAGGATGGCGTCGATGCGTTACTGTTAGATTCGGGAAACCCCACTCTGCCCGTGAAAGAACTGGGCGGAACGGGTCGTGTGCATAACTGGCGGGTAAGTCGACAGATTGTGGAGCAGTCGCGGGTGCCGGTCTTTCTGGCGGGCGGTCTCAACGCGGCAAACGCCCGCGAAGCGATTGAGTCCGTACAACCATTCGGCCTCGACATTTGCAGTGGCGTTCGAACAAACGGCCATCTGGACGAGCGCAAACTTGACGCATTTATGCAAGCGTTGAAGTGATTCTAAACACAGAGACGCAGAGGACACGAAGAAAACTCTGTGTTCTCTGCGTCTCTGTGTTTAATAAAAACCTACGACAAACAAAAAAGCCCGCACCAAGTGGTACGGGCTTTCTGATTCTACCGGATTGCGATTAGGCAACGGTAATTTCTTTCACTAATTTCTCTTCTTTTACCTCGACTTTTGGTAACTCTACGGTCAGAATACCATCGGTATAAGCGGCATTGATGGCGTCGGCATTGACCGTTTTAGGTAAGCGGAAGCTGCGCGAGAAAGACGTGAAGCCGAACTCCTGCCGGGTGTATTTATCGGCTGTTTCTTCGGTTTTCGTCTCCGATTTATAGCCAATTGTAAGGGTATTATTTTCGACGTTGATTTTCAAATCCTCTTTTTTCAGACCGGGAGCAGCCAGTTCAATAACGAATGCTGTTTCGGTTTCTTTGACGTTTACGGCTGGTACGTTCGGTGTCGTATTCTGATACCGATTAATAACCGCACGGTCGAAAAGGGGATTGAAGAAGGTTGGGAAGTTGTTATATCGAACTAAGGTTGCCATGACTTTATTTGTTTTTAGTTGGGTTGTTTACAATCAAACACATCCTTCCTAAGTCAAATGCCGTACCAAGTCGATTATTATGACATTTTGTCTTATTTTATAAAGAAAAGAAAGTTTATAATGCCATTTTGTCTTGTTCGTGAAAACTTCTACGACAAAATGTATTTGCGTTAGGACTGACAAAATTAGCTTAACTACCCGGAACCGGATAGGTTAGGCTTTGTGGTCGCCTATGTAATTAGCGGATAGAGTAAGTAATGGAACCACACGTATTTCATTCACCTCACTACGCTCTTAGTCAAAGCGCAAATGCTTGACCGAATCACTGTAGGATTTGAATTCGACGGGGACGTCGATACGATTGTCTATTTTAGGCGTTCCTGAATGAGCGTTACGAGCTGATCAAATCGTTGATTCATCTCCTGACGTAGACCACCTATCTGATTATCAATTTTCTGGTCAACGTCATTAAATCCACCTTGCACTTCATGCTGGAAATCACTAACCTGCTGTCGTACTTCATACTGAAAACCACCAACCTGCTGTTGTACTTCACGCTGAAAATCGCCAACCTGCTGTTGTACTTCACTCCGAAAATTGCCAACCTGTTGTCGTACTTCATGCTGAAAATTATCGACTTGCTGTCGTACTCCATGCTGAAAATTATCGACTTGATGCTGAAGGGTATCAAACCGACGGTTCATATCAACAGTCAGATTGGCCACTCCTTTGGCAGCTAACCCAGCATTAGCATCTGCGCGTACGGCCACATCGAGGATCTGCCCGTTGGTCTCAATCAGGCGGTCAACCTTCTGGGCAGTATCTGCAACCACCGGCTCTAACTGATTAAGGCGTTTGTCTGGTGTCATAGAAACAAATGTAGTTAAGATTTATAGCGCGTAAGCAGCAGGGCAAGTTCTATTTTCCGCTTTGGCACTTAGGACACGTAGCTGGTCTAATTGTCACTCCACTCTATACTTACTCAAACCGCAAATGCTTGACTGAGTCGCCGGAGGATTCGAGTTCGAGCAGGGCGTCGATACCGATATCCAAGTGGACGTTGACGAATTGGCCCGTTACGCGTTTGTCGCTTTCTTCGGTTTTGACGCCTTCGGGAACCAGCGGATTATCAGACACTAAAAGGAGCGCACCGTGCGGAATAGAATTGACGAAACCGACCGTGAAAATGGTGGCCGTTTCCATGTCGATGGCCATTGCCCTGATCTCGCGCAGGTAATCTTTAAACACTTCGTCGTGCTCCCAGATGCGCCGGTTAGTCGTATAAACGGTGCCGGTCCAGTAGTCCATTTCGTATTTTTTGATCGTCGACGATACCGCCCGCTGCAGCCGGAACGACGGCAGAGCCGGAATTTCGGGCCGCATATAATCGTTGCTGGTGCCTTCACCCCGAATGGCCGCAATGGGCAGTACCAAATCGCCGATCTGCGTTTTTTTCAGCCCACCGCATTTACCCAGAAACAGGACGGCTTTGGGGTCAACAGCCGACAGTAAATCCATGACCGTAGCGGCCATGGCACTACCCATCCCGAAATTGATGATCGTGATGTTATTGGCCGTAGCGGTTTGCATGGCCCGCCCCATCCCGAAGATTTCGACATCGAACTTCTGGGCGAATATCTCGACATAATTGATAAAATTAGTCAGCAAAATATACTCACCGAATGTTTCGATGGGCGTGCCGGTGTAGCGCGGCAACCAGTTCTGAACAATTTCTTCTTTTGTTTTCATCTGTCAATGAGTGTAGTGGTGAATCAGGAAAAGTAGGTGCAGTGAGTAGGTCAACCAATGGTTTTCTGTGCGCTTTACTGACTACACCTATTTCACTAATTCCTTATCTTCGCGTATGGTCGCGCTGAACCTCCCCGTTTTCGAGTACAAAACTAAGCAAGTCGAAGGGAAACCTTATATTTTCGATTTGTTACGTCGGAAGTATGTTCGTCTGTCGCCGGAAGAGTGGGTTCGGCAACACATTGTTAATCTGCTGCTTACGCATTACACCTACCCCAAAGCCCTCATCCGGTCGGAAGGCGGATTAGTTTTCAATCAGAATCAGCGACGGACGGATGTGGTGGTGTTTGACCGGGAGGGAAACCCGTTTCTGGTGGTTGAGTGCAAGGCTCCGCATATTCCGCTGACGCAGAGCGTTTTTGACCAGGTTGCCCGGTATAACCACATTCACCGGGCACCTTATTTCGTCGTTTCCAACGGCCTGACGCATTATTGCTGCTGCGTGAACCACGAAACTTCCGATGTGCAGTTTATGGATGATTTCCCGCCGTTCGTTTAATTGTCAATACAAACGGAACTTTCTCAAAAAAGCCGTGCCACGGTTATCGACACGACTAACATAACCGTGGCACGGCTTTTTTGAGAAAGTCCTGCAAAAAAAATCCCCGACACCTTACGGCATCGGGGATTAACGCAAACATCATAGGTTAGTTAATTAACTTTTGCAAACTCACCGCTGGCGCGGATAGCAATTTCATCACTGACAACAGCCGCCGGGACCGTGCCCAACGTGAAATCAGCGCGTTTTACTTCACCCGATACTTTAAATCCAGCTAAGGTTTTCTTGTTCTGTGGGTTTACAACCGGTCCGTTGATAACGGCGTCGAGTGTTACCGGCTTCGTTACACCATGCATCGTCAGGTCGCCCATCAGTTTATATTTGTTGCCCGATACTTTCGTAATCGACTTGCTTTTGAAGGTCATGGTCGGGTACTTGGTTGCATCGAAAAAATCGGGGCTTTTCAGGTGAGCATCGCGCTTTTCCTGGCTGGTATTGATGCTGTTCACATCAGCCGTCAGGTCGATCTGCGCATCGGTAAAGTCGGGCTTCGACGACGTCATTTTGATGTCGAAGTTCTGAAATTTCCCATCCACTTCCGACAGCATCAGGTGCGTCACGGTGAAACTCAGGTTAGAATGCGCTTTGTCAAGCGTCCACTCCTGCGCGAAGGCACCCAGCGATGAGAATAAAAGAGCGGCAATTAAGGTTGCTTTTTTCATTGGTAAATATATTAAATGGTTTTCAACTGCATTAAACTCAACGGGTAATAAACGATTAAACTCGAAGGCGGTCAAGCAGATTACTCAGAAGCGAAGCCTCTTCAGGCGTCAGCTTATCCTGCAAATCCTTGTCCCATTCGGCCTGGCGCCTATCTAATTGCTTCAGTAACTCCAGGCCCTTTTCCGTAATGACAACATCAACGGCTCGCCGGTCACTCGGACACTCCGTCCGCTGCACCAGCTTTTTGGCGACTAATTTATCCACTAACCGGGACGCATTCGACATTTTGTCGAGCATGCGCTCCGTAATGTCAGACACTTTTATTGGGTTTGGGTGCTGACCACGCAAAATCCGCAATACGTTATACTGCTGCAACGTAAGTTTATAGGGCTTCAGTAATTGAGTCTGCCCGCCCCCAATCCAGTTGCTGGTGTAGATCAGATTGACCACTACCCGATGGAAAGAGGATTTAAACGGTGTGTTTTGCTTAATGTCAGTTTCAATAGACATGCTGCAAATATAATGTAAATGTATTTAATGTTGATACATTATATCCAATTATTTTTAAACATTTTTCGTAGACGCTAATTGATACAGCGTATCGTTTTGGCTTAAATACCTACAGCTTACCTTACCGATACGGAATAATTTGCGGTGCCGACAGATCGAAATCACGCAGACGCAAGGTTGAAATACCCTCAAATTCCTGACGAAAGGGAATTGTATTGCCGGGAATATTAGGATAGTAAGCGAGTCGAATCTGAAAGCTGTTGAATGTCAGGTTTTCATTACGAAGCCGAAACCCGATGCCATACCCCTGATACAGCGGTCCGCTCAATAAAGGCCGCTCGGGAAAACTGGTCAGGCCAAGATTAATAAAGGCAACGAAAGCAACGCGGAAGCCAATCAGATTCAGCCGGGAGAACAGCACGTTTTCGTAATTGATAAACCACCGTTTGGTTCCCCGCAGGGCGTCGCTGTTGATGCCGATGCCATCGGTATTCAGACCGTTGTTTGTACCGCCTAATGAGATGTATTCGTTATTAAACCGACCGATACCGGTTGTGTACCGGGTGTTGAAAAAATGCCGCATATTCCCCCACTTCGTTTTCATCAGGGGGCTAAAATAATTCGATTCGAGCGAGAAAACGCCCTGCTCAACCCGGTGCGCCCGTATGTATCCGCCCAAGCTTAGCAAACCGTACATATAACCGAAATGGCGGACGTATTTACCCTGCGAAAAATTCAGACCGGTATAGAGCCGTTCGCCCAGTTCGGCATTATCGAACCCAACAATGGCCGCCACCGACTCCCCAATCGGTACGTCTTCCGTTCGACCGAAACCGTAGATCAGCACGTCGCGGACGTATTTGCGCCGGGAAAACCCCACGCTGAACAGGGTCGTGCGGCTGTCCTGATAAATCTGGTTCGTGTCGGCCGTCACGTCGGGCCGTCGGCTGTAGGTATAGCTGGTATTACGCAGGGCTACAATAAGCCGGGAGCGACCCTTCTCTTCGGTATCGCGCTGCCGATAAAACAGCCGGAACGACCGGCCAATCCAGAAGTCAGAGTAATTATAGCTGAGTGGAACAAGAAGAACGCTGTCATTGCGGGTAATCAACCGATTGTTAAGCTCCGTATGGTTCAGTTCGATAGACCCGGCATACTTCATATCGGGCGTCAGAAAAGGGCGATACAGTTTGGCAGATACCTGCTTTAGATCGCGCAGATACAGCATATTCGCTTCGGCGGTCAGAAATGTTTTCCCGATAAAAGGGACTTTATACCGCGCCTGGTACTCGGCTTTCTGACGAGGATCATTGCCTGAGTAAGCAAACTGTGCGAAAAGCTGATGCCCCAACCCCCGAAAATTGAGCTGGTCGAACCCAACACTAAAATTAGAAAATCCGCCAAATCCGCCATTGGGCAGCAGTGACCAGACATCCTGCGTAATTACATAGACATCAACAAACTGCCGACTGTTGGGGCGCGGCAAAACCAGAATCCGGGCATCGTGGAAAATCGACGTACTGCGCAGTAATCGCTCATTATCGCGCAGCACCATGGGGTCGAGTACATCACCCTGTCGAAAAAGGAGATAGGAATTTCGGATAACATGCTCGCGGGTATTGGTGTGCAGGCGGCTACCCGTCCGCTCGATCCAGTTGGCGGGTTTTCTGAGCGTATCATACACTGTCTGCCCAAATACACTAAGCCGTTTGATGTAAATATCGCCAATGATTTTCCCCTCAAACACCTTGAACGGGTTCACTTCGATCTGACTCACTTCGCCCGTTTTGACCCGGCTGTTGTACACATCCTGGAAAATGGCGTCGTAGAGTTGGCGCGTCAACCGATGCTTGTACATCTTGGTTTTCAGTCGCGTATACAAAACGCTGTCGCGCTGAGCCAACAGGCTATCAGTCAGCACAGAGTGAACGGTTGCCAGCGAATCAGGCACTTCATTCTGAATGGGCTTGCTGCGGAGCGTATCGACCTGAACCGGTTCGGGTCTTGCCGAAGCAGGATCCTTTTCGGCTTGTTTCACCTGAGCAACGCCCGTATTGTATCCGGCAAAAAGCCCAACCCACACCAAAAAATGGCGCAGCCGGGACGAAAATGCGGGCGAATACAGTTTATTCATTGCTAAAAAGAACGACAATTAGAGTATTGCCGATACAATTGGTTTAAGTAAGTCGGTAAGTGGTAAGTTAGTAAGTGGCTGACGCGCATAGAGTGCTGACGCGTCAGCCACTTACTAACTTACTAACTTACCACTTACCGACTTAGATAGATAACTGTTTGTAGAGCCAAAAATCCCGCTGCCGGTCAGAGCCAAATTGAAAATAGTGAAACCCAAACCGCTCAAAGCCCAGTTTTTTATAAAATTGCAGCGCACGTTCGTTCCGTTCCCATACGCCAAGCCACACAGCCTTATAGCCCTGCGCCGTGGACCAGTCCAAACAATGCTGCATCAGCATCCGGCCCTGCCCCTGCCTCGTTTGCGACTGCAACAGGTAAATGCGCTGTATTTCGATGGCTTCGCCAGCCTGTCGGTAGGGGGCGGGCATCTGGCGCGGGGGCGCGTGTCGGCGCAGTTTGGCATAACCAACTGTCGTTCCATCGGGGGCGTCGAACAGAAAAAACGTTGACCGCGAATCGGCCAGTTCCGATTCTAAAATGGGTTCTGTAATGGCCGACTGAATATATTCCTCAACAAGTTCGGCCGGGTTGTGCGGTGGCCCGAAGGCTTCGCGCATGGTAATGACCGAGATGTCGACAAGCAGAGCCGCATCGGCAGGGGTAGCAAGACGAATAGACAAAGGAATGATGACCGGGTCGCCGACCGTACGCGGCTGCGGTGCGATGATGAATGACGAATATAGCGCGAAATTTTTCCAACCCCAACGGGGTTGACTGTAGATAACCCCGGATAGCATCCGGGGTTGACCAGATGCTCACACTACATTACCCCGGACAGCATCCGGGCTTGACTACATGCTCACACTACGCTACCCACTGGTACTGGCGTCGGGTTCGCCCCGCCGAAAACAATTGATGGCCGATGCCGGCTTTCAGTTCACGATTGAAACCCGCCCCACCGACGAGACCTTTCCTGACACCATGCCCGCCAACGAAGTCGCCGAATACCTCGCCCGACAGAAAGCCGATCAATTTCAGACTGATTTTGACCACAACCGGATTATCCTCTGCGCCGATACAGTCGTGATTCTTGACGATCAGATTCTAAACAAACCACAGGACGAAGCCGACGCCCGTCGAATGCTGCGGGCGTTGTCGGGTCGGACCCACCGGGTCAGAACGGGCGTCGCCATTTTGTCGCCGGACGGATTAAACTCGTTCACCGATGAGACGACGGTGCAGTTTGCCACTCTCACCGACGACGAGATCACGTACTACATCCGCGAATGCCAGCCGTTCGACAAAGCCGGTTCATATGGCGCACAGGATTTTATTGGGCTGGTGGGCATTGAGCGGCTCGACGGGTCGTTTTATACGGTCATGGGTTTGCCGACGCACCGGGTTTATCAGGCGTTAAAACGCTATGCCAACAAGGGATAAACCCATATCTTTACCCCTCACTTCGTCCGGTTAACACGATGAAAAAACTTTATAATGTACTATTTCTTTACGTTTGGGTCTGTATTCCGGCTCTGGCTCAGGTGGTTACCACGCAGCCAGCCTTCCCAACTGCCGATGCGGAAGTTACACTTATCTTCGATTTGACGCAGTCCAAAGACAGCCGGGCGAAGGGATTGCTGGGGAAAACCGACGATATTTATTTATGGTCGGGAGCAGGTTCGACCGCTACCGGCGATGCGTTTCAGTTTCAACCCACCGGGCAAACGGACTTTACCAAACCTTTCGCGCCCGGCAAAATGACCGCTCTCGGCAATGACAAATGGCAGATAAAACTCGTGCCGCGTACGTACTATGGTGTGCCCACCGGAACGCCCATCCGCCGTTTAGGCGTGTTGCTTAAAAGTGGCGATGGCAAAGCCCAAACCGAAGATTTATTTGTGACGATTTACGACAACAGCTTCAATCTCTCGCGGCTGTCGCCGGGCCAGAAAAATTTTTACGTCGATGCCAATTCATCGCTGCTGGTTCGCTATAAAACGTCGCAGTCGGCCACGTTCAGCCTAACGCTCGACAATCAGCCCACTGCCAGTTCAACCGGAACCGATTCGCTGCGGACAACGCTCAATACGGGTACGCAGGCCGGTTTGCAACGAACTGTTATCGTGAAAGCGACGTCGCTATCGGCCACTGGCACAGCCCTTTCCGACACATTTTTCTTTACGGTAAAACCCCAGCCAACCGTAGCAGCCCTGCCAGTGGGTTTGCAGGATGGCATCAATTACACAGGCCCGAACACGGCAACGCTGGTACTCTACGCCCCGAAAAAGAGCTTCGTGCATCTGCTCGGCGAGTTCAACGATTGGGCTACCAATCCGGCTTATCTGATGAACCGAACGCCCGACGGAACCCGCTACTGGCTCGAAGTAGGTAACCTGCCAACCGGCGAAACGTCGTTTCAGTATCTGGTTGATGGCACGATTCCGGTGGCCGACCCCTACGCCGATAAAATTCTTGACCGCAACAACGACCGCTTTATTTCGGCAACGACATACCCCAGCCTGAAACCCTTCCCCGAAAAAGCGCAGGGCAATACCGTTTCGGTGCTGCAACCGGGGCAAACGCCGTTTGTGTTCCAAACGACCAATTTTCAGCGTCCTGCCGTGAATACAATGGTTGTGTATGAACTGCTCGTACGCGATTTTGTGCAGAACCGAAATTATCAGACCCTGACGGATAGTCTGGCGTACCTGAAACGGTTGGGCATCAACACCATCGAACTGATGCCCATCAATGAGTTTTCGGGAAATGACTCGTGGGGCTACAACCCAACGTTTTACTTCGCGCCCGACAAAGCCTACGGTACGAAAGACGCCTTGAAACGCTTCATCGACGCGGCTCATAAACAGGGCATTGCCGTTGTGCTCGACATGGTACTGAACCAGGCCGACTACGAATTTCCGTACGTGAAAATGTACTGGGCGGGAGATCGTCCATCGGCAGACAGCCCGTATTTTAATCAGCAGGCGACGCACCCATACAGCGTATTTTTCGATTTCAACCATGAGAGCAACGACACCAAAGCATTTGTTGACCGGGTTTGTAAATACTGGTTGCAGGAATACAAAGTAGACGGGTTCCGGTTCGATTTGTCCAAAGGATTTACGCAGAAAAATTCGGGTAATGATGTGGGCGCGTGGGGAAATTACGATGCCAGCCGGATTGCCATCTGGAAGCGCATTTATGACCAGATTCGCACCGTTGACCAATCGGCTTACGTCATTCTGGAACACTTTGCCGACAACACCGAAGAGGTTGAGTTAGCCAATTACGGCATGATGCTGTGGGGCAATCACAATTTTGATTATCGGGGCGCAACCCGCTCGGCCCAGGGCGATTTTTCGGGAATTTCGTACCAGAAACGCAATTTCCTAAAACCCAATCTGATGGGTTATATGGAAAGCCACGACGAAGAACGACTCGTGTACGACCTGCGCCAGAACGGACTGACCAACGGTTCGTACAACATCAAATCGCTGCCTACCGCGCTCGACCGGGCCAAATTAGCGGCTGCCTTTCTGCTTACGGTGCCGGGGCCGAAAATGATCTGGCAATTTGGCGAGCTGGGCTACGACCTGTCTATCAATACCTGTTCCGACGGCACGACCGTAAATGACGGTTGCCGAACAGCCGCCAAGCCCGTCCGCTGGGAGTACTATCAGGATGCCAATCGTCTGAAACTGTACAAAGTATACAGTGAATTGATCAAGTTAAAAACCACCGTTCCGGCGTTTGCCAGCACCGATTTCACCACTGATTTTAGCGGTGTTGTCAAGCGGCTCACCCTGCGGAGCGCGTCGGGGACGGTTTTCCTGATCGGAAATTTCGACACCAAAACGCAGACCATTCCAGCCGGATTTCCGTTGGCGGGGACGTGGTATCATTACTTTTCGGGGCAGGCCATTCCGGTAACGGATGCGAACCAGTCGATGTCGCTGGAGCCGGGTGCGTTTCACCTCTACTCGACCACCAAACTACCCACGCCCGAAGCCGGTTTGGTCCCGTTTGCCGTTGTGCCGAGTCAGGTAACGGCCGTTGAGGACGATGTAAACAGCCAGATTCTTGTTTCGCCAAACCCTGCTTATGATCAGATAGTTGTTGACTTGACGAGTACCTACCGGGGTACGGTCGAGTTCAATTTGCGCGATTCGGGGAGCCGGACAGTCCGAACAATGGCTGCTCAAAAAACCGGAAACTCGTTTCGCCAGCTACTGGATGTACAGAACTTACCGACCGGCATTTATTTTCTGCGCGTGCAGCAGGGCGAACGCCAGCGTGTAGTAACCGTGTTGAAGCGGTAGGAACACCATCTTTTATTCACCAAATGCAACCTGATAATTCAATGCTGGCAACCGATGTTTCTCAAGCGTCGGTTGCTCCCCTGCTCAACAGCCAAATCGGACATACGGGCGTTCACTACGAAATTTTTGTTCGCTCGTTTGCCGATTCAAACCACGACGGTATTGGCGATCTCAACGGCGTTACCGGCAAACTCGATTATTTACAGAACCTCGGCGTGTCGGCCATTTGGCTCATGCCCATCAGTCCCTCGCCGTCTGGCCACAAATACGACGTAACGGATTATTACGGCATTGATCCTGAATACGGTACAATGGACGACTTCAAGCGGCTCATCGCCGAAGCCCACCAACGCAATATTGCCGTCATTATCGACCTGGTTTTTCACCACACCAGCATCCGGCATCCGTGGTTTCAGGAGTCAGCGAAAGGGCCGGACAATCCATACCGGCACTATTACAAATGGCTGCATCCCGACGAGATAAAAGCCCGAAAACTGGCTACCCGCGACATTACCGCCGATTCGGGCGAGCGAAATCCCTGGCATTCGGTACGCGGTGCGCGTACGCCCGAACAGTACTACGGCATGTTCTGGAGCGGTATGCCCGACCTCAATTTCGACTACCCGCCCCTGCGCGAAGAAATCTTTACCATTGCCCGTTACTGGCTGACCGATATCGGCGTCGATGGGTTCCGGCTCGATGCAGCCCGCCATCTTTACCGCGAATCGGAAGAACCGAAAAATCATGAATTCTGGAAGGAATTTGGGCGCGTTGTCGAAGCCGCCAACCGTAGCGACCGGTACGCCGGAGCGGGACCGTCCGGTGCTTATACCGTTGGCGAGGTCTGGACACGCCCCGAAGGCATTGCCCCGTATTTCCGGGGATTGAAAGCCAACTTCAATTTCGACCTTGGCCTGATGATTGAAGAAGTTGTTCGGAAGGAAGACGATACGGAGGATATGGTGCAGTTTCTGGCCTATGTTCAGGGCACGTTCGGCAACGTAAACCCGAACTTTATCGACGCGCTGATCCTATCGAACCATGACCAGAACCGCATCGGCAGTTTATTGAAAGGCAACGTCAACCACCTGAAAACAGCCGCTAATTTGCTGCTTACGCTGCCCGGTTTGCCGTATATCTATTATGGCGAAGAAATTGGTATGCTGGGCATGAAACCCGACGAAAACATCCGCGAACCGTTTTTATGGGACATCCGCGCCCACGACCGGCAGCGTACCTACTGGCGACGCGGCAAATACAGCACCAGCCAGACCGTCCGTCCATTAGCCGAGCAGCAACGTGACCCAGATTCGTTGTTCAATCACTACAAACGCCTGATTCAGTTTCGCAATAGTCATCTCGTTCTGAATGACAATTTGAGTCGGCTGGAGCAAATGGGCATCCGGCAGCAAGGCATTGTAGCGTTTATCCGAAGAAACGAATCCGGGAAGCGTGTGCTGCTTGTCCATAATTTGACAAAAGCCCCCATTGAGGTCGTATTTTCTCCCGACGAGAGCTGGTGCCGATGCATTGTATTCGCCACCGCGCCAGACAGTTCGTTTGTCGACGAACGGGTTACAGTGCCGGGCTATAGTTGCGTAGTGGTCGAGTGATATAACCGTTGCGAATTCAGTTGAACGAGTTAATTTTGTTAAAACGCTATTAATCATGCTAACACGTATTACAATTGACCCCAATGTCTGCCACGGCAAACCGACCATTCGTGGTTCGAGGTTGTTGGTAACGACGGTACTTGAGCTGTTAGCAAGCGGGATGACATGGGATGAAATTCTGGCAGATTACCCTGGCTTAGTGTCAGACGACATTCAGGAGTGCCTGAATTATGCCGTTCAGCTTGCTCATTTTAGCACACTACCGCTGGCTGCATGAAGTTCCTGATAGATGAGCAACTGCCTTATTTGTTGGCAAACTGGTTGCAGGAGAAAGGGCATGACGCAATTCATGTCACTTCTCTTTTAACAAATGAGCGAATTCCTGATGGCTATATCTGCGAACAAAGCATGGCTGAACAACGAGTCGTTATCACAAAAGACGTCGATTTTTTCAATACTTTTCTTGTGAAGCAACAGCCTTATAAACTGGTTTACGTTACAACAGGGAACTTAAAAAATCGCCAATTGCTGGATTTATTCCGGGCCAGTTTGGATCAACTATTTGCTACCCTACAGGTGGCCCAAGTGATTGAAATAAATCAGTTGGCGATGAAGGTTTGGTTCTGACATAAAATCAATACTGGTATACTAATTCCCGATTGGGTAAGACGCCGGACAAAGCAGAGTAAAATACGCTTTCCTTAAAAAGTGCTTTCTTTAAAGTTCTACGTGACAAAAAAGCGGGTTTGTGTTAACTGCGCTTCCGGGCTATCTTTGCCCAATTTTGTCCGTATCGCTCCCATGGCCCAACCGACCCATCGTACTACCCTCAGTGTCCGCCATTTGGTGGGCATCAAAGACCTGACTGAGTCTGACATTCAGCTTATTCTGGATACCGCCGGACAGTTCAAAGAAGTCATCAACCGCCCCATCAAAAAAGTCCCTTCCCTGCGCGATGTGACGATTGCGAACGTTTTCTTTGAAAATTCGACCCGCACCCGGCTGTCGTTTGAACTGGCCGAAAAGCGGTTATCGGCTGATGTTGTCAATTTTTCGGCGTCGGGTAGTTCGGTGAAAAAGGGCGAAACGCTGCTGGATACGGTCAACAATATTCTGGCCATGAAGGTCGACATGGTGGTGATGCGGCACAGCAGCCCCGGTGCCCCGCATTACCTGACCAAACACATCAAAGCCAACGTCATCAACGCCGGCGACGGCACTCACGAACACCCGACGCAAGCCCTGCTCGACTCGTTTTCGATCCGCGAAAAACTCGGCGACGTAGCCGGAAAACGCATCGCCATCATCGGCGACATTACGCATTCGCGGGTGGCACTGTCCAATATATTCTGCCTGCAAAAACAGGGTGCCGAAGTGATGGTATGCGGCCCTAAAACGCTCATTCCAAAGCATATCGAAGCATTAGGCGTAACGGTTAGTCATGATGTGCGGGCGGCTTTGGCCTGGTGCGACGTTGCCAACGTACTCCGCATTCAATTAGAGCGGCAGCAGATCAAATATTTCCCGTCACTGCGCGAATACTCCCTCTACTTCGGCATCTCGAAACAGATGCTCGACGAACTCGACCGGCCCATCGTGCTGATGCACCCCGGCCCCATCAACCGGGGCGTCGAACTTACGTCCGACGCAGCCGATTCAAGCCATTCCATCATTCTGGATCAGGTCGAAAACGGTGTTGCTGTTCGGATGGCGGTGCTGTATTTACTGGCGCAGTTGTAGGTCTCACCGTCTTTACCTGTTCACCAGCCCAAATAACCTTCCGGTGTGACTCCGTTCAGGCGCAGATAGACCATGCATTGCCCCCGGTGATGAATAATGTGATTTTCCAGCGCGTAGAGCAGACGCCAATTCGGAATTTTGCCACCCATGTAATCATCTGTTTCAAGGAGCCTGGCATCCGGCACCGTCTCGATAGTTTGCCGGACAAAGGCATACATCGTCTTCAATTCATCCAGCACCTTTAATTTTGTCATCACCTTCGGCAATTCGCGCGTCTCGTAGAGGTTTACTACGCCCAGCCGACCGGCTACCATACTCGTTGTGAACATACAGCAGTGCCGCCATTGTTCGGCGTAGGTCATGGCGTCGGGCGTGTACTTATAGGCATACGAATCGGCAGGCATTTGTCCGGCGGTGATGAGCGTCATTTTTTCAGACATCATCCAGGCGTCGAGTAGTTCCCGGCGGACTCGTTGCGCTTCGGTTATGAGGTCAGTAGTGGCAGGGCGGGCAACTACAGTGGCTGGTAGCAGGGCTGTACTCAGTATATTTTTGATAAATGTGAGTCGGTTCATGATCGTGAAGGATAAAAGGGTCGTTTATTGTCCGATTAACTGAATAGCAATGGTTTTAGGGGCGTTTAGGTCAAAAGCACATTGCCCGAATGAAGGTGGTCCCATCAGCATAGTCACGTTTGAAAAACCAAACGGCTCCGTCGGCGTCTGACCCAACCAATCTAATTTTTGATTGGCGTTCATGTCCTGAAATACCTTTACGGCATACCGTCCGGTGGGCAGCCCCTCGAAACTGACTTGACATTCGCCCGTAGCGGGTACGTCGATGCGGGTTTTGCGGTACGAGTCGCCATTAAAATCAGTGTCTTTATTGACCAGTGCGATGTAGATTGTTCCGGCGCGTTTGGCAATGTTGGTGAACCCGACAGTTAGTTTGTATGTGGTCGAATCGGCAGGAGAAACGACAGGCGTGGATGCGGCAATTGTGGCGATGGAGAAATGGGTGAGCAGAGCAATGATGAGCAGCGTTTTCATAGTATTTAAGATTTAGACTGTCGGGCGTTGTTGTCCGACAATACAAACCTATCGCCTTGCCAGGGCTTGCCCCAAATTGAAGGGATGAACAGCCTAAATCTGGGGTAAACAGCAATTTTGGGACAAACGGAGGGACGAATGGAACGAACTGGGGATACCGTTGAGCGATTTCGCCTTCTATGCTACTTCACAAGTCTAAATCAATTAAGCAGAACGTAGTAATCTGGATGGCCATGCTGTATTTGCTGGCGCAGTTGTAAAGCCGATTCAGAAGCTTTTTTCGTTATATTTGACAAACAGCTTACAGCCAATGGAACTGGAACTCCGCACCATACATCCGCCCCGGTATCGGGAATTTGACGATGCGTTTTTCTTCGCCTTATGTCAGGCGAATGAAACAACGAAGTTCGAGCGGGACGCCAACGGAAATATCATACTTATGCCCCCCACCGGAAGTGAAACAGGACGTTATAATGCCGAACTATCAGTCGAAATTGGCATCTGGAATCGTCAGAAAAAGCTCGGGTATATATTCAACTCATCGACGGGTTTTAAACTGGCAAACTCAGCCGTTCGCTCACCTGACGTAGCCTGGGTCAGTCGTAAGCGATGGGATGTCATTCCAGAAGCCGACCGGCAGGGATTTGCACCACTTTGCCCGGATTTTGTCGTTGAAATCCGCTCAAAAAGTGATGATTTGAAGGTTCTTAAAGACAAGATGGAAGAATACCGCGACAATGGTTGCCGGTTGGGCTGGCTGATTGACCACGCTGGTAAGCAGGTGTTTATTTATCGGGAAAATGGCTCGATTGATATTCGACAAGGGGAAACCATTACCCTTTCCGGGGAGGTTGTTTTACCGGAATTAAGCGTTCAAATTGAATTGTAGCACACCTCTTGAAGCCGAACAAATCCGCGAAACGTACTGTTCTTATACATTCCTCACTTCCATTTGGTATTGGCAGCGGCCGACCGTCCATGGGTACAATCTAATCAGCCGATATAACCAACATTTTTTCTAATGAAAGGCTTTCAATTTTCTGACTTTGTGCCGCCCGAAAAAAAGGAAGGCAGCAAATTTGACCAACTGCTCAATATCTTCCAGCAATTGCTGCTCCTGACCTCCGGCGATGTAGAGCAGGCAATGGCCTGGATGAGCCAGCTCGACCGGCAGTATGGCCTGACCGACGATAAATACGGCATTGGTAATTTCTTCGACGACCTGAAAGAAAAAGGCTACCTGACCGAAGAAAATCAGGAAGGAAAAATCGTGATGACGCCCAAAAGCGAACAGACGATTCGGCGGAGCGCACTCGAAGAAATTTTCGGTAAACTCAAACGCTCGAAGTCCGGCGGAAATCACAACACGCCCTACACCGGCACCGGCGACGAACTCAGCAGCGACCTTCGGACGTATCAGTTTGGCGACACGCTGGAGCAGATTTCGATGACCGAATCCATCAAAAACGCGCAGATCAACAGTGGTGTTGAGGAGTTTACGCTTATGGAACGCGACCTCGAAGTGACCGAGAAAGAGCAGAAATCCCAAACGTCAACGGTGCTGATGATTGACATTAGCCATTCGATGATTCTGTACGGAGAAGACCGCATTACGCCCGCCAAAAAAGTGGCGCTCGCGCTGGTTGAACTCATAAAAATGAAATACCCCAAAGACACGCTCGACATTGTGGTGTTTGGGAACGACGCCTGGCAAATTCAGGCCAAAGATTTGCCGTATCTGGAAGTAGGACCGTATCACACCAACACCGTTGCCGGACTGGAACTGTCGATGGATTTGCTGCGTCGGCGGAAAAATAAGAACAAGCAGATTTTCATGATTACGGACGGAAAACCGACCTGTTTGAAAGAAGGCATAAAGTATTACAAAAACTCGTTCGGGCTTGACCGTAAGGTTGTTAGCAAAACGCTGACCTTAGCCGCGCAGGCCCGTCGGCTCGAAATTCCGATTACAACGTTCATGATTGCTTCCGATCCGTATCTGAAACAGTTTGTTCAGGAGTTTACGAAAGTCAATAATGGCCGGGCGTATTACAGCGGTTTGCAGGGTTTGGGCAACATGATGTTCGAGGATTTTCAGCGCAACCGCCGGAAGAATATCAAGGGATAATTGTGGCGACTATAAACTGTGTCAAAGTCGGGGTGCTCACTCCGACTTTATTTTTGCTTCTCAGCATGATAACGACCGTTTCGGGTCAATCCAGACCGGGTCAATCCAGACCGGGTCAATCCAGCTTAACCGACTCATTAACGGCCTATTTACACCGCTTACCAGTTACTACGCGAGTCAGTCTGTCCGTCAAATCGCTGACCGACAGCACCGTAACGTTCAATTACCGGGCTGACGAACGGGTTCCTTCTGCCAGCGTTATCAAACTGCCTATTCTGCTCGAAGCGATGGAACAGGTGAAAGCCGGTACGCTGGACTTAGACGAAATTCATACCCTGACAACTGCCGAAAAAACGGGCGGTTCGGGTGTTTTGCAAACGTATGCAGACCAAAGTCGGGTGAGTTACCGCGAACTGCTGCGGCTCATGATGGTGCACAGCGACAACACGGCCACCAATATTTTCATCAGCAAACTTGGTCGTGATGCGATCAACCAACGAATGCGAACCATTGGCCTCACACAGAGCCAGTTGAACCGCGTGATGATGGATACGCTGGCTACGAAACAGGGACGAGAAAATTATGTTATAGCACTGGAAATGAACACATTGCTGGAGAGAATCTATCGAAAGCAGGTAGCAACGCCCACCCTCTGCGACCAGATGATTGCCATTCTGAAGCAAAACCAGGATACTGAAACCATACCGCGATTACTGCCCAAAAACACGGTTGTTGCGCATAAAACCGGTACGCTGCCTTACGTTCGGGGCGACGCCGGTATCGTGTATGCGAGCCAGCCGTTCCTGCTCTCGGTCTTTATTGAAGGCCTGCCAACAACCGAAGCCGAGCAAATTATTAGTGAGATTGCCCTGCTCTGTTACACCTATTTTTCGCGCTGATGAACACCTTTGCCGACAAAGCCATATCGTACTACAACTCGCTTGGGGCACCCACTAACCTACCGCCGGGCGTCGGCGTGATGAATCCGTATCAACAGCCTGATGTACAGCAAATTGTTGGCGATTTTTACACGAAGTTCTACAGCGATACCAAGCCCCGCATGTTTGTGCTGGGCATCAATCCGGGGCGATTTGGCGCGGGCGTTACGGGCATTTCATTCACGACGCCCCAGAATCTACGCCGGTACTGCGGCATTGAAAACACACTGCGGGACACCCCCGAATTATCGAGCCGGTTTATTTATCAGGTTGTTGAAGCCTTTGGCGGAGCGACCGAATTTTACAGCCGTTTTTTTCTGACCTCACTTTTTCCGCTTGCCCTCACAAAAGACGGGAAGAACTATAATTTTTACGACGACCGCATCACGACCGAGACATTGTGGCCCGCCATTACGCACGAGGTGAAAACACAGCTTGACTTTGGGTATCAGCGGCATGTGGCCGTGTGCTTAGGCCGGAAAAATGAAACTTACCTGCGTCGGCTCAATGACCAGCAAAATTTCTTTGACCGGATCGTCACCCTCGACCACCCGCGTTATATTTTACAGTACAAAGCCAAAGACATTCCCACCTATCTGGAGCGGTACATGGCTACATTGCTTGATTGCATAGAACAGGCATAAAAAAAGCTCACCTTATTGGCAAGCCCAGTGGAGCGTAGTCTGTAGTTGAGCGTAGTCTCAGACTACGCTCCGGCGTTACCCGGTCTCCGACCGGCGAATAGCACACCAGCGAAGCTCAAGCTTCGCTGACGCACATCGTCTTTTTATGAAAAACTGCGCTGGTTTACACCTTTGTCAGTTCCAGCGTAACGGTATAGGCTTCTTCTTTACCATCGCTGTCGAAATCCTCCATTTGTTTACCTGACATTTTCAGGGTGTTTCCGCTAATAACGGTGTCGTAGGTTGTTACATCTGTACCACTGGTAATCGTCAGTTTATTACCGTCTAATTTCCAGGTTGAGTTATCGTCTACTGGATTTACATCGTTTGCTGTCGAGCATTTTGAGCCAGCCTGTCCGGTAATTTTTCCATTACTGTTAAATATAATCGTGGTGCTGGTCAGGCAGTCTACAATATCGGTACCAATCCCATTTGGCAATGATCTGTAAAAAGCGAGTAAGTCCGTACTCTTTGTACCCGTCTGTAGGGGATCGATTCCGGGGTCGATTTTATAACCCGATATTTTCCAGCTCCCTTCAACAGAAGATGTCGATGGCGTAACGGCATCATCGCTGCCTTTTTTACAACTCCCAAACCACAATGGCATTCCGACAATCAACGCCCAGGCCATCAGGCGGGCAGCATTTCTGTTTTTCATCCTGTTAATGATTAATACGTTAGTCAAAACTAATACGCTCGTTAACGGGACGACAAAAGGCTTGAGTGAACGGTCAGCAGTGGTTAGCAAACGGTCAGTTGAGAAGTTCGGCCATAAAAAAACCCGGCGAACCGGGCGAACTGAGAAACAAAAAAAACGGCTCAGTAATGGGCCGTTTTTCAGGATTATTGCTTCTTTAATTCCATTGTAAACGTATATACGGTAGTGCCGGGAACAACAGCACTTAAACTTCCCTGCCATCGCAGGGTTAAAATCCCCCCCGTATTTGACACAACCGTATAGTCAGTTTTCGTCCCATCTCCTTTCGTAATCGTCAGTTTATCACCAGTGAGTGCCCATTTACTCGATGCATCAATACCTGTGAAGTTACTGACAGGAAACGGAATACTTTGGCAGGCAGCCGGATTATCGGTTGTGGCATCGCCCCCGGCTTTGAACGTAATCGTAATGTCAGTCAGGCAGGTGGTGCCGTTGTAAAGTAATTTAGAGGCCGCGACTAAGTCATCGAACAGGCCCTGTACTTTAGGGTCTACCCGGAGCGTACTGATTTTATAACTTCCTTCTACCGAGGGTGTTGCGGGCACAGCCGGGTCGTCGCTTTTTTTACAGTTGCCAACAAGCAGGGGTATAGCCAGGACGAAAGCCCAGACCAATGGCCGGGATACATGCATTTTTTTCATTTGTTTCTGGTTGTAAGAGGTAATTATTAACGATAGCCATGTGATTGGCATACAAATAAAGAGAGTTCCTGAATTGATTGGACAAATAAACCCGACAATTTAGTAACAGGTGGTTTTACTGTACGAACCCGAAAAATCGTGATTTGGCCTACACCCTTCCCGAAGCCACAGCGTTGTCAATACAAAACGACTTTTCTGCTGATATAATCAGGCTGATTATCAAGTTGTAAACGAGAATGCAGCTCGCTTCCGGTACCGCATTGTAGCATGGGTCATTGCGGCTTTTGAAAGGCAGAAGGGTCTGATGGGTGGCGTCTATATAAATGGATAACTCCATAACTTTGCGCCCGCACTACTCTATCAACTCTTTTGGTATGCTTATAACCACTACTCCTAATATCGAAGGCAAACGCATTACGCAATATGTGGGGTTAGTCAACGGTGAAGCCATCATTGGTGCCAACCTCGTTAAAGATTTTTTCGCCAACATCCGCGACGTTGTTGGCGGACGCTCCGGTGCCTATGAGCAGGGACTGCGGGAAGCAAAGAGCATTGCCATCCGGGAAATGATCGACCAGGCCACCCGGTTGGGAGCCAACGCCGTAATTGGCGTCGATTTAGATTACCAGACCATTGGCGGCAGCGGCTCCATGCTCATGGTGAGTGCCAACGGTACGGCGGTCGTGTTTGAGTAACGTTTCGATGTGATGGTAGGGTGCTGGTTTACGAACCCGTCACTCTGCCAAATAAAAAAGGGCCTTTTGGCCCTTTTTTTGTTAGGCTATTTCCATCAGGCATCAAACCTACGACTAAATAAAGGAACGTGTACAACACAAAACCGGCACGTTAATCACTTATTAATGACCATTTAATCCCATGATTGCAACAATTGATCGCATCAGCGTGTAAGGGATTTCAAAATCTTGTTTTACCAGCTCAGTAGACGATTACTACTCATGAATATCTTTGTAATAGGTGGATGCCATGTTGGAAATTATGGCATTCCGGCACATGAGGGTTTTGTTCAGCAATGGACCAACCAGTTGGAATTACAGCTCGGTGAATCTGTCGACGTTACCGTGCTGAGTATGGTTAAACTGACCCATATCCCTGTTTTGCTGGAGCAGTATGGCTGGAAGATCAACGAGGCCGATCTGATTATTCTGCAAGTAGGTCATTACGAGCTTTCGTGGCGCAAACCGTTTAGCCAACTTTTTGATACCGCAGCGCATCGCCAGCCAGCAACCGACGGCACAAAACCCGTCTATCATCCTAAAACGCCCAAATCGGCAGACGATCTGCGGCCAATTTCGCAGCGTGAACAGCTAAAAAACACCGTGAAAGCTACCCTGCTGACACTGTATACGCACGCTTTCGGCCCGATACCTTACCTTAAAAAATTCTCGGACCAACTCACCGACGCCTTTACCCGACTAAGGCCCTATCAGGAAAAAATCATAGTCATGACGCCTTTCCCGAGCTTGCATGACGTTGACCAGTGGCTGCGCCGGGAGAGTCATTCAAGTACTATCCAGACGGCTGTTCAGGCAGGCTTTACGGTTGTCGATACGTTTGGTGCCATACCCAGATACCCCTCTTATTTTTTGGCCGATGGCGTACATCTCAACAGTACGGGTCATCTGAAAATAGCGTTGCGGCTGCATGAACTTCCCTTACGGGATAATTCTCTGAATAAACAATTTGCCGATTAGCAACAGAAACGGGCCTCACGGCCCGTTTCTGTTTTCAGTCTGATAGCTCAGTTAAAACCGGTCATCATCCTCTTCTTCCTCCCCGCCAAAACCAGTGCCGGGATTGAACATAGAGCCAAGCAAATCTTTAAACTCCAGGCCCGTATCCATCGCTTTTTTGCCAACTAAGGAATGTTCGGCCAGGCCATGCAACGCGAATTCCATCATAAACAGTTTTTCGGACTTGCTCAGGCGCGGGTGAAGCTGATCGACAATGTCGTCCAAACCGTCAATCGTACGCAGCCGGGCTTCGTAGTCGCGGTTGGTCAGGTCGTTCAGAAATTCCATCACATTACCATCGCCAAACCAGTCCGTAATTTTCTTGTACAGGTTACCCCGCTTGTCTTTCTTGGCTTTCTCCGGGTTTGGAAAATACGCCAGAAACTGGTTGCGAATGGCTTTGCCAATCAGGTTTTGGGCCACAATAACCGGCCCTTCAACCTCGCCTTCATACACTAACTCGACCTTGCCGCAAATGGCTGGAACGACGCCGTATAAATCGGCAATGCGAACATACGTTTCTTTTTCGCCGTTGAGCAACGCCCGCCGTTCAGCCGCAGAGAGCAGGTTTTCGTAAGCCGAAATGGTCATCCGGGCCGACACGCCACTTTTTGAATCGACATACTCGCTTTCGCGGGCTTCCAGAGCCACCTGTTCGATCAGGTCGGCAATGAGTTCGTTGGTTTTCACCATGCCCTTCTGCTCCGTTTTCACAACTGCTTCCTGCATAGTGATCTTCTTCCCGATTTCGATTGATTTCGGGTAATGGGTCACAATCTGCGAGTCAATCCGGTCCTTCAATGGCGTCACAATACTGCCCCGGTTCGTGTAATCCTCCGGGTTGGCCGTGAACACAAACTGAATGTCGAGCGGCAAACGAAGTTTGAAACCCCGAATCTGAATGTCGCCTTCCTGCAAAATATTGAACAGCGACACCTGAATGCGGGCCTGCAAATCGGGCAACTCATTGATAACGAAAATACACCGGTGCGAACGCGGAATCAGGCCAAAGTGAATGGTGCGCTCATCGGAGTAGGGCAGTTTAAGCGTAGCCGCTTTAATGGGGTCCACATCACCAATCAGGTCGGCCACCGATACATCGGGTGTTGCCAGTTTTTCGGTGTAGCGATCAGCACGGTGCATCCACGAGATGGGCGTTGCGTCTCCTTTTTCGGCAATCAGATCCAGCGCAAACCGCGAGAGTGGCAGTAGCGGATCATCATTCAGTTCGGACCCCGCCACCACCGGAATATACTCATCCAGCAGGTTGACCATCAGGCGGGCAATGCGGGTTTTGGCCTGTCCGCGAAGCCCCAGCAGGTTAATGTGGTGCATGGACAAGATGGCCCGTTCGACATCGGGAATAACCGTATCTTCGTACCCCCAGATACCGGGAAAAACAACTTCTTTTTCCTTAATTCGGTCAATCAGATTATCCCGAAGTTCCTGCTTAATTGAGCGGGTTTCATACCCGGCGGCTTTGAGTTCGCCAAGCGTAGAGATTGTCAGTAATTTTGATGCTTTCAGGCTGCGGTAGCTCATCTGTGCTTAATGAATAATGTAGAATGAATAATGTGGAATGAAGGTTAGTTAAAGCAAACCTATTCTTCATTCTACACTATTCATTACTCATTAGACCTAACAGGGTTTCTAAAGAAATGGTTTTTAGACAGTCAAATTGACTAATTTTGCCAATTATGGGCCGGAGATGAATCGCCCGTTGCCGATATGAAATCATCAGTACATCGTTTCTTTCTCTTCAGTATATTCCTGGGTTTGTTCGGTTGCCGCATTCAGAAGAGTCCGCCGGAACTGATAAAATTATCGGCCAGTCAGGCATTTGTAGGTCAGCCCATTACCCTAACCGGCTACCAGTTTGGCTCCGACCCGACCGTGACGTTTGGCATGGCGGCATCGGCTGTAACAGCCCCGTTAATTAGCCACGACGAATCAACGATTCAGGCGACCGTACCCCGAATGGCACCGGGCCAAACCCAAATTCGTGTTCAAACAGCCGAAGGCACCTCCGACCCGCTGCCGTTTACGGTGCAGCAGCCACCGCCAATTATCACCGCCGTTACGCCCGGAAACGGACTTCAGGGCACACAGATAGAGATTACGGGCGACTACCTGAATCAGATCAGGCGCATTCGGTTCGATAATATTGATGCAATTGTTAAGGACAGCACGGCACAGAAACTGACCATCGTTGTTCCGGCCACGGTGCCGCGCGGTCCGCAGGCATTGGCCGTCGAGACAATAGCGGGCGAAATTGTGACGAAGTTTATCGTTGCCGGAACGCCCCAGATAACAGCCATCAGTCCGTTAAAAACCAAACCCGGTGCGGCCTTGGTCGTTCAGGGGAAAAACCTGACGGATGGCCTTTTAAGCATCAACGGCTTAGTCGTTGATAAAAGCCTGACCACCGTGACCGACACGGAAATTCGTACGGTCGTTCCGGCAACGGCAACGTCGGGTTTGGTGCGAGTAACGGTTTTTGAATTACTGGTAGCGACCGGCACCGATTCGCTCAAAATTTTCCAGCCGCCTTTCATCACGCACCTACAAGCCCCGGATGGTATTGCGGGCGATAAACTGATTGTAGAAGGCCGCAACCTGCACGAATTAACGACTGTGTCTATTGGCAACGTATCGGTTCCGTTTCGCTTATTGAGCGATACCCAACTCGAAGCTACCGTACCGGCGTTGCCATCGTCGGGGGCGGTTTCGGTTTCGGCCAGCGGTATTGGCGGCAGTACAACAGCAACCGAATTCTTCTTTTTTTACCTCCCTCCTTCCAGCCTGACGCTTAACCCGGCACGACAGTTTGGTGGGCGACCGCTGACTATTTCAGGCAAAAATTTGTACCGGATTACCGAAGTACGGGTTAGTGGCATTGTTGTTCCCATCACCAGCCGCAACGAAGGGTTCGACCTGCTCGTTGGCGTACCGCCCACGGCGGTTAGCGGGTTGGTTACGGTTAGCAGCCGGGCGGGCACAGCCTCTGCGCCTTTGGTGATTGTTCAGAAAGCCATCGTTACGGATATTCTTCCCATAAAAGCCCGGCCGGGAGATCGGGTCGTTTTGCGGGGCGATTTCCTGCTGAATGCTCAGATTTTCTTTACCGGATCGGCTACGGTGGCTCCTGAAGGAGGCAAAAATGAAGATACGGAACACTGGGTTCTGGTTCCGGCCGATGCTCAAACCGGCCCGTTACGCGTTGTCAATGCCACCAACGAAGCCACAACGACTGCATCATTTACGGTACTTCGGCTGATTTCAACTGTAGCCTTTACCCCCACATCGGGCAAGGTAGGTGACGCGATTGTGCTGACCGGACAGAACCTGCCGTCGGTTCAGGAAATCCGGTTTGGTAATGGCGCATCGGCCCCCGCCCGGTTCGTGATCGAGGGCGCGAACGTTCGCGTGACGGTTCCGGCCGGTGCAACAACCGGACAGATTTGTCTGACCAACGAAGCCGGAACAACCTGTACCAGCAGCAATTTTACGGTAACCTTGTAATCAGTTGATTGGTTGATTAGTTAATTAGTTGATTGGTGGCTAACCTGTTCACTTCTAACCTACCAATCAACCAGTCAACTAATTTACTAATCAACCAATTAACTGCCTGACCAGCACCTCATTGATCCGTACGTAGCTTTCGTGGGTCCAGCCAGCAATGTGGGGCGTTAAAACAACACGGTCCGATTGGCGGAGATAATCGAACGACGCCTGCTGGGCGGGGGTTAAGGTCGCTAATTTTTCATTTTCCAGCACGTCTAAACACGCGCCCCGAAGCTTGCCGGTAACCAGCCCACGCACCACCGCCGACAGCGACGTGACTTCGCCCCGCGCAATATTAATGAGGTAAAACGGCTTGGCAAACTGGTCAATGAACTGGTCACTAATCAGTGTCCGCGTCTCGTCGGTTAGCGGTACATGCAGACTCAGCACATCGGCTTCGGCTTTGATCTGGTCGAGGGTAGCCTCCTGAGCAAACGTGTCGCCGTAGTTGGTCAGCAATTTGTCATAGGCCAGCACCCGGCAACCAAACCCGCTTAGCCGACGAGCCGTTGCCTGGCCGTTGTTTCCATAGCCAATCAGGCCAACCGTCAGGCTACCCAGTTCATACCCCCGATTTCCCTCGCGGTCCCAGATGCCCTCGCGCACTTCGCGGTCGGCTTTCAGGAGATTGGTCAGCAGGGCCAGCAACATTCCGACCACATGCTCACCTACGGCATCGCGATTGCCCTCACCCGCATGGAACACCCGGATACCCCGTTGTGCAGCAGCATCGAGATCAATTAAATCAAGCCCGGCCCCGGCGCGGCCAACAAATTGCAGGTTGGGGGCATGGCGCATCAGTTCATCATCGACGGTGGTTTTACTGCGTATGATAAGTCCGGTAAAGGGAGAAAGCTGGTCCAAAAGAGCCGTTCGGGTAATTTTGGGAGCATAGGTGTAGGTAAAGCCCGCGTTATCGAGCATGCCAAACAGCGACGGGTGCATTTCGTCGGCAATTAGAATAGAAGGTTGATTCTGGGACATCCGTATGGTTTTCGTAACTTGCGACTCTATCAATGCAGAATGCAGTGTGATGAACAAACCGGTTAAACCCGTCATTCTACATTCTTCACTAAGTAAAATCCCCGGCGAAACTACAAAAAGTGCATGGAACAACGCCAACCTGACGAATCGAACTCACAACCTATTACGCCTTCTGACCCGTCAGATGCCCGCCCACTCCAATCTCAGGCGGACGAAACCGGACCGTTGCTGCCACGGCAGACGGATAATCAACCAACTGGCGATCAGCAGGAAACAACAAGACGCGAGGCCCGCAACGACCGGAATCGCAATGGCGAACCACGCAACGGCGAACCGCGCAATAGCGAACCGCGCAATGGCGAACCGCAGGAGGGTGGACAAAATCAACGGAACAGCCGCCCCCAACCGAATCGTGGGAACCGGGGCGACCGCTCCGGCGGTGCGGGTGAGGCCGCCAACCGGCCCGGCCAGCCGGGAGCCAGCCAGCAGCGGGGTCAGCGGGATAACCGCCAGCCCAACAACGGCCAGCGTCCGAACGAAGCCCGCCAGCGCGACGATACCCAACCCGACCGCAGCCGTACTGCCAATGAAAGCCGCAGCGGACAACGTGAATCTTTATACGCTGAACCGGGCATACGCGAGGGGAGCACACAGAACGACCAGCCCGTCGAATATGCCGGACGGGAGGACCGCTTAGTTATCGGCATCTCACTCGGCGATTATAACGGCATTGGTCCCGAAGTTATTCTGAAAGCCCTGCAATACAATCGGTTACAAAAAATTTGCACACCCGTTATTTACGGGTCCATGCGGATTTTGAACCGCTACCGGAACCTGCTGAACCTGAAAGACTGGAACCTGAATGGTGCGCAAACCGTGGGGCAGATCAGTCATAAACTCACGAACGTAATTACGTGCTGGCCCGACCAGAATCAGGATATTCAGCCGGGTCAGGTCACCCCCGAAGCCGGGCAAGCCGCTCTCGCCTGTTTGCAGCGAGCCGTCGATGACCTGAAAGATGGTAAGATAGACGCGCTGGTAACGGGGCCCATCAATAAGAATAACATCCAGTCGGAGGAGTTTAAATTTCCGGGCCATACCGAATATCTGGCGCAGGAATTTGGCGTTCAGGACAACCTGATGTTTCTGGTCAGCCAGACGCTGCGGGTGGGTGTCGTAACAGGTCACGTACCGTTGGGGCGTGTCCGGCAGAACATCACCCGCGAGCGCATTGCCCAGAAATTAACGCTCATGATGCAGTCGTTAAGGCAGGATTTTGGCATCGAGAAACCCAAAATTGCGGTGCTGGGCCTCAACCCGCACGCGGGTGAAGAAGGGCTGCTGGGCACTGAAGAAAACGACATTATCAAACCGCTCATCGCCGAATGGCGCAACAAAGGCGAACTGGTCTTTGGCCCCTACCCCGCCGATGGTTTTTTTGGTACGCGGGCGTACAAAAAATTCGATGCGGTGCTGGCCATGTACCACGACCAGGGACTGATTCCGTTTAAGGCGATTGCGTTTGAAGAGGGGGTCAATTTTACGGCCGGTATGCCTGCGGTAAGAACCTCGCCCGACCATGGCACCGCCTACGATATTGCGGGGAAAGACCTTGCCGACGAAACATCCATGATTCAGGCCATTTACACGGCTATCGACGTTGCCCGCAACCGAAAAGAGTACTTAGAACTGGAAGCGGGAGCCTTGAAATAGTTCTAAAGTTGTAGAGTTATACAAGTTATAGAGTTGGCTGACACGTCAATGAACTATAAACCGCGTCGGCGAACCGCTCTACAACTTTATGACTTTACAACTTTATAACTCTACAACTTACTTATGTTAAAATCAATGACCGGCTTCGGCAACGCAACGGTGGAGGCCGGTGGTCTGTCTGTAACAGCGGAGGTTAAAACCCTGAATTCTAAGTTTTTAGATATCTATTGCCGGATGCCCCGGCAGTTCTCCGATAAGGAAATCGAGTTGCGGGCGTTGCTGACGCAGCAGTTGGAGCGGGGGAAAGTTGAACTTTCGCTCAATCTGGCCCGCACCAGCGCCATTCGTCCCGGCGTAACCATTAACCGACCGCTTGTTCTGGCTTACGTCAGCGATATTAAGGAGACGGCCAACACCATGCTGATGAGCATACCCGATACGGACGTGCTGCAACTGGCTCTGCAACAGCCCAATGCATACCTGTCCGAATCGGCAGATACTACTGCCGACGCGTCGGACTGGGAAACGGTACAGGCGGCTGTTCGGGAGGCTGTTCGTCGGTGCGATGGGTTTCGGAAACAGGACGGGGCCGTACTGGAAAGCAAATTTCAGGAGTACATCCAGCTTATTACCGACCGGCTGGCCGACATTGAAGAGCACGACGTTCGGCGGATTCCGGCCGTGCGCGACCGGATGCGAAATTCGGTGCGGGAACTGCTGGAAAGCGAAACGTTCGACCAAAATCGGTTTGAGCAGGAGTTGGTTTATTACGTCGAGAAGTTCGACATTTCGGAAGAGAAAGTGCGGCTTAAAAACCACCTGAGTTATTTTCTGGAGGTGCTGGCTACAGAAGAAGCCAACGGTAAAAAACTAAATTTCATCGCGCAGGAAATCGGCCGTGAAATAAACACCATCGGTTCCAAAGCCAATGACGCATCCATTCAGCGGTTTGTGGTGCAGATGAAAGATGAACTGGAGAAAATAAAAGAACAGACAATGAATGTCATTTGAACGTTTTCTGTTAAACAGTTAATTAAACGACATCTGCTATGGAATTTACGGTAATGGTTGAAGCCGAAATAATTAGTGTATTGGGTGCCGATAAAGTCAGCGCGTTTTTGACTGATGCAGCCATTAAACTCAAACGCAAAGCAGCCGCTCAGGAAACGTTGGCTGACTTAGATTACTTTGATGAACTGGTAAATGATCCACAATGGCAAACGGCTCGTCAGCAAGCCTGGGATCAGGAGAAGCATCGTTATATATCATTTACGGACTGATGCGCTTTGTTTTCGACGCCAATATTTTGATGGCTATTTTAATCGGTGGCCGGTCTTTTCATAAAGTAATTTTGGAGACACTGGATATAATTACACCCGATTTTGCACTAATTGAAATTGATAAATATAGTACTATTATCGTCCAAAAATCGAAGCTGGATTGGTCAGCACACGTTGAGTACGCTCATTTTGTTTTCTCAACCGTAACGGTTGTTCCACGTTATCTAATAGACGACGAAAGTATTGAAAAAGCAAATCGTCTAATTCGTGATACAGACCCCAAAGATATTAGCTATTTAGCGTTAGCTATACAGACTGATTCGATTTTAATAACCCGCGATAAACCAATTGTTGAAGCCGCCCGCCGAAAAGGATTTCGGCGAATCATGCTCTTCGATGAATTTATACGGTTGTACAGGTAATTAGGTGGATTTTGTGAGTTGACATATGCCAAAACTTCCCCTCGATTTCTACCAATCGCATGACACCTTAACCCTCGCCCAACTGCTGCTTGGCTGCGAGCTGGTACATGAGACGTCGGAGGGCGTTACGGCCGGGATTATTGTAGAAACGGAAGGTTATCTGACCGACGACCCGGCCTGCCATGCGTACCGACGGCAAACAACGCGCAATGCGGCCATGTTCGGGCCAGCCGGAACGCTCTATGTTTACCAGATTTATAATCACTACAACTGCATCAACGTCGTTGCAGGACCGGCGGGCGTGGGCGAAGCCATACTCATTCGCGCCCTCGAACCAATAGAAGGCATCGAATTAATGGCTCTCCGGCGGAACGAAGCCTTTAAAACCGGTTTCGAGCGATACCGCAACAACACCATCGACCCCACGACTGCTGATGGCTTTCGCAACCTGGCCAACGGCCCCGGCAAACTGACGATTGCGCTGGGTATCAGCCGACATGAACAGAATGGCTCATCTCTCACAACAGGCGCAATGTCTATTCGTGGGCCAGTGCTGCACGACTTCGAGATGGTTACTACCACGCGCATCGGTCTCACGCACGGGGCCGACCTGCCCTATCGCTACTACATAAAGGGCAATAAATTTGTCAGTAAAAAATAGGCGGTAAAACTCCATTAATTTACCCCGGAGACCCCGGTATTCACAGCAGGATAAGCTGAAGAAAGTTGCTTTGCAGGCGACTGATCAATAGTGCGTTATGCGTCTGTTTTTGTCCATTGCGCTATAAATACAGGGCAGATCTATATATAATTTTTCCAGTTTAGTTGGAAATTGATGACGCTAAATTCGCTACATATAAGGCGTGTAGGTTGACAAACACCCTCGTTGGATAAGTATCTGCCAAATGCTATTGTACTGGGCAGGATTTCGTAATAGAGATCGCTACATTTAATAATTATATCTGACGCGCAAGTCTTCACTTACTCGTATAACTATATGGCAAAACTAGCTACTATAAGACGCCGTAAGCCGGTCAAAACTCCTATTTTGGTTATTGAAGACAATCCCGATCACTGGCTTATCATTCGCTCTGCCCTGTCGCAATGCTTTCCGGAGGTAGACCCCATCTGGATGAACCATGCGGCACAGGTGCAAACTTATCTGGAAACCTGTTTATTATCGGCTGCCGGTCTGCCCAGATTGATGTTGCTGGATTTATACCTACCCCAAAAAGAAGATAGTTTTTCCTTGCTGGAGTTTATCAAAAACCACCCTGTTTACCGGCAGGTGCCCATTGTCATATTAAGCAGTTCATCCGACAATGGCGACATTGAAAAAGTATATACGTTTAGCGTTGCCTCCTACATTGTTAAACCCGATACGTACCATCAGTGGTTAAAGTGCTTTACAACCTTTCGGCGGTACTGGTTAGACATTGTCACCTTGCCCACAAACGCTGAGTAATGCCTGTAAAACGGACAGTATAGGCATTACACCAACTATTTGAATCGACCGATTCCGGTGCAATCGGTCATCCGCCCAATCAACTCCGTACCGGCACTTCATACCAGACAGACCCCTGTCAATCAGGCCCGTTTCTGCTATGTCAGCGGCCGATAAACCACAATGCCCGCACAAGCCTGATTAAACCCAGTCGCTGCTATTATCTTAGTAGCAGGAACCTGCTATAGTAACGTAAATACGGGATTCGTTTTATCGCGTAGCGACGGTTGTCCGCTGCCATCCAATGTTTACTATACACATTGGATGGCAGCGGCACTCAAGCCATTAAAATACAACAACTATAATCCCGTATTCACGTTATATTAGTCATTTTTATCGCCTAAAATGCCTATAACTGGTACACGTTTATCGGATATCTACACCTGCCCGCCATGAAAAAAAAAACTGTTCTCTCTGCAGATAAAAAGCCCCCAAAAGCCCCTGTGCCTATTGTTGCTATAGGCGCGTCGGCAGGGGGATTGGAAGCTGTATCCAAACTGCTGCAGCATCTGTCGCCCACAACGGGGCTGGCTTTCGTATACATCCAGCACCTCAACCCAGACTACGAAAGCCAACGGTCCACTATCCTAAGCCGTTACACGACTATGCCTGTAGTGGAGGCTCAGCACGAACTCTCTATCGAGGCTAACCACATTTATATTATCCTCCCGGATCAGGACTTAGAAAGTGTAGAGGGAGACCTAAGGCTGGTGCCGCGCCAGGCGAAACCGAACCGGCACATGCCCATCGACCAGTTTTTCAACTCATTAGCCCAACAGCAGCAGAATGGAGCGATTGGCATTGTCCTGTCGGGAATGGGCAGCGATGGAACCCTGGGGCTGAAGGCCATTAAAGTGGCGGGCGGTATCACCTTCGCTCAGGATGATTCGGCGACGTATAACAGTATGCCCCTATCGGCTATTGACGAGGGTGTAGTGGACCTGGTATTACCACCGTCCGGTATTGCGAAAGAAATTGAGCGGCTTAGCCAGAAAATCGATATTGTTCATCAGACAGCCATCGCCCAGGCTCTGGAAGGAGAGGATACCGCCGATGAAGACCTGAAAGCCATTATCCAATCGGTCAGAAAGGCGGTTGGCGTCGATTTCAGTCAGTATAAAATGACAACCATCCGTCGGCGTATTATCCGGCGGATGCTGCTCTACCGGTACGAAACCCTCCGGGACTATGCAAACTACCTGAGAGAAAATTCTGCGGAGGCTACTGCTTTGTATAATGACCTGCTGATTAATGTCACGACGTTTTTCCGGGATACCGAAGCCATGGAGTACCTGAAAAAAGTCCTGTTGCCGGAATTGATCAAAAACAAGTCTCCCCGCGAACCACTGCGTATTTGGGTACCGGCCTGTTCAACGGGGCAGGAAGCATACTCACTGGCTATGCTGCTGATAGAAATCCTGGGCGACCGCGTATCGGCGATGCCGATACATATTTTTGCGACCGACCTCAGCCAGATGGCCATTGCCAAAGCCCGGCAGGGCAGCTACACCGTTTCTGAGTTGATGGATGTGTCGCCGAAGCGGTTATCCCGATTTTTCACCAAAATAGATGACCAGTACCGCATCAACAAAACGATCCGTGATCTGTGTGTATTTGCGCCCCACAACCTGCTGAAAGACCCCCCCTTTTCGCGCCTGGACCTGATTAGCTGCCGCAATCTGCTGATTTATCTGGACACGTCCTTACAGCACCGGGTACTGGCCGGTTTTCACTACGCCCTGAATCCGGGTGGTTTTTTATTGCTGGGTAATTCCGAGAGTGCCAGCACATCAGCCTCGCTTTTTTCGCCGGTCGAAAAAATATATAAAATTTATGCCCGCAAGAATGATGTTGTCAGTCGGCCTGCCGTTGACCGGGGTGCCGAACAGGCGATTACTCAACATTCCTTTCCGGGGCGATACAGCGAGTTTAAATCCTGGGATACAGCGTCACAATCGGGAAGCAACTCAGGCAACGATCTGGAAAAAATTGTCGATGCGCTTCTGCTCAGCCAGTATGTACCGGCCTCGGTGGTTGTCGATCAGGATCTGGAGATCCTTCAGTTTCGGGGTTCTATCAGTTTATTTCTCGACCCTTCGCCGGGGAAGGCCAGCCTGAATCTGCTGAAGATGGCGCGTCCGTCGCTCGCCTTTGAGCTTCGCAACGCCGTACACAAAGCCCGAAAATCGGGCCAGGCAGTGCGCAGGCAGGGGCTGAAAATCAATATCGATGGCAAACAGCACCACGTAACAATTGAGGTTGCTCCTCTTAAAACCGGCACCAACCAACAGTTCTTCCTCATCCTCTTTGACGAAACGGTATCAGTCATCACAGCCGAAACCGGTAACATGACCACCCGCAACAAATTACTGGAGGATGAGCTGATAACGCTGCGAGAGGATATGCACTCCATCATTGAAGAACAGGAAGCGTCGAATGACGAATTGCAGTCGGCCAATGAAGAAATCGTTAGCACCAACGAAGAACTGCTGACCATCAATCAGGAGTTGCAGGTACGCAACGATCAGTTGTCGGAATCCAACGAATTTGCCGAAGCCATCTTCGGTATCATCCGGGAAGCAACCCTGGGGCTGGACAAAGAACTGCGCGTAAAAAGTGCGAACCGGGCATTTTACACGCTGTTTCAGGTTGATGAAGCGGACACCCTTGGCCGGACGATTTATGAGTTAGGCAACCACCAGTGGGATATTCCTGCCTTACATACCCTACTCAACGGCGTGCTTGAGTACAATTCATTCGTTCAGGGATTTGAAGTGACGCATACCTTCCCCGACATTGGCGAACGCATTATGCGAATCAACGCCCGCAAAGTGGTGCAGCAGCAACGGCAGGAATCCATTTTGCTGGCTATTGAAGACATTACGGACGATAGGCGGGCGCAGCGGCTGATCACCGAGCGGGAAGTATGGTTCCGTAACCTGATCGACAACGCGCCAACGCTGATCTGGGTGTCGGACGCCAGCGGCCAGTACACGTTTCTGAACAAAGCCTGGCTCTACTATAGCGGCCGGTCACTCTCCGACGAACTGAATGAAGGCTGGACAAACCGTATCCATCCCGACGACCGGGACGCTTATCTGGCCTTTTATTCTTCCCATCTGGCTGAGCGTCACCCCTATCAGGCAGAATACCGGCTGATGCGTAACGATGGCCAGTACCGCTGGATGCTGGAGCACGCAAAGCCCTCTATGGATACGGAAGGCGATTTCAGGGGATTTATTGGCTCCTGTACGGAGGTACATTTCCAGAAAACCCTGTCGCAGGACCTTGACCAGCGCGTAAAAGTTCGTACGGAAGAACTGCTTCATTCCAACGTGAACCTCGCCCAGACCAATCATGAACTGACGCAGACGGCGGCCCGCCTGCAAAGTGTGCTGAACGGCGTACCGGCAGCCATCAAAATGCTCGAAGTACTCGCCGATTCAACCGGTAATCTCATTGACTTTACGATAAGTGCCTTCAATGAACCGGCACTAAAATTAACAGGCAGGGCGGAGAGCCTGCTGAACAGACGATTGCTGGCCATTCATCCCTGGATGAACGACTGTGGTTTATTCGATCTGGCAATTCAGGTGCATACAAGCGGCAAACCGGCCTATCAGGAACTGTATCTGGACCAGATAACGCCGGGCCATTATGCATTTTCCATTACGCCCCAGATTGCCATGAATGGGGTTGTGATGACAGCGTTAAACATTACGGACCGCAAACAGGCCCAGCAGCGGATGCGCCTGACAGCCGAGAGTTTACAGGTTGTGCTGGATAGCTCGCCCGCGTCGATTGGGTTTCTCAAAACAGTTCGGAATGAGCAAAATGAAGTGACTGATTTTCGGCTTGTGGTGTGTAATCAGAAGTTTGCCTACTTAAGCGGCCAGCCCATAGACGCCCTGCTGGAGAAACCCCTGGCGCATTTATCCGATATGCTCTGGCAGGGAGACACATTGGCCAGACTCACCCACATTGTTAACACCGGCGAACCCTATTACGAAGAAAGGACATTCGGCAAACAACCCGGCAAACCCGAAAACTGGATGGGCATCTCGGTCACTAAACAAGACGGTGGAGTCGTAGTGACAGGCATTGACATCACCGCGCTGAAAGAGGCCGAGCAGCAGCAGAGCCATTTGCTGGACGAGTTGAGCCAGTCGGAAAGCAGCCTTCAGTACCTGGAACAGATGCGACAACAGATACTCCAGCGCGGTGAGTTTCTGCGGTCGACAACCCACGACCTGCGCGGTAGTTTTGGCATTATTCAGGGGGCAGCTACCCTTTTAGACCTGATGGACACCGAAGAGGAACGCGCACAAACGCTGACCATGCTTCAGCGAAACCTGCGCCAGGTAACGCAGCTACTGACGCAGTTGCTCGATTACTCCCGGCTCGAATCGGGGCAGGAACAGGTCATTATTGCTCCGTTCGATGCGGCAGATCTACTCGACGAACTCAAGGAAAGCCTGGTGCCGATGGCCAACGAACGGGGTTTGTGGCTGCGGACCGAAGGCCCCACATCACTACCTGTCGAATCCGACGCCGTTAAGGTGCAGCGGATCGCTCAAAACCTGATTCTGAATGCCCTGAAATACACCAAAGCCGGGGGTGTTACCATTCGCTGGAGCAATGACAACAGCGGCAGCGGCTGGCAGTTCAGCGTTGACGATACAGGGCCGGGACTACCGGAAAGACTACTGAAACTATTAATGAGCCAATCGGCCGGGACAGACGAAGCGGCTATGACCAGGTCGCCCACCCCTTCATCGGGCGAAGGCATCGGCCTGTTTATTGTGAAGCGGCTATCCATGCTGATCGGTGCCACGGTAACCGTAGAAAGCCGGGCCAATGCAGGCACTACGTTCACCATCCACTTCGCGGAACAATAGCCGACAGGGTAATAAATCAGGCTTACCCGATCCAATCCGTTAATCATCGCATAAAACCAAATCGACGATTCGTATAAACCATATGGAACCATCCCATCAACGCCCCAATACAGACCAGCCGACGCCTGACCAACAGCGGTTCGATACGGCAAACGATTTTCTGGACACCTGCGACCGCCTGTCAACAGAGTTTGAAAGCGGTTTTTACTGGGAAGATATTCAGCGTGCGCTGCGCATTGCCGCCGGTTTGGAGAAATGGCCCAACTAACGGGAAACGGTCAGGTTTTGTCAGGAATAGTCAAGAGTAGTCAGGTAGGGTCAACTACCGCCTGACAACCCTTGACAATACCTGACCCTACCTGACCACTCTTGACCATTCCTTTACAGCCAGCGGCTAATGAACTGGCTAAATACATCTTTATACTGATCGCTGACCGGGATTGTAGCGGAGCCGATCTGCACCGAATTACGTGTAACGGCACTGATTCGGTCTAAAGCAACGATAAACGACCGATGCACCCGCATAAAACGCCGGGCGGGCAATTTTTCTTCGAGTGCCTTCAGGCTCGTCAACGACAACAACGGCTTTTCCGGGTCGCTCTGGCGGTACACCTTCACGTAATCTTTCAGCCCTTCGATGTACAAAATATCCGTGTACGAAATCCGTACCAACTGGTATTCGACTTTCAGAAACAGGTAATCGTCAACCGCTTCGGCAGGAGGAATTGCCAATGTGGGCGAGTTGGCAACAGCCGGTTCAACGCGGTTTACCAGTTCGAAATACTGCCGGGCTTTGCTGGCCGCTCTGAGAAATTCTTCGTAATTGAACGGCTTCAGCAAATAATCGAGGGCATCGACCCGAAACCCATCGAGGGCAAACTGATCGAAAGCGGTTGTAAAAATAATTCGGGTCATGTAGGTGCTTCGGTTGCTGCGTTCCAGAACGCGGGCCAGTTCAAGGCCTGTCAGGTCGGGCATCTGAATGTCTAAAAAAACGACATCGACCGGCCCCGACATTAACCCCTGCAACGCTTCGACGGCACTGCTATAGCGGCCCGACAGCTTCAGAAAAGGCGTTTTCTCGATAAATGCACAGACTAAACCCAGGGCTAACGGTTCATCGTCGACGGCGATGCAGCTAAGAATCATGACAGGTCAAGGGTTAGATGGACATGGTACTCGCCAGCCGGTGTACGGTCATTAATCTGCAACGTATATTGACCCGGATAAAGCAGGTCGAGCCGTCGGCGGGTGTTGGTCAGGCCAATGCCGTTGCCCATTTCCAGCGAGGGCGATTTATCGGCGAATACCGTGTTTCGGACATCGAGTAGTAACTGATTCTGTTGTTGCTCAATAGCAATATGAATCCGGCTCGGATGCAACGCGCTGACGCCATGTTTGAAGGCATTTTCGACAAAGGGCAGCAGCAGCATAGGCGCAATGGGCTGATCGCGGAGCGGGTCCGGCGACAGGAGCGTAACGGTTACTTTATCCGTCAGTCGGAGTTGCATCAACTGAATATAATCGCTCACGAAAGCCAGTTCTTTGCTGAGCAGCGTTGTTCCTGTCTGGGTTTCGTAGAGTACGTAGCGCATCATCCGCGAGAGCCGGTGCAGGGCTTCCTGCGCCAGTTCGACATCAAGAGACGTTAGCGCATAAATGTTATTAAGCGTGTTGAAGAAAAAGTGTGGATTGATCTGAGCTTTCAGAAACGACAGTTCGGAGGTTGTTTTGGCCTGCTCCAGAGCCAGCCGCAGGTTGGCATCGCTCTGCCACTTCTGCAACAAAGCAAGGCTTGTGCTGATGCCCAGTACGAGCAGAATAGTAAACAGGGCCGGCTGAATCCAGCCATAAAGTTTCGGCTGACCGCGTCCATCGGGGTGAAAAGCCCGATGCACCAGAACGGGTAGGTTAAACCCCATTTCAACACTCCACAGAATAAAAATAATACCCACAATAACGCCCGCCAGAGCCAGCAGATAGCGACCGGTATGACCGCCGAGCAGGAGCCGGGGAACCAACAACCGGGCATTCAGATAAAACGTACCGACCATCAAACCGAAAAAGATGCCCTGTCGAACCCAAAACAGGTCGGGCAGGCGAATATCGGAACTGAATGGCTGGGAGAAGAACAGCAGATAGCCCAGCAACCCCCAGCCCAGCAGGTGACTCAGCAGCGAAACATATCGGCGGGAAAACAGAGTAGCGGCCATAAGTAGTTGAAACGCTGCAAGTTTACACCAAATCCCAAACTCTGGCTCAATCAATCGCTCGTTACCCCGAATTTACCGATAGTCGGGGCATTCTTACCGACAAACTACATCCGTACGCTACAGACTACCCCAATGCCCATTCATCGGTTGAAACAGGCTTTCTGCCGATGTTTTCCGCACTGCGGTCTATTGCGTTTTCAGAATTGACAGATGACCTGTTTCTTTGACTTATCAAGCTGTATGTTCGCTACGGATGGGTAATCTTTCGCTGTGCCGTTTGGCCGCTTTCCGCTCTGACACATCAAAAAGAAGGCCGGGTGCATCATGACCTGCTATAAAAACTAAAAAACAGACTCACGCAGCCCCTTAAAACCCACTCTATTCGTTATTTTCACTTAACCAGTTCCAAATACACATGAAATCAATCGTTTTTTCTGTTGCCGTTCTGCTGACCTCCGTTGGTGCCTACGCCCAAACCTGGACCGTCGACAAAGCCCACGCAAAAGTGGGTTTCACCGTCACGCACCTGATGCTGTCCGAGGTGGATGGCAACTTTAAAACCTTCGACGCCAAACTTACCGCATCGAAGCCGGACCTGTCTGACGCGGTCATTGATCTTACGGCGGATGTCAACAGCATCAATACCGAGAATGAACGCCGGGACGGCCACTTGAAAAGCCCTGATTTCTTCGACGCAGCCAAATACCCAACGCTGACGTTTAAAAGCACGTCGTTCAGGAAAGTAGAGGGCAAGAAGTACAAGCTGATGGGCGACCTGACCATGCATGGCGTGACAAAGCCCGTTACGCTGGATGCCGTCCTAACAGGGCCCGTTACGATGGAAAACCCGCGCGGCAAGCAGGAGAAAGCCGGTCTGAAAATTAGCGGTACGCTGAAACGGTCTGATTTTGGGATAGGCTCTTCGTCAACGGCGGTTGTCGGCGACGAAGTAGAACTGAAAGCCGCCGGTGAGTTTGTCAAGCAGGATACGGCCGTAGCCGAGAAGAAATAAAGCGAGAAAATAACGTACGTAAAAACGGGTTCGGGGACCGGTAGAGGCAGCTTTACCGGTCTCCGAACCCGTTTTTGCATCACACCTGTTTATTGTCGGCCTACCGCACTGCTCTTGCCGAAGCTAACCAGAGATTTCCAACTGCGCCCCTGTCGGGCTTTGGCTACCCTAACAAATCCGTTATGACACTTCATAGCGGATTTTTTCCGTTTCGGCCGGAATCCCGCTGGGCAAATGGGTTGGCGGGGGGAATTTTGTTCAGGCCGGTCGTTCCATTCCCGATCCGGCACCTTCCTCTTGTTAACGAATTCATATCATGAAAAAAGCAATGAAAATCCTCGGCCTTGTGCTCGGCAGCGTACTCCTGCTGCTGGCCGGGTTCTGTGCGTATGTGGGCGTTGTGGGTGTGCCAACCTACGACCCGCCAGCAATACCTGAAATCACCGTTGAGGGAACACCCGCCCGCATTGCCCGTGGCGAAGTGATTGCCCAGATGCAATGCATGGCCTGCCATGCCGATAGAGACAACCGCCTGACGGGCAAATACTTAGCCGAAGTGCCGGCTATTTTCGGCAAACTCTACTCCAAAAACATTACCCAGGACAAAGAAAAAGGTATTGGTAACTGGACCGATGGCGAACTGATGTATTTTCTGCGAACGGGCGTCCGGCGCGATGGAACCTACGCGCCCATCATGCCCCAGTACCCAAATATGGCCGACGAAGACTTGAAATCGGTGGTGTCGTGGCTGCGGTCTGACCGCTTTCCGGTGCAGGCATCGAAGCAGGAGGTTCCGTCGTCGGAACTGAGTTTCGTGTCGATGTTGCTGACGCATACACTCATGAAACCGCTGCCGTATCCGCAGCAGTTTATCAGTTTTCCCGATACGACAAACCAAGTTGCTTTGGGCCGCTACACTGCCGATGCCATTGGCGACTGTTTTGCCTGCCACTCCGGCGACCTCATCGACCAGGACAAAGTCCATCCTGAGCGAACCAAAGGCTATTATGGCGGAGGAATCGAAATGGTGGGCGAAGGAGGACAGCCCGTGGTAACGGCCAACCTGACCTTCGACGAGAAAACCGGACTCGCCCGAAAATACACGAAAGAGCAGTTTATCCGGGCCGTAAAAGGGGGCGTTCGACCGGATGGTTCTATCCTCAAACAGCCCATGTTCCCGCGCCCGATGCTGACCGACCGGGAAGTGGGTGCCATCTATGAATACCTGAAAACCGTACCCAAAATTCAGAATAACATTGCCGGAAAGAACGAAGAAGTTCAACTCGCAAAAAAGTAAAGCGGGATTTAGCGCGTGTCGGGCCAGTAAAAAAGCAACCGAGCAGTACGCGCTATTTGATTCCCCGGACCCATAGTATACTTTAGCTGTTGTCCCGAACAGTTTCATAGTAACTGGGTAGGTTTCAGTTTGTGGCACGGTCGTACAGATGTCATCTTTTGGGGGCACCGAAACGGAAAGATGACATCTGTACGACCGTGCCACAAACTGAAACCCACCCTATAAACAGGGAAATGATGCAGCGGCTGAATGACAAATGGATGCGTATCGCTGGTATTCCCCTACTGGCCCTGACCGGTCAATGGGTGATGTTTGGGTATACCAATGTGCCTTACCCAAACGATTGGCGGATTGCCGTTTTCTTTGTTCTGGGTTCGTCCATTGTCTGGGAGTGTAATCGCCGGGGGATTATATTCTCGCGCCGACGTTACCCCGAACTGACCCAGACCATCAGCCGGGTAGGGTTTCAACTGATCTGGTTTACGGCCTTCGCCACCCTCATTCGCATCACCCAAACCTTTATCTATCACCGCATTGGTTTGTGGCCCTCTGAGGATTACTTTCTGTTCAAACCGTATTTTTTTAATACCCTCGTAACCGTTGTCGGCACGATTCAGGTGGCGGCTGTGTACGAAGGAATTTATTTGTATGAACGCTGGAAAGTTACGTATACGGAAACGCAGGAACTAAAAAAAACGAACCTGCAAAGTCAGCTCGATTCGCTGAAGATGCAGATAAACCCCCATTTTCTGTTCAATAATCTGAACTCGCTGTCGTCGCTGATCGCGACCGATGCTGCTCAGGCCGAACTCTTTCTGGATGAATTATCGACCGTGTACCGGTATTTGCTCCAGCAAAACAACCGTGATCTGTGCCCGCTTGCCGATGAACTGAACTTTATCAACGCCTATTTCCATCTGCTCAAAACCCGGCATGGTTCCGGTATTCGGCTGGAAACAGATGTCGAGAGCACGTATTTGCCGTATCGGCTACCCCCGCTTACGCTCCAGCTTCTTTTCGAGAACGCCATCAAGCACAACATCATTTCGACCGACTGCCCCCTCACGATCAGGCTCTATACACAGGGCGGGCATCTGCACGTGGAGAACAGTCTGCACTTGAAGAAGTCGGTTGTTCAGTCGAACCAGATCGGGTTGCAGAACATCATGCTGAAGTACCAGCTACTTGGTCAGCCATCGGTCGTTGTCCGGCACACCGGGGAGACGTTTATGGTCACTATTCCCCTGCTTGCGCCCGTCGAGTCAGCCACAACACCCACCTCAGCCACTACCTGACCGCAGGCCGAAGGATTGCTAATTCTGCCGTCCCGTTTCCTCTGCTGCTGTTTCATCGTGCTATTTTCCCGTTTCAGGCACCCGGTCGCTGGACAGGGGCGGCCAATGGCGCACCTTTGATCCCGTAAACAACACCCCGAAAAACGGACCACCATGAACAAGCTATTTGCCTTCCTCCTGAGCCTGATGCTCATTGCGCTGATCGTTTCCTGCAAGAAAGAAACCGACAGTGTCAACCCAACACCTGACCCGACACCCGGCATACCAACAACCACCCCATCTGCGGGCGTCGTGACGCCCGCAGGAACGCCTGAAGGAGTCATCATTACGGCCACAATTGGACCCGCCGGCGGCATTATCGAATCCGCCGACAAGCGCGTTCAGGTCCAGATTCCTGCCGGGGCACTCACCGGCAATCAACCCATTTCGGTGCAGCCGCTGACGAACAATTACTGCCCGGCGGGTACGGGTCAGGCGTTTCGGCTCATGCCCCATGGCCTGATCTTTACCAAACCCGCCACCATTACGTTTCAGTATACCGATCAGGATGTCAACGGCTCCGCACCGGAGGCTTTGCGGGTAGCCTACCAGAATGAGCAGGGTTCCTGGCAATCGCCCGCTACGAAGAGCGTAGATACCACTACCCGAACGGTATCGGTACAGACGATGCATTTTAGCGATTGGGGTCTGTTTCAAACCATGTATATCGATCCGAATCAGGCATTTCTGAACCCAGACGGCCACGTTAGTCTTGTGTTAAGACAAACCCTTGATGAGCCTGCACCCGGTCAGAGCGATGACGACATCTTCATACCGCTCCCATCGTCGTTCATCGATGCTCGCTACGTTGAGCGGTGGGCTTTTATCGGTGAGGGCCGACTCATTCACAAACAAACCACCGGCGACTATTATGCCCCCGACCATATTCCGGCAGATAACCCGGAAGTTGTAACGGTGTTTTTAAATAAAACAGTAACTATTGGTGGACAAGTATTTAAAGACATTCGGTTGGTGGCTAACCTGTTCGTAGCCCCGGAGGGCCTTTCGGTGCAGATTGACGGGGGCGACTGGAAAACCTACGCAGGCGGCGCCACTATTAACGGCCAGTCCAATGTTATTCTGGGCAGAAACGGTACAGAAACGGCATCGCTGCTCTGGGCGGGCAAACCTACCGGCGTGTATCGCTGGACAAAGGGTGTTGAGGTAGCGTTCAATCTAAACAAAGGCACGCTCATCTACCAGCATCTCTACGGCAAGGCTCCATCGGTGAGTGGCGGTTCGCTCCGTGTTAACAATGAAGACAAGGACTGGGTCGTAGGCACGTTTACGGTGCAACCTGCCGGGTGGGTCAATACAGCAACACCCACTAACCCACTTGGCACGGCCAATATAAAGGGCGTTTTTCGGGTGAAACGGGTTCCGCAATGATCTGGCTTTTCGGAATGATTTAGTCGGCAAATCGCTAAACAGCAATCACTACGCCCGTAAGGCTACCGTCCATAAGCTGTAGCCCTACCTCTATCCTCATGAAAACAGATCCCTCATTTACCATCATCGGCGGAGGCATTGCCGGACTGACTACCGCCATTGCTCTCAACCGGATTGGCCTTCAGGCTACCCTCTTTGAATCCGCCCCCATGATCCGTCCGCTGGGGGCGGGGCTGGCCCTGGCAGCCAACGCCATGCAGGCATTTCAGCGGTTGGATATCGCCGATCAGGTTATCCAAAAAGGTCGGCAACTCGACGCATTTTCCATTCTGGATGAGCGGGGGAAAATCGTAACGCGCACCGACAGCCGGGCCGTTAGCCAACGGTATGGCATCAATAATTTTGCCATTCACCGGGCCGACCTGCACAAGACACTGCTGGAGCAACTTACGCCTTCCACGATCCATACCGGAAAACGGGCACTGTATGTGGAGCAACAACCGGATGGCGCAACGGTTTTCTTCGATAATGGAACAAGCCATACGTCTGATTATGTGCTGGTTGCTGATGGTATTCATTCGCCAATCCGCCAACAACTGCTGCCCGATTCGGCTCCGCGCTATGCGGGTTATACCTGCTGGCGGGCCGTAGTGACTAACCCCGGCCACGATCTGCACGAGGCAACCGAAACATGGGGCAACCGGGGGCGTGTGGGCATCGTGCCGCTGGCAAACGATCAGGTATACTGGTTCGCCTGTGTGAACGCGCCCGCTCAGCATGAGCCGATGCACCAACTGACGAGCCAAAAGCTGGCCGACCGATTCAGCCGCTACCATGCGCCCATTTTCGATTTGCTGGCACAAACGCCGGACGAAAACCTGCTCTGGAACGACATCATTGACCTGAAGCCGCTGCCCCGCTATGCCTTTGGACGAATCCTGCTCCTCGGCGACGCAGCGCACGCCACCACACCCAATATGGGTCAGGGAGCCTGTCAGGCCATCGAAGACGCCGTTGTACTGGCCCATGAACTGACAAGTGCCGAATCACCGGCGGTGGCGTTCGCAGCGTTTGAACGCCGTCGGCTGGCGCGAACGCACTACATCACCAACACCTCCCGCCGTATTGGGCAGTTGGCTCAGGCCACCAATCCGTTGCTGATTTCCCTCCGCAATGGCCTGTTCCGGCACTTACCGGCCAGCCTCAACGAGCGGCAGTTGGAAACACTCTATCAGGTTGATTTCTAAACGAACCGGTAAGGCGTTTTCAGTTGCCTTCATCCAATCTCTCACAGCACCAAAAACAACAACCCCATGAAACCCTTCCTCCCCTCCACACTCCTTTTTGCCGGAGCTGCGCTCTGGATGTCCGCCCGCCCTGCCGACGTATTGACCGATCTGAAACTGACAACCGAACAGGTCCGTAACCAGGCGTTTTATCAACTCACGACCGAACACCCCATTGCCAGCCTGCCCGGCGAAATGCGACAGATTGGCAAACAACTCTCTACGGAAGGACGAACTTCAGCCGTTCGGGCGATGGGAACCATGGTACGAACCTACGTGCAGTCGGCTGATTTCCGGGACCGCTACGACCGCTGGCTGCGCGACCGATACCACGTTAGCGATGCGCAGACAGCCGAAGCCAGCCAGGCCGAAAACGCGTCCATGAACAATGTGCAAACGGCTGTCAGTCAGCAGATCGCTCAAACCAACGCCACATTTGCCCAGATGCCTGCGGCTACGCTGGCTATGATGCTTCAGCAACAGATGATGCAGATTCAGCAACAGATAACCACCACCGCCGACGCACCGGGCAAAGCCGCCCTCATCCGTGACCTGACCGTTTTGCGGCAGCTACAGCCGATGGCAACAACCAAACCCGCCGAGTTTAAAACGCAGTATATCGCTTTTATGAGCCGTTATATGACCCGGCAGATGGGCGAAGGCCTCGAAGATCAGGCCGACAAACTGGCCGAAGACAAAGCCAAAGCTGCCAACTACCGCACCCAACTGGGTCAATACAAAGCCAATGCCGACCCCGGCATAGCCGTAAAAAAACGACTTCTTGACTTTATCGCACTCGCTGAATCTGTCGATTTTGACGCAAAAATTGAAAAACAGGGAAGCAAACTGGAATTCGTTCAAACCCGCTACCGCAGCCAGTCCAACCAATGGAAATTACTGTACCGTATTGGTCGGGAACCGGTGCTGACTGCCCGCGATATGGCCCGCTCGTGGCTGAACGACCTGAAATAGTCCTGATCTGTGGGTGTCAAAAATACAATCGCAAGCAGAGTAATACAGGGCAGGAAACTACATCTCTCTGCAAAGAAAAGTCAATTCCAACGTACACACGAGAGCCGCTCATACCGAACAGGCGTATCCGTCCAATTGCTTCATATAGCACGCCAGTTGGTCAATAAAAACGGTTATATACGGCGGCAGTTGCTTCGTTTTCAGCGTAGCCGCATACCACGTCCGCAGCACCCGTGTTTCTGTAATGCCAATGGCGGCCAACTGACCCGATTGCAAATACGGCCTGACCACCCAGTTAGGCAGTACGGCAACGCCCATTCCGGCTTTTACCATCTCCAGAACGGCTTCGGTCAGCGTGATTTTATACACCTTCGGTGGTCGCCGATTCTTGAAAAGCATCCTGAAATTCGAGCTTTCCTCGTCCGGGATGTTATACATGATGTAGTTCTGGTCGGCAAACGCATCGATTTCGACCCAGCGACGGCTGGCCCAGGGATGGTCCGGGGCGACGATGGCCATAAATTCATCCTGAAAAAGCGGAGTATAGTTGAACTTCGGATTTTCTTCGCCTTCGGTAATGGCTACGTCGATCTTATTCGCCAACAGGTATTGGTCAGCATCGTGCGTTGGGGCCTCCAGTTCGACCTTGATGTCTACTTTGGGATACAGCCCCTGAAACTCCCGCAGGAAACCGGCCAGCCAGTGATACGATGTGTAGCACTGGGTACACAGCCGAATTTCGCCCGCTTCCTTATCGGTCAGGAGCCGGACTTTGGCCCGCGTTTCGATCACTTCCTGCAAAATCTTCTCAGCCGCCAGTAAAACGACTTCGCCCGCTGGGGTGAGCAGCATCTGCTTTTTGTCGCGGATAAAAAGCTGGGTGTCGAAATAGTTTTCAATTTCCTTCAACTGATGACTTAGAGCCGATTGGGTTAGAAAGAGATGGTCGGCAGCTCTGGTCAGGTTGCCGTGCGTAGCTACTTCCTTCACCATCTGGAGATGCCGGATTTCCATAATGAATATTTCTAATGATTTAGACAAAAATAATTCGTTTTACTAATATCTCCAAATAGCGCACCTTTGATGCAGGAAATAAACGCCCGCAATCGGGCAAAAAAATGATGAAAACGATACGACAAATCAGGAACGCGCTGCTGATGAGCCTGCTCATGGCAACATCGGCGATTCATGCACAGGTGAGCACCGTGGGCGACTCGGTAACGGCCAGCAAAACCTTCGCCGTCAATATGTATATGGGGCCTCAATGGAAGATCAACCTGTTGATGGAATTTGATCACCCGGAGCGGATTATTATTCGGCTGAAAGATGCCGGCAATACAATACTCTATGAGGAGAAATTGAAACGGCCACCAACCAGCTACTGGCGGAAATTCGATTTTGAGCAGTCTGAACCCGGCCAGTATCAGTTCGAAATCAGCGACGGTCGGCAAACAATTATCCGGCGGGTTGAGATCGTGGCCGTTCCAACCGTCGAGGCCCAGCGATACATCACGTACGGCCCGCAAACGAATTTATAAATTGTCGGAAAACGTTAATCTGTCTGGATCAAAAGCCGCTTGATGAGCGGCTTTTTTTTAATCAGTTCATCGGGCAATTTTACCGTTCCATCCCTTAAAGCATTGATCGACAGCGACGGACATTCGATTTTTGGAATAGGAAATAAAATAACTATCCTCTTATGAAAATCATCGACCTTGAACTCTACTCCGCCGACCTCGCCCAAACGCGGCTTTTTTACGTTCGTCGCCTTGGCCTGCCCGTTCTGTCGTGCTCCAGCGAACACCTGACCGTACTGATCGGCTGGACACACCTGACCTTCCGGCTTACTAATCAGCCCGTTGCGCCGTATCACCTTGCCATCAACGTACCGCGTGGTTCGCTGGAGGTCATTATGTATTATTTCGATTTGGAGTATCTCGATACGCAGGCCCCCGAAAAAACGATTGCCGATTTCTCCGACTGGCGGGCGCGGGCCTGCTATTTCTACGAGTCGCCGGCAAGCCCGGAAACGAGTAATCTGCTCGAATTTATTGCCCGCACCGACCTGCCGTTAGACGATCCCAACCTGACCATCAATGAGCTGTTTCAGGGGGTTAGTGAGATTGGCATTGGCACCGAAGATGTACTCTATACGACCGCTCAGATCCAGCGTCGGTTTGGTGTGCCGCAGTTTTCCCGCTCTGTACCCGCGCCCGACTTTAACGCTCTGGGCGACGACAACGGGTTATTTATTCTGTCACGGGCTGGTCGGCGGTGGCTCTTTTCCAACACCCCCACCGGGCTGAACTACTGCCGGGTACGATTCATAACTAATTCCTGTACTGCGTCCGGCCTGGATGTAATACAGGAGTTCGTTACGTATGAAGTGAATCAATTACCCATTGGCTATTCGCTCACTTGCCCATCCATTTCTTGAAATCGGTGGCCCGCTCGCGGCTCACCAGCACCTCATCGTCGGTGCCGGGCTTAAGCGTCAGTTTGAGTTTGTTATTGAAATAGGGATGAATCTGCTGCACCGAATTGATGTCGACAATGAACTGACGGTTTGCCCGGAAAAACTGATTGGGATCGAGCATCGCTTCGAGTTCGTCGAGCGTATAATCCACCGAAAACTTCTGATTGGTACGGGTACGAAACAGGCTCACGCCCTCTTCCGAGTGAAAATAGGCAATGTCGTTCACCTCAACGGGCACCCACTGCGACAGGTGTCGGACCAGAAACCGGCGCCGGTGTTCCGTAGGAGCCGCCTGCTGGCGGAGTTGCTGCACCAGCGCGTCGATGGATACCTGGGGCGCGGCCTCGGAGGGCGTTCCTGCACTTAACCGACGGTACTTATCCAGACTGGCTTCAAGGTCCTGCCGCTTGATGGGTTTGAGCAGGTAGTCGATGCTATTGACCTTAAAGGCCCGAAGCGCGTACTCGTCATAAGAAGTTGTAAAGATCACCGGTGCCGTGACGGTCGTTTGTTCGAAGATTTCAAAACTCTGCCCGTCGGCCAGTTCAATATCCATCAGGATCAGGTCCGGGGCCGAGGGTTGGCCGGGCGCGTTGGCATCTAACCAGCTAACCGAGGCCCGTATGCTGGCGGCCGTCCCGACGATGTGCAGCGTGGGGTCCACTTCCTGTAGCAGTCTGGTCAGTTTACGGACCGCTAACTCTTCATCTTCAATGATTAGTACGTTCATGGCACGCGAGGATTTGCGCTAAGTAGTTTGGGAATAAAAATACAAATCCGGCCCGTTAAACCCCAATCTATTGGCAGGTAAACCGACAAAAACAATGGTCGAAACCGCCCGAACCGGCTATAAACCGGCCGGCGGGTGCAGGGCAAGACAAGTTTAATTAACTGCTTATCGGCATAGAGTGTACTTTCTTTCGACAGGATTACAGGATTTTTATTGATCGAAAATCCTGTAATCCTGTCGAAAGAAGAAATCAGGCGCGGCCATTCCGTTCATCCTGCCGCAATGACGCTTCGTCGGTTATTTTTTCCGGTTCATGAACCAACCCGTTGACTTGACAAGCCTGAATTACCGAATTTTACCGTATTTAGCCTAACTAAGCGTAGTTGCTTTCATGACGTTTGCCACCTGGAATCTGTTCTTTACGGGTATGGTCGGCTCCATTTTATTGCTGAACGTAGTGCAGTGGAGTATCTACCGCGAGCGTATTTACGGCTTGTATACGCTGTATATGCTCGCGTGGCTCGTCTATTTCGGGTTGCGGGTCGATGACGTAGCCGGGTCGGTGTCAGGTTCCGTCTGGTATTGGGTAAAAGCTACGGTGCCGATGCTGGCCTATTTCGTTTATTTCGATTTTGCGGACTGGCTCATCCGCCTGCGAAACCGCTTACCGGGTCTTTTCCGGTACTTCCGGGCCGCCAAAATCCTTGTTCTGACCTATTCGCTCTTTATGGGTGCCCTTTGTTTTGGCCTGATCGTATGGAACGAATCTCTGTACAACACGGCTCATACCGTTATGCGGCTGCTGATGGTTGTGCTGGCTGGGTACGGCGTCTGGAAAATCGGGCGGCTTAGGGGCGTCGTACCGCGCTATGTAGCGTTGGGATCGGGTTTTCTGCTGATCGGGGGCGTTGCTTCGATGGGTCTGACCAGCCTGCTGTCTGCTCCCTTTAGCACAAATTCTTTTTTAGGTGCGCCACTGACCTACTTCATGCTTGGGATTATTGCCGAACTGATCTGTTTCACACTGCTGCTGGGTTATCGGCAGCGTCGGGGAGCGATTCGGAATGCGGTTATCGACCAGAAACTCGCCCGCGAACGCGAACAGTACCAGCGCAGACAGGTCGAAGCGGAACTAACGGCGGAGAAACTGCAACAGCAGATGTCGGCGGTGCAGATGATGGCCCTACAGACGCAGCTAAACCCGCATTTTCTGTTTAACAGCCTCAATTCGCTTTCCTCGCTCATTGCCGACGAACCCGCCAAAGCCGAACGATTTGTGGATGAGATGTCGAGTGTTTACCGCTATTTACTGCGCACGAACGAACAAAACCTGACGACCTTACAGGCCGAGCTGCTGTTTATCGACTCGTATTATCACCTGCTGAAAACGCGCTACGGCGATGGTATTGAGCTATTGAAAACCATCGACGCGTCATTTCTCCTCTACAAACTACCCCCGCTAACGTTGCAGTTACTGGTCGAAAATACGGTAAAACACAACGTTGTTTCAATTGACAAACCCTTATCCATCCAGCTTACGACCACCCCCGACGGCTGGCTGACGGTGAGCAATACACTACAGCGCAAGCCGGTTAACCGCGTAAATTCAACGCAGAAAGGGCTGTTAACGATCCTCTCCAAATACCAGTTACTGAATCTGGCCGCGCCCACCGTAACCGAAACACCGCATTCGTTTACGGTGTCATTGCCGCTTATCAATCCGGTAGTGTAACTGGCTGATATACGTACGCTTAGTTGGCGTAAACGTCTTCATTTGGCTTATATTTAAGTCAACATAGTAGTCGTTAATGACCTCGTCTGCTTCAAAGTTAGTAACGTATGACAAAAATCTACCCATCTACGAAAATAGTATTCCTTATTGTTTATTTTAGTGGATTAACGTGTACTCCTGCGCTCTCCCAGTCTACCGAAACCATCGACCGTTTACGAAATAAAGCGGAAATGTTATACGCACAGGGCGATTATAAACAGGCCCTGACCAACTACCTCGACGGCTACCGGCTTGCCCGCCAACTCGACCCGGTGCGGGCGGCTAATCTCACCGTAGACATTAGCTCGATTTATCATATGCAGGGCGATTATCGTCGGGGAGCCGTTCTTTGCCAGGAAGGCGTAATGCTCCTGAAAGGGGCCACCACCCAGCCCGATTCGGTCTGGTTTAAGCTGACCTCCAGTTTGGGGGAAATGTATAAAAAGCTGAACAGCCAGGATTCCTGTTACCTCTACTTCTCGCGGGCCAATACCCTGCTGCAAAAACACCCCGAACTGGAAAACCGAATCCCTGCCTATGTCATTTACCACTACAATAACCAGGGTATGATGTACGTGCGGGACGGTGGCTATACGGAAGGGCTTAGTTACCTGACCAAAGCCCTATCCATAGCGGAGAAACATACGGCCTCAAAAGAAGACATTGCGATTTTACAGAATAATTTGGGGGAGTTGTACGAGCGATTAGGGAATATGAATAAAGCAATAGCATTGCGCAAATCAGCACTGAGAAACTACACCAAGAACGATTTCTACAAGTGTAAGATTTACAACGGACTATCTAAAGACGCTTTGCATGATGGATTATACGAAGAGACCGCTTTGTATGCGGAGGAGACAATAATGTTAGCTAAATCTATTACCCAAAGCACCCCTGCGCAATCAACTAAAAGATCCCTGATAATTGCTTTAACTTGCTTGGGCGAATGTGCTTATCTAACAGGCAAGTATTATGAAGCCGAAACTTATTTTAACGCAGCGATAAAACATCATAAGCGATATTATGGAGACCAGGGTGATATCATTCCACTTAGTTATCTTGGTTTAGCTACTATTCAACGAGGACAGAACCAGTTAGACAATGCTTTATTGTACTGCCAACAAGCCATAATAGCTTCTCATCTCAATTTTACCTCAACCAATGTATCATCAAACCCAACCCCTGAACAGGCCCTATCCGAACAGAGCCTGTTTAAAGCTTTAGTCCTCAAAGCTGAGTTACTGTCCCAATGCTACAGCAAGGGTAAGAAAATAACCGATTTACGCAATGCCCATTCTGCCTATGTACATGCTCTGGCAGTGGCCGATGTCATGCGGAAGCGTTACAGTGCTTTAGAGACAAAATGGTTTTTTGCCACTCAGGTCCGTCCGGCGTATCTGAGTGCCGTTGAAACGGCTTATACCCTGCACACGCAGACGCAAAAAAACCCAGACAGGGAACAGGCGTTTAGTCTGCTGGAGCAATCAAAAGCGGTTGCCTTTGCCGATATAACCCGCGAATGGCTGATAAAACCTGCCAATGTTCCTGCCGCCCTGCTAACCCAGGAACGGGAATTACAGCGAACGATTACGAAACTGAAATTAGACGCAACGTCGGCCCCGTCGCCGAAACTGACGGACGCACAAATCCAGTTAGCTCAGCTACAGCAACGGTTCGAGAACGAGTTCCCGGCCTATTACCGCGCCAAATACCAGCCTCAACCCGTACAGGCATCGCAGGTGCGGGCGGTTCTCGATAACCGGACGACTTACCTGAGTTACCTGCTGATTCATAACGCGTTGTATATTGCCGTTGTAACGCCCGCCGGGTTGACGATTGTTCGGAAAAGCGGTGATCTGAATGAATTGAAAACGGCGCTAAAAACGCTCGACACGGCTTTGTATACGAATCCCGGTTTGGGAAACTACACCGGCACACCAGCAGCCATTATGGGCTATCGCTGGCTGGTCGAACCCGTTGCTCATTTACTGAAAAACACAGAGCGGCTGGTTATTTCGCGGGATGGCGACCTGCACCGGCTTCCCTTCGAGGTACTGGAAACAGGACGCGTTGTCGATGATTTCCTGATTAAACAGTATGCCATCAGCTACGTCCCCTCGGCGAGTGCCCTGCTTCAGCCCGCTAAGCCCACAGCCGCAAAACCAAAAAACAGCCTGTTGGGTCTGGCTCCGTTCGTGGAGCCGGCCGACCCCAAAACGGCTTCCCCAGCGTTGCCTTATCTACCCGCTTCGCGGGCTGAAGTCGAGCAACTGCCGGGCGAAGTACTCCTCGGAAAAGCCGCGACAAAGCCCCGGTTCATGCGGACGTACGCCCGTTATGACATGCTTCATTTTGCCACCCACGCCTATGCCGATAATGCCGAACCCGCCCGGTCTTACATTGCGTTTTATCCCGATGAAAACCCCGACAAACTCTATGCCGGCGAAATTTATACCCTCTCGCTGCCACATACCCGCTTAGTGATGCTGAGTGCGTGCGAAACCGGCAATGGGAAACTACAGCCGGGCGAAGGCGTTATGAGTTTGGCGCAGGCGTTTGGCTATGCCGGTTGCCCCTCGGTGATTTCGACCCTCTGGAGCGCGAACGACGAAAGCACGGCCTACCTGGCCCGGCAAACCTACACCCATCTACAGGCCGGTCTGCCCATCGACGTAGCGTTGCAGCGTACCCGCCTGGATTACTTCCGGTCAAACTTGTACCCCAAACTGAACCACCCGCACTACTGGGCCAATCTGGTGCTGATTGGCACCAACCGGCCCCTGTACGATGCACCCTGGCCGTTTACCGGCGTTGTAAGTGCGGTCATTGCGCTAATGCTTTGCCTAAGCAGCGTATTGGTTATCCGGCAGCGTCGGCTGGCCCAACGGGCGTTGGTGTGAACTACCCTACCCTTCCTACGGAATCAAATTACCAATCCATAGCTGCCATTCTAATTTACGACGCTCCACCCAGCCTACCTCATAGGTGCAGGACTCGCATTGCCGCAACTGTTTGTAGAGCCGACTGGCCCGGCTGATCTGGTGGCTTCGCAGGTACGATACAGCCAGATGCCACTCGGCGGCTTCTTTAAAATACGGGCGCAGGTCATCGACGGTCAATACCGTTTCGAAGTGATAGGCCGCCTGCACGTAGTCACCTTCGACCATGCGGGCCTGACCGTCGAAAAAATTGGCAAACGCTACCCGTTGTTGAGGAGGAAGCTGGGTGGTGTCGATACCCCGCAGTGCCCGCACGTCATAGCCCGCATTGGGCAGCGCAATGGGGGCCAGCGATAAATACCCAACCAGCAACAGGCAGGCCGCAGCCACCCCGGCCGCTACCCGATTCCAGCCAATACGGTTCCGCCACACCACCGGCTCAGGCCGTTGCTCAGTCCGGATTTGCCGGATCGTATCGCGCATTTGCTGCTCAACAAATGCCTCCCTGAGCAGGGCCTGTGCCCGACGAACCGATTCGAGTTCCTCCGCCAATGCCTTATCTGTTTCCATACGCTCGACCAATCGACGAACCTGCTCTTTGTCCATACGGCCCGCTAAGTAGTCTTCCAACTGGTCCCAGCGTTCGACCGGATCTTCTGATATCATACGTCGGCTAATTTTAGTAATTTCTGAACACACCTGAACTTCCGCATCTTCACGGCCCCAACCGTTCCGAAGTCATACCGGGCCGCAATGTCTTCCAGCGACTGGTCGTCCCGATAAAACGCCGTCAGAATCTGCCGACAGATGTCGCCCAACTGCTGAAAATGCTCCCACGCCCACGACCGGTAATCGGCCTCGGCCACAATAGATTCCGGCGTTTCGGGTCCATCGTTTCCTATGGTGTACCGGTATTGCCGCTCCTGCCGCCGGGTTTCACTTTCCATTTTTTTTAACCACTTCCGGCGGGCAATCCCAATCAGGTACGACCCCAGGTCGGCATCATCCCGCTGCTCGAACCGGCCCGACTGAACCTGATGCAGAAATACCAGCATGACCTCCTGAATCAGGTCGTCGGCATCGTCGGAAGTACCGCCCCGTTTGCGGATATACCCTCTCAGGGGCCGCTCATAGGTCTTGTAGAGATACCGGGTAACGCCATCGACGTCTTCGCCCCGCTGGAGGTTGGCAACGATGGTTTGGGTAGGTAGCAATTGTGGCATACGCGGGTGATTTACTGAGTATTTCCCACGGCAGCGTCGAAGGTTACGCCAATCTATAAAAAAATCTGTACCGATGCGGTGACAATACCATAGCCCCCACCATATACTGATGACTCTGAAACGCAGAGTTCGCGGACAAGACAGGGCGCCCTCTTGATACGCTGATTTTTCCAGTCTATCAAATCCTGAAAATCATGTTTGATGTAAACAAAAAATCGACTTCGCGTCGGGCGGGTGTACTATGTCTCATCGGCTTCGGAATAGCCGTTACGGCCTGCCAGCCGGAGCGTGTAGCCCCCCAGGCACGCAGCAATCCGCAGTATGTAACAACTCCCCACACCGCGACGGATTCCGTTCAGGTCAACTACGACCAACCGCCCAAAGATGTAGGTGATGGTCATTAAGTATAAACAGAACACAGAGTCCTTAACCTAAGGACTCTGTGTTCTGTTTACCAATTACGGTTATTGACATCTCGCCATTCTCTCCTTACTATTGGTTGTTCACCAAACTTCTCTGTTTTATGTTCCTTACCAAATCAACCAATCTCCTGAGTATGTTAGGCGTGTTGGGTTTGTGAAAAGATAAATTTCAGGGACACCGGGCTAATTGATTTGAAGAAATTAATCGCCGAATAGCAACTGTATCAGCCCACCGCTTTAGCTGTGGGTAGCCAGACAAGAAACCGAATGTTCACCAACCGTTTCAACGGTTTGAGCATCCAGCAAACCGTTGAAACGGTTGATCGAACGCGGTTTTTATTCTGTGAACCCACAGCTAAAGCGGTGGGCTGATAGGGGTCGATTTGGCGGTTATTTAATATAAGTCAATAAGCCCGGTGCAAGTGATTGTTCTTAATAAAGCCTTGCTATTCGATAGAAGGCTTTTTTTGTGAAATCGACTACCATTCATAGGCAGAAGTTGATATATTTGGTGTATCCACTCCCTGTACTTTCTATGGACCCGGTAAATGACCCGTCAGGAACGACCGATCAGAAACTGTTAGACTACCTTCGCACGGGTAATGAGCAGGCATGGCGGAAAGTTTACAACGACAATCGCCCGAAAGTTGTCAACTACCTGCGTAGGCGCGGGGCTTCGGAAGACGTAGCTCTTGAGATTTATCAGGACACGCTGGTATTTCTGGATGAAAAGAAACACCAACTCGAACTGACCAGCAAACTATCGGTGTACCTGACGGGTGTGGCCTACCATAAATTGCAGGAATACTGGAAAAAACAGGCAACCAACGAGAATCGAACCACCCGTTTGGATACCGGGTCAAACCGCCCGCTACCCATGGATGGCGAGGCCGATGATGCCGAACTCGCGCTACTGCAATTAGCCTGGGACGACAACGCATTTGCCGGGTTCGATACCGACGAGCCGGACGTGCTAATGCAGAAAGCATTGACGCAAATTACCCTCAGAAACTGCGTCGATATTTTTCAGTTGCATTATTGGGAGAATCTCGACTATAAGGAAATAGCCAGCCTATTGAAATTGTCGTACGGCACCGTCCGCAATCAGGTTATCGACTGCAAAAAACAACTAAAAGAAATTCTGATGAGTATGGGATGGGATCAATAACGTCCGTTTCTGTTAGTCCCTGCCCATTTTTCCACAACCAACACCATGACTGACGCCGAACGCGATGAACTGATTGAAAAATCGTTGCAGAAACAACTGGACGAGGCTACCGAAGCCCGCGTTCAGCAGCTCCGGCGCGACGATGTGCAGTTCCGCCAGGATTATGATTTTCAGGAAACGCTCATCCAGCAGGTGCGGCTCAAACGTCGGCAGGAATTGTCCGGTATGTTTGCCCGGTTTGAAGCCGAACGGACAGTCGAAACCAACGACGAAGTTACGACGCCCATTATTCCGCTGCCCAGCCGCACCAGTCAGGATATCAGCGTGACCGACCCGCAGGTGATTCCGTTCTGGCGACAAAGCTGGTTTCGGGTGGCGGCAACGGTCGTGCTGGTAGCTGCTGCCGGAGCCATTGTGTGGTGGCAACTGGGGCAAAACGATCCGACTCCCATTGCCGACGACAAGCGGGATTCGCTCAAAATTCAGACCCCGAACGACACCGCTACGTCCATCGAATCGCCCACCATCCCACAGCCGGAACCACGCGGCCCCGTTGCTCAAAAACCCGATAAACCTACTCTGTTGCAAGGCCCGGCGCAACTACTGTATTATGAAACGGACGACCTGAGTCTGGGTTTTGGCAAGGGCAAACCCACCACCGAATACCGCACGGTTGTGTTCAGCAACGGCCCCGAACCGGCCTACGAGTTTCAGGATACACTCCGGGTATTTTTGCCGACATTACCCGCTGCCAAACCGGCCTGGTCGCTGGTGTACAGCCGCGCCAATGACACGTATTACCTGATAACGGGCAAAACACGCTACGAAGTCGTGAAAGGATTGCAGGGCAAACAACCGTTGACGATGGCCAGGTAACGGGCTTAGCCTGGTATAAGACTCTTAACGGCGTGAATAGGCAAACCAGTTTTTAACGGCCCCATCGCGAACAGCCACGAAGAAATTAGCAGCATCATAACAGAAATAAGCCAGTCCGCCAGCCGCCGACAGTACGCGTGGTGGTTCGCCATACTGATGAATCAGCAGCTCGATTGAATCGCCGGATTTAACGCCCCGCTCACTTTGCCCCAAACTGCCGGGCCGCGAACAGATTACGTCGTAGCTGGTGTCGGATAGGACAATCTGGTATAATGCCCCGTCAACTGTATGACTGCTTTGTATCCTGACCAGCCCCGGTGCCGGAATAGCCAGCCGCTCCGTAAACGGCATGGCAGCAGCAAACGGCAACCGGACAGTTCCCGCGCTCGTTTCAGGACTTAGCCGAACAGGGGTAACCGGTGCGGCATAGCGACTGGCTATTTCAGTCAGTGCCTGTACTGCCGTTTGTGAAGCTAACGCATTAAGTCTGACGTACTGACGCGCAATCTCCAGATTATAAGCCAGTTCGTAGGCTCCCCGGCTGCGGTCCAATTCGGCCATACCCTCGTTCGTTTTACCCGCTTCGACCAGCGCGATGCCCCGAACCAGGCGGGCGTTTGGTGGAAGCGGCTCGCTCGTCCGGCGAAGTGCTTCTTCCAACTGGTCAATCGTTTCTTTGGCCGTTCCCGTCCGTCCCAGCATCGACAAGGCCGAAGCCAGGTTAACAGATGCAGTCGCGTAGGTTTCATCTACGTCTATGGCCTGTTGAAAATACGAAACAGCCTGCTTGAGTAAATCTGTTTTATTGACTTCATCGCCCCGGTGGTCATCCTGCCGGAGCCGGTTGCCGGTTTCTACTTCAAAGGGATAGCGAAAGGGCATCTCGCGCAGCGTCATTGCCTGGGCAGCCCGCAGGAGTTGACACAAGCCCACATTGTTCAGCACTTCTTTGGTGGGCATTTCTTCCGACACAAAGTCAAAGCACCGCTGGGCAACCGTATAGTCGCGCTTTAGCAGAAAAAAGAGGCCCGTTTCAAACGCAATGCCCAGTGTATTGGCTTTTTGGGCCTGCTCTTCCATGATCTGAATACGTTCGTCGCGGGTTGGATAGCCCGTCATTTGATTGGGCAACCGATAAGCCGTGTAAATAGCGGCATACAATGGCCGGGCAATCCGGTACGTATCATAGCCCGCCAGAAAAGCCCGATAAACACCCTGCATATCGGCCTGGGCTTCTAAAACCCGTGTTTGTTCGGTTTGGGCAGCCGTTGGTTGCCGGCGATTGACCAACTGCGCGAAGCCAAACCAGTCGGCGTGTTTTCCGTAATAGTGGGCCAGTTCATGCCCCAGTACAATGGATAAAGCGGCAAGCGAATCAGGACCGAAGCCCCGGCAGATGTCATACAGCTTTTCGTCTAAGAACAATTCGGGTTCGGGTTTGGCAACAAACTGGGCGATTCGCTGACTGGCGGGGTCGGCAATGAGGGTAAGCCGGGGCGTTCGTCGCTCACCAAAAGCGGTGGCTAACTGCTGGCAAACCTGTTGCGTTACGTGGTATTTGTACGTAGCGGGCGATGGTACGCTGGCGGGGTTTGCCCACGTCATCAACCTACTGATCGTTAGTATTGACAGGCCGGTTAGTGCTACAGTCTTCATCGTGCTACCGAATTTTAAAGGTGCCGGATGCCGCTCATGAGCGTCAGGACGGGGTATGGAAAATTAGTTAAAAAAAACTTCTGACAGACGTGTGACATTTCCGGCTGGCAAGACATATACCTATGTAAACCAACGGCGGTTCCGTTTCTATCCACACATTATTTTATTCACAGGCTTTCGCATCATTTTTATGAAAACTCAATCCATTTTCTGTATCCCGACATTGCTCACGGCAACCGCGTTACTCGTCGGTTCGCTGACTTCCTGCCAAAAAGAAACGGTTGTGGCCGATGACCCAACAAAAGGCTTTTCGGAGAATATTCAGCGGATCATCCCCGAAAACATTATCAATGATCTACGTTCGCGGGGTATGGTTATTAACGAAGGCAAAGTCCCGCCCAAAATAGAGGGTACGTTTCGGGTGTCGCCCTACGAATTGTTGAGTCCGTTTGGCCCTGCTGATACCTACAAAGTCGGGGAGATTATCGACGATTACGTTTACAAATTTTACGGACAGAATACCAGCAACCAAATCACTTATGATTATACCAATAATGGGTCGGATAAAGGTACGGGCAATGGTGCTTTTATTGCTGGCAATGGCAGTCGCTTCACCATTTTTTCGGAAGATGTAGGTGTCAGCAGCGGTGTCTCGTACAAAACAGTCGCCATTATGTCGGGGGAGTTAACAACAGCCGGAATTCGTGATTTTCAGTACGCATTTGTGCTGAAAGAGAAGTCGGTAGATACGGATAATAAATTGATTCCGGTAAATACCGGACGAATTTGGTTCGACAATGATTATTTGGCTACTTCAGGCAGCGGTGGCCGGATTGCTTCATCTGTTCAGAAATCAGCAAACGTGGTATCGACCGGGCCGAATGCAAAGTAAATTGGGTAGCCAAAGTCATCACCGATTAGGGGTATCATACATCCAGGCCGGGAAGCTCATCCGAGTTTTCCGGCCTGGATTCAGCCGTTGCAACTTTTACAATTAACCGGATAACTATGAAACCAAAACATCTACTGCTACTGGGGGCTATGCTGACCGGCCCATTGACGGGTCTGGCGCAGGACGCTAAAACACCCCGAAACGGCGAACTGGATGCCGTAATCAAAGAGTTGGAAACGAACGGGTACGACGCCGTAAAGAACAAAAAACTCAATTTGAGAACTATTCAGTACGTAACCGGAACAAGCCAACTGACTCCAAATGACAAGCTTTATCTGGATACGGTCGCCATTTTTCTGACGAGAGTGCCAACGGTCGTGATGGAAATTGGCGGCCATACCGATAATACCGGGGGCATTAAAGTGAACAAAGCGTTATCGCAGGCACGCGCAACGTCGGCCATGCAGTATGTTGTGAGCCGGGGTGTGCTGCCCCGGCGCATCAAAGCCGTTGGGTACTGGAGCACCCAGCCCATTGCCGACAACCGCACCGAAGCCGGACGGGCACAAAACCGCCGGGTAGAAATGCGTTTTTTGGGGCTAACCAGCGACGTGTATAACATCGTTACAAAAAGTGGCCGGAAAATACCGGCTACCTATGTCGTAATCAGTTCCGACGGACGAACGGTAAGTTACCGCCAGAATGCCAACTCGCCCCTCACCCGCGTTCCCACATCGGGCATCGACTACATCGAGTACCCCGACGGTAGCCGTCGGCGGCCCGACGCCATCGTACTCAGCGGATCGGGCGATGAAAAAAGGGAGCCTGTAGATGAAAAAAAAGAAGCCAGGTCCAGTTCTGAATTGAGTAATGAGCGGCCTGTAAACCGGGGCATTGGCAAATGGCTGGGCGGCAAATTTCCCCGAATTAACCGCTGGTCGGTTATCGCCAACGCGGGTATTGCGCCACTGAGCATCAAACAATCAAACATCGACTTCGCCTATGTCGACGAGTCACCCTCGCGGGACAACCTCCAGTCAATCATCACGTTAGACAAAAAACAGTTTGCCGGTGTGGGGCAAATCGGGTTCGAGTGGGAAACCAATACGCACTGGCTGACGCACGTGCAATACCAGTTTGGCATTGCCAGCGGAGCCGGTTTTAGTGGGTTGCTGATTGGTGTCGGAAAGACCTTTGGCCGAAAAAGTCAGTGGGTCACCAGCCTGGATTTAACCTTAGGCAGTGCGTACGTAAAACTGGGCGAACTGGTTCAGAATTCGGTGTATATACAGGTCAATGGTACGCGTTTCGACAGCAAAACCGTACCCATCCGGTTTCGCAATTATTACGCGGCCTTTACGCCACAAATCGGATACAACTTTTTTCTGAACGAAAACATGACCCTGCGCTTAACGGGCGGGTATTCGTATAGTTTCCATACCAAATCGATTCTGAAGTTTACGGGCAGAAATGCGGAGAACAAATCGGTAAGCGACAGCGAGAAATTAACATCAGAAAACGTGAGTTTCAAGCTCGATGGCACCCGCGTGAGCGATGCGCGTTTGTTCGATGTTCGGGGGGCGTATGTGACCGTTGGATTCCTGTATCACCTGTATCACCGGGTTGAATAGCGAAGAGATTGCAAGTACCCCCCCAACCCCTCCCCTAAAAAGGGGAGGGGCTAAAAACAAATAGAAGGCAACTCTATTTACAAATTTTTAACTCAGTAACACTGTAACGAAAATGGCGAAACGATTCCTTCCCGGTTTTTTCTTTTTCTGGCTCATCCAGTCCGGTAGTGTGCTGGCGCAGCATTTGGGCATTGCTCAGGTGCTGGAACTATACAATGCCGTGGGCGACCGCCGGGGTACGATCCTGAAAGCCAATGACTTCGAATACCAGCGAACGTCCAGTGTAGCCAATACAACCTGTTATCGCTATAGCCGGATGCAGGCCGACGTGTTCAATGAAGAGTATGAAGAAACCGTTACGTACTGCGCCACGGGTTCGCTCACCTACGTTACCTACAGCCCCGACCACGCCACCAACCTGAAATTTCAACTGACGCGCAAGTTCGATTTTCAGGATCAGGGACCATTCACCTCGAAGGAAGGACTACTCAAAAACCTCTACCAGAAACGCAACCTGATGGTCGAGACGTCCAATCGCAAAGACGCTAAACACCAGGATTTCTGGACATTTCAATTCTATGAAGATCCCTCAGTACCCGTCAAAGACCCGCCCATTTTGGTGCGGGAAACGCCAAAACCCGATAAGCCGGAACAGTCGGCGAAGGTTACGCTGAAAGGAAATTTTTACGCGCTCCTGATCGGAGTCAATGACTATAAAGACCCGAAAATCACTGACTTGACGTTTCCAATTGACGATGCAGCTAAACTCAAGCGCGTATTAACGGACAACTACACCTTCCCGGATCGAAACATTTCGCTACTGAACAACCCGACCCGAAAAGCCATTTTACGGGCCTTCGACGACCTGACCTTTAAACTCAGAAAAGACGATAACCTGCTTATTTTCTTTGCCGGTCATGGTCGGCAGGACGAAAAAAGCCAGCAGGGCTATTGGCTCCCCGCCGATGCTGAAAATGACTACGGCTACGACTGGCTGAGTAACAGCGACATCCGGGACCAACTGCGCCGATTTGCCTGTCAGCACGTTCTGGTCGTGTCCGATGCCTGTTTCAGCGGTGAGCTTGTGTCGACCACACGGGGCGGATCGGCCCAGCCGTCAAAAGCGATTCAGCAGTTGTATGACCTGCGCAGCCGACGGGCCATGACCAGCACGGGTAACACGGTTGTGCCCGACCAGAGTGTCTTTATCCGCTATCTGGTTCAGCGAATGACGGAGAACACAAAGCCGTATCTGACGGCCAGTGAACTGTTTGTGAGTATGCGGGAGGCCGTGATTAACAACAGTAGTCTGAAGCAGGTGCCAATGTATGGCTACATTCAGCAGGCGGGCGACGAAGGGGGTGATTTTATTTTTATTCACCGGTAGCGTTTAAGAGTGGTCAGGAAATAGTCAGGGGTTGTCAGGAAGTGGTCAGCTAATCAACTGTCTGACCACTTCCTGACAATCCCTGACTATTTGTTTTGTCAGAAAACGTAAAAATAATTCATCGCCACCGTTGACAACGGGCAGATGCGATTCAGTTGTCTATGAATCGCACGTGAACCCTCAATGCGGCATTTTTTCTATCTGCTTCATTCAGTCCATGTTTCAGCGTATTCGGTAGTAGCCGAAATTATTTTTCGATGCACCGGTGACAATTGGGCGGCCTCACACATACATAACTAAACAGACCAAATCAGTTGATTCAGCACAGCAAGTTTATAACCGCTTAATCAACAACGTATATAGCGTAGCGTTAGGCAAATTTCAAGAAAAAAGGGCATCTGAAAAGTACGTTCCATAAAGTTTCGAAAAAACTACTTTTTCTCCGTTACCTGATCTTAATCGTCTGGCATTAACCACTAAACACAAACGTGGAAAGGTCTGTATAGCCAGCAAACAACCGCTAACCCTCTAAAACCAGTTGACTACTTACTCAATTTCACCCATGATAAAAGCAATCTACTCTCTCGCTGGCCTGGTAAGTTTATCCCTAAGCCTTTGCCTTCAGCCCGCTCTGGCGCAAAAACCCAAAGACGTACAGGTGACCCTGGAACAGGTCGCTGAAAAATGCAAGGGAATGCCCCGCGACAAGCGGGTGGTTGTAAAAGTGGCCCGGTTCAGCATCTCGACCCGGTCGGCGCAGGCCAACGCAACGTTTGGCGATGAACTGGCAACGATGCTCACCTCGGCCATTCAGCAAACCAACTGTTTCCGGGTTATGGAAATGAACCGGAACCTAAGCGATGCTACCGGCGAAATGGCCTTCGCGCAGGATGGTTTTACGGATGGCAGCGGTCCATCGGCGGGCAAAATGATTGGCGCACAGCTTGTTGTAACGGGCGAGGTGACGGACTTTTCGGAAGGCAACAAATCGACGCAGGTTGGCGGCCTGAACTTTGGCGGCAACACAGCTACGCTTGGGTTCACGCTCAAACTGCTGAATCCCCAAACCGGCGAACTGCTCTTCAGCAGCGACATCAACATGAAAGGCAACACATCGGGGTTCAGGGGGATGAGTTTGGGCGGAGCCAATGGCCTGAAAGTGGGCGGCTCAACCGAAAACCGGGCGGTGCAGGATGCCGTTCAGAAAGCCATTATCAAAGCAGTTGAAGTGATGGCCGACGCCAAAGACCAGATTGAAATGCCGGAACCCATGAAGCCCAAAGAGGTGAAGCGGTACACGGCCCAGAACTGCCAGATGCTGCGGAACGGCTCCCCAAAAGTGATGATTCTGATTACGGAAGCCACCACCGCCGGTACGTCGCGCTCGGTCGATAATGTCGATCTGGCCCGCCGGGAGCGCGAAATGGAGTTGAAAGAACGGGAAAACAACATGGTGATTGGGCGGGAGATTGTCAAAGGTATTTTCGCCCGAAAAAGCAAAGAACCCGTTAAATCCGAAGAACCCGCCAGCCGACAGACAGCCGCTTCGGCGGTTTACAAACCGGTTGTCATTGAACAGTCGGCCACTGAAACCGAACTCACCCGTCGATTTGTGGAAGCCGGTTTCCGGGTAATCGACCCGAAAGCATACGCCAAAATGCGCCGGGTGGTCGACTCCACCGGCGACCTGTCGCAGATGGCGGCTGTGGGTTTAAAAATGGGGGCCAATATCATCATTACCGGGCAAACTGTATCGGAGCGGACCAACACGCAGGGCGGCATGGTGTCGTGTCGGGCACGGCTGGAAACGCGGGTCGTTGCTACCGAAGACGGAACAATTCTGGCCTCTAACGCCCTGTCTGGCGGGGGTATCGACGTATCGGAAGCGGTCGCCAACAAACAGGCCATTCAGAATGCGTCTGAGACAATGACGCAGTACCTGCTGGATCGGCTCTGCGCCATGAATATGCAGTTTGCGAGCGTTGCCAACGTTGCTGGAAGCAGCAACAGTCCGGTGCGTTCAGTGAGTCGCCCAACGCCCTCGGCTTCGTCATCGGTGCCAGCCGCCAACACTACCGACATCACCATTGCCAACGCCAGTTTTGCCAAACTCCAGGCTTTGGCAGCCCTGCTGACCAAAAATCCAAAGGTCAAAAGTGTTCAGAAATCGCTCAAGGGTACGGATGGATCACTCCACATCGAACACCTCGGCACAACCGACGATCTGCTCGAGTTACTGAGCAAAAACCCGACCACGAAGTTTGACGTAACGGGCATGGAAGACGGTAAAGTAAGCCTGACCCTGAACTGATTGTATCATCCATTTCATTCACACCATTTTTTATTCTACGTAGTATGAAACACCTATTGCCCTGCCTGCTTCTGATTAGCTGGTTTCTAATCAACACGCGCCTATCGCTGGCCCAAACGCCCGCATCCGATGTGCTGTACAAGCTCGACCGCAGTACGGTGAAGAGCAAAATCAGCGAGATAACCGGAACCGATGTGTTCTACACCGAACTGACGACGCCAAACGTACCCCGCAAAATACGCAAGGCTGACCTCTGGAAAGTTGTCTTTTCCGATGGTACGTCCGACGTCTTCAATGAGCCAAAAGCCGGCAGTCAGCCAACCGGATTGCCCGCCCCCAAACCGGCAGTTGCTGGTACACCTGCCCGCCCGCCGGCAATTGCATCACCGACGGTACAACCCGCATCGGTCGCCCAAAAACCAGAACCGGCGACCCCAAAATCGGACCAACCTGCCGATATGGGCACCTTTCTGGCCGGACGACGCGCCCTGTCGTTCGGGCTGGATGTGGCGGGTTCGTCGGCCACCCGGAAAAATAGTAAGACCTCTACAACGGAAACGGAAAGCGACATTAGCCTGTCGGTCATATACCAGAAATTTACCCGCGACAATGTCTCGGTGGGTGGTGTGGTAACGCTGGGCATGACGCGCGAGAAAGCGGCTGACGTTGTCATCAGTGGGCCATCCATAGCAGTTGCCGGTACGGTTCGTCGTTATCTGCCGGTTGCCAGCAACGTAGCGTTCTATGGCTTCGGCCTGGCCGAACTGGGGTTCCGGTCTGACAGCTATAAAATTGGTACGGCCAGCGCGGAAACGGTATCGTCGAGCCAGCGGCTATCGGTAGAAGCAGGTGCCGGACTGGCGTTTCTGTTCAATCCGCGCTGGTCAGTTGATTTTAATGCCTCGCTGCTTGGCCTGACCCTTTACCGCGAGAAAGACAAATCGCCCGGTAGTAAAGCCGCCGTCGATTTGTCATTGACCGGAGCCGGTGTGGTGCCTTCGTTCTCCCTTTTCTTCACCCGTTATTTCTGATTATCCACGCCATGATACGTCTGAACACTTATTTATTCGCTCTACTCCTCTGCCTGACAGCCACAAGGGTTTCGGCCCAGTTCACAACCGGAAGCCGGTTTATTGGCGGAGGCTTTTCGGTAAACACACCCATTTCGCCCGAATTCGGCTCACCAATCAGTGTGGTGGTGCAACCCGAACTTGGTCGCTTTCGCAGCCCTAATGTGGCAACCGGCTATACGCTGACGCTTGGCTTTGAAAATGAAAAGCCAAGCAGCACAAAGACGAATAGTACCTATACGGTTGGTTTTGGGCCGTTTATTCAGCGGTTTCTGCCCGTTATTCCCAGCTTTGGCTTCGTTCTGACGGCACGCACCGGGTTGTTGTATACCCGAACATCGGCCAAAACAACGGGTCAGGTTCCCGTCGAATCGTCAACGACCGACATCAGCCTGGGATTGAGCGGTTCGCCGGGGCTGTTCTATCAGGTCAGCCAACGCTGGTTGCTCCTGCTCGATTTGGGTGCTTATGATGCCGTCAACGTAAACTACAGCAGCAGCCAGACAACGGGCAGTGAGGTCAAGAACTCCGAAGTCAAGTACGCCATTGGACGGACCTTCTCGCTCGATGGGAGTGCCATCCGCATTCGCTATTTCATCCGATAATTTAACTTCTCCTGTTCATGATAACACGTCTGCTCCTATTCGCTCTCCTGCTAATCAGCGGCCTGACCCTGGCTCAAACGCCCCGGACCGATGTCATTCACAAAGTCGACCGCACAACAGTCAATGTTAAAATTGATGAACTGACCGACACGGGCATCCTCTATTTTGAGCCGTCGGCTCCGAAAGCAAAGAAGACTATTGCCCGCAGTCAGGTCTGGAAAATTGTATTCAGCGATGGCAGCACCGAAACGATTACGCCCATAGCGGGCGATAAGCCGGGCACAGACCAGATCACACTGATCGACCAGACGGTCGTGCCGGGGAAAGTTACCCGGCGCGACGACCGCAAAGTATATTACACCAAACCGAACGACCCGGCCAATACGCAATACGAACTGTTGCTGAGCCGCATTGACCGGATTCGCTACACGGACGGACGCGAAGAAGTGTTTCGCAAAACACCGGGGGGCAGCGTTGCCGCCAGCCCGGTTGTTGCTGTACCTGTCAAACCAACGGTCGATGCGTCTCCCGCAACGGTCAGCCAATCCAGCCAAAAGCGGGCATCGTCCAACAACGATTCGGCACCCGGCGCGTCAGCAAGCTACGTCGACCCGAAGGCATTTTCGCGTATTCATCTGACCATCGGGCCGGAGTTTGCGTATTATCCCAGCCCGCTCAACAAAGACCGGGCCTGGCTCGATGACTCCACCGGCTTCGGCATGAAACAGAACGTTGGTGCCAGTTTGCGGTTCGACTACGCGCTCCTGCGTCGGGTAGCGGTTTCCTTAACAGCCGGTTACTACGGTTGGGAACTGGTCCGAAAATACACCCGCGACGGTGTTGGTGAGTACGACGAAACTAAAAAGCTGACTCAGATTCCGGTTCAACTGGGCGTCAAACTCTACCCGGTGGGCAGTTTCTACATCATGCCCGAAGGGGGCGTTACGATGCTGTTTTCGTCCGTAAAAACCTCGGATACTCACCCCACGCCCGCCAACGAATCCGTAACGTCGACGCCCATCACGTATGGCGGGAGCCTGGGCTACGAAATCAGAGGGAAAGCGTTGTTGCTGGACCTGAGCCTTCGGTATCAGATTCTGAATGTAAACAATTTACGCTTCGACAATTTCAACCAAAGCCTCAGCGAACAGGTGAACATCGGTAGTATCCGGCTTGGCATTGGGTTTCACTCGTCCAAAAAATAAATCGACTCAAATCATGAAAACATCCCTGCACGTCCGATTCCTGTCCTTCATGGTTCTCGGCACTTTCCTGTTCATCTGGAGTTGCCGCCGTGAAGTAGAAGTTCCGTTACCGGCCTTACCGAAAATAGAAGGCAAACCATCGGCAGCAACAACGGGCTGTATGTTCGTTGGTGCGCCGGGTTCGGCCACGCTAACCATGCGTCTGGATATTTACGCCGTTGACAAAAACGGGCGGCAGGTTGCCGGATTAGGACCGGCTAACTTCACGATCCCGGCAACGTTAGGGCGGACCTATCAGCTACAGCGAGTTAGCTCTACGGCCCTGACAACCAAAGCGGGCGGCTATTCGGCCATGATGCTCATGGACCAGTCCGGCAGTATTTCCAGCACTGACCCGCAGGATTTGCGGGTTGAGGCAGGCAAAATATTTATGGATTACATTGGTGCTGAAGACTTGGTGGCTCTCTCCACTTTTTCGGGATACAATGCATACGAGTTCTCGTTGCGCAGCCGGTTCACGCGCGACAAAGAGGGGGTAAAAAGATCATTGGATAGCCTGGTTAACCGGGTTGGTGGCGGCACTCCGCTCTACGAAGCCACAACGCTGGCAACGAATTACACGGTGCAATACGGCCCGACAGCCAACAAAGCGGTCATCGTTTTTACGGACGGGCAGGCGTCGGGTGATCTGGACGGATGCATTACCAACGCCCAGCAAAAAGGCATTCCGCTGTTTACCATCGGGCTGAGCGGCAGTGTGAATGTCGAGGTACTGTCGCGCATGGCGACCGAAACCTGCGGTGCCTTTTTCTACGCGAAAGATGCCCAGCAGTTAGCTACCTCGTTCGGAACGCTCGGCAACCTGCTGCGCGGCAAAGCGCAGGTGTACCGCACCGAATGGACAATTGTTCGGAGCAGTGGCGTCTGGCGGACGGGTGACGTAGTGACCAGTTCGATAAAACTGGCGGTTCCCAATTCGGACCCGCTCGACGTACCCTTCTGGATCAAGGTGAAATAAACCCTCTTATCGCATTCACTATGAAACGAATATATACCCTACTGGTCAGTTTCGGGCTGACGGCTCAACTCGCCTTTGCCCAGGACGTTGTTTACCTCAACGACCAGACCAACCTAACCGGAACAGTAGCCGAGATTACCGCCGAAAAAGTATCCCTGCGCGTTGCCAAAGGCGAATCGACAATCAAGTTTTCGTACGGAGCCGATAAGGTTGCGGCTGTCGTCAACCAGCGGGGGCGGTTTCTTTGTATGAATCAGTTATCAGCCCTGCCCGCCGACGAACGCGACCGGCTCATCAGCCAGTTTATGACCGGCACCGATTTTCCCGCTCATGACATTATTATCCGGGCCATTCCATCGGAAGTGATTTATGGCAAGGTATCGTATGCGCAGGGCGATGCGGTCAATTACACCACCCTCGACGGAGCCGCATCGAGTCTGGCCAAAAGTGATCTGGCGGGAATTTTCTACAGCAATGGAAAACACGAATTGTTTGCCGATGCGTCGTTCCTGTGCGATAAACCGAACCTGCTTGCCAGCGAACCAGTAGCGGGTTCGGGTACGACGGCACCAGCCCCACCCGCAACCGAACAGCCTGCCCCCGCCGAACCCAAACCTAAACCCGAACCGGTAGCCGATAACGGGAACACGCCCGCAAAGCCAGTCACGCCCTCCAACGGCCCGAACGTATTGAAACTGACCGATCAGCAGTACGACGATTACCGCACTCAGGCACTGGAACGGGTGCAGGAATTTGCGGTACTGCTGGGTCTAATAGCGGACAAAACCGCCGACGCCAGCCAGAAAGACAAAGCCATCACGCAGGTGCTGAAGATGTTCAAACCGGATGCCGCCATAGAGGTTAGCTCGATGGTGCGGGGCGGCCAACCCAACACCTACCGGATTAAAGACTACCTCATCCGGCTCAAATTGCTACCCTACAAAAATGTCAGCTTAGAGTGGAGCGACATTCAGTACGTGCAGGAACTGACCCAGAAAGACGACGGCAATTACTACGGAAAAATTAAAGGCGAACAGCGTTTTTCGGGTCTCAACAGCAAAGGCGAGGTGCAGTATGGCGATGTTACCCAGAAAGATGTCGATGTGATGCTGACGCCTTACAAGAAGAAAAAAGAAGGGCTGGACGAAGGCAAATGGGCGGTTCTGTTAGGCAATGTCGGTGTAATAACGACTCAGTAATTTCCTGTAAAAATGGCCCACCGCACTGGTTATTGGTTCATTGGTTTCCTGCTCCTCAGCGGCTGTTTGTCAACCGCACACGCGCAGGAACTGACCACCCGCGATAATGAAGAAGTGAAGTTACTGGCCCGCCGAAAGGTTGAACTTGGCCTGAGCGACCTGCTGAACGTACTGAGCCTGTCCGATCTGGGCGAGGCCGAACGGAACGCACTCATCAGCGAAAGTTACTCGCCGGGTGTCAATCAGTTGTTTGCTGATAAAGACGTTATTGTAGAGGACGACATCAGCCCAAACCGAGTATCGACAACGACCGTTCTGGATGCGCCTGTCGAGAAGTACTTAGCCAATTTCGATCTGTTCTACGCCAAATCAGCCCTGAGTACCATCCGGTTTTCGGGCGTTACGGTATCGGACCTCAAAAAAGGCAACACGCTGTATGTCAAAGTATTCTATACGTCTTTGTTTGGCGGAAAGCATACCAAAATCGACAAACCGTACGTGCCGGTCAGGCGGGTGGCCGAAGTGCGGGCCGATCAGGTGGGTAGCAAATGGACGGTGCTCATTACCCGGCTCGCGTTCATGTCGCAGGCCGACTCAACCAACCTGACGCTGAACAACGTACCGCTCAAAGAAGTTGCCGCCCGCCGGTTGATTGCCACCACCGATTCGACCGGTAGTAAGAGCGATTCAAGCCAGTCTGTAGCGGTGTCGGCTCCTCCGGTCGACCCCGAAAAAGAGCGCGAAAAAGCCGTTCTGGATGCCTACCAGAAACTACTGGCCGACGGCGAAAAAGCCGTTGCATCCGGCGAACTGGAACTGGCGCAGCAACTGTATGAGCAGGCCGAAAAACAAAAACCGTTCGAGGATTTACGACCGAAAGTGCGGCTGTTCCGCATTCAGAAACTGCTTGAAGAACGCGCCCGCAATTCCGTCTCGGACATGAAAAAACGGGCCGATTTAGCCATCCGAAAACGCCGGTATGCCGAGGCTCTTTCGCTGTTGCAACGTATCGCCAGTCAGCAGCCCGACTCAACGGGACTGGATGAACAGATTAAAGACCTCATCGCGAAATCGCGCCGGAAAGCCGAACTTGACGAGCGATTTTCGGCGGGGCAATACCGCGATCTGGTGAAAGAATACACGCGGTTGATCGACGCCGAACGGAAGCAAAACAAAGGGTCGCTCAGTAAAATCAATAGTTCAGACTGGTATCTGGGGCGCGGCAAATGTTACACACAACTGACTGATTATAAGGACGCTTTACGCGATTTGAACGAGTCGATTGCCCTCGATTTTCAGAACCTGGACGCCCTCGAATCCCGCGCCGAACTCTATGCCCGCATGGGCGATTTCCCGAAAGCAGCCGCCGATCTGTCGGTGTACCTGACCGGCGACTCAACCAATGCCGACCTGTTTGCCCGTCGGGCTACGTACCGGATTCGCACCAACCGAACCACGGAAGCCTTTGCCGATTATGACGAAGCCATCCGTATCAGCAATCAGAATCCGCGCTATTTTTTGCTTCGCGGATTACTGTTTCAGCAAACGGGTCTGTGCGACAAAGCCGAGGCTGACTTTACGGAAGGGATCAACCGGAGCCGTCGCCAGCCGGAACTATATTTTCGGCGCGGCTACGCGCATGTTTGCCTGAAACAATACGAAGCTGCCGGAGCCGATTTTGTGCGGGCCATTGAGCTGGGATTAGACGCCACCAACCGCAGCCGAATCGACTCCATCGCTGCGTTGTTTTATAGCCGGAGCGATCAGGAAGTGGACGCCCACAAAATTCCCGACGCGCTGGAACAACTCCGCATTGCCCTGCTCATCAAACCCGATTATGCCGATGCGTGGCTGGCTAAGGGCAAAATTCACAGTTCAGTACGCGACTACAACCTGGCCGATAGTGCGCTGACGAACGCCATCCGGCATAACCCCACCAATGCCGTTAGTTTTTATCAGCGGGGTGTGTCAAACCACCGGCTGGGAAATTATCCGCAGGCCACCGATGATTTTGTTCAGGCACTTGCGCTCCAGCCCACCATGCACGAGGCCGCGCTGGGCGAAGCCAAAGCCCGAATTGAACGGCGGCAATACGACAAAGCACAGGCCACACTGACAACCCTGCGAAACGCCCGTAAGCAACTCGAAAAACGCTATCCGGCCACTTTTTTTGCCGATGTTTATTACCTCTCCGGGCGGTGCGCCTATGAGTTGAAGCAGTATGAACCGGCCATCGACCAGTTTGACGACGCGCTGTCGATTTCCAGAGACTGGGCGACTGCCTACTCGGAGCGGGGCCGGGCTTATGAGGCACTCGGCAAAACCGACCGTGCCCGCGATGATTATACCAAAGCCGTTCAGCTTGAGCCAACCGTTGCTGCCCATTATTTGCCACTGGCTCTGATGCTCGAACGCCGGGAGAAAATGGATGATGCCTTGAAAGAATATGCTCGCTGTCAGGAACTTGACACAGATCATGAACTGGCAAATGCCGTCGCGCTGGGTAAAGCGCGGTGCCTGTTGGCCATGGGAAAGTACCTCGATGCACTCAATGAAATCAATAAAGTAGGTCAGTACGATGGACTGGAGTGCAGCGACGAATGCCTGTATCTGCGTTCGTATGCGCAGGTTCGCACGGGCCAGTTTCCGGCTAATGTTCGGATGGCGGGCCTGCAAACGACAACGGCATCGTCGGAGAATGCGCCCAAAATCCGGTACGTACTGGCCTGTGCCCACTTACAGGCCAGCGACGAGAACCAAGCGGTAATTCAGTTGGAAAAAGCATTGCAGATGGGTATACCGAAAGATTTTCTAAAGAAAGACAAGTTGCTCGATTTCGTCAGGAAGGACTTCCGCAAAACACCAGCCTATACCCAGCTTATCAACCGCTATCGGCCATGAGGTATGCTAAAATCTGGTCTGTTTCTGCTGGCCTGTGGCTGGTTTATGTATTGGGAAAGCGAGGTTCGGGCGCAGCCGATTCGGGTGCGTGGACAGGTTCAGGATTATCGGTCTCATCAACCGCTGGCCGGTACAGTACGGTGGGCTGATTCGACCGGCAAAGTAGTACGTGAGCAGGTATTCCCGGTCGATGGATTTGTCAGTATCGTGCCCGGACAGGCCCGTTATCTGACGCTGATGAGCCGAGGATACCGAACGGTGCAGTTGCCCGTTCACTGGCCGGATTCACCCGCTGATTCACTCTCGTTTCGGGCAATAGTTCCACTCGTTCCTGTCGACAAACCCATTGATAATCAGCCTTATTTTCAGTCGGAACAGCGTCCTTTCCACGTACCGGCGAGAGCAACCGGCCCCGAAAAGTTGGTTCAGTTCGTTATTTCAGATGCGCTGACCAGTCGGCCTGTTCGCGCAACGCTGTGCCTGTTTCCGACAAAAGAATCCAAACCGCGTTGCTATATAGTTAATACCGTACGGACGAAGTTGGTATCCCCAGACATTGTGGCAATCGAAGTACGCGCCCCATCGTACCAGCCCTATTTTGGCAATGTAGTCGTCTCAGATTCGGTCGATTCGCCCACGCTGACCGTCCGGCTGAACCCTACGCCCACCGTGTTTATGCTTGCGATGCCATCGGGCAGCAAACCCACTACGTTGCGTTTAAGGTCAATGAATAACGGGCTTGTCTATCCATTGACCGCCCTCGACAGTGCGCATTTTTACGTGGCCGCCCCGCCCGGCTCTTATCGGCTAACGGGCGAGGTCGCGGCTGACAAACCGTTCACTGAACCAATTCATTTGTCGGAAGGGATTACCGGTTATGACCGCGTGGAAGCTCCCCAAATGACCCACGCGGCCTCACCCGACGGTGTGCTTTATTTTGCGCAGAGCAGCTATGTTCTCAGCGATTCGGCCAAACAAACGCTCGACCAAATCGCGCTCAGGCTACAGCAGCATCCACGGCAAACCGTGCGGATTACCGGCCATACGGATAACATGGGCGACCCACAACTGAACCTGACCCTGTCCGAATTTCGGGCGAAAGTTGCGAAAAAGTATTTACAACAACAGGGTATCGGCGATGAACGAATACGGCTTGAAGCGGCTGGTGCCCGACAACCGACCGCGCCGAACGATACTGAAGAAAACCGTCGATACAACCGACGCGTCAGCCTGTCCATTCGCTGATACCAATTCTGGATACAACGGTTCGCGTTCCCTTTACACTTTAGGCCAGTGCGTTTCAATACCCTGCGCCCGAACCATCGTCTGAAATTCGTTGAGCAGTGTTTCTTTTTCGCGAATGGCGCGTGGTATTACTTTTTTGTCGAGCGCGTACGCAACCAGCATCCCCACCGATTCGCCAATGCTCCACTCAACGGGATGGAGCCGGTAACAGCCGTTGGTGATGTGCGTTGTACCGATATTTTTGTTGGCAGGTAGCAGGTTTTCCATGCGCTTTGGCAGCAGGGCACCCAGCGGAATCTGGAACGGCATCGACCCAAAATCAATGTAATTATTACCGCCCGTGCTCGGGTGCAAATCAATATGGTAGTACCCAATGCCCACGCTATCAGCGAAATCGGCGGCTGTGTTGCCCGTTTTTTTGCCCGTAATCAGCGCGCGATTTTCCGAGCCTACGTGCTCTTCCAACACAGTAAAAACCGATTTGATGCGCCGGGATTCGCGGATGTACGGGTATTTCGCCAGCCCATCTTCGGTCCCCATCATGTCTTTGCGAAGGCGCAGTCCGGCCCAGCCCTGCCCACCATCCGGGCGCGGGGCCTCGGTTTGCAGCCAGTAGAGCAGGGACAAGCTCAACTGTTTGGCCCGTTCAACGTGTTTCCTGAAATCGGCATCGCTGGCCCCGATCAGGTTGCCCGACGAGTAATCATTCTGCGGCCAGTTTATGCTCGAAACATCGCCCGCGTAGGTGCCGGGCAGGAAATTGGCTTTGCTGATAATGCGTCGGTAGTTCCAGAGATTGAGTTTGTCGCCGGTAGCGATGCCCTCCGGGTGAAAGCCCAACTCCTTCGGTTCCAGCGTTTTCGGATTAGAGTACGCCAGACTCAGCAACTTACCCGACCAGACGGGCGTAACAGCCGGAACGAAGTTTCGCCAGTGCGCATACTCGGTCGGCTTGTCGATTACGTGATTGGCTCCGGCAACATAATCCATCGTGAAACACATGGTAAACGCCTGACAGTTGTTCGGATCGGCTTTGTCAGGCGCGTGCAGTTCGCGGGTTTCCCCGCGCGATTCGGCACCCGTCACAAATTCGGTTTTGGTCAGCGGAAGCAGGTCGCCCAGTTCGGTGGCATCTACAAAATAAGGGGCCGACAGCACAACCGCATTGCCCGTCCGCTGACTAACCGCTTTCAGAGCGCGAACGGTATCGCCACTGACATCGGCACCCGTAATTTTGTGTTCCAGCAACAGCGTCAACTGACCCGAACTGATATACGGAGCCATCATCTGCTCCAGAACAGCGAGTGCCACGCGGGGTTCGTGGCACAACCGGGATACTACCCCATCGCCCGGATTCAACTGTGTATTGGCTTTGGCGGCTTCGGTCAGCGGGTAATTTCGGGCATAATAGATTCGGATTGCCGTTCTCAACTCACGGTAAAGACGGGTCGCTCCGTGGGTTTCAATCCACTGATGTTCATCGGGTGGCACACCCTGCTGCGTCATCTGACCACCAATCCAGTCGGTTTCTTCGGTCAGAATAACCGTTTTTCTGTTTCGCAATGCCGCTAAAGCAGCCGCACACCCGCCTAAGCCGCCACCAGCAATGACCACATCGGCCCGGTGCTCCGCCTGACCGGGCGCAAATGAACTCGGGGCCGGAGATGGGGCCGAGAAGGCAAGAGCCGGGGCCGTCAACGCGACTCCGCTGCTCACCGATAAACGCTCAATAAAACTGCGTCGATTCATACTATTAAGGGGTCAGGAATGGTCAAGGGTTGTCAGGGGTATTGTTTACACCGGGCTTAATTTTTCATTTTCGCCGGGTTAAAACCCGGCGCAGTTCATTCATTCTGTGTTTTTGCGCCGGGTTTTAACCCGGCGAGAATGAAAAACCACTATCGGTTATTTAATACAAATCAATCAGCCCGGTGTAAACCGTACCCCTACCACCACTGACCCACTCATCATACTTACCTCACCAGCCCGGATTTTGCGTAATCAGCGGGTTAATGTCGCGCTCCGATTGCGGAACGGGAAGCAAGGTAAGCTTTGGATACCAGAAACGGGCCTCGCGCACATACCGCAAGGGTTCACTGCCCGTATACACCGGAATGCTGTTAAGATCGTAAACCGCACTGAGTTTGAAATTCGGTGTGGCCGGTACGTTGGCCGGGTCTTTAGCAATGCCCATGACTTGTTGCGGCATAACAATATCGGCAATTTCCCACCGCCGTATGTCGAACCACCGGAACCCTTCCATCGCCAGTTCGGCCACGCGCTCCCGCCGAACCAACTGCCGCAGTCTAGTCTGGTCTTTCTGAATGGCAACATCCACCACCGGTTGAGCCGCCCGCTTCCGAACCAGATTCAGCGCACTGATTACCGAATCATCCAACTGGTTGAGTTCGATTTTCGCTTCGGCATACATCAGCAAAATCTCGGCGTAGCGCATCATAATAAACCCAACGCGGGCCGTAAACGCATCTTCGGCGGTCATGGTGTATTTGGCGTGCAGCAGTCCTACGCCACTCTTGGCCGGTCCAAACGCATTGTCGAAATCGGCGTTTGTGCCACTCGCCCAAACACCATTGGCGTTTCGGAACGAGGTCGTGTTTTTGTAAATGTCGTACACAAATGTTCGCAGGTTCATCGAGATGGTATCGCCCGGCAGGGCCACCGTGTATTTCAGGCGCAGGTCGCGGTTCTGACTGGGTTTGGCCGGATTGTACACCGCCGATTCATCAATCCGCTTGCCGTCTTTGGCTTCAAACATATCCACTAAACGCTGCTGCGGAAACCGCCCCGACTGCCCGCCAGCCGCCCGCGAGATGCTGCCCAGCGGCAAATACGTAATGGCGTTGGCGTCGGCTTCGGAATGCAGAATCTGGTACATGATTTCCTTTCCGGCATTGGCCGTTTGCCCCACGCGGGTAAACAAATTACCGTAGGCTGGATTCAGCCCCAGACCCGCCCCGTCGATCACCTGTTTAGCGGCATCGGCAGCTATTTGATACTCTTTGTTGAACAGAGCCGTTCGTGCTTTGAAACCGAGGGCTACGGCTTTGCTCATCCGGCCGGGGTCGGCGGGTGCCCAGGCCAATACGGCTGCGGCTGCATCCAACTCACTGTAAATGAACTTGATAATGTCGGCTTTGGGGGCGCGAACCTGCGTATAAAACTCCGTTGGCGCGAGGGGTTTTATAATCAGGGGCGCATCGCCGAACATGAACGCTAAGTAAAAATAAGCATACGCCCGAAGCACGCGCGTTTCGGCCTGGTATCGGGCGAAGGTGGCCGCCGGTACGTTGGCTTTGCCGGTTTCCATACCGTCGAGCATGGTGTTGGCCCGCTGAATGGTCGTGTACGCCGACGTCCAGATGGCTTTGGGTTGTGCGTTGAACACGTCGAAATTGCCCTCGCCCAGGTCCACCGCCCGCAGCAGCGCAATGTCCGTCCAGCCGTCCATAACGGATTGGTAAGGGGTGTTGCCCGTGTTCCAGTACGCCGATTTATAAACGGCGTTCAGGGCCGCATTCATTTCGGTCTGGTTATTAAAAAATTCGCCCGTCGCCGGCGCGTCCAGCGGCACCTGTTCCAGATAATCTTTGCAGCCCGAAAACAGGGTCATCGACAGGCATAGGCCCGTTATATAAAGAAGTTTGTTTTTCATGTCGTTAAAAATTGACGTTCAGACCAACGGTGTAGGTGCGCATAATCGGGTAGAATTCGCCACCCGTATCCCGCTGTTCGGGGTCGAAACCGGGGAAGAATTTTGTCCACGTAATCAGGTTTTGCCCGCTCACATACAGCCGGGCCGACTTGATTTTTACTTTCGTCGTCAGGGCGGTAGGCAGCGTATAGCCAAGTACCACGTTTTTCAGGCGCAGGTAAGCCGCCGACCGCACCCAGAACGATGAGGTCACGTAGTTGTTCGGGATGCTGTTGACCGTCAGGCGGGGGTAGGCCGCGCCCGTGTTCGTGGGCGACCAGTAATCTTTCTGATAGTCGAACATAGTGCCCTGAAAATTAGCCGAGTAGAAAGGCTGAGCCGCCGTGCCCGAGAGGTAGTTGTCTTTTTTGCCAACACCCTGGAAGAAGGCCGTGAAATCGAAGCCCTTGTACTGCGCCGACAGGTTCAGACTGTATTCGTAGCGCGGGAAATAATTGCCCAGAATGGTTCGGTCGTAGCTGTCGATTTTGTTATCGGGAACGCCGTTCGGGCCGCTGATATCACGGTAACGGATGTCGCCCGCAGCCGAGTTGCCGTACTGGAACGGCGCATTCTTCACCTCTTCGGCAGTCTGGAAAAGACCGTCGGCAATGTAGCCGTAATACGAATCCAGCGCGGACCCTTCCTGCTGAATCGTGGCCCCGTTAATAATCGGTTTGCCGCCATTGTTCAGCACCGTATTCTTCACATCGGATACGTTTAGCTGCGTCTGGAAGCTGAAATCGCTGATTTTGCCGCGCCAGCCGATGCCCAGTTCCCAGCCCGAATTGCGCATCGAACCGGAGTTGACGAAGGGAGCCGTTAAGCCAACGTACGCCGGTACAGGCACCAATTGCAGCATATCGACAATGTCGCGCTGGAAGAAATCGGCGGTGACGGTCAGGCGATTACGCAGCAAACTGAAGTCGGCACCGATGTCCAGAATCTTCGAGGTTTCCCATTTGATAGTGGGGTTTGCCGCAGTTGTGAGGGCGTAGCCGGGGTTTACCGCGTTGTTAAAATAGTAGTTGTAAGCCGCGCCGGAATTGAACAGCGAGTAGGTCGGGTAATAATCCAACGACCCATCGCGAATCAGATTCTGGTTACCGAGGGAGCCGTATGACGCCCGGATTTTGGCTTCATTGACCACGTTGCTCAGGCCCGACCAAAATTTCTCCTGCGAGATGCGCCAGCCCGCCGATACCGACGGAAACAGTTTCCACCAGTTGCTTTCCCGGAACCGGGACGATGCATCCCAGCGGCCATTCACTTCGAGTAAGTATTTTTCGTCGTAATTGTAGTTCAGCCGTCCATAGGCCGACACCATCGAATACCGGCTTTCACCACCGCCCAAGCTTTGGCCCAACTGGTCACCGCTGTTCAGATAAGGGCGGTCGGGCGAGAGCAGATTCTGACGGAACGTGTTGACGAATGTACTCCGAAAATCTTCGGTGCTGAACCCTCCCAGCAGCGTAAACCCGTGTTTACCATAGGTTTTGTTGTAGGTAGCCTGCGTCCGAAACAGGTTCTGGTTATTCTGAGAAAAGTTATCCGACAGCGAGTTCAGCGCGGGCCACGGACGGGCAAAGAGCACCGTATTGTTGGCCACATCGGCGGTATAAATCTGGTACTGATCCATGAACTGCCGGTTGCGCGACGTATAATAATTGGAGCTGTACGTTGCCAGCAATTCCAGCCCCGGTATCGGCGTATAGGTCAGCGTGCCTTTGATGATTTGCGCGTCACTCAGGTTGCGGCTGAATCCCCCATTTTCGGCCTGAGCCGCCGGGTTTGCATTCGACCAGCCTTCGCCCCACTGACCGGTGTCGTAGCGACCCGGCGAAATGGCCGGAAAGCCGAGCATCTCCCGGATAATGTACTGGGGCGTGTTCTGACCCGGCCACAACCGATTCGACTTGTTCAGCACGAGGTCCATCGACGCCGACAGTTTGCTGGTGATGGCTACGTCGGTATTAAAGCGAAGGTCCATCCGTTTGTAGTTGGTGTTGGCCGTCAGCCCGTTCTGGTTCAGAAAGCTCCCCGACGCAAACACTTTGATGCGCTCCCCGCCCACCGACACGTTGAGGTTGTGGTTCTGCATCAGGCCGTTGTTGGTCAGCACCAGCTTTTTCCAGTCGGTATTGAACAGCGTCAGGTTATTGGGGCCATTGGCTTCGTAGGCCGCTATCTGCTGCGTAAAAGCCGCTGGCAAACCGCTGTTGGCCTGGGCAACATCCCAGAATTTCATGTGCTCCAGCCCGTTCACTTTCTGGGGCAAATCGGTCGGTTCCTGCTTCAGTGCGTAGGCGTTGTAGCTCACGCTGACGCCCTTTGCCCCGCGCTTTGTGGTTACGAGCACCACGCCATTGGCCGCCCGCGAACCATAGACAGCAGCGGCAGCGGCATCTTTCAGAATCGAAATGCTGGCAATGTTATTCGGGTCGATGGCGTCTAAACTCATCTCTACGTTATCGACCAGAATCAGCGGACTTTGCCCGGCGTTGACAGAGCCAATTCCTCGAATCCGAATCGTTCCCCCATCGCCACCCGGCACCCCCGACTGCTGCGTAACGGATACGCCCGGCGCGGCTCCCTGCAAGGCTAATGAAGTCGAGCCGACCTGCCGGTTGGTCAGCGATTTGCTTTCGATAACGGCCACCGAACCGGTCAGATTGACTTTTTTCTGGGTGCCATACCCCACCACAACCACTTCATTGAGGGTTTTGGTATCTTCCGACAGAGCCGCGTTGTATTCGCCCGCCCCATTGAACGGCACCTCTTGCCCAACCGTGCCCATAAACGAAAAGACAAGCGTACCGCTTTGCTCGGCAACAGAGATCGTGTATCGACCGTCGGCATCGGTGGTGGTGCCCACCGTCGTGTTTTTCACAACCACCGTAACACCCGGCAACATGGCCCCGTTGGCGTCGGTAACGCGGCCCCGCAACACCTGGCTTTGGGCCGAAACATTGGCGTGCTGACCGAGGGTGATGAGCAGCACGAGCAGCCAGCTCATGCGCCATTTCTGCGTAAATACGTTTTGCATAAGAGAGTTGATTTGACGTTAATTAAAAAGAATAAAGGAGTTCGTTTTTGATTGTCAGACTGTCGGATAGATGTTGTACAGATGTCATCTTTACTTTTCAACGACTTAAAAAAGATGACATCTGTACAACATCTATCCGACAGCCCGAAGAATGCGGCATTAGTGGGTTTGGCCCGCCGTGCAGGCCAGGGTAAAGTCGATATGGGCTTCGAAGGTCCGGTTCCAGGGCAAATCGAACTGCAACGCGCCGGGTTGGGTGCAGGCAACCGCCTGCTGAAAACTGTTGGGTCGTTTCCGGCTGTAGTTAGCCGTTACGGCTGCAAATGACTCCTGCAACAGGCTCAGGCAATACGCTTCGACCTGCCGCGTGGCGTCGGCAGAGAGCAGCGTCGAACTACGCCCCACCTGCCGCGCAAACTGATTGGCCTTTGCTCGGATGAGGTTATGAAAATAATAATCGTCGAGCACGCGGTGAATCAAAAACCAGTTCTGGGCGGTCCAAATCCGGCTTGCCACGTCGCTGTTTTTGAGCAACTTAGCCGATGCAAGCGTAAAAACAACGCCCTGTGGCAAAGCGGTGCCAATGGTGTTTCCCGCCGTGTTCCAGGATGCATAACCGCTTAGTTCGGGGAGAATAAACCGTTTTTGCAGAGCAGTCATAAAGTTGGTATCACCGCCCTGCACATCGCCTTTGGGGTCAATATCGGCCACGATACCGTGTTTATTCTGTTTGATTTTCTGCTGAATTTCGTCCGCGAAAGAGTCGGCCCGGCCGGGTTCAAACCGGGATGCGTAGACGTAAAACAGCACATCGGCCTCGCGCTCATCGCTCACCTCCTGCGAACCCGTCGCCCTGATGTGGTAGCTGACCGTTTCGCGCAGGGGCCGATCCTCAAAGGGCATGGTCGTGTTGCCGAGTTTATCCGACGAATAGATGGCTTTGATCTTCGGAGAGAAGTTCGCGTGTTTGTTGAGTGCCCGCGCCAGCAATAGCATCGACACCTCATCGGCACCGGGTTGCACAGCAATTTTGTCGGTTAGTTTCAGCCGCTTCGTTTCCGAAATCAGCGTTTCGCGGTCGGCAATGTGAACGCCCTGCGGCTTGGCGTCGTCCTGCGACAACAGCAGATAGTCAATCATGCCCCGGCGCACCAGGTCGATGGCGTGTTGGTTAATTTGCAAATTGCGCGACCGGGCCTGTTTGTAATCGGCCAGCCCTTCCGCCGGAATTTCGGTTTCTAATTTTGCCGTTTCCGCTTTGGCGGCTGCATCGGTGGCTACCGAGATTTCGGCCCAACGCGCCAGTTTTTGGCTATACGCTCCGTTTTTCCGGTCGGCGGTGGGAGCCAGCCGCATAACCACACTCTGCCCGTAAATTTTCAGGGCCGGTGCCCGTTTGCGCATGGCGGCCACGACAGCGAGCCGTTTGAGGGCGGTGTCAGAGGAAACGTCGTGTACGCGCGAACCGACCAGCCCACCGTAAGCCAGCATATCGAGGGCGACGATGGCGGCATCGAACGTGGTCAAATCCTGCTGCTCAATCCAGGCAATGATTTTGTCGGATTGGCCGGGCGTGGTAAACCGACCGAGCAACTCGATGGGCGGACTCACCACGTCGGCATCGCCAATTTGCCCCATTCGCACGGTAAACTGCAAACTGGTTGGCCGGTCATCGAGCGGAATCAGCAAGATTCGGGCATTGTATTTCGGCGCGTTACCGGCAAACGTCGATAATCCGAAACCAGTAAATACCAGAAGAAAAAGTAAACTACGGGGCATGTTTTTCTTGTAAAAAATGGAACGCGGATGACACTGATTGAGTCGATTTAAAAATGATTTTTATCCGTATACATTCATGGAATCAGCGTCATCCGGTTCGGCGAAGTTTGAACTTCGTCGGGGCGTTATCCGGTCTCTGACCGGTATTGAACAGCAACACCGGTCAGAGACCGGATAACGCCAGAGCGTAGTCTGAGACTACGCTCAACGCGGGGATACGCTCAACGTGGTCATCCGCGTCCTAATTCATTCACGCAACGAGGCTTTGTAGCCGTTGAGTCCGTAGAACAGAATATAGCCATAGCAGACAACAGGCAGCATAAACGCAACGGGCCAAGTGAAATTGTCGATGAGCAATCCCTGACAAAACGAGACGACAGCCCCGCCAACAATGGCCGTTGACAGCAGCCCCGACGCCTGTGTGGTGAAGGCACCAAGCCCCGCCACCGACAGCGAAAAAATGATGGCAAACATGATGGAGTTGCATAAGCCAACGGCAATCATGCTCCAAACAGCCACGTAACCTGTGCTGCTGATGGAGAGGCCAACCAGCGCAATTGCTGTTAGGGCACAGGCCGTTAAAATGCTCGACGCGCTCACTGATTTCAGCAGGAATGCGCCCATAAACCGCCCGACGAGCATACTCCCCCAGTAGAACGCAACAAAGCTATTCGCCTGATTTTCAGAAACATGGATCGAGTCGGCAATGTAGTTTGTCAGAAATGTGCCGATGGATACCTCCGCACCGACGTAACAAAAAATCCCCCAGATGCCGAGCCGTAAATTCCGAAACGAGAAGACGCTTTTTCCATTAGCGTTTACGGGCTGATTCGGGTCAGTCCCTGCTTTTATGACCGGCAATCGCAACCGCCACACGACCAAAGCAATTCCCGCCAGCAGGGCCGCAATACCTACATACGGATAGCGGACGGCATCGCTCGGGGCGTTGGCCTGCTGGAGCGGAGCGAGGATAAAATACGCACCGAACAGCGGAGCCAGTGTGGTGCCCATCGAGCCAACCCCCTGAATGAGCGTCAGCCGGGACGATGCTGTTTTGGCCGGACCCAGAATGGTGATGTACGGATTGGCCGCCACCTGCAACAGCACAATGCCGATGGCAATAACGAACAGTGCGGCCAAAAACAGCGGGTACAAATGCAGCCCCGACGCCGGAAAAAACAGCGCGGCACCCAATGCGGCAATGGCAAAACCGAGCACCATCCCGGACTTATAGCCCACGCGTTCCACAATTTTCCCGGCCGGAATCGACATAATGCCGTAGGTCAGGAAAAAGTAAAACTGCACTAATGACGACTGCGAATAGGTCAGGCTAAAGCCTTTTTTGAAGAACGGCACGAGCGTATCGTTCAGGCAGGTGATGAATCCCATCATGAAATACAGCACCGCCAGCGACAGCAGCGCGGGGGTGTAGTTCTGTTTTGCCTGCCCGGCAACCTCCTCAACGACAACGGATTGTACTGGAATAGTAGCCATGCGCGTTAGTCCTGTAAAAGAGTATCGGCTTTTTTCTCGGCAATTGCTTCGAGGGTTTTCCAGCACTGGTACAAGCCGCGCGGAATGTGAAAGCAGCCTTTCCATTTGCCGCCTTTCATGGGTAACAGCACCTCGCCCTGCCGATTCAGGTAGCCGAACCATTCGCCGTATTCGGTATCGACAAAGTGTTCCCACGTGTAGGCGTGTACTTTCTCAAACCACTGCCAGCAACGTTCGTCGCCGGTGTGCAGGTAGCCTTTCAGCAGACTGATGATGGTTTCGATATGCACCCACCACAGTTTCTGGTCCCACTCCAATTGTTGGGGCGGGTGGCCTTTGACGTCTAAAAAGTAAAAAATTCCCCCATGCTCTTTGTCCCAGCCGTAGTCCAGAATCGACAGCGTGATGTCAACGGCTTTCTTGATAAGTTCCTGATTATTGGAGCGTTCGGCGAGGTCCATGATGAACCACATGGATTCGAGGCCGTGACCGGGATTGATAAGTCGGCCTTCAAACGAGTCAGAGAACGCACCGTCGGGGGTGATGTTTTCCAGAATAAGCCCCAGTTCCGGGCGGTAGAATTCCTCCGTAACGGCATGAATGCCCAATGCAATGGTCTGGTTGACCAGCGCGGGATGCAGCAGGGGTTCAATTTCATGCACCAGATTACACAGAATCATGGGCAGGGCGAAGTTTTTCAGCGGCCGCGTTCCCGGATAGGCTTTGTTGTACGGCCCTTTCGGATCATCTTTTTTGCGAAGGATATTCAGAAACGTTTCAACGGCAATGTCGCCATATTCTTTGTGGCCCGTGGCCTGATAAAGCTGACCGAAGGCCATCGTCGCAAAGCAATCGGCAAAAATATTGTGCGGCTGCGCGATGGGCTGCCCGTCGCGGGTGAGGGAAAAATACCAGTTCCCGGCGTCATCCCGCCCGTGTTTTTTTAGAAATTCAGCACCCTGAACTGCGAAATCCAGCCATTCCTGCTTTTTCTCGACCCGGTTGTAGAGCATGGCGAAACACCACACCTGACGTCCCTGCAACCACACGAATTTATCGGTGTCGTAGACCGCGCCCTTCCGGTCGAGGCAGGTAAAGTACCCGCCAAATTCCGAGTCGCCGGAGTTTTTCAGCCAGAAAGGAATAACATCCTTCAGCAGATTAGCCTCATACAAACGCTGGTATTCCTGAATCTGCATAGCGATAAATAGTAGAGGGTTAAGGGATGGAATAGTAGGTTGATAAACGGACATTATTAAGAAATACTCCATACTTAATAATCGTAATTATTAAGTATGGGATAAAATAACGTATATTAAATTAAGATAGCAAGAGAAACCTACGATTTTTCTTATGTAGGTCATGACATCAAAGGCCCCTATTTCCTTTTGCCTTTAATGCTTTATAGCTTATGATATTCTTCAGAAAGGCTAAACAGATCTATTTTCAACGGAGACGAGAAGCCGAATTCGCGCTACACCAATGATAAAACTGCTGTTCGGCGTAGTCTGAGACTACGCCGGGCTGTTATCCGATCTCTGACCGGTATTGAACAGCAACACCGGTCAGAGACCGGATAACGCCGGAGCGTAGTCTGGAGACTACGCTCAACCAACGACCCACACTACACCAATGACAAAACCCGGTCACGGACCAGCAGGCAGGCACCAACGATGCCTGCATGTTCGCCGAGTTTCGAGACGGTCAGGCGGGTGTCGTTATTCACTAAACTCAGCGAATATTTGTTGATGGCCGTTTTGATGGGCAACAGAATATAATCCTGCGTAGAGGCCAGACTTCCGCCCAAAATAACCAATTCGGGATTGAGCACGTTAATGAGAAAGGCAATGCCGCGCCCGAGGTTTTCGCCCACTTTGGCAATGAGTTCAATGGCCAGCACGTCATCATTTTTGGCCGCCAGAATAATGGCTTCCATGTCGATTCGGCTGGGGTCAGGCTCGCTCGTTGTCAGCACCGACGTAGACCCTTCGAGCAGTTTTTCCTGAAACATACGGACCAATGCCCAGCCGGACGCTTCCGTTTCCAAACATCCTTTTTTGCCACACCGGCAGATAATCTCATTGTCGAAAATGGGAATATGGCCCAGTTCACCGGCATACCCGGATTTGCCGTAATAGAGTTGCCCATCAATCAGAATGCCCACGCCGATGCCATAATCGAGGTTCAGGAACAACACATTCTTCTCTTTACCGACAACACCCGCCGAAAATTCGCCGTAGGCCATTGCCCGCGAATCGTTCTCCAGAAAAACCCGTTTGCCGATTTTCTGCTCAATGATTTCGCTCAGTGGCCGCTCGTCGAAGAAAAAGAAACTATAACTATAGCCGGTAGCATTGTTTACCCGACCCGAAAGATTGACGCCAACGCCAAGAATTTTATCGGCGGGGATGGGCAAGCCGTCGATGAAGGTGCGTATATGATGACAGAGCCTATCCAACGACTCGGTTGTGTTGTCGAGGGTGTAGGGCAGGTTTTCGGTTACGTTGGTCAGGTTTTTCTGCAGATCGAGCAACCCTATATTGATATGGCTCTGCTTCACATCGACGCCAACGAAAAACGCCGAATCGGCAACGACGCCGTACAAATTCGGTTTCCGGCCACCGCTCGATTCTATTTTGCCATACTCCCGAATCTGCCCATCCTGAATCAGTTCATTGACAACGGCCGTAACTTTCGGAATGCTGATAATCAGTTCTTTACTTAGCTCGGGAATGGTCGCATTGCCGGCATTGGCGAAGTAGCTGAGTATGTTCCGCTTCGGATGAGCACTTTTGCTGATGGTGGGGGTGTTGGTCAAGGTTTTACTCATTGGCAGGTTGACTTTCCTCAAACTTACTTACTTGATGTAAATACTCAGTAAACGGATGCAGTTATTTTATCAAACTCCGGTCTCCGGATAAAGCTACCACTGGGCTATTTCGGCGGCTCAACCAGCGTTAGCCGTTGCTTATCGCTCAACAGAACCCGACTCAACGCCGGGTACGGTAACTGCTGCGGAGAAACGTTCGCCCGGATGGCCAGCACAGCCGCCGTAGCCGCCGACTGACCCAAAATCATGAACACCGGCTCCATGCGGATGGAGCCATAGGCAATGTGCGAACTCGACAAACAGACCGGAACCAGCAGGTTGTTGCATTCGGTTTCTTTCGGCAAAATAGCCCCGTACGCAATGGAATACGGCTTGTCGGGGTGTACGCCAATGTCACCCTCGTTCTGCACAAACCCGTCGGCTTTCACGTACCGCTGGGCGTTATGAGCATCCAGCGCGTAGGAACCCATGCCAATTGGTTGCGGAACAGTCGTTTTCCCCAGCGCGTCGGCTTCCTTCATCACAAACACGCCGAGCATCCGCCGGGCCTCACGAATGTAGAGTTGATGCGGCCAGTTGCCATTGTCGACAAACTCATCTTTAGCCAGCCCCCACTGCTGCATGGATTGCTGCACATCCGCCGGAACGTGCGGATCATTTTGCAGAAAATACAGCAGGCCTTTTTGATAGACTTCGTGCTCCTTCGTGAGTTGTTTCCGGCGTTCGTAACTCGCTTCGGGATAATCATAATTTTTGCCGATGTAATCCGTGCTGAACGGGCCGTGGTTGTTGGTGTCCGTTTTTCGGTTCGGAATCGGGTCGAACTTGCTGAAGGTTTCGCGCCAGACCGTGGCAAACACCCGCGCCAGCAGTTCGTAGCGAGCCGGGTCATAACCGTCGGGTTTAGCGAACGGCACCCGATTGTCGGGGTGATTGCTGAGACACATCCGAAAGCAGTACGCCTGTATTTTGTTGTCGCCCGTTCCGTTCGCACCGGGGGTATCGGCAGCAATTTCGGGGAGCAGTCCACTCGCCGGATCGCCGGGCGTTTTGTAGGGACTAACGTTGGTTTTGAAGTGATGTCCGTGCTGAAAAACACCCGCCTGTACGCCATTCCAGGTTTCGTTATACACGCTGTTGGCTTCGCGCCCCACGTGATAGCGCACACCCGCTGCCGCCATCAGGTCGCCCTCATACGTAGCGTCGATGAACATTTTGCCCTGATAAACCTGGCCGCTCAGCGTCCGAAACGACCGGATACTACCGCCCTGTTTTTGTACTCCTTTATCAGAGCGTCCTTTTGTGCGGTTCCCCGCCGGGAGCCGGTCGAGCCATTCATTGCGATAGATGGTCAGTTTATACTCCCGAACGAAATCTTCGATCACCCGTTCAGCGGCATGGGGTTCGAAGATCCACATGGTTCGGCTGGTGCCATCAATGGCGGGCGTCCCCTGCCCTTTGTTACCGTATTCGTCGGGTTTCTGCCATGTCCAGGCTTCTTTTTTCTGGTAATGCTGATACAGCCGCTGGTAAAATTCGCGGGCCAGTCCGCCAATAACTTCTTTGTTTCCGGTGTCGGTGAATCCCAAACCACCCGACGAGAGGCCACCGAGATGCGTATCCGGTGAGACGACAATCACCGATTTCCCCATTTTTCTGACTTGTACAGCCGCCATCACAGCCGCTGCCGTACCACCATAAACGATCACATCGGCGGTGCGGGTCCGGGCAGTCTGGGCAACGGATGCGCTGCCTGTGCTAAGCAGAAGTAGCCCCAACAAAATCCGGGCAACAAAGCGCGTTTGATAAAGCATAAGGGAACAGGTTATTTCAGGCAACGGATAGCCAGACGTATCTGAATAAGGGTAAGACCCACAGGACTTATCAACTTCTGAAAGGAGTTGCCCCCACTCTGTTTACCGTAACGGGCTGAAATAGGTTGCCAACAGATCGGGTTTAGTTGAGTTCCCGTTACCGAACCGCCGGTTAAGCAACGTTTAATTCCGGTTGATCTACTGCCTTTACCAGTTTACCAACGTTTGATATGGTCTGGCAAACGGGGCGTGCCAACTTTGTTTGGTCATTGGCTCAGTAGAGCTGACAAAACAGAATAAACGATCCTCTTTTTCAACCAAAACGACAATACGTCAATGAACCGTTTCCGTTTACCCGCACTGGCTTTACTGGCCCTGTTCCTGCTGATTACATCGGCCTGCAAAAAAGAAACCGAGTCTATCCAGCCCGATAAGCCCGACACCACGCCCCCCTTCGTTGGCAAAAGCCTCGTTCTGATTTCGTTCCAGATAAGTCCGGCTGTTGACGTCGACGGCGATGGGAAAGTGGACTCCGATCTGTTGGTTTTTCTGCGTCCCTGCGAGCGGGACAACACCATTATCTTTGAGAAAAATGGAACCATGTCGGGGGGTAACGGGAAGTTATCCTGCACCGATGGACAGGCAGACCCGTCGTCGGTAAGTGCCAGCACCTGGTCGTATACAGAGCAGACCAAAACGCTGCGCATAACGAGCAGTGCCGACGCTACAGACGTCTCCGACTGGAAAGTGCTGGAAGCCTCATCCACCGGCCTGAAAGTAGAAGTGCAGGACGACGATAACAGCAACGGTCAGCCGAGTAAAGCGATAATGACCTGGAAAGCTTTGTAAGTCAGGAGTAGTCAGGAAGGGTCAAGGGTGGTCAGAAGTAGTCAGGATTGGTCAGGAAGGACTACTTCTGACCAATCCTGACCACCCCTGACCATTTCCTGATTACACTTAATAGGTAGCCCGGCCACCCGACAAATCAAAGATGAAGCCCGTGGTGAAACTGGATTCTGCCGACACGATCCAGGCCGCCAGAGCCGCTACTTCCTCTACCGTGCCCAACCGCTTCATCGGAATTTTGGCCGTCATGTACGCTAATTGTTCAGGGGCTGTGTGTTCATTCAACGCCGTTTTAATAACCGCCGGAGCCAGTCCATTTACGGTAATGCCCGTTTCGGCATACTCTTTCCCAACGCCTTTTACCAACCCGATAACGCCCGCTTTCATCGACGAATAGCCGGTCATAAACGGGTTTCCTTCCTTGCCGGCAATCGACGCTAAGTGCAGAATCCGGCCGTAATTCGCCTTTTCCATAACCTTGATGGCGCATTTTGTCATCAGGAACGCCCCACGCAGATTGATGCGGTAAATCCGATCGTACTCGGCAACGGCGTAGTCGGTAATTTTGGTGCTGGTCGGGCCAACGATACCCGCCGAGTTAACCATAATATCTAATCGGCCAGCCTGTTCCGCAACCGTTTGTATGGCCCGTTCAACGGCGGTTTCTTCCGAAATATCGACAATGTGGCCCGTCACGGCGTATCCCAGCCCGGTCAGTTCGGTTACGGTCTGGTGGAGCAACGCTTCGTCGATGTCGAACAAAGCTACCGCTGCCCCTTCCGACGCGATTCGTCTGGCAATACCTTTCCCAATGCCGGACGCTCCACCCGTAACAATGGCGGTTTGATTCGCAAATCGGTTTGTCATATAGAAACAAGTTATAAATGGTGTGGTAGAGATGTCATCTTTTCTATGTTGATACGCTAAAGATGACATCTCTACCACACCTCATCCTACGTAAAGCGCAGCGAACCGGGATATACTGATGGCTTCGTCCGATTATGACGCTTGCCAATGAACACAAACCCCCTTTTTATTCGTTGTAAAATTCAAAGAAGCAGTAGTAGTATTTTCTAAACATAACCGGCTTTATTCGGGTATACCTGTATACTTCGTCTATCGCCATTTATTCTGATTCGGGTAAAACATAACGATCCTCTCATGTTTAAGCCTACTTTATATACTGGTTTACTGGCTACCGGCCTGTTTTGTCTGGTAAGTTTCAAAGGTAAATTCGGCAGTTTATCGGACGATGGCCCATCGCCCGCCCGAACGCCCGCCGAAGAGTTAGCCATGTTCCAGACCGAACCCGGCCTACAGGTGCAGCTTGTAGCCGCCGAGCCGATGGTACAAGACCCGGTCGTTATCACGTTTGACGAAGACGGTCGGCTGTGGGTGGTGGAGATGCGGGGATTCATGCCCAACGTGGAGGGAACCGGCGAAGATAAACCCGTTGGACGCGTGTCCGTACTGGAAGATACCAACGGCGACGGTCAGATGGACGTGAGTCACGTTTACCTCGATAGTTTAGTGATGCCCAGAGCGTTAGCCCTCGTTCCGGGTGGTGCATTGGTTGTTGAAAGCGGTGCGTTATGGCTTACAAAAGACACAAATGGCGATCTGAAAGCCGACTCCAAAACCCTGATTGACCGGGACTATGCCGGAAAAGCCCTGCCCGAACACGCCGGAAACGGACTCTGGCGAAGCATGGACAACTGGTATTATAACGCCAAATCGCGCTTCCGATACCGGTTGGTGAATGACCAATGGCAACGTGACAGCACCGAATTTCGGGGGCAGTGGGGCATCAGCCACGACGACAAAGGCCGATTGCTCTATAATTACAACTGGTCGCAGCTTCACGCCGATCTGGTGCCGCCCAACTACCTGTCGCGCAACAAAAACCATACGCCTACAACCGGCATCGACCACGGCCTAACCATCGACCGGCGGGTGTATCCCATCCGGCCCAATCCGGCGGTCAATCGCGGTTACATCCCCGGCACATTAGACAAAGATGGTCGCTTACTGGAGTTCACAGCCGCCTGCTCTCCCCTCTCCTATCGCGGAACAGCCTTTCCGTCAGCTTATTACGGCAACGTATTCGTGTGCGAACCAGCCGGAAATTTAATCAAGCGAAATGTAGTAGAGGAGAAAGGGCTGTTGCTTTCGGCGTATGACCCGCATCCCGGAACGGAATTTCTGGCTTCGACCGACGAGCGATTCAGGCCGGTTCACATGGCAACGGGTCCCGATGGGGCACTCTACATCGCTGATATGTATCGGGGTCTTATTCAGCACAGTGCGTATGTTACTCCGTATTTAAAAGATCAGACCGTTTCCCGCAGCCTTGCTGCGCCCATCAACCGGGGGCGTATCTGGCGGGTTGTTCCGCAGAACTGGAAAGCGGCAACACCAACGAAACTCTCGAATGCGTCGCCCGGCGAGCTGGTTGCCCAACTGTCAAGCCCCGACGGCTGGCACCGAGACATGGCCCAGCGGTTATTGGTTGAGCACAACGACCTAAGCGTTCGGCAGGCGTTGACGGATGTAGCCCTGAGAGGCACAAACCCGTTGGGCCGGTTTCATGCGCTCTGGACACTGGAAGGCCTGAAAATGAGCAACTCTACCCATCTTTTCGCCCTGCTCACGGACCCAAATCCGCTGGTCAGCACCACCGCCCTGCGCCTGCTTGAACCAATCGCCAAAACAGATAAAGCCGTTCGCGCCAAACTTGGCGAGAAATTATTGAACACCTGGCAAACGGCCCCTGTCGAGCAGGTGCTTCAGATGGCATTTACGGCAGGCGTTCTCGACCCGGCTGTGGGGCATCCGCTGCTGGCGGGCATTGTGGAGCGGCAGGGTTCGCAGGCACTGATTCGGGATGCCGTGATGAGCAGTCTTCAGAATCAGGAATTCACGTTTCTGCAACGGCTGATGGCATCGCCACGCTGGAAAACGCCCGAACCGGCCAAAGAAATTTTCATGGAGATGCTGACAAGTGCCCTGATTAAAAAGCGGGACCCCGTCGAACTATCGGCTCTGTTAGCGAAACTCGACAAAGCTAAAACCCCGCTGAACTGGCAGGAAAAAGCGATCCTTACCGGCCTGTCCATTGGCGGCAGCGACGGCAAAACGAAACCTGTCAAACTAACCTCGGCACCGGCTATTCTCACCCGGCCCAACAGCCCCATCGAACCGGCCCGGCTACAGTCATTAGTGGCTCTGTTCGAGTGGCCGGGTCATGTTATCGACCAGGCTACTGCCCAGAAAAAGAGCCTGCTAAGCCCCGATGAACAAAAACTGTTCGCTTCGGGTCGGCAGCATTATCTAAGTACCTGCTCGGGTTGCCACGGCACAGACGGAGCCGGACTAAAGCGATTTGCACCACCTCTTATCAAATCGGACTGGGTGCTGGGCGACGAGAAACGGCTGGCACTCATTCTGTTACACGGTATGGAAGGACCGGTCAATGTGGCCGGAAAGGTGTATAATGCACCGGACATTTTGCCCGTGATGCCTGCCCACTCGACCATGGACGATGCCGCCATTACGTCCATCCTGATGTATATCCGCAACGAATGGGGCAACAACGCGGGACCAATTGGCAAGCGGGTTGTGGGCATGACACGCATTACGTCGCAGGGCCGTGTGATGCCCTGGACAGCGAAAGAACTGAACGAGTTTGTGGCGGAGAAGAAAGCTGAATCAGGGCAGTGACCCCACCCCAACCCCTCCCCTTGAAATAAGGGGAGGGGCTAAAAACACCGAGTCCTCACCCCTCCCCTGTTTTCAGGGGAAGGGTTGGGGTGGGGTAACCTTCTCACAAACAGATACTTGACCATAGTACCGATGATTGACAGACGGGATTTTATACAACGCGCTGCGCTGGGCACGCTGGCCCTCAGCATTCCCCAATTGCCTGATTTTGCAAAAATCGGACGCATGGGAATTGTTTCCTATTCCTACACGAGTCGCTGGAATCCGAAAACGGACAGTCAGAAATATCCTGCCTTTGCCACAGCAGTCGACTTCCTCGAACGATGCCATAAACTCGGGGCGGGTGGCATACAGATCGAAGTAAAAAACTGGACAACCGACTTTGCCGGGAAAGTCCGCAACAAACGGGAGTCGCTGGGTATGTATCTGGAAGGGTCCATTGGCGTCCCCAAAACGGCGGACGATGTGGCCCGCTTCGAGCAGGAAATCAGCCGGGCAAAAGAAGCCGGTGCCACCGTTTTGCGTACCGTTTGTTCGAGCGGACGACGCTATGAAACCTATCATTCTGCCGAAGCCTTTCAGGAATTGAAGAAAAACGCGCTGGCGTCGCTCCAGTTGGCCGAGCCGATTCTGCGGAAGCATAGAGTCCGGTTAGCCGTCGAAAACCACAAAGACTGGCGGGCAAAAGAACTGGCGGCTATGCTGCAACAGCTTAGTAGTGAGTGGATTGGTGCGACTATCGACTTCGGCAATAACATTTCTCTGCTGGAAGAGCCTACGCATGTTGTGCAAACGCTGGCACCGTATGCATTCACGACCCACATAAAAGACATGGGCGTTGAGGAGTATGCCAACGGATTTCTGCTGTCGGAGGTGCCGCTGGGAAAAGGCATTCTCGACCTCCCGAAAATGGTTGCTATTTGTCGACAGAAGAACCCGGATGTTACATTCAATCTGGAGATGATTACCCGCGACCCGCTGGAAATTCCGTGCCTGACGAATGACTATTGGGCCACATTTTCTGACCTGCCGGGCACCGAACTGGCTCAAACGCTTCGGATGGTTCGGCAGCAGAAATCCAAAACCGCACTTCCTAAAGTTACTCAGTTAAATGCCGAAAACCGGCTGGCAACGGAAGAGGAAAACATCGTTTCCTGTCTGGCTTACAGCAAACAAATGTTAGGGCTTACCTAAAATTTTTTGTCGCACAAAAGATATAAAACCAACAGCCCACTGCTTTAGCTGTGGGATCAGGGGAGAAGGGGCGTTAGCTATCGAACCGTTTTAACGGTTTGTACTTTCTAAAACCGTTAAAACGGTTATCAACAGAGAATCGTAATGGCTGAAACCCACAGCTAAAGCGGTGGGCTGATTAACCTGCCTGAAAACGGGCTTGATAACCCAACTTTTACAACCTACGCACCTATAATTCTTTACATGACAAATCAACCATTACCCGGTATTAAACAGTTTGACCTTACCGGAAAAGCAGCCATCATTACCGGCGGCTCCAAAGGGCTTGGACTGGCCATGGCGGCTGGACTGGCATCGGCGGGTGCGCGGGTTATGCTCGTCAACCGAAACGCCGATGAAGGCGAACAGGCCGCCAACGAGATTAGCGAAACCTATGGTACACAGGCCATTGCCTTCTCCGCCGACATTACAAACGCCGAACAAACCGAAGCGATGGCGCGGGCAGCGATAGCCGCTTTCGGGCAGATCGACATCCTGATTAATAGTGCCGGTATCAACATCCGGGGGGCCATCGACGAAGTTACCCCCGCCGATTTCAGCAAGGTGATGGAAGTGAACGTAACCGGCACCTGGCTATGCTGCCGCGCCGTTACGCCCTTCATGAAAGAGGCCAAACGCGGCAGTATTATCAATTTAGCCAGCACATTAGGACTCGTTGGGCTGGCGAATCGAACGCCTTATACGTCGAGCAAAGGGGCCGTTGTGCAGATGACCCGCGCCCTGGCGTTAGAACTTGCCCCGTTCCACATCAACGTCAACGCCATCTGTCCGGGGCCTTTTCTAACTGATATGAATGTACCGATCGCCGATACGGACGAAGGTAAAAAGTTTGTAGTTGGGGCTACCGCGCTGGGACGCTGGGGCGAACTGCGGGAAATTCAGGGAGCCGCCATTTTCTTAGCCAGCGATGCCGCGACTTATATGGTAGGCTCCATGCTGACCGTCGATGGCGGCTGGACGGCCCGATAATTGATTAGTGTCAGGAATGCACCGGGTTAAAACCCGGTGCAAGTGATAAAACCAAATGACTTGCACCGGGCTTCAGCCCGGTGTAACCTTTCATATCTATTTGACAACCACTTGACAATTCCTGACCAATCCTGACAACCCTTGACCACCATAATGGAACACGCCACAAATCAACGAAGCCGGGTACGTTACGGGATGTTAGCCCTCGTCTTTGTCAATGTCGTTATCAACTACCTCGACCGCAGCAATATCTCGGTAGCCGGGGCCATGCTTAGCGAAGACCTGAACCTGTCGTCGGTGCAGTTGGGCCTGATATTTTCCGCGTTTGGCTGGACGTACGCGCTCCTGCAAATTCCGGGCGGACTCATTGCCGACCGGTTCGGGCCGCGCATTTTATACGCGTTCTGCCTGATAACGTGGTCAATAGCGACGTTGTGTCAGGGTTTTGTGCGCGGCTTCGCGACTCTGTTCGCGCTTCGTCTGGCAACGGGTGCGTTTGAAGCACCCTCCTACCCCATCAACAATCGGATTGTAACGAGCTGGTTCCCCGAACAGGAGCGGGCGTCGTCCATTGCCCTTTACGTGTCGGGGCAGTTCATTGGGCTGGCGTTTTTGACCCCCGTTCTGACAAACGTTCAAGTCCATTTCGGGTGGCAGGGATTGTTTATCGGCACCGGCTTAGTCGGCTTGTTATGGGGCGTTGTGTGGTACGTTTTTTACCGCGACCCATCAGACCATACAGGCGTAAACCAGGCTGAGTTAGACTATATCGAAGAAGGGGGCGGACTGATTCGGGGCCGAAAAGCTGACCCGAATCAGACGTCAGTATGGAAATGGAGCAACCTCAAACAAGTGTTCTCCAGCCGGACCTTGTGGGGGGTGTACATCGGTCAGTTTTCCATGAATGCCATCCTGTGGTTTTTCCTGACCTGGTTCCCGACGTATTTGGTCAAATACCGGGGCATGGACTTTGTTAAATCGGGCTATCTGGCGTCGATTCCGTTTTTGGCGGCCTGCGCCGGTCTACTCCTGTCTGGCTTTATTTCAGATAGTTTAGTCAGGCGGGGCTGGTCGGTGAGTAAAGCCCGTAAGACACCGATCATTATTGGCCTGCTGATTGCCATCAGCATTGTTGGACCAAACTACACCAATGACGAGGCCTGGGTTATTTTCTTTCTGTCGCTGGCGTTTTTCGGAGCAGGCATGGCGCTGATTTCATGGGTATTTGTCTCCCTTTTATCGCCGAAACACTTAATCGGACTCACCGGGGGCGTATTTAACTTCATGGGAAATCTGGCGTCCATCGTCGTGCCCATTGTCATTGGCTACATTGCCCAAGGCGGTAATTTTAAACCGGCACTCGTCTTTATCGGTGCGCTGGGCCTGCTCGGTGCGTGTTCGTACATCTTTTTAGTCGGGAAGATAGAGCGGATTGTTTCGCCGGATACGAAAGAAACGATCATTGTGACTGAATAGAGTGAATGAGGGGCGGTTCTGCCGGAGCGAACGTTGCCGCGTTTTTTGTTAGCCGGGCGATTTTGTAAATTTGGCAAGATTACTCATTTATGAACGCCTGGGAACGATTTAAAAATCGGTTTATACCGAATTCAGACAACGACCTGAAAGCAACAGACGACGCTTGTTTTTGGCGCGTCGATATGCATTCGCATTTGCTCCCCGGCGTTGACGACGGTGTAGCGGAGCCTGAGCAAACACTGGAATGTTTACAGCAATTAGCCGCCTGGGGCATTCAGCGAGTCATTACCACGCCCCACGTCAGCCGCGACTGGTTTCCGAATTCATCCGACACCCTGCGACAGGGACAGCTTGATTTACAAGCACTTGCCGACGAAAACGGTCTACCCATTCGCATCGAGGTAGCGGCTGAATACATGCTCGATGAGTTTTTTCCGGGCCTGCTGGCCAACGACGATTTGCTCACGTTCGGCACCGAGAAGTACGTACTTATTGAAACTGGCTGGGCAGCCCCACCCCAACAGGTCGAGGATATTTTATTCCGCATTCAAACGCGCGGCTACACCCCCGTGCTGGCCCATCCCGAACGCTACACGTACTACCACACCGACGAAGCCGCCCTCGCCCGACTGCGTGAGGTTGGGTGTTTATTTCAGCTTAACTGGCTTTCGGTGACTGGGCGTTACGGTAGCAAAGTCCGTGTTCAGGCGCAGCGCATCCTCAAAAACAACTGGGTTGATTTCATCGGCAGCGACATGCATCGCCCCGCCGACCTGCCCGCCCTCGGCTCCTTCTTTACGCTCCCCGAATACGAACTGCTTCGCGCACAGCCATTACGCAATGAATCGCTGTTACTTCCTTAAGCTTGCATTTTGATCCTGAAAACTTTTTTACCAAATGCCTCATTATAGATAGCCTTAAATCGGCGTTCTATGAGCGAATATTGCACAAGAGCAGATAAACCGCTGATTAAACAACAAATAGTAACTACCAAAGCGATTCTCATAACCCATGTTTAGAGAACAATCCCAATTCCCTTCAGGATTAGGCTTATACAAACATATCAAGATCTACCTTTTACGAGGCTCTAAGTTCGTTTTTTGATAAAACGACCGGACTGTATCAGCACTCCCTGTATAAGTTGTCATAACTCTGCTGGTCGAAATTAATTCAACGCTATTATCAGCATTAAATGAAAGATAAATTTTAATATACGCTGTATTGCCTGAGCTTCTTACAGCGTATAAAAGTGCGCTCCCTTTACTGTCGCTCTCAGTGGGAGTGCCTGATACATCACCCAGGTAGAATAAGGTATCAGCTCGAAAAAAAGCAATGTATTGGCCTTTAGAATCGTTATACAATGTTAGATCCTCATGATAACCAGCCGTACCAGGCGTAATCGTTCGAGTAGGAGTAGTTGTTTTTGTCCATTCATAACGCCCCCCTAAATATGAAGCTAAAGGCAGGGTTGGGTCTTGATGACAACCAGACATGGAAATTAAAAGAAAGAAAAGGTAATTAAGCCTCCAATAAGGTATGTTAGATATCTTCATAGCTTCATTTGTTTTCGACCCTAACTAACATTTAAGGTCTTGTTCCTAACCATACTTTCATACCAGCGTCATATAGTCCATTCGCACCAGAAAAATTATGCAATGTGTACTATCCATTTTCCCCAAAAGGACCCCACCCCCAATTTAAACTATAATATACAGTTCCAGATTCAACACAATTTCCGTAACCATTTGCTTGGCAGCAATCTAAGTCATAATAGTGGTTCTCAGTGTATCCATCCATTAACCATATATGCCCGTTTAAACTTCCTGCTTTACGCCCAGTAATGAATAGGGGATGAAAACCAGTCAATTCGTACTTAACATTGGTGAGGTTAGAGTAAAAATCCACTTTTGTCCCTGTATTTGAGCAACCAGCCGTAGAAAGACCCTGTGTCAAATCACTATCATAAATAGATGTTTCACAGGGCGAACTACTATAAGTTGCATTTGTTATATCCCCACAATACCCAATTAAGGTAGCAATTTGGTCCTCGCCGTAAATCATGCTACTACAGGTGCTATTAATAAGTTGAGGCATTGATGAATAATTGACGGCAGGTTTAGTGGCGATTTGTTTGCTATAGTACCGTAAGTACTGTGCAAGCGCAACGGGGCCGCAACCTGCAAGCTGTCTTCCACAACTAGTACAGGTACCAAATTGTGAATAATAGGCATAACCATTAGTCTGAGCCCATTGTGCTCCTGGATAACTTCCATTAGCATCGCATATCATTCTACCTGTTGAGAAAGTATAATTTGTCGGACACTGCTTTATCTGTGGATTGCAAACGCTGGATTCGCAACCACTTGACAGTCGTCCACCGGTATTTAACATTTTTTCATACCTTATCCAAAGTCTGTCAACAGCAGGATCTGGCTCTTTCAGAGAACTTCTTACCCGTTGAAATTGATCTTTGACCAAAGCTATCCAGTCAGATACGCCAGCTTTGATTGTTTTAACATCAAACTTGCCACTATTAGATAGGCAAGTACCGGAACCACACGTCGATCGGCTGAAATTATTGCCCACCCTTTATTATCCTTATAATTGATAATATGTATAACATCATATCCTTCATTCGTTAATGTCTCAACCGTCTCAACTGTAGGAACTGCCACTGAAGTCCGAGCAGTCGATGCACTTTTTCCTACTTTGGTCGATTCGGTAAATGAGTAATTAACCACGGCTATTTTTTTGGCAAAAGCAACGCTTATTTCAAACGGATCATGCTGACCGGGAGGCACTTGCGTTGCTTTTTCCCGTTCGCATCGAGCGAAACTAATTACAATTAACAAACAGATCCAGAATAACCTACTCCATAAGCCTGACCTAAGTAAAGAAGATAATTTTTTCATAACTTTATACTGTTTAGTGATTAAACATTAAACTGCTTGAAAGTCCCGCACTGGTCGCCAAACTGTCGCGGGACTTTTTTTGTAAATATTGCCGGTAAAATCAGGTATAGTCAATATGGTTAAACTTTTTATATGAAAATTTATATTAATTAATTAATAAACTAGCTCCGTAGGTAACAACTATAGAGCTGGTTTACCATTTTTATTGGTTGATTTCTAATGTTTCACTTCTATTTAAATATGAAACATAATGTGGGTTTATGTATCTGCAATAAATTATACTGTTTAACTATCTAATAAAAGTTCTTTAAATATTATCATATTAGCTGTATATACAGCTAACGGCCCATCGTGGCAGTCCCCGTATGGCCCATCAAGTTCGTCACCAGTTCTGTATGAGTAGCTTTATAGACGGGTTACCATTGCGTTAGGGAACTGGTGTGCGATGAGTGTCAGAATCTAAGAAATAGCCGCAGTCATTAATACCAACAGTAGACAACTCCCTACCCTAACACCGACTCGCTCAAGACCGAGGCTCGGTAGGTACGCCGGATGATGTAGTTTTTCTTGCGCTGCGATTCATAATACGTTCGCATTTGAAGCTCAAGCACAAGTCCGAACGCCAGAAATTGCAGTCCGGCAAATAGCCAGATCATGCCCAAAGCAAATCGGTCGAGGCCATTGACGACAGGATCGGTAAACCATAAAAACCGCATCGTCAGGAAAAAGCCGCATACCAGAATCAGCATCCCTAACCCACCGAACAGGTGCATGGGCCGGTGCAGGTAGCGTTTGACGAATAGCAGGAAAAGCAGATCGCTCAAAACCCGTCCCGTGCGCCCTAAACCGTATTTCGACTGACCAATCCGGCGCGGGTGATGGCGAACGGGTAATTGGGCAATGCGGGCACCGTCGAGGTAGGCGAGTATGGCGATAAACCGGTGTAATTCGCCGTATAGGCCAATTCGTTTGGCAACCCCGGCCCGGAACACTTTAAGCGCACAGCCATTGTCCCTAATGTTCAGGCCCGCCGTTTGCCGGATAAGCGCGTTGGCTAACTGACTCGGCCATCGACGCAGTAGGGTGTTGTCCTGCCGGTTTTCCCGATACCCGACAACCAGATCGACATCCTGTTTTTCGGCCAGCCGAATCATCGGAATAATGTCGAGCGGGTCGTTCTGCTGGTCGCCGTCCATCGTGGCGATAAACGTTCCGCGTGCCGCGCTGATGCCCGCAGCAAGGGCCGCACTTTGCCCGTAATTTTTCTGTAAATCGAGTATGGTCAGCCGGTCGTGGCGAATCGACAGCAACTCCGAAAGGGTTCGGTCGGTGGAGCCGTCGTTGACGTAAATAATCTCGTAATCAACGGATTGCAGAGCCGAGTCGATCTGCTGAATCAGCGGCTGACTGTTTCCGGCTTCGTTATAGACGCACACAACAACGGATACATAAGGATGGTCCATAGCATTCGGGTTACTCGACGATTGGCGTGTGCGTTTGCTGGTAGCTGCTCACCATTCGGCGCAGGCCTTCCTTGAGGTCGGTGTTCGGTCGGTAATTCAGCAACTGACGGGCCTTCGCAATGGCCGCGTGGGTGTACGGAACATCGCCCGGCTGGTCGGTCAGCCATTCGAGGGGAACACGTCGTTTGGTCAGTTGTTCGAGCGTTGCAATCAGGTCCAACAGGGTAACCGGCTTCGCGCTGCCCAGATTGATGATCTCGAAGCCCTTCACCCGGTCAATTGCCCCCGTAATGCCTGCCACAACATCATCCACGTAGGTGTAGTCGCGCTGGCTTTGCCCGTCGCCAAAAAGACAAATTGGCTGCCCCGTATACAGTTGGTGAATGAACCGGGCGATGGCCATATCGGGTCGTTGCTGTGGGCCATACACCGTAAATAAACGCAGACAGAAAACCTGCAATCCGTAGAGATGATGGTGTTTCTGACACAACCGTTCGGCGGCCCGCTTCGACAGTGCGTAGGGCGAAACCGATTCCTCAGCACCATCCGTTTCCTGCAATACACCCCCCGACCGAACGCCGTAAACCGATGACGATGAGGCAAATACCAGTTTTTTTACAGTATTCACCCGCATGGCATCCAACAGCACGGCAGTGCCATTTACATTATGATCGTAGTACGCCGTTGGGTCCTGAAGCGAGGCACGAACCCCGGCCAGACCCGCCAAATGGACAACACAATCGACCGAATGCGTATAAAAAATCTGCTGTAACAGCCCCGAATCACGGATATCGCCCTGATAGAGCGACCAGTTGGGCAAGTGCCGGAGAGTCTGGATATGCTGCCATTTTATAGCCGGGTCGTAGCTACGGTTAAAATTATCGAGCAGCAGCAGCGTATGCCCCTGGGCCAGTAAATGGCGGGCCAGTGTATGACCGATAAACCCCGCCCCACCCGTGATTAGTATTGTCATTTGATGACTAATTAGCGTAATGTAATTTTGTTTGTAGGCGACCTAACTAACTGATAGCAAGAAAATTACAACAGACTTACCACTTATCACCTGATGTTACGCCACACCGGGTTAAAACCCGGCGCAATGCATTGAATACGATCACTTGCGCCGGGTTTTAACCCGGTGTGGCGTAACATCAAGTACTATTTAAATTGAACAATAGACGCCGGATGCCGGTCGAACAGCACCATTCGCCCGAGGGTCGTATACCGTTCATTGGCCAGCGTGACCGAGTCCGCGATGTACAGCGCACCCGGTAATTTCCGGTTTGTTTTTCGCAGAATTTCGCCCCGCACGGCGGTCAGGTGAAACGCACTGACATCGGTAGCCGGACCATCGCCCAGCGTTGTTTTATAGCCGTAGAGCCGATGGCCCAATGTCAGCCGCGCGGCCTGCGCAGCACTGGCCTGATAGAACGCACGTTTGTCGGCACGGCCCGGCAAAACGAGCCAGTTGAACCCCATCCGAACTACAATCAGGGCCGCAATCATTAAGCTAAGTCGGTTTGACGAGAAGCGCACCATGCCCCAGGCCAAACCGAGAAGCAGCCCCGATGTAAGTGCCGTTTTCCAGAATGCACCGGGCAAAACGCGGGTCGTTGGGTAGAACAGGGCTGTCCAGGCACCCAGTCCGACAATAATTGTGGCAACCAACCAGATATGCTCGACCCACCAGCGGCCACGATCTGCCGGGTCGGTCTGTTCATAATAGAGGTAAGCCAGTACAGTAAACAACAGCGGAACCAGCCCGATCAGGTAGCGGCCATACACCTGCGGAGATAGCCAGTAAATGAGCACCGTGAGGCTGAATGTCAGCGCGTTGAACGCAACAAAGGGGTTTTTATTCAGAATTTTCCGAATGCCCCGGCGCATCAGCAACACCAGCAACAGCGTGTAGGGAACGAAGTGAAATGTCAGTTCGAACGGGAACGTAACAAGATGCAGGAGCGTGGCACCCCAGCCAAATTGCAGCCCTGTTCGCTTGGCACTCTCGCTGAACAAAACGCCCGCTACATCCTGAAACGGAATGGCGTTTCGGCTGAAGTAGGCCCAGTAATAACTCCCCGTGATAAGCACGAACAGCCCAATGCCAACGAAGTGAGCCGGGTGAAACAGCAGCCGAAACCGACGGGTGTAGATAAACCAGCCCAGCAAGGTTAGTGCCTGAAACGCCAGCGGTGGCAGGCCTTTCAGCAAAAAACCGACCGCCGTAAGCAGGTACGTGCTGAGGTAAAGCAGCCAGTACGCCCGCTTTCGGTCGTAATAAAACACCAGCATCATGGCCGTGTAGGTCACCAATGAGAAGGTGATTTCAATTAACCCCAGCGTCGAATCATAGATCAATACCCGCCCGCTCGTTAACGTCATCAGGGCAGCAGCCCAGGCAACCGTCGGGTTGATTTGTTTGCGAATAAACCCAAACATAGCTAACCCCAATCCCAGCAACGAGACGATCATTGGGAACCGCAACGCAAACGACGAGTAGTTACCAAAGAGCCAGTAGGAGCTAATAATCAGCCAGTTATAGAGGGGTGGCTTGTTAAAATAGCGTTCGCCGTAGAGCGTGGGCGTAATGTAGTCGCCGGAGAGCATCATCTCCAGCGACACCAATGCCCGACGAGCCTCATCGCCCGTATCGAGCGGCATATAACCCAGATGAGACACCAGTACGACGACTAACCCTGCACTCAGAAGTAGCGGCCACCACTGGATTTTAGACCGGATGGACGGCGGGGCAATGGGTGTAATCAGTTCCATTCGATCTCGTTAGGTAATTAAATGCGGTTGTGTTCTCTCAGTGCTCTCTGTGCCTCTGTGGTTAACTAATTCTGCGTGATCACTCACGGTTTCTGAATTGTTTTTCGCAGACTTACCCAGCCGCCCGTGTTATTGGTCAGCCACTGCCCCTGATCGAGTGCGACCGCCATGTTTAGCTGCGTACCACCCAGCCATCGAACCGGCAGCGATAGCTCGGCCATGCCCGAAAATTGCGACAACGGAATTCGTGGATCGCTGGTGATGGGCCGTCCGAAGTTTCGGCTGTACGAAAGCAGGGCTTTCAGTTGCGTACCCGAAGGCCACGCCCCCAACAAACCCAAATGACTGACCTGCACCCGATTGTTGCTGATCGCCATCGGTCCATGATCTTTGTAGCCGCCTTTCAGGTCATGTAAATCCTCGCGGGAGTCGAGCCAGCGGGTTAAAAAGGGCGTGCCAATAATCCGTTGCCGGTGTGTCCAGCCATCGAGATACTGGTAATTGTTGAAATAATCGTCGGCTCCGTTATACAGGCGACTGCCGATTTCAAAGTTAAAGTCAGTCTGGTTAAGGGTGGTCAGGAATTCGGCGGTTACCCGCATCAGGCGAAACCCAGTTTGGGTATCTGTGCGCCCGTTTTTCCAGCGAATACCGTACAGGCCATCCGGCATATTCTGAAAAGCCGCTCCTGATCTATCTTCAAACGGATGCTGGTAATAGAGAAACCAGTTGGACTGACCGGCATCGACTTCCATAGCTACATCAATGGAACCCAGATGGTTACCCGCCTGATTGGCCAAATCGATACCGCTGTATTGGGTCGGGTCGTTGGGCGGTTGCCTGACCAGAATAATATCTTTATACGTATCGAGCGAACTCGGAATTTTCCCGTTCACCGTTATGCCACTCTTGTATTTAGTCGAGGAGCCGCCCCACTGTGCATGGTGGGTCAGACCGCCATACAGTCGTACCCGATTACGGAAAAGACTGACCCGCACGAACAGGGCTTTTTGGTGCAGAAACGAGTTCTGAATAGAATCCGTATTGCTAAACCAACCGTGCGCATACATTCCGTTTACCGCAACAATGCCGTTTGTGAAGCCCAAAGGCACATAACCCCGCGTGCCAAACTGAATTTTATACAGCGGCAGCGCATTCCCCGACCACGCATACGACCCCGACGACAGCAGCGTATCGACCAAACCAAACACCTCCCGCTTACGGCCCGCATACAGTTCAAAATGCCTTGACAGCAAGCTGACATGCGCCACCGGGAGAATAAGGCGCGAACTGCTGCCCACATTCGCAACGCCCTCAACGGCTATCTGGGCGTGTATTTTCCGGGGGTTCTGAAAATCGCCGAACTGTCTTGAAAAACCGACCCGAACAATACCCGCCGGTCCTTTTAGCGGCACAATCCCATACTGCCGCGAGCGAAACCAGAACGGCGTTTGCGTGGCCGATGAACCGAATCCGCCAACCTCAGCCATAACGGTTTGCCGGGCAACTAACTGGTTAGGAATGGCCTGCCCGAACAGTGTTTGAGCGGACAGGAAACAGATAATAAAGCAGGAAAAGCGTAGTTGATTGACCATAAAGTCAAAGCGATTGATAGCCCCGAAGCAGCAGATTACTTCAGAGCAAGCCTATTTGATGAATGATTCAGACTATACGTACAGTATTTAGCAATCTTACTAAAAATAAACTAATGATTTAAACTATTACCATAAAGCTACTATAGAATATCGTTAAAGTATAAAATACTTATCAAAAGTAAACATTATTTAAGCCAAAGAGCGTATTCTAAGAAACCCGACGTTCAGCGAAGTTTGAACTTCGTTGGTGTGTTATCCGGTCTCTGACCGGCGAATCATTAACGCCGGTCAGAGACCGAAGCGTCGGCCCGGCGGATAACGCCAGAGCATAGTCTGAGACCATGCTCAACTGCGCTCATGTGCTGTGATTCTGCCTGATAACTAAAACGTCATGCCCGCAACGGCTTGAAAATTTTTGGTATTGTCGCCGTAGGTTTTCACCGCAATGCCTGTTGTGAAGCCATTGCCAAGCCGGTACAATAGTCCATACTTCTGGTAGGTAGCGGGTTTATACCAGAGTGGGCGCACAACATTCCAGCCCATGTGGGCGGTAAACGAAAAGTGGCCCTGCCAGAATTCATAGCCCGCCAGGAGCGTCCCCTGCCGGTAGGGTTGATACCGGCCCGTCCAGTGGTGAATTTGCTCCTTAAAAAAGTGATCATCGAGCAGTTCGATACCGCCCGACAGCACATGCGTTCGGGTCAGGTGATACCCGCCAATCAGGTTCAGTCCATAAATGGGATACCCCCGCTCCGGTGCCTGATCGACCGCTTCCATCACTTTTACCGACGCCAGAGCCAGCATACGAAACAGCCACCGTTTCCCCACCTGATTGCTTCTCCAGTCATGCGCATCCGGTAACGTAGCCGGGGCCGTAGTGTGCTGAATACCAACCGATAGTGCCGGAATATTTAACCCCTGATTGGGTAGTCGGACGCCCGCGTTCGAGATGTGTTTGTAGTCGAATCCGGCAATCAAACGCCAGTGTGGAGACAGGCTGTAGCGGGCGTTCAGGCTAATGCCGGTTAGCCCGTTTATGGGTGTACCAAACGCCACATTGCCGGGATTTTTGACAGCATCGTAGCTGCGCGATACGTAGGTCAGGCCCGCCAGCGCACGAACGGACAGTTCCCAGCGCAAACTGTGTAGAAGAATCGGCTCGAAGAAAAGCCCCCCGCCCAGCGACTGCCCGAGAACGACCGGATTTCGAAACGAATAGGCGTTGACAAAAAAACCCGACCGAAAAAAGCACTGGCACTGCTCCCACGATTGCCGGTCTGTATGCAAACGACCGTAGCGCAACTCCACGCCCACCGGTGCCTGCGTCGAAACGGGCGTAATATGGGTCGGTTTGTACAGGCCCCACAGGGTGCTTACCCCTATCTCCCGCTCTCCGGCTGACTCAATCGCCTGACCAGATGCCATAATGGAACCGTACAGTACGAACCCGCTTAATAGAATAGATCTCATTGAATGATACGTAGTTGGACTACACAGGATGAACAAGTTTGGTCTGGTTCAGAGCCGGTTTTGATGGTAACAGCCCACTGCTTTAGCTGTGGGTTCTAAACATTCTATTTCTCTATTCATGAACCGTTTCAACGGTTTTCGGATAGGATAAACCGTTGAAACGGTTCGGCCACATGATGTACACACTTCTTTTCAATCCCACAACTAAAGCAGTGGGCTGTTATTCTTTATAACCTGACCCGCCTACTCATGCCCCCCTTACCAGTGGCTATTCATCAATATGGGTTTCATAATTAGTTAACAAAATAAATATTTTAAACAAATTAAAGATATAAATTCTTCAAAACGTAAATTTATAGTATACTTACTGACATTTAAGCGTGAAAAACGGGCCGATGGTATGATTCGTATTTGCCTTTGTATTTTAGGTAGCTGGTTCGGCCAGACGGCAGGGTTTTCGACGCCGTTCGCTCCGCCCGATTCAGTCGCCAACCGTCAATCCAAACAGTCTGTCAGTTTGCAGCTTGGCACAACAGGGCCGGGCATATTTTACAATCGGCTGCTAAGCGGACCAAACCGCCTGACGCTGCGGGTAGGCGGGCAGTATTTTGCGTATCGGAAAACCATCCGGGTGAGGGCCGCTTCCGATTCCTACCTACAAATCAAGCCTGATCTAACGATTGGCATTGCTCAGGCTAACCTGAAATGGCATCCGTTTCAGCGCGGGTCATTTTTCATTACGGGGGGCGTTGGCTACACCTGGCAACCGGAGATGCGCTTCGTGTTGACCGCCGAAAACAAGCTGGATTTTGATGGTCTGGTGTTGACCCCGGAGTCTGTCGGAACGGTAAATCTTGGGTTTCGCTGGCATCCCGTTGTTGGTTACCTCGGCTGGGGTTTTGGCCGCAGTATCCCTAAAAAGCGGTTGGGTGTCGGCTTCGAGATGGGCGTGTTTTACCTCGGAAAACCCAGTGTACACCTTGATTATGAAGGGTTTCTGGAAACAACAACCATTGATGAACAAGTACCCATCGTTGAGCGAAACCTATCGAACTACCGGTATTTGCCCAGTATCAATTTGACACTTTCGTACTTAATTAAAGGTGAAAGAGTGAAAGAGTGAAAGAGTGCTGCCGACGCCGAATGCTGATGGCGGCAACACTCTTTCGCTCTTTCGCTCTTTCGCTCTTTCGCTCCTTCGCTCCTTATGCATATTCGCTATCTGATTTATAGCCTGCTGGTTTTGGGCGTCGGTGCAGAAGCCTGCCGCAACCCGCTCGATGGGGTAACGATTGGCCTGAAAGACCCGATTCAGGAGGGCGTGGTCGAGTGTCGGTTTTATGATCCGGCAGGCAATCCGTTACCGACCGACGATCAGGTGAGAATGGCCGGGCCGGATGCTGCTCAAGTTGTTACAACGGTTAACACGACGCGTTTTAAAATTAACAGCGATGGCAATTTGCTGGTGGCCGCGTCACCGCTCGCTACGTATTCTGCCCAAAAACCCCTGCGGTTCAGCGTCGTTGTCGAAGCCCCTGATTATTTGACTGTCATTCAGCCGTTTATGCTGACAAATGCCGACCGGCAAACCCGCTCCATCCGTCGGATAAACCTGCTCAAACCACCCCGCACCCTCAACGCAGCCCGCACCACGGGAAACGCCAGTGCCGATGGGATCGTTGCGGCAACGATTGGTGTGACGACAGCCGCCCAAAACACAAACAGCAAAGTCGACCACGCAACGGTTACGCTCCAGGGGGGTACGAAACTGACCGACCGGGATGGAAACAGCGTTGGCGGCACCCTCACGCTGGCGGTCATTCATACCGACGCCCGGAACGACGAAGCCACCAGCTACATTCCGGGCGGAGGAATCCTGTCTGCGGTGGCCGGTCGGGATGGCGGCCCATCGGCTGGAACCGTACGTTTGGTGTCGGTAGCGGGTTCGGTAACGACACAGCTTTATAATGACACCTATGCGTTGGCTACGGATCTGTCGCCGGCAGCGAACTGGACAATGGATTTAAGCCCCTTTGTTTACAATGTCGACGCAGGCCGGACTACCCAGCCGGGCGATTCGATTCCGCTGTTTAGCTACGACGAGTTCACCAACCGTTGGCAGGAAGAAACACCGGGTGTGGTGGCCCATAATCAGCAAACGGGGCGGATGGAGTACCGGGCTACCGCGCCCCGCACAGCCGCCTATGTCGTTGGCTGGACAGAGTCGATCTGTGCCATAGGTCCTATATTCAAAGTCAGCAGTCAGTTGGCCAATGTCGACGTAAACTACCTCTGTAAACTGATTGACGTGGCGACCGGCAAACAGGTTGCCACCTTCTATGCAAACGCCAATAATGGTTCGCTCATTCGGATAGCCAATCAGTCGAAAAACCGCAAATTGAAGCTACAGGTCTACGATCAGACCGATGCATGGGGGAAGGGCACGAAGGGGGGACTGATTGCGGAGTCCGCGCCGGGCACCACCTGCGACCCAACGCCCGTAGCCATCAACCTAACGGGGTTGCCGGTGCCTCCTGTCATGAAACTTGAATTTAATTACACCTGCCCCGGCGGTAAAACGTTGGATCAGGCTTCGCTGCCATCACTGATTAAAACCCAGTACAGCGACGTTGGGCAGAACAAATGGCACGACCTGATAACGGTGACACGCACCCAGCGAATAACGGCCTCCTATAAATTACAGGTGGGGCACTACTACGACTTTCGGGCCAGCACAGACGGTGGCGCAACCTGGCCCCTGCATCAGGATAACTATTTAGTCGACAAGCCCGAATGGACACTCAAAATCCGGGCAGAAATGTACTGCAAATGAAAATTCTCATCCTTCGCTTCTCCTCCATCGGCGACATCGTTCTGACAACACCCGTAGTCCGGTGTCTGAAGCAGGCCTTTACGGGGGCCGAAATTCACTACTGCACCAAGCGTAAGTACGAAGAGCTTATTGCCCACAATCCCTACATCGACAAATGTCATTATTTAGATGACAGTCTGAGCGCGTTGGTAAGTGAGCTACGGAGCGAGCAGTATGATTTTGTCATTGACCTGCACAGTAGCCTGCGCACCCGACTTATCAAATACCGGCTGGGAAAGCGGGCGTTTACCGTCGATAAAATTAATCTTCGGAAGTGGCTCTACGTACGATTCAAAGCCAACGTCATGCCGCCGGTTCATATCGTTGACCGGTATATGAACACGATAAGCTGGATGGGCATACCGAACGACGGGAAGGGCTTAGACCATTTTATTGGCGATGACGATTACGTATTCATCAGCCAGTTACCACCCGCGCATCAGTCCGGTTATGTAGCGTATGCCATGGGCGGGCAACACGCCACCAAGCGACTGCCCGTCGCGAAGATGATTGACCTCTGCCAGAAAATAGGCCAGCCTGTTGTTTTGCTGGGCGATGAACACGACCGCGAAACGGGCGAGATAATCCGGACTGCCCTGGGCGACACCCTGATTTATAACGCCTGCGGCTTATTGACTATCAACCAGTCGGCCTCGTTGGTCAGGCAGGCGCAGGTGGTTGTGAGCCATGATACAGGCCTGATGCACATAGCGGCAGCGTACAAAAAGCCCATTGTTTCAATCTGGGGAAGCACAACACCTGAGTTGGGTATGTACCCCTACAAAACCCGCCATATAGTGGTGGAAAACACAACGCTTGGCTGTCGTCCCTGCTCAAAAATAGGCCACGATGCCTGTCCGCTCGGGCATTTCAACTGCATGAATGACGTGTCGTTCAAGGCCATTCCCGCCTTCATCCCCAGCAACGAGAAGCAAACGCAGTATTAAAATTTAATGCACCAATTCCCTGATAAGTAATAGAATTCTTCACCGTAAAATTTACACTTATGCTAGTACAAGAAACACGTTCATTCACCACGTATCCACTTAATACCCCACGGGCAAAGTTGATAAGCCTGAACGTTTCGGTAGGATCATACAGCGACGTTCAGAACTGGATTATGCGTGAAGCACATCGGCGAGTGCCCCGGATGGTTTGTTTCGCGAACGCACACATGGTTATTGAGGCCCGGCGTAATCCCGTCATTGCCCAGGCCGTTAATCAGGCCGATTGGATCACACCCGACGGTGTTCCTTTGGTATGGGCCATGCGTGGTCTCTACGATGTGCATCAAGATCGCATTGCCGGTATGGACGTTACGGCCACGATCCTACAACAAGCTGCTGACGAGGGCGTTCCCGTGTTTTTTTACGGGTCAACCCCTCAACTACTCGAACGTATTAGAAAGACGTGCATGGAACGTTTCCCGGCCTTAGAAATAGCGGGTACGCTATCGCCCCCATTCCGCCCAACAACGCCGGACGAGGATGATGACACTATCGCACAAATAACCCGTTCAGGTGCTGGTCTGGTATTTGTAGCGTTGGGTTGCCCAAAGCAGGAATTGTGGATGTCACGCGTACAGGGTCGAATTCCGGCGGTAATGCTTGGTATTGGCAATGCATTGGCGGTACTGGTGGGCGAGGAAGAGCGTTCTCCCCAATGGATGCAACAGGCAGGTCTTGAATGGTGTTTCCGGCTGGCACAGGAGCCAAAACGGTTGATCAAACGCTATGCGGTTACCAATTCACTTTACATTTATTACGTTCTGCGCCAATTAGTGAACCAGCGAATCAGGCCTTCAAGCATATAGACATACTTGCCACGTAATAAACAGAAGGCTGAACCGGTGTCATACTATGACAATACTGTTCAGCCTTTTTCTTTTGCCGAGTAACCTGCGGTACTAACAAATTTTAGTCTTGCACACAGACTGCTGATAGCCATATAGTATAAATCTTATTTAATCTGATACGTACATGATGAGTAACTGCAAGCCAGAACTTCATCGTGTTTATAGGGTAAGCAACGTTTTTAGTACCTGATTTTGATTCTTGAAAACTATGTTGTTCGTCAATTATCGATTCGGGCTAAACAAAATACGACTGGCTTAGTTATTAGTCATCTTGCCCATAAGCTACTGAATTACAGATACTTTTAACTGTTAATTAATTCAAATTAAAACCCGGCGACAAGCAAAAAACCATATAAGAACCAAAAAAAACTGATTCCTGTCAGGAAACACCCTGAATTCTGTCATTCATCGAAAATGGCCGATTCAGGGGGTCGTAGCAGGCGAGATTTGATCATCGAATCAAAAATAACTCGCCAAAATGCTACGGTCGTTCAATTTTCTGAAAGTAAACTCCCTAACTTCTACTTCTAAATTATTCTCCGTTTTGGTCTCATTAATTGTGTTTAGCCTTCTGACTGCCTGTAATCCACAGGACACAATGATTGCACCAAAGGCAGAAATGACTAATAATATTAATACAGACGTTGCTGTTACAAATCAAGTTACCAACATATCACTTGACAGCAATAGCACCCTGAAATCAGTTGCTACTTTCCCAATTGGAGCCGCTTTCAACTCTCGTGTTATCACTACTAATCCTAAAGCATATCAATTATTTTTAAGTCAGTTTAATTCAAAAACAGTTCATGCATATATGAATGTCGAGCCTGTACAAGGCCAGTTTAACTTTGCTGAGCCAGACTACTGGGTAAATATGGCGCAGTCAAACCCCATGCGTCTGCACGGACACTGCTTAGTCTATCACATGGGTAACCCGGAATGGACTACTAAATTTTCGGGTAATATCCCAGCTTTTGAGCAAGCTATCAAAAACCACATTCAAACCGTTGTTAGCCGTTATAGAGGTAAGATCAAAAGTTGGGATGTAATTAATGAAATCTTTGAATACAACTCTGGCAATATCCGGCAAACAGCCTTTCGCCAGATATACCCTAACGATGCGGCTTACATGGGCTTTGTAAAGCGTTGCTTCGAGTGGGCACACTCGGCTGATCCAGATGCTTTACTTTTTTACAATGATTTCAGCTTAGAAGCATACCCTGCTAAAGTGCAAGCCGTTCTTAATTTAATCAGCGATTTTAAACGTAGCGGTACACCTATTCACGGCATTGGAACACAGATGCATATTGACCTTAATGCAAATGATAGCGGCATTAATAGCTCACTTCGCCAATTGAGTAGCACTGGCCTTCAAGTTCATATATCAGAACTCGATATTGCTATGAATTCAAAAAACGATCAAAATATTATCTTCTCTGAGCAACTACTAAACACTCAGCGTGCAAAATATCAAACCGTTGCATCTGCCTACAAACAAATAGTTCCTGCTGCGCAACAATACGGAATTACAATGTGGAGTCTTAGCGATGCTGATAGCTGGTTAGTTAATGATAAAAAACAACTTGATCAACCAAATGTATTCGATAAGAAATTCAACAAGAAGCCAGCGTTTTATGGCTTAATGGATGGAATTAGAAAATAAAAACTGTATAAATTAAAAAATATTATAATTGTAAAAATGAAAGCTATGACAAATTCTATTGTCATAGCTTTCATTTTTACAATTATAATTATGCCGAAATGTTTATAATAAAAACTCTTCTATACATACATGAAGAAAATAAATTTATGTATGTAAGCAACATGTAACAAGAAACAGGGTTATATCCTACGGCTGTGTTTTATGCCGGATAAGGACCGCTCATTAAACAATATATATGAACCGCACAAAACAGAAAACATAACAGGTATATATCGCTTTATTAACATAACCAACAGTAAAGTTAAGGCAAATACTACTATTGGAAAAATAAAAGACAATGATAGTTGAATTTCATAAAACTTAAGAATAGTTGCGACCAAGGCATCTACTAAAGGGTGATACAAATATATTAACAGTGAATACGATTCTCCCCATCGACTGAATTTGGATTCAGTCGATGGAATCGCAAGAACACTAATAAATACACCTAACGCTGTTACCAATGTACCAATCAGAAATTCGTGTCTTTCCATTGCATAACCGGTAAGAATATTCAGAAAATATGCTTCACATAACTGAAGCATCAGACCTGCAACGATCAACCCCAGCCCCGTTGGCCAATTGATATAAGGTTTAAGATCATCTTTCTTTTTTCTAATATACATACCTAAAAACAAAAAAGGAATGGATAAGGGCCACCGACTATGTGAATATGAATAAATAGTTTTACCGGAACTATACAATAAATTACTATAAGAATCTTTAAATAATACATACAAGAGTAATAATATGCAGATTAATAGTATAACTTTATCAGGTAGTCGCAACCATGAAAGAAAATATAAAACAATTAGTCCTCCAACCATGGACGACAAAAACCAGAGATGATAGAATGTGCCATTATATAGATAATGAAATTTAAATAATACATGATTTCTTAAATAGGCAAGCGGCCAGTAGATAATAATAGAAAACAAAAATATTCTTATTAATCGCAAGCAATTCTTCTTCAATGCCTGCTGAGGATCTTTCTCAAATCTACTCTGATATAAATAACCCGTTATCATAAAGAAAAAAGGAACCGCCCAACGGCAAGATAACATTATAAAGGCTACAGTAGTCTCATTTGATAATGTTAAACTTACATGTAAAGTAACGACAAAAAAACTTGCTAATAGTCGGACCTTGTCTATTGTATAATTTCGGGATAGAGTTTCCATCATTTAAGCAGTGAATCAATTAAAGTATAAAAATGATTTTTTGGATCTTCTTTTTCAGATAGCAGGTCAAAAAAGTAATGCGCCATTTATAGACTACTCCACTACCACATAATATATATAACTTTCTTAAATAACTTCAGATTGATACAAAGCGTATTTTCCATGTCTGATGTGGGTAATTAAGCTTGAAAGTTATTGCCAGCTTGCTTATTAATTACTATTAAACTATAGTTATTTTAACAACTAATACTATTAGTAACTTGACCATATATTTTCATCATCATATTATAATTTGTTTTAGGTGTGTATTTCGCAAGATACATTTCGCGTGCCGCTAAACCCATCTCAAAGGTCAAGGAAGGATTTTGATAAATCCGCTCTATCTTGTTTGCTAAATCCTCGGCATTTCCAGCCTCGAATGTGTATCCTGTTATTCCCTCCTGTATCAATTCAGGAATACCGCCCATGCGCGAGCCAATAACAGGAGTTCCCTTGGCATAAGCTTCTACGACAACCCGTCCAAACGGTTCGTGCCAAAGTGAAGGGATAATTAATGCTTTTGCCTTTCCAATAATATCGTATGTCTCAGCGAGTGGTTTCTTACCGAGATATTCAACATTATAATTTTTTGTGTAGTCAAGTACGTCATCCATTAGAGGTCCCTCACCTATTATTTTCAACTTTATGGATGATCTCATAGTTTTTAATGCAGCCAAAAGGTGTTGTACACCCTTTTCCTTTTGAAGGCGACCAACATAAAGTATATAATCTTCCTTTTCCTGAGATGCGCCCGGATCGGGATAAACAAAGTTTGGCTTCACAACTATTTTTTCATGCGCAAAACCGCCTTCAACCATTTTTTGCTTCACAAATTCAGAGACGGCTATAAATCTATCAATATGGCTCCAAGTGGGGAGTACACTATGCAAAAGCAGCATAGAAGCTGCCGTCGTACTGGCCGCTCGGTTATCACGATAACACTTATGCTGAATAGCGTCTGTCTTTATTGTTTTTTTCAAGCAAAGTTCACAAACCTGACCGTCACGATACAGATATGAATTTGCACACAGAAAACGGTAGTTCCGTACTGCCTGTACTACTGGAATACCTTCGGACTGAGCAGCATAGTAAACAGATGGCGAAACGAGAGGAAAAAAATTCTGGACATGAACTACATCATGTTGTTGAGCCTTTAAGATTTGTTTAACTGTACGATATGACTCTTGAGACCACATCGTTCTTAAAGCTGCTTGCATATGAGACATGCTGGCTACTTTTGAGTTGTTTTCTACGTACGCTGAAACCTCGTTACCGTATTGTCTCAAAACGGCCACTTCAGCTTGACGAGATTCTTCTTCGCCACCTCTTATTAAATACTCGTTATGAACACTTAAAATTCTCATAATGCTTTCAAAATATATTAAAATTTGAAAATGATTGAAACTAACGTAGCTAAAGTCAATGATGTAATCCTATTTCATAACACTTTTAAAACCTACTGTACGTGCCTCTAAATACCGTCTTAATCCTACTTCAAAATATTTGTAAGTAAAGCGTGATACATAGTACAGGATAAGTACATAAGGAATTATGGCTAAATCATACAAAGGAGAATCAACTTTAAAAAACCTCAAAATTATTATATCAAAAATAGTTTTAATTAAGGCATTGTTCATATAAATGGAATAGGAGAGCGTGCCTAATTGCTTAAAAAGTGGCGTGTTTAATTTTTGAGAGACCCATCCGCCCTCAAATGAATATACTAATATAGTTAACGAAAACAATACAGGAGTCAGCATACTAACATTAGATAAATACATTACTGAATACAATGAAATTGATAAAGAAACAAACTCAAGTAATGAAAAAGTCCCAAAGTAAGTAACAGGTTTCAGTATTCGCAAATATTTCTTCTCGTTTATAAGAAAATAAAATTCACATATAATGCAGCCAAAAAAGAAACTATAACTACACCTGTAAATACCTGGGATACCAAATTTTAATGACAAATCCCCATCTCGTAAATAGTAAATAATACAAAAAGATAATATTGAAATCAAGCAAAAGGCAATAATTTTAACGTATCTTTTAAAGCGGTGTATGTATAAAATAATGAATGAGAACAAAATGTATGAAAAAAACTCTGCGCTTATTGACCAACTGGACGTATTCCATGATAGGTAATCAAGGCCTTTTATGGGTAGACCATATGCTTGAATTAAAAAAACATTAGCAACAAAGCCAATCAGCGTATGTTGATCAAAGGCGGGGTAGTTAAACAAACCAAACCTATACAAAAAAATCTTTAATGTTTCAAAAATTAATAAAATTAGCAATAGACAGAAATGCAAAGGATATATACGTAAAAAACGTTTAAACAAAAATTCTTTCTGTTGCTGTACTGTAGAAATTTTATTGTAATTAAAATATATTACGAAACCACTTAAAACGAAGAAAAAATCTACAAATAGCCAGCCATGTGATATTAATGGTGTGTAGCCAACGACTCCAGGACCTGGCTTAAAATGATACAAAGCTACTACCAAAGCAAAAAGGCCCCTAAAGCCATCAAGTATGTGAAATCTTCTATTCATGATAATCGCTGTTAATTCGCGGTGATAGAAAAGATGGTAATTAATTTGAATTAGCTACCGAAAGAAATAATTTTTCATATTCCTTCATGATACACTCTTCGTCATACTGTTCAGCGGCTTCAATTAATAACTTTCGAGGCATTTTATGATCGAGAGCGTAATTGATAGTTTCAGCCATAGCTATATGGTTCGACTCAGGCACCAAATACCCAAGTTTACCATCCTTTAAAATTTCAGACGGTCCGCTTTTACAATCAGTTGAAACGATTGTAGTTCCAGCCGCTAATGCTTCTACTAATATATTACCAAAACCTTCCCATTTGGAAGACAAAACAAATACATCAGCTTTATTAATCCACGATACCGGATTTTCTTTAAATCCGACCAGTTTAACAAATTCATTTAAATTATATGAATCTATCTTTTCCTGTAACTCACTGTACATTGGCCCATTGCCTACAATTATTAGCCTAACCACTCTTGTTTTATGTAAATGGTATACAGCATCTATTAAAGTGCCAAAATCCTTTTGTATTGTTAGCCGACCTGCACCTATTATTACAGGATATTCTTTATTCTGAAACCAATTTTCTGCAACAGTTAAAGAAGATGCATTTATAATAGATTTACTAGATGCAGGGTTATATATAGTGTTTATATTTTTCAATGGTAGGAAAGCAAATTTGCTCAAATCTCTAGCTACTCCATTAGACACCGCAATAATTGAATCTGAGAACCTATATATAAACGGAATCAATAAAAAGCTAAGTTTATAAGGAGATAAAGTAGATTTACTAAATTCTTTGTAGGTGTTACTATGCTCTGATATAATAACCTTTGTAGCTGACAAAGTCAAAATTTTTGCTACAATAGCTATCATATTAAAACTGGGCACACCAGTAAAAAGTATATCTGGCTTATCAGCACGTAACATCAAAATTAGTTGCTTAATTAATGTAAGTCTATTTTTAGTACCTACAGAATATATTTTAACATTAGGGTTTATAAGATCTAAATATGGACCTTTAGTTTCTCCTATCAATAAAGTTGTCTCATAACCATGTCTTGCAAAATAATTTGCCACATAAACCATAATTTTTTGAACTCCACCATGAGTTAAGTCTCGATACATTAATATTATTTTCATGATTTTTTCAGAAAATTTTTTTTAATTAAAAAAATAGGATTTTGTATACCTACACAACACAACAGTAGCATTACCCAATAAATATTATTATATTTTAGAATAAAGCTTTCTGTAAAGCTCACAACGGTTAAAAATATTAGAGTTAATATATACCAATAGCCACTTTCATCTTGGTTATTCTTGATTAATTTAAACGATCTGTTATAGCCTTTAATTAAAACGATCAAAAACAATATTAACCCCATGATACCCAGCTCTAAAGTAATGTCAATGAACCCATTATGACCTTGCTCTGGGTCCCAGTCAGTATCAAGCCATATATTTTTTGATAATATTTTGGGAATCCAAAAAGCACTATAACCATAGCCATATATAGGAGATGCGCTAATGTAATCGAACAGCATTGTCCACAAAGGTAATCTTCCAGTAAATGAATCATCTTTACCAAATCCGTTAAACAAGCTTTCGCTAATGTTGTTAAAAAAGTAGATTACAAGAAAAGCCAGTGAAAATGTAATAGTAACATTTAAAATACTTTTGTAAGCATTATAGTTCTTATAAGTCCATTTAAGCATACAATATGAAGGAATTACAAAAACGAAAGCTATAATAGAAGTACTTGATTTAGACATTACGAGTAAAACGGCACACAGTATTGCAATAATTATAGAAAATAGATTTGAAGATTTACTTATTTTTAAATATAATATTATTGAAATTAAAGACAAGCCTGAGATTCTACCCAATCCATTTTTATGAAAATATACTCCTTGCCAAGCTCCACTGTGTACCCCTTTCGCAATCGCATACTCTGGCATTACAATAACACTTATTATGCTTGTAATTACAATTAAACAGGCTAAGTAATAAAATAAATTTATTAACATCTTATTTCTAAATTTTTCATTCAAGTATAACGCATATACCAAACAAGCAACATAAGACATCCCACGTCTAAAAGTAACGTCAGGTGCCTGTGACCAGAAATACGATGACAATGTCAACAATGACAAAAAAAACAAAAATTTATTTTTTAGCAAACTAGTCCAAATTTTGAAAATATAATTTCTGGCAACATAAAAAATAATGCAATAAATTAGGACCCATATTACGTCTATAATTTTTGATACTCCTTCTCTAGCGTCGCTAAACATATACAGAACAGCCCCGCTTAGGAAATACATAATGAATGCATGTAATATATACTCTGATGCACCCACTTTATCCTGCGATAAGGTATTCTCATAAATATAACTACCTTTTAAAAATTCAGGATTTTTTATGTTGAGTGTTTCCATCTGACTAAGTTGCATAAATTACTTAATTTTAAGTTGTAGTTTTTCTAAAAAGAAATTGACTCCTAATACATTTAATTTATAAAGTAGTATGGCATAAATAGTTAAAGCTATTACAGATTTCAACAACAATGATATGTATAAGCTATCAACCACAACAAATTCCTCAATTTTAACGATACAAGCACTCACTATAATTAAATACATAATATTTAAGTAGTTCGGCTTAGGTAGACGATACTCATATTTACCGTAAAAAGCACTAAGGGAAAAAATTACCAAATATGTAATTAGTGTTGTTTGGGCAGCTAAGATAATTCCGTATTTTTCTAAAAATAATACATTAATTATTATTTTTAACGTAGAGCCTATCAAATAAATACAAGCAAGTTTAATAGTTTTACTTTTAAATTGAAATGAATAGTTTAGGTGAAATATTGACAAACCATATAACACTGTACTAACAACAATATATGGCATTATTAACTTAGCAGCGTTTCTGAATTTTTCTCCTATAAATATTCCAACAATTGCATTTGAGTTTATAAAAATTAAGGTTCCTATTATAATAGAGATTACAACAAGTATATCAATATTTTCTTTTAGTTTTTCCTGAAGAATATTGAATTTACTTTCTTCATATAGTTTAATTAAAATAGGAAAATTAGCTAAATTTAAAATTATAAATGGTATCCATATTGCTTGTCGGAACATATCATATCCAATTGAATATAAACCAGCTTGTTCAATGTTTAGATAAGACGCGATTAATACCCGGTCAATACTATTATTTATAAAACTTGATGATAGCATTATAGCTAAAGGGAATCCAAATTTTAACATACTCAATAAATTAGACTTATTTAGTATGTTAAAATCCAATTTCATTTTCGCGTGTTTATAGAATGCAAGTGGTATAGTTTGGGATAAAATGTAAGCTAAAATGATTACGTAAAAATTTTTAAATAATACTATAAGTACTGTTGACAGTATAATATGAATTACGGATTTGATAAACTCTACTTTTAAATAAATTTTAGAGTTTAAACTTGTTCGATGTAATTCTAAATTAATATCATATAAAGAGAATACTGAAAGCCATACAAATGCTAGTAAATAAAATGATGTTTCACTTGGTTGAATTATGATAAATGTTGCGGTAATGAATAAAGATATAATGAGTGTCAGTACGCAAAATAACACTATTGTATTTACGAAGGGCTCTTGATTGACTCCTTCGTACTTATAGTAGAAACGTGCAAGTGTCACCCTCAACCATTGAAACAACAGAGAATTTACTAATAAGGTACTGCTATAAATTACATTATATCTACCAACCTCTTCAGGCGATAAATAGTAGCTACATATAGTCAGTGTCACAAAACCCGCTAACGAAGGTAAAAATTTAGCAACAGTGTAAATTAATGTATCTTTATTTAACATTTCCCTCTTATCTTGACTGATTGTTGTTATAGATAAAATAACCAGTTTTATAATCTCAACACCTGATGGTTAATTATTATCAGGTGTTGAGATTTATCTACAACCTTACCAAGCTCTTTTATCGCCTTTAGTCATACTTCTTACTGTCCACCAGCAGATTTTCATGTCCAGGCCAAACGACCGTTTAGCAATGTACCAGCGGTCGAGTCGAAGGCGGTGTTCCATTTTTTGCAGGGTGTCCGTTTCGCCCCGGTGGCCGCGCACCTGCGCTAAGCCCGTAATGCCGGGTTTTACCTCATAGCGTTCGGGATAGTTCGGGATCGTATGCCAGTGTTGCGCATCCAGCGGAAGCGGGTGCGGACGAGGCCCTACCACGCTCATGTCGCCCAGAATCACGTTCAGAAACTGGGGAAGCTCGTCTAAGTTCGTTTTCCGAAGTACCCGCCCCAGTTTCGTGATCCGCTGGTCGTTTTGCGTTGCCTGCCGAAACACAGATTCCTGGTGCGAAACCATTGTTCGGAGTTTGAAACAGCGAAACTGTCGGCCATTACGCCCGGTACGCAACTGCACAAACAGAATCGGCCCCGGCGAGTTGAGCCGGATGGCAAAACCCAGCAGCGGTATAAGCCACGCTAAGATGAAGACACTGATCAGGACGGAGAAGACAAGGTCGAACATCCGCTTTCCAAGTTCGTTTTTTGACGAAACGGTAGCTGTATACGTCTCGGCTGGCGAGTCGACGTACGGTCTGGTGTTGGAGATAGAGGCATTGCTGAGCATACGAATCCCTTGATTTGCTTGTCACGGAATAATTGAATGAACTGGGCCTGCGGTTACTTGAGTTTGCGGGTCGTGCGCGACGGTTTCTCGGTGTCGTAATAGCCGCCGTAACTGTAGCTGTAGTAATAGGACTCGCCATCGCCAACGGCGTTCAGGATGACGTTCAGGTTCTGGAACCGGTGCTCTCTATACAGCGAATCGACCATTTTGAGGTATGTTTTCGGTGTCAGATCGTGCCGGACCATGTAGAGCGTTGCATCCGCATAAGGGGCAATTACCTGCGCATCGGTTACCAGTCCAATAGGCGGAGAATCCACAATAACGTAGTCGAAGCGGGCGCGTAACTCCTCGAACAACTTGGCCAGATACGGCCCGTTAAGCAACTCGGAAGGGTTTGGCGGCAACGGCCCGCTGCTGATCAGAAAATAATTGGGAAAGCCTTCAATCGGTTGCAGTACGTCGTCTAAGGTAGCCTCGCCAATCAGGTAATTGCTGATGCCGACGGGGTTACGCATACCCAGCGACGTGTGCAGCTTGGGCTTGCGCAGGTCCATCTCCAGAATCACCGTTGGCCGGTCAACTAAGGCTAAGCTGGCACCCAGATTGAGCGACATAAACGACTTGCCTTCGCCACTGATACTGGACGTGAACAGCAACACCTGACTGCCCGTCTGGTTGCTGCGCAAAAACTGCAGGTTTGTCCGCAGGGCGCGAATCTGTTCGGCAATGACCGAGCGGCTCTTCGACACAACGACCAACGCTTTCGATCCGGTAGATTCCACAACCTCACCCAGAATGGGCACCTGCGACGCATCTTCGACATCAGACCGGCGCCGAACCCGATTGTTCAGGGCATCGCGGGTAGCTAATGCACCAATGGGCAGCAACAGACCGACCAGACCGAACAGCATAAACGTCATTTTCCGTACGGGTTTAATCGGGTCGGTTTCGTGCCGGGGCAAATCGACCGTACGGCTGTCGGGCAGGGTCGACGCATACGACAGGGCCGTTTCTTCCCGTTTTTGCAGCAGGTACGTATATAAGTTGTTTTTGATCGCCTGTTGCCGGGTGATATTCAGCAAGGCCCGTTCTTTGTGAGGCACCGTGCGGACCATGCCTTCGAGCCGCCGGTTGGTCGACGTCAGTTGGTTGCGCGTACCGGTCAACTGCTCTTTTATCGTTTGAATATTTTCCGAGATACCCTCTTTTGTGGACTTGATCTGGCTATCGAGCGATTGCAGCAGCGGGTTCCGCTCCGACGTTGTGCGGGCCAGTATATCGCGCTGTAGTTCCAGTTCCGATACTTTCGTTACCAGGCCCACCAACACCGGATCACTCAGGCTAAGCGTACCGGGCGTTGTTCCCCGGCTGTCTGATTTGCTGTTAACATACCGTTGAATGTCGTTCAACGAGCCAAGTTGAATGTTTACCTGATTAAGCTGCGCATCATTGGCCTGTACCGTTTGCAGAAACGTCTGCGCCTGTGCACCCAAATCGGTAATGCCTTCGCTTGTTTTATACGATTCAACATCTTTCTCGACGGTGGTCAGTTCGCCCGAAATCAACTTTAGCCGCTCTTCGATAAAGTCGAGTGTACTGGCCGCTACGAGGTTCTTATCGACAACAGCCGCCTGGTTGTATTCGTCGATGAGTTGTTTGAGCATCGCTTCCCCTTTGGCAGGCACGGCTTCTTCGAGCGATATCTGCAATACGGTTGAGGCTTTGCTGGTTGTTTCGACAGTCAGGCGTTTTAAGTAGTTATTGACCGTTTCGGTGCGGGGCGACACCAGCACGCTGATCGGTTCCATCGACGCCTTCAACGGTTCACGGACAAACAGCCGCAGCCGACCATAAGGCGTTTTAATCGACTGATTAACAGCGTAGGTCTGATCGTTGATGCGCATGTGCTTGCCATCGACAACGGTAAGCAGCAGTTTCCCATCATACAGTGCCGATACCGGACGTTCGACAATTAACCGAACCGGCGACTCGCCATAGGTTTCCTGATCGATTGTAGCCGTTGGTTTAAAATACTGCACATCCAGATCAAGGTGATTGACAACCTTGTCCATCATGGTATAAGAGCGGATAATCTCAATCTCATTTTCGACCGTTTTTTTCGGTTTCAGGATATCCATTTCTTTCAGGATATTCTCACCGTCAAGGCCTTTTTTATCATCTTTAATCAGCAGACTTGCCTGAATTTTATAAACCGGTGTCTGGTAAAGCAGGTACGCATAAGCAGCCGCTGCGGCCATCAGTAAGGATAAAACGAACCATTTCCAGTGTTTCAGGTAACGGAGCACAATGACGCGCAGGTTGGGCTGATCAGCACCATAGACCTGATAAGGAACGTATGAGTAAGCATTTTCAGACATAATATAAAATAGTTATAAGCGACTGAAGATAATAGCCAGAAAAGAAAGCGCACTTAAAGCAATGGGTAAGAGCTGATACGTTCGGTCGGCGCTGGCTACGCGGGCTTTGCCGGGTTCGACGTATAAAATATCGTTTGGATGCAGGTAATAATAAGGGGAGCGGAACAGGTCGCGGGTGGTCAGGTTGATGCGGGAGAAGGTACGCTGCCCGTTTACTTCCCGAATCAGCAGCACGTTGTCGCGCCGACCGTAGATGGTAATATCACCGGCTAAGCTCAGGGCTTCGAGTAAAGTGATTTTTTCGTTCGGAATCGTAAAGAGCGACGGCCGGGCTACTTCACCCATCACCGACACGCGGAAGTTCTGGTTCCTGATGTTTACCGTTGGCTCTTTCAAATACGTTTTGAGTTGTTCGCGGATGCGGTCGGCCGCCTGAGCAGTACTCAACCCGCCAACAGGAACTTTACCCAACAGGGGTAACTCGATGGTACCGGCCGGATCAACTAAATAGCCGGATAGTTCGGGAAGCGCGGTTACGGTGGCCGGTGTCATCAGCCGGTCTATTGGAAGGGTTGCCGATGGTGGGTTGAAAAATGTTGTGGCTTCCGGACTCAGGCTGCTTACCCGAACCGACAGAATATCACCCGGCTGCACGGTTGGCACAAACCGGTCGACTCCTTTGATGGATGCAGAGTCGGCAACGGTTGGTTGACCCTGAAAATAAACTAACTTTTGGGAGGAGATACACCCCGATACAACTGTGATGAGCGCGACCCCAATTAGTAATGAGATCTTTTTATGGAAAGAATGAGAAACCATAGAGTACTGGATTAATAGCAAGAGAGAGACAGTAAAACTTAATCAGGATTGGTTAAAAGCCGGATAAACCGACACCAGGTACGCTGTATATAGGGCTTATATCGATTAAATAGTTGTTAGATGAACATCGAACAGGTGCTTTTAGCTACTAATCCTGTTATCACAATTCAAATATATTGCATCTAATCTATAGTAACAAGTAAAAGTAGTATATATTATATTAACAAATTCTAAAAATCATAAACATTATTGGTAAAGTAACTTGTCGCCGGTAAATCAGGGCGGCTTGGTCCATTAAAAGACAGGAGCTTGTAAAAACGCATTAATGCATCGACGTAATGTAACCTGTTGATAAATAAATAAGCGAAGATAAGCAACGAAATTTTCTATCTATTGCCCCTAATTGGCGTGTCAGTAGAGCTTATAAATTGTATTATTAGGGGTATTAGTATTAAATTAGATTAGAATAGAGGCTTTATAATTTAAATAATTTTTAAAAGTTGCATATTTGCAAAAGATCAAAAAGATATACTATGAATTTACAGATCACCCTAAATATATTACAAAATAGGGGCTGGCTATTAGTACACGAAAGTAGTAAAAACTGTATATACAAAAACAAGGAGCAATACCTTATAGTGCCGCTGAAAACGACAGGCAGAATGGTGCCATCCGGCACACTGGATACAATGTTTCGTCCAGCTTATAAGCTGAAAACAAATACCCATCAACCCGGGAATGACGAACCTGCAACGGTAGCGGTTATCCTTGAAAAACAGGGGAATGTGTTGTGGGGTCGTATCGAGCGACAGGATGTGCTGGTTATTACATACGGCAAAAAGTGCGAAGAAATTGCCGAGCAACTGCACGGAGCGATTGCTGAGTTAAAACAGCAGATAGGGAGACAAACGCCTGATATACAGAGCCTTTTTGGGGGATTTACTATTGACTACCAGCACGATTTAACGCGCGTCCGGGACTTTTTCCGGCAGGTAAGACTCAGCTATTTATCGGAGCAAACCGGAATTTCGCAGGAGTTGCTGGGGCAGTTTATGGCAAACAAACGCTATCCATCTACCCAACAGGCGAAACAAATAGAACACCTGATCCAGAAATTTGGGCGGGAAATGCTGAACTTCACACTTTTTTGAAACAGCACTAATTAAAAGCTTCCACAGTATCAATGGAAGCTTCTATTCTTAGTTACAGACCCATTATTTACCACTGACTTGTTGGTAAAGCAGTCGGCTGAACATTGAGCTTTGTTGTCTGCGAGTCAACGGCAATTTTGTTCAGTGCTGTATAAATCAGTTTAACAGCCCCTTCAACACGCTGCCATCCCTGCTCACTGCGCAGATCAATGCCAACCATGGTGTGGTTATTCTGAGCCTGGATAGTCAGGTATGACATAGCACCCAGTATGACGGCTGAAATAGCCTGCGTATCAGGCCCTTCAATGAATGAAAGTTGGTTCACTAAGCGTGTTATCTCGTCGTCCTGTGCCTTACTGATCACATCAGCAGTCGGATCGTTTTCAACAACGTTTGCTTTCAATACTTCGCGGGCTGCCTTCGACGTCCGCATGTAACGGAACATTTGAATTGCCTGACGATACCATACTTTTGACAGATCACTTTGGTGCATTGGACGAATCTGGTCCAGCATGGCCGGGGTAAAATGCGGATACATACGCCCCATTCGGACATAGTATTCCATCAACCCCTCAAGGCCACCAAAGTAGCGATAGATAAGCACTTTACTGATGCCTGCCTTCTCGGCAATCTGATTGATTCGGGCACCCTCAAGACCCTGCTCGGCAAGTACATCTTCAAGAGCATTTATGATGCGCTGGGTGGTGTCAGCGCGGTTTCTTCTAATTTTTTCCATTTATAGTATGAGCGAATTAGATCTATCTCGCTAAGGTAGAATTTTTTGTTTACAAAAGGTTACTTCAAAACAACTTTTTATTTTAAGTACCAATTTATAGTTAACAACATCAAAATTGATGTTCTGAACGATTATCCTTATGACTTACTTAAGTATAATTCGTTACAGAAAGTTACATTTTTATCTTAAAACCATCAATATATTTAACTAACGGGGACGGAACCATATATTAATCACACAATAGGATACATTCAGACAAGATAGAATCTATCCTGTGGCCTGTGTAGCGCGGAAAGCGTTTAACTTGACAAAATCCTCTTTATAAAAAGCTTAATGCGATCCAACGGCTCGGAAAATTTGTAAATCTTCGTGCTACGGTTACCTTTAACGCCCTGTTTAGCGAACCCGTTCTTATCCCGTTTATTTCGCCTGCCCTATGGCTCTTATCCTCTCTTTAGATACATCGACTACGGTTTGTTCCGTTGCGCTGCACCAGAACGGTACACTGCTGGGTTGTTACGAGTTGTTCACGGAGCGCACCTCGGCGGCTATGCTGACCACACTCATCAATAATGTAGTCGGTCAAACGGGGCATGAACTGGCGCAGGTAGATGCGGTTGCCGTAGCGAAGGGGCCTGGCTCCTATACGGGCTTACGAATTGGGGCCTCAACGGCCAAAGGACTTTGCTTTGCCTTAGATAAACCGCTTATAGCCATCAATACCCTAACCGCTATGGCCGAACAAATCCGGACATACTTCCCGGCCGGTCACTTGCTTTGCCCTATGATCGACGCCCGGCGGATGGAAGTGTATTGCAGCCTGTATGCTACCGACGGCCGGGAAGTTCAGCCGACAGCAGCGCATATCATTGACGAACAGTCGTTTACGGTCTGGCTAAATCAGCAGCCGGTCGTTTTTTTTGGCGATGGAGCCGACAAGTGCAGGCCGGTCGTTGGTCAGCACCCAAACGCCATTTTCCCCGACATACCGGTGATGCCGTCTGCCCGAACCGTTGGTCGGTTGGCAACGCTGGCCTTTGCCGCCGGGCAGTTTGAGAATACCGCTGCCTTCGAGCCTTTTTACCTGAAAAACTTCATGACAACTCAACCCCGAAAAGCGGTATAGTAACCGTTCATTTGTCACTTATTGACAGGGTCCGGGAAGGAGTACGTGGGAATCTGCCGTTTTTCTCCTTATTTCGCCCAATAACTACATCCATCGCTCGTGCAGATTATTGTTGATATTGGCAATACCGACGCTGTTTTCGGACTTTATAACGCAAAAAACTGGCCTCACATCTGGCGCACCCCCGCCCAGCGTGATGAAGCCGCCGAATCGTATGAGGGCCGTTTGAGGCTTTGGCTCCTCGAAGCCGGTATTCCGCTCAGTGCCATAAAAACGACTGTTCTGAGCAGCGTTGTGCCCGATCTGACGCCCACCATGCGGGCTATGCTAACCGAACTATTCGGGTTTGAACCAATTGTTGTCGGGCCGGGCATTTATCCGATACTTCCCATCGAAATTATCCGCCCGCACGAAATCGGAGCCGATCTGGTGGCGAATGCGCTCGCGGCTTATACCCGTTACAGGCGCAACTGTGTGGTAGTCGATTTTGGTACAGCCCTTACGTTCACAACCGTATCGTCCACCGGAAAGCTACTGGGAGTAGCCATTGCACCGGGTCTGAAAACGGCCATTCGTTCGTTGTTTGCCAACACGGCGCAACTGCCCGAAGTACCAATCGAGGTGCCCGCATCGGCACTGGGCACCAGCACAACCCACGCCATTCAGGCGGGCGTGGTCCTGGGTTACGAAGGCCTGGTCCGCTCTCTGCTGGAGCGCATCCGTGCTGAACTAAACGGCGACTGTATTGCCGTAGCGACCGGCGGCTTATCCGGTCGGATTCCTTCGTTACAGGATGTATTTACGGACATTATTCCCTCGCTTACATTAGAGGGCGTGCAGTTAATTGGCGAATTCGTTACGACGGCCCAGCAGTAACAGGGCTATTCGTGCCCATGTATAAGTACGGCGGACCGCCCGCCGTACAACCAGTCTATCACGGCTCATCGGACGGGGGCGTTGGTTCGGCGGGGGGTAACTCGCGGTCGCGTTTCTTCCGCTTTCGCAGGGCGTCGTTGAGCAGATACTCGATTTGCCCGTTCACACTCCGAAACTCGTCCTGCGCCCATCGCTCCAGTTCTTTCAGCGTTTCAGGCTGAATCCGTAAGACAAATGCTTTTTTCTCAGAAGGCATGGTTGAGTTGTACAGTTACAGAGTTGTGGAGTTTTAGCTTTATAACTTTATAACGCAGAACAGGCTTGGTAATCAGGCCCATCCTGCTTTCTCAACGTTACAACGCTGCGACTTAATAACTTTATAACTTAATTGTAAAGCGTCCCGGCGTTAACGACCGGGCTGACGGATTTTTCGCCACAAAGCACAACCAGTAAGTTACTCACCATAGCGGCTTTGCGTTCCTCATCCAGCGAAATAACGCCATTTTTCTCCAGCCGTTCCAACGCCATTTCGACCATACCCACAGCTCCCTCAACGATCAGGCGACGGGCCGCAATCATGGCCGATGCCTGCTGACGCTGCAACATGGCCCCGGCAATTTCCGATGAGTAGGCTAAGTGACTAACGTGGGCTTCCAGAATATCTACCCCGGCCCGTTCGAGCCGTTCGTTGAGTTCCTGTTCCAAAAATACATTAATCTGACCGGTGCTGTCGCGCAAAGTCACCGACGATGTTTCGTCTTCCATGTGGTCATAAGGATACGAATTGGCTAATTTCCGAACAGCGGCTTCGGATTGAATCTGCACGAAATTCACGTAGTTGTCCACATCGAACAAGGCTCTGGCCGTGTCTTTCACCTGCCAGACGACCACAGCCGCAATCTCGACGGGATTACCCATTTTATCGTTGACTTTGAGCGTTTGTCCGTTCAGGTTTCGGGCACGAAGGCTGATTTTTGTTTTGCTGTACAACGGGTTCACCCAGCGCAAACCGCCCTGTTTCATGGTTCCTACATAGTCGCCAAAAAAGGTGCAGACGGCAGCTTCGTTCGGATTGATAACGGTTATCCCGACAAATAATACAATAGACAGCAATAGTAACGATACGGGCAGTACGATGCCGAACCGGGCAAGAGCCAGCCCACCGGCAGCAAGTAAACACAACACGGCCACGAGCAACAGCACATAGCCAGAGAGGGAGGTAAGCGGTTTTTCCTGCATTGTCGTAAAATTTAAACCAAAGTAAGTAATATCATTTTGATAGCACAATGATAGGACTCTTTTTCTGTGTTTCGCCAGAAAATAGAGGAACGGCAATCCGTTTCCATCAACGGTTTATTTAGTACAGGCCTTTGGCGAAAAAGCTGTGCCACGGTTATGTTGACCTATTGAGGAACCGTGGCACGGCTTTTTTGCCAAAGGCCTGTTTCAGAGATGAGCAGAGCGATGGGATCTTTTTACGGGCCAGCTTTAGAGAGGACATGTGTACGCCAATCCTTTTCGCTATTTTTGCACCCTGAATTTTCATTAAACACAGCGACACAAAGACCACAGAGTTTGGTTACCTGAGATAGCTGGCGAACCAGTGTTAAAGGCTATGTTCTCTGTGTCTCTGTGTTAACAAATAAAAATGCTGAGCGAACAAGAGATAAACCGCCGACAAAAACGCGAAGAACTGATGCGAATGGGTATTGACCCCTACCCCGCTGCCCTATTCGATGTAAACACAACCGTTGCCGACATCCGGGCGGCTTTTCAGCCGGAACCCGGCCCCCCTGTTGAGCCGGAACAGGACTTCTCCGACGACGAACGCTGGGGAAATGTTCAGCTTGCCGGGCGGCTCATGATTATTCGCATTAGCGGCAGCGCGTCGTTTGCCGAATTGCAGGACTCGACCGGGCGTATGCAACTGTACTTCCGGCGCGATGATATCTGCCCCGGCGAAGACAAAACAATGTACAATACAGTCTTTAAAAAGCTGTTGGATATTGGCGACATCATTGGCGTTCGCGGTCACGTTTTCTCCACAAAAACCGGCGAGTTATCGGTCTATGTAAAAGCGTTTACGATTCTGAATAAATCACTGCGGCCATTGCCAGTGGTGAAAGAGGTCGTGAATGATCAGGGCGAAAAAGAAACCTACGACGCTTTCACCGACCCCGAACAACGGTATCGCCAACGCTACGTCGACCTGATTGTTAACCCGCAGGTGCGCGACGTTTTCATAAAACGAACAAAACTGGTTAACTCCATCCGGCAGTTTCTGAGCGAAAAAGGGTATCTGGAAGTCGAAACGCCTATTCTCCAGCCCATTCATGGCGGAGCAGCCGCGCGGCCCTTCCAAACGCACCACAACTCGCTCGACATGACGCTCTACATGCGGATTGCCAACGAGTTGTACCTCAAACGCCTGATTGTGGGCGGCTACGACGGCGTATTTGAATTTGCCAAAGACTTCCGAAACGAGGGCATGGACCGAACCCACAACCCGGAATTTACACAGGTTGAGTTCTACGTGGCTTATAAGGATTACATCTGGATGATGGACACCATTGAGGAGATGGTGGAAAAAGTGGCTCTCGATGTAGCAGGAACGACAAAAGTTACCGTCGGCGAAAACGTCATCGATTTCAAGCGTCCCTGGAAACGGCTCACCATGTTCGAGGCCATTCAGGAATACACCGGTGTAGACGTATCGGAAATGGATGAAGCCGGTTTGCGGCAGGTGGCCGAAGGGCGGAATATCCGGGTCGATAACACGATGGGCAAATCGAAACTGATTGATGAACTGTTCGGCGAGGCCTGCGAACCCAACCTGATCCAGCCGACATTCATTACGGACTACCCCGTCGAGATGTCGCCGTTGACCAAAAAGCACCGCAGCAAACCGGGCTTAGTGGAGCGGTTTGAAGCCATTTGTAACGGCAAAGAAATTGCCAACGCGTACTCGGAGCTAAATGACCCACTCGATCAGCGCGAACGGTTTGAAGAGCAGTTGCGCTTAGCCGAACGGGGCGACGAAGAAGCGATGGCATTGGACGAAGACTTTTTGCGGGCGCTCGAATACGGTATGCCCCCAACGGCAGGCGTAGGGTTGGGTATCGACCGGCTGGCCATGATTATGACCAACCAGCCCTCTATTCAGGATGTCCTGTTCTTTCCGCAGATGCGCCCCGAAAAGAAGCAGGAGCAGTCGGACGAGAGCGATTTTGTGGCGGCTGGCGTTCCCACCGAATGGGTTCCGGCGGTGCAGAAACTTGGGTTTATGACCGTTGCGCAGCTTAAGTCGGCTAATCCCAATAAACTCTTCAACGACCTGGGAGGTATGCGTAAGAAATTGAAATCAGAGGCTAAAATGCCTACGCTCGACGAGGTTAAAAACTGGCTGGATTGAGTGTAGTTAGTGCTGATTTGGTTGAACGCAGCTTGTGGTTGAGCGTAGTCTGAGACTACGCTCTGGCGTTATCCGGTCTCCGACCGGTTTGTTAGTTCTTTTAAACCGGTCGGAGACTTTCTGGTCGGTTCGTAACTTCGACCGGCATCAAACCGACCAGCGCAACACCGGTCAGAGACCGGGTAACACTTGAGCGGTAACACTTGAGCGGTAACACTTGAGCGTAGTCTGAGACTACGCTCAACTACGGACTACGCTCAACTACGGACTGAACTGCGGCACTAAAAAAACCTCCGTCTGATCTCCAGACGGAGGTTATACATTCATGTACAGACGCGCTATAGGCTTAATAATCAGAGTTTACTTTTTGCACCTTTACGGCGTTCAGTCCTTTCTTGCCGTCAACCACTTCAAACTGGACCCGGTCTTTTTCGCGAATGGTAACACCATTCAGGCCGGTGATGTGGACGAAAATGTCCCGGTTGGTATCGTCTTCAACAATGAATCCATACCCTTTACTTTCGTTAAAGAATTTTACTATACCTGTTTGCATAAAACTTAACCAATTAAACAATTAAACATTAAAAGAGGACCGGTTACTAACAAAGACCGCTAATCGGACAATAGAATAGCTAAATAGCTGGTTACGCTACTGAAAATCAGCGAACTTTGTTGCCAATAAAGGATAAACTAACTCCTGCGAGTTACCAATCCTGTTAGAGCACAAAGAAAAGAAAAATGTTGCGACTTCAAGTAGATTAGAAACAGTTTTTGGCTATTTTCACTAAGTTTATATTGGTTTTCTGTGTGAACGGCAAACAATCTGTTAACTGTGGGCGTTAGTCAGCCGTGATGGTCAATCACAGTGCCCTATACTCTTCTCAAACTAATTATATGGATAAAATAAGGTATTTTATTGAGAGTCAGGCCTTTGGTGTTTGCTCCCGATTGGGCGAAAAGATGAATATTTCTGCCAGTAGTATTCGACTCTATTTTATTTATACGTCTTTTCTAACCCTCGGCTCACCGGTCATACTATATTTAATTATGGCGTTCTGGATGGAAATGAATAAACACCTCCGCCGACACGCTCACCCGACTATCTGGGAATTATAATAATCATGAATGATAAATTATGAATGTGAAATAAATTCACTACTATTCATATATCTCGTTAAACGTCTTCTTCCCCTTCGCAAAATACTGCCACACAAGGCTGTGCGGGTATAAATGCACCTTCGTTGTCTGTTCACGTTGAAGTTGCTGGCGTTGGCGGTGAAGTTTCGGCAATTGACCGTAGAAGGCAAAATGCGCCCGCAAAATCGCGCCTACATCGCGCCATTGGCCTACTTTCAAAAACAGCAGCGACGACAGGCCATCAAGCACCAGACGGAACAGAATTTTTGGCCATAACCAGCCATCGGCGGGCCAGTTTTTATACAACATAAACAAGCTATTCCGGTAGTTCAGGTACGTTTTGTGCGGGTTGGATTTGTGCAGCGTGCCCCCACCAACGTGATAAACAGTCGATTGTCCACACGCCCAGACCTCATAGCCAAGCCGCTGAACGCGCCAGCACCAGTCGATCTCCTCCATGTGTGCGAAAAATGACGCGTCGAAACCGCCCGTTTGGTGGAACACATCGGCCCGCATGAACAGGCACGCGCCCGTTGCCCAGAACACCCTGCGGTTATCATCGTACTGCCCGTTGTCCGGCTCAAAGGTGGCAAACACCCGGCCCCGGCAAAATACGTAGCCCAACCAATCGACATACCCGCCAGCCGCACCCGCGTGTTCAAACAGGTCGCGGTGGCTGTAAGACCGTATTTTGGGTTGGCAGGCAGCTATTCGCGGATTCGCTTCCAGCAAGGCCAGCACCGGCGAAAGCCAGCCGGGCGTTACCTCAATATCAGAATTTGGCAGGACGTAATAGGTCGCTCCTCCGTAGTGAGTTCGGATGTGTTCGAGTGCCCGGTTATAGCCCCCGGCATAGCCCTCGTTTTGGGGGAGTTCGATAACCCGGACGGCGGGAAACTGGGCCTTAAGAAACGATACCGACGAATCAGTAGATGCACTATCGGCTACGTAGACCGGGTAACCATTGGCATTGGCAAGTACCGCAGGAAGAAATTTAGCTAAAAACGGTTGCCCGTTGTAATTAAGGATGACAATGGCAAGGGTATCCAACTTGGTTCGTTGTTTGTCGTTTGTTGTTTGTGGTTGCTGAAACGGGATTTATACCGGCGCGTCAGCAACCACAAAGAACGAACTGCAAACTTACATCAGTCCGTCCAGATTCAGACCGGGAATGTTTGGCAACAATCCTTCAGTCGCCTGACGCAGATGTTCGCGGGACTTGGTTTCTATATTAGACATCGCTTTGTTGGTAGCGGCCACAATCAGGTCCTGTAGCATTTCGCGGTCATTCGGCTTAATGAGGTCGGGGTCGATTTCGATTTTCAGAACGTTTTTCAGTCCGTTAACCGTCACCTTCACTAAGCCCGCGCCCGACTCGCCCGTTTCCGAAATGGTACTGAGGGTTTCCTGCGCATCTTTCATTCGGGATTGAACTTCTTTCATTTTCCCGAACATATCCATCATATTCATAACTAATAGTCAGTAAGTCAGTAAGTCAGTAAGTTGATAAGTCAGTAAGTAAAGCAGGCAATAGCCACTTATGACTTACTGACTTACCAACTTACGACTGTTTTACCTAATCAACAACACGGAGCCGGTGCGAACAGTTTTCAAACCCCGTAAATCAACAATCTCGATGCGATACATATACTGGCCGTGCGTGGCATCCTGCCCATTAATTTTCCCATCCCACCCTTGGCTTTTATTCGTCGTATTATAGACAACTTCTCCCCAGCGGTCATAAACGGTCATACTGAACTGGTCAACATAAATGCCTTTGGCCAGAAGTTGGTCGTTCGTTCCATCGCCATTGGGCGTAAAAGCCTCGGGCATAAAAATTTTCACATCCCGCAGAAAACGAAAAAAGTTCGAATAGCTGATATCACCCGTTGTAGACGTGGCAATAACCCGGTAGCGTTGCTGCTGTAGGTTTGGGTCGTTCGGGTCGGGGTCGAAGTGTGTTTTTGTACCCACCGGAAACTGCGCTCCATTGCTGCCATTGATGGAATCCGCAACTTCAACCACGTAGTTAGCAATTAAGTCGGGGGCAAAGGGTGAATCGGCGTTCCAGTCGATGCCCGAACTCGATTTCGACTCCAGAAAAATTGTACAGACCGGCTTCGACGCGGGTGAGGTTAGGCCGCAACTATTTTGAAAGGCAACCTGGTAGCAGAATGAACCCGCAGACGGGTTCACATTGTCGTCGGTAAATGTACTTTTTCGGTCGAGCGCGGCAATGGGCTGGTAACTGCCCGACAGGCCCGCTGCCCGGCTCACAACCATCGTATAGCTATCGGTGGCACCAATGGTGGCGGGGGGCGTTGTCAGTAATCGTGGATGCCCATCCTCAACCGAGACGATGGTCGTGCCAACTGCACCCGGCACCTCGCCGTTGATGCCCGTAACACAAACCCGGTTGGATGTGACAATGGTTTGCGCCGACCCGGCAATGGTCGCTTCGAGTACGTAACAGTATGAGGTGCCACAAATAATGTTGTTCGCGTCTGTGTAATTGCTTGTGTTTCGGTCGGGCCGCGTGACAGCACCGATGGGTGCGCCATTGCGCGAAATCCGATAGTACCGAAACTGCGAACCAGGCAATAAAACCGCAGAATACGGTTGCCAGGTCAGGTCGTTCTGCTTGTTTGCCGCTTTGGCGTCCAGCACCAGACTACAGGCTTCTTCGGATTTTGACGTAGTGCCGTTGCAGGCATCCTGCGTTACCACCTGAAAACACTGCACCTGTTTGGCGTCGGTCTGAACGGTAAACGTGCCTGCTCCGGTACCTTTCTGGCCGGTTGGCGTGTAGGTTCCGTTTACTTTCTGGTAAAGCTCTATCGAAACCCCCGCGCTGGTCTGATACTTAACCTCAATGGCCTGATCGCTGGTGGTGGTGATGGCCGTAATAGCCGGTTGCGTAGCGGGTGCCAGCAGCGTAACGGTCTGAACCGTTGGCGGACTCGGACAGAGCGGTGAGGTGATGATTCCGTAGAGACCTTCGACCGATATTTTCGGCGAAGACGGTGCTCCGCTATTGTAGGTATGCGCTGGATTAGCCAGCATTTCGGCCCGGCTTATTTCTTGAACGGTGCCATCGCCCCACCGAATGAGGTAGGTATCGTATTGGCCTAACGTCGAAGGGTCGGGGGTTACCGTTGCCCGGCGACCTAAGCAGACCTGTGCTGTAAACTGAACGGGATCGAGGGGAACAACCGTAACGACCTGACAGAAAATAGTGCCCGTTCCGCTTCCTCCTCCGCTTCCGCCCTGCAAAATTGAGTACGAACCCGGCTGCGAGTAGGTAAACGACTTGGCCTGAGTAAGCACAACTTTGTCGATTGAACTCATGCCATCGTATTGAAAATTATAACCGGCATTGCTTAGATTATTGGGCACCGCAATGACATTGACCGGCGAACCAACGCATACTTTGAGCCTGTCGACTTTGAAATCACCGGGGAAAGTGGGGTTGATGCATATATTGGCTGCCGGTGCCAAGGCATCTCTTGCCTGAGCTGTACTACTATTCTGTGCCTTTGCGGAATGAAGCACAAAAGAAAGAAGCAGACTTCCTAAAGCCAGCCATTTCCAGCCAATCACCCTACCGGTCTTCGCCCTAAATCCAGTCAGCCACAAGCGTAAAATTCGCACGAAGAGTAACTATTTATCGTTCGTAAAAAGAGGTCGTTCCTATTCTGAGAAACGGCGGCAGCGGACATTTTCGCATCTGGCGAAACGTATCTTTCTTAAAATCAGTTTTCCGTGTAAACCAAACCGGAAGGTTCCCTGCCAAAGATACCTGCACGGACACGCATCAACCAAAATGATGAGCAATAATAATACCAACTCTGACACTATTCCCGAAAGCGAGGGAAATCCTATAGACACCACCCCCATTCGGCTGGACCGCATCGAAGAAGCCATTGCCGATATTAAAGCAGGCAAAATTGTGCTGGTCGTGGACGACGAAGACCGCGAAAATGAGGGCGACATGATCTGTGCGGCCGAAATGATTACGCCCGAAATGGTCAATTTCATGGTGCGCGAAGCCCGTGGTCTGATGTGCGCCCCGCTCACACAGGAACGCTGCGACGAGTTGGGCCTGGATATGATGGTGAGCAGTAACACGTCAGTCCATACAACGCCGTTTACGGTGTCGGTGGATTTGTTGGGGCATGGCTGCACAACCGGCATTTCGGCTTCTGATCGCTCTAAAACCATTCAGGCATTGGTTGACCGCAGCACAACCCCCGACGATCTGGGCCGACCAGGACATATTTTTCCGCTACGGGCCGTTGAAGGTGGCGTAATCCGTCGGGCGGGCCATACCGAAGCCGCCGTTGATCTGGCAAAGCTGGCGGGCCTTGCGCCGGTGGGCGTATTGATTGAAGTACTGAACGAAGATGGGACGATGGCCCGCCTGCCGCAACTGCGTGTGCTGGCCGACCGCTTCGGCATGAAACTCATCAGCATTCAGGATTTGATTGAGTACCGGCTCCGCACCGAAACGCTCATCCGGCGCGAAATTGGCGTCGATATGCCCACGCAATGGGGTCACTTCGATCTGTTTGCCTACAAGCAAAGCAACACCGGAGATATTCACCTTGCGCTCGTAAAAGGAACCTGGGAACCCAACGAACCGGTGCTGGTACGCGTTCACTCGTCCTGCATCACAGGCGACATTTTTGGTTCCTGCCGCTGCGACTGTGGTGGTCAGCTTCATGCCGCCCTGAAATTAGTTGAGGCCGAGGGTAAAGGCGTGGTGGTCTATATGTTTCAGGAAGGCCGGGGTATTGGTCTGCTCAACAAACTGAAGGCGTATAAACTTCAGGAAACGGGTCTCGATACGGTCGAAGCCAACCTGGAATTGGGCCTACCGATGGACTCCCGCGACTATGGCGTTGGCGCACAAATTCTGCGTGACCTCGGCGTTCGCAAACTCCGGCTCATCTCCAATAACCCCAAAAAACGGGCGGGACTGATGGGGTACGGCCTGGAAATCATTGATACCGTACCGATTGAGATTGCCTCCAACCCGCACAACGAACGGTACTTACGGACGAAGCGCGACAAAATGGGCCATACCATTATGGGTGAGCCGGTGAATGAAGAGCAGTAGTTACGGTTTGTCGTTTGTCGTTGACTAAAACAAGACTTGAATGCGTCAGCCAATGACAAACCACAAACGAATAAACAACAAACGAATAAAAACGTGAACAAGCAATCGTTTAAAGACCTGATTCAGGGTGATAAGCCCGTTCTGGTCGATTTTTACGCCGACTGGTGCGGTCCCTGCAAACAGCAGGCTCCCATTTTGAAACAACTCACCGAACGCACCGGCGATAAGGTACGCGTTGTCAAAATCGACGTAGATAAGGCACAGGCAGCCGCACAGCAATACCAGATACGGAGCATTCCGACCATGATTTTATTTAAGAACGGCAAGATTGTCTGGCGGCAGTCGGGCGTTCAGCCGCTGCACACGCTGGAAGGGCTGGTGAAGCAATTCGGTAGTTGAGAATAGAACGCAGATTTTTATGATGATTAAGATCGATCATAACCATCATAAAAATCTGCGTTCTATTCTCAACTACCGACCATCACGGCGTTTTCTGCGCCAGCCCGAAGCTTTTCAGGTTAGTGAGGGCCGTAACGTTAATGATTTTCCACTGTCCATTTAGTTTTTCAAGGGTTCGGGATTCTTTCGAGGTTGTTTTGCCATGACTGTCAATAAGCGTTTGGTCGTAGGCAACGAACGCCATATTGCCATTTTGGTGAATGGTGTAGTTGGCGTTTTGCACGGTTACTTTATCGGATACTTTTGAGCTTTTGAACTGGCTGGCAAACTGCTTCTCTAATTTATCCCAGCCCTTTATCAGCATAAAATCACCCCCGTATAAATTAGCCGCAAAATGAATGTAGGGTTCATGTGCCCAGGCATTCGACCACTCTGCTTTATCTCGCTTAAAAAATCCCTCTGTTTCGCTACGCAACACACGTTTGATGGCATCGTTGTCGGCCTGAGCCAGACTATGCAGAACGGTACTCAACAATAAAGCGGCTACTAATACTGACGTTTTCATGACCGTAAGAGAGTTGATTTAACGGTCAAGGTAGAGAACGAAATTACAATAAACAAGTATTATTTTGCACTTTTATACGATAAAGAAATCATATATCTGTAGAGCAAAATTTACCTTTGCCAAACAACCCGTACGGGTAATTAGCCGTTAATCAGCAACTTATCAATGCGCCGAATCGACTGCACCATCGATCGGACAGTATGGTAATTGATTTTCCAGGAATGGCCCATGTGCGTCCAGATGGGAACGCCCTGCCGGGTCATCAGCGGCCACCACTCACCCACCGAATGGTTCACCATTTTGTCCATCACAAAGCGATGAACGTTCGCATAGGCCTGCCCGTATTTCGCATCGCCAAAAATGCGGTACGCGTCCAAAAACCCGATGAGCACTTCGGCCTGTTGCCAGAATTCCTTCTCCCGATCATACACATCTCCCCCATGCGACCCCTCCACGAAAACACCGCCAAATTCCCAATCCACGCCATAATCGACGGCATGAGCGAATGATTTTTGAAGTTGGTCGCGGTAAGCATCGACAGGAATATCCAGCACATCGAGCGCGTGAATTAGTAGCCAGGCAAATTCAGCATTGTGGCCGTAGCTGGTATTGTCTTCCGCGTCGCGTTTCACGCCATCTTCCGTGAAGCGGTCCCACCCCCAGATCACGTCGAATTTGATTTGGGGGGCCACCCGCCAGTCGGCCCAGAATTGCGGAATACCGGTTCCATAAGTTGGATGTATGATCTTGTGCACCAATACCTCAATGACTTCCAGTAGTTTCCGGCGATGGATGGGCTGGCGCGTACATTCGTACAAACTTGTAAAGGCTTCCATCAGGTGCATATGCGCATCGAGGGTTTTGCGGTCGCCCCCCGCCTTGCCCGGTCCCGTCAATGTCCAGTTGCGGTGAAATACCTCAAAATAACCGCCGTAGCACGTATCGGACGCATACTTCTGCAACAGGTCAAACACTTTTTGAGCGTATTCAATCCCGCGCGGATCACCCGTAGCGAGCGTATATTCGCTCAGGCAGTAGATAGCGAAGCTTTGTCCGTAAACAATTTTCTGGTCGTTCAGGACTTCCCCTTTCCGATTAGTCATCCAATAAAATCCACCATGTTCCTCATCCCACATGCGGGTCAGCAAATAATCCACTCCATGCCGGGCAAGTTCTGCCAGATCACCTAAGTTACCCCTGCTATACCCGGCCCGGTGCGCGGATGAGTACGTATAGATGGAGCGGGTTTGGGCAATAAGCGATTTTTTATCTTCGCCCGAATCATAGCCGTACTGATCGAAATGCGTAATGAATCCGCCATTTATACGGTCGGCAGTGCGCGTCGTCCAAAAAGGGATCAGTTCGATAGTGAGGTGGGTATGCAGTTCCTGACGGCACCGCTGAAGGACTTCGTTAGTCATTGAGATAGTACGTTTCGTGTAGGGCAAGGATTTCGGACAGGCTGGCCGTGCCGGTCTGGTTCAGTTTCTGGACAGTTACCGCAGCCGCCAGATTGGCAATTTCTATAGCCTGTGCAGACGTGGCTCCGGCCCCAACGCATGCCGCCCAGGCCGCCACAACGGTATCGCCCGCGCCAACGGTATCGAGTGGGCCACGTAAAGACAGACCCTCAACCGAGTATGTTTCGTCATCATCGACATAAAGAATGCCAGCCTGACCGCGCGTAATCAGAAGCGGTCCGCCACGCTGTTGTCGAAACACGTTTCCATGACGTACACACCAGTCCAGATCAGGCTGTTCGGGCAGCTTAACGTTCAAAAAATGAGCCAGTTCAGCGGTGTTTACTTTCAGCGTAGCCCCCCGAATGTGTTTCCCAACGGCCCGCATATCAACAACAAATCGAACCGTTGGAAACCGGGCAATCAACGCATTGAGCACCGAAACCCGACGTTCAGTAAGCAGCGGATTGGCAAACTGCTGATTGATTATCAATACGTCGAAACCAGCCAGTGTCTGTTCCAGTCCGGCAATCAGACTTGCAAAAAGAAGGTCGGGTAAGTTGTTTCCAGTGCCAAAGTCGATCCGGTTCACTTCCTGACCGTTTTGATTCGGCTTAGTATATAGACACGTATCCCAATTGGCAACGGTGTGAAGTTGCTTCGTATCAACACCCGATACGTTGAACAAATGTCGTATCTCACGTCCGAACAGGTCGTTACCCACACAGCCAATTACCTGAATACTCGAAACGCCCAACCCGGCTAAGTTCTGAACCACATTACCAGCCGCCCCAAGCGACGCTCTCGGCTGGCTTCCCCAAAACACAGCCCGGACCGTTTCTACCGAGCGTTCGCCCGTGTTGGTTTGTAAGGTGTAGTATAAATCGAGAGCAAAGTCGCCGATAACGCCCACCTTTATCGAGGAAAATCGCTGGAAGAGTGCGCTGATTTCGGCAGTCGTCATTCGTTATTAATTTCAGGTAGAAAGCCAGTTTGGGCTGTCTGGCTACTCACACGGAGAAATTATCGTACTGAGGGTGTATCGCCGACTTTCTCCGAGTATCTCTGCGTCAAAACCTCTTTTCTCAATTCAATCCGTTAGCTTCGCATAAAACCCCTTAACCATGAAAAAACGAGCCTTCATGAAACTGTCTTCTGCGTTGTTAGCCACCCCCCTGCTATCGCCATTGATAAGCTGGATAGCCGATGAAAAGCTAAAGAACTGGGCAGGGAATTACGAGTACAGCACGGATAAACTCTATCCGGCTAAAGCAATCGGTCAGGTACAGGAATTTGTCAAAAAACAGGCTAAACTGAAAGTTCTCGGTACGCGCCATTGCTTCAACGGCATTGCCGATAGCAAAGACAACCTCCTGTCGCTCAGCGCAATGGATAAAGTTCTTGCGCTGGACCCAACGACTCGTACCGTTACCGTCGATGCCAGTATGAAATACGGACAACTGGCTCCGTATTTAGACGAAAAAGGGTATGCCCTTCATAATCTGGCTTCCCTGCCCCACATTTCCATTGCCGGGGCCTGTGCTACAGCAACCCACGGTTCGGGCGTAAAAAACGGCAACCTGTCGACGGCCGTAGCAGCGATGGAAATCATTACGGCAGCGGGCGAAGTCAGGACACTATCCCGCGATAAAGACGGTGAAAATTTTCGGGCGGCTGTCGTTCATTTAGGCGCACTGGGCGTTGTCACAAAGGTGACGCTCGACATTCAGCCGACGTTTCAAATGCGGCAGGATGTGTATGAAAATCTGCCCACCGCGCAGCTTAAAGACCATTTTGAAGCTATTGTGTCGGGCGGTTACAGCGTGAGTTTATTTACCGATTGGCAAAAGAGCCGCATCAACGAAGTCTGGATAAAACGGCGGATTGAGCAGGGTGTACCGCTGGACGCTAAACCGGACTATTTTGGTGCCACACTCGCCACCAAAAACCTGCACCCCATTGCGGAACTCTCGGCCGTAAATTGTACGGATCAAATGGGCGTTGCCGGTCCCTGGTATGAGCGAATGCCGCACTTCAAAATGGGGTTCACACCCAGCAGCGGCAAGGAATTACAGTCGGAGTATTTTGTGGCAAGGCAGAACGCCGTTGAGGCCATTCTGGCGGTCGAACGGCTGCGCGACCACATAAGCCCACACCTGATGATCTCGGAACTGCGCACCATCGACGCCGATAACCTTTGGATGAGTCCGTGCTATAAGCAACCCAGTCTGGCCATCCACTTTACCTGGAAACAGGACTGGAATTCGGTAAAAAAAGTATTGCCGATGATCGAAAAAGAACTGGCTCCGTTTACGCCCCGCCCACACTGGGGTAAGTTGTTTACGATGGCTCCGTCGGTGCTGCAATCGCGTTACGAAAAGCTCCCGGCGTTTAAACAGATGGTCAATGAGTACGATCCGCAGGGCAAATTCCGCAATGATTTCCTGAACACAAACCTGTATGGTCGCTCCTGATTTAACCCAAACAGACCCGACGCCTATTACACGTCATTTGCGGGCTATGTTTGGTTCACGTTTACTGATTGCCGCCGTCCATCACCTGAACGTATTTGAAACCCTCAGCAATGGCCCGCTTTCAGTGGCGGACCTGAGCAGTCGGCTGGGGCTGAGTGAACGTCCGGCAATGGTGCTTTTCCCGGCCCTTTGCGCCATGGAGTTGCTGGCATACGATAATTCGGGTCAGTTGCGTATTACCGATGTGGGTCGTTATCTGACGCTAAGCCAAACGCCGAACCTGACGGGGTATGTGGGATTAGACAAAGACGATCCGGGCGTAGTTGAAATGGTTGCCCGACTGCGAAACGACGGGCCGCTGCTGGCTCCGCAGGGCATTTCGTTCGTGAAAGAAGGCGCAGGCCCCTCTCCGATGGACAACCCCGAACTGGCCCGAAACCTGACGATGAGCTTAGCCGGACGCGCCCGCAAACTGTCGCCCCTTGTGGCGGCTGCGGTGTCGAAACGGGAGGGACATCTGCTGGATGTAGCCGGGGGTACGGGCTATTACACCTATGAGTGGCTGCTCATTAATCCGACCTCAACCGCTACGGTGTTCGACCGCTCGGCGGTGCTGACGGTAGCTGCCGAACTGCTGGACGAATTTGGCCGAAGCGGTCGTTCGGGGGCCGAAACGGTAAAAGCGCGGGTAACATTCCAACCGGGCGATATGCTGACCGATGCGCTCCCGGAAACGGATATTCTATTGGCGGCCAGCCTCTTCCACGACTGGCCGGTGCCCACCTGCACACTTCTGGCTCACCGTTTTGCTGCCTGCCTGCGGGCGGGTGGGGAGTTATGGGTACATGATGCGTTCCTGAACGATACGCTCGACGGTCCCCTGCCCGTTACCGACTACTCGGCCCAACTCTTCTGGAATACCAAAGGCCGTTGCTACAGCCGGGCCGAGTACCGAAAGTGGCTTATCGACGCTGGTTTAACGCCGATGCCAGACGCCATGCCGACCCAGATGGACTACGGCTTAATTTGGGCGAAGAAGTAAATCCGGCAGCGAGGGCACAAAAAAATCCCGGCTTTACCAGCCGGGATCATTATATTTCTGAACTATTGAGTTAACCGTTACTCCGTTTCCTTTTAGGCGATGTCCGGGCTGCAACTTCAGCCTGAAATTTAACCTTTAACGCCCGGTCAAGCTCTTTATCCCGGGGGATATAGATGCTGGTTTTTCCGTCTGATGATTTAAGCATCCAATACACATTGTCTGTGGTTGGGGGAATGGAGGTATAAACCGGTTGGCTCATAATTTGACAAATTGGGATGAGTGCTGATGCCCGTTGGCACCACGTCTAATACTATAACTCCATTTGCTTCCAATTAGTGTCAATTGAAAGCAAATGGTTTGTAAACCAGTCTAAATAAGTTAGTTTACACGTTTTTTTTCACCTCAACGGCGTTTGCGCCTTTAGGTGTCATGGTAATCTCGAACGTTACCTTGTCGTTTTCGCCGATGGCGTCAATAAGGCCGTTCATATGGACGAAGATGCTTTCCTGACTCTGTAAATCACGGATAAAGCCATATCCTTTCGAGGTGTTGAAGAAGGTCACAACGCCCTGTCTGATTACTTCCTGTGGCGCAGCGGCTTCCTGTTTCGAGACGCCAATCTGAATATCTTCCTGATCGATAACCCGCTTCTTCCGGGGGTCGGGTGGCGTTGAGGTGATGTTCCCATTCTCGTCCACATAGGCGAACATTTCGTCGAGACGCTGTCCTTTCTGAGCACTCGCCTTCCGTTCTTCCTTTTTCTCCTCTTTGTCTTTTCTCTTTTTCTGTCTTGCTTTTTCTTTTTCTTTTTTACTAAATGTCTCCATTCTTATTGTATTAAGTGAGATTAACCTGCGCGTCTTCGCCAGGATGTGTTTTCAGAGAGGTAGGTCGCTGCACTAACGGCTGCCAATCCGTGCGGGTCTGTACACCCCACTATATAATCAACCGTATCTGACTGAAATTAGTTGTTTCTCTCCAATAATATTCGCAGGCTACAAATAAGGCGTAGCGAGGGCGGAACTACTCAGTTCGCCTTATGTCTATACGTTATCATTTGCTTCCACCCCGTTGCTCTCATTCCTGAGCGTTTATCGGCTGTGCCTGAAACGTATACCCATCCTCAACGATACTACTTTTCTTAGTTTATTACCTAATTACCCCTTTGGATAAATAGTGACTGCTTAGAAGTTTTCGGCCGAAGAATTTAGCTAATTTTCTGAAATATATAGTGGATCGGATTGCCATTTAGTCATCAGTTAGTTACCGTTTATACTCAAATTCTGACGTTATGATTTCTGAAAAAGTAGTATCAAACACCACGTATGAGGTGCCTACAACTATAGATAGGCGCAGTAAGCTTTCCAGGCGGGAACTGGTCAATGAGTATATACTGCCGGGTCTTCCGGTGATACTCACCGATGCCTGCGATGGGTGGAAGGCAATGGGTAAAATTACGCCAGACTATTTAAAGACTCATTACGGCTATCTGACGAAGACCTTAAACGGAGAAGTCTATACACTGGCGGAATATGTGGATTTGATGCCAACGTCTACGCCTGAGAATCCAGTTCCTTACCCATTTAATATAGATATAGAAACACAGCTACCTGAGCTACTGGATGATCTGAAACCGGAAGTAATCTATGGCCAGTCTGACCGGATCAATCACTCCCTGTTACCCAGATACCTGCTCAGTGGTACCGTGCTTTACGAACTGTTTCTGGGCGGGAACGGGGCTTGTTTTCCTTATCTGCACTTTGACGCACTGCATATGCACACGCAGATTACGCAGCTTTACGGGGCAAAAGAATTCATTCTTTTTTCGCCTGATCAGACCCCTTACATGTACCCAAACGAAAGCAATCCGAAAGCGTCGATGGTGAACATTTTTGAGCCAGATTACACAAAATATCCTCTTTTCAAGAAAGCAAAGCCGATTTATGCAACAATAGAAGAAGGTGAAACAATTCTATTTCCCGCAGGATGGTGGCATACCACCCGAATCCATGAACCCTGCATCAGTATGGGACGAGCGCAATTAAATGGCGCGAATTGGAATGACTTCGCCAATGATATTTATCATTTATCAAAAAAGAATCACCCTGTGCTGAGCTTATTAGCCATGGTGTACGCAAAAATGGCCGGAAAAATCATTGATATTCAGGAATCGTTGATCTAATCTTCAGCCCTTTTTTTAAGGATAGTGGGGAGCATTAGGCCCCTAATGCTCCCCGCTTAACATACGTTCACCTACTCAACGCGCAGCGTTCCCTGTCCGACACCCGTTTTTCCATCTATCGTACCACCCTCAGCCCGAATGCGAAGATCGGTTTTTGCATCAGAGGTGAAGAACGAAACGGTCGCTTTCCCGTCGGTGCTGGTCTGAATCATGGGTGCCCAAAACAGTGTTGTACGGTAGTCCGGCCTGCGGTGTTCGGGTTTCTTCTCCGTATAACGGGGTGCGTAAAACTCCCGAACGGGCCCGTAGCCGGGTAGTTTTGCGACCAGCGTACCGGGCGTTATGTCTTTGGAAAAATCGTACGATGGTGCTCCCCGCTTCGTCAATACCGAAATTACGCCCCCCGAACCCCGCGAGCCATAGATAGCCGCCGATGCGCCTTTGAGCACATCGACGCGGTCAACATCCTGTACAGATATACTCATAACGCCCTGCAAATCCATTGGCATCCCATCCACCACAAACAACGGTTCGACCGGGCCGCTAAAACTGGCCGCTCCCCGAATCTGTACCCGTGCGCCAAAGCCCGTACCCGTAACCTGCACACCGGCAACTCGCCCCTGAATGACATCCAGAACCGTTAGCCGCCCTGCCGTATTCGACTGATCGAATTTGACACTCGCATCGGGTGTGCCGTAGATCGTGCGCGAATCCCGCTCCTGATATTTCTTCGCTTTCACCGTAACCGACTGCAATAATACTTCGCCGTTGCGCCGAATCTGACGCTCAATTTCCTGGTATTCTTTCGTTCGTTTCAGGAAGTCGTCGAACTCATCCCGCCTGAACTCCAGCGAGTTATACGGCACCTGCGTGATAGTAACCGTTGGGGCCAGCAACTGGTCGAGTTTGATGGTCAGGTTCCGGTTGGCATTGCCTTTGAGTGCCTGAATCAGAACCGTCGTTGTATCGGCAAAATCAAGGTCATAAGCCGCATAATTGCCATTTTCGCTGGTTTCACCGGCCAGAAACGTACGCGTACTGTCTTTATTGACCATCATGAAGGTCAGCTTGACTTTTCCGCCAGCCTCTTTTTGATTCGGGCGCACAACCCGGCCTGTCAGCGATAATCCCTGCTCGACCGGATACGTTACCGGCGGAATTGTACCCGACAATACATCTGTCCAGGCAAACCGTCGCCAGCCCTGGGTCATCATCAGTAAATCCAACTGAATAGCCCGGTCGGTATGAATCGGTTTGAAATAATAATCGGGCTGTTCGACAGTACCCGTCAGGTCGGACGACAGCAGGAGGTGTGACCGGATTGTTGCATCATTTGAATCGGCGAGGGGAGCGAGCCGGGCATCCACAGCCGACAACGAGAGATTAGCCGCAACGGGTTTTCCCTCAGCATCCGTTGTGGTAATGGTAAGGTCAACCTGCTCCCGATTTTTATAACTGGCTTTACCTGGCAACAAAGTCACCTTGATACGCTCCTGCTTATCGACAAAAACGAGCCGTTCGCAAACGGGCCTGTTGGTTTCATCAAATAGCGTTAACTGGGCGATGCCTTCAAGAAATCCCGACCGGGGCAGTCGAATCAAGGCCGATGTTTTGGCCGTTGGTATTTTTGCGGCCTGCACAATATGCCCACGCGTCTGGGCGATGAATGTGAACGCTGTACCTGGCCCGACGCTCGCTTTGTTATGCCGTATATAAACCAGCACATTGTCTTTATTGCTCAGATTATCTACCTGCATCACCACGCCCTGCGCTTGTACAGCGGGTATCGGATAGGAAGTTAACGTGCCATCGGGGAGTTGGATAAACGCGGTGTAACTTTGTGCGGCTTCAGGTTTAAAGGGAAAGAAACCCATGCCCAGATGCGTACTGGCAAACCCCGTAATCGTGTCTTTTTTACCATCTATGATGAAGCCCGCAATGGATGCACTATGCCCCGACGCGCTCACCGACTTAAACGCAACGCGGCTTTCTATTCCCGTAATTAGCTGCCCGCCTTCGGGCAGAAACTGCACATCAGGCTGTTTTTTTTCGCTTTGATTCCTTACACTTTGCGTTGTTAAACTGGTTTCATCGGGGCGAAGAATGGTCAGGTTTTTAGTGAAAAAATACGCATCCGGGTAGTTCCGCATGAAGTTCGTGTAGGCCCGGAGCTGGTACGTACCCGAAGGCAGTGAGTCGGGCAAACTTAGCTGGCCGGGAGCATAGCTATCCGTTGCCCGAAGCTGTAGCCGCAACCGGACGCGTCGGGCCAGCGGATCGACTAAATCGACATACACAACCCGGCTAATCGTATCGGCTTCGTGGCTATCTCCGTTAAAAACATACCCTTTGAGCCAGATGGTTTCGCCCGTTATATACGCATCGCGGTCGGTATGGATGTAGACTTTTTCGGTAGGCCGCTGCTCGTTATAAGCACGAAACTGGTCGAGTAGCCGTTTAATAAATTCGTCATCATCAGGGCGAAAAGAAACGAACAAGGTGATTGCAGACAAAATGAACAATCGAAAAATGGATAGACGCATAGAATAGATTTTACGGCTTAAGATCTTTCAGAACCTATAAGGTGACTAAATTAGCAAAATATCCTCTTTCTCATGACTGTACCCACTCATAAAACGGCGTTGATCGTTGGCGCAACGGGCCTGATCGGTAATCTTCTTACGCACCGGCTTATCGATTCACCGATCTACTCCAGCGTAAAAGTATTGGTGCGAAAATCATTGACCTGGCAACACCCCCGTTTACAGGAAGTTCAATTTGATTTTGATCATCCAAACGGTTTATTGACGCATGCTGATGATGTTTTCTGCTGTTTGGGCACGACAATGAAAAAAGCCGGGTCGAAAGAGGCTTTCCAGAAAGTGGATTATCAGTACCCGATGAACATTGCCCGGTTGAGTTTGGCCAATGGTTCTCAGCAGTTTGCCATCGTTACATCAATGGGTGCCGATACGGGATCATCCTTTTTTTATAACCGGGTAAAGGGCGAAGTCGAACGCGATTTAGCCACATTGAATTTCTCAACACTGCTTATTTTCCGCCCATCCCTCCTGCTCGGCAACCGATCCAATTTGGGCGAAAACCGCTTGGGCGAACGCATTGCGGAGGGTGCCATGCGGCTGTTTAGCCCGCTGATTCCGGCAAAATACAAAGCGATTGAAGCTACCAAAGTTGCGGATGCCATGCTCACCACAACGCAGCAAGGACTGACGGGCAGACACGTGTTCGAGTCAGACGCATTACAGAAATTTTAGCCCGCTTACTGCCTTCGGAATGACCTAACATCGCCAGCCTGAAACGCTATCGTCATATCGTAGGAAGAATTAAGCATGTAGTATCCTACCAAATGTCCACAGCCCTCAACCGCGAAATCGACGCAGTTATTGGTCGCTCGCAATTCATTGCCATAAAGTCTACCATTCTAAATCACCGTGGCTATCCAACCTACTTTTTCCGATGCCCTGCATATTCGTCACGCTACCGAACATGACGCATCCGTTATCTACAAATTCATCTGCATATTGGAGGAAATCCAACTCAATCAGGCCACGTTCAATTCTATTTTTCATCAGAATCTGACCAATCCGTTCATTCATTATATAGTAGCCGAATGGGCTGGTGAAGTGGTCGGGTTTGTAAGTTGTCACGTTCAGCATTTATTACATCACGGCGGTAAAGTCGGTGAAATTCAGGAATTATTTGTCCGGCCCGACGTACGCAATCAGCACATCGGGCATCAACTCATAGCCGCATTGAATACGTTAGCTGTTGAGAATGGATTTATCAATCTGGAGGTTACGACCAATCAGAAACGGGATGATACCGTTCGATTCTACGAACGGGAATCTTTCAAACAGACTCATTTTAAGTTCGTTAAACCCATCCAATCCTAATGCGCTTCGCTCTACTCTGCCTGCTTTTCACGATTTGCTTTCTATCTGCCAACGCGCAGTCGACAACTACATCAGATATTGTTTTAGAGCGAAAACTTCGCACAGCCCTTGCCGGGTTTCGGGGTGAGGTTGGCGTATATGTCCATAACCTGCATACCGGTAAAACCGTTGCCATCAATGCCGATACGCTGTTTCCAACGGCCAGCACGGTCAAAATTCCGATTCAATGCGGTTTGTTCGATAAAATCTACAAAGGCGAACTGAAATACGGTCAGGAATTGATCTATAAGGATTCGCTGCACTACGATGATGGCATTGTGGGGTCACTGCGCGACGGTGCTAAAATTCCGCTCAGCGAGGTCGTGATGCTGATGGAAACGGTTAGCGACAATACAGGCAGTTTGTGGTGTCAGGCCCTCGCCGGTGGTGGCGTTGCCATTAACAACTGGCTCGAAACGAATGGCTTTCACCAAATGCGGGTCAACTCCCGAACGCCGGGCCGCCAAACCGACCAAACCCGCTATGGATGGGGACAGACTACCCCCCGCGAAATGGCCGATTTATTGACTTATATCCGCCAGGGCCGTGCCGTTAGCCCCGACGCCAGCGACGAAATGTACCGGAATCTCGGACGGCAATACTGGGATAACGATGGCCTGTCGCAGGTGCCGCCCGAGGTAAAAACGGCCTGCAAAAACGGAGCGGTGAATCAGTCACGGTCCGAAGTAGTGTTTGTTCACGCGCCCCACGGCGAGTACGTGTATTGTGTGATGACGAAAAATCAGAAAGACGAAACCTGGGAACGCAGCAATGAGGGATTCACCCTTTTACGGAGCATAGGGGCTATTTTGTGGCATCACTTCGAGCCAAAATCAACCTGGAAACCAGCTCAGGGTTACGAGAAATGGTGGTGAACGAAAAAGCGGCTTTCTCATGAGAGAAAGCCGCTTTTAATAATCAAGTTTTTGTCATTCCGAGGAACGAGGAATCTTGAAGCATCCTTAATTGTGAACCTGTTTAAACTTTCCCTTTTACAGAAAATATTGGGCTGCTTTTTGTCATTTCGACGCAGGAGAAATCTCAAGCTTGATTAATACGCAATGTTGAGATTTCTCCTGCGTCGAAATGACAAAAAAACGATCCAGTTTTAGCTGAATTTGGAAAGTTTAAACAGGCTCTGTAGATTAGGAAAGTTTGAGATTCCTCGTTCCTCGGAATGACAAAAAATTTATATTACACTGTTTTTAATTCAAAAATTTCAACCGGAGGTCATTCAACTGACTACGAATTGACCCGTCAACCTGTTGATCGCCAACGCGCAGTACATAACCGCCAATGAGGTTTGGTTCTATTTTTTCTTCGAGTTCAACCAGTTTGCAACCCGTTGTTTTCATGACAATCGCCTTGAATTTATCGCGTTGTAAAGCGGTGAGTGGAACCGTTGTTATAACCGTGGCCCGGTCAATACCTTTAAGTTTGTTATACTGCTTAACGAACTCATCGGCAACAGAATCCATAATGCCTTCCCGGTTCTTTTTGGCGAGGATGTCAAAAAACGCCATTGTCAGCGGATTGACCCGATTTGTAAAGGCGGCTTTGATAACGGCACTTTTCTTCTCTGCACGAACAATCGGATTCTTCAGCATCAGCATTAGTCCCCGGCTTTGCCGTACTGTGTTTCTGAAGAACTGCATGTCCTTATACATTGTCTCGGTCAAACCCTGCTCCTGCGCCAGATCCAACAGCGATTTGGCGTAGCGGGCGGCAACTGTAGCGACTGCCATAATCGGTTAGTTTAAGCGTGAGTTAGAGACCAGATCCGTAATTAGCTTCTCCTGCGCTGTTTTATCGCCCAGTTCTTTGCGAAGTACTTTCTCGGCAATATCGAGTGATAGCGTAACGACTTCTTTTTTCATTTGGGCCACTAATGCCTGCCGTTCGTTCTGCATCGACTCGCGGGCCTGTTCCAGCATTCGTTGCCCTTCGGCAGCGGCTTTATCGCGGGAATCGGCCACCATTTTGTCGGCAGTTTCTTTAGCACCCCGCAGGATGGCTTCGCGTTCCGAACGGGCCTGTACCAGCAGTTTTTCGTTGTCTGCTTTCAGGGCTGTCATTTCCAGCCGTGTTTTTTCGGCCAGATCAAGCGCACTTTGAATGTTATTTTCGCGTTCGCTCAAGCTCTCCGAAATGGGTTTCCAGGCAAAAGCGCGAAGAATGAGGAACAGGCCGAGAAAAACGACTACCTGCCAGAATAAGAGACCGAGGTCGGGTGTAAGTAAGTCCATGAGTGTTAATTATGGATAAATCTATGAAGAGACTATTGAATCAATCTTTTGTTAGAGAACGTCCGCTCGCCGGCAAACCCAAACGAGCGAACGTTTCCTGGAAAATGGGTGAGTAGTGGTGCCGATGCCTATTGCAATCAGCCTACTCAAACTCAGTGCCTACTTTAGGCTACGTATTAAGCCGTAGCGACCAGCAGACAAATAACGGCTGCGAACAGAGCCACGGCTTCGATAAGAGCCGCGATAATCAGCATGGCGGTTTGGATACGACCAGCCGCTTCCGGCTGACGGGCAATCCCTTCCATAGCACTACCACCAATCCGACCGATACCTAAACCAGCACCAATAGCAGCCAGACCAGCACCGATAGCGGCACCCATAACTGAAACACTACCAGTCGCTTCTAATAGCAGAGCAAACATCATTGCGAACATAAACTTCAAACGTATTTATTAGTGAAACAAAAGATTGCTTTTTAGAAGTAAGTAGTAAGTTTTTAAGTAGCAAGTACAGCGCAGTTTATTGTAACTTGCTCACTTACAGCTTGTCAACTTATAACTTTCAATGCGCTTCTGAGCCTTCATAACCGATACCGTGATCGGCTTCGTGATGATCCTCTACCGCGCTGCCAATGTACATAGCCGTCAACAGCGTGAAAATAAACGCTTGCAGAAACGCCACCAGCAGTTCAATTAAATTCAGAAACAGGGTAAAAAACAAGACAACCGGGCTGATTGACAGACTCGTCATGGCACCGCCCATGTTGTTGGCCATGAAAATAAGGCCCAGCAAACTCAGGATAATAATGTGCCCTGCCGTGATGTTGGCGAACAATCGAATCATGAGCGAAAGCGGCTTCATGAACACGCCTACAATCTCGACCGGAATCATGATGGGCAGCAATGCTACCGGAACACCGGTTGGTTTGAGAATGTGCAGCCAGTAATGTTTATTACCGCTGAACGTAACAATCAGAAAGGTAATAACAGCCAGTACCAGCGTGACGGTAATGTTGCCCGTCAGGTTAGCCGCACCCGGTAACAACCCTAACAGGTTGTTAACCAAAATAAAGAAAAACAGCGTCAGCAGATAAGGCAGGTATTTTGTGTATTTCGGCCCAATGCTTGGCTTGGCAATTTCATCGCGAACGAACAGAATAATCAGCTCCAGAAACGATTGCAGACCTTTGGGTGCTTTGCCCCTATTTTTGGCATATCCCCGACTGACAGCCGGAAACAGCAACAGCATGATAACAGCACTCAACAACAGCGACGCTACGTTTTTGGTGATCGAAAAGTCGTATACTTTGGCTTCGTGATCGACCTTACCGGCTTCGTCGACGCGGTGGATTTTACCGTGTTCGTTTTTGTAGCCATTGTATACCTGCTCATGTGCCAGCCGCGAGGAGGAGAAAACCTCAACACCCCGGTCTTTCGAGTACAGAATGACAGGCAATGGAATTGTCAGGCCATGTGCCAGTTCCCAACCGTGATCATCTTTGATGTGGTGCATAATCATGCCGCCCACATCGAATTTTCCACTCTTAACGGGTGCCGCGCCTTCATGGTTGGCATGTGCTTCGCCTTCATGACCATGCTCCTGTGCCTGAACACCAACGAACGAACTCAAAATGAGAGCCGTTACCAACAAAATCTTACTAATTACCGAACGCATCATATGACGTGACAGATCGTTTTTACGAATCGCGTCGCAAGTTACGAGTAACGCCCCAAATCTCAAAACCCGTGTAACATATATATAGTACAAGAAAGTCCAGAATGAAGGTCCGACGTTGTTCGACGTGCTGGAATAAAAAAAAGCCAGCGAAGGCCAGTCCCAGAATCAGCCGGGCAACCGTTGCAGCCATATACAGTGGGATAAATCGTTCCTGATTATCCTGTAAACCAGATTCTATTAGTCGATGGGTCAGGAAGGACACACAGGCAAAAAAGAGTACCTGAATTGTCCAGTCAGGGTGTATCCAGGGGGAAGCGAAATATTGTTTGGCTACGAAAAGTACAATTGCTACTATGATGGTAAATAAGAATGTTCGAATCATGTAATTTACGGTTCATTGTTTGTAGTTTACGGTGGTCCGTTACATCAGCAGATAGCCCGCCGATACCAAAACCGATAGCTACTTCTTTGTCAGTTGCCGAATAAATAAATAGAGCGATGCCCCGATGGCGGTTAACGACAGAACAATTGTCCAGATGGGCCGGTGGTTGTTTTGCCAGGCGTCCAGCTTCATGCCCGCCCATACACCCAGACCGATGGTGCCCAGCATCTGAAAGGCAATACCGCTAAACTGAACAAATGAGGTCGTTTTTTCGGTTGCTTTCCTAATCGGAACATTACCCCCGGTCGGCCCGGTCGTGTTCGTTTCATCTGCCTGATCGGGGTCGTTTTCCATAGAATTAGGCGTTATCATGGTATATGCCGTGCAAAATTCGTTAATTTGACCTAAGGTTCCATATTACCTAACCACCCGGAAACGTTTATTATCTGAGTGATCACGCGTTATTTTCGAATGTCCCGCTATTCAGGCACACCTCTCTTTCTGTTCATAACGGTCTTGGCTTCGCTGACCGGCGGACTGGTATCATGTTCGCAATACAGCACCCGACCCATCAGCAAAGGGTATCATAATCTGACAGCGCATTATAACGCCTATGTGATTGCCCGCGACCAGATTAACCTCGCCGAACAGGAGTTGTTCCGCACCAGACAGGAAAACTACAACCAGCTTCTGCCCATTCTGTTGCCGGTCGATTCGATGCTTGTTCAGCCAATGAAGCCGCAATTAGACGATGCCATCAAAAAAGCGTCCCTGATTCCCGAACGCCATCAGAACAGTAAATGGCTCGACAATGCGTATATTATTATCGGTCGGGCGCGGTTGTTGAAGCAGGATTTACCCAACGCCATTGAGGTGTTTAAGTATGTAAATACGAAAGGCACCAATGACGATGACAAACATACGGCACTGGTTGGGCTTATGCGGGCTTATGTCGAAGCCAGCGACTATACCAATGCCCTGAATGTAGCGGAATATCTTCGTAATCAACCCCTTAACAAAGACAACACCCGCGACTTTTACTTGACGAAAGCTTATCTGCACGAACGTCAGGGTGAGTATGCTACCGCTGCCGGGATTCTGGATGCGACGTTTCCGGCTCTGAAAAAAGGCGAATCTACGGCCCGGCTTCATCTCATTGCGGGGCAATTATATGACCTGCTTGGGCAACCTGCCAAAGCCGTTGACCACTATCGCAAGGTGCTGGCATCGCGGCCAAGCTACGACCAGTCGTTTTATGCAAACCTGTACGCCATTCAAAGCAATGGACTGACAGGCGACCAGAAGCGAATAGCGCAGTCGGCGGAGACCTTTGAACGGTTGTTAAGTGACCGTAAAAACGCCGATTTGAAAGACAAAGTCTATTTTACAATGGGTCTGCTCGAAGCACGTAGTGGCCGTATCGACAAAGCCATTGCGTTTTACAGCAAGTCGATTCAGGAAGCCGGTGCCAATACCACGCAGGTGCCTTACACCTATCTGGAAATTGGGAAGTTGTATTTCGACAAAAAAGCCGATTATGCCCACGCCAAGGTGTATTATGATAGTGCGCTGGCCCTGCTTCCGAAACAATCGACCGATTATGCATCGCTGCTGACCCGCAAAAAGACGCTCGATGAATTCGTTCAGTATAAAAATATTATCCGTACCGACGATAGCCTGTTAACACTCGCAAGACTGGAACCAGCCGCGCTCGACAAGGTGCTGGAAAATGCACTGACGCAACGCGAAAAAGAAGATGCGGCCCAAACTGCGCTGGCGCAGCAGATTGTGGACCGGGCAACGGGTGGCAATACCAACGCCGTGCCGGGAGCCACAAACTCGAATCTACAACCCGCCGAACGCTGGGTGCTGTATAATCCCATTGCGCTGAGTCAGGGCAGGCAGGAGTTTTCGGTGCGCTGGGGAAACCGGACGCTCGAAGACAACTGGCGACGTACGAACAAGGAAGCATCAGTAGCTATAGCCGGGGTGAACAGTCCGGCAAATGGAGGGTCGCCCGCCAACTCGATAAACCCAAATGCACCCTTGCAACCATCCGACGCGAACGGTGCAGGTATTAGTACAGGCATTGCCCTTAGCGGTCCGCTGTCTGGCCGAAAAGCAAAAAAAGACGCTATGATGGCGACAATCCCCTTCACAAAAGAAGCGCAGGCCGTCGCGAATCAGCGTATTGAAAATGCGCTCTACAAACTTGGCAAACTCTATAAGTTTGAGCTTAACCAGCCTGCCGACGCCATTCCGACGTTTGAGCAGTTGCTGACCCGGTATCCGAACACGATGCAGAAACCGGAAGTCTATTACCTGCTCTATCTGTCGAATGAGCAGATTGGCAAAGCATCGGTCTGGAAGGATAGGCTGCTGGCCGAGTATCCGAATACGTCTTATGCCCGTCTAACAGGTCGTGTAGCGCAAACAAGCGACTCCGAAGCCCAGACTCAGAAAACATACACGGCAATTTATGATCTGTACAAGGCGAACAATTCGGCGGAAGCACTAAGCCGTGCTGAAACGGCCATGAGCGGTTTTAGCGGCACGCAACTGGAAGATAAACTGGCCCTGTTGCGGGTAATTCTGGTAGGCAAAGTTAAAGGTGCCGATGCGTATCGTCAGGCCTTAACCGAATTCATACGCGATTACCCCGGCAGTCAGTTAATGCCAAACGTGAAAGAAATGCAGGCCGCTGCTGACCGGCTAACGGCCAAACAAAAGTGATTTTGCAGTATAGACTTATCATGAATCGAACACTGTAATCCGAAACCCGTAAATTAAAAAAATGGTTGACTTTGCTGCCGGTCCCTACCGGAACATAATCCGAAATCTCTGGCGTTACTCGCTGATTGGCATTGTCCTGCTAATCTTATACGTACTGGCTGTCAGTTACAATTTTCTCTGGCTTTTTGGTGGTATGCCCAGCCTGAAAGCCCTTGAGAACCCGAAAAGTGAAGAAGCTTCCGAGGTCTACACGGCTGACAATCAGCTATTAGGGAAATACTACGTTGAAAACCGGACACCCATCGAAATCTCGCAGGTATCCCCCAACGTAACGTCGGCCCTGCTGGCAACGGAGGATGCGCGATTCATCAAACACTCCGGCATTGACCCGCGCTCCCTGTTTCGGGCGGTGGGTGGTTTTCTGACGTTTAAAGATGCGTCGAGTTCGGGAGGGGGTAGTACGCTCACACAGCAAACGGCTAAAAACCTCTTCGATACGCGTCAGGAGGAACTGCGCGGAGTGCTGGGTCACATTCCAATTATTGGATTGATTATCGCGAAAACAAAAGAATGGATTCTGGCCGTGCGGCTGGAGCGAAATTATACGAAACAGGAGGTCATGATGATGTACCTCAATACGGTTTCGTTTGGCAACAACACGTACGGCATCAAAACAGGTGCTAAAACCTATTTCGGCAAAGAACCCTGGAACCTCAATGTTGAAGAAGCGGCTTTGCTGGTGGGTATGCTCAAAAACCCTACGTTCTACAACCCTCGACTATTTGAAGAACGCACCAGAGACCGGCGGAATGTGGTGCTGGGGCAGATGAGAAAATACAAATTTCTGACTCAGGAGCAGTTTTTCACCTACAAAAACAAACCGCTCAAACTGGACTTCAGCGTTGAGAACCAGAACACGGGTATGGCGGCTTATTTCCGGTCGGTCATTCGCGACGATATTAAACGCTGGATAAAGCAATACAACGACGAAAACCCCGGTGCCGAGCTTGACCTGTATACCAGCGGTTTGAAAATTTACACGACCGTTGATTCCCGGATGCAGGCCTACGCTGAAGAGGCTGTAATGGCCAATATGCGCGACCAGCAGAAGAAATTTTATGAACACTGGCGCGGGCGGAACCCCTGGGTGAAGAAAGACCCGCGAACGAAGAAATACGTTGAGATTCCGGGATTTATTGAAGCGGGTGCCCGCCGGACAACACGGTACAAACAACTGAAAGCCGAGTTTGGAACCGACGAAAAATCCATTTGGGCGGCCATGCGGAAGCCGGTCAAGATGAAGGTGTTCGTGTATGGCGGCAGACGGAACGAGAAAGATACCACCATGAGTCCGCTGGATTCCATTCGGTATTACAAACGCTTGCTAAATACCGGCTTTATGTCGATGGACCCACGCAATGGATACGTTAAGGCCTGGGTGGGGGGCGTTAATTTCAGGCATATAAAATTCGACCATGTCCGTCAGAGCCGACGCCAGCCGGGGTCAACGTTCAAGCCGTTCGTGTATCTGACGGCTATGGATCAGGGCTTTGTGACCCCATGCAGCCACATCACCGACCGCCCAACCGTCTTTGCGCATGGCGAAGACCATAATAATGGCCCGGCCTGGATGCCTAAAAACTCAACGGGTCGGTATAGCGGTCAGAGTCTATCCCTACGTGAGGCATTAGGCCAGTCCATTAACACCGTTAGTGCGCAACTGATTAAGAAGACCCGTGCGGCTGCGGTCATCAAATACGCACATGAAATGGGCATCGAAAGTAAAGATCTGCCTGATAATCCGACGCTTTGCTTAGGTACCGGCGACGTATCTGTTTATGAGATGGTCGCTGCGTATTGTGCGTTTTCTAATGGCGGTATGCGCGTTCGGCCCATGATGCTGATTCGGATTACAGACAAAAATGGGAATGTGCTGAAGAATTTTACGCCCGACGCCAAACAGGTTATCAGTGCGAACCGGGCCTATGAAATGCTTCACCTGATGCGGGGGGCGGTCGAAGAGCCAACCGGTACGGCTCAACGGCTCCGAACGCAGTATAAATTGCTGGAAGGCGGTAATGAGATTGCGGCCAAAACGGGTACAACGTCCAACTACTCAGATGCGTGGTTTATGGGTATGACCCAGCATCTCGTTTCGGGTTTGTGGGTTGGTGGCGATGACCGGTCTATTCACTTCAGGACGATTGAATTAGGACAGGGCGGTCGCCAGGCTATGCCTGCGTGGGCCATGTACATGCAAAAAATTTATGCTGACCCCACGCTTACCCTATACCGCCCGGAACCGTTTCGGAAGCCCAACAACTTCAAAATCGACTGTGGCGGTTATCATATCGACTCGACCCAGCGGTATTTCCCCCCGAAGGTAGTGCCACAGGACGAAGACGAGATTTTGCAGTAAGTGAAGGGTTGTTACACAGAGAAACGCAAAGGAGACTCAGCGATTCACAGAGAGAAATAATAAAACCTCTGTGAATCGCTGAGTCTCCTTTGCGTTTCTCTGTGTAACAACTTTTTCGTTTACCAACCTTTAGCGTCTCTTTTTTGTTTTAAAGTACGCCTACCTATTCTCCCAAACGAGCTGTATGCCGGAATTTGATTATAAACAAGAACTGGCCAAAGTGCCGCACGAGCCGGGCGTTTATCGGTATTTCGACCTGACAGGCGAGGTGATTTATGTTGGAAAAGCCAAAGACCTGAAAAATCGGGTTAGCAGCTATTTCACCAACTCAAAAGGGCATGACCGCAAAACACTACGGTTAGTGAGCCAGATCCGAAAGATTGAGTTTACCATTGTGCATACGGAGTTTGACGCGTTGCTTCTCGAAAATCAACTCATCAAACGGTATCAGCCAAAATTCAATATTCTCCTCCGCGATGACAAAACCTATCCGTTCGTTTGTGTAACGAATGAGCATTTCCCGCGCGTGATGACGACCCGGCGTATCGACCGGAAGCAGGGCACCTTTTATGGCCCATTCGCCAATCTGAAGCCGATGTACACCGTGCTCGATATGTTTAGCCAGCTATTCACGATTCGGACCTGCAATTACAACCTTGCGCCCGAAAATATTGAAGCGGGGAAATACAAAGTCTGTCTGGAGTACCATATCGGCAATTGCAAAGGCCCTTGCGAGGGCAAACAGGCCGAAGGCGATTATGACAAGGATATCGAACAGATTCATTACATTCTGAAAGGAAATCTGAAACCAGCGCAGGACTACTTTAAAAACCGCATGGTCGAAGCCGCTAATGATTTGGCGTTTGAACAGGCCCAAAAGTATAAAGACAAATTGGATGTGCTTCAGCGGTTTCAGAGTAAATCGACCGTTGTCAACCCGAAAATTGCGGATGCCGATGTCTTCTCGATAGCATCTGATGAAACAGCCGCTTACATCAACTTCATGAAAGTAGTGAACGGCACCATTGTCCAAACGCATACGGTAGAGATAAAGAAAAAACTCGATGAAAGTGATCCCGATCTGCTGGCGATGATGATTATCGAATTCCAGACTCAATATGGCAGTCAGGCAAAGGAAATTATTTCAAACATAGCACTCGATGTCGATTTAAAAGCCGAAGTGACAGTTCCTCAGATTGGCGACAAGAAGAAACTGCTGGATATGTCGCTCAAAAACGTGCTGTACTTCCGGCGCGAACGGCAGGAACGCGCTGCCGCCGAAGCAACGGCCAACGCCAGCAAAAAAGACCGCGTACTTATCCGACTGAAGCAGGATTTGCAATTAAAAACCATTCCTAACCGCATTGAGTGCTTCGATAACTCAAATATTCAGGGCACTAACCCCGTTTCGGCGATGGTCTGTTTCATTGGCGGTAAACCGGCCAACAAAGAGTATCGGCATTTTTCAATTCAAACGGTTGTTGGCCCGAACGACTTCGCCAGTATGTATGAGGTTGTTACGCGCCGGTATACCCGCGTGCTGACGGAAGGCATTGACATGCCCGACCTGATTGTCATCGACGGCGGCAAAGGGCAGCTTAGCGCGGCCTGCGACGCGCTCAAGGCACTGGATTTGTATGGCAAAGTGCCCGTTATTGGTATTGCCAAGCGGCTCGAAGAAATCTATTTCCCGGAGGATAACCTGCCGCTATACATCGACAAAAAATCCGAATCGCTTAAGCTCATACAACGCATCCGGGATGAAGCGCACCGGTTTGCCATTACATACCACCGCGACAAACGAAGCCGCAACAGCCTAATCAGTGAGTTGGAAAACGTAGAGGGAATTGGCAAAAAAACAGCCGCTAAACTCCTTAAACATTTTAAAGGCGTGACTAAAATACGGGAAGCCAATTTAGATGAAGTGGCCGAAGTTGTTGGTAAGGATCGGGCCGACAAGCTGAAAAAATATTTTGATACGATTGAGAATGCATAAAAAAGAAAAGCGGCTGGGAGGCCGCTCACGTATAAACCAATAAAAAAAGCGACTCTCCAGTCGCTTTTTTTATTTTTAATATTCCCAGAGACCATGCTCGGTTTCCATCAGCTCGTATTCAGTCTGGTATGATTTCAGCAGACCTTCCCGGTCGCCATACATACCAACCAGGTCCGTATCGCCGGGGTTAGCTACTTTCGTAATCCGACCGTAGAACAACCGCAGATCAAAGGCATCGGCTAAGTTTTTATGTTGCGCCTGGTTTTGCGGATTGTACCAGATAAATTTCTTCGGATCACTACGGAACAGCTTATCTAAGTCTTTGTATTTGAACGACGCAATGGGTTTCTCGTAGCCAGCCTGATTTTTATCAGCCGGGAGCAGCAAGGTTATCGTCTGCATATCATAGTACAAACGTGAACGCTTCCGGTCAAAAATCCAGTCTTCTTTCACTTCAAGAATGTTTAATTCTTTCGGAAAGTATTCATCACCCGTAAAAGCAGGGGCTGCTGCTACGGCTACAGTATCTTTTTTCTCTTCAACAAGAGGCTGAACGACTTTGCCTTTCTTTCCCTTTGTTGTCTTGGCTACAGCCGCTTTTTTCTTGGGTGCTCCCCAACCATCGTCAGCCGGTTGAGCCGCAGCTTTCTTAGGTGCTCCCCAGCCATCATCAACTGGTTTTTTCTTGGCATCGGTTTTGGGAGAATCCCAACCGTCGCTTTTTGTTCCATTCTTACCGTCTTCCGTAAAACCAGCGGCTTTTTCTTCTTCCGATAAGCCTCCGCCCGTATTCGGGATCAGCATATTTTCGTGGAATTTCGCGGCTGTAATTTTAGTCGTGCAGGAGTCGTTTGTATACGCATCGATCAATCCTGCTTTCACAGCGTCGATCAGGTATTTCGAGATCTCATTATTTTTCGAGAACATCGACTGATTCTGCTTCTCCTTCAGGTCTATGCGACGCCAAAGGGTCTTTTTCATCATAATGTCGTTCTCATTGATTCCACGAACCGAATTTGGATTCGTACCGTTGTTTGCTTTCTCCTGAGCCAATGCCTCCCCTCCTGCCAAAGCCAGCGTAGCGACGGCCAGCAGACCAGCAAATCGTATCGTTCTATTTTGTGTCATGGCTACTATTTGTTGTCAATTCAGTAAGTTAACGGCCAGAAAACCGCTTTAGTACATCAATAAAGCGAAACCTGCTGGAGTGGGTTACCCATCGGCACATCGCTAATGTCTCCTTTGAAATTACGACGCTGTACACCATCAACCTGGATAACAAGCCGGTCGCCCGGTTGTGCTTCGGCCGCCAGAGCAGCAATCGAACCACCGCCCGCGCCTACTGTAACAGAAGTTACCCGTTTTACACCACGCACCAGCGAAACCGTTGCACCGGTTGTCCGGAAATTTGCATCATCCGGTGAGAAAGCAGCAAAACTGGGATCAGGAACAGCCTGAATCTTAACACTACGTGCCGATGATACAGGTACACCACGAGGGTCATTTGCCAATGTTCCACCAACAGAAATTTGTAGTGTTGGCCGTGGCACTTTGCTAACTTTAAAGGGTGATGTACCAAGTAGAATCCCACCGTTACTAACATTCAAAGTGACATTGATGGCATTAGGTACTACTGTTACTTTACCTTTCTCTCCAGACGGAATTACCGCAGCACCATTTGCTGTAATGTTCGGATTCCATAAAGCTCCTAATTGTGGACTCTGAACACTAAGTTTATTAGCACACCCTAAATATAAAGGCGGTAACGATCCTGTCTCAATTTCGTATGTGGGCTTGGCGACGAAATATTCGGCAGACAAGGGAACGGTTTTCAATCCGCCCGCCGTCTGATAGGCAATTGAACCCGTGAGCGTCCGACGAGCCAGTCCGTTTTTGTCATAAGCACCACCCTGAGCTGTAAACTCAATAAGGCCCTCTCCATTCTGCACCCGTACTGAACCGCCGTTCAGACTCATACGCGGCTCAACACCAGTTGACGAAGCAGCTAAAAACATTTGTGCTTTAAACTTCGTACCGGCCACAACCACTTTTGAATCCATGCTCAATCGGGCAAGAATATTATCGAACTTAACATCCTGAGCACCTACTTTACTGGCTAATACATCAAGCACTTCACCTTCAATTCGGCGAATGTCGGTTTGCCGCTGACTCAATACGGCTAAAGCAGCCGGAACAGGTGTTTGTGCAAAGTTTAGTTCGCCGAAATCCTTCGTCCGTTGCTCTGGAGAGCGGTTTGTAACGGGATCATCTTTACCGTCTAATGCTAATGAAGCGAATTTGGCAGGTGAGTATTTGGACAGAACACCAAGATAATCATCTAATTTTTTCTTGAGTGTATAAGCCTCACCATTGTGATTTCCACCCACCATAATCAGAGCGACTTTTTCCTCTTCACTCAGGTTTTTAATGGCTCCTGCTTCATCGACACCACCACCGGCTTCGGTAATAATGCGCTCTTTAAGCCGATCTATCTCGCTAACAACATCGGATGTCTGCTTCCTGACATCTTCGGCTTGTTTAACAATGGCTAAATCGTTTGCCCGGTTACCGGATTTTTGAACGGTTGCCCGAATATTGTCAATTGTTGACTGGTTAATTTTATTGGCGGCCCCGGTGGATTGCTCCAAACTGTTATTCAACAGGACGAATTTCTCCAGAATGGCCGAGGTTACCTGCAAAGCGAGTAATGCGGTCAATACCAGATACATCATCCCGATCATCTTCTGACGGGGTGTTTCTTTTGTGCCTGCCATGAACTATGGTAGTATTTAAAAAGGAGTTGTAGAGTTATAATGTCGTAGAGTTGTAAAGTTTTCTATGCAGAGTCGCCGTTCGGAAGAACTTTATAACTCTACAACTTTACAACTCTATAACTACTTTTAGTTGCCGCGCATGGCGGTTAACATGCTGCCATAAACGCCATTCAGCGAAGCCAGGTTACCGGTCAGTTTGGCCAGTTCATTTTTAAACTGCTGCGTGTCGCGGCTTGCATCGCTCATGTTTTCCATAGCGGCCGTTAAGCTGCCGTAGAAGGCATTCATCGCTTTCAGGTGCTTGTTGGTGTCCTGCAATTCCAGTTCGTAGACCGCATTTAAGGCACCCATATTTTTGGTCACTTTCTGGAACTGATCGCGGTAATCCTTGGCTTCAGTCGTTGCATCGGCCATCGAATTCATCGCTGTAATGGCCGTACCGTATGACTTATTCATTTCACCGATGGAACTTGATGCCGATTTCACATTACGGGCATAATCGTTGGTAGCTACGGTTGCATCAGTCAAATCCGTCAGTTTAGATACTGTTTCATTCAGGTTACGGAAACCAGAACCTAAACGCTCAAATACGTCCGGCGTAACTTTAGCTTGTGCCAACATTTGATCCATATTGCCTGTCAGGCCATTGGCTTGTGGAGTCGGCTTACGAGCTTCTCCTTTATAATCATCGGCCAGTTCCGGATAAACCCGTTCCCAGGAATAATCTGCACCCGACGAGACTGGAAATAGAAAGCTTTGAATAGCATAAAGACTGAAAATAACAGCCTCGACAATCAGACCGACCGTTAAGAGCCAGCTTAAAGACGAGATATGTTGAATTTTTGCCATTGCCCCCAGTACAACGACGGCGGCACCGGCACTATAAATAGTTGGTACTAAACGATCCCAAATGAAGTTTGTGGATTTTGCTGCTGCCATGATAAGCGATTGTTATTTGGAATAGGTAATTGATTTTATTAGACTTTTTTAGCGGATGCTTTTTTACTGCTTTTTGGGCTTTTACTCTTGCTGCTTCCCCCCGCCCGATTTGATGCGGTACGACCTTCGAGGTTATCCATTACGCAGCGAAAGCCAATATAGGAACGTTTTTGATCTTCGTATTCGTACGAACGTGTACCCGTTTCGAGGTAATAGGCAATGTCTTTCCAGGAACCGCCCCGTACTACTTTACGTGGCTCATCGGCATTCTGATTGTCAGGGTTCATATCCCAAACAATAGCATTGGTGTTGTCTGCGTACGCATCGCGGCACCACTCAGCTACGTTACCAGCCATGTTATACAAGCCGAAATCGTTCGGGTTATACGCCGTTGCTGGTGCTGTGTATGGGTAACCATCGGCATCGAAGTTACCACGCTGGGGCTTAAAGTTTGCCAGATAGCACCCTTTACCGTTGGCTACGTATGGATTTCCCCATGGATATTTGGCTCCGCTTTTACCTCCGCGAGCGGCCCACTCCCATTCAGCTTCTGAGGGAAGGCGGAAGCCAAACGACCGATAACCACCATCCTTCGTACGGAAATCGTCCAGCGTATTGGTACGCCACTTGCAAAAATGTTTAGCGGCTATCCAGCTTACACCTACCACCGGATAGGTATCGAATGCAGGGTGCGCGTAATAGTGCTCCAGCATCGGATCACCGTTGTGATACGTAAAGTCATTCTTCCAAACTGTTGTGTCTGGATAATATTTTGACATAATCTCTTCTTCGCCCAGAGTCGAAACGGAGTCGGCCAGCAGTGCGTTGACGTACTGACGGTACTCATGGTTCGAGATTTCGGCATCGTCCATGTAGAACGAACTGATCGTTACCTGACGGTTCATGTTAATTTGAGTAGCCGCTACATCTTCGTCGGCCTGCCCCATAATAAACGAACCCGACGGCACCAGAACCATACCATAAGGCGTAGGCTGTTTCCACCCTTTACGCCCTGTAGCCGTGATCTCTCCGTTTGTAACGCCTACTTCACCACCTTTGCCACTTTTTCCGCCAAATTTTGACTTCAGAAAGCCACAACCTTGCAAGAGCAGTAGTACTGCCGCGCCCATCACTACCCGGGTTGCGTTGACTGTTAACCAGTTATACTTCATCATTGTCGAACTTTTCTTCTTCTTCTTGTGCGAGACCAGACTAAAAACGAAAATCTATTTGGTTATTGTATGTAAAGGCTCAGGTTCACTGTATTTTCTCAGCACCTTATACAATACATCTGTTGTATAGAATAGGCTTTAACCGTTTGATAAGCCCATTTCCTCAAAAATAACATCCCTGTTGCAAACTGCCTAACAAGAATATTGCCAAAAAATTATTAAATCAAAAATGCCCCGATTAATTTGTCAAGCTTACAGTCTATCAATATCGGAAACGTGGCGTTCTAACAATTGGCTTTTTGCGGACATCGGGTGCAGGAAATGCGTATGACAACAAGAGTTCATGTGACGTCGGACTTTTTACTTGTGCTCCACCCGTCGTAATATCCAGTGCATACCCAATCCGCAACGCATTGTTACGCATCAGATTGATACCGGCTGTAGCCATAACCGCATCTTTGAGCCGATAGCCAACGCCCGCCCATATGCGATTATCATACGTAGCCAGCAGGTTAAGTGTTGCCAACGACCCGCGCATTCCTTCCACAGTACTATACTGTACCAATACAGACGGTTGAACATCAATATTGTAACCAATACCCAATCGATAACCCGCTGTTAAATACACTTTACTATTAGCCGGATCTGTCGAGCGGTCCGTAACGTAACTGTATTTTGCCCGGTTCAGGTGTGATGTACTCACGCCCAGCCAGTAGTCCGTTGTATTGTAGTAAACCCCCACGCCAAGGTCAGGCTTAAACTGATTGATACGGCCGCTCGGCAGTAACGGATCATTTGGATCGTTCGCGTGAAACTGATTAAAATCCAACCCTTTGTTAAACATGCCTGCCTGTACGCCCAACGCCAGTGTCCCGTTTTTCAACGCCAGCCGATAAGCATAAGAGACCTGCACAGCCTGATTGATTGACGGACCGTATTTGTCATTCATGGCATAGATACCAATGCCACTTTTAATTTTTGCCAGCGGCATATTAAACGATATAATCTGGGTGCTCTGTGCCGCACTTTCGTCGCCTGTACCAATCGTTTGATACCCGGTATACTGGGTTCTATAGGTAAGTTGCAGACGCGTTACACCCTCCGACCCGGCAGCAGCCGGATTGTAATACAGCGGGTTATACATGTACAGGCTCAATTGTTGATCCTGCTGAGCAAAAGCAGTTTGAGCCACAATCGTCAACAGCAACAAAGCAAAAACGTAGAGTGTGCGAATCATACGACCTAACCAAAATTCAGAACGGCTGTTGATGAATTACCAGCGTTCCGGTAAACAATACCACAGTTTACAAGTAAACGCCTGCAAGCACAAATTATTGGCGTATAAAAAAGACAGAATGCCGGAAATGAGTGTACAAACCCCGTTCCGGCATTCAGCTTTCGTATAACGACTATCATTTATTGAATGTTAGCCTTTTTGAGATAAAGATCCAACGCGCCCGTCATGGAGGGTGCATTGGGTAATGGGGCTTCAATATCGAGTGTCAAACCGGCCTCAATGATGGCTTTGGCTGTTGTCGGGCCAAAGGCGGCCATACGGGTGCCATTCTGGTTGAAGTTCGGGAAATTGCTCATCAGCGAACTTACGCCCGATGGGCTGAAGAATGCGATAATGTCATAACTCTGAATATCCAGATCCGACAAATCGGTAGGGACAGTATCATACATAACAGCCTCTGTGAAATGCAGGCTGCTGGTATCCATAAATTCAGGGATGTCATTCCGCCGGATGTTCGAGCAAGGGAAGAGAAACTTTTCGTTCTTATGCTTTTTAATGAGGTCGAACAGTTCAGAAGCCGTTTTGGTCCCGTTAAAGATTTTGCGCTTGCGAATAACGATGTACTTCTGCAGGTAATTGGCTGTCTGCTCCGAAATGCAGAAATACTTCATATCGGCAGGAACCTCAATGCGTCCCTCCTGACAAATCCTGAAAAAGTGGTCGATTGCGTTCCGGCTGGTGAAAATAATAGCCGTATGTGCCAGGATATTGATTTTCTGACGCCGAAAATCTTTGAATGACTCGCCCTGAATCTGGATAAAGGGACGAAAGTCAATCTGAAGATTATATTTGCTAACTAAATCAAAATAAGGAGATTTTTCGTCGGCGGGTCGGGACTGGGTCACTAATAGCCGGTTTACTTTCGTGAGCCGGTCCTGGGTGGATTGCATGCTGGTCTCGTTCATTGAATCTTTACTCGGTTCCATAGCCGGTTTTCAATGTTTAATGCTCAATAGAGCACTATTTGTTACTAACGGCTGACTTATCACTACCCATTCACCATCATAATGCAAAACGCAAACCGATAATGAGTGGAATCAATTCAACAATACAAAGATACGAAAATAAATAAAGATTCTTGATAGATTCCAGACTCCGTATAACCATATATAACAGCATTAATCGTGCTACGTAAAATGCAATCAACGGTATCAACAGCACATTTGACGACCATGTTACTGTAGGCACGTTGTGAGCAATAGTGGCCAGAAAGAGTGCTAAAATCGTAAAAAACAAGAGTGACGACTGGAGTATTTTAAAATAATGGACATGAATAATGTCCTGGAGTTTATATAAGCCACCCATAACCTCCAGCAGTACGTATTTGCCCATCATGCTCAGGAAAGCCAGTCCGCTCACCAGAAAAAACTCACCAATTAGCCAACCCATGTGCTGATCGCCCAACAGGAGTGTTCGCGAGGCAAATACATCGAGGTTACGGCTTTGTACAAACACGATCAGGTAGCCAATGACAAAGCCTAAGTTGAGTGCAAACAGCGTATTTGTGCTGCTCAATGGCCTGTTTATCAAAAACGACTCCTCTTGCGCCCGCAACGAAAATAAGTCGCGCAGGCTGTAAAATCGTTGAAACGCCCGGTGATAAAAAGTGAACAGAAAGGCGTGTGTGGCAAGCAGAAACAACAGGCACAGACTCAGAAAATTGCCATAAATTGTTTGGGGACGGGGCCGAACGCTCAGGTTGTCATCACGCAGGATCACCTGCTTCTGCGTGGCCGACTTGGGATAACCAATAAATACCTGCTTGTCGTCGAGGCCGGGGGCACCGTAGATAGTCAGAAAAATTTCGGGCCGACGATATACCCGAAACAAACTATCAATGCTTAATACCTGCCAGGTTCCGGCGCGTAATTTGCGTTTTAGAGCGGCATTAATGAACAAATAACCATCCTGCCGGGCCGAAACCAACAAGCTATAATGCCGATTGCTTTCGAGATCGACGTATGTACTCAGTGCCGTTTCTCCACCGTGTTGCTCAACGATATACGGAATGTAGGCTTTGGCTGCTTCGTCGTACACCTGAAAGTCATCCCGAAAATTGTGGATGGGGTAATAGCGATTCTCCGGCCCGATGCCGTTGGTACGGGTCTGGGCGAGGCCGACGGTGCTATAAAGAAAGAGCGAAAGAGCGAAAGAGCGAAAGAGTGCGGTGAGACCATAATTCCACCCCAATATTTTCGCTCTTTCACTCATTCGCTCTTTCACTCCGTTATTTTCCTAATGCTTTGAGCATCGTTTCGCCGATGAGGGCGGGTGATTCGACAACGTGAATACCGCACTCACGCATGATTGCCATTTTAGCGGCTGCGGTATCGTCGGCACCGCCAACAATGGCACCGGCATGACCCATCCGGCGACCTTTTGGTGCGGTTTGACCGGCAATGAACCCAACAACGGGCTTGCGATTACCATCGGCCTTTATCCAGTGAGCAGCTTCGGCTTCCATACCGCCACCAATTTCGCCAATCATAACGATGGCTTCCGTATCGGGGTCGTTCATGAGCAGTTCAACGGCTTGCTTGGTCGTCGTGCCGATGATTGGGTCACCCCCAATACCGATGGCTGTTGACTGACCTAAGCCTGCTTTGGTGAGCTGGTCAACGGCTTCGTACGTGAGCGTACCAGACTTGGAGACAATACCTACGGTGCCTTTTTTGAAGATAAAGCCGGGCATGATGCCTACTTTACATACTTCAGCCGTCATTACGCCAGGACAGTTCGGACCAATGAGCCGCACTTCTTTGTCGGCAAGGTAGTTTTTCACCGCTACCATGTCTTCCGTCGGAATGCCTTCGGTAATGCAGATAATGACCTGAATACCGGCCTGAGCGGCTTCCATAATGGCGTCGGCAGCAAAAGCGGGCGGCACAAAAATGATGGAAACGTTTGCGCCAGCCTCATCAACGGCTTGCTGAACGGTATTGAACACGGGCCGGTCGAGGTGGGTTTGTCCCCCTTTGCCGGGCGTCACACCTCCAACCACGTTGGTGCCATATTCAATCATCTGTTGGGCATGGAAACTGCCTTCCGAGCCGGTAAAGCCCTGGACAATAACTTTGGAGTCTTTGTTAACTAAAACACTCATGACGGTTTATGGAGTCGTTGGCGATGCTTTTTTACCGGAAAGACGATTGAAGGCCTGAAAAAACGAATTTGGTGGCACTCACTTTTTCGGTTGTTCAGTCTGCTTTCATCTGGTAAAAAGTTGGGCAAAAGTAGCCGAAACTTCGTAAATTACGTGATGATTTTTTCGCACATCCTTTCCGGCTTCATTCTGGCTGGGGCGGGCGTCGGAGTGTTCTGGCACTTTTTCGGCCGCATTTCCCTGTTTAACCGACTGTTATGGGGTTTTTTCCTATTAACAACCTCGTTGGCGGCCTTGATTGGCGTTCTTCAATTTATCGGGAATGAATGGCTCGAACCGCTGCATGAGTCCACCATTATACTGTCCGACACGCTGGGCGTAGTATGTGTTGTTACTGCGGTTTACGCGCTCCTTAATCAACGTACGCTCTCGCTCATCTCCTTTGTTTCCACGGTGCTTTTTGGGTTATTCCTGTTCATCAGTCTGCTGCTGCCAAACGTGCGTGTTTTCACGCCCATCGTGCCCTCAATGGGGATTCTGGTGCTGATGCTGCTGGCCGTCTTCGCGCTTCTTCAACGCAACAAACGCGGACTCTGGGTCGTGTTGGCCGCCATGATGATGGGGTTGGCGACCAAAGCTGACTCGGTTAATAATTTGATTGATCCAACCGATTTCTATCACTACACCACAACGCTTGCCCTGTGGTTTTTCGGCAAAGCGTCCGACTGGCGGGTGGGCGTTCGGTAGTAGGCAGGTGAGTGGCCGACAAATAAGGCAATTGGGTTAACTATTTCCTTCACAAACCAGTTTACCCATTCACTTATTTTCCCAACTACCAAGACTCAACGAACGTGAATGTTTCCGAATTAACCCACGACCCGGTCGAAACGGCGAAAGCAGCCCGGCTGATTTATGTAAATGATACGATACCGGGCATCAGCCGACAGGGCAATCAGAATCAGTTTCGCTATTTCGATCCAAGGGGAAATGAGTTAGGCGACCCGGATACGCTGGTCCGTATCCGCAGTATGGCGTTGCCGCCCGCCTGGGAGAATGTCTGGATAAGTCCGAAGCCGAACAGCCATTTGCAGGCTACGGGCATTGATACCAAAAAACGCAAGCAATACCGCTACCATGCGAAGTGGAACGCCATTCGGAGTCAAACTAAATTTTTTCGGATGGTGGCCTTTGGAAAAGCCTTGCCCCTGCTTCGGGAACGGTTGGCGAAAGACCTTAAAGACCGCGAACTTACCCGCGAAAAAGTAATTGCTATTGCGCTGAGTGTGATGGAACAAACCCTGATTCGGGTGGGCAATGCGGCTTACGAAAAAGAATATGGCTCTTACGGCCTGACGACGCTGAAAGATCGGCACGTTAAACTGGAAGGCAGCGACGTTCGGTTTAGCTTCAAAGGCAAAAAAGGAATTTACCACGACATAACGCTCCACGACCGGCAGTTGTCGCGTCTGGTAAAAGCCTGCCGTGATATTCCCGGCAAAGAATTGTTCCAGTATTTCGATCACAACGGCGACCGGCACCCCATCGACTCCGGCATGGTGAACGATTACCTGCGGGAAACTATGGGCGAGGATTTCTCGGCGAAAGATTTCCGTACTTGGGCCGGAACGGTGAACGCGCTGCGGCTTCTGGCCGAACTGGAGCCGTGCGAGACCGAAAAAGAGTTGAAGAAAAATGTGAATACGGTTCTGGACGAGGTATCACACCGGTTGGGCAATACACGCACTGTTTGCCGGAAACATTATGTACACCCGCAAATTCTGGAAGCGTATGAATGCCAGGATTTGAATCCCTACATTCAGCAAAAAGTCCGCTTCCGGCAAACCAGCCCCTATGGACTTGATGGCATCGAAAAATTACTGCTGAAATTTTTGAAGGATCAGGTAAAATGAAGTAGGTGTTAGTAGTGGGTTTTACTAACTCCACTACTAACACCTACTTCATTTTTTCTCCGGCGCGTTTTCCTTACGAATTTTAATACCCCGATTTGAGGCCCATTCTTCAGCTTTGGCCGTAGCAATGGCAATAGCCCGTTGCTCCTCAGTACCATCGGTAAGCAGGGCGTTGGCAATGTCGATGGCCTTATTACGGACCGGAGCCATGAAATTTTTCAGCGAAACCGGGTAGTCTTTCTTTGTCCAGGGCATGATCGTTGAGTCGTTATCCGTTCGTCAATTTTCAACCATAACTCTACAAGCCGAAAACTGTTTTCCACCAATCAGCAAACAGATAACTACCTACTGGCCAAGCTCCTGTGTAATGGTACTGCTTAGTCGCAGTAATTCGATTTCGGCGGCTTTCGCATTGTATTCGGCCTCAATCAGGCGGGTTTGCGTATTGATCGCGTTGCGCTGAACATCCCGAAATTCGACGAAGGTTGAGTTGCCGATTCGATACCGGTCATACGCAATATCGACGTTCTGATTGGCCAGCAAGTTATTCTGCACTTCAAGGCTCAGCAATCTTAAACTGGTCTCATACGCCTGAAATGTCTGGGCCATTGCCAACTGCAATTGCAGCCGCTGGTCGCTCTCCTGATTTTGGGCGATTATCGTGTTGACGCGGGCATTCTGGATCTGGCGTTTCAGGTTATAGCCGTTGAAAATGGGGATTGATGCCTGAATCAGGTAAGTCGGGCCACTGGTTCGGCCCGTTTTAACCCCAAAACCGCCCTGATTGTCCTGAAATTGATAATTATAGCCTGTTTGAGCGGTAATCAGGGGCAACTGCTGGGCGGTAGCCAAGCGAACGTTCAGGTCTGCGATGCTTCGGTTTAGTACAGCCGCAACTAATTGAGGGTTATTGTTGATTAATGACTGCTGCAAAGGGGCTAACTGCAAACTTGGCCGAACAATAATGGTATCGCGCACGGCAAATTCAGTTTGCGGATCACGAATTAAGAGGGTGTTAAGCAGCGTTTTAGCATTTCGCAGCGACTGCTCCTGCGAAATCAGAGCCGCACTGTCCGTATTATAATCAACCTGAGCACTCAAAAAATCAACCTTGGAACGCGTACCGACTTCGTAGTTAGCGCGGGCCAGTTCAAGCCGCTCACGCGAAATGTCGAGTGCCTGACTAAACGCAATCAATCGCTGTAACTGCCTGACAACATCATAATAGCCGGTGGCGATACTGGCAATGGTGGCTTCCACATTCGCCCGGGTATTTACGGTACTGATTTTGACTAACTGCGCTAATTGATTGTAGAACGTTGAACGGGCATATCCGTTGAAAACCGTGTAGGTAAGATTTATTCCAATATTACTGGTTCGGTTAAACAGCCCGGTAGCCAGTAAATCGGGGCGCGTATCGAAATAGGATTGTTTTAATCGTTGCAAACCCCCGTTTGAGTTACCATTAAATGTTAACACAGGTAAATAGCCCGCATTGCCCTTCGTAAAATTATTCCGGGCAACCTGCTCCTGCGAACGATTAATTTGAATCTGATAATTTTTTCCAATCGACTCAGCAACAGCTTGTTGAAGAGTGAGTACATTGCCGGGTTGGGGCAGCGTAGCCACCGTAAACGTTCGTTGCTGAGCGCGTTTGATGGCATTGGGTGTAACTTGAGAAAAGGCCGAGAAAGGCAAACAAACGAAAAGAATCCAACTGCTGAGTTTCATTGACTAACGATTGATAACGACAAGTAGAACAAAAGTAAGAGAATATACGATTAGCCCGGCAGCGTATCAACTTTCGCTTATCTTGCACGCTTTCTTCTTCTTACCGTATGAAACAATCATTCCTGCTGATATTACTCCTAACAACCTTGCTAACGGGTTGTTCAACGAAGAAAAAAGCCCGTTTACTGGTTAAAAACGCTCGTGTCTATACCGCCGATTCAAGTTTTTCGGTTGCCGATGCGTTTGTGGTAAACGATGGAAAATTTCTGGCTGTTGGCAAAGCGGAAATACTGGCTAATGAGTACGATGCCGATAGTACAGCCGACCTCGGCGGGCAACCCGTTTATCCCGGCTTTTATGATCCCCACGCCCACTTTCTGGGACTTGGTCAGGTGCTCGACCAGGCCGATTTGGTGGGTGCGTCGTCGTATGACGAGGTCATTGACCGACTTAAAACTTTCCGGCAGAAACATCCCGAAACGATGTGGCTTATTGGTCGGGGCTGGGATCAGAACGACTGGGCTGTCAAAACATTTCCGACGAAGGGTAAATTAGATGCAGCTTTCCCGGATGTTCCGGTTGCCCTGACGCGGGTAGATGGTCACGCGCTACTTGTCAATTCAAAAACGCTTCGGCTGGCACAGGTTACGGCTGGCTCAAAACTGCCGGGCGGTGAAATTTTGGTTCAGAACGGCCAGCCAACGGGCGTTTTGGTGGATAATGCGATGCAACTCATCAAGCGGGTTATCCCGCAACCCGACCTTGCCGACAAAGCCCGGATGTTGCTGAATGCCCAGAAAGCCTGCGTTGCCCTCGGTCTGACAACGGTTTCAGATGCCGGTATCAGCCCGGACGAAATCAACCTGATTGATAGTCTGCAAAAGGCGGGGAAACTAAAAATCCGCGATTACGCCATGATTAGTCTTGGCGAACCCAACCTGAATTATTTTCTGAAGCGCGGTCCGTTCCAAACCGACCGACTGACAGTGCGTTCGTTTAAACTCTACGCCGACGGTGCTCTGGGTTCGCGCGGGGCCTGCCTGCGACGCCCCTACAGCGACCGACCCGAAACCGGCGGCTTCCTGCTGCTCGGCCCATCCGAACTGGAACGGGTAACAAAATTGCTTTATGCGTCTAATTTTCAGGCCAATACGCACTGCATCGGCGATTCGGCCAATCACCTGATGCTCGACCTTTACGGCAAATTATTGAAGGAGCACAACGACCGTCGCTGGCGGATTGAACACGCACAGGTTGTCTCGCCAGACGATTTCTGGAAGTTCAATCGGTATTCGATTATTCCGTCGGTTCAGCCAACGCACGCTACGTCGGATATGTACTGGGCTACCGACCGGCTGGGGAAAATCCGTGTGAAGGGGGCGTATGCTTTTAAGGATTTAATGAAACAAAACACTATGATCGCCTTTGGCAGTGATTTTCCGGTGGAAGCCGTTAATCCGTTGTTTGGTTTTCATGCGGCTGTAGCGCGGCAGGACGCCAAAAATTTTCCGTCGGGTGGGTATCAGATGGAGAACGCTGTCGACCGAAAATCGGCGTTGTTGGCCATGACGCGCTGGGCTGCCTATGCCTGTTTTGAAGACCAGTTACGCGGCAGCATTGCCCCCGGCAAACAGGCTGATTTTGTTATCCTCGACCGCGATATTATGACCGTACCAAACCCGCAACTGCGTCAGACGATTGTGAAACAAACCTGGATTGGTGGCGAACGGGTGTATTAAACTACTGTAACGAACGTAATGAGTCAGGATAAACCACACGATAAATTTTTCAAAGAAGCCTTCTCTCAAACGGACATAACCAGCGATTTTTTGCAGGCCTATTTGGAAAACATTATACATAAAAAACTGAATGCAAAGTCGTTACATTTCGAAACTGATTCGTATACAGACTCATTGACAACTTCAGAAGTAATTGCTATTTTTAATCGCATTTCATCACAAGCCGGTGCTATAGCCATGTCAGCCGCACAGAAACTAATTAATGAGGGTATTGAGAAAGGTATCGAAAAAGGTATCGAAAAAGGCATTCAGAAGGGAATCGAGCGAGGTGTACGTGGCATGTTGAAACTCGGAATGGATGCCGTTACCATTGCGGCCGCATTTGAGTTGCCCAAACAAACGGTTGAACAACTAATTGAGAAAATAAGAGGAGAGTAGAAACGGGAGACTTAAAACCCGTTTTGTGTAGTTGAAATCATGCCTAAATTACCTCCAGCACCTCATACATTAGTTTATTGAATACAACTGCTTCACCTGCTTTCTTCCCCGCCAGTGCCGTAGCAATGGGCGATGCAGCCGAAACGGCGAAGTAATCCACGCCGTAAAGTGTAAGCTTACCAGCTCCGATACTGATAAAAAACGCACCCCGATTGGTTATCACTATGCTTCCCGGCTGAACGGTTTCGAAAGATTTCTCGATATTGATGTGTTTCAGATCGCTCTCAACCTTCCGGGCTTCGGCTAAGAGTTGCGCATTACGGTCGCGTTCAAGCTGAGCCATTGCCCGTCCCGTTTCGTACTTGTCGCCCGCGCTGCTTTTGGACTCCGAATTAGCGGCTTCCTGCGCAGATTCCATCGCTTGCCGGGCCGTGTCGATGCGCTTCTGTACATAGGCTACGCATTGATCGTAAAGAGATTCTTTTATAAACATAAAGAGGATTGGCGAACTGTCGAATATTGGTCAGAAGGTAGTTGGGAAATGGTTAATCAGGTCAAGGCATGAAATAACAGTCAACACCTGACTACGTTTGACAATATCTGACTATCCATGACTATCTGCTAAAGGGCCAAATCACTGCAATTGACCCCAACTACCCGCATAACGGAGCACTCTACACTAATAATAAAATCAATCTCATCGGTGCTGAAGTGCGTCACATCCCATACATCTACATAGGCCTGAATGCTGTCTTTAAATTCCTCCGGCTCGGTGTCTCCATCGTTGAGCAAGCCTATTAAAAAGTCGATGAACGCATTGACGGTGTCGTTCATTTTTTGCCGGAGTGCTTCGTTGGGAAGTGGTAGCTCCTGCTGCTCCCAGTCTGCATCGGGGAACTTCTCATGGCTGCGGTAAAACGCCAGCCGGGCCAGCATGTCTTCTGGTGTTAATTTTTTTTTAGTCATAACATCCTGGCCTACAGGTTTCCTTTTTTGATTTCCGCCACGGCGAAATTTACCGCCCGCGCCGTTAGAGCCATGAACGTAATGGATGGGTTTTGCGTGCCCGTTGAGGTCATTGCTGCCCCATCCGTCACAAATACGTTTTTAACGCCATGCAGTTGATTGTGGGCATTGAGCAGCGACGTTTTGGGGTCACGGCCCATCCTGACACCGCCCATTTCGTGAATATCGAGGCCGGGATTTCGATGGTCATCGTACGGCTTGATGTGCTTACAACCCGATTTATCGAGCATTTCGGATCCTTGTTCCAGAAAGTCTTTCAATACTCTCAAATCATTGTCGGTATAATCAATATTCGTGACTAATTGCGGGATGCCCCAGGGGTCTTTCTGGTCGGTGCTGAGCCGGACCTGGTTTTCGTAGCGCGGCAGGGTCTCGGCTTGCATCATCATAAACACATGCCACGCACCGGGGTCGCTTAGTTTATCTTTGAATTCGGCTCCGAAACCATCCTGACTCGCGCCCCGGTGCCAGTTGGCGCGGGCCGCACTGAACGCTACCATATAGCCCCGCTGGAAATCGGTTTCCTGCTTCCGAACATTCCTGAAATTGGGCATAAACGCCGTTGTTGGGCGACGTCCGTAGAAATAGCCATCGTCAAAGCCCTCATAATCAGCGACAATATTTCCCCGGTAATTATGGAACGCGACGTATCGCCCAAGCAGTCCGCTGTCATTACCTAAGCCGTTCGGAAAACGCCGGGACGTTGAATTGAGCAAAACTAAATTTGTATTCAGACAGGCTGCATTCACAAAAATAATCCGGGCATAATACTCCGTCATTTGTTTTGTATGCGTATCAATTACCCGAACGCCGGTCGCTTTATTCTTTACATCATCGTATATAATCGAGTGAACAACCGAATCGGGCCGGAGCGTTAGCTTACCCGTTTTGGCTGCCCACGGAATCGTAGATGAGTTGCTGCTGAAATACCCGCCATACGGACAGCCCCGATAACACAAATGCCGGGCCTGGCATTGCGCCCGTCCCTGATCGTAGTGAATCTGTTTCGGCTCGGTCAAATGGGCGCAGCGGCCAATGATTACGTGCCGGTCTTTATAGCTTTCGGCCACTCGTTTCTGAATGTGTTTCTCTACGCAGTTCAACTCCCACGGCTTCATAAATTCCCCGTCGGGCAGGGTTTCGAGGCCGTCTTTATTACCGCTGATACCCACAAATTTCTCGACATACGAGTACCAGGGCGCAATATCTTCGTAGCGGATGGGCCAGTCAACGGCGGCTCCGTCGCGGGCGTTGGCTTCAAAATCGAAGGTACTCCACCGCTGGGTTTGCCGCGCCCAAATCAGTGATTTCCCGCCCACCTGATACCCACGAATCCAGTCGAACGGCTTCTCCTGCACATACGGATGCTCGGCGTCTTTCACAAAAAACTGCTGCGTTCCTTCGTCTAATGCGTAGCATTTTGTGGCAATCGGATTTTCTTTATCAAACGCTTCGGGCATCTGGTTTCGATGCGGAAACTCCCACGGATTGAGGTTTGCCGTTGGGTAATCGACAATGTGCCGAACATCACGTCCGCGCTCCAGAACAAGCGTTTTCAGGCCTTTCTCACAAAGCTCTTTAGCCGCCCAGCCCCCACTAATGCCAGAGCCAATAACAATGGCGTCGTAAGTGCGGGCAGCTTTAGCGTCGCCGTTGATGTTCATAATGATGATTTTTTTTCAAGTTACGATATTACGCATTCCTCCAGCCTGGACAAAATCCACGCTGTCCATATCTTTTAACCACTCGTTGAGAGCCGTGCCACGGTTCGGAACCGTGGCACGGCTCTCAACGAGTGGTTAATCTTCATAAAAACAGTATTTTCAGACCGTCCCTGGCAGGTTTCTCTATGAGGCCAACAGCGAATGGGTACACTATTCCTGTCGAACGAAATGTAAAGATCCCGTTGTTATCTTTATAGTCGTTCCAGCAACACGTTCGGAACGACTTTTTCGTGATGGAAACAATTGATTCTCCTACCTCTCCTGTGCCGCTGCATCCGGGCCTGCCGCTGCTTGGCAACACACTGGCCTTTTTGCGCCATCCACTCCCTACGTTAGATACATTGCAGCGCAACCACGACCGCATCGTTCACCTTCGCATCGGGGGCCGACACCAATATCTGGTTTTTACGCCAGAAGACACGAAACATATTTTACAGGAGAATCATCGGAATTATGGCCGCTCACCTGCGTTTCAGGTACTCAAGATTTTTCTGGGAAATGGATTGCTCACCAGCGAAGGCGATTTCTGGCGTCGGCAACGGCGGCTGGCTCAACCAGCTTTTCACCGACAAAAACTGGCTGCCTTAACACAAACCATGGTTGCCGAAACTGCTCATTGGCTAACGGAGCTAAAGCAGAATAACCTCAAAAAACCCATTAATGTATCGCAGGCGTTTATGGACGTAACGATGCGCATTGTCTGCAAAACGCTGTTCGGCTCCGATGTGACTGGAAAACTCGACGGCCTGTCAACCGCTCTCGATACGCTTAATTATTTGGCTAACAGCCGGATGCTGTCGCCCATTCGATTTCCGCTATCCTGGCCAACGCCCAACAACCGTCGCTTTCGTAATGCAGGTGTGCTGGTCGATTCGTTTATTTACGGGGTTATCAATCAACGGCGGCAGGAAACTACCGATGCGCACGACGACCTGCTATCAATGCTTCAAAATGCGGCAGATGAAGACACGGGTGAGCGTATGTCCGATCAGCAACTGCGCGATGAATGCGTAACAATTTTTGCGGCCGGTCATGAAACCACAGCCGTTTCGATGGCCTGGACCGTCCATCTCCTTACGCAACATCCGACGGTACTCGAACGCCTGCAAACAGAAGCCAGAACCATTCTGGGCGATGCTCCTCTTCCTTCACCTGACGCGTTTCGCAAGCTGACCTACACCATGCAGATTGTACAGGAGTCGTTGCGGCTCTACCCGCCCGCCTGGATTATGAGCCGCTTAGCCCTCGCCGATGACCAAGTCGGGCCGTACACCATTCCGGCAGGCGCAACGGCATTAGTCTGCCCGTATCTGCTCCACCGCGACCCGACTAACTGGCCCAACCCCGACCGCTTCGACCCGGAGCGGTTTACACCGGGTGGGCCTAAAGATCAGCTTCATTCATATGCCTATCTTCCCTTTGGCGGAGGTCCGCGCCTGTGTATCGGCAATCAGTTTGCGCTGATGGAAATGCAGATTTTACTGGCGATGCTGGTGCGTGATTTCGATCTGAAGCCAGCATCTGGTCAACAAATACAACCAAAGCCACTTATTACGCTCCGACCCAATAAATCTATTTTGGCCCTATTGGGCTAAACATACAATTGTACATTTTAAAGAATCGTTGCATTCGTTCGTTCCACGCTACCCCACAAAGGCCGCGCTGTACAGAGGGTTAACTTTATTAAGTCACTTAACCCGTGAAACACGCTTGCATCTTTCGTAGGTGGTATTGACTTTGTAACCATTATAGTCAAACTTAGGCAGTCCATTGATGTTCTGTTTCAATTCACCTTTAAAAGCGACACAATGAGATTACAAATGCACGCCGTTAAGTTCACGGCCGATCAAAGCCTGTTAGATTTTATCCAGGCTAAACTTGATAAGTTAGACACGTTCCACGACCGCATTATTAGCGGGGAGGTGTTTCTGAGGTTAGAGGGAGCCGACTCCAACAAAGTCAAGGAAAAGATAGTTGAAGTTCGGCTGATGCTGCCGGGCAAAGAGCTATTCGTGAAGGAACACGACAAGAGTTTCGAGAGCGCGACTGACCGTGTGCTGGACGTTCTGAAAGATAAACTGGTTCGGTTTAAACAAAAACGAAATGATATCTCCAGCCCGGCTATTGCCGAGGCACAATCCCGTGTAGAAGAGGAAGATGAGGTTCTTGAAACCGACGAATTATAACGTATTAGAATCACTTAAAACTAAAGGCCACTCCAGTTTAGAGTGGCCTTTAGTTTTTATGAGATTGTCATTCCGACGGAGGAGGAATCTCAAAGTTGCCTGTTAGGAAAACTTGAGATTCCTCCTCCGTCGGAATGACAAAAACTACAACGAAAATTCAGCTTTGATTTTATCGACGAAGTCAAGTTTCTCCCACGTAAATAACTCAACTTCAAGTTCGATGGAATGACCGTTTGAGCCAAACGTTTTCTTCACGATCTCATTCTTACGGCCCATGTGTCCATAAGCCGCTGTCTCAGAATAGATTGGGTTACGGAGTTTTAACCGTTGCTCAATGGCATACGGGCGCATATCGAAGATCTGGCCTACTTTTTCGGCAATAACGCCATCGTGCAAATCCACCTTTGATGTGCCGTATGTATTCACGTACAAACCGCAGGGCTTGGCTACGCCAATAGCATAAGAGACCTGCACCAGTACCTGATCGCAAAGACCAGCCGCCACCAAGTTTTTAGCGATATGGCGGGTAGCGTAAGCCGCCGAACGGTCCACTTTTGAGGGGTCTTTACCCGAAAAAGCACCACCACCGTGCGCACCCTTACCGCCATACGTATCGACAATAATTTTACGGCCCGTCAGCCCTGTATCGCCGTGCGGCCCGCCGATAACGAACTTACCGGTTGGGTTGATGTAATACGTAATATCACCGTCGAATAATCCCTGCAATTCGGCTTTCTGAGCAGCTTTCACACGCGGAATTACGATGTTAATAATGTCATTCTTGATTTTTGCCAACATCGTGTTATCGTCAGCAAAATCGTCATGTTGCGTCGAAACGACGATGGTGTCGATGCGGATTGGCTGGTCATCATCCGAGTACTCAATCGTTACCTGCGATTTGGCGTCGGGCCGTAGATACGGCATCAGGTCGTTCTCGTTGTTGCGAATCTGCGACATTTCGCGCAGGATAGCATGGGCCAAATCCAGCGGCAACGGCATGTAGTTATCCGTTTCGTTGGTTGCGTATCCGAACATCATGCCCTGATCGCCCGCACCCTGTGCGTTTGCCCGACTCTCAAAATCCTGGTTGTCAGCTTTGCGGTCAACGCCCTGATTAATGTCGGCCGATTGGTCGTGGAGGGCCGAGAAAATACCGCATGAGTTTGCCTCAAACATGTATTCGCTCTTGGTGTACCCGATTTTGCGGATCACCTCGCGCGTAATCTTCTGAACGTCTAAATACGTATCCGTTTTGATTTCGCCAGCCAGCACGACCTGACCGGTCGTAACGAGTGTTTCGCAGGCAACTTTACTTTCCGGGTCGAACGCCAGAAAATTATCAATTAGCGCGTCGGAGATTTGATCGGCAACTTTGTCAGGATGTCCTTCGGAAACAGACTCGGAAGTGAAGAGATAAGGCATTGCTCTATCTATATAACTTAGTTTGAAACGACAAAGCTACAAGTTTCTGAACAGAGGGCAAGCAATCAGGCAAAGCTGATGGGTATCAGCCTATGGTTTTGCGCCATAAAACATCCAGAAAGGCGCGAAAAAAGGGCATGAATGGCATGGTAGCAAACAAACGCAGTTCGTCGGTAAAACGTGTTTCTTCATCCAAAAAGGTGAAGGTGCGTTGTCGGTTTCTGGTGTAAACGCGCGTAAAAATATCGTCGGCCGGGTGCCGGTGTTTTTCCAGCACATTCAGGAAAATGCTGTCGTAGAGTTTAAACCGTCTTTTAAACCAGGACGTTGCGCGATGGGGTTTACCCGTCTGAACTAAGTTATGAACCAGCGTCTGTAAATACCGCTGGGTGCGCTGAAAGGTGTATCCGGTCGACGCTTTCGTATAACCGCCGGATGTGCCGATTCGGACAATATGCCGGGAAGGATTCTCCGCCGTTACTTCGTCAGACATGGGAATGACACCAAACTCGGTTTCGGTGATTTCATAGTTGCCAGGATCGACAAACCGATCAATGTACTGCCGGATTTCAGCGTCATATTCGGCATCGGTCAGGAGTTCATCATTGAAAAGTGTAAACTCAACCAACGCTGTTTTTTGGTCAAACGGCAGCACATATACAAACCGGCAGTCCCCATGCTGCGCTATCCGATAATCCATAATTTCGGGTAGTTCGGGGTTGAAGCAGGGCTTTTCGGTGGTGATAAACCAGCCTTTGAAATGCTGGAGCAGGTTATGATTTTCCGGCTGGTTCAGTTTGAGCAGAAATGTACTATCGAACACATAATCAGCGATATACGGTTCATCATCGGCAATCACGAAACCGCCTTGCAGGGTATCTTTAATCCGGTTTATGGTTGCCTGTTTTCGCTCAAAATTAGGAAACAGAGCCAGTTCCTTCAGTACGAACTCATAAAAGTCGATTCCCCGCAGCATTTTGTACCGATAGCTACCCATGTCGAGCGGCCCGGCATAGGTCGTTCCGTGAAAATTGACCGTTTCCCAGGTACGAAACAGAATGGACTGAAAGGGGTTAAGACCCGGCTCTTGTTTGTCCCGTTCCCAGAAACACCACGTCCGGTCGTTGCGATTTTTGGGGTCCCGGTCCAGAATAAGCACGCTTCGGTCGCGGAGCGGAGACTGGCTCAGGTAATAGGCCAGACTCAAACCGGCCATGCCTCCCCCGGCAATAATGAAGTCGTATTTTTTCATGCAGCAAAGAAAAAGCCCGAACTGTCGGCCCGGACTCTCTTCTTTTAAATCTTAAATGCGCTTAATTGTTTATGATTTATACGTTCACATGCTTTTCGGCGTGATAACTCGACCGCACCAGCGGACCGGACTCAACGTATTTTAAACCCCGTTTCAGCCCTTCTTCCCGATACCATGCGAACGTATCGGGGTGAATCCATTCGATTACTTCGTGGTGCATTTTGGTGGGTTGCAGGTACTGACCCAGCGTTAGAATGTCCAGCCCGTTCTGCGCTAAATCGTCCATGGCTTTGCATACTTCATCCTGCGTTTCACCCAAACCAAGCATAATGCCTGATTTTGTCCGCTGTCCGTACGCCTTTGTCCGGCGGATCTGTTCTAAGCTACGCTCGTAGCGGGCCTGTGGCCGAACGCGCCGATACAACCGCTCTACAGTTTCCATGTTGTGCGAAACAACTTCCTGTCCTGCCGAGATCATGCGTTCGAGGGCGTCCCAGTTTCCTTTCGTATCGGGAATGAGCGTTTCGATGGTTGTTGCGGGCGATGCTTCTTTGATAAGCCGTACGGTCTGGTACCAGATTTCGGCACCCCGGTCTTTCAGCTCATCGCGGTTAACCGACGTCAGAACCGCGTGTTTGACCTTCATCAGTACAATCGCTTCGGCTACGCGCCGGGGTTCGTCTGTATCGTATTCGTTTGGCCGACCGGTTGCTACGGCGCAAAACGTGCAACTCCGCGTACAAACGTTTCCCAAAATCATAAAGGTAGCGGTACCGGCTCCCCAGCACTCGCCCATATTGGGGCAGTTGCCACTCTCGCAAATCGTGTGAAGCTTATGTTCATCCACCAGTTTACGAACTTTGGCATATTCGGGACCGATGGGTAGTTTGACTCGCAGCCAGTCGGGGCGTTTCGTACGTTGTCGTTCGGAGGGTATTACGGGTAGTTCAATCATGGCACCTCAATCCTTTCCAGCAAAATTCGTTTTTCAGGCGTAAAGTTCAGAAAAAGGGAGAAAAGGAAGAAGGGACGAACGAAGAAAAGGAATTCTGCATTCGCATTCCCTCTCTTCGCTCGTCCCTTCTTCCTTTTCTCCTATTTTATTTTTTGCTACCGAAGAACAGCGTGATGTAGCCCGATGTAAAAAAGCTGCGATTGCCGTCTTCGCGTTTACCAGCGGGGTCTGGATTGGGAATGATAATAATTTTGCTTGGGAAAATTTCGGTCAGGAAACCAATTTCAATGCCGGTTGTATTGTTCCGAAACGCACTCAACTCAAAACTCAGCGCGGCTTTTACATTGAGACCCACCGTTAATTTGGACTGACCAATACCCTGAAAAAAGCCACCGGCTCCCGTTACCGTTTCGCCCGTTGCGGTGGCAAATCCGTTCACCTGAGAGGCAGGCACGGTACGGGTTTGGTTGCCGTACGATACTTCGAGGTAATACGGTTTGATGATCCCCAGTGACGGACCAGCCGCCAGAATGGCACTAACGGCGATTCCTTCGTCGGAGCTGCGCCCAAACAGTTTTACTTCGCGACCGTATTGAGGGCGGAGCACAAACAGATAATTTTCTTTCCCGTCGAGGTAACCTGAGCCAACATTATTGGTTGATGACCGTAACTCCTTGGGGTGTTTTACGTTAACTAATTCAACACTTATGTAACGGTACTGGGGCAAGCCAAACAGCGTACCGCTCAGGAGTCTCGACTGGCGAAAGGATAAGCCGCCAATAAGGCCCGAATTGGTGTTTGTGGTCAGACCATACGTAGTTATAGTTGGGTAGCTATCATCATCCACATCGGTATTTTGCGCCGTAACCGTCTGACTCACCAGAAGTACGCCCCCCAGCAAAAGCCCCATGAATCTGTATATCGTTCGCATTGTCGTAAAATCTGAAATAAAAATACTATTTTTTGCTCTTCTTCACAAAACCGTGTTCAACTATTAGCCTAACGACCTCATTATTTTTATGTTTGACTATTTAGGCAGTAAGTTAGTAAGTTAGTAAGTTGATAAGTCGGTAAGTGTATTGCTGATGCGTCAGCCACTTACCGACTTATTAACTTACTGACTTACCAACTCAAAAAACGTACACATGGCAACGATTCACATTGATTATCTGGGCGAGTTACGCACCGACTGCACGCATCTACAATCGGGGACGCACATACATACGGATGCCCCAACAGACAACCAGGGCCGGGGCGAAGCGTTTTCGCCAACTGATTTAGTGGCGAATGCACTGGGTACATGCATCATTACAACAATGGCTATTTTTGCCCGACGACAGTCCATCGAGCTAAAGGGCAGCCGGTTAGATGTAACGAAAATAATGACAAGCCAGCCGCCCCGGCGCATCGCCCGGATCGAGATTGATCTGGCCTTACAGACCGAATCCATGCCCGATGAGGCAACCCGCATTCAGTTGGAGAAAATAGCGCATACCTGTCCGGTTGCCATCAGCTTACACCCTGATATTGAGCAGATTGTCCAGATTCGCTGGGAGGAGCCAGTAACGCTTATAAATTAATCCGGCTAAGCAAGACTTGTTTATAAGCCGCTCTTATGTGTGGGGCAAATTTGGTTTTTGACAGGATGAACAGGATTTTTACACATAAATCAAATCCTGTCAATCCTGTCAAAAAATCGATATCATCTTGTCAAAAAATTAAACATGTACTACATGCGTGTCGGGTATAAGCACCCGACATCACACCTAACCCTATCGAACCTTTTTCTTTCGATTCTGCCGCCATCGTTTGATATCGGCGGTTAGGTTTTCGAGGAAGAATGACGGCCCCACCGAGAGGTATAACCCGGTATAATTAATCTGACTTTCAGGAATATCTTTTTTCAGGATAAAGCGGTAGCCAGTCAGCACGTTTAAGCCGAACCAGTGAAGCGGACGCAGCCACCGGATGGCCGGAAATTGGTAAGATGCGGTTACACCTACACCGAGAGGAAGAAAAATTCCCCGTGCTACCTCATACTTTTTAGAAAGTTCATCATTAACCTCGTAGCGCGAATGCCCGTAGCCAAACTCAATGGGCAGGCTAATCTCGAAAGCTTTTCGGCGTAGTAAATACCGTTCATAATAGAGGGTAGCAATTCGTAAATGCCGGGTGTATGAGGCTGACGAATTGGGCAGTAAACCCGGCTGATTAATCTGCTGATTGACGAAATAAAAACCCGCCCCCGCCTTGAAACTGGCCGACCGCCCATCCTGAAGCGCAGCTCTGGGATGACGGGACGGGAACAGAAAACCGGCCCGAATGCCATACACACTGACGGGCTTGCGCCGATTATCTTCCGTACGGGTGTCATTAAAAAAGAAAAACCGCTGGTCTGTAGAAGCGGAGAAGGTAAGCGACCGGGGAGATGTTGGCTGCGCCACCGTTGTATCGGTTGGTATAGCTATTGGTTTGACTGGCTGGGCTGTGCAATATGCATAGCTAAGCATAAAAACCATGTAATGTATGGGCCAAAAGCATAAAGAGCGTATTTGCCGGATTTGATTCGTATTATTTGTCATAGTGCTAAGAACATAACTGCTAAAAGCACTAATAGTTACCATGCGGGTCACGGAGCATTGAGATTAGTTTATGCTCTTTACGATTAATGTAACAGGAAGGTGACTTAGCTGTTGCCTTCATTCGTAACTGGGGTTTACGAATGAAGACAACAGGCTTTCCAACAGTCGTTACAACATCAATTTCAATACGGCTTTATTCTTGGCATAATACAAATAATTAACAATTCACCCACTCCATTCAGTAGTTGATTGCCTGTTAGCGTCATTTCATAAGGCGTTAAAAAATCTCTATTTTTCACAAGTAATTTCTATAATAATACTTTTCGGCAACGTTCCCGGCAACGTTTGCACGAAAAAAAACAAGTTTTTCCTTTATTATATCTACTATTATTCGCAATCTTATGATGTGCTCTGTTAATGTGTACACTCAATACAGACATAGCCTTTCACAAAATAATCTATTTTCACTCATCTTATTTTTACGCTTACTATATGGTACACGCATAATGAATGGAAAATAAGTAGAAACCCCTATTCCTGACGCTTTGGCTTAGACGCAACAATACTATATCGTGTTTAATAAGCCATATTCTGCCTACAGCGCTGAGGAGTTTGCCCTCGACGACCTGTTTGTGCGTTGGGTGCAATACCCCGACGACGAAGAGGTGGTAGCCTATTGGCAAAGTTGGCTTACTAAACACCCGCATCAGGAAAATACCGTCGAAACCGCCCGCGAACTGATCCGCACGGGCAGCCAGTCATCTGCTCTGGCTCTGTCGTCGGATGAGGTATCGACCGTGTGGGGACGTATTCGCGAGTCGCTCCAAACAATGGAAGATGTTCGCCCGCTTCAGCCCGATGTTCGGGCCGTGGTTGGGTGGTGGTATTTTATCAGAACGGTTGCCGCAACGCTCGGTTTAGTCCTGTTGATTAGTTGGGCACTCTGGATGCAATACGGCCCAAACCAGTCGGTCTGGAACATAAGCACCCGTGCCGACCAGACCCGTCAAATCCGGTTGCCTGATAATTCGAGTATGACACTCCACCCCAACAGTACGGTTCGGTATCCGCGCCGGTGGACCGACGAAACGCCACGGGCGGTCTGGTTGCAGGGCGAAGCTGATTTCTCCATTGTACACCGGAATGATACCTCATCGGCCCGACTGTTTCGGGTACATACGGCTGACTTTACGATTGAAGCAGTAGGCACTACGTTTCAGGTACGGCATCGCCCCAAAGGTACATGTATAGCCCTGACTTCGGGTCAGGTAAACTTACTGCTAAACCACCAGAATCCCATTCAGCTCAAACCCGGCGATTCGTTCGAAGTGGCAACGGGTTCGGCAAAGTCTTTTCCTTAATTTTTAACCTTTTACTCTACCTATAATGCAGACAACAACTACCCAACCACCACGTTTATCGTGGCTTTCTCTGCTTGGCCTGACAGCACTTATGCTGGCTGGCCAACCGGCCCTGAGCGCGCCCCCATCCCCCCGATTAAGTGCAGAAAACCCGGCACAGGAGCGCGTCGTTACAGGAAAGGTGCTTTCGGGCGACGATAATAGTGCCTTGCCGGGCGTCAATGTAGCCGTGAAAGGCACAACGCGTGGCACGACAACCGATGCCAGTGGAACGTATCGTATAAGCGTTCCTGATAATCAGGCAGTGCTGGTTTTTTCGGCTGTTGGATTCGTTTCGCAGGAAATTACGGTCGGCAACCAGTCCACAGTTAACCTGACCCTGAGCACAGACAGCCGGTCCCTGAACGAGGTAATTGTGGTCGGCTACGGTACTCAGAAAAAAAGTCAGTTAACGGGTGCTATCTCCTCCGTTACATCAAAGCAGATTACCGAAATGCCAATCACTAACATCGGCCAGGCAATGCAGGGCCGGGTGGCGGGTGTCGATGTAGCGCAGTCGGGGAGTAAGCCCGGTTCTACACCAACGATCCGAATTCGGGGCCGTCGTTCGTTCAATGCGGGCAACAACCCACTGTACGTCGTCGATGGGATTCCGCTGACGGGTGACCGGAACGAACTTTTGCCAAGCGGGTCCCGTCCGTTTGATTTTGCTTCGGGTGGTTATGAAGACCTGAACCCCAATGACGTTGCCTCACTGGAAATTCTGAAAGACGCTACGTCCACCGCCATTTACGGGGCCAGAGGGGCCAATGGCGTGGTGCTGGTGACAACAAAACGCGGTAATAATAACGGAAAAACCACCATCAGCTATGATGCCTACGCAGGCGTTACGGATCCATTGGATAAGGTTCATTTATTCAACGGGCCTGAATTTGCTGATTACGTTCGGGAGGCTTACCGATCACAGGGTGCTTACAATGACGCCACTGGCAAGCCGGTTCCCAACGGTGTTACGGATGCCTATGCTGACTCGAAAGTGCCTGTTCTGGGGGGCGATCCGAACGTAGCCGCCGGTCTTGCCGCCGGGCGCGACACCGACTGGCAATCGCTGCTTCTCCGGCAGGGTTTTCAGCAGAATCACTCACTGGGCATCCAGGGTGGAAATGAAAAAACGCAGTTTTATATCTCGGCAGGCTATTTTCAGGATAAAGGCATTTCGCCCGGTTTAGATTTTACCCGTTTTTCGCTGCGGGCCAACATCGACCACCAAATCAACCGGGTAATCAAAGTAGGTATTTCTTCCTACATGATGAACAGCGTTCGTAACGGAGCCAGCCTCAATCCCTATGTCTTTACGCTCCAGCAAAATCCGCTCGGCAGGCCGTATGATGATAACGGGAACATGATCTTCTCCCCTACGAACGATGCCCTGTTAACCAATCCACTTGCCGAAGTTGTGCCCGGTGCACAGGTAGACAACATTAAGAAGTACCGTATTTTCAACAGTATTTATGCCGAGGCCAGTATCATCGACGGGTTGAAGTACCGGGTTAATTTCGGGCCGGATTTCTCAATTTCACGCGCGGGTCGCTTTACCGGTTCCTTCACCAATGACCGGAAAGGGGGCGATCCAACGGCGGCTACTAATAGTCAGTTCGGGTTTAATTATACACTGGAGAACATCCTAACGTATAATAAGGTATTTGGCAATCATAGTTTGGGAATCACCGCTCTCCAATCCATTCAGCGGGATAATTTTGAGTACAATAACACGTCTGTGCAGGGCGTTCCGGCCGAATCGCAGCAGTTTTACAATACGGGTAATGCGAGTTTAGTGCTGGGTGTTGGCAGCAACCTGATTCAGTGGACAATCAACTCGTTCATGGGTCGGATCAATTATGATTACAAGGATAAATTCCTGGTAACGGCGACGATCCGTCGGGATGGGTCAAGCCGTTTCGGTGAAAATAGTAAATACGGTAATTTTCCAGGTATAGCCGTTGCCTGGAACATCAGCAATGAGCCATTCCTGAAGAGTGTTACCTGGCTCGATCAATTGAAAGTCCGTCTTAGCCGGGGTTCTGTTGGTAACCAAGGGGTTACGCCGTATCAAACGCAGGGCCTGCTGGGGCGCACGATATATGCCTGGGGCAATACGCCCGCCTATGGCTACCGTCCGAATGTGATTGGCAATCCTGATCTGAAATGGGAAACCTCCACATCATCAAACATCGGGGTAGATTTTAGCCTGTGGCGTGGTCGGGTAGCGGGTTCGATTGAACTGTACCAAACCAATACGACTGATCTGCTGCTGTCCGACCAGTTACCTACGTCGATTGGGTTTAATGCTGTTACGCGGAACGTGGGCGAAACCCGCAACCGGGGCATTGAAGCCAGTGTATCGACGGTAAATATCAATTCAAAAAGTGGCTTCAAGTGGACAACAGACATTACATTCACCAAGAACAATGAAGCCATTATTTCGCTCTACAACGGTGCTATTGATGATGTGGGTAACAAATGGTTCATTGGCAAACCCCTGACCGCCTTCTTTGACTACAAGAAGGCGGGTATCTGGCAAACCAGCGAAGCCGACATAGCGAAGTCGTACCAAAGCACCCCCGGTCAGATTAAAGTGCAGGACACGAACGGTGACGGCAAAATCACCCCCGACGACCGGGTGTTCTTAGGCTCCGATATTCCAACCTGGAGTGGGGGTATTACGAACCGGTTCTATTTCAAAGGGTTCGATTTATCGTTCTTCGTGTATGCCCGAATTGGCCAGACAATTCTGAGCGGTTTCCACCGGGATAACAACCAGTTGGCGGGTCGTTATGAGCAAATCAAGGTGGACTACTGGACGCCCAACAACCCCACAAACGAATTTCCACAACCAAATTACAAACAGGAATTCCCCGTTTATAACTCGGCTATTATCTACTTCGATGGTTCGTTCGTGAAAGTGCGAAACATCAATTTTGGGTACACCTTCCCGTCGAAGTTAACCCAGAAGCTGAGACTGCAGTCGTTGCGCCTGTTTACCAGTATTCAACAGCCGTTTATCTTCTCCAACTACCGGTCGAAGTATAACGGCGTCGATCCTGAAACAGCGGATGGCACTATCAATAACAACGTTACGCTGGCTACCCGAGTAACGACCTTTGGTTTAAACGTTAAATTCTAAGCACGGTACATATCGTGTGTTTAGCAACACTCCAAATCTCAAAAAAATGAACCGTATATATTTAAGAAATTCATTCCGGATACTAAGCATACTGGCTCTCCTGCTGGTTAGCGAATCGTGTAAAGACGTACTGGAAGAAAAAGTAATCTCCGCCATCGGGAACGATTACGTCAATACACCAAAAGGCTTTGAAGATGCCAGCAAAGCGGCCTACTCGTCGCTGCGGACTTTCTACGGCCCCGAGCGTGGCCTTACCCTGACCGAATATGGCACTGATATTTACACGACCGGAGCTGACGGGAGCTATAAAGGGTTTCACTTTTACGATACCCAACTGAACAGTTTCGTGGATTATCTCCAGCAAACCTGGGAAGAGCTGTATAAAGGCATTAACACCTGCAATGCCGTGATCGGGCGTGCTCCGACAGCTACCGTTTCGGATGCTGTAAAAAAACTGCGTGTAGCCGAAATGAAGTTTCTTCGGGCGCACTACTACTTCATCCTCGTACAGCAATGGGGTGGTGTCGATTTGCGATTGACCGAAACATTGGGGCCAACCAAAACAACAGCACGCGCGTCGGAAGCCGATGTTTACAAGGCAATCACGGCTGACCTCGAAGCAGCTATCCCCGATTTAGACCCCAAAATCAGATCGACAGACTACGGCCGGGCTACCAAAGCGGCTGCCGAACATCTGCTGGCTCGTGTGTATCTAACCAAAGCAACCTCATCGGCCAAAGCGGCTGATGATTATGCTAAAGCGGCTACCTATGCACAGAGTGTAATTGCCAATTATGGCTTTAAATTACTACCCGATTTTGCGAGCGTATTTTCTCAGGGAGCCGGTGAAATCAGTGATGAAGTTGTCTTTGCGGTTCAGTACACGTCCGACCCGCTGACAAATGGAGCGGGTAACGAACTGCATTTGCTTTTTGGCATGCAGTACGACGTACAGGCCGGTATGGTTCGGGATATTGCCAATGGTCGCCCCTTTAAACGGTTACGCCCAACGACATTTTTCACCGAAACTGTTTTCAAAGATCGGGTCAATGATTCACGCTACAAAAAGACGTTTAAAGACACCTGGTATAGCAACGCTCCGGGCACATACAACACATCTTTCGATAACTCGAAGGCTAAGGTTACTTTCAAAGCAGGCGATACAGCTATCTACATTCCCGGCGTCGAGTTGACGCTGGCGCAACGAGCCGCGAAACCCTATCAGGTGCTGGTGCCAAGTGCGTATACTCCGGCATTATTTCCAACGCTTCAAAAATTCCTTGATCCATTCCGTCCTGACAAAACCTACACAAATGGTAGTCGCGATTATTTAGCTTTTCGGCTGGCCGAGACCTATCTTATTCTGGCCGAGGCCCAACTGAAGCAGGGCAAAACGGCAGAAGCCGTAACGGCAATCAATATGGTACGTCGGCGGGCTGCTTATCCGGGCAAAGAATCGGCGATGGAAATTACGTCGGCTCAGATGGACATGGAGATGATCTATCAGGAGCGTGCCCGCGAACTGGCCGGTGAACAAATGCGGTGGATGGATCTAAAACGGTGGGGAGTTTTGGTTGAACGGGTTAAGAAATACAATCCTGATGGAGCACCTAACATAAAAGAGACGCATAACCTGCGCCCGATTCCACAGACCCAAATTGACCGGACCGAGAAAGCTGCCGATGGCAGTCCCGGATTTGCACAAAATCCGGGTTATTAAGCGGTTGAATGATGGAGTGGTTGAATAATAAACTGGTATGCCCAGCTACTCACCACGACGGCAGACCGTTTATTCAACCACTCATCATTCAACAACTAACAGTAGAATAGCATGGGTTTAGGCTTATTCATTGACTCTCAATTGGAAAACTATTCAGTTCACAATCAGCAAAACCGTGTTTATCGGCCTGTACTGATTATTTCTTCTCCCCTATCGCTATGAACGAAACTGTAAATCGACGGCAGTTTCTCGGTACAGCCGGACTATCGGCATTGGCCCTCACGGTTGGTATCGACTCGCTATCTGCCCGCCCATCTCTGGCCAAAAAATCAGGTCTCAACATTGCTTACTCCTCCATTACCTGGGGCGGTAACGATGCGCAGGCCATCGCCGATCTGGCGGCTTTGGGCTACCGGGGCATTCAGATTCGGGCCAATACCTTCGGGCCGTATCGCGCAAAGCCATCGGAACTGAAAGCCCTGCTCGATCAGCATCACCTCACGCTGGCCATGTTTTCGAGTGGTAATGTCGAGATTGACCCAACGAAGGAACAAAGCACGATTGACATGCACGTAGCGCACGCCAGTTTTGTGAAAGCACTCGGTGGGTCGGCCATTCAGTTAACCAATTCGGCCCGCCCCAAAGACCGGCTCCCTACCACCGACGAACTGAAACGGCTGTCCACTGTCATGAATGAAATTGGCAAGCAAACCGCCGATCTGGGCGTTCAGGCAACCTACCATAATCACATGAGCCAACTCGGCGAAACGCCCGAAGAAGTCGACGTGATTATACAGGCCATGAACCCCAAATACATGAAACTGGAACTCGACATTGCGCACTATAAACAGGGTGGCGGTCAACCCGAAAAGGCCGTGAAGCAGTACAAAGACATTCTATACGCACTGCATCTGAAAGACACCATGTCGCCCCTACCCGATAAACCGAACGATCCAAAAGCCTATAAATTTGTTGAACTGGGTCGGGGAAATGTTGATGTCCCGGCTGTGTTTAAAGCGTTGAACGATATTAAATTTAACGGCTGGGGTATTGTTGAACTGGATGGTGTACCGGAAAAAGACAAGACCCCCGCTCAATGTGCGCAAATCAACAAAGAGTATATCACGAAAACGCTGAATCACCCACTGTGATTGTAGCGTGGTGCTTCAGCCCGCGTAGCCGTAGGCTAAGTTGTCGCTGAATATTTTTAGCCGGGGGCACGTTAGCCTACGGCTACGCGGGCTGAAGCACCACGCTACAACCAATTACAGACATACAACCAGAAAAACGATTATGAAACAATTTCTTTTATCAGGTTTATTGCTCGGTTTGCTGGCTTTCGACAACCCGCAAACGCCCAACACCCTCACAGCCAATGAGAAAAAAGACGGCTGGAAGCTGCTGTTCGATGGCAAAACAACCAACGGCTGGCGGGGTGCCTATAAAGACAAGTTTCCCGATAAAGGCTGGAACGTTACGGATGGAATGCTTACTATCCAGAAATCGAACGGGTCGGAATCGCAAAGCTTCGGCGACATTGTTACGAACGATGAATACACTGACTTCGATTTGATGTTCGACTTTAAACTCAGCGAAGGTGCCAACAGTGGCGTTAAATACTTTGTGGCGGAGCAAAGCCCGAAGCCCAAAGGATCCGCATTTGGGCTGGAATTTCAGGTATTAGACGACGATAAACACCCCGATGCCAAACTCGGACGGGATGGTAACCGGACGGTTGGTTCACTCTATGACCTGATTCCGGCAAGTGGCAAAAAAGCAAACCCCATTGGCGAATGGAACACGGGTCGGGTGGTATCAAAAGGCAAGCACGTTGAACACTGGCTAAACGGCAAAAAAGTAGTTGAATACGAACGGGGTAGCGAGAAATTTCGGGAACTGGTAGCCATGAGCAAATACAAAGCCCCTGACTACAATGCCAACGGTCGTTTTGGCGAAGCACCAAAAGGCCATATTCTGCTTCAGGATCACGGCGAGCAGGTGTCGTTCCGAAACATAAAAATCAAAACGCTCTAAACACGGCCCAAACAGGCTCCGGCTGTTTGATTCGCGAAGCATATTCATCAGGTAGCATCAAACAGCCGGAGCCTGTTCGAGCCAGCATATTACTAATCAATCCATTAAACTATATGGAAAATCGTCGTGAGTTTATAAAAAAATCAGCGGGGGCTGCCGTCAGCCTTGCAGGGCTGGGCATGAGTTTTTCAGCCGGTAGTTATGCCCGTATTCTGGGTGCCAATGATCGCGTTCGGGTCGGCATCATTGGCTTCTCCGACCGCTTTCGGCAGTCATTGGCCCCTGCCTTTATGGAGCACGCCAAAGCGCAGAATTTCGCGTTCGTGGGCGTGTCCGACATCTGGAGCCGCCGTCGCGATGAAGCCGAACAGTACCTGAAAGGCAAAGGCTGGAATGACGATTCGTTCTTCAAGGCTCGCAACAACGACGAACTCCTCGACCGTAAAGACGTGGATGCCGTTATTATCAGCACCGCCGATTTCCAGCACGCCCTGCATTGCGTTGCGGCTGTCGAATCGGGACGCGACGCCTATTGCGAAAAACCATTCGCCGAAGCCTTAGACGATGCCCGCAAAGCCGTTAAAGCAGTAGAAAGTTCTAAAAAGATTGTGCAGGTCGGCTCACAACGCCGGTCCGCACCCAACTATCATTCGGCCAATGAGTTTATTCGTTCGGGCAAATTTGGGGATATTTCAATGGTCGAAATGACCTGGAATGTCAACCAGCCCGGCCGCTGGCGTCGGCCCAAATTGGTCGCTGAAATCAAGAAAGAAGATACCGACTGGGATCGTTACCAGTTAAATCGGCCTAAGGTGGCCTGGGACCCGCGCAAATACCTCGAATTCCGGTTGTTCTACCCCTATTCGTCCGGTATTCCGGGCCAGTGGATGTCGCACCAGATTGATACCGTTCACTGGTTCAGTGGTTTCGACCATCCCCGTTCGGTAGTGGCAAACGGCGGTGTGTACGTCTGGAAAGACGGGCGCGTAAATGCCGATACGTTCACAGCCGTGTTCGATTATGGCCCGGATAATGACAAAACGAAGGGATTTCAGGTGCTTTATTCCTCTCGGATGCACAACGAAGCGGGCGGTACAAAAGAGTATTATTACTCAAACGGCGGCATGATAAACCTCGACACCAATAAGATTTCGCCAGAGGGTGGACTTGAGGCCAAATACGCCAAAGAAATGAACATGCAGGCGAATCTTTTGCCGACCATGTCGCTGGGCAACGCGGCCAAAATGGAAACCTCGGCCAACACCGGTGGCGACCCCATGACCTCGCTGCACATGCTCAACTGGATGGAATGCGTTCGCAGCCGTAAAGAGCCGAATGCCCCCGCGCGGGTCGGTTTCAATCACTCGGTGGCTAACATCATGGCAACGATGGCCCTGCACACGGGCAAGCGCGTAACCTGGGATTCGACCAAGCAGGATGTGGTAGTGAGTTAGTTTTTAGTGGAGTAAGTGTAATAAGTAAAGTAGGTGGAATGAGTTAAGTGGGTATGTACTCACTGTACTTACTCCACCTATTTTACTTATTACACTTTTATCAACCCCGCCCCAATTTGGCAACTAAGGCATTTTTTAACAGAACAGAATTCATTGTAGAGTTCAATAGCCGCCTGCGAATCGAAAGCTGTGCGGATACCCAGCCCCAGGGTGTCCCAGCCTTCGGTCAGGCGGTTTTTTTCGGCGGGTAACTGCTCCAGCAACTCGATGGCGCGGTCAATGTAGGCGGGTTGCCCCCGGTGGTGAGCATACGCTGCCAATAGTGGTACGACCGTGTTTATTACAATATTTTCGGCCGAGTTCCGGCCCAAAGAAGGGGCCGGCTTTTCGGTTTCTTTCCCAAATCGGTAGTGCGATTGCCAGTAGTCCGACGGGGTAATTTGTAAGGCATTCAACAACGTTTCAGCATCGGTATAGCCCACGAAAAGCGAGAAAAGACTGGCGTGGTGCGTTACTAAGCGGGCCAGTTGAGCCAGTCGCAGCGTCGGGAAATTAGCGGGCCGGAGCCGCCCCCACTTCCACGCATGAGCCGTCACCTGTTTATCCGTCAACTGGTACTTCGCCCCAAAAAAGCGGTATTCGCGCTGGAGCGTATTCAAGTAATCGTCCGGTTTTTCAACCATGTCCAGCAAGCCCGACGTACCAAAAAGCATGGCTTCGACCTGTAACAGCACATCGCGGTGTTTTAGGATTGCCTTTAACGGAACGGCCCGACTGAGTTGGGCCATTGGTTCGGCATTGATTTTAAACCCCATGTTCACGGCCAGCAATCGGTAAGCCGTTTCTTCCCAGTCCCCATTCGTTTGCTCAAAAACAGCCCGAACGCCAGTTGCCTTACGCTCAAGCCGTTGCAACATGGCCTTGTCGAGCATAGCCGTTACCCGCAGGGGCGATACCGACCGAAACTGTCCGGCACACGGAATGGCATCCGGCGAATCGGTCAGGTTTTTATAGCGGTCAACCAGCGTGGGGTCAATCAGCCGGGCAAGTTCGAGGGTGGGCATTGGCGTACCGTTGGCGCGGTCGACCCGGCGGCCATTCACTGGGCGGTCGTCCTGCCAGACAACATGCAGAATGACGTTATCGTAGGCGCGGTCCTGCTGGTGCCGGTGAGCCAGCCAGTCCGATGTACGGGTATGCATCTCAACGGTGCCACTCCATTCAACCTCGTTAATGAGCAGCCGGGCATTGGTGAAGTCCGGTCCGGCATCGTGATTTCGAAAACCGGGATGCAGCACTTGTACCGTTTCACCGTCGGTGGTGATTAATTTATTGTTCCAGAAATACTGGTACTGCCAAACGAAATACAGAAAAACTTCGGGCACGGCGCGATAACAATACGATGATAAATTAGGAAGTATCTGTTTTCGGCCCAGAGGAGGAGCTAAAAGTAAGAAATCTACCTAAAAGACCATGTTCATCGGGGTAAATTCCGCAAATATCCGGCCATCTCGGTCTGTATTGTCTGCGCTTCGGCTCGTGCACGGTCGGCGAAATCAGGGCCATTGGAGGCATACAGAATATTTCTCGACGAATTGACCAACAGCCCACCCGCCGGGGTTAACCCCAACCGCGATACATCGGCCAGACTCCCGCCCTGTGCGCCAACACCCGGCACGAGCAGAAAACTATCGGGAGCCAGTTCCCGAACTCGACTAAACTCGGCAGCCTGGGTTGCACCAATTACGAACATAATTTTTTCGGGACCGGCCCACGTATGCGCCGTTTGAATAACGACCTCGAACAACTCCTGATTATCAACCGATTGACGCTGGAAATCGGCACTGCCGGGGTTAGATGTCAGAGCAAGTAAAATGACCCACTTGCCTTCGTAGGCCAGAAAAGGCGTTACCGAGTCATGGCCCATATAAGGAGCCACCGTTACCGAATCAAAGGACAGCCCAGCGGCTGTTGGATCAAAAAACGTGCGGGCGTATAAATCGGAGGTGTTGCCAATATCACCCCGTTTGGCATCGGCAATCGTAAAGCAGTTTTTAGGAATATACTCCAGTGTTTTTTGCAGACTTTCCCAACCGCGCGGTCCCTGTGCTTCGTAAAACGCAATATTGGGTTTGTAGGCAACGGCAACATCAGCGGTGGCGTCGATAATGGCTTTATTAAACGCAAAAACCGGGTCAGATTCGGTTTGCAGATGGCGGGGTATTTTGCGGGGGTCGGTATCTAATCCTACACACAAATAAGACTGTTTCTGAACGATTTGTTCGCTTAATTCCGAATAGGTCATGCTGGAGTGCCGAACACAGGCTAAATTGATTTGGCCAAAAGTACGACTTACCACCTCAGTTTCATAAATTTGCCAGCGGTACCAGCTTTGTTCACCTAAAAAATCCACTATGCAAATCCGGGAGACATCTATTGAGGGGCTAATTGAATTGATTCCACGGGTGTTTGAAGACGAACGCGGTCATTTCTTTGAATCGTATAACAAACCGCTTTTTGTATCCTTAGGCCTGCCCATGGAGTTTGTGCAGGACAATCAATCCTTTTCGGTGAAAGGCGTTCTGCGGGGCTTACATATGCAGCACGCTCCGTTTGCGCAGGGTAAGCTGGTGCGCGTGATGAGTGGGCAGGTGCTGGATATTGCCGTTGATTTACGCCTTAATTCGCCTACATTCGGGCAGTACGAAACGTTTCTGCTGGATGCCAAATTAGCCAACATGGCCTACATTCCGGAAGGTTTTGCGCACGGATTCGTTGCCCTGGAAGACAGTGTGTTCAGCTATAAATGCACGAATGTGTATGACAAAGCATCTGAATCGGGCATTATCTGGAACGACCCCGATCTGAATATCGACTGGGGAATTGAGAACCCTATTGTTTCGGAGAAAGACCAGGAGTTAAAACAACTTCGCGAAGTTTTTCCGGAGGCAATGGTTTGATAAGGCTGAACCTGTTTAAACTTTTGTTCAGAGTTCGATTTGTCATCCCTCCTGCGTCGGGATAACAAAATCACTCCGGCTTCTTACTTGATGTTGAACATTTAAACAGCCTCGATGAATGATGTTATAAAATAGCATTCATTTATTTTTCATACATCTCTTCCAATACCTTTCGGCCAACTTTCCGGGCCGAAACGGGATTTTGTCCGGTCACTAACCGCTCATCGACTTCGATATACGGCAGAAACGGGATCAGGCTCTTACTGTACAGTGCCTTTTTCTGCTTCAGCGCATCTTCGAGCAAAAAGGGCACCTCCTCTTCAAGACGAACGAGTTTTTCTTCCATATTGGAGAAACCCGTAATCTGTCTGTTGTCAATTAACAGCGAACCATCCGATAAGGTCACATTCAACAAGCCGCTGACCCCGTGGCACACTGCCGCCACCATACCGCCTTTTTCGTAGATCTGCCGGGTTATGGTCTGTAGCACCGCGTTGTCGGGAAAGTCCCACATGGTTCCATGCCCACCGGTGAGGTAAAGAATCTGGTAATTGGCCGGATTTATTTCATCGAGCCGCAGCGAGTTATCTAATTTAGACCGAAACGTCGGGTCATTGTACCATTTTTCGTTGATGGTATCGCGCTTGTCAATACTTTTTTCATCAATAGGAACCGGGCCACCAGTTGGGCTGGCAATATCGAAGGGCAGATTTCGGCTGGCTAACTCATCATAAAAATGCGTAGCCTCACTCAGCCATAAGCCTGTTTTGTGGGCTTTTGTCGGGTAATCGGTGTGGTTCGTACAAACGATAAGTGCGCGGTAAATGGGGTCCATCAGCAGGGTTGACATTCGGGTTTGAAGTTCGATGTTTAACACCAAACTTCAAACCTTTCTAACTCAAACTCATGATTTGGCTCTTTGCAGACACCCAATCAATGGCTGTATTTCCTGCGCCTGATTAAACTTTCGCGCTTTAAATTAATCCAATAATTGGCAAAAAGGTAAATACGCAGATAAATATTTGCCCAAATAATCAATTTACCAGCTATTTAGTTGGCGATATTGATATATTTGTTCATAAACCGTATCTGTACAACTCGCCATGAAAACTGTAACGTATGAGTCGCTTCAAGCCGAACAGGCCTGGATGATTGTATCCGATCAATTGCAGCAACGCAATAACGTGCTGGCCAAGAGTATTTCGCATATGGAACGCAACCCCAGCGAACTGCCTATGGCCAGTCGACTGATTATGCTGCGTTATCACCTTAAAATGAGTTTACGCCAACTCACGCAGGAAGCCCGCCAGCAGAAGATTAAACCGACGAACGACAACCGGTTGGCGGAGCAATGGATGCACATCCATCAATTGTTTTTCCTGCTCCGTCAGATCGACAGCGAACTGGGGCGAGCTACCACCGAAAATAATACGTTGCGTTCATGGATAGGTTCGCTCGAAGGGCGCGTATATCGGTCGGCTCTGGTTCACTTGAATTAAAACGAAACAGGCAGGGGTTGAGGAGCGAGATGTCATCTTTCTGAAAGATGACATCTCGCTCCTCAACCCCTGCCTGTTTCGTTTTAGAAAACTATTTTACCGCCTGCGGTTTGAGCGAACGTATTGCACTTTTCTTACCCCAACCAGCGCACAGCCAGGTTCGCAGGGAGTGACAGGCTGCGGTTCAGTAACGGGTGGCACCACCACCACTGGCTCGTCGATTACGGGTGGGTTGACTACCTGATTTGTTGGCCCGTCGGGCGATGTGGCAATCCACTCGATTTCAGCCCATTCATTGGTACTTGGCCCGTCGGGAACCAACGCCAGGGCAACCTGTCCGATATTTTGTTCCAGCCAGTTGTCATTGCCGCTCAAGTTGATCTCATAGGTGTGGAACTGTCCGTCATTCATAATGGGGAAGTCCATATATCGGTTTCCATTACCGTACATTGTCTGGTCTTCGCTCCGGCGCCATTTAAAACGAATTTTGTTGTTACGGGTTCTAAAAGCGGCCCGCAAATAAATTTTTGGGGTAGTGCGGCCTTTCCAGAAGACGTAGGGCGAGGTGATCTGCCCCCCGGTTGTGGGGTCGTCGAACGCAACGTGGAGTTTACCCTGAATCGGCCATCCGGTATCCGTAGCTTTTTGATAGTACCAGCCTTTGCGCGATGTGTCGAACCGGTAGTTAGGCCCTGCCGACAGACGGGGCTTCGCGTAAACGTACGAGCGAATGTCACTCAGATGGCCTAATATCAACTCATAATCCCACTCATAAGTCATGTTATAGTCTAAAATAACCCGGTTCGTGGCGGCAATGTAAGAGGCTACCGTACTGTGTTCATCGCCACTTAAATCACTGCCAAAGTACCCTCTTTTCCACTCGTAGTTATCCGGCACATACAGCCCGACGCCATAGCCTCTGTCGTTGGTAGAGGCCATCCAGGGTTCTGTCGGCAAAACATCGCCAAACAGCATTGTGCTGGGCGGTTGTATGCGTTCAAGGGCCAGCGAACCATTTGTATAAGGCACTCTATCTTTATAAAACCACATATTGTGGTAATCGCCGTTCAAATAAACGCAGGGAAACTCCTGCTGACGGGCCTCATACTGGGTTCTGTCCGACCGAAACATGACAACCTTAGCGTGTACCTTCACTACGTTGCCATCCAAACGAATCCAGTGTTCGATGGTGGCTTCACCCGGCTCATTGGGGATACCAAACTGTTTCGGAATTGTTTTTACATACAACAGATTCTGCTGCTTTTCAATAGTAACTACTTCCGATGGGTATCCGTAAGCATCGCCGGCCTGAATTGGGTCCCAGCCGAGATTCGTGTAACCCGCCCGATCCGAATAATTGTTTGGGCCACTGTAAAGCCCGATTTGTATCTGGCGTCCAAGGTCAGGATTATTGACCATATTCGTGGTTGTAACGTTACCGCCCCGCGTATCTAAAAAGGCGAGATAGGTAATGGCACCGCCAAAATTCGTATTGACACCTACTTTAATTTGTCCGTTCTCAATGGTTTTCAGGCCATCGGCTCCCTGCCTGAGCGATGCGGGTGCATACGGCGCACGAAGGACACGGGCATGCGGTATTGTATTACGTGATTGGGCCGTTACCAGACCTGACGTCAATACACTGGCGATCAGGAACACGCATGTCAGGCGGGAAACGTTGCAGAACGTAGTATGGGTCATAAAAACCAGTATGATTTAATACACTGGTTAGGCTCATTTGCAAATAGTATGCCAAAAACCGGTTGCACGCAGCAACTCACACGGTCTGTTACATTAGTTGAGCAACTTCTGCAGCGATGCATCGGATACGGACCCGGACTGAATAAGCAACCGGTGACGAAACGTAACGGATTGCCCCGCCGGAAGCGTGTAGTTCATAGCCGGAGCTTTGCCGTTGCTCATCACCGAGGGTGCCAGCGGGTTGGCCGCAAAAAGTCCATAACCCCTTGCATGCCAGTAAGTTGGGTAGCCTATATTTTTGGGGTGATCGCTTAACACGATGGACAAAGATTCAGTACCGATGGTGCCGGTGAGTTTGTTCCACCGGGCGCGGCTGCCCCAAACGGCGTCGCCCTCTACGCCCTCGCTGGTGTGGTATAGTCCGGTTACACCCGCATTGTTCAGCACCGGCACTTTCGTGGCTACGCCCTGCGCATCGGTAAACATCTCGGCTTTAGTCGAGGGCTGTTCGAGTTGGCGAGCCATGCGCAAAGCAATCATGCCTTCTTTATTATCCTTGAAAACCACATCCTGACCAACGGCTTTCAACGTCGTGATGCGGTCAATGATTCGGTTGTTGGCACCCGCCCGGAACTGATAGGTCGTTGTTTCCTGTAGCATTGCCTTACCGTCTTTATCGAGCCAGTCGGCAGTAACGACCAGTTCGGCCTGTTCTTTACCACTTTTCATGGATTTTACCGCCGTATGCACAATCGTACCGAATGGCCCTTTGTGTTCCGGTCCGATTTCGGTTGAGTTATTCCAGAAATCATGGCCGTTCACATCACCGTAGTTGAACCACATGCCTACATGGTGCGGGTGGTCGATGCGCTCGTCGGGGCGGGGATCGAGGGGCCAGCCGCGTGTAATGAAATTACCCCCGGCCGATAAAATCGGATATAACACCGGCTTTTTCAAAACCGTTGGGCCGGGATAAATATAAGCCGTGAAGGGTTTGCCATCAACCGTAACCGCAACTCGTTTTTGAGCTTCGTTATGCGTAAGCTGAATTCGGTTCGACTGGGCCTGACTCGTTAAAATCGAGCAAAAAAACAGGCAGGTAATCAAAAATTGACGCATTGGATGAGCAGTTAAAACGATCTGAAAAATCGAACTGTATGAAAGTAGAACTTTCGTATATAGCCGTGTCACGGTTATTGATAACACGAAACTGACCGTGGCACGGCTATATACGAAAGTTCTGGAAAGGCAACCAAACAAATCGCCCCGACCTGAAAAAGCCGGGGCGACTGAAATGCTACTGTTTTAAACGGTACAAGGTTTTTCCAACTACGTTCAAACGCCTTAATTACCCAACAGAATTTTGCTCGATACGTCCTGGTCGATGGTGATATAACCGGGGTAATTGACCTGCTTACCCAGCAAATCCAGCGTAGGCTTAATCCGGATTGTCAGCTTGGACGGTTGCGTATTGGCCGCCCCCGACAGGTTTTGCACCAACTGCGTGAAGGCATCGCGGGTTTTGGGATCCGTCAGCAACTGGTATGCATTGGTGTTGAGCCGAATGGGTACGCGGGTTTTGCCACCACCGGGCTGCACCTCAATGCGCTGGTTGAGAAACCCATTGAACAACTCCTGGCCTGCCAGCATAATCTTGTATTCCAACTGATTGATACCGGCCAGTTTGTTGGTTGGATTCGTAATATCAATGTTCAGCCGGGCATCGAGTGGTACGTTGCGCAGCAACAGACCCGTTGCAAGTCGGGGGAACTTGACGGGGTTTATATCTTCCAGTTTGCGAAACTGCCGAACATCCGTTCCGGCCAGAAAAATACTATCCGCCGAGGCCACCGTATAGCGGCAATCGCCGAGGGTTTTCGCCTGCGAAATCTGCTTATTGACACTGCACTGGCTAAACAGCAACGGCAGAGCAGCCAGCACTAAAACAAGTCTTTTTTTCATAATCAGTTCTAATCGTTTCCGTATAAACGTTCGACAGTGAACAAAGGGTTTGGTTTAAATCAGAGAATTAACGGCGCGAAGGTAATCCGGTAATTAGGTACAGCGTTTTTCTTTTTTGATAATATAGGCTTCGGGCTTTCGCTTAGACCCGTGCCACGATTATTATTTACCCACTTAGGAACCGTGGCACGGGTCTAAGCGAAAGCCCGAAGAAAATCAGGCTGTTAATCCGTACAGTGTGAAAACAAACGACCTCACCCGATTGAATGAGGCCGTTTATCGTTAAACAGGTGTTATCCGGTTATTTCTTTAGACCAAAATTTTTGGAGATTCCAAATCCGGCTCCGGTGCCAAATCCAAAATGGAAGGTAGTCGTCGCATCGGAGTCTCCGTCGGCTTTCAGCGATGTATAACTCAGCGAGCCGAAGGTAAAGTTGAGGGCAAAATTGTTTTTTAGATTCACGCCAATGGCTGGAAAAATCGTTCCCTGAAAACCACTGTAACTTTTGCCTGATAAGAAGTTGGCATTAAACTGCCCATAAATAGAAAAAACACCAGCCAGAGGTTGCGTATAGCGAACAAAAGGGCCAACCGATACGTCCGATGATTTTACGGTGATCGAATTAGACGTGCTGCTTCTGCCACTAAGACCAAGATTTATACCAGCCGTCCAGTTGTTATTCCATTGATAACCAACACCGGGAGAGAAATTAGAACTATTTACCGTCGTGTTGCCCGCTTTCTGAGAATCAACATTCACGTTTCCGTAAACCAACAGCGTATTGCTTTGCGCCCGAACGCCAACGACACTTGCTCCGGCAAGCAACAGACTTAAAAATACTTTTTTCATGAGTTGTATGTATTGGTGAACGATCCGGGTCAGGTAACGCACCTGACCCAACCTTATCGGTTAGTATAGACGAAAAGACGTTCCTAAGTCACGCTTCCCGGCAGAATCAATCAATTTTTGGCACCTCATACCACCCCACTTGTTCATAGCGAATGAAAGACCTAAATGGCTGATAATGGCCGCATTTCGTGTCAATTCATCATTCCAATTTTTTATCTTTGTCTTTCTACACACGTCGGATTTTGATGGACAACTTACCTGCCGACGCTCTGATCTATGGATACCTAATCAGCCTTTCCCCTACCCGACGTTGCCTTCCTCTTTAAACGATGAAACGATTCTACTTAACCACGCTTCTTTGTGCGTTCCTTGCCCCGGCTCTGGCCCAAACTAAGAAAATTGACAGCCTCCAGACGGTAATTCAACAACATACTCAGACAGATACATTTCGCGTGAACCGGCTGAATGACCTGGCTGAAGAGCTGATGATTTCGGTGCGTCAGCTCGATTCGGTAGCGAATCTGTCACTCGCTCTGGCGGAGCGACTCAATTATCCCAACGGACAGGCGCGGGCAATGTATATACGGGCCAGATCAATGGTTTATACACGCCCGGAGGTCGCCCGGACGTTGCTGACTCAGGCCTTGCGCAAAGCGGAATCAATTGATAACAAACCCCTTATCGCCAACATCGCCAGAGCGACCGGATTGACTTACATGAATGAGGGGAACCGGGCATTTCCCTATTTACAGCGAGCCGTAACGGTCGCTAAATCGACTGGTCAGCAAACCTTAATCGCCGGGGCTATGGACGATTTGGGCACCTATTACAATTACCATAATAATTACGGACTGGCCTTGTCCTGGTACTTCCGGGCACTGCGGGAGGCCGAAAAGGCCCATGCTGCAGAAACAGAAGCGGGTATTCTTCACCGAATTGCCGGCATTTATCTTGACCTCACCGATTACAACCGAGCCTTGTCGTATTTGCAGCGCGTTCTCCAGAAAGTTGGTTCGGAAACGAAAGACTATGAAATTCTTGCTCTTGCGGATATAGGGAACTGCTACCGGCTGACGGGTCAGTACGAAAAAGCCATTGAAGCCCTGAAACGGGGGTTAACGATATCAAAGGCGTATAAGGCCCGGCCGTATTATCACACCCTGCCTCTGGAGGCCAGTCTGGCAGACACCTACGAGCGGCAGGGTAACGCGCAGGCCTTACCGTTTGCCCGGCGGGTGCTGAACAACGCCCGAAATCAACAGGATTCGTACGGAATTTGCTGGGTATCCGTCACACTGGGACGCTACCACCTGCGGGCGGGGAATGCGGACAGTGCCATCTACTATGGTCGGCAGGCGGATCAACTCGCGCAGCCGAATCAGAACAAAATTCGGTTGCGCGATGCCACCCGGATACTGGCTCAGGCTTACGCTCAACGCCACGATTTTGTTCATGCGTATGCGTACCAGGCCCGATACATTGATTACCAGAGCAGCATTACCAATGAAGAGATCATTCGCAAAGCGACAGCGGCCCAGTTCGACGACCAGATGAGCCGGCAGCAAAGCGAAATTGCTTTTCTCAATAAAACCAAACAACTCCAGGCCACTGCCGCCCGCCAACAACAAATTCTGGTCAATTTTTTGGCAGGTTTCTTACTCATGCTGCTCATACTGGCCTGGGCACTCCAGCGCAGTAACCGCCAGAAACAACGCAGCAATGCTTTATTACAGCACCAAAAAGTGGAGATTGAAACCCAGCGCGACCAGACCCGACAGGCCCTGACCGAACTCAAAGACACACAGGCTCAATTGGTTCAGCGGGAAAAGATGGCATCTCTCGGTGAGTTGACCGCCGGTATCGCTCATGAAATTCAGAACCCGCTTAACTTCGTCAATAACTTTTCGGAAGTGTCCGTCGAATTGGTGAAGGAGATAGAGGAAGAACGGGAAAAAGGCCGGGATGGCGTTCCGGGCGAAAGGGACATGACTCTGGAAGCCGACTTACTAAGCGACTTAAAAAACAATCTCCAGAAAATCACCCACCACGGCGGGCGGGCCTCGGCCATCGTGCGGGGCATGCTCGAACACTCCCGCACCGGTACCGGCCAACGCCAGCTTACCAACCTCAACACGCTGGCTGAGGAGTACCTCAAGATTGCGTACCACGGTCTGCGGGCTAAAGACAAAAGCTTTAACTGTGAACTGGTAACGAATTTTATGCCAGACGTAGCCAGGGTCGAGGTGGTGCCGCAGGAGTTGGGCCGGGTACTGCTGAATCTGTACAACAACGCCTTTTACGCCGTTCAGCAACGACAGAAAACAGCCCCGCCTGCCTACCAGCCCACCGTCACGGTCAGTACCCGGCAGGTAAATAGCAAGGTTGAGATTCATATAAGTGACAACGGCACGGGTATCTCAGACTCGGTAAAAGCAAAGATTTTTCAGCCTTTTTTTACCACCAAACCAACCGGCGAAGGAACCGGTTTAGGGTTATCGCTTTCATACGACATTGTGACAAAAGGACATAAAGGCTCGTTGCAGGTAGAGAGCCGGGAAGGCGAAGGCACCGAGTTCGTCATTAAATTACCGACCGCAAAAGTCAGTTCATTGGCATAGACGCCGTTCTCCTTTTCATGGAATTTCTCCCATAGCCGGTTAGGATAATGTAAAGCAATTTGGGTCTGATTTTTTATCTTTGTCTTTCTACGGACCCATAGTTTTGATGGACAAGCTATCTGCCGACGATCTGATTTACGGATACATAAACGGCATTTTTCCGATGGCCGACGCCGATGGTACGCTCTATTGGTACGCGCCCGACCCGCGTGCCGTTATTCCGATTGATGGCTATAAACCAGCCAAATCACTTCGCCCCGTTCTGAATCGCAATCAGTTTGAGGTTCGTATCAACACCGCCTTTGCCGACGTGATGCGCGGCTGTTCATTGCCCCGTTCGGACGATGACAGCGTCTGGATTTCGGAAGAGATTATTAACGCTTACACGGAACTGCATCATATGGGACTGGCCCATAGCGTCGAAACGTATATCGACAATCGGTTAGTGGGTGGCTTATATGGCGTGTCGCTGGGGTCCGCTTTCTTCGGCGAATCGATGTTTAATCGGGTAAGTAATGCCTCGAAAGTGGCGTTCCATCACCTGATTCTTATTCTTCGTCAGCAGGAATTTACCCTGCTTGACACCCAGTTTATCAATGAGAACGTTCGGCGATACGGAGCTATCGAGATTCCTAAAGCCGACTATCTGAAACAACTTCGCACGGCTCTCCGGCGAAAAACCCAGTTCGAGCCAGACGACATCCCGCTAACGAAACCCGTCAACCGCTGAGTTCTGCAGCATTGGTACGTATCTTTGCCCGCATGAAAAAGCCCGTTCTTGTCCTTAAATTCGGCACCGCGTCTATCACAAAACCCAGTGGCGAACCGAATGAGCCGGTTATGGTGGACATTGCCCGGCAGGTGGCGGCCCTTCATGCACACTACCGGATTGTGCTGGTGTCGTCGGGGGCGGTGGGTGCCGGAAAAGCCCTGATTCGGGATTATCGGGGCGACATTACCCAGCGAAAAGCGGCTGCGGCTGTCGGTAACCTACTGTTACTCAATCAGTATTCCCGCTTTTTTGCCATCTACGGAATCGCCATTGCCCAAAGCCTGTGCGAGCGTCATCACTTCGCCAACCGCGATCAGTTTCTACAACTCAAGCAAACGTATGAGGAATTGTGGGCCAACGATCTGATTCCCATTGCCAACGAAAACGATGTGGTGAGCAATCGGGAACTGAAGTTTTCGGACAACGACGAACTGGCAACGCTCATTGCCGTTGGCTTCGGTGCCGAAGCCCTTATGCTGTGCACATCGGTGGGTGGATTGCTTGACGCCAACGGCCAGATTATCAGACAGGTAACCGACTTCGACGAGCGTGTTTTTGGCGTTGTCCGTACCGAAAAATCGGCGCAGGGTTTGGGTGGAATGGCCTCTAAACTAACATTTGCCAAATTGGCAACCCGAATGGGCATTCGGGTTGTAATTTTCGGTATGAACGAGCCGGATAGTCTCGGACGCGCTTTACGCAGCGAGATTGGGACTGAATTTATTCCGCACGCCACCGCCCTCTCCGCCCGAAATCGGTGGTTGGGCAGCGGTAGTTTAGCCGTTGGGCGTGTGCAGGTCGATGCCGGAGCGGTGCGGGCTTTGCAGCAACGGCGCAGCCTGCTGGCGGTCGGAATCCGGGCCATTCTGGGCGACTTTGCAACCGGCGAAATGGTTGAAATTCTAAGCGAAGACCAGACAACAATCGCTGTTGCCCGCGCCCGGATTTCGTCAGAAACCTTGTCGCAACAGCTTAATCAGCAAAACGTTGAGGTCGCCAATGCCAATGATATTGTACTTTTGTAATCATGACACCCATTACGCCCCTTCTTCAGGCCACGCAACAGGCTGCAGCTTCCGTACGGCGGCTTAGTCCTGCCAAAAAAACGGACCTGCTCAACCGGCTGGCCGATGTACTTGCCGCGCATACGGCCGAGATTGTAGCCGAGAACCGGAAAGACCTCGACCGAATGCCGGAATCTGACCCCAAATATGACCGGCTGAAACTGACCAAGGATCGCGTAGCCGACCTGTCCAAAAGTCTGCGCGAAGTAGCCGTATTGCCCGACCCGGCGGGCGAAGTCATTCTGGAGCGCACTCTCGAACAAGGACTAAAACTTAAAAAAATCGCCGTGCCACTGGGCGTGGTCGGTGTTATTTATGAAGCCCGTCCGAACGTAACGGTCGATGTGGCGTCGTTGTGTTTACGGTCGGGGAATGCGTGTGTGTTGAAAGGCGGCAAAGAAGCCGATTTCTCAAACCGCTACTTAATTGGGCTGATTCAGAGCGTATTAGCGGAATTTGGCATACCCAAAGCCGCCGTCACCCTACTCCCGCCAGACCGGGCCGTAGTCAACGAACTGCTCACGGCAACCCGCTACGTAGACATTATTATTCCGCGCGGTTCCGATTCGCTGATTCAGTTCGTGCGCAAAAACTCATTGGTGCCCACCATCGAAACGGGTGCGGGTGTATGTCACGCGTATGTCGAACAAACGGCCGATTTAGCCAAAGCAGCCGCTATTGTGGTCAATGCCCGTGTGTCGCGCCCGTCGGTTTGCAACTCCCTCGATTGTGTGCTGGTTGACGAAACCATTGCCGAGCGTTTTTTGCCCATGCTGACCGCCGATTTCACAAAATGGAACATCGAGGTTTTCGCAGACGAAACATCGTACGCCATTTTTGAAAAAGTGGGATATGCCAATCTGCAACACGCTCAGCCAGAAGATTTTGGCCGAGAGTTTCTGGATTATAAATGTGCCGTAAAAGTGGTGTCGGGGTTAGACGAAGCCCTGTCGCATCTGCAAACGTATTCGTCGCGGCACTCCGAAGCGATTTTATCCCAGAATCAAGCCCTTATCGACCGATTTCTGTTTGAAGTCGATGCGGCTGCTGTTTATGCCAATGCGTCCACCCGCTTCACCGACGGGGGCGTGTTTGGATTGGGAGCCGAGATTGGTATCTCAACCCAAAAACTCCACGCACGCGGGCCGTTCGCGCTGGAGAAATTAGTAACCGAAAAATGGATTGTCGTCGGCGACGGGCAGGTGCGGTGGTAATTTCGACTCAGGAAACAGTGTTTCTCTATCCGGCATACGTGGATTTATACAACAAAAATGATTGACATTCGCAAAGCGGTTTCCAGCGATCAGGAAGCAATCTGGACCATTATAAAAACCGTTATAGCAACGGGTGATACGTATTGTTTCGCGCCCAACTCGTCAAAGGAAACGATGCTGCGTTATTGGTGTGGCGAAGACAAGCACACCTATGTTGCCACCGTTGATGGAAGCGTTGCCGGTACGTTCGTTATTAAAGACAATCAGGTAGATCTGGGTTCGCATATTGCCAACGCATCCTATATGGTTTCTACTGACTATGAGGGTCAGGGTATCGGGAAATTGATGGGAGACTATTCCATCCGGGAAGCCAAAGTATTAGGCTATAGAGCGATGCAGTTTAACATCGTCGTAAAAAGTAATGAGCGTGCCGTTAACCTCTGGCAGAAACTTGGCTTTACCATCATTGGCGAAATTCCCGAAGCTTTTAATCATCTGCGGGATGGGTACACCAATGCTTACATCATGTACCGAAAACTGTAGGTTTTTATTGAGCGAACCGCTGATGAATGGATTGATGGGGTACGATGGTTTCTATTCACCAGGACTGCATTAGTTGACATGTTGTTGAGTATACAACAGAAGAATTTCTCTTTTACAGCTTTACTTTTTTAAGCTCGTTACACGATGAAATACACAATGCGTACCCTTCTAGTTTTGATGGGCTTGGTCAGCTCGACTACTTTATTGGCTCAGGTCAAGGTCACAACCGAGGTCAGTGGTGATGCCGCTACTGGCAAACAACTTATTCAGGCCAAAGCGATTGGTGGATCTGGCAAGTACAGTTACGCCTGGGGTCTAACCACACCAGGTGCCGTTCCGCCAAATAATGCGTCGGAAGTCTTGCTGGTTCCTGCTCAAGAAGCGGAATACATTGTCTTTGTTCGAGACAAGGAGACAGGCGCTAGTGCTTATTCGACGGTAGTAGTGAAAACATTAGCTGTGACCGAAAAGCACCTGATCAGAATGCCTGGTGTAGATTACAAAATGAAGCTCGGTTATTCAGCAACAGGAGCACTTCCGGCTAGTCCAGTCAGGAAGTAGAGAGAGCGATCTACACTATTGGTTATGTCGCCAACGCTGTAGATCGCTCCAAGGTTAACATAAAGAGTTATCAAACGGGTCTGGGTAAAATACAATAAACCGCAGTTTGAAATAAAATTATCAAAAATCGAGCGAAAGTCCTGTATTGAATTCTCCCTATCACCATAAACTGTTAAAAATCGTTAAGGGCTTACAACGGATTTGGTGCCTTTGGTGTCCTATCCTAAACAAAGACTAATTATACCGATGAACCGTTATCTACTGCTGCTAAGTCTGCTCTTGCCAGTGTCTGTATTTGCGCAGGTGTCCCTCGATGAAAAGCAACGTGATTTGTTAGGTCAGGGGCGCGTCAACGCCGGTGTTAGCATAGGGGGCGGAAACGGAGGCACGGTAGGGGCTGTCGGTCATGTTGCACCCCGCGTTCAGTATTTTCTCAAAGATGGCTGGTCGATAGCCGTTGAGGGCCGGTACATCAAACGAAGTTCGGCGTTTACCTACATGGGTGCCGGGTTGTCAACGCGCTACTATTTTCTCCGCTCAAAACGGGTTGCGGTGTTTGCTCAGGCTGGCGCAACGTACGGAAAAGCCACCTACCGCGCAGTAGAGCCGGGAAGTCCCTACCAAACGCTAACCAGATTAAAACCGAATGCGTGGCAGACCAACGCGGGTGTAGGTGCTCACTATCGATTAGGGAAACGGTGGTCTTTGGAGGGAACCGTAGAGCGGAGTCAGTTCCCGAAAGACAATTTAAATCCAGATTTCAGCCGCTGGCAGGGGAATATTGGCCTCAACTACCGGTTGAAATAACGGTCTGTTCAGCGAACAAAAAGGGGCGCGAACGCTTCTGGTTTAAAAGAATCATCAGCCAACGGTTCTTAGGCTGGCTAATTCCGAGTTTACACTATATCAATACCCGTACCACTCGCCCCACCATTTCTCTAAACTGCGTCGAATTTCGGCTTCGCGGGCGTTACAAGCCCTTACGGTTTGGTATGTTATGCACCAACAGGTTGCTGATACACCTTCATTAACTGAGTAGCTGATAATACGGGAAGAGCGTATGTTGCACCATTCATATCCGCAAATTCAACAAGGAAATCTCCACCATCGAATACCTCGACAACAGTTCCTAAACTGCCTTTCCGTAATTTATGAGCTGGAAGATCGGCAAGCAGCACCACAACGTCCAATAGGTTAGGAGCGTCCATAATTTTTATATTTAATCGTTCACATAACAACTAACTAAGCGTGGAAAGGATTCGCCGAAGAGAATAATCCAGGCTGTTCTAATAGTAGCTTTTTTGCCTTGATGGCTCATGCTGAAATCCATCAGATACATATCTCCTTGCTGATTTGACCCAGTAAATCGAGCTTCGTTTAATAACACTACGGTTAAGATCGTCTCCTTAAGTAACAGATAATCAGCATTCATAAGCCCTAAGGCTGATTTAAACACGCGGGCTTTGTGTTTTCCAGTCGTATGTGTTTCTGATAAACAATAGCCAACTAATTTTTGATCGTCAATGTAGGCTTTTTCGGCAAACGGTAAGAGCATACACCAAATGTAATAAAACGACTATCTCTTCATTCAATACCCGTACCATTCCCCCCACCATTTCTCTAAACTGCGTCGAATTTCGGCTTCGCGGGCGTTATGGCCGGGTTCGTAGAGTTTACGGCCTTTCAGATCATCGGGCAGGAAGTTTTGCCGGGCGAAATTACCTTCGTGGGCATGAGCGTACTGATACTCTTTTCCGTAGCCAATCTGCTTCATTAATTTTGTCGGTGCGTTACGCAGGTGTAGCGGTACGGGCAGGTGCGCGGTTTGTTCGGCCAGCGCAATGGCCTCATCAATAGCCACATAACTCGCGTTGCTCTTGGGCGATGTTGCCAAATACACCGCCACCTGCGACAAAACAATCCGGCCTTCGGGCATTCCGATAGCGCGGATGGCCTGCACTGCTTCCGAGGCCATAATCATCGCCGTAGGGTTGGCGTTCCCGATGTCTTCCGACGCCATAATCAGCATTCGTCGGGCAATAAAAATCGGGTCTTCGCCCGCCACAATCATGCGGGCCATCCAGTACAAAGCCGCGTTGGGATCGGAGCCGCGCAACGACTTGATAAACGCCGAAATAATGTCGTAATGCTGCTCGCCCGATTTGTCGTACCGGGCAATGTTCTGTTGCGCGACGGTCGTCACGTCCTCGTCGGTGATGATTAACGGATCGGAGGATACGTGCGCTGAGGCAACCAGTTCCAGCAAATTAAGCAGTTTACGCCCGTCGCCACCGGATAGTCGCAGCAAGACGTCGTAGGATTCGACGGTAATTTTTTTGGCCTGTAAAAAGGCATCCTGAGCAATGGCCCGGTCAACCAACTGAATCAGTTCCTCGCGGCTGAGCGTTTCCAGAATATAGACCTGACAGCGTGACAGCAACGCGCTGTTAACTTCAAACGACGGATTCTCTGTGGTTGCGCCGATGAGCGTAATCTGTCCTTTTTCTACGGCACCAAGCAAGGCATCCTGCTGGCCTTTATTGAATCGATGAATCTCGTCGATAAATACAACCGGCGGAAACATACCCGTTGGGCGGCTCAATACGTCTCTAATCTCTTTAACCCCCGAATTGATGGCACTCAACGATACGAATGGTCGCTTAACGGCTTCGGCCAGCAGCAGGGCCAGCGTCGTTTTACCCACGCCCGGCGGCCCCCATAAAATCATGGACGGCAACCGACCGGCATCGACGGCCCGCCGTAACGCGCCCGCCGGACCAATCAGTTTACGCTGACCAATTACTTCATCAAGGGTGCGGGGACGTACCCGCTCAGGTAAGGGCGTTGAGTCTGTATTCATCCGGCGAAGTTACCGGAATGGCAGGGGCATTGTCAAGGATGGTCAGGTTTTGTCAGGGAATAGTCAGGCAGTGGTCAAGTGTAGTCAGGTTTTGCCAAAAATGGTCAAGTAATTGCCTGGTTATTCTTGACAACTTCCTGACAACCTTTGACCATTTTCTGACCAAAAAAAGAACCCGGCAACTGATTGACAGCCACCGGGTTCGGGAAGGTTTAGGAATAGACAGCGTCAGAGTGACACATTTTCGAGCGTAACATAACGCTTGAGGTTGCTCATAGCACCAAATATCAAGTTGTAGACCGATTGAATATTGATTTCCATCAGGGCCGAAATTTCTTCATTGCTCATGTTCTGGAAGTACCGAAGGTGAACCGCTTCGCGCTGACGACGCGGAAGTTTGTCAAGTGCCTGATGCAGGCAGTTATTCATAAATGAATCCTCTTCGTGGGCAATCAGCAGGTTTTCATGCGATGGGTCAGCACCGGGGAGGGTATCGCCCACGCGTCGGCCATTAATCATTTCATCCTGGCTAACTAACTTCTGCTCAGCCGTTAAGTGGCGAACCAGCTTACGTTTGATGGACGCCATCAGGTAAAACCGTACCGAGGTAGTTGGCCCGATGGTGGTGCGGTGTTTCCAGAGTTCAACGAACAAATCGTGAATGCAATCTTTAATCAGGGCGCGGTCCGTAGCGAAGTGGGCGCAGTAGTGGTAGAGGGTTTGAACATAGTTTTGATACAATCGGGCAAACGCATTTTCATCGCCACCGCGAAACAAATTCCAAAGTGTTTCATCGTCGGGGCCAGTTTTCGAGCGTGAGCGAGCCATGATAGATAGAGAGGTAAAGGTTAGGAATAGCCTTGAGGAGTGTAAACGTACCCATAAAAAATAGAATTTAAAACAGTTATTAAATAAATTTTTTATGGGTCATTATTTCCCGATTTGAAGCAACACAAATTCGAACCTTTGTCCGTCAAATAACCCTTTATCGCTCAACTTCAGATTCGGAATAACCAGCAATGCCATGAACGACAGCGTCATAAACGGAGCCTGTAACGTACTGCCCAACTGCTGCCGGGCAAACCGGTCAAGAGCCGCGTACTGAGCGGCAACTTCATATCCGTCGGCATCCGTCATCAGCCCCGCAACGGGCAATGGCAACACGTCGGCGTCGGTGGTGGTGGTTAATTGAAGAAATTTACGGCGGCTCATTACTTCTTCGTCGTGTGAATGCGAGTCGGCTCCGGCTACCGCCGATAATCCCCCTTGTGCGTCGATAACCAGGTTAACAGCCCGGCAAAGGCTCTCATCATCGCAGCCAACCGCCGTGATATTGTGCGAATCATGCCCCACCGACGAGGCAATGGCTCCATGTTTCAACCCGAAATTTTTAATAAACGCAATAGCCGGTGGCGCATCTTGATACCGATTGACAACCACCAATTTTAATAAATCACGCGTCACATCCGGCACAAGCTCGTTATTGTCAAGTTTAGGTTCCAGATGCAATTCGTTTGTAATCAGTTGGCCATCCAGTGCTTCGATAACCCGAAGTAGCCCACCGTTGGGCGTTGCCGCAACCGCAAATTCGGCGGGCGTTTTAGCCGAACAAGCGAATTTATTAACCCGCTCGCTTCGCAAATCCGGTATAGCCGACCGGCCGTTTTCGGCGACACGTTCGCCGTTGATAACCGTTTGCTGTACCTGAAATGTTAGTAAATCAGTCACGACGATGTAATCAGCCGGGTCGCCCGCCCGCAGTAGCCCGACGGGTAGCCGGTAATGCAAAACCGGGTTTAGGCAGGCGGCCCGCAATACGTTCCAGAGCGAATGCCCTTTAATCAATGCCCTCACGACCAACAGATTAATATGTCCTTCGGCCAGCGTATCGGGGTGTTTATCGTCGGAGCAAAACATAATCTGCGCCGGAAACTCGGCCAGCAACGGAATCAATGCCTCGAAATTTCGGGCCGCGCTCCCCTCCCGAATCAGGATATTCATACCCCGACGCGCTTTATCCAGCCCTTCTTCATACGTAAAACATTCGTGGTCAGTCGTGATGCCCGCGTCGATGTAGTGTTGGGCATCATCACCCATCAAGCCGGGCGCATGGCCGTCAATGGGTTTATTAAACGCCTTGGCCAGCGCAATTTTCGCCATCAGGTCGGGGTCCTGATTGAGCACGCCCGGAAAATTCATCACTTCGGCCAGATAACCGATTTCTTTCATCGCCAGCAACTGCCGGACATCCGACGCGTTGATTGTGGCTCCTGCCGTTTCAAACGGGGTGGCCGGTACGCACGAGGGTGCACCAAACATAAACTTAAACGGAACCCGCCGGGCTTCGTCAATCATATACGTTACGCCCGCAACGCCCATCACATTCCCAATCTCGTGCGGGTCGGACACAGTGGCAACGGTGCCATGCACAACGGCCAGCCGCGCAAACTGCGGGGGCGTTAGCAGGGAACTTTCAATATGAACGTGTGCATCCACAAAGCCGGGCAATGCGTATGGTTCGCCCGGACGTTCGGGACCAAGTCGACTCACCTGGGCAATGCGCCCATTTTCGATAGTTATCGTACCATAAAAAATTGTTTGGTCGAACAGGTTCAGGATATTGGCCGTGAGCATAGACTTAATAGAGCTTTCGCTTAGAGCCGTGCCACGGTTGCTAAGTGCGTTTAACATAACCGTGGCACGGTTCTAAACGAAAGCTCTACTTAAATACGTATAAAAAGTTTTCGGTGGTACATCCACAGAAGAATCAGGTAAAAAACGCCCAGCGTGGCAAGACCCACCAGCAGGGGTTCGTAAACAGGGCCAAATAGCGTAAAAAGACCATGCCCAAGGTGGGTATAAAGCGAGGTGATGATGAAGCGGTCGATTAGGTGCACTAAGCAGTAAATGGCGATGGAGTTCATGCCCACAACGAGCAACGGAAACGCCCAGCGACGATGCCCCAGCACATCAATAATGCTGTAAAAAAACGCCAGTAACCAAAAGCACAAGCCACCACTGAACAACACCCAGGCGGGCGTCCAGATTCGTTTAACGATGGGGCAGATACCCAGAAACTGGAGCAAAAGCCCAGCGACCAGCCCTACGGCTCCAGCCAGCAATAATCGGTTCAGAATTGCCCGATTGGTCATTCCCGAACGCAGCCACCAACCCGCCAACAACCCAAACAGCATGGTTCCGAGGGTAGGTATGAAACTGAGGGTGGCATAGCCCCCGCCGTTGAACAGAAATGGTTTTTCGCGTGGAAACAAATTCAAAAACCACGTATCGAAGGCCCAGGCAAGATTGCTGTTTTTATTGAAATGCCCCATCAAACCCGTGTAATGCTCCGGCCAATTCAGTGGAACGCCAACCGCCGGATAATTGAAGGCAGTTCCGGGGGAACCCGAAACCGGATAAAGCACAAAGGCGAGCCAGTAGCCAACCAAAATCACGGCAAGTACAATCCAAACGGTTCGGGGGTTTGTGTGGCCCAGCAAAAACAAAAACGGGTAGCCCAGACCAATCTGCGTCAGCGTATCTTCAAACGTGAAATTCGTTTGGCTGGCATGGGTAGACCGCAGAAAGATGCCCAGTAAAATCAGAATGAGCGACCGACGGAGCGCGTGACCGAACTGCGTTTGAAAGGACTGCCCCTGCGCGGCCCGGCTGGCTAATGAATAAGGCAGAGCTAACCCCACCAGCAACGAAAACGAGGGCTGAATCAGGTCGTGCAGCGAACAACCCGCCCACGCAACATGACTCTGGTGGTACGCCAGAAACGCCCAGACCACACTACCCGGAAACGCTTCGTGCATCCGCTGAAAATCCAGTATCTCAGCCGCCATCAATATCATAACGAAGCCCCGATAAGCATCCATAGACATCAGACGAACCGGCAGCGAACGGCCGGGCGGGGCTTGGTCGGCAGGAAATTTCGTAGCGTTTTCAGATGATGACGGGCGCATAGAAAAGGAAAAGCGATTCAGCGTCAAAACTTAGCATTAACGGTCACATTCGCAATAGAGCCGGACAAAGTTTCGGGTTGTGATGGTATATTTCGGCCTGATGCGTCTCTTTGTATAAAAATAAGTAGCGAATGACTGCCCGTGTTCTCAAAGTTCATCCTGCCGATAATGTAATCGTTGCGCTCCGAAACCTGTCGGCGGGGGAGCAAATTACGTTCGACAACGACACCTATACCTTACCCTATGCTGTTGGTGCCAAGCATAAATTTGTGACTGAAGACCGGCAAACCGGCGACCCCATAACGATGTATGGCGTGCTGGTTGGCAAAGCCACTCAACCCATTCGCCGGGGCGAACCCATCACAACCTTTAATCTGAAGCACGACGCCGACGGCTACGGTCTCGACAAAAAACAGCCGTATTCGTGGCAGCCGCCCGACGTTTCGGCCTGGCAAAACCGCACGTTTATGGGCTATCATCGCGCCGATGGCAGCGTGGGCACCCGCAACTACTGGCTTGTGGTGCCGCTGGTGTTTTGCGAAAACCGTAACGTTCTCATTCTCAAGGATGCCTTCGAGCGAGAACTTGGCTATGCACAACCGGAAACGTACCGGCAGCAGGTTCATGAGTTGATCAGTCTGTACAAAGTAGGCGATATGAACCATATCAAAAAGATGCAGCCGTTTGTGGATGAAAGCCAGAACAAAACGCTTCATTCCTCAACCAATCAAGCACACAACCGCCCATTTCCGAATGTCGATGGCATCAAGTTTCTGACCCACGAAATGGGCTGTGGCGGCACCCGGCAGGATTCGGGGTATCTGTGCTCGCTCCTGGCGGGGTTTATCAACAACCCGAACGTAGCGGGGGCAACGGTCCTGAGTTTGGGCTGTCAGCATTTGCAGACGGACATGATTTCGGCGGAAATCAAGCGGCAAAATCCGAAATTCAACAAACCACTGCTGCTATTTGAGCAGCAAGACGGCACCGAATACGCGCTGATGTCGCAGGCGGTTAAAGAAACGTTTCTTGGACTTGTCGAGATCAACAAAATCGAACGGCAACCGGCTCCACTCAGCGCGTTGACCATCGGGCTGAAATGTGGCGGCTCCGACGGATTTTCCGGCATTTCGGCGAACCCGACGCTGGGGCATCTGTCAGACATCGTCGTGACACTGGGCGGCAAAACCGTGCTGGCCGAATTCCCCGAACTGAACGGCGTGGAGCAGGAACTCATCAACCGGACCACCGACCCCGCCAAAGCACAGAAATTCATTGATCTGATGGGTGGCTATTCGGCCTCTGCCGAAGCCGTCGGTTCGGGTTTCGATATGAATCCATCCCCCGGAAACATTAAAGATGGATTGATTACCGATGCCATCAAGTCGGCGGGGGCGGCTAAAAAGGGCGGTACGTCGCCGGTGGTCGATGTGCTGGATTATGCCGAACCAGCCACCACGCCCGGCTTGAGTCTGCTTTGCACACCCGGCAACGACGTTGAAGCGACGACGGGCATGGCAGGTTCGGGCACTAACATAATTTTGTTTACCACGGGCTTAGGCACGCCAACCGGCAATCCAGTAAGTCCCGTCGTCAAAATTTCGACGAACACGGTTCTGAAAAACCGGATGCCCGACGTCATCGACTTCGACAGTGGCCCGATTATCGACGGCGAGCAAAGCATCGAACAAAACGCCGACGCCCTGCTGGACTACATCATCCGGCTGGCCTCCGGCGAACTGATTACCCAGGCCGAACGGCTCGGGCAGGATGATTTCATTCCCTGGAAACGGGGGGTTTCACTTTAACAATGGCGAAAGAGCGAAAGAGTGAAAGAGCGAACTGGCTGAATCACCCTTTCACTCTTTCGCTCTTTCGCTCTTTATGTTCTCTCTCAAAAACAAAACCGCCCTCGTTACGGGGGGAGCCAGCGGCATTGGGCTGGCTATTGTAAAAACGTTCGTACAGGCGGGGGCGTCGGTCCATATCCTCGACCTCAACGGTGTACAGGCCGATCAGGCTGCCAGCGACATTCGGCGGGCGGGCGGAAAGGCCAAAAGCCACGCCGTCGACGTATCGAATCAACACCAGACGGTCGAGGTTATCAATCGGATTGCAGATTTGGCCCCAATCCATATTCTGGTCAATAACGCGGGCATATCGCACATCGGTACGGTTGAAACTACCACCGAAGCCGACTTCGACCGGATTTTTCGGATCAACGTGAAGGGCGTTTACAATTGTTTGTATGCCACCATTCCGCACCTGAAAGCCAATGGCGGAGGTGTTATCCTAAATATGGCGTCGGTTGGGGCAACGCTGGGCCTTTCAGATCGTTTTGCGTACTCGATGAGCAAAGGCGCGGTATTGACCATGACTCTGTCGGTCGCGAAGGATTATCTGAAAGACAAAATTCGCTGTAACTGCATCTCACCGGCGCGGGTACACACGCCGTTTGTCGATGGATTTCTGGCGAAAACCTATCCCGGACAGGAAGCGGAAATGTTCGAGAAACTATCGAAAACACAACCCATTGGCCGCATGGCCGAACCCCGCGAAATTGGCGCGCTGGCCTTGTATCTGTGTTCCGACGAAGCAAGTTTCGCGACCGGCTGCGACTACCCACTGGACGGGGGCTTTACCCGATTGAATACGTGACGATTAATAGGTGGGTTTTCAATTGTGGTACAGATGCCATCTTTACGTTTCGATCACTCAAAAAAGATGACATCTGTACCACAATTGAAAACCCACCTAAATTAATTGACTAATCATACCAAAACCCTGAATTTTACTGCATGAAACTTTTCCGCTTCGGCCCAACCGACCACGAACATCCCGGCGTCGTAACACCCACCGGCCAGCACATCGACGTAACGCATTTTGGCGAAGATTATGACGAGTCGTTTTTTGCCAGCAACGGCCCGGAACGACTCGCCCACTGGCTTACGGCCCATGCCCACACCTGCCCCGAAATTGGTTCGGGCGAACGGTTTGGTCCCTGTATTAAACGACCGTCGAAAATCGTTTGCGTTGGTCTAAACTATGCCAAACATGCCGCCGAAACCGGAGCACCAACGCCCGCCGAGCCAATTCTGTTTTTCAAGGCAACAACGGCTCTCGGCGGCCCAAACGATAACGTCGTGATTCCGAAACGGTCCGAAAAAACGGACTGGGAAGTCGAACTGGCGATTATTATTGGCAAGCGGGCCAGCTATGTCGGGCTGGATGACGCACTGGATTATGTGGCCGGTTACGCGCTGCACAACGATTACAGCGAACGGGCCTGGCAACTGGAGCGCGGTGGGCAATGGGTGAAGGGAAAAAGTGCGGACACCTTTGCCCCGCTTGGACCGTATTTAGTTACGAAAGACGAAGTCGCCGATCCCAACGCGCTGAATCTGTGGCTGAGCGTAAACGGTGAGCAATTGCAGAACTCCAACACCGACGATATGATTTTCAACGTGCCGACGCTCGTTAGCTACATCAGTCAGTTTATGACGCTGTTGCCCGGCGACGTTATCTCGACCGGCACCCCGGCGGGCGTGGGGCTGGGCCTGAAACCACCCCGCTACCTCAACCCCGGCGATGTTGTTGAGTTGGGCATCGAGGGATTGGGCGAGCAACGGCAAACGGCAATTTCTTTTAATGAATAATGTACAATGCGTAATGAATAGTACGTCCGTTTCTGTAATCCATTGTTCATTACACATTGTACATTAAGTTTATGACCATCGACGCCCACCAGCATTTCTGGCATTTCGACCCCGTCCGCGATAGCTGGATTACGGACGATATGGCTATGATCCGGCGCGACTTTCTGCCCGCCGATTTAGAACCCGTTCTGGCGCAAAACGGCATCGACGGTTGTGTAGCGGTTCAGGCATCGCAGTCAGAAGCAGAAACGCTGTTTCTGGTGAACATGGCCCATAGCTACGACATCGTGAAAGGCGTTGTCGGCTGGGTCGATTTGCAGGCAGAAAACCTCGCCCAACGATTGGACGAGTTATCCATGCACACAGCAATTAAAGGCTATCGGCACGTAGCGCAGGCCGAAGCAGACGATTTCCTGACCCGTCCGGCGGTTGTTGAAGGCATTCGGCAACTGGCCCAATTTGGCCTGACGTACGATATTCTGATCTATCCGAACCAGTTGAAAGCCGCTTTGCACTTAGTACGGGCCGTTCCCGAAGTCAATTTTGTAATCGACCATCTGGCGAAACCGTATATCAAAAAAGGGGAGATCAGTCGCTGGTCGAATTTCATGACCGAAATTGCCAAATACAAAAACGTATCGTGCAAACTGTCGGGCATGGTAACCGAAGCGGACTGGCATACCTGGAGCAAAAAAGATCTCTTTCCGTATTTGGATGTAGCTTTCGAGCAGTTTGGCCCCGACCGGCTTCTGTTCGGCTCCGACTGGCCTGTTTGCTTAGTGGCGGCCAATTATACGCAGGTCAAAACCCTGATTGACGATTATGTCTACCCCTGGGGCGAGGAAGTCCGGGCGAAGGTATTCGGGGAAAATGCGGTATCGTTTTATGGGTTAAAAAGTAGATTATGAAGAGATTAAACACAGAGGGACACGGAGAAAAGACAGAGATTCACAGAGTTTTTTCATTTTCCTTTGTGAATCTCTGTGTTTTCTCCGTGTCCTCTGTGTTTCCCTTAATCCCCGCATTATGAATTGTTTCGTTGGCGTTGATGTCGGTACGACCAACGTAAAAGCCTTAGCCATGCCGTCGGATTTAGGTCAGATTCTGGCCCATGCGTCCGCTCCGCTTACCACGCTGCACCCCGAACCCGGCTATGCCGAACAGGACCCCGCCGAAATCTGGTCGGCCTTTGTGCAGGTCATTACCGAAGTTGTTCGGGAGGTGGCACAGGGCGGCCATGTCATCACACACGTAGCGTTTTGTACGGCCATGCACAGCCTGTTGCCGATGGATGACGGCGGTACGCCCCTCGGCAATGCCATTCTCTGGTCTGATAACCGCGCTGAGGTTCAGGCTGCCGACCTCCGAACGAAACAGGTCGCGCTGGGGAAAGCCATTTATAAAGAAACCGGCACGCCCCTCCACCCCATGATTCCGCTCTGCAAACTGGCCTGGCTACGCGAACATGACCCCCGTATGCTCCACCGAACAGCGCGGTTCGGGTCGATCAAAGAATTTTTGTGGCATAAACTGACGGGCGAGTTTGAGGTCGATTTTTCCATTGCCACTGCTACCGGATTGTTCAACGAAAAGAAACGTCAATGGAGTAAACGGGCCACGACCTATGCCGGTGTCCGCCCCGATCAGCTATCGACGCCCGTGCCAACAATGCACCAGCGAACGTACCAACCACGCCCCGAAACAGCCGCAACGGACTTGCCAGCAGGGGTTTCACTCATGATTGGCGCATCGGACGGGTGCCTGGCAAACCTCGGCGCGGGAGCCATCAAACGTGGCACGGCAACGCTCACCATCGGCACCAGCGGAGCCATCCGCCAGACCGTCCGCAAACCCCTCCGTGACGCGCAGGGACGGTTGTTTTGTTATTATTTAGATGAGCATTATTACGCCGTTGGCGGACCGACCAATAATGGCGGCAACGTACTGGAATGGGTAGCCGAAAAACTCACGCAGCAAAACACTGAGGCTGTACTTACCGAAGCCGCCACCATTCCGCCCGGTTCCGATGGGTTGCTATTCCTCCCCTATTTGCAGGGCGAACGCGCTCCTTTGTGGGATGCTTCCGTGCGTGGGGCGTACCTGCACGTTGACTGGCAGCACACGCGGGCGCATTTTGTACGGGCGGCTTTGGAAGGCGTATTATTTAATCTACTCAGCATCAATGCATTGCTTACCAAACACACCGGTTCGGCGCGGGTAATTCACGCCAACGGTGGCTTTGCTCAATCGAGCCTTTGGGTGCAGATGCTGGCCGACATGACGGGCGTTCCAGTTAGGCTCAATGCGAGTAATGAGAGCGGCTCGATGGGGGCTATTCTCCTGACAATGAAAGCCGTTGGCTTGGTAAAAACGCTGGACGAAGCCGCCGAGCGGGTAGCTTTTGGGAAGACGTTCGAGCCTGATTTAACGAACTATAAAGCGTATCGCGATACGTTTAAAAAGTGGCAGGATGAAATGGAGAAATTATGATTTTTTTCGTGTTCGGCCTATACTTATCTTATCCCAGACATAGTTGCTGGCAGCCTGGCTTTCTTATAAAAGCCAGGCTGCCAGCAATTGCCTTTGTAGTGCCGAAGCTCCAGCTTCGGTAGTCACAGAACGAAGCATTGGGCCTACTACTACCGAAGCTCCAGCTTCGGCACTACAGGGCCTACTCGTAGGGTGAACGTTGGCTAAAACAGCGAACTTACTTTTCGCCCTGTTTGATAAATTTAGCTGATAAAATTCCTTTCATCTTGTAAAAAAAAATTAATTCTTTAACTATAAGTCGTTCTTTCTAAACTGTTTTTTTACAGATTCAGTAAGGTTTTAAGCCGTTCATAAAACCCGGTATTATGAAATGTAAATCTTTTGTGAAGGATATAATTGCTTAAAAAGCTTAATCCCATTCCGGCGAGTTGCGAAACCAACTTATTCAGATTAACTTCTTTCACCGAGAAAGGAATGAGTACGGTCAATAAGTCAAAATGCGCCGTTGAGTACGAATATAAAAAAGAGGAACCATATACGGTAATTATACAGGAAACGACAGAAACGAGCGTAAATTTGACCGCTTCACGCTGCGTCTTAGCTGAGTTTTTCGCATTAAAAGCAAATAGTTTAGTGAGGAAAAATCCTGCCAGAAAGGCAATTAAATAACCTGCCAATAAAGCCTGTTGGTACGTAATCTGAAACCAGTCCTGAAGTAAACTACCGGCTATTAATTGCAACGAAGCACCGATAGCGGCAACAATAAAATAAGCGATGACATCCTTACGATTAAAAAGCTCAGTCGCCATACTTGTTATTAAAAGGCAATCAGAATAAATAAAGTTTTAAATAGGCCCTTCAACTGGTCAGCGTCATTCCATATAACAAACTTTCCTGACCGCCATTTCCAAAGTTAATTTTCTTCTCGAAACGCATACCCAATTTTTCGAGCAACCGGATGGAATTTTCATTCGTGGGCTTCGTAATTCCGGTCATGCGTGTTAATCCCAAAACGGTTTTTGCATAGACCAATACGGCTGATGCGGCTTCGTAGCCAAATCCTTTTCCAGCGTACTCGGGCAGGAACGCAAAGCCTATATCAATGTCGGGCAATGCGTCGCGCTTATACAATCCGCAAATGCCAATTGGTACGTCGTTACTCCGCAGTCCGACGGCGTATGGCCCGAAACCGAACCGCTCATAACTCGTCAGCGCGCCCGTCAAAATGTACTGTTTCGCGTCGTCGAGCGTATGCACATTCCGGTCGCCGATGAACGCAAGCCAAGCCGGTGTGTTGAGCAGTTCAAGGACAAAAGCTGCATCGTCCACAGAAAACTTACTGATAATCAGGCGTTCAGTTCCGAGCATATGTAACGCGGCTGGGAAGCCGCTGTTTTCTACAATCTGCGGCTTCCCAGCCGCGTTACTGGGCTAAAAAGCTACGGCTTTCAATCGTAAACCCGTATCCTCCGGCAAGCCGAAAATCAGGTTCATGTTCTGGACGGCATGACCCGACGCCCCTTTCGTCAGGTTGTCGATCACGCTGGTAATGAGCAATTGCCCGTCATGGACTTCCAGATGCAACAGGCATTTGTTCGTGTTCACCACCTGTTTAACATCCACTGGCGCGTCGCTGATGTGCGTGAACGGATGGCTTTCGTAATAACGGCGATAAAGTTGTTTAGCTTCTTCCAGCGTACCCGAAAACGGGGTGTACACGTTCGCCATGATGCCCCGCGTGAAATCGCCCCGATACGGCACGAAGTTGATAGCGGCTTTGAAGTCCGGTTCCAACTGAGTCAGGCTTTGGCGAATTTCGGCTAAATGCTGATGCGTGAAGGCTTTGTAAATCGACACGTTATTGTTGCGCCACGTAAAGCCCGTTGTTGGAACGAGGGCCTGCCCCGCGCCGGTGCTACCCGTAATGGCACTCACCTGTACGTCGCTGATGAGTTTTCCGGCTTTGGCTAATGGCAGTAATGCCAGTTGAATGCTGCTGGCAAAACAGCCGGGATTGGCAATCCGCATGGCTTCCCGAATGCGGTCGCGGTTAAGTTCGGGCAGACCATATACAAAATCGTCGTGCTCATCCCGAAAGTCGGCACTGAGGTCAATCACGGCAATATCGTCGGACACCTCGTGCTCAGCCATGAACGTAATTGATGCGCCGTGCCCCGAACACAGGAAAATAGCATCAACCGTCCTTACCGCTTCCGATGAGTCGATTTCTGTCAGATCGGGAATTTCTCCCGAAAACATCAGGTCTGTATCGCCCAGCAAATCGGTGTGCGTTGACCAGACAGGTTTACCGGCCTGACTGTTACTATGCACAAAAGCAATAGTTACGAACGGATGATTGATAAGAATACGCAGCAATTCGCCACCCGTGTAGCCCGCCCCGCCGATAATGCCAATATTTATTTTTTCCATTTGTAAAGAGTTGGGACACGGAGAGCACGGAGAAGACCCGGAGATACCCAGAGAGATTTATTACTTCTCTGTGTGTATCTCCGTGCGTCTCCGTGAATCTCTGTGTCATAGCTTTTTATTACTTAGAAACCATGCCATCGCCCGTTCCAGCACAGCTTCGTCAAATGCGGTGACGTATTCACTTTCAAAACCGGGCCGGTCGATAGTCAGTTCGCGGCTTAGCAAATGATTGTGCAAGACCAGCGTCGGCTGGCTGGCAATCGGGAAAAACTGAATACCCATGCCGTTTTTCTGGAACGACAGCGTCGGGCAACCTAAGCAACACAAATGCATGGGCAGCGAGTCGAGCGTGAAAGCGGCTTGCGCCTGTTCGCTTAAACTGGCTATATCCTGAAGCGTCAACGTACCAACCGCCGGTATCAGCCGGTCGGCAAACGCTGGGTTCGCAGTCAGAACACGCGCATAAAGTTCGGTTGTAAAGGTTTTCTGACCACTGAATACCAACGAATTCGGACTCTCCGCCAACAGCCGGGTCGCTAACTGACACCAGTACGCGATGGGCAGCATCCGAACATCGGCCCCCGATTCAGGGCAAATCAAAATGGGTTTATGCGCGGGAACAGCCCGATTTAGCTTGTTCCACAATTGCGCTGGTGACGCCAACGGATGAAAAAACTGCGGGTTAATCGTTCGGAGATCGGCCTCGATGCCCAACGGTTTCAATACGGTCAGAATCAGGTCGAAGTTATGAACTTCTTCATTGGGCATGAAAAACTCGCTGTCGAGCAAGCCGCCGAAACCGCGCGTACCGAAGCCAATTTTTCGCTTTACCTGAATATACGGCAGCACAAAATGCATGGGCGAATCCGAAAACCGGATGTCTACCGAATAATCGTACACCGTGTCTTGCAATGTGTGTATCGCAGATCGGGTTGTCTGAAAAAATTCCTGCCATTTCCCCAATCGGGAGAGCGGTCGGCGACTGGTGCCGACGTGATTGAGGTGAACAACCCGCCGAACATACGGGTTATCTTTCCAGATGGGATCGCACCATGAACCGGCCATCACGTCGATTTGCGCGTTCGGATACCGGTTCCGAATAAGCGGAAACGCATACGACAGAATCAGCGCGTCGCCCAAATGCCCCGATGTCATTAGCAGAATAACCGGCGCATCATCGTTCGGCAGGCCCAAATCGCGCTGGCTGTAACGACCCCGCGCATAGTAATCCACCCCAACGTCGAGCAGTTGAAGCGGATAGGCTATGCTGCGGGGAGCGCAGTATTTTCTCGGCTTACCGATCACTGAATATTGATTTTCGCGTAGATCATGACCAAAATCAGGCACGTACTGAACAAAGGCAGGACGTTGGCTAATCTACTGAAAGTCAGACATTTACCCCCCCCCTTTTCAGAAAACATTCGTTTATACACTGAAATATGATTGTCAATAAACGTTTCCCAGGAAAACAGCGAGGCTCGTATCCGTGCTTTTGCCGATAGGTCGGCTCGCACAGAAACTGAATTTGTCAGCGTAACGAGAGCCTGACTGAGCGCGTCAGCATCGGTTGGCGGAACCTGGAGAGCTGCCTCACCAACAACCTCGTTGAGTGAAGGAATGTTGGACGTGATAACCGGCAAACCGCATTGCATGGCCTCTAACGGTGGCAATCCGAAACCTTCGTACAACGACGGATAGACGAAACCCAACGCACCCGAATACAGGGAAGCCAACTGTGCATCCGGTACGAAGCCAGTAACGACGATACGTGAACGGAGCGCGTCATTCTGCGCCAGTTCGCCCATAATCTGGTCAAACTTCCATCCTTTTGTTCCGACCAGCACTAATTTTACGTCGGCAGGGATTTCACCGCTCCGGGCAACCCGAACAAAGCACCGAATCAGATGGTCGATATTCTTGCGTGGCTCAAACGTAGCCAGACTGAGCAGGTACGGTGAATCGCCCAAATTATACTGTTGGCGAACCGTTTGTATTGCCGATTGATCCGTAACCGGGTAAAATAACGTTGGCGACGCAGCCAAATGAATCGGCATTACGCGCGCCGGGTCGATACGCGTATAATTACATAAATCCTGCTTCGTCGCTTCTGATATCGTAATGATCTGAGCAGTAGCCGGAATTGACTCCAGTACCCGCCGAACCGTATTATCTCCTTCGGGAAACCATTCGGGATGAAAAATCGGGATCAGATCATAAATCGTCTGAACGGTCTGCACCGAGCGATCTTTCCCAATTTCTTCCGGTATCGGGTAAAACGGCGAGTGGTATATACTGCGGGTGGGCCACTGTCGTGTATTAAAACGGGCTTCCTGGGCCTGAAACAATTTCCGCGTCCTGTAAAAACCCTCCCGAATGGCCTTAGTCGGTAAACTATCGACCGTAAACGGGCTAAGTAGCGTATTTTCGAGTAGGGCCTGTCCGCGTTCGGTCCGCCGATTTACGAAGTCTGGTGGGGTAGTGCCAACCAGACTATTCGCGTATCGCATCGTTTCAGGTAAGTGCGTAGAGGCAGCCAGCAACAACGTTATATCATCAGAATGCCACAGCCCCATCATTAGTCGCTCTACCACCCGACTGATACCTGTTTGTGCCCGCTTATGGTAAAACCCAATGCCCAGCACACTGGTGTCAAGAATTATGTTCACGGATCTTTTCAAAAATCATAACCTGATTCGATGCCACTTTCGAGAAGCCGCGCACATCGTCGCCGGTCCAGGCATTATTCATCTCACCATAGCTGCCGAACACCGACGACATCAGGTCATGATCTGACTCGATGCCGAGCACCTGAAAACGATACGGAGCCAGCAACACATGCACTTTCCCCGACACATGCGCCTGAGAGTCAGCCAGGAATGTTTCAATGTTGCGCATGACCGGGTCCATAAACTGCCCTTCGTGGAGCATGGTGCCGTACCAGTTGGCTAACTGTTCTTTCCAATACAACTGCCATTTACCCAGTACGTGTTTTTCGAGGGTATGGTGCGCTTTGATCAGAATCAGCGGAGCCGGAGCCTCGAAGCCAACCCGGCCTTTAATGCCAATAATCGTATCGCCCACGTGAATGTCGCGGCCAATACCATACGGCCCGGCCAGTTCGGTTAGCTTACGGATAGCATCGACCGGATTCGCGAATGTCTCATCCCCTATACCCTTGATTTCGCCATGATAAAACGTCAGCGTGATGGTTTCCGGCTCGGTTTTCGTTACCTGCGTGGGCCAGGCCGATTCGGGCAGAAACTGATCGGAAGTGAGCGTTTCCTTTCCACCAACCGACGTGCCCCACAAGCCTTTGTTGATCGAATAAGCCGCTTTGTGCCACTCCTGATCGACGCCTTTCGCTTTCAGGTATTCGATTTCGGCATCGCGTGACAGCCGCAGGTCGCGGATGGGCGTAATGACTTCGGCATCGGGCGCGATAATCCGAAACGCCATATCGAAACGAACCTGATCGTTGCCCGCGCCGGTGCTGCCGTGCGCAATGGCCGACGCACCAATTTCGCGGGCGTATTCGGCGGCTGCGATGGCCTGAAAAATCCGCTCGGCACTCACGGAGAGCGGATACGTATTGTTTTTCAGCACGTTACCGAACACCAGAAACTTGAGGCATTGCTGGTAATAATCATCTGTTTTGGAGATGGTCACGTGCGACTTTACGCCTAATGAATAGGCCCGTTCCTCAATGGCTTTGAGTTCGGCATCGGAGAAGCCGCCCGTATCGACCAGCACCGAGTACACGTCCATGCCCCGGTCTTCGGATAAATATTTAACACAGAAGGAGGTATCGAGACCTCCGCTAAAGGCAAGAACTACTTTTTGAGACATCAGCAGGATAAGACGCAGGACCCGTAATGGGCCGTTGTCAGAATGGTTTTGGCGGGGCAAATATCGGGCTTCTTTGCGTAAGTTGCGCTTAAAGTATCGAACACTACTTTAATTCAACATTGGAATCTTCCGGTTTAGCCGGATACGTCATACGCCATCGCTGACCATAAACAGACTTGTAGACAAAGCTGACTGTCAATCCGCCCGTTCCTATTCGCCGACGAATCTCGTTTGCATTTTTCCGGCTACTAACCTGGACAATATTCACTTGTCCTCCTTGCGGAATCACCCATCCTTTCCCCAAATCACTTGTACTCAAGGTTGAATCAGGGGGCAATTGACTCACTATCGCATCAATTGAATCGTAGGATTTATCATTATAAACATAGGTTGCTTCTTCAATAAAGGCTGGTCCAAGTCCATTGTTAACACAGATGAACGCATACCCGTGTCCATTTTCTAACATACTTGTATTCAGGCATTTCAATATCGGCATTACGGATGCGTATTGCTGTGTTCGTTGCAAATAGGCCTGATAGAATGTAATCCCAATGGCGCAGAAGCTGGAAACAACTGCCAGAATGCTTAAATAGGTGTCGAGTGTAACAACGACTTTACGATTAGATGTAGCCATGCCTAAACTTATAACAAAATCAATAAACTACCCGGCAACACCCGCACGTCAGCCCGACCCGTCGGCAGCGTAATCGGCTCACCGTCAGCATGGATGAGCAAGGGTCCGTCGGCTTCTACTACTGCTTTTGTGACGGAATAGCCCCGCCAGCAAGATGAGTGATTGGAAGGGCATATTGGCACAAGAAGGCACAAAATACCGAATTACTTTTGGTTAACTACTTAAATGTAAAATTCCCTGCCAACATGAGCGAGCAGGGAATTAGTAAGCCATGGAACTACGAGTGATCCTCAAGTGCTTTTTTCAGCCAATTTATCCGAAAGGTTTTCTTTAATTCCCCGTAATTCAACTTTTAATTTAGCAGACTTGATTGCCAACTCATCAAAAAGTTGTTCAACACGAGCGGCTTTTTCGTAACCCCGCTTCGCCAAATCTTCGATGTATATTTTTTTCTCTTCTGGTGTCATCTTTATCGGTTCAGCCGAGTCGACTGATTAAAAATTGACAATGGGCTATATCCAAATCAAGTTCCTCTAATTCCCGGTAATACTGACGAAGTTGATTTTTGAATCGTATCTCCATCAAAATCAAGTTTCCGAAAATAAAATTATCATACTCATTTAACTCTTTTACCTCAAGTAAAAGTTTTTGAATTTCATAAACTTCTACCTCAATCTTTAGGCCAATCTCAATGATTTCTAATTGTCGGGATTCCAAACTCAACAACCAGGTCTGGTAATACTCTTTGGTAAAGGGCATGACCAAATATAGTAAAAAGCACGATAAACTTATAGCAAAACCAGTAAACTACCCGGCAACACCCGCACCTCGGCCCGACCCGTCGGCAGCGTAATCGGCTCACCGTCAGCATGGATGAGCAAGGGTCCGTCGGCCTCTACGGTCGCTTTTGTGACGGAATAGCCCCGCCAGAATGACGAGTGATTGAGCGTTTTGTTGAACAATTGCCAGGTAAGCATCCCAGCCGCCTGCGCCGGAAACGGCCTGATTTCGCACTGCTCCAACCGCCCGTCGGCAATGTTGGCCTGCGGAGCCATCCAGGCATTATTACCGAACTGCCCGGCATTGGCAAACGTCAGCGAAAAAAGCTCCTTCTCTTTCCCATCAAGAAAAAAACGCTGTGGTTTATACGCCCAAAAGGCCCGAAACGCCGTGCGGATGTACGTTGGTAAGCCACGGACCGGCTGTTGTGCAAAGGCATGGGCAACATAAGCCTCGAACCCCAATCCAGCCGTACAGAAAAAAGGGTGCTCGTTAATTTCCCCGCTGTCAATGACCACCGGGCGACCCGTTAACGCCCGCTCGATGGCTTTCATCGGGTTGAGCGGAATGCCCAGATGCCGGGCCAGCCCATTGCCCGATCCAATCGGCACAATACCTAACGCCGTTGCCGACCGCCGAAGGGCCTGCGCCGTTTCGTTGATGGTGCCGTCGCCCCCGACCGTCAACACCCGATTGACACCGCGTTCAACAGCCGCAGCCGCCAGTTCGGTTGCGTGGCCGGGATGGGTGGTCAGTACCACGTCGGGCGCGTAGCCAAGCGCATCAGCCCGACGCACGAACGCATCCTGAAGCAGCTTTTTTTGCTCGACAGACGTAGTGCCGGAAAGCGGATTGATGATGGCCAGAACAGCCGAACGAGTTGTCACTTACGAAAAGAAAATAAACAGAACGAGGATAAAGACAATGATAAATATGTAGTACCAACCGTCGGAAAAGATATACGGTTTATACTCGTTATAAAATTCGCGGATTTTTTTCATAGGTAACTGTCGGTAAATACGTCAGTAAAGATAGGTGGTTTGTATTCGTGGTGTTGGGTTCTCAAACCCGGCACCACGAACCATACCACAACCCATGAACCAACACACTAAATAGCCTGCCCGCCATTTACCGATAATACGTGACCGTTCACGAAGGAGGCTTCGTCGGAGGCTAAATAAAGATAGGCATAGGCGATGTCTTCGGGCTGGCCGATGCGCCGGGCCGGAATCGTGGCAACGGCCTGATTACGAACTTCATCCGGCATGGCGTCGGTCATGGCGGTTTGGATAAAGCCCGGTGCAACGGCATTGGCGGTGATCCCTTTTGGGCCGAGTTCCTTTGCCCACGACCGAACCATACCAATGATTCCGGCTTTGGCGGCTGCATAGTTTGTCTGTCCAAACGCACCATGTACGCCGTTGATGGACGACGTACAGATGATTCGGCCCTGTTTCTGCTCAACCATGTAAGGCGCAATAATTTTCGTGCAGTTGAAAACACCGGTCAGGTTCACGTCGATGACCTGCTGCCATTCATCGAATGACATTTTCAGCAGGCTTTTATCGCGGGTGATTCCGGCGTTGTTAATCAGAATGTCGATTCGACCGTAGAGGTCAAACACGTCGCGGGCAGCGGCTTCGATGCCGGGCACATCGGTCGTGCTGATTTTCATAAACTCACACCGAAAACCCTGATCGCGCAGGGTTTGGGCTGCCGTTTCGCCCTCTTCCAGCAAATCCCAGATGATGACCGTTGCGCCTTCGCGGCAAAATACGTCGGCGGCTTTCTGACCGATTCCACGGGCAGCACCGGTAATAATGGCAACTTTATTGTCTAATCGCATGAGTTAGGGAAACGCTTAAATAGTGAACGAATAACGCAAAAATCTCTCCGAATCACCAACTTTGTTTCGGTGGCTAATACGGGCGGGTTTCAGACTGTGGCACAGATGTCATCTTTTTCAGGTCATCGAAAACGTAAAGATGACATCTGTACCACAGTCTGAAACCCACCCGCTAATACCTGTCATACGTCTGTAAAAATCCTCTATCATGAAAAAACTCGTTACTGTTTTACTGTTCAGCCTGTTGACATTACCTGCGTTGAGCCAGCAGCAGGCTAAACTTGCAGCCGCCAACCGCGACCGCCGGGATATTCTCGGTACGCTCAAACGCCAGACCGACGACTGGAATGCCGGGCGTATCGAGAAATTTATGGTTGGCTACTGGCCATCGGACTCGCTGACGTTCGTGAGCAAATTGGGCGTTACGTATGGGTATCAGCCTACGCTTGCGAACTACAAAAAACGCTACCCCGACCGGGCGTCGATGGGTACGCTTAAATTCGACATCCTCCAGTTAGATTTCCCTGCACCCAACGTTGCCTATGTTATCGGTCGGTTTCACTTGACGCGCCCCCAAATCGGCGATGCGGACGGCCATTTCACCCTGCTCTGGCGTAAGATCAAAAACCGCTGGGTCATCGTCAGCGACCATTCGAGTTGATAGAGTGGTTGAATGATTGAGTGATTGAATAAGTGCTCGCGTCAGCTATTCAATCACTCAATCACTCAATCATTCAATCACTCTATCATTCACTAATTGCGTCGGTTCCTTCGCGGATAATCGTTCGCGGAGTTCGGTGACGGGCTTCTCGAAGAATTTGAACAGCAGGGTTGACAGAATCAGAACCAATCCCCAGAATAACCCGACTTTCAACCAGCCAACGGTTAGTGACGTAGTGGGTATCCGGTCAACAAACGTCATCATAATGGGTGTCAGATTGAGCAGGTACATCGAGTAGGAGATCAGGCTGATGTGAGTGATAGCGCGGGCAATGCCAAAGCGGGCCATGATGCCCGTAGCGGCCCGCCAGCCATCCATATAGGGCATCAGCAGGGCCATGCTCAACCCAATGACCGGAAAATAAAGAGTTCGTTTGTAAAAGGTATAGGCGGGAAAAAGGCCTATATCGCCGTAGAATTTTAAAATAATGATGGACGACGTAAAGGCTGCGAGCATTGTCAAGAATAGTCCGGCAATCAGCAACCGGCGACGCAGTGTGTCGTTTTGCCAGTTGACGGGGAAATAATGCTTGGCGTAAGCCGCCAGTACGCCATATGAAATGGCATCTAAGCGGGTCAGCACGATGCCCCGGTAGCCCAGTTCACCTTCCGAAACAGGAATCTGGAAGGCAGTAAAGAAGCGATATAAATTTGTACCGATGATGACGAACAGAATGGCTATCAGCACAATACGCTGACGAGACCATCGGGTGGAGAATAATCCATGCATGAGCCACAGCACCAAAGGAAGCGTGATATACGACCATTCTTCAATGGCCAGACTCCACGTTTCGGGGAAGAAATCGGGAACGTATGTGGCGAAGTTCTGGAGAAAAAGGTAGTATTTGGCTAACGTAGCTCCGTTGGGCAGGGTGTTTTGCAAGCCGCTTCGCCATGCCCTGAGCAGCGCGAAGCCGATAAGTCCGGTCAGAACAAGGTAATAATTAGGCAGGGTACGAAACCACCGGCGCGTCCAGAAATTAAGCAGTAACCGCCGGTCAAAGCGTTCCTTTTTCTCGTAAGACCGGATCAGAATACCACCAATCAGGAAGCCGCTCAATACAAAAAACAATTCAACGCCATCGGGCAGGAAGTGATGCCAGAAGGTTCCGCTGTAATGGTCTTTTAGGGCAATGGTTGCGTGGGCATCGACCACAATTAGAATGGCAGCCGCCCGCATTACATCCAATCCAAATACGCGCTTCGCCGTTGCCGTATCGAGTTTAACTAATTTTCTCAACATAATAGATTACGAAGGTACGGGGCAATGGATAATGTACAATGAAGAATGTATAATGGAGTTCTATCGCGAACTTTGCCAAGTTGTCATTCTACATTTTTCATTCTGCATTATACATTTTCTATGGACTTTGGACTTAATGCCGTTCATCGCTACTCATTTCGGTTTTCGCAGGATGAAGTAGCCGATTTTGCCCGCGTTACGGGCGATAACAATCCGCTTCACCTCGATGCCGATTTTGCGGCTCAAACACCCTTCAAACGCCCCATCATCCACGGAATGCTGGGGGCCAGTGTATTCACGAAAGTGCTTGGTACGGAATTTCCGGGCTATGGTTCGGTTTACCTTAGCCAAACGCTGGAGTTTCTGCGCCCTATGTTTGTCGATACGGCGTACGAAGCCACATTTACCGTTCAGTCGATTGATTCGGCCAAACATACGGCTCAGATTCTGGGCGAAATCCGGGATGTGCAAACCGGCAAAGTCACAACGCGGGGCGTAGCAACGTTGATGCACCGGGAGAAAATATAACAGAAAACGCCCTTGTCAATGCAGATGCACTAACAAGGGCGTTTTCTGTTATACGACCTGAGTGGTCTGTTTACTTACGCTGCACCGTTCTTAGCATTCTGAACTTCCGAGCGGATGTTTTGTGCCAGCGTTTTCAAATCCTGCATGCCTTTCCGAACGCGGGTTCCGGCAGCCTGGTTATTTTTTTCGTAGAATTTCTCGAAATCACCTTCCAGCGACATAACCAAATTCTTTACTTCATCGAAGCGTGCCATAGCAATAAGTATGGGTTTAAGTGTGTGAAAAATGCCCAAATTCCGCTAAAAACGCGGCTTTCGCCTGAAATTTAGTCATTCTATCATACAGCGCAATAGGCAAGACTAAAAAATAGCAAAAAAATGCAATTTTTTCACAAAAACCCTACTCAGCGGCTGCTTCCGCCGATATTTCCACCGTTTCTGGGGCAATTTCAGCGGTTTGGGACCGATATACGCCAGCCTTCAATTTAGCCGCTACGTCGGAGAAGGCTTCCAGGGTAAAGTGTACATCTTCGAGGGTGTGGGCGGCTGTTGGAATAATCCGAAGCATCACAATCTCTTTCGGCACAACCGGGTACACAACAATCGAGCAAAAGATCCCTTTGTTTTCGCGCAAGTCACGAATTAATCCCGTTATTTCGGGAATTCCCCCTTCCAAATTTTGCAGAAGCACGGGCGTAACCGGCGACTGCGTATCGCCGATATTAAACCCGCGTTCTTTCAGTCCACTCTGAAGCGCGCGAACATTCTCCCACAGTTTATCGCGAAATTCCGATGAGTTGCGGATCATGTCCAACCGTTTCAGGCCACCCACCACATACGGCATCGGCAGGGCTTTGGCGTACGTCTGCGACCGCATGTTGTACTTGAGGTACATGATGATGTCGTGGTCGGCGGCAATGAACGCACCAATCGCGGCCATCGACTTGGCGAAGGTCGAGAAGTACAGGTCGATACCATCCTGGCAGCCGAGCATTTCGCCAACGCCCGCGCCGGTGGCACCCATCGTACCAAAACCGTGTGCATCGTCGACCAACAACCGGAATTCGTATTTCTCTTTGAACGCAACAATCTGATCTAAGCTGCCCACCTTGCCCGACATACCAAAGACGCCTTCGGTAATAACGAGGATGCTGCCGCCTTTTTCAGCCGCTTTTTTGGTAGCCCGTTGAAGGTTTTTCTCCAGACTGGGCATGTCATTATGGTTGAATTTATAATACTCGCCCATTTTGGCTTTGTGCAGGCGGATACCGTCGATCAGACAGGCGTGGCACTCGGCGTCATAGACAATCACATCGCGGTGATCGACAACGGCTTCGATGGCCGACATAACGCCCTGATACCCATAGTTAAGCAGGAATGAGTCTTCCTTGCCAACGAACTCGGCCAGTTCTTTTTCAAATTGTTCATGCAGGTCGCTGTTTCCCGACATCATCCGGGCACCCATCGGGTAAGCCAGTCCCCACTGCGCCGACGCTTCGGCATCGACCTTCCGAACTTCCGGGTGATTACCCAAACCGAGGTAATTATTCAGGCTCCAGTTCAGAACGTCTTTACCCTGAAAACGCATGTGCGGACCAAGTTCACCTTCGAGCTTGGGGAACGCGAAATAATGGTGGCCGTTGAACTCCCGTGCGGGCGAACCGATGGGGCCTAAGTTGTTACGCAGTTTCTCAAATAAATCCACTTTCTACTATTGTTTATCAGGCTAAAGCCTTTTTTTTTACGCGGTAAGTGCAAAAATACGGTTAACTTTCGGTAGCACAAATTCGCACCCGAAAAAATCCATCTGATGCGCATTTTCCAGCAAAAGCGTATTATTGACAAACGAAGGGTCAAGGGTGGTCAGGCAATAATCAAGCACTGTCTGACCGTAACCTGACTACTCCTGACAATACCTGACTATTTTCTGACTACCCTTGACCAATCCTGACTAAGTAACGTGCCAACCATCAACAAACTTCTGATTGCCAACCGGGGCGAAATTGCCCTGCGGATTATGCGGACGGCCCGCGAGATGGGTATCAAAACGGTAGCCATCTATTCCGAAGCCGACCGCAACGCGCTCCATGTTCGCTATGCCGACGAAGCCGTATGCGTTGGCCCGGCACCCTCGTCTGAGTCGTATCTTCGCGCCGATGCGATCATTGACGTGTGCAGGCGGCTTCATGTTGATGCCATCCATCCCGGCTACGGTTTCCTCTCCGAAAATGCCGGTTTCGCCCAGCTCGTCCGCGAAGCAGGCCTGATTTTCGTTGGCCCTTCGCCCGAAAGTATCGAGGTGATGGGCAGCAAGTTAGCCGCCAAAGCCGCTGTTGCCAACTACAATATTCCGATGGTACCGGGCACGCCCTCGGCCATCACCGACCGGGCCGAAGCCAAAGTAATTTCGGCCCAAATTGGCTACCCCATTCTGATTAAAGCCAGCGCGGGCGGGGGCGGCAAAGGGATGCGCGTGGTGGAAAACGAAGCCGATTTCGATGAGCAGATGGACCGCGCCGTGAGCGAAGCCATTTCCTCGTTTGGCGACGGTTCGGTGTTTATCGAGAAGTACGTGACCTCGCCCCGGCATGTCGAAATTCAGGTGCTGGGCGATCAGCACGGCAACATTATTCATTTGTTTGAGCGCGAATGCTCCGTGCAGCGACGCCACCAGAAAGTGGTTGAAGAAGCTCCGTCGGCCATTTTAACGCCCGAAATCCGCGATGCGATGGGCCGCGCGGCTGTTGATGTGGCCCGTGCCTGCGGGTACTACGGTGCGGGTACGGTGGAGTTTATCGTGAATGACCGGCTCGACTTTTATTTTCTGGAAATGAACACCCGGCTTCAGGTCGAGCACCCCGTTACGGAACTCATTACGGGCGTTGATCTGGTGAAGCAAATGATCTACATTGCCGAAGGTAAACCGCTGACCATCAAGCAGGAGGACTTGCAGATTAAAGGCCATGCGATGGAAGTGCGGGTCTATGCCGAAGACCCGGCCAACAACTTTCTGCCCGACGTAGGTACACTCGATACATATGTCCGGCCGCAGGGAAACGGCGTTCGGGTGGATGATGGTTTCGAGCAGGGCATGGCTATCCCGATTTATTACGACCCGATGATTGCCAAGCTCATTACGTATGGCGACACCCGCGCCGAAGCCATTCAGAAAATGATCCGCGCCATCGACGAATACCAGATTTCGGGTGTTCAAACGACGCTGCCTTTTGGCCGGTTCGTCATGGAACACGAGGCTTTCCGCTCCGGCCAGTTCGACACGGGTTTCGTGAGCAAGTATTTTTCTCCCAGCGTACTAACACCGGAGTTGGACGCTGTAGAAAGCGAATTAGCGGCAGTGCTGGCAGCTTACTTACTGGAAAACACGAAGCCGAAAAGCAATGGCGCGATTACTCCGGTAACGACGCAAAAGAGCAAGTGGAAGGCGAACCGGCTGGGGTGATGTGCTTCTACTCTACTACTACTTTCCGGCTTTCTGTAACCCCGCTTTTTGTTGTGGTTTGCAACACATAGATACCCGCCGGTAGTCCTGTCAACGGTACGTCAATCTGTGTGCTGTCGAGTTTCGACTGGGAAAGTACCGTTCTTCCCGACGCGCTAATGAGCCGGAACGATGCGATGGATTCGGGACTCGTAAACGTCAGACTCGACCGGGCCGGATTTGGAAATACACGGATGGCTGCGTCCACTTTCTGCCGGGCCGAAACAACGGTTGAGTACGCAACACTGCCATCCAGATCAACCATTTTCAGTCGGTAATAATAATAGAGATTTGGGCGTATGGCTGCGTCCTGATAGGTGTATGTGCTGCCCGTTGCATCGGCTTTTGGCGCGATGGTGGCGAGATAGTCGAAACGATCTCTGGGGTCGAGGGTACGCTCCAATTCAAAATGCTCAAAATTGGTTTCGGCAGACGTTTTCCAGGTGAGCACAATGGCCTGCTCCTGCCCTACTGCCGTAAATGTTGCCAGCGTAACCGGCAACGAGCACAGTAAAACGGAGATTGTCGCCTGCCCCGACTGCCCGCCCTGTGTGTCTTTAATCGTGTATTTAACCGACGAGCGCATAAAACCAGCCACCGGAACAAACGTGATAACGCCCGTTGTGGTGTTCACGGTGTACGTTCCCTGCCCGGCAATGGTCACCGACGTTACGGCCGAACCGCTTACCGGATCAACCAAACGCACGGAAGCTGGGGCCAAAGGAAAACTCCCGGCCCCATCATTGGCGGCTACTGTCAACGAAATTGGTGCCGTATCCGACAAGCCACACGCCTGATCGTTGTTGGCCGATGGCAGAATTACCTGATTGGGGCAACGGGCACCATCGCCGGGGCTTTTCCCGGCCAGACTGGTTGAAAACAAGGTCGCTATGATGGGCGAGGCTGGGGCGTTAGGCGTGGCAATTTTATAGATATTTCCACTGGAGTTATTGCCGATGTACATGTTTCCGTAACTATCCATAAACGCCGTTCCGAATGAACCAGACTGGCTGGTTAGTCCTGTTACCGGGCCTATCGTTGTAACGGTATTGGCAACGGGATCATAACGAACCAGTACTTTTCCGGTGGTCACGCCATAAATTTTTCCATCTATCGGACTGATTGCCCAGTCGTTTAAACCGCTCAGTGCATTGGCAGCCGTGCCGCTCAGGCGTGTTTGTGCCACCAAATAATTGGCGGATGCCGGGTTAAGATCAACGGCAACAACACTCCCCGAACCATATAAATATAAAATTCCGTTCGCGCTTACATCGCCGGTTGCGTAGGCTCCCGATGTGCTCAGACCCGAAACGGTAAGCAGTTCTACAGCCCCATTGCTGCCCAGTCGCGCAATCTGATTTGTGTTGTAGCGGTAACCATATAAATAGTTATCGACCACATTGTAGCCAAATGCATTTAGAAACCGGTTTGGTTCGGGCAGCACCCCGGCCTTAATCAGGGTAGATGCGCCATCTGACAGATTGAAAGAATAAAAACTGGTTACGTTCCCGTTCGCGTTCGTCGTCGGATTAGTCAATATATAACCAAGCCCATTGGCGCAGTCGAATGGTGTAGGTGTTTGAGAATAAGCAGTCTGCGCGACAAAAGTCAGTAAAAACGTTAGGCAGAGTGATGAAGAAAGGCGGGCAGATTTACGTTGCAAAGCCAGATAATTAGTGAATGCGTAATACTTTTTTTTCATAGGTTAATTTATCAGAATGCAAATTGCATTCTTATTTAAATTTACACAACAGATTGTTAATCTGTATTCAGCACTTAAAACCCCACTCGTACTTCCAGCCGCTCACCCGAAACGGTTTGTTCATCGCGGTTGAAAATGTCGGCGAGAGTCATGGGCTGGTCGGTGCGATAGTCCGTGCCGAGGTGCGTAAGCAGCGTATTGGCTTTGACCGGAGCGAGTTTGCCAAAGGCGTAATCGACCATTAAACGGCCTTTTCGGAGCAAGGCCTTGTCTAACAGGTGTTTGCTGGCGTTGAACGTAGCAATGACCTGAATATGCATACAGTCGGCCAGGAGACCGTCGGTGAGATTCAGGATGTTGGAAACGCTGTTGGTATCGCCCCCGGCTTCGCGCGATTGCAGAATCCGCTCGGCATCTTCAATAATCAATACCGACTCTTTATTATCCAGCAAAAACGGAATGATTTCGGGCGAGGTCAGGTAGTTGGTCATATAGGGCGGCAGAATAAGCATGTCCTTTTTGACTAACGAACTGAGGTGCTTGATGTAGGTCGTTTTGCCGGTGCCGGGTTCGCCGTGCAGCAAAATCAGGCCCTTGCTTTTGGGCTGGCCCAGCAGCGTAACCAACCGTTCATGAACGACGGGAAAATCGTCATTGTAATGAAGATCGAGGTCGATGTCGGGTGGCATAATCTCCACCCGTTCGGTGTGCAAGCCACCCAAACCACTCTGAATCAAATAGATATGTGTTTGATTGTCTTCGTGAACGTATTTATGTTCCTGAAAACCATCCAGCAGGCTTTGAGCCGATGTTTCGTCGCGGTAGTAGCCGTATAGCCGAAAGAATCGGTCACCCACAAATTCGGCCTTCAAAATCATGCCATCATCGTGCTGATAAATCCGCTCGATGGTGTGCCAGCCTTCGTCGTTTACACGAGTCGAATGATTGATAAGCACAAAGCCCCGATGGTCTAACAGTGCCTGCGCCGACGGTTTAAAATCGTCGTTAAAATGAAGGTAATTGGGATAAGTCCCGAACGTCTGAACAAAATGCGGAGCCAGCGGAAACTCTCGATCAAGGTCGCTGGGGATGTACAGATTCTGAATAATAGCTTGGTTGGGCATACGACTGTTGGCCGACAGATAGCGCAACATATCAGCCCTGGAAACCTCATTGTAGGATTTCAAGCGGGTGTTGAGTTACGTTTCTACGGGGCCAAGTTACCGATTTTTTTTGTTGGGTGCCCATAACAGCACGACCCATTTAGTCAATAGGTGAATTTAAGGCTGTTTGGCGAGAAGCGAAGCATGATTTCATGAACACTTTTCTGGTCGTACTGCATGGCGTTGGGACTTTCGGGCGTTTGCGAGTTGAACACATACCCCAGCCGGATGGCTTTCGTTAACTGATAATCGACAAACGCCTGCAAATAATTAGTCTGAATCAGTCCGGGGCTGTTCCGCCGATACGACAAACCTAAGCCAATTTCCTGATTGAACCACGCCCGCAGGTTCACATCAATACCCAGCGGTCGGTTGGCTATTTTCGAGATGAGTATGGACGGAATCAACACTGTTTCTTCATCCATTTGGATGGGTACGCCAACCTGAAAAAACACGGGTCGAACGGTTTTGTAAATAGCCCGGCCGGCTGCATCTGTTACCTGACCGCTTAATTCAGGTGCGGAAAGACCTGCAAAAAAGCGGTCTGACTGGTAATATACGCCCACGCCAACGCTGCCAACAGCCCGGTTTATAACCCCCGCCGACGTAACATCCTGAATGGGTAACACACTAACACCCCCCTGAACGCCAATGGCTAACCGGGCTAAAGCGGGCAGGTTGAAGCGGTAGGCCACGCTGCCATAAACACCCGTATTGGTGAACAAACCCATGCGATCATTTAAGGCCTGAAAGCCCAGCCCGATCCGCCCGTTGGCGATGGCACCATCTGCCGAAACACTCTGCGTAACCGGCGCGTACCGCACACTGAGCCATTTTCGTCGGAGAAAAGCGGTCAGGTGAAATGATTCCCGGCTACCGGCATAGGCTGGATTGATACCCAGCGGACTCAGCAGATATTGCGAGTACAGTACCTCTTTTTGTGCCTGAGCCTGCTGGCCTGACAGTAGAAGGGTACTGAAAACAAGTAACGAAATGGAAAAGAAACGCATACGAACGTTGAAAGAAACGAAGTTGCGAGGTTTGAGTTGGAAAAAAAATTATAACACAGAGTTGCACAGAGAAAAACAGAGATTCACAGAGAAAAATTTTAAGAAAATCTCTGTGTATCTCCGTTTCTCTCTGTGAACCGCGTTGACCATAGTGTTAACTATGGTCGGGTGTTATCCGGTCTCTGACCGGTACTGTTATTCATTTCTTCGCCGGTCGGAGACCGGATAACACGCCGACGAAGTTAAAAACTTCGCCGAACCACCTCAGCAAAACTACTCCAAGATACACAGAGTTTCACAGAGATTTTTTAACTCATTTGTCTCTGTGTATCTCTATTTTTCTCGGTGCATCTCTGTGTCACAACCCTTAACCTTTACTCTCTTACTTACTCCAACTTCAGGATTTTAATCTCCGTCCGGCGGTTTTGCTGGTGTTCCTCTTCGGGGCAGTTCACGCCATCTTTGCATTTGTTGATTAATTCACTTTCACCATAGCCTTTGGCAATCATTCGTTTTGACGCAACGCCTTTCGCTTTCAAATAAGCAACTACTGATTTGGCCCGGTTGCCCGACAGTGTTTTGTTGTATGTAGCCGTTGCCCGACTGTCGGTGTGGGACCGCATTTCGATGGTCATGGCCGGGTACTTAGCCAGCAGTGCCACGACTTTGTCTAATTCGGCAGCCGCATCGGGGCGGATCGTCGCTTTGTTGAGGTCATAATAGATGTTATCAATTTTAACGACATCGCCTTTCTTAAACATCAGAATATCCGTTACGCCAACACCCTCTTTATCGACGTGCGCACCCGACGTGCCCATGTTGTCTTTAATGGCTTCGAGCGCGTAGGCACAACCCGTTTGAACCGTAAATTCATACATTCCGTCCGGCCCGGAAGTCGCTTCCTGCGTTGTGCCGTCGCATTCGTTCACCGACACAACTTTGGCATTGGCAATCGGACTGTGGTCGGTTTGGGACAGCACGCGCCCGCGCAGCGTTGCTGTTTTGGAGACAGTCGGTTTGTCTAACAAAATTTCCAGACTCGACGGCTGGTCGTCGGATAGGTCTTTGGTCGAAAACCCCACTTTGTTGTCAGCATAGCCCTCCCGGCTGGCCACAAATTTGAAATCGCTGTCAACGTTCAGACAAACTCGTACAATGCCCGCCGAATCGGTTTTCAGTTCTTTCTGCTTGTCGCTGGCAGCGTTATCCATCGTGATCGTTGCATTGGCAAGCGGCAGTCTGGACGTGGCGTCAATAATGCTCAGGGTCAGTTCGCGGCAGGGATACAGGGAGCCTTCGCGGGTGAACCGATAAATATCATCGTCGGACCCGCCGTTTTTGCGGTTGCTGCTGAAATAGCCCGTCGTCCGGTCGCCGTCAGTTACAATGCCGAAATCGTCATTGGGCGAATTAAGCGGCTCGCCCAGATTCCGCACGACCCGCCCCTGCTGCCCATCGGGGCTAAGTTGCGCACAGAATATATCCAGCCCACCCAGACCGGGTCGCCCATCGGACGCGAAATAAATGTTGTTTTTTTCGTCAATAAACGGAAAGAGTTCGTACCCGTTTGTGTTCACATCTTTGCCCAGATTTACCGGCTCGCTCCACTTTCCGTTCACCCAGTTGGACACGTAAATATCCGTGCCGCCAAACCCGCCCGGCCGGTCAGACGCGAAATAAAGCTGGTTGTCATCTTTCGAGAGAGCGGGGTGTCCGTTCGAGAATTCGTTGCTGTTGAAAGGTAGTTCTTCGACTTTGCTCCATACGCCGTTCGTTTGCGTGGCGGTATAAAGCTTAAGCCTATTTACGCTATTACTGCTATCCCGGTAATTGCCCTCCTTCGTGTTATTTCGTGTAAAAATCACCCGCGACCCGTCTCTGGTAAATGTGGCAGGCCCTTCTCGGTATTTCGTATTTAGGGTGCGGGAAAATCGCTCCGACTGGCTCATGGGCCTGTCTTCGTAGCCCATACTCAGGTTATTAACGCCGTAGAAACCAACGGTGCGGGTATCATTGGCCGTTGGTGCCGTGTACTCGTCGCTCCCCAATAGCCGGGCAAGTTGCGCAGGGTCTGTTCGTTTTGACCGTTTGGCCGATGAGGCATTGCCGCCCACGCTCACGGCTTTTGCGGTACGTATCGTTTTCAGATTGGGGAGGTAATACAGGTCCAGAAACGGGGTATTGTTCCATCTGGAAACTCCCTTTATGCCACCCGTACCTGTCGACACGAAAACCAAGCCGTCTTTGTAGAGTATGGGACTAAAATCGGCCCGGTGGGTGTTTATCGTCAGAAACTCGACTTTATAACTGCCTGCATTTCGGGTGAGGGCGTTTACATCCCGGTAGAGTTTGGAGAACGACGGGCTGCGCTTATCGCCCGATTGCAGGTTGCCGTATGTATCGTAAGCCGCCTGCGCTTCGCGGTATTTGCCATTGCTGGCCAACGCCTGGGCGTAGAATAGATAACATTTTGTATAGTCGGCGGAGAGGTTTCCGCTCCCGATCAGGTCGTGATACACCCGTTCGGCGTTTTTCGTATCGCGCGTTTGCTGGTAGCTGTAGCCCAGCTTTGCCCGCGCTTCGAGCCGTTCAGCATCCGACAACGACACGGAGTCTGCCAGTGCTTGTTCATACAGGCTAATAGCCTCGCCATAGGCTAACTGCCCAAACTGCCGGTCGGCCTGTTTCACCAGCGACTGCGCCAGCAACGGACTGACCATCAGGCAGACAAGTGCGAAAATGGAAACAATTCGTGTCATATAGGTAGGTGTTGTGGATAAATGATTGAGTGGTTGACTGATTGAGTGATTGAATAGCTGGCGCATGCACCGATGTTGAGCGTAGTCTCAGACTACGCTCTGGTGTTATCCGGTCTCCGACCGGCGTAAAATGACACCAAACCGCCGGTCGGAGACCGGATAACACGGCGACGTAGTCAAAGACTACGCCGAACGTCAGTCCACCGTCGTGGTGAATAGCTGGCGCATGACCTGTTCAATCACTCAATCAATCTATCATTCACTCATTCTAAAAGTACCGTGGCGTCAGGATGCGGTTTTTGCCGAAGCCGAGTTCGTACCGAATCATAATCTCGTGCGAACTGGGGGCTACACTTTGCAGATTGCTCATGGTGCGGTCATACGCGTAGCCAAACCGAAACTGATCCGTCAACTGGATTTCCACCATGCCCACAATGGCATCGGTGGTGTATTTGGTCCAGGACGAAAACTGATTCCGGCGAATCGACGCGCCAATGGCAATGCGGTCGGCAAACCAGAAATTGATGTTGCCATCGAAGCCCAGCGGTGCGCCTTCGGCATACTTGACGAGCATGGACGGTTTCATTTTCACGCCCGGACTGATGCCCACTACAAAGCCAGCGGCTAAGTACGCATGACGCGCCTGCACCGACCGTAAATCGCCGACACTGTACTCGCTCAGCTTGTTCTTAATCAGACGCGGCACCGACAAACTCAGATACGACCGGTCGTTGCTCAGGTAAATACCCGTACCGAAGTTGGGGAGTATTTTCGAGATGTTACTGGCAAAAGCGGGGTCAATCTGGCCATCGGGCGAGGTTTTCACGTCGGTCAGGTTGGCTACATAACTCGATGCACCCGCCTGCAAACCCAACGCCAGCGTACTTTTGGCCCCCACTTTAATACGGAACGCATACGAAGCAAACGCACCCGTTTCTGAAATGACCCCGGCCTTGTCGCCGTAGAGTTGCAACCCGACGCCTATCCGCTCGTTGTTGAGGGGCATATCCGCCGTAAACGTTCCCGTTTGCGGAGCACCCGGCAGGCCAGCCCACTGGTTCCGGTACAGGGCCGACATGCTCAGCACGTCGCGGCTACCGGCGTAGGCCGGGTTGAGGGCCATCATGTTAAACATGTATTGCGAGAACATTTTGTCCTGCTGTGCCCGGACCCGGCTGCTACCGACTCCGAGGAGCAGTAGCAGCACAATTGCCCAATGTTTGGTTGAAAACTGGTTTGACATCGGTATTAGCGGTTAATCGTCATGTATCGTACAAACTTGCGTCCGTCGCTGGTAGTAACTACGTAGTAATAGGTTCCGTCGGGCAGGCCGTTCGCATCCGAACTGACCGCAATACCCGAATTTGGCTTACCATCCCAATCGTTCTGGTAGTTGTCATTTTTATAGACCAGACTCCCCCAGCGGTTGTACACGTCTAAGCTGACAGTCAGCCCGGTAGCACCCCGAATCACGAACAGGTCGTTGATGCCATCGCCGTTTGGCGAGAAGCCTTCGGGAATGAAGACCGAGAGGAACGACGAGGGCAGGCTCAACGGAGTTGCTTCGCGCTCGTTACTGTCGGTGGGGTTACCATTTCCGTTCAGGTCAGGCTCCAGACCACTCGTCGACACGTCGCTCACCGTACCCGTCGGGGCTTTAGCGTAGGCGTAGGCCGTGTTCAGGAAGGTCGTTGTGCTGCCATCGGTAAACACATTGACCACCACCCGAATTGTATCCACTTTGCCAGCGGCCAGTCGGCTGGTGCTGTCGCCCAGAACAAGCACGGGTTGTGTATCTCCGTTGAAATCTAAGTTCAGTTTCAGCGCACTACCCGTTGAGGTGGTGAACGGAGCTTTAACAATAGAATACGTTGCGCCCGTCTGGCTGTTAAAGACCTTCGTCAGTGTATCGCTGATACTCACGTTCGTCAGCGGGTCCGTACCGTAGTTTTTCACCACAATCTGATACATCACGTTGAAGCTGCCGTTTGCCTGCCGGGCCGTATCGCGAACGGTCATGGCCAGCCCGATAAAGGAAGTTTTAGACACACCACTCAGGTCAACCGGCGTTGGCTGGCTGTTGTTGCGGGGGTCGAGGTCATTGTCCGGGTCATTGTTGATACCCGTTGTTGACACATCTTCCACAACCTCATTCGCCGGTGTCACAGCCGTTGCACGTGCCGTGTTCAGGAACGTCAGCGAGTCGGCGTTTTTCACGTTTACCCGAACCGTAAAGTTCAGCGTACTTTTCGCACCCACATCCAATTTGCTCAGCGAATCGACCAGCATATTCGTCACCGTACCCTGTCCGGTGTAGAGCGAATTGACGGCTATTGTGCCCGTTCCCGTGATAGGAACGCTGTTGCTCACGATCAGTGCTCCGTGTTTGAACGTTTCAGAGAGGTTATCCACCACCTGTACTTTCCTCAGCGGAGTGCTGCCCATGTTGCTCAGCGTGATGGTGTACGGAACGTCATAAACGCCTTCCTCAACCAGTTTCGGCGTACCGACCGTTTTGGCAACTCCCAGCAAGCCTTTCGGCAGGTCGAAGCGAACCGTTGTCGATAGCGAACCGGCCGGTGCGGGGTTAAATCCGTTGTTCGAGATGTCTTTGACAACCTGATTCGAATCGGGCGTATGAGCGACCACAACAGCACTGGAGTAGAATGGGCCGCCGTTGCCATTGGTCTTGATGTTCACCGTAATCAACACAGTATCCTGCACACCGACGGCCAACTGGCTGGCATTGGTCAGAATGTTCGGCTGCGTACCGCCGTTGAACAGGGCATTGGGAACCAGCGTACTGCCCGCGCCCACCACCGGTGCGCTCACCACACTGTACGACGCCGGCGACGCCATCGCCTGAATCAGACTGTCCGTCAAGACGATACCGATCAGATTCACATCGCCAACGTTCTTAAGCGTCGCTTTGTAGGTGACATTGTACGAACTGTCTGGCTGCTGTTCGACCTTCACAACCGCCAGGGCTAAGCCAATGGCCGGGCCTTTCTGCTGTGGCGTACCGAGGGTAAAGCTGGAGAAGCCGTAGTTATTCGTTGGATCACCGTCATTGTCCGGGTCAGAATCGCCACCGTTTATCGACATATCGGTTACCGTTTTCAGGCTGTTGATTGCCGATGCGTTCGCAATGTTTTTGAATGACCTCGTCGTATCGCCCGCAGCCCGTTTCACCGTTACGTCCAGTGTAAAGGTTTGAGAAGCCCCCGGCAGAATATAACTCGTTGAATCAAGCATCTCATTGGCGTAGGCTATTCCCGTAAAGGCCGGATTCGTTTTCAGCGTTGACCCGTTCGGCGCCGTCACCTTAACCGACTGCACTATATTGGGTACGAAAGCGTAGGCCAGATCGTCGCTCACTTTCACGTTCCGCAGGGTATCCTCACCGAAGTTCGTGACAACGAAGCTGTACGAAGCCCTGATGAGCGAATCGCTGATGGCTAATGGCAGACCGAGTACCGACTTGGCTAACCCAATCAGGCTGGCCCGGCGCATGGTCGTATCTTTCACCGCCACGCTCGATGTGTTGTTGGCCGGGTTGGTGTCTTTATTGTCGAGATACATAATCTCGGCTCTGTTCACCACCGTCTGCCCTTTCGCGGTAATGCGTGCCGAGTAAACGATTTGCGTCGACTGGCCGGTTGCCAGGCTGTCAATTCGTTTCGTAATCACCCCGTTCGATACCTTGTAATCAGGCGTTGGATTGGCTACCAGTTCGAGTCCCTGCGGCAGCACGTCACGAACGTCGATGTTTTTCGCCGTATGTGGCCCTGCGTTACTCACCGTGATGGTGTACGTAACCGGTGCGCCATTCGTAACCCGTGCCGTGCTGGCCGTTTTTGTCAGGCTCACATCCGTCCCGAGTGTATCGGCAGTACAGTCTACTACGCTCACCATAACCTTAGCGGGCGCACTCACACAACCGGATGCCGTTGTCTCTACAATCCAGTACGTGCCCGCATTAACCGAATCGGGACGCATGACAATGTTCGATGCGCAGTCATTGCAGGTCCGGTAGGTGTAGTAACTGCCAACCGTTGTCGACGATAACGCTTTGGTCAGGTCCACCACTTTCGAGGGGCAGCTATTGCGCAGGTTGGTCACCAACAGCGGCTGAACAGGCGCAGCCACGTTCACCACGACCTCTGCCGATTTAACGGATCCACAGCCGTTTGCATCGAGCAACTGAACCGTATAGGAACCACTGGTTTTCACCACGATGTTCGGCGTTGTTGCGTTGTTGCTCCATTTATAGGCCGCAGCCCCAGCCGGTGCCTTCAGCGTGACGGAATCACCGTAGCACAGGTTCGCTGCGCCTGCCATTGTTATGACAGGTATCGACTTAATACCGTCGATGCTCAGCACCATGTTGTCCGTAGCGACCGGGCAGGCCGCATTGTTGGTACTTGCCGAGAGCGTCAGGGTTACTTTACCCGACAGGATATCGGCAGCACTTGGCGTATAGAGGGCGTTCAGCGCGTATGGGTTATCGAACAAACCGGTCCCGCTGGTTGTCCAGTGGGCCGTTTTAGCTGCCCCGCCAATCGAGCCATTCAGTTTATGCGGAGTCGATGCACAGGCACTGGCATCGGCACCCGCATTGGCCGTAGCCGGATTCTGCGTATCGCAGGCGGTGAGTACGGTGCAGGAATTAATCTGCACATGAATCGCAAGCGGCAGACTCACACAACCATTGATGGTCCGTTCAACCACGTAGTACGTTCCCGTACCGACCGTTGCCGGGTCAGTTACTTTATTGGTTAGCGCGGCATCGGTGTAGAACTCAAGCACACCACCGGCGGTTGAGGTCCCACCCACCACGTTTGTATGGCTGACAATTGCCGTAGTCAGGTCAACCGTTGTGAGCGGACAGGTATTGGTTTTGTCAATTACGACTGGCTGCGGCACTTTTGGCAATACCATGATCACAAGCTGGTTCGATGGTACGCTCCTACAGTTTTCCGAATTGGCGCACCGTGCCGTAAGGGTCATCGAGGTAGCCAGCGATACAGTGATCGACTTGCCAACCAGGTTATTTGACCAGGTCACGTAACTGTTGGGCGAGCAGCCTTCGGCAGTCAGTGTTATCGGCATACCAAAGCAGGCGGTTGTGCTGCCGGTCGAGCCAACAGTCGAAATGGTTGGTGCGGCCGGTGCGCCTACGGTGATGGTGGTAGAAGCCGACCAGTCACCTTCGCATTCGCCCATTTTGCATTTCACGCGGTAGCTTACATCGGCCGTTGGGTTGATGGTCAGCGTGTTGCCTATTTTCCCATCCGACCAGACGTAGGTTCCACCGGCGCAGCCCGAAGCGGTCAGCGTAACGGCTTCGCTCACACAAGCGATAGGTTTGTTGCTGACGATCATTGGCATGGCTGGCGAACCGAGCGTAACGTGCAGGCTGTCCGATGATTTACTTAAGCAGCCATTAACCGTGCAGGTAGCCGTCAGATACTGTTCGCTGGTGGCAGCTTTCGCGTAGGTTGCGCCTACTGTCCCATCCGACCAGGTTACCGTTCCGCCCGTGCAGCCCGTGGCGGTCAGCGAGACCGTTCCACCACTGCAAACCGTTAGCGAGGCAACCGACAGAACCGGTGGCGTCACCGTGTTCACCTTCACCGTTGCGCCTGCGGCATCCATGTCGGCGCACTTGCTACCAATGAGCAGTTGCACATCGGCCATCGTGGTGATGCCCTGTTTTACGACCGCCATATCCAGGAAGTTTTTGCTGGTCGAGTCGGGACTGTAAACCAGCGTATGGATGGTGTAAGTAGCCGAATCTGACGATACGTTGAACTGCGGAGTGTTGCTGGCTTGCCGAACAACGTTTCCGGCTCCCGATGTCAATACGTACAGAACCGAATAGCCCGTTGGCTGCACCAGTCCGCCATTTGCCGTTGCGCCAATCGCAACCGTCGTGCTGGACCCACCGCAAACAACCGGGTTCACCGCTACCAGCGTTCCGGCTTTGGCGGCACAGTCGCCGGGGTTGACAATAATTGTATTCGATGGGTCGCTCAGGCACTCGCGGAACTGGCACTGGGCGTAATACGTCTGCGTACCGTTTGGCCGCACGACGATAGACGCGCCGATGTTATTTCCGCTGATGTCATTGGCCGACCAGAGTACCGTTCCGACGCAGCCTTTGGCCGTGAGCGTTACCGTACTGTCGGCGGCAACGACCGTAGCCGATGCTGTAATCGTTGGGGCCGTTACCGGAATCACCGTGATGGTGTAGGGCTTCGCCGTATCGCTTTTGCAGATACCATCCTGGCAGTAAACCGTATAGGCTGTTGTTACCGCTGGCGATACGATAATGCTCGATGTTGTTTCGTTCGTGCTCCAGTGCGGTGTACCCTGGCAGTTTATCACCGACAGTTTCACCGTTTCGCTGGGGCATATTGTATCGGCACTACACAGGCAGCGAACAATCGTTGGGGTTGGCGTTGGCGTCACCTCTACGTTAATAACGTTCGATTTGCTGCTGCCGCAGGCGGTTGTGCTGCCTGGCATACAGAGCGCGTAGAACGAATGATTGGTGGTTGTTGCCGTTACCGAAACTACCGCACCCATCTGCCCATCCGACCATTTTACTTCGCCGTTGCAGGCCGTTGCTGTCAGTGAGACAACTCCATTGGCACAAACCGCCGTTGTCGATGCGGCAACGACCGGAGCCGGACCTGCCGACGTATTGACCGTTACGCGAACCTTATTCGAGATTTCGCTCTCGCAAACGCCCTGCTTACAGGTTGCGTAATATTCGGTTGTACCCGTTGGGTAGATCTCGATGCTGGCACCGACCCGATCTATTCCATGCCATTGTATTGTACCGGCGCACCCTTTGGTGGTCAGCGTCACTTTATCACCACTACAAACAAGGGTTTTGCTGGCCGAGATGATCGGTGCCGTTGGCGTTACCACGGTGATGTTCACCGTGTTCGACTGGGCACTCATACACGTCCGGTACTGGCACTGGGCAAAGTAGCTGATGTTAGCGGTCGGATTGACCGTGATGCTCGGACCTGTCAGGCCACCTACATTCCAGACAACCGTTCCGTTGCAATCGGCAGCCGTTAGTATCACTGAACCTTTCGCACAAACGGTGTCTGCGCTGGCCGTTACCGTTGGGATAACCGGTGCCACGAGTTTAATCGTTAACACAGATGACGTTTTGCTCACGCAGGCACCGTTTTTACAGTACACCGAGTAGGTATTATTACCAGCCGTTGGCGTAACAAGAATGCTGCCGGTGGTGGCTGTGGTGCTGCTCCAGACAGGCGTACCGAGGCAGTTCTCCGCCGTCAGCGTCAGGGTTTCGCCGGGGCACACCACAGACGTGCTACTCGCAATCGTCGGCGTTGGAATCTCGGTTACAATGTTGATTGTTTTGGTCGCCGGGCTGCTCAGGCAGTTACCCATCCGGCACTGAGCCGTGTAGGTTGTTTTGCTATTGGGTATAACCACAATCGAAGCACCGGTTTGCGCTTTATCCGACCATTCGATGACACCGCCCGCACAACCGGATGCGGTCAGCGTGAGCGACGTACCGGGGCAGACATTGTCCGCGCTGGCCGTGATGACCGGGGCTTTCGGTTCAGTTACGGTCACGGTCACCGTGTTGGATATGGCACTGGTGCATTTACCCACTACGCAGCTTGCGCTGTAGGTCGTTGTAACACTCGGCGTTGCAAAAATCGTTATCCCCGATTTGCCATCCGACCAAATCACGGTACCGTCTGCGCAGCCCGTTGCGCTTAGCGTTGTTGTTCCGCCCTTGCAAATCTCAGCTATTGCACAGTCAATCACTGGAGCCTGGACCACACAGGCCCCGGCTTGAATCATGACGGATGAGGTATCGTTTTGTGCGTATTTCGGATCATTTTCCGGGCTACCCACAATGGCCGTACTTTTTGTCGAACCGACCCCCATGATGGTAGCCTCAATGAGCAGACTCCGATTGGAACCGGCTGTGAGCATACCAATTGTCCAGCTCCCCGTTGCGGGATTATACTGACCGGTCGGCGTTGAACTTACGTACGTCAGCGATGCGGGCAGCAGGTCGGTTACGGTTACGCCGGAGGCCGTGATGGGGCCATTATTGGTGACCGTTACGCCGTACGTTATTTTCTGACCGACACTATATGGCCCCGGTGTTACGACCTGTTTCACCACGGCAAGGTCGGCAAGACAGGCACCCACGGTGAGCGTCAGCGACGAGCGTGCGCTTATACAACCAGCTTCGGTGAAGGCTTCGGCGGTGTAAACAACGGCCCCTGCGGTTGCTGGTGTCACGACTAATTTGCCACCACTTTGTGTTGTCCCGATCAGCTTACCATCCTGGTCATACCAGTTGATTTTGGCACCCGTTGCAAAAGCGACCAGTTTCGTGCTGCTGCCCTGGCATACGATTGTATCGTCGGAAGCAAGGTCTACGGGTGGTGCGGGTCGTGCATTAATTTTCACAATCAGCGAACTACTGGCAGCCGCACAAGTGCCGTCCGGGTCGTTGGTCGTTGCGGTGAGCAGTACGTTACCGGTAGCAATATCTGCCGCCGATGGTGTGTACGTCGCTGTCAGGCTGGCCGGGTTGCTAAAGGTGCCCGTACCGTTCGTTTCCCAGGTTACGCTGGTTGCCGAACCGGATAGCACGGCTTTGAGCGGAGCGACCTCCCCCGAACAGATCTCTACGCCCGAACCCGCGTTTACATTGGCTATGTTCTGGCAGTTGCAGTCAACAATGCCGACCGTTACTACCGATGGATCGCTGTAGCAGTTACCCGACTTAGCGAACAGGTAGTATTTACCCGCGCCCACAGCCGTCAGGTTTGCTACGCGGGTAACTTCCGAGCGATTGGCACTCGTGTACCATTCGTAATTTACATCGGGCGTCTTGTTAGCAATCAGCGTAGTCGTCAGATCGACCGTCGTTGCCGGACAGGTGTTTTTGGTGTTGGCAGCGATGGTTGGTGTTGGCACGTCTGGAACGGTTATAACAACCGGTTTGCGGGCACTCTTACAGCCATTCGCCGTAACCTCGACATAATACGTAGTCGTTGCCGTTGGCGTGACGATAACATTTACACCGCTATTAACGGTAACAAACGGCATTCCGGGATTTGGTGTCAGATACCAGTCAATTTTGGCACCCGGAACAGGTGATGAGGCTGTCAGCGTAATGGAGTTACCATTGCAAAGCGTAGAATCCTTCGACACAACCAAACTGAAGTCGGTTGGGCAAGTCAGGAAGAACCCGGCATCTAAGTTGGTATTAACTTCACCCACCGCCAGCGTCACCGACCGGGTTTGGCCCGTAATTGGATTAACATCACTATTCCTGGTATCGTCTATACCGCTACCGCTGGACCCGCCCGTGGATTGATAGCCTGCCGGTGCGACAACGCTTACGGAGTAAGGGACACCGGCTGTCAGACCGGTGAATGAGTACGTGCCACTACTGCTGGTGGTCGTGCTGGCAATAGGTGTGTTAGCTCCATCCAGCAAGACCACGACGACCCCCGGAATACCCGGCTCCCCCGGCTGTTGATAGCCGTCCTTGCTGGTATCATCAAACACAAAGTCACCCAAACTGGCTGTTGGAATGTAGAAGCCTGCATCGAGGTTGAGGTTGTTTTCACCCGGCGTCAGTGTAACAGACCGGGTCAGGCCCGTGACCAGATTAGCATCCGAGTCCAGAATGTTATTGCCTCCAACCTGCGCCGAAGTGCTGATATAGCCCGTGGGACTCACAAAACTGACCGAGTAAGGAACGCCCGGCGTCAGCCCCGTGAAGGAGTAAATGCCCGACACGTTGGTGGTCGTGCTGGCAATAAGCGTATTGGTGCCATCTAACAGAGCCACCACCACGTTAGCAATACCCGGCTCGGTGGGTTGTTGAATGCCATCTTTGTTCGCGTCCAAAAAGACCAGATCGCCCAGGCTTGCGGGTGGCACGCTAAAGCCCGCATCTAAACTGGTGGTGCCTCCATTGGTGAGGTTCACCGCTTGGGTGCGGCCCGTGAGTACATCGGCATCCGAGTCGGCAGCGTCATCGCCCCCCTGATTAGCCAGCGTAGCGATATAACCCGACGGGGCTGTAAAGCCCACCACGTAGGACACGCTGCTGCCGGGCGTCAAGCCCGTAAACGAATAGATACCTGATGCGTTGGTGAGGGCCGTCAGTGAAACCACCCCGTTCACATACAGCGTAGCGACTACCCCTTCGATGCTCGGTTCGGTCGGTTGGTGGATGCCGTCTTTGTTGGTATCGGCAAACACCACACCGCCCAGCGAAGCGGAAGGGACATAGAAGCCCGCATCGAAGCTGGTGTTATTTTCGCCCAAAGCGAGTGTCGCCGACCGGGTTTGGCCCGTAATCGGATCAGCATCACTGTCAAGCGCATCATTACCCCCGATCAGTGCTGATGTGGACACATAGCCCGTTGGGCTGACAAAACGCACCGAATACGGAATACCCGGTGTCAGCCCGGTGAACGAGTACGCTCCAGTGCTGGTGGTGGTTGTGCTGGTAATGACTGTGTTAGCCCCATCAAGCAAGACAACGACTACATTCGACATACCCGATTCCGTAGGCTGCTGAATGCCGTCCTTATTACTATCGACAAACACGAAATCACCCAACGACGTGATGGGCTGATAGAAGCCTGCATCGAAGTTGAGGTTGTTCTCGCCCGGCGTCAGCTTTATTGAGCGGGTCAAACCGGTAGTCGGGTTGGCGTCGCTGTCCAGGGTATTATTGCCGCCTATCTGCGCCGAAGTTGAGGTGTAGCCCGTGGGACTCACAAAACTGACCGAGTAAGGAACACCCGGCGTCAGGCCAGTGAAGGAGTAGATACCACTGGCGTTGGTAAGTGTATTGCTAATAAGTGTATTCGTACTATCCAGCAAGGCCACCATGACGTTGGCAATACCTAACTCTGTCGGTTGTTGAACACCGTCTTTATTGGTATCGGCAAAGACCAGATCACCCAGACTTGCGCGAGGAACACTAAAGCCTGCATCTAAACTGGTGTTGTTTTCCCCATCGACGAGGGTCACTGACTGAGTACGGCCCGTGAGCACGTCGGCATCGCTGTCTTTGGCGTCATCACTTCCCTGATTAGCCAGCGTGGCGGTGTATCCCGACGGGGCTGTAAAGCCCACCACGTATGACACGCTGCTGCCGGGCGTCAAGCCCGTAAACGAATAGATACCTGATGCGTTGGTGAGGGCCGTCAGTGAAACCACCCCGTTCACATAGAGCGTAGCAACTACGCCCTCAACACCCGGTTCGGTGGGCTGGTGAATACCGTCCTGGTTCATGTCGGCAAACACTAAATCACCTAAAGAAGCCGAAGGAACATAATAGCCTGCGTCAACCGTCAGATTAGTATGGGCCGTACTGGATTCAGGCTGGCTCGTGTCGATGGTATACACACCAGTAAACCCATTGGCTCCGGCATCACTATCGACATCATCGGCGATACCAGCGGCATTGGCGGTCGTGGATTGATAGCCCGTTGGCGAAACGAATTTCACCACGTAGCTGCCATCGGTCAGGCTGTCAAACAGGTATTTACCGCCACCAGCGGTAACGGTTGTCCTTAATAACGTCGTTGCGGTCTTATCATATAACTGTACTGTTGCGTTATCGATACCGGGTTCACCCGTCGTCTGCGCACCATCTTTATTACTGTCCAAAAACACATAATTCCCTAAACTACCATATGGTCCCTGATTGACCTGAACGGGGCAGCAGCCCGATGCCGGACACCCATTTTGAGCTACTTCAAAGCGGTACGTGCCGGGGCTTTTTATCGTCAGCGAAAAGTTACTGTTGACCTGCGCCAACGAGGTCGAGACGGCCGATGTGCTGATTGGCGTTTCATTCCGATACCACACAATCTGTTTATAGCCCGATGGTATCGTGACGGTAAATTCATCGCCGGGATACCAGAGCAGGGGAACCGAGAAACAAACCGCGCTATAATCATCCTCAAGTAAACTCCCGTTATTGGGCGTCGAATTCAAATCTTTCTGATCGGCTGCGGCAATTTCGGCTGTATCGAACCAAACACCGCGACTGACTACCGTTGCTTTCATAACGACAACAACGGAATCGCCCGGCGCAATAGACGGGATCGTCCAGGTGTTCGTAATGGCGGCAGCGGCAAATACAGAAGCGAATGTAGCCTTGCCCCGCAGCGCACTGGCCGAATTGGGCACGTACGTGACGCCATCGCCAAGCAGTTGATCCTTTACCGACACGTTCGTGGCCGTTGTTGACCCTGGCGCGTTCGCCACAACAAGACTATACGTAACCACGTCGCCAAGGACCGGAGCCGAGTTGCTGATCGCTTTATGCAGCCGTAGATTTATGGTAGACTGCGCCTGTGCCGACATCACCCAGAGCAGCAACAACGTCAACACGGAACAGGCACCCTTCCAACCAGCCGTCGTCATTGGATTCGCGTAGCCCGCAAATGAGGATAGCAGCCCGGTAAGGCTGCTTATGATTGACGACGTTGCTCCTGTAGACGCTGGCCCTCCCCCGGTATCTGGTATCCCCCGTTGGGAGGCTTCACGAAGTGACCTGGTTCGTATAGTTTGCTCATTCATTGGACGTTGTGCGAAAAGGGTAAAGGCTTTTTGTTGGGTATGGAATCCGGGAGTCCCCGAATCGGGTATATCGGGCGGTTGCCGATCAGGTCCGCATGACCCTTCGGCAAGTAGCTGACTATCTAATGAATGAGCACGAAGAAGGGGGAACGAAGCGTGGAGCGACGGGGAAAATCCAGTTGATCGAACAGGCAGGAGCCTTACCTGTAGTCGTTCGGCGATGTAGCGCATCAACCGTCCAACAAGGGTAATCGGCGGGGTTTGCAGACCAACCCGGTTGCAGCACCCGGCTACGGGTATGCTGTCAGTTACAGATTCAGAACGGTTTGTGTGTCGTGTAGATATTTCTTCCATCTGCAACGTAATTTGAGAAGCTCTCCTGTTGAAAAATGATGCTGTCCCATTCGCGGTAAACTCACCCTGGCCAACCAATACGAGGTAGTGGTTTGCCAACTGAAGTCAACGTGCGGTTTCTGGTCCTAACGGATTCTACTAAAACTATGCCAAACCGTAACCTTCAGCCCTGCATTGGCCGTAATAAACGATAACGATCTGTTTTTAAGCTGGTTAACCACACTTACCCTATTCATCCCGGCGGATTAGCGTTTATTTGCCGATAGGATAGTGTTATGCCCACAGAAGGAAGAGAGCCGGAAAGAGTTAGCGAAAACTATGCCAACTGCATTTTATTCGGCGATAACCTGATTACGCCCGTCGTTTAATAGCATCGACTGAGCCAATTAGCGGCCGTACGGTCAGCCTTCAGGAGAAGCCATCCGTACGAGTAGTTAGCCGAAATGAAGCAAAAAAAAAGGCCGCTCTGTGAGGAGCGGCCGGGTAATCAGTGTTGGCGAATCGGTTAAAAATCATATCCAAGCGTCAGGTACGGAATTGGCTTGCCAACGGTGCGGTCTTCGAGGCCCCATGCATAATCGAACTTAACAAAATACCCGAAAATCATGGTCCGTACACCCGCCCCGTAACCAATCAGGAACGGGTTTTTGAAGTTCGTTACCGTTGCCCGGAACGGGATGGTTCCGCCCCCAACAACCTCCGTGTTCAAACTATTCTGCTGGCTAAATGGCCCACTGCCTGTCCAGGCTGTTCCGATGTCGGTGAAGGCAACCAATTGCAGGTTACGCAGGAAATTGGACGTTATATTACCCCGGTATAAATAGCGAACCAGTGGCAAACGCAACTCCGCATTGAATAACATATAACTGTTGCCGGTCAGTTTTCCCTGATTGAAGCCCCGCAGCGGTGCCGCGTAATCGAGGAAAAATACGTCGCGGTAATCATACGGAATTTCGTTTCGCGTGGTGTTCGGAATTAGCAACGGGTTCGATGGAATTGGCTCTTTCTGTCCGCCAATCCAGTTTTCCATGCCGCCCAGCGTACTTTTCTTGGGCGATGCTCCCCCCGACTGGCTGAAGGCAAAACGGGTTGCCAGAATCAGGTCGCGGTGGATTCGCTGGTAGTGACGCAGATCGAGCGATAACCGACGGAACCCCTGCCCAGGACCGCGCAAACCGGCATATTCCTCGAACCGGAGTTTAGCCCTTGTGCCGACGGTCATGTTCATGCCGTTGACTTTGGTATTGTCGAACACAAACTCGCCCCGCAGTCCGGCATAATCGCTTACGCGGTCGGGTTCGGCAAACGACGACAGGTCGATCAGGCGGGTCATGGCGTAGAAAGGCGAAACGGTAAAGCGGCTGTTGACCGAAATTGGGTACGACGCCGATACCGCAAACCGATTATACCGGTATTTCTGAAGGATGCCTGCTCCGTCGACAAACAGTGTTGACCGGTCAACGCGGGCACCGTAGTCAATGCGGTGCGTCAGGTTGGAATACTCGGCAAATAAGTCGCTGTTTTTCAAGGTGTTGGTCAGACTAACAAACCCACCGGCGCGAAGCACGTGGTTTTCCAGCAAATCAGTCAGGGTAACTTCCTGTGCATAACCAAACCCTTTGGCCGAAATTGGGTCAACGCGGAAGGTAGAGGGAGCCTCGCTGATGCCAAACGTTCCTTTATAGTCGAATGGTCCGCGAATGGTGATCGTTTCCCGGCGTCGGTTGCGGGGCAATGTCGTTGTCAGACCGGGCGATACGCCCGCCACCGAACGTCGTTGCCGGTACTCAGCGGCTTTAACTACTTCGGGGTCAAATTTATAATTATCGGTATCGACCTCGCCCGCTTCCAAGGCCAACTGTTGAACGGGAGCCATCTGAGCAACCTGACTGGTTCTGGCCGAATCCGCAGCGGGTCGGTTTGAGCGAACAGTCGTATCCGGTTTGGCCTGATCGGCGCGGGTTACGCCTGTTCCAGTGGTCCGGTTAAGGGCCGCGCTGCGTTGGGTGGGCGGAGCCTGAACGGGTTGGGTCAGACTCAACTGCGAACGGAACCCGATGTATTCATTGCCGTTTTTGAGACTGCTGTACACGAACCCGCCCGTTGCCGGATTCAGGTCATACAACCGGATACTTTCCGGGAAAGCCGTCAATTGACTAACCGACTTCGACTCGGTATTGAGCCGGTAGAGGTTTCGGATTCCGTTAATGTCATTCAGATAAAAAACGGTCGTTTCCCCTTCAGGAACGGGCTGCGTTGCCTGAGCCAGCGAATCGGTCAGGCGCACAAGCGACAAATCGCGGGCACCACCTTCGTGCGAAAAAAGGCTTAAATGGTCGCGGGTGGTTTTGTACGAGCCTTTATCAACGCCCAGCGTATCGTCTTTCCGGTTTGAACTGAACACAACCTGCCGGGCTGTGCGCCCCACAAAAGCCGGATAGAGGTCGTCATACAGGTCATTCGTCAGTTGCTGATACGACCCCCGGTTGATGCTGTACAAGTATAAATCGTTCTGTCCTTTTCGTTCGGCACTTAAAATCAGACTTCCCCCATCCTCGGAGGCATCCATCCAAACCACCTGCGACAAGTTGCTGACCTGCCGCTTGAATTCACGTTTGGGGCGTTTCTCGAAACCGCTGAACTGGTACAGATTCGTCTTTCCCAACTCGTCGGTCATGACCAGCAGGTTGTTATCGCGCTGCCAGGCCAGCAGGGGTGTACTGCTCTGGGTTATCTGCCCATCGAGCCGGTAGCCCCCCGACAAAACCGACATTTTTTTGCGGTTCGTTGTATTGATTACCTCAACATTGAACTTACCATCACGCAGAATCGAATACGCAATGAACTGTTTGTCAGGGCTTAATTTCAAACTGACCAGCGACGTTTTTTCATCCGCCGACCCAACTTTAATCTGAAAATCGTCGGTACTGCTGCGGTACGATTGCATGACGCTGTTTGCCATGCCGGCATAATACTCGCGCCATTCGCGCAGGAACCGGCTATACGGCACACCCAGCGTACTGGAAATACTGCTTTGCTCGTTGCGGATAATCCGCGTCAGGTTCAGAATATTCGAGACATTATCCCGGCCATATCGCTGAACGATGTAGTTCCAGATGGAGTGCCCAACGCGTTCGGCATCGGCACCGGCCAGCAACGATGGTTTTTTTACCGGACGATTCAGCGAAACGTCACGCATATAATCATCGAGTTCTAAGCTGTTTCCCTGCGCGATGTAGGACGCAATACCGGGCATAAACCAGTCGGGGAGTGTGAGCAGCAACGAACTTTGTAGGGCATCTTTCAGACTGCCGCCATACAGCATATCATACACGAACAGCATGGCAATATCCCGAACAATCTGCCGCCGGAAACTAATCTGGTCGCCGGTAAAAGCGAGTTCAACGCGGGATTTTGCCAGGTTCTGGTCGCGGCTGCTCAGTCCGCTCTGGGCCGTGATGCCGGTGTTGCTCTGGGCCATCTCTTCCGGCGAGTTGAACAGGAAGATTTTGACCCGGTTGTAAGGCGTATAGCCCAGCAGTTCGGTAATCCGGTCAAATTCCAGTTCGGCATACTGCGCCGTCAGGTTGGCAATCTGGCTGCCATCCTGATAATAATAGATTTCAAAATTCGATGTTCGGATGATCTTCCACTCGAAACTACGGTACTGAATCCGATTTTTCCCAAATCGCTCCAGCGACGGATAGTTCTGTGCCGTAGCCACACTCAATCCGCCCAGCCAAAGGGCCAGCATCAGTATGTATTGATTTCGCATAACGAATAAAATAGACGTCGACAGCCGATTCGGCGAGTCAACGTTTACGTACGGTAAAAAGCACAAACGGAAAACTAATCAACTGCCCTGATATAACGAAATGACCCGGCTAATATTCGCTTCCGGCTCCAAATCTTCACCATCTAACAGGTGTCGGGCAAACTGCTCGGCCAGATATGGTGCCAGCGATACGCCTTTGGTGCCCATTCCGCCAAAAATACCCACCGCCGGATGTGCCGGATGAATACCGATAAAGGGTCGCCGGTCTTTGGTCGACGGACGGATACCCGCCTGCTGCGCCACCACCTCATACGGCACATTCAGCACAGCCGCCACCTTCGCTTCTAAAAACGCCCGACCGTCGTCTGTTGTTTGCCAGTCCAAGTCGTGCCAGCTATACGTAGCCCCAATCCTGACCAGACCGGGCCGGACAGGCAGGATAAAAACGCCCTGATTCACGACATTTTTTATGCTGTACTTTTCGATAACGGCGGTCAGAATCTGGCCTTTTACGGGGTTGTACGGCAGCCAGTCGAACAGCGGATTTTCGCGGGCCAGAACGCCATCACAGAAGATAACTTTCCCAATTTCTATGTCTTTCCACTCGACGGCGTTCTCGCTGATTTTCAGGTCGCTATCCCCTACCCGGCCTTCGTAATATTGATTTTTTCGGACGAAATAGCCTTTGATCAGCCGAACAAATTCCGTCAAATCGACCCATCCCGACTGACTCACTTCCAAGCCGCCATACGGATTTTTGATAAAGGGTTCATACTGCTCATTATCAACTGATTTCGATACGTATTGCTGCACGTCCGGGTCGCTGGCTAAGGCTAAATAATCGGTTTGTTCGGCAACGGACCGAAACGGGCGGTAGATGGTTTTGGGGTGAAAAAACTCGACGCCAAGTTGCTGCTCGATGCTGCGGTAAAACCGATGCAGAAACGGGAACAGTTCGCTGGCTTTCCAGGTATGCACGAGCTTGCGGCCCGTCAGCGGGTTGACAATGCCAGCCGCCACCCCCGACGCCGACGGAAGTGCGGGATCGTCGGCCAGCAGCACCGTGCATCCGCGCTGGTCGAGGGTCCAGGCCAGCACTGAACCGGCCACACCCTGGCCCACGATTAGGAAATCAGCTTTCATTGGTGATTGGTGAAATAGTGAAGTGGTGGAGTCAGTGCAGTAAGTTGAGCAGGTGGAGTTAGTGAAATGAGTGGAAGCGGTGGACTTACTCAACTATTCCACTAATTACTCACTTCACTAACTCTGCCAACTCCACTCACTTTACCAATTACCGCTTTACCCGCGTCCGGTGGAGTTCCGATAGTTTCCGGTCGGCTTGTTCAATTACCCAGTCGACCTGCTCCTCGATGGTCATGTGCGAGGTGTCCAGCAATTCGGCATCGGGGGCCTGTATAAGCGGACTTTCGGAGCGGGTGCTGTCGATGAGGTCGCGCTTTTCGAGGTTATGAATAATGTCTTCGAGGTTCACCAGCTCGCCTTTGGCCAGCAGTTCCTGCTGCCGACGCTGGGCGCGGGTGTGGGTGTCGGCGGTCATAAATACCTTTACTTCGGCATCGGGAAACACCTTCGTGCCAATATCACGTCCATCCATGACCACGCCCCGCCGACGGCCCATTTTCTGCTGTTGGGCAACCATCGCCCAGCGCACCTGCGGAATGGCACTGACCTCACTGACGATGTTGGAAATGTACATTTTACGGATTTCATTCTCCACATTCAGGCCGTTCAGACACGTTTCGTTCTTGCCCGTGCGGTTGTTGTGGTTGAACGTAATGTGAATTTTTTCGAGCGCGGCCAGTACTTCTTTTGTATTGGAAAGCGCGACGTGCTCCTGTATAAAAAACAGACTGACAGCCCGGTACATGGCCCCGGTGTCGATATAGCCGTAGCCCATTAGGGCCGCAACGGCCTTCGCTGTTGTGCTTTTTCCGCAACTGGAATATCCGTCAATGGCGATGACTATTTTCGGCATGAACAAGGGGTCCGCCGAAGCGGCAGGTAAGTACAAAATAATCGCAAAAATGGTGTTTAGTTCCGTAAGTTGCCAGAAAGCCGGTTGCCGCTCGTCGATATAATTCCGAAAACAGCCCTTAATTGCCGTTTGCGGCCTGTTTTCGCGCCAGATGGTCGGAGCGGAGCATCGCAAAGATATGCTCATCCAAATACTGGTTGTTCTTGACAGCCGCTTTCCGGTGGATGGCCTCGTGCTGGTATCCGGCAGCCTGAAGTACGTGCATGGAGCCAACATTGCCTTCGAGCACACAGGCGAAAATACGGTTAACCTGAAAATTCTGAAAGATGTAACTCGTCATGATCGGTAAGGCTTCGGTCATGATTCCCCGCCCCCAATACGATTCGCTGAGCCAGTACCCGATTTCGGCATTGTACCGATAAATATCATCCTTAACCGTAAAACCAATGTTGCCCACAGCCTGTCCGTCGATGTCCACCGCCAGATTATTGGGCTGCTGGTACGACTTGTTGGAACGCACCCACGAACTGGCATCGCGGGGAGTATAAGGATACGGAAAAAAGTCGCGGACGTTGTTCCAGATATGGCGGTTGCTGGCGTGTCGTACCAACGACTCCTCATCGCCCTCGCGCCAGGGACGCAATTGGCCGATAGACAGCGGAAACGTGATCAACGTAGTAGTCAAAGCAGAGGGTTAATTACGTCAGTAACACTGTATAAATCCAAATGTTACCCAAAATTTATGCCTGGCGTATCCTATTTCACATAATCGGCATCGGTATTCGTCCGAAAAATAGCCGGGTTCGTCGGAAAAGTCGGGCAGTCGGGGGCTGGTTGCGGTAGTTTTGATTCATCCAATCAGCAGCGGGTAATTGTTGGGGAGTGGGTAAAAAGAGATGTCATCTTTTAAAGTACACGAATTAGAAAGATGACATCTCTTTTTACCCACTCCCCGACGCCCGCATCAACCAAACCGCCGGAACGTCATGAAATCACTTTACCTCCTCTTTACCGGCCTGCTCATTACGCTTACGGCCACAGCGCAGACAGCACTGACGGGCCGGGTGACCGACCAGAAAGGACACGCCCTGCCCGGTGCCAACGTTTTTCTGCGCGGCACCTACGACGGCACTAACACCGACAGCACCGGCCATTTCCGGTTTACATCGACGCGTAAGGACACGGCTACGCTGATGGTTTCCTATATTGGATATGAGTCCGTTAGCCAGAAAATTACATTTTCCCGGAATGCTCCGTTAACAATCCGGCTTACCGAAGCCACCAACGAGCTGAACACCGTTGTCATTACCGCCGGGTCGTTTGAAGCCTCCGACGAAAAGCGAATGACCATGCTGAAACCGATGGACATTGTCACAACCGCTGGTGCCGGGGCCGACATCACAGCCGCCATGAATTTGCTGCCCGGTACGCAGCGCGTGGGGGAACAGGAAGGTCTTTTTGTGCGGGGCGGCTCCAACACCGAAGCGAAGGTGGTTATCGACGGGATGATTGTGCAGAATCCGTACTTTAGTTCATTACCCGATGTGCAGTCGCGGGGGCGGTTTCAGCCGTTCATGTTCAAAGGAACGTCGTTCAGTACGGGCGGCTACTCGGCGCAGTATGGACAGGCCCTGTCGTCGGTCTTATTATTGAACACAACCGACAAAACGCAGAATGAGGGATTTGGCCTGAGTTTGAACTTGGCCAGTGCGGCCATCAGCTACGACCACGCAAACGAAAAATCGTCGGTTTCGGCAACGGGTTATTACGGCAATCTAAAGCCGCTGTTCGCGCTGGTTCCGCAAAACATCGACTGGACACACGTACCCGAATTTGCGGGGTCATCACTCACGTATCGGCTGAAACCGACCAAAACGGGGATGTTCAAATTTTACGGCATGTACTCCGACAGTCGCATCGGCATGAACTTCCTCGACCCGGCAAACGAAACCGGAAAAACCGCTCTATTACAGCACAACCGCAACTTTTTCACGACCAGCACGTACACCGATAGCTGGGCCGACGGGAAATGGCTGCTCAATTCGGGCCTGTCGTATAGCTACGATACCGATGCCACAACGTACAGCGGTATTGACTTTGGGCGGTCGAGTGAGCGGTTGCAGGGCCGGGTGGTGCTGACGCGGTTGCTGCCCAATAATAATACGTTGTTATTCGGGACGGAAGCCCACGGCGTTACGCTGAAAAATACGGTGCAGGGTGTTAATTATGTGCTTCACGATAACTACGGGGCTGTTTTCGCTGAATCGCAGACGTATTTAGGTCGTAATCTGGCGGTTCAGGTCGGGATTCGGGGCGAGTACTCGTCAGCCATCAACCGGTTCAATCTGGCTCCGCGATTGTCGATGGCGTACAAAACGGGTCCATACAGTCAGGTGTCGCTGGCGTACGGGCAGTTTTACCAGACACCCGATTACCGTTATTTATACCTGAACACGGCCCTGAATTTCGAGCGGGCCGACCATTTGATTCTGAACTACCAGATCATCAAAAACAAGCGCACATTCCGGGTCGAAGCCTTCCATAAAAACTATGCGCAACTGGTTCGGGAGTTTACAGGGCAGGGCTATGACGCCAATCCGTACCGCTTTCCGTGGGGCCGCACCGACAACAGCGGCAATGGCTATGCACAGGGTTTCGACGTGTTCTGGCGCGATCAGAAAACCGTAAAAGGGCTTGACTATTGGGTTACCTACAGCTATGTAGACACAAAACGGCTCTTTCAGCAATACGTCGTGGCGGCCACACCCACGTTCATTTCAAACCATAACATCAGCCTGATTACCAAGCGATATTTCGAGAAAATCAGCACCAATCTGGCCTTTACCTACACCATTAGCAGCGGTCGGCCCTACTACAATCCCAACCGCGACGGTGAGGGCGACAACGGATTTCTTGCCGACCGAACGCCAACGGTAAACAACCTAAGTTTTTCGGCAAGCCACATCACGAGAATCAAAAAGAATTTGGTCATTCTCTACGCAACGGTCGACAACATTCTGAATACGCAAAACGTGTTCACGTATCGCTACACTGCCGACCGAAGCACACGTTACGCCGTTGGGCCGCAGTCATACCGGAGTTTTTTTCTGGGAGGTATGATTATGCTATCCAGAAAAGCGAAAGTGAATGTAAATGAACTGTAAAAGGCAGGAACAGGCTCCGGCTGTTCTTATCAATTTCACACTAAACGAAACAGCCGGAGCCTGTTTCAGCCAACCAAATCCAATGAAAACCATCCTGATTCTCCTCATTACGGTTCTTACCGCCAACAGCCCGGTTTGGGCGCAACAATCCGACCCCTACAAACAGGCCATGAGCGCGGCTATTGAGACCATGAAATCGCACGATGACAAAACACCGCTTACGGATATGCTGGCGTCGGCCAACCAGTTTGAGCGCATCGCCGGTGCCGAACCGAAGGAGTGGTTGCCGCGCTACTACGCCGGTTTGAACTACGTGTACTTAGGGTTTATGGGTAAGACCGAAGCCGAAAAAGACAAGTTTCTGGACCAGGCCGAAGTAAACCTGAAAGCGGCCGAAGCCATCGTCGTAGCGACGAACCGTTCCGACAACGATGAACTGGTCATATTGAAAGCGTATATCGCTCAGGCACGGATGGTGGTTGACCCAATGAATCGCTGGCAGCAGTATGGTCCACTGTTCCAGGCGGGTGTTGAAAAAGCGAAGAGTCTGAATCCCAGTAACCCACGCCCCTACGCACTGGAAGGCTCATCGCTGATGTACACGCCTGAGCAGTTTGGCGGTGGCCCCGGCACGGCCTGCCCATTGCTGAAACAGGCTATCGAAAAATTTGCTACGTTTAAACCAGCAAGCGACCTCTCACCGATGTGGGGACAGAAACAAATTGAACCGTTGCTGGCGAAGTGTAAGTAACGGTTCAATTTGTCGTTCGTGGTTTGTCGTTGGCTGACGCATGAGTTGCTGGCGCGTCAGCCAACTACAAACCACGAACGACAAACTACTAACCGTAAACTTCAAACCTCAAACCGTAAACCGTTTATGACCCGAGAACAACTCATCGGCACGATAGGCCAAAATGGACGGCGGCTTAAAATGCGGGCGTCAGAAATGACTGACTTTGACTTTAGCGGCCTCGACCTGACGGGGGCCGACCTGAGTTTTTCCAATCTGACCCGCGCCAATTTCCGGGGCACTATTTTACGAAACGCCGACCTGAGTTTTTCGGCATTGTCGGGTGCCGATTTTACGGATGCCGACCTCTACGAAGCGAACCTGAGTTTCAGTGCACTGGAAAATACCAATTTGACCGGTGCTAACGTGGAAGGAGCTACATTCAATTTTTCGGAGCGGAGTAAATATCGACCTGAATCGCTGATAAAACCCGAACCCATTACGCTCACGAACCTGTTGCAAAAACCGGGCTGGGGAACGCTGATTGGTGCTATTCTGGGCGCATTATTGGTGTATGGATGCAGCGGCATTATTTATTTCACAAACCTGATCTGGGTAGCTAAAGACCCGGTCATCGCCGGGCTGTACCGGTTCGTTATTACGCAAAATATCGTTAATGGAGCCATTACTTTTTTGGTGACATGGGCCTTATTTGGCCCGGTTACGCGAGGGATCAGACTAATCTGGTTGCGGTATGTGTCGGTTAGCCTTGTTGTTCTTGTTACGTTTCTGGCTATTGATACGGCACTCTATTTTTATATGGGCCAGTCGTTTGTAGAACAATTACAAAACCGGCCGGATTATCTGGATGATAATGCGCCCTGGCAAATCTATGCGTTGGGTAACCTGCTGGTTGCCAATGCCTTTTTATACGTACTCCAGCAGGGACGGCAGTTGACCCGCAAACTGTCGGAACAGGAATTTCAGTTATTGAATTTAGAGAAGTTGAAAACCCGCGCGGAACTCGATGCGTTGCAGGCTAAAATAAACCCGCATTTTCTCTACAATGCCCTCAACAGCATCGCCAGTTTGGTGCATGAAAACCCCGATAAAGCCGAGGAGATGACACTCCTGCTCTCCAAACTTTTCCGCTACTCGACCGGGCGCGACGGCGAACTGTTCGCTTCGCTGGCCGATGAACTGGAGATGGTGCGAACGTATTTGCAGGTCGAGCAGGTGCGTTTCGGTAACCGGCTCACGTTCAGCGTCGACATTAGCGATCCGGCATTAAATAACCTGCGTTTGCCCCAATTTCTGTTGCAACCCATTGTCGAAAATGCCATTAAACACGGCATTGCCAAACGCGCCGATTCGGGCCGGATTGATGTCAGAATTTACGAGAAATCCCGTAGCGACGGACCGAGCGAATTACAGCTTTGTGTTCACGACAACGGCCCGGCTTTCCCCGACAACATGAGCGGTGGTTATGGCCTGCGCAGCATTCAGGATAAATTGAAACTCCTTTACGGCGACGACGCCCGCGTTGAACTCCAGAACTGGCCGCTCAAACAAGTGCTGATTTCTATTTTGATGACCAAAATTCAGGCAAATTCACTGTCCTCAACAACCAGTGTTTAATCGAACTCCGTGATGACTCTTCCGCTGAAAACAATATTGATAGACGATGAACTGCTGGCTGTGAGCCGCTTACGTCGACTGTTGGATAAACACCGCGACAGCATCGACGTAATTGGCGACGCGGCCAACGGAGCCGAAGGGTTGACGCTTATTGAAAGTCTGCGGCCCGACCTGATTTTTCTGGATATAGAAATGCCGCTGCTAAACGGTTTTGAGATGCTGTCGCGCCTGACAACCATGCCCATGGTGGTGTTTGCAACCGCCTTCGATCAATATGCCATTCGCGCCTTTGAAGAGAACTCCATCGACTACTTATTGAAACCCATTGAAGCGGACCGGCTGGCCCGTAGCATTCAGAAAATCAGGACATTGGTTGAGCGGGGTGATACTACCCAACCCGCTGTAAATCCTATGTCGGAGAGCGTGATGCGGTTGCTGGCGCAGATGCAGCCCAAAAAAGAAATCTATTCCGTTTCGGTGAAAACGGGTGAAAAAATCAAGCTTGTTCCCCTCTCCGACATTGCCTATTTTGAAGCCGAAGATAAATACGTGTTTCTGGCAACGACCGACGGACAGAAATTCCTGACGACCTATACCCTGACAACGCTCGACGAAAAACTACCCGATATGTTCGTGCGCGTGAGCCGGTCGGTGATGGTGAACCGGCATAAAATCAGCGAGATACATCGCCATTTCGACGGAAAGTTTATGCTGGCCATGAGCGACAAAAAAGGAACAAAATTGACCTCCGGCAGTACCTACGGCGATGCGGTTCGGCAGTTAATGGAGTTGTAACGGGTTGGTTCGCGCTTGTGGCACAGATGTCATCTTTACGTTTCGATCACTCAAAAAAGATGACATCTGTGCCACAAGCGCGAACTAACCCGTTGTAATGGGGCGAGCCAACCCGTAATTTTGTTGTATGAGTAAGAAAAATCGACATGCCGCCGGAATCGTGTATTCGACCAACCCGGATTTTCAATACCAGTCTGACAATCAGCCCGAAGCAGAAACATTACCACCGGCGCAGCAGCATCTGAAAATCTGGCTTGTCAAGTTAGGCGGCAACAAAGTAGTTACGGCAGTACGCGATTTTGTCGGGACCGACGCCGATTTGATTGATTTAAGCAAACAAATAAAAGCCGCCTGTGGGGCAGGCGGCTCGGGCAAAGACAACGAAATTCTGATTCAGGGCGACCACCGCGACAAAGTACTAACGTGGCTCACAGGCAAAGGCTACAAAGCCAAAAAAGCAGGCGGGTAGAGAGCAGGAATGAACGCCTACAAGTGGGAATAATTACACTCATCCGTCGCTAAGACTTCTCCTGCCGTAACACACTGATGATTGACTCTACATCTTTCACGTCCATCTCAAATGTATTGGCAATTGTTTTGGCATCCATCCCTAACGTAAGGGCACCCTTAACAAATTTATAAGTGGCCTCTACACGGCCCTCTACGCGGCCTTCTAAACGGAGTTGATCAGCAGCAGTCATAGCAGCATCTGCGGTTTTTGGGGATACTTTACTAAAGATAGCAACGATTCACAGACTTATTGAATAGGTGCGTTTCAGCTTGTCGCACCCTATTGAATCCCTCCCATCCATCGCTTTAATGGCTTGACGAAAAGCAGCAGCAACAAGCCAAATCCTAAGCTGAAATAAGCGACGCTCTGAAATAACTCCGGCATCTGCTGCATATTCTTTTCATCGAAACCACCGGCAAACAAACCGGCAATCAAATTGCCAAGCGACGAGCCGATAAACCAGAGACCCATCAATTGGCTGGTGTACCGCTTGGGTGCTAATTTGGAGAACGAACTCAGGCCTACCGGGCTTAGAAACAACTCGCCCAGCGTAAAGAATAAATACGTGAAGGTCAGATACAAGGGCGAAGTTCGTTCGCCGGTAAGGGCCAGTTTGGCGGCAAGAACCATAACCAAATACGCCACCCCGACCAGGAGCAGAGCCGTAGCCATTTTTGCCGGTACGGGATAATTAACCTTTTTATTTGCCAGAAAGACCCACAAAACAGCCAGAACGGGCGAAAAAAGCAGAATGAAGGCTGGATTAAGGTTCTGAAACCAGCTCGACGGCATCTGCCAGCCAAATAAATTCAACTCGGTATACCGGTCGGCAAAAATCTGGAGCGACGACCCTTGCTGTTCATTGCCAGCCCAGTAGATGGCCGCAGCTAAGAAAAAGACAAACAGAACGGCTACCCGCTTTTTCTCGACGGCATCCAGCCCGCCCGCAACTAAGATATACACGAAATAGCTCACCGCTATCAGCGAAATAATAGTGCCCATTCCCTGCGCCAGTCCCTGGGCCGTAGTCAGGTTCAGTACACCCGTTAGTTGCAGCGTTGCCAGTACGCCCACCAAACCGGCCAGAAACACCAGTAACGAGCGACCACCCCCCGACGATTTGCTGTCCGTATCCACTGGCTGTGCCACAAAATTGCCCAGTTCGCCAAGATACCGCTGCCCAAACGTGCGGAACGTAATGATACCGGCGGCCATGGCAACGGCGGCCGCTCCGAACCCGTAATGCCAGCCAACTTTCTGACCCAGATAGCCAACCAACGAGATGCCGAGCAGTGAGCCGATGTTGATACCCATATAAAAAATCGAGAAAGCCGCGTCCTTCCGGGCACCGCCTTCGGGATACAGTTCACCGACAATGCTGCTGATATTGGGCTTTAGCATACCCGTACCGATAGCTACCGTACACAGACCGGCGTAAAACAGCCCCGGCCCCGCTGGGAAAGCCAGGATTATGTGACCGAGCATAATAATTGCGCCACCATACAAGATAGATTTGCGCTGCCCCAGCACGTTATCGGCAATCCAGCCGCCAGGCAGCGAGAGTAGGTAAACAGACGCGGTGTAAATACCGTAGATGGCCGTTCCATCGGCAACGTTCAGCCCCATCCCCCCGCGAACATTATCGATCAGGAACAGCAGCAGAATGGCCCGCATACCGTAGTAGCTGAACCGCTCCCACATCTCAGTAAAAAACAAAACAAAAAGGCCCATCGGGTGGCCGAATAAGGTCGCCTGACGAACGGGCGGATTAATAATAGATTCCATGAAGTTAGGTTAATAGGGCCGTTTGCCGAAGTATATGGGATAAATAACGGCAAAATAGTCTCAAATATATCGTTGATGACCGACACTACCAAGATTTACCCCTATTGGCCGGGATCAAATTCCCACAGGTCATCATAGCAGGTAACCCCGTTTAGACCCATCGTTACGTAGCCCCTGGAACCAATGCCGAAGCCCGTTGCTTTAGTCCGGGGTGCGCCATTAAACGGATTTTTCTGTGTCCAGCTATCGCTGCCGGGGTCATAGGCCAATACAGTCGTTTCACTTGAACCAGTAAGAAAATAGCCCGTATTGTTTATCGAAAAACCAACACCGTACGCTTGTTCGGCGGTTTTGTCTGGCAAAGGTTGGCGTTCAGTCCATGAATCGGTTACGGGGTTATACGCCCAAAAGTCAGCCTGATAAACAGTGCCCGCTATGCCTGTTCCTACGTAAGCAGACGTATTGATAACAAACGTAGCCGCTCCCATTCGTGCGTTGCCGCGAAAATCGGCTTTGCGCGTCCATTTGTCTGTGGCAACATCATACGCCCACAAATCACGTTGCTCCCGACCGTCAAAGCCGGTGCTGACAAAACCCGTTGTCCCTACAGAAAAAGCAACCGCCGAGTGCCGGGCTGAACCGCCAAAATCAGCAATTGGCTTCCAGGCATTCGTGACCGGATCATACGCGTAAAAATCTCGAAACAGGTCACCTGTAATACCGTCTGTACCCGTTCCAACGTACCCTTTTGACCCAACGGCAAAAGCAACAGCACTACTACGGGCTTTAGCGGGAAAAGCGGCTACCTGCGTCCAGGAATTTTGAGCCGGGTCGTATTTCCAAAAGTCGGCAAGTGACTGATTAGCAACACTCGACCCGGTCCCTGTATAGGCTACGTTACCAATTGTGAACGTAACGGCGGCACTTCGTCCCACACCTTCAAATTGGGATTTTCGGCTCCAAAAGCCGGGCTGGGTAATGGTTACCGTTTTGTCCACACAGCTTTGCAGCAGCATTAGACTCAGCCATAATCCTAAAATTATGATGTTCCGTTTCATTGAGTCACGTAAGTTGGTTTAGTCAAAAGGGGTTCTCTGTCTCTTAAATACCTTGTGTCGGTCTGGCATTGTCATTTTTAAATCAAAGTTCATTAAGTTTCGGACAAGCTTGTTTCCATCTGCTTTTCCTAATGATGCTTCTTCCCTTCAATTTCCAGAAAGACCCGTACTTAATTCTGGATTTTTCAGCCACAAACCCAGACCTCGCCACCGACCGTAAACCCACTCTCGACCTGACCGACACATCGGCCTTTACCGACTATGTGTTCGGCAAGTTGCGGGCGGCAGGAGCGAAAGTGGGGGTTGGCGGCTATAACGAACACCGGGTCATTTACCGCCGAAGTGCGCATTTCAGTGCTTCCGAAGAACCTCGCGAAATTCATCTTGGCATTGACTTGTGGGCCGAAGCCGGAACGCCCGTTTTTGCTCCGATGGATGGCATCGTTCATAGCTTTCAGGATAATAACAATTTTGGTGATTACGGCCCGACGATTATCTTGGAACACCGTAACGCGGCTGGGAAGCCACGTTACTCGCTCTACGGTCACTTGACCCGGTACTCGCTGAAAGGGTTGTATGTGGGAAAGGAATTTAAAGCGGGTGAGAAACTGGCCGAAATTGGTCCCTACCCCGAAAATGGCGACTGGCCTCCGCACCTGCATTTTCAACTCATGACCGATATGCTCGGCCTATCCGGCGACTTCCCCGGCGTGTGCTCCATAGCCGACCGGTCTAAATTTTTAGCTATTTGCCCCAATCCAAACGACTGGCTGGGTATTCCGGGATTAGTTTAACCTCAGAAGTTGTTTAAACCAGCGAAAAAGCCCCAGCGGGGCGACAGGTCAATAGAAAATTGATCTCCACCGCGTGGAAAAGCCCCATTGGGGCGATATGTTTTAAAAGAAACCGATTTGTATATCGCCCCGATGGGGCTGAGAAGACCAGCCCGAAACATTACTCTATTGACATAACACCCCGATGGGGTTAACTCAATCAATTTTGCACATTGCTAACAGACCTACAATTTCCAATAAACTTTCAAAAGTTTTTGAAAGTTTAGAAATAAGCATTTACCTTTGACCCATGACATTCGAGGAAGCAAAAGACAAGTTCATTCACACGTGGGGCACACTGGCGACGCAGTGGGGGATTAACCGCTCGATGGCGCAGCTTCATGCCTTGCTGCTCATCGCGCCCGAACCAATGGCGACCGAAGATGTGATGGAGCAATTGCAGATTTCGCGGGGCAACGCCAGCATGAACCTCCGCGATTTGATGGATTGGGGTCTGATTTTTAAAGTATTGAAACCGGGCGAACGACGGGAGTTTTTTGTGGCTGAAAAAGACATCTGGAAAGTAGCCCGGCAAGTCGCCAAAGAACGGCGTCGGCGGGAGATCACGCCCGTTGTCGAGGTGTTGAATGAGTTGAAAGCCATCCCCGCCGATACGCCCGAAGCACAGGAATTCCAGCGCGTTATGGCGGGACTGAGCAACGTAGTGGGCTTTGCCGACAATACCTTGAATGCCGTTATCAAAGCGGAAGAAAACTGGCTGATGGGGCAGTTCCTGAAAGTATTCCGATGATATTTTTTTGATTGTTATTTTCAATTGTTTCTGAAATTTCAAAATACATAAAGTTATGAAAAAGCTCATTGTATATGACGCGAGTTGCCCAATGTGCAGGCTTTATACGAAGGGGATGGTGGCTGCCGACGCCAGCGGCAACCTAAGCCGGATTGGCAATAATGAACTCACGCAAAAAGACTTACTTACCCGGTTAGACAGCCAACGCGCCCGGCACGAAATACCGCTCATCGACCTCGACGGGGGCGAAACACTCTACGGCGTTGATACGTGGATTTACGCCATTAGCCAGCGGAGTAAACAGATTAGAAGCCTGTTATCAATGAACTGGGTCAAAAGCATTTTGCAAAAACTTTACGCGTTTATTTCCTACAACCGCCGAATTATCATCACCTCGGCACCCGGCCGCTGGAACCTGCTGGACCTTCAGCCCGACTTCCAACCCAGCTATCGGCTCGCCTTTATACTGGTCGTTTTTGGCTTTGTTGGGGTGCTTTTCGCTATCGTACATTTCCCGGTATGGCTACCGGCCGCTCTACTTTTAGTGGTCGCTCAACTTGTTAGTGTCTGCCTATACCTGTTCAGTACCCATTCTGATACTCTTTTTCAAACCATGCTGGATTATGCCGGTCACCTCGGCATGAGCCTGTTGGTAGGCGGCATCATAAGTGCCATTGGCGTGACCGTTGGCTGGTCGGGGCTGGTGCTGAGCGGCTGTGCGCTCATAATTGGGCAGCACTTCATCCGAACGTATCGGCTTGGCCTGAGTCCGTGGCTGAGCGTTTGTTTCACCGTTCTGTTTTTCCTGTTGCTTTTTCCCAAATGAGATCATGAAAAACACATTCGACTCCTACACATGGCACGAAAACCTGCATTTTCGCTGGATTGTATTGCCTGTATTAGCATACCTATTTAGCTGGATGGCGGGCTGGGCAGGAATAATCCTTTTCTTTCCTATTCTGGTAACGGTGGCGCAGTATTTGGTTTTCAGAGTCCATCCCGCCGTTGCCCGACCCGGATTCTGGTTCATTACGTTACCCGTCACGTTTTATATCTGGGTGAAATGGGGGCCAGCCTTAACGTACTCAAAACCAGATGGTATTTACTCCGGTGTGGTTGCTTATTACGTCGGTCAGCTTATCAATTCGTTGTTTATCCCGCTGATAATCAAGGAACGGAAACCGGAATACCTGTTGAAGTGGATTTTAAGCACTGTAGCTGCTGCTGCGGCATGGCTCGGTTTGTACGGCCTGGTGGAAGGTAGTTTGACAGCCAGTAAACATAGCCCGGCGGGTGGCCTCGCCATGTTCATTATTTATCCGGCTATTGCCCTGATTGCGAATGGAGTGAGTGGTTTTTTCTTCCTGAAGGCAGATCGTGAGTAAGGCTTTATCCCAGCGTGCATTTTCTGTTATCGGAAGTGATGTCATCTTTAGTGGGACAGTCATTAAAAAGATGACATCTCTTCCGATAACAGAAAATGCATTTATCAATCACTCCCGCAAAAACGCCACGACAGCGTTGGCAAATTCCGGTGTTCGCATGGCCCCGCCATGATCGCCCGGCACGATGACCAACCGCGAACCCGGCACCGCATCGACCAGCGTTTGCGGGTCTCCGTTGTCTTTATCGGCATCGCCGTTGACAACGAGTAGCGGCACCTTGATTTTGCCCAGTTCAGCCCGCGTGGTTACCGGCTGAAACTCCTGCAAGCGGGCCAGAACAACGGTGTCGGCACCCGATTTTTTGGCGTAATCAACGGCTGGCTGCAACTCAGGATGGCTGCCGGGTTTGGTCAGGGCTTCGTAAAAATTCCGGCGACGATACCAGTTCGGGTCTGAGAAGTCGACGCTTATACCACCCATCACGGCCCGGCGTACCTGTTTGTCTATCGTCATTAATTTGGCCGTCAGGATGGCTCCGCGCGAGTAACCGACCACATCATAATTTGTCAGGCCGAGGTGTTTCATGAGTGCCACTACGTCCTTCACTTCCGCATTATCCTGGTAGGCCCCGGCCGAATGGGGTTTATCAGACTGACCGTTTCCGCGCAAATCGAGGGTTATTACGTTGAATCCGGCGTCGGCCAGTGCCTGCCGGACGGGGGCGCGTTTCCAGCTTTCGCCGTTCGTAATGAAGCCATGCAGCAACACGACCGGTTTGCCTTCGCCCAGCATATCATAGTGAATTTTAGTCCCGTCGAACGACGTAAACAGCGGCTCGCGGGACGTCTGCGCCTGAGCAGTAAAGGCAACGAAAAGGCTGATAAGCAGTAGAATCAGTTTCATAGAGCGAGCAACAGGATGGAATGGCTGACGGCCGGGTAATCGAATAAGTCTAACCTTTCACTATTCTACCGGGTTATGATAGTACAACAAACCACATACCGATATGAACCCGAACGACAACGAATACAACCCTGCCGACGACGAAAACCAGGGCATTATCACCAAAATGGTACAGGGCGATGAAGCCAACACGGGCGTCTCGCAAATTGACTACCTAAGTCCGATGACGGCACAGGGTCCCGAATCCCAAAAAGCCGAAGTCAACGAGTCGGATACCGGGGCCAATGGCGCAAACGACGACCTGCTGGCGGAAGAAGCGGTCGAAGCAGGCGATATAGAAGCGGAAGATAATGAGCAATAGCCAGTTAGCTCAGCTTGTTCTGCGGGTGGGGCTGGGCATTAATATGCTGATGCATGGGCTGGTACGCATTCCCAAACTAAGCGCGTTTGTTACGAAAACAGAAGCCGGATTTGCCAGCACTATCCTGCCCGCCCTTCTGACCAGAGCCTTTCTCTACACGCTTCCGTTTGTTGAATTGGCAATTGGCATCATGATCCTGCTGGGCGGGCAATTCACCAAATGGGGGTATTTTGCCGGTGGGCTGTTTATCGGTGTGCTGCTGTTCGGAACAACGCTTAAGGAGGACTGGGCCGGAGCGGGAAACCAACTCATTTACGTCATCGCCTTTTACTTTGCCCTGCGTAGTCTGGACGCATCGGGTCGGAGCCGTCGCTGATCCGACACGGGCACAATGTCCGGGATAAACTTGGCTGGTGTTTGCCAATTCACCGGATGCCTGTGCTGTAGTTGAGTACGGCCATGTGGTGTTTTACTTTTCCGAACACTTGCCCAACGGCGTCGTTTTATCGCCGTCGAGTTGCCAGCAATTGCCATATACATCAGCATAGCGAATGCGCAGGTGAAATGACGTATCCCGAATCATTTCTGAAACTTCCTGAATAACGGAGTCACTCTGGGTAACGACTAACAAATCGATATCTTCGCCTGACTTGAAAACATCTCCCTTATCGACGCTGCTAAATCCTTTTCCACCGGGCGTGACAACACCAATCTGTTTCCAAAATAAGGTCTTTATATCGGGGTATGTTTTCCCACGGTACACAAGCTCAAATTGCCTGACAATAGCTGGCCCTACGCCTTTATTACCAAAACCATAGTGAAACTCTTTGTCAACGCTTGAACCCATAGTCTGGATATACGGCCATACCGATGCCTGCTGTTGTTCGCGGGCAATTCGGGTCTGAAAAATTGAAACAATCAGCGCGGCTAAACTCAGAAAGGTGGCCGATATGCCAAGTAAAAGTTCAATGTTGATGCGACGCCGGGGCGGGGCCATAAGTAGATAGGCTTTACGTAATAAGATGCCCGAAATAACGGAAAGTTTACGATATTTGTCCAACCTGCCCGGAACGTACCTACCCGGTAACTTGTTAAAAATACAGTGCAGTGGCGTAAAATACCACGTAATTAACCGAGACTATGAGCAAGGACGCTGACATTTTAGAAAGCATAACCAACGCCGAATATAAATACGGATTCGAGACCCTGATTGAGGCCGATGAGGCCCCCGTAGGTCTCGATGAAACGACAATTCGCTTTATATCTGCCAAGAAAAACGAACCCGACTGGCTGCTTGAAAACCGATTGAAAGCATTTCGGATGTGGCAGGAAATGACCGAACCCAAATGGCCCAATGTCTTCTACCCAAAGATTGATTATCAGGCCATTAAATACTATTCGGCTCCCAAGCAGAAGAAAACGGTTAACTCGCTCGACGAAATTGACCCCGAACTGATTGACACGTTCAACCGGCTCGGCATCTCGCTACAGGAGCAGAAACGCCTGACGGGTGTGGTTGACAGCACCGGCAACGGTGCCTTTGACACAGCCCCCGGCGAACGCCCGCGCGTGGCGGTTGATGCCGTTATGGATTCGGTTTCCGTAGCCACAACCTTCAAGAAAGACCTTGCCGAGCGTGGCATTATTTTCTGCTCCATTTCGGAAGCTGTACATGAGCATCCCGAACTGGTGAAGAAGTATATGGGGTCTGTTGTGCCCGCCAAAGACAATTATTTTGCGGCCCTCAACGCGGCTGTTTTTACCGATGGTTCGTTCTGTTATATTCCTAAGGGCGTTCGCTGCCCCATGGAACTGTCGACGTATTTCCGCATCAACGCAGCCGGAACGGGCCAGTTTGAACGCACGCTGATTATTGCCGATGAAGGCTCGTATGTTAGCTACCTCGAAGGTTGTACCGCTCCAATGCGTGACGAAAACCAGCTTCATGCGGCTGTAGTTGAACTGATTGCGAAGGGCAATGCCGAAATCAAATACTCGACGGTGCAGAACTGGTATCCGGGCGACAAGGAAGGCAAAGGCGGGATTTATAATTTCGTAACCAAGCGCGGCATCTGCGATGGACCGAATGCTAAAATATCCTGGACACAGGTTGAAACCGGCTCGGCCATTACGTGGAAATATCCGTCGGTGATTCTTAAAGGTGATAACTCTGTTGGTGAGTTCTATTCGGTAGCGGTCACAAACAACATGCAACAGGCCGACACGGGCACCAAAATGATTCACATCGGCAAAAACACCAAAAGCCGGATCGTTTCAAAAGGGATTTCGGCGGGTAGAAGTCAGAACTCGTACCGGGGTTTGGTGCAGGTAATGAAACGCGCCGAAAACGCCCGCAATCACTCACAGTGCGACTCACTGCTGCTGGGGGATAAGTGCGGAGCGCATACGTTCCCGTACTTAGAAGTAAACAACCCATCGGCCACGGTCGAGCACGAAGCGACGACCTCGAAAATTGGCGAAGACCAGTTGTTTTACTGCAACCAGCGCGGCATTCCAACCGAGCAGGCTGTAGCCCTGATTATCAACGGGTATGCCAAAGAAGTACTCAATCAATTACCTATGGAATTTGCGGTCGAAGCGCAGAAACTGCTGGCAATCAGTCTGGAAGGCAGCGTCGGTTGATTAGTTTTGTGTATTTTCCCTATATTAGAGCCTCTGCGGAAATGTGGAGGCTTTTTTATAAATGCATATTATATGGATTTTCAGAGCTTGGATAATCTAATTAATATGATGTCTACTTCTGCTGATTTAACAACATTGATACTTAACCTAAAACAATTAGGATTGAAGGTAATGGAAAAACTTTGCAGGATATACGGCATGAATTTTTACTTACAGAAGACATCTTGAACGAATGTTTTATGAGGAAAGAAATAATGTGGCAACGGTATGAATATGAGAATACACATTGGTCTATAAATAGCTTAATAGACCTTCAGGAAAAATGTGACCGACATTATTCAAAATTTCTCACTCTTAACAATGATACGTATCACTTTTTCTCTCAGTTAATAAGATTATGGGGGAATTACTGTAATGAAGCTCATAAAGAATTATATCGAAATCAGTATGATAAAGAATATAGAGAGATTACAGCCTTAAAACCGTTTCGCCAAAAATCTCTTAAAATCGTTATCACATTAATTCATACTCTGCCCGATGGAAACTTTTTCAAGCAACAAGCATACGATAAAATTGATTTAGCTTGTAAAAACAGCTTGCTTAAATATCAGCAAATTATTCCTGAGTGGTTAATTGATAAAGCTTAACTTTTGTACATTATGACAGCCGCTGAAGAGAAAATCAAAGTCATTGAAAAGGTGCTCGAAACCGATGATGCCTTATTGTTACGTGAAATAGCCAGTTTACTACACAAGCCTGCATTAACTGACTACCCGAGTCAACCAATGAGTAAAGAAGCGTTTTTAGTAAAAATTGAACGCGCTGAAGAAGCCTATCGAAACGGTTTAGTAACCAATCATGAAGACGTAAAAAATTTGATTACTACGTGGAGCAACAAATAAGCATTACATGGACTAATCCGTCGCTGGAAGATTTGCAAATTATTTATGAATTTTATGCAAACCACTCGCCATCATTAGCTGACAGAATTGTGAGCCGTATTATTGATCGGGTTGATTTATTGAAACAGGGGTTTCTGGAGATTGGTCAGATGGAACCTCTGTTGGTGGAGCACTCCGGTAAACCTCGTTATTTACTGGAAGGATATCATAAAATTATCTATCGCATCATTGACTCGCAACACGTGCTTATATTAACCGTTTTTGATGTACGCCAAAACCCGGATCGGTTGATTGAACGATTTGAGGAACTTTAATGTCAACCACGGCTAACCCGTGAAAAGATTTGACTACCGCATTTTAGACGTGGCTGCTGGAGGTTTCCGGGGCGAAAAAATTAATGGACAGGCGTTAACGGATAAACTGAATGAACTCGGTCGGGAAGGCTGGGAAGTCGTTTCTACGGTTGATTTAAATCGGTATGAAGGCGGTACAAAAGGCATTTTGGTTATGCTGAAACGGGAGTTAACTGTCTGATTATCCGAGCAATTTGACAAAATAAATCTGAACGCGTAGGAAATAAAGCCAACGGGCTTTTGTGTGAATTAACGCACTTTCCTTATGCTGAAAACCGCCTTTCAAACCGAACTACACTTTGTCTCTACCCTTCAGAAAGGCACTACCGGAGTCGACGTCCGGCGGGTGCAGGAATGGCTTTGCCTGAACGCACTTCAGCACCCAAACGCAGCCCTGAACACCGCCCTCGATGGCGAGTTTGGCCCCGCCACCGAACGAGCCGTTCAGAATTTTCAGGTCCTCCGTAAACTGCCTAAAACGGGTGTAGTCACGCCCGAACTCTTCGCCCGATTAAGCACGCCATTGTCCATAGCGTTTCAGAAAAAAACCACCGGTGCCGACATCCGCAAAGCCGTTGTCCAACTGGCACAGGTTCATCTTAAACAACGCTCCGCCGAGCTTCAAACCAACGATGCCCAAAATCTGGGTCCGTGGGTACGAAGCTACTGCGATCTGGCCGATGGTTCGCCCTTCAAATGGTGCATGGGTTTTGTACAGACAATTTTGGACCAGTCAGCATCGGAATTTGGACGCCATTTTACCGATATAATGCCCCGGACCCTTAGCTGTGACGTGCTGGCCCTGAATGGAGAGAAAAATAACCGGCTGATCGACAGTACCGTTCTGCGAAAAAACTCCAAACGCATCCGCCCCGGCGACGTATTTCTTTTACGCAATGCTGTTAACGGACCATCTCAAACGAAGGACTGGTTCCATACAGGCCTGATTACGGCCATATCGGGCGATGTGGTTGAAACGATTGAAGGCAACACCAACTCGAAAGGCGACAGCAATGGAACTTCCGTACTCGCCCGCGTGCGAAATTTTCAAAAAACCACGCTCGATGTGTTTTCGATTGATGGGTTATGAGAATGCAGCATCTACGTTAAAAACCTCCTTGTAATTCAGCCCGGTTTTTCGTAAATTAGCCAGATTACTATCAACGCTAATGGACTTCAAATTAACCTCAGAATTTCAACCGACCGGCGACCAGCCGAAAGCCATTGAGAAGTTGGTTAAGGGCGTAAACGAAGGCGAACCGTCGCAAGTGCTGCTCGGTGTAACGGGGTCCGGCAAGACCTTCACGGTAGCCAACCTCATTGCCCAAACCAACCGCCCGACGCTGGTATTGAGCCACAACAAAACACTGGCGGCCCAGCTTTACGGCGAATTCAAGCAGTTTTTCCCCGAAAATGCCGTCGAGTATTTCATCTCGTACTACGATTATTACCAGCCCGAAGCGTTCATTGCTACCACCAACACCTACATCGAAAAAGACCTTGCCATCAACGACGAAATCGACAAGTTGCGGCTGTCGGCAACGTCGGCGTTGATGAGCGGTCGGCGCGACGTAATTGTGGTGGCGTCGGTGTCGTGTATTTACGGCATGGGCAACCCCGAAGAATTTAAGCGGAACGTTGTGCACATTGGCGTGGGCCAGAACTTGAGCCGTAACCAGTTTCTGCATCAGTTGGTTAGCATTCTGTATAGCCGGACAGAAGGTGAATTTCAGCGCGGCAATTTCCGCGTTAAAGGCGATACGGTGGACCTCTACGTTGCCTACGCCGACTTCGCGTATCGGGTCATTTTCTTCGGCGATGAAATCGAAACTATACAGCGTATTGACCCCGAAACGGGCAAAAAAATGACGGATGAGAACTTGGTTACAATCTTCCCGGCCAACCTGTTTGTAACGGGGCGCGATACGCTCAATAATGCTATGTATCAGATTCAGGACGACATGGTATCGCAGGTTCGTTATTTTGAATCGGAGATGCGGGAGCAGGAAGCCACGCGTATCCGCGAACGTACCGAGTTCGACCTCGAAATGATGCGCGAACTGGGCTATTGCTCTGGTATTGAGAACTATTCCCGCTATTTCGACCAGCGAAAACCGGGTCAGCGACCGTTCTGCCTGCTCGATTATTTCCCGGATGATTACCTGATGGTGATTGACGAAAGTCATGCCACACTGCCGCAAATCCGGGCGATGTGGGGCGGTGACCGTTCCCGAAAAACAGCTCTTGTCGATTACGGTTTCCGGCTTCCGTCGGCAATGGATAACCGCCCGCTGACGTTTCAGGAATTCGAGGATTTATGCGGTCAATCGATCTATGTATCAGCCACGCCCTCGGATTATGAACTCCGTAAAAGCGAGGGCGTTGTGGTCGAACAATTGATCCGGCCAACCGGCTTGCTCGACCCCGAAATTGAAGTGCGGCCCAGCCTGAACCAGATTGACGACCTTCTCGAATCCATCGACGGTCGCATCAAAGCGGGGGAACGGGTACTGGTTACGACGCTTACCAAGCGCATGGCCGAAGAATTGACCAAGTACCTCGACCGCGTGGGCATTAAAACCCGTTACATTCACTCTGAAGTTAAAACCCTCGACCGGGTCGAAATCTTGCGCGACTTGCGGCTTGGTAACTTCGATGTGCTGGTGGGTGTTAATCTGTTACGTGAGGGGCTTGACCTGCCCGAAGTATCGCTGGTAGCCATTATGGACGCCGACAAAGAAGGTTTTCTGCGCGACATTCGGTCATTGATTCAGACGATTGGCCGGGCCGCCCGGAACGTCAACGGCAAAGTCATTATGTATGCCGATACCATGACCGGCTCGATGCAGAAAGCCATCGACGAAACCAACCGACGCCGGGCCATTCAGTTGGAGTACAACACGGACAACGGTATCACGCCAATGACTGTGTTTAAATCCCGCGAAGCGATTATGGGCCAAACCAAAGTGGCCGACTCGAAGGTGAAGCATTTTTATGTAGAACCCGAAGAAATTCGCATTGCCGCCGATCCGGTAGTACGCTACATGGGCAAGGGTGATCTGGAAAAAATGGTCTATGAAACGCAGTCGAAAATGGAACGCGCGGCCAAAGACCTCGACTTTCTGGAAGCGGCCCGCCTGCGCGACGAACTGTTTCAACTGCGCGATAAGCTGAAGAAGGAAACGGCGTAAATTTGTTTTTTGCTCTGTTATTTGTCCTTACAATTTCGTATCTTTGCAACGGTTGGGGAGAGATCCTCGACCCCTCCTTGAGGTGATGCAACCGGCCGGTTTTAGCGTCACCTCATTGTATTTTATGCTCTATCGTCTCATTACGAACTTCTTCAGGCGTAAAGCAATACAGTTATCCTCTAAAAATGATCCAGACTTCTAAAAGATTCACTGCACGGTGGATACAGCTCCGTAATCCTCGCATTAAGGCCCCTTTTGTCAGATCACTCTTGATGTGCAACAGAACGTAATTGGCTTGCTTTTTTGCATCCCTTAATTCATTTTCAATGGCCGATGCGGTAGGCGTACTATTGTGTTTGAATTCAATTACGATGTCTTCATCAATCAAATAAGCATCGGGGTTTTTTATATTCGGCTCATTTGTAATAGGTAACAGCCGTACTTTAAAACCTAATTTTGCTAAGTAAATTGCGGTTTCAACATTCTTAGCAGCTTCATGGAATGCATGTGTGATATGCATCTCAACATATCCACCAGACGGTTCTGTTTCATTTCTGCGAAAGTCTGGATAGATAAGCGGGTAGTCAATTCTGGACATTCTGATTGGTGGGTAACGCGGGAAAGTCTGCAACTTACAAAATCTTCATACCTTGCAGCCTGTCAGTTTAAAATCACTGAATATCCATGAAACGTATCCTCATCATCCTCGGCATTATTGCCGCTATAGCCCTCGTTGGCTTCTTTACCCTACGCAGTTGGACCAAATCGAGCAGCCCCGAAGCCGTTGCTCAGATTGATCAGAACGGACTGAGCATCAAGGTTGATTATTGTCAGCCCTACAAAAAAGGCCGTAAAGTTTTCGGCGGATTGGTGCCCTACGGGAAAGTATGGCGTACAGGTGCCAACGAAGCCACTGTGATCGACTTCGACCAGAACATTATCGTAGCCGGACAGCCCTTGGATAAAGGCGAATACTCCCTCTGGACCATTCCTTCGCAGGATGGCTGGATTGCGATTTTCAACAGCGAAACCGGGCAGTGGGGCACCAATTATGATCAAACCAAAGACGTGCTGCGCGTGCCGGTTGCCTCACGCAAGCATAGCCCCGTAGCAGAGCAGTTTTACATTAGCTTCAGGCCCGCCACCAATGGTGCAGAGATGGTACTGGTGTGGGACGAAACGGAAGCTATTGTTCCCATTCAAAAACGGCAGTAATCGACATAAACTGTAAATCGGGCGGGAACCCGCGATTAGCATAGTTGCCAATCGCGGGTTCCCGCCCGATTTATTGTCGACCTTATTTATGAAAACCCGCCCCAATAAATTTGAGGGCATCGGTTAGGCCGGTGCGCCAGTAGGTCCAGTTGTGGGCGCCATCGCGGGCGCGGTATTCGTGGGGAATTTTACGTTCCAGCAACGAAATATGTAATACGGCATTGCCCACTGTCAGCGCGTCGTCGTCGCCACAATCAAGATACCAGCGTACTTTCGTGAGGTCACTTTCCGGAGCCGAACGGGCCAGTGTAATGGGGCTGTTTCGTTTCCAGGCCAGCGTCAGCCGATCCTGCCCCTTTACGGGACCGCTGAATATGGGTGCATACACCGTATTATAGCGTTCGTCGGGAGTGCCCGCGAATGTCTCGTCGGTGCGAACGGCCGCGCTCAAGGCTGCACAGGAACTAAACAAATCGGGGTGGTGCATGGCCAGCGTCAAGGAGCCAAAACCGCCCATTGACAAACCCGATATAGCCCGATAATCACGTTGGGTGCGTGTGCGAAACGACGAGTCGATGTGCGGAATCAATTCCTGAACAAACATATCTTCGTAGCGCACTTTGTTCTGATAATCATTGACATACCAGGTAACACCCGCGTTGGGCATCACAATAATCATGGGCGGTAACTCCCCCGATTTGATACCTTCATCGGCAATGCGGTCGGCCTCACCAAACTGCACCCAGCCCGTTTCATTATCGCCTAAGCCATGAAGTAGATACACGACTGGATAGCGACGGTTGGAGACGTAATAATCGGGCGGCAGGTAAATCGAGAACTTGACGGCCTGGTTCAAGAGCGAACTATTCATCACCATGCTTTCCAGCAGACGCGCCTGCGGAGCCGCCACAACCGGCACAGGTCCATTATTCTGGGGAGTTGTCAGTTGTGTGCGTCGGCGCGATTGGGCAGGAGCCGTCAAAGCCAATAGGGTCAGCAGCGAATAAATCAGCAAAATACGTGCAATCATCGGTGTATTGGGGTAGTAAAAGGTGGTTAAATGTAGAACGAAATTTCTGCGTATGGGTTGCGGACGCACAGATTAACCGTTTTCTTATCTGATTACAGATAAACGCAGGACGGCAGTGTGTTGCGGTCATGTTTTATGAAAAAGAAAAGCCTTTTTATGAAATTTCCCTTCCTCTATAACGTATGCCGGTTCAAAATCCCCTATTTTCGGGCCTATACTAATCCATTGTTTAAACTGATCCCTGTTGTATGGCCAAACTGATTATCGTGGACGACGAAAAACCGATTCGGGCGGCTCTGCGCGATATCTTAGAATATGAAGGCTACGAAGTTGACGAAGCGAAGGATGGTGAAGAAGGGCTGGAGATGATTATGCGCACCACCTACGACGTAGCTCTGTGCGACATTCGGATGCCGAAAATGAATGGTTTGGAACTACTCATGAAGGTTAGCGAAGCCGAAAAAAGCGTACAGATTGTCATGATTTCGGCTTATGGTAACGTCGAAAATGCAGTTGAAGCAACCAAACGAGGTGCCTTCGATTTTATCACCAAACCACCCGATTTGAACCGCCTGCTCATTACCGTCCGCAATGCCATTGAGCGGTCCAAGCTGGTACAGGAAACGAAAACCCTGAAAAAACGGATCTATAAACTGAACGAGATTGTCGGCGATTCGGAACCAATCCGGAAAGTAAAGGACACAATAAACCGGGTGGCCGCAACCGAAGCACGAGTATTGGTTACGGGAGCGAATGGGTCCGGCAAAGAGATGGTCGCCAAGCAGATTCATGAAAAAGGCAGCCGCGCAAACCAACCACTTATTGAAGTCAATTGCGCGGCCATTCCCAGCGAACTCATTGAAAGTGAACTATTTGGACATGAAAAGGGCGCGTTTACCGGAGCCGCTGCCCGGCGTGTCGGCAAGTTTGAACAGGCCGATGGCGGTACACTGTTCCTCGACGAAATTGGCGATATGAGTCTGTCGGCACAGGCCAAAGTGCTGCGGGCCTTGCAGGAAAATAAAATTACGCGCGTTGGGGGCGACAAGGAAATTAAGGTCAACGTGCGCGTTATTGCAGCTACCAATAAAGACTTACGGCAGGAGATCAGTAACGGTAATTTCCGCGAGGATTTATTCCACCGCCTGAGCGTAATCAGGATTCACGTACCGCCTTTGGCCGAACGGCGTTCCGATATTCCGCTTCTGGCCGACAAGTTTCTCCACGACATCGCTACGGAGTATGGTTCGCCTGTAAAAGACCTTACGGACGATGCCATGAACTACCTGCAATCGCTGCCATGGACAGGGAATGTCCGTGAGTTACGAAACGTTATCGAGCGATTAATCATCATGTGTGGCGACGAGATTTCGCTGGACGATGTGAATCTGTACGCGTAGTGTCGGTGGTTGAGTGGTTGATTAGGTAACTGGTTGAATAGCTGGCGCATACACCTATTCAACCAGTTACCTAATCAACCACTCAACCAATCATTAAATTACACCCCCGCACATCGGAGTTATCGAAACGGCCGATAACCCGGAATCCGCCTTCATTATCAACGTATTGACCCAAATCCTGGGTTTCAATGAATGAACACGAATCCAGATTGGCCAAATCAATCACGTTGATGCCGCCGGTGCGACGCTCGCCGGTTCGACGCTCGCCAGACTTATTATTGGCATAAAGCGAGAACGGGTCGTTGATGTCGCGCAGGATGACCCGCAGGGTAGCACTTGGCCGAAATACGCCCTCACCCGCCGAATACGCCTGCGAAAGCAGTTCGGTCATACCATATTCGGAGTGAATCGTGCGGACGCCCAGCCGCCCGGTCAGAATGTCGTGTACTTCTTCGCGCAGGAGTTCTTTCCGTCGGCCTTTCATACCGCCCGTTTCCATAACGATCAGGTTGTCGAGTTGACCCAAAAACGACAGATCACGGTCTGATTCGGCCCAGTCGAGCAGGCCAAATGTGACCCCAATCAGCAGAACTTGCTTATTGTCAAGATGTTCGGCGAGGTAACGTAAGCGATTAGTCAGTTCGTCGTGGTTATTGAGGAAGAAATCAGACTGAGTTGAGTTGGTTTGCGAGCGTCCGCTTTGGTCCATAAATTGCTGAACCATATACACCAGCGACGAGTTATTTCGTTCAAGATAAGACGGCAGCAAAGCCAGGATGTGAACATTGCTGAGCGGGCCGTAGGTCTGCTCAAAAATCCGGGTGCTGATGGCGTTATACAAGTCCGGGTCGGGCACTAAATGGCGGCTGTTTTGTTCGCGGCTGGTAGTGCCACTGCTGATAAACGTTAGCGTTTCAGCGAGATTTACCGACTCTTGCTGACCATCGAAACCCGTTAAAACCGTATGGCTTTTGAAAAAGCCAATTGGCATAAACGGCACTTTCCGAAGATCAGTTATGGATTCGGGCCGGATGTTCAGGTGGTGTAGGTAGGCTGAGTAAACCGGATTTTTAGCGGCCTGATAACGAAAAACAGCCAATGCCAACGGCTCGAACGCGTGACGGGTTGGCAGACCGGCACTCAGCGTCAGAATCTGTTGCCGAAGTGACTGCCTGCGTGCAGCCATGTCGGCGGAGAGTGTTGATAAAAAAGACAAAGTAACTAAAGCGTTTATTGCACAACGAATACAACAGTATGCGACGGCAACTAATTCAACCGTATCTTTTCGTGGTAGGCGTAGCCCTTACCCTATCGGCTTGTTTCAACGAACCGAATTATTCAGACACCCCCGCTATTGACTTTAAAGGGGTATTTCGTTACACCATCGAAGCCAGTAAAGGCGTCGGCAAAGGCAAGCGGGACTCTGTGGTGATTACCGTTGGCTTTAAAGACGGCGACGGCAACATTGGCGATAACATACCCCTTCCCAAAGTTGATGAGGACCGCTATGCGTCGAATGGCGGCTGGGGTAGTTACCGGATTCGTACGTTTCGTTTAATCGATAACAAATATGTAGAACTGATTCAAAAGGAAAATAGCACACTTTATGTTCCTGACCTGACTAAAGGGAAACCGAAAGGTGCCATTGAAGGATCGCTGGATTTCTACCAAATTTATCAATACGGTAATCGCTTTCAGCGCTATCCGACTAAGTTCCAGATTCAGATTCGGGACCGCAGCCTGAATGTCAGTAACGTGATTGAAACAGACACAGTTAGTGTACCTTTTCCAATCCAATAAGGTAGTTTTCTACTTGCCATTCAGCACAATACGGAAGGTTGTGCCTTTGCCAACTTCCGAACTTTTGACGTAGAGTTTACCATTGTGGTACTCTTCCACAATCCGTTTGGCAAGGGTTAGCCCCAAACCCCATCCGCGTTTTTTCGTGCTGAAACCGGGCGAAAATACCTTCTGCATATTCGCTTTCGAGATGCCTTTGCCCGTATCGGTGATGTCGATGGCTACTTCCTGATGCGGCAGAGACACCATGTTGAGCCGCAGTTCGCCAACGCCTTTCATCGCATCGACGGCGTTTTTACAGACGTTTTCGATTACCCATTCAAACAGCAATTTGTTGATTTTAACCCGTTGCCCCGGTGGTAGCTGATTGGTCACGCTCATTTTCACCTTTGTCGAAATGCGCTTTGCGAGATAGTCTGTAAACTGCCGGACAACTTCGTTTACGTCTTCTTCTTTCAAGGTTGGGATGGAGCCGATGCTCGAAAAACGGGCCGTGATTGTCTCCAGCCGTTGTACATCTTTCTCGATCTCGTCGGTAATGGAGCCGTCATACTGGTCCGGGTCGGAGCGCATGTATTCTACCCAGGCCATCAACGACGACATGGGCGTACCTAACTGGTGGGCCGTTTCCTTCGCCAAACCCACCCAAACCCGGTTCTGCTCGGCCCGTCGCGACGAACTAAACGCCAGATAGGCCAGTACACTCAAGGCCGCCAGAATGGTTAGTAAGGCATATGGAAAATAGTTTAGCTGACGTAACAGATTTGAGTTGTTGTAATACACCAGTCCACGCTCGTTTTTGCCAATCTCAACGGGTAATGGCATGTGGTTTTTACGCATTTCACTAATCTTCTGACGTAGAAATTGCTGAGCCTCTTCAGGTGTGTAGTCAACAGGAACATCAATATTACGATTCATGGCAATCTGCCCATCTGGATTGACGTAAATGGCGGGAATTGTTTTATTCGCTTGTAGAATTTCGCTGGTAACAAACGTCAGATCACCGGCATCGACATGGCTGCTATCGACTAAATAAGCAATGGTTCTGGCATAGAGTTGTACGTACTGCTCCTCACGAGCCTCAAGTTTGGTGATGAGCCGGTTCGTGTAAAGCAGCGACCCCGTTCCAACCAGAAGGAGATTCAGGGCCACAATAATTTTCAGAACATTGTTCTGATTATAAATATCAAATGACTTTAGCATAGTCTTTTGCTGTTTGGCGAGATAAACAACCGTTGCCTAAAAACAGCTTTCTTAAGGTACAAATGTAGAGCCAGCCAGCAACTAAACAGCCCGTTTACCCGTATTGCCTTCGGGGATGGCAATTATCCTGTTTTGTAAACGGTAAAAGTGGTTTAATTGTGCAACTCTGAACCGCCTACACACCACAAACGTTAATTTATTGAATAGGATTGAGCGAAGAATCAGGCCTATTATTTGGATGAATTCTAAATAGCAAAGTGCTTGCATCGGACGTGTATATGTCCGGTAATTATGCCGTAATTTTGTAAAGGCCTTGAGCCAGTTTGCGTGATTTACCACAATGTTAGACACTTTCAAAACGATTAGTTTATCGCATAAAACGGCCCCTCTGCCGGTGCGTGAGTTAATTGCACTTAACGAAGACGAAGCCAAGCGGTTAATGCTGCGGCTGCGGGATTTTTTCGGGCTGACCGATCTGCTTGTTATTTCGACCTGCAACCGCACCGAAGTTTATTACGCCTTTGAACAGGATCTGAATACTGACATTGCCCGGTTGCTGCTCATCGAAAAAGGACTGACCGATACAGATACGTATTTGCCTTATTTTCAGTTTTTCGGCAATCACGACCAGACCGTTCGGCATTTATTTGAGGTATGTGTTGGGTTGCATTCGCAGGTGGTGGGCGACATGCAGATTCCCAATCAGGTGAAGCAGGCCTACCAATGGTCGGCGGATCTGGACATGGCCGGGCCGTTTCTGCACCGGCTGATGCACACGATTTTCTTCACCAATAAACGGGTAGCCCAGGAAACGCCATTCCGCGATGGAGCCGCTTCGGTTTCGTATGCTGCGGTAGAGCTGATCGACGAACTGATTGGTGAGCGTCAAAACCCAAACGTACTGGTTATTGGCTTAGGCGAAATTGGCACCGACGTTTGTAAGAATCTTGAATCTAAGAAACTAAGCAATATTACGCTTTGCAACCGCACACAGGCGAAAGCCGACACGCTGGCTGAGCAACACGGTTTCCGCGTAGCCGACTTTTCTAACCTAACCGACGAAATTCGTCGGGCCGATGTCATCATCTCGTCGGTAATGCGCGATGAACCGCTGATTACGCCCGCGCTATTGCATGACGTTAATGTACTGACGTTCAAATATTTCATCGACCTATCGGTGCCACGCAGCGTCGATGCGGCCGTTGAACAGATTCCGGGCGTGCTGGTCTATAACATCGACCACATCCGCAACCGGACCGACGAGGCCCTGAATCAGCGGTTGGCGGCTATTCCGAAGGTTGAAGCGATCATTACACAGGCCGTTGCCGAGTTTGGCGACTGGTCGAAGGAGATGGTTGTGTCGCCAACGATCAATAAGCTCAAAAACGCGCTGGAGCAGATTCGTCGCGACGAGATTGCCCGCTATCTGAAGCATCTGACCCCGGACGAGTCCGAAAAAGTGGACAAAATTACGCGGGGCATCATGCAGAAAATCATCAAACTGCCCGTTCTGCAACTCAAAGCGGCCTGCAAGCGCGGTGAAGCCGAAACACTTATCGATGTGCTAAACGATCTGTTCGACCTGGAAAAGCACTCAACCGACGAACCGAAACACGTCTAAGCATAGATAACAAATCATTGACACTCCTGAATCCGAGACGGTTCGGGAGTTTTTTGTTTTATAGTTCGCCCAGTTGAGCCGGTCCGCCGGTGCGGTAGTTTTTAACTACGCTCAAGTGTTATCCGGTCTCTGACCGGTGTAATATGGGATAATCTGATCAATACCACCCGAGCATAGTCTAAGACTATGCTCAACAGAGGTGAACACAACATTTTCACTCAACATGACAAATCTCATCAAAACACTGTTTCGTTTACTGCTCCTTGCCGTGTTAATCGCGGGTCTGATTGCCATTTGGGAGCAGATTCGCGGGAGTGCGGTTATGAGTCGGTTTCGTCGGGAAGACAAGACGACGCAGAGCATTGTTTTGAAAGAGATAAAAGCGTTGGGGAAGCTCGAATTAGTCAGCTATACGTTCAAAGACATTGTCGAGCATGAGCAGGTCAACACGTTTCTGCCCAACGCAAATGCTGTATTGATTGTTGAAGGAGAAGCGACGGGCTGTATCGACCTGACAAAAATCACGATGGCCGACATTACCACGGATGGCGATTCGGTTATGGTACAACTGCCCAAACCCGAACTCTGCGGCTGGAAGATTAACCACGAACGGTCACGGGTTTATGACACCCGGTTTTCTTTCCTGAGCGAATCGCAATTGGTGAGCGATGCCTACCGGAAAGCCGAACGGCAGGTAAAGCAATCGGCTCTGGACGGCGGGATTCTCAACCAAACCAGCCGGAACGCCAACCAAATGCTCCGGCCGTTGCTGGAACGTATTTCGGGAAGGAAAGTAGGATTGGTTTTTCACGATAAGTAGAACACAGATTTTTATGATTGTTATGATGAAGTGAGATCATTTTAAACCATAGCAATCATAAAATCTGTGTTCTGTTTTAAGCGAAATAATACATAATCCAGACCATTGCACCAGTCAATAAACCGGCATAAAAAATATCGGACTGATAAAACCGCAGGGGTTCATTTTCCCGTTTCCAGTACCACCAGAACAAACCAATGGTGAACAGAGCTGCCGGAAACGAAGCCGTTTGTGGAGTGGTTATGTTCAACAGAACAAGTGCAATAAATGGCCCTTGAATGACCACAAAACGAAGCAGTGCCGTTCCGCTTCCCTGAATAGAAACCGTCAGATCGTGGTCGTTGACGCGTCCGGTTCGCTTGTTGAAATAATGACTGAGAACCGCAATCAGGCCCGATCCAATCAGGAAAATCAGGAATACACGGTAAAGAAAATTTAGCGTTTCGCCGAACGTTTCGCGCACCCATAGCGAGTTGACCAATAGGTTGTTATACACCCAATCGCAGCCAAAACCGATCAATGGCGAACTCATCAGAACGATAACAGCCGCCGTCGGATTGGTTTTTCGCCAGAGCACTCCCCAGAAAAACACCACCACCAAGCCCGGCTTTAGATACGAGGTCTGGTTGGCTAAAATGAGGAAAAAGTTGTCGGATGATTTCGGGTCGAAGGTGGTATAGGCCAACATTGTCGCGATGGCGCACATCACAAAAACGCCCACCTGCCCAAACCGTACCGTTTGCCGGTCCGAAGCATTGGTTTTCAGGTATTTGCGAAACACATCGTAGGCCAGCATCGTGGAAACGGAGTTCATCATCGAATAAATAGCGGAGAAAATGGCGCACATCAGACCCGCCAGAATCAGCCCCACAAACCCATAACCGACGGGCACAACGGTTTTTAGAAGCGTCAGAAACGTATCGTCGGGTTTGATGGCATTCTCACCAAACCGGCTTCGGAACAGGTAGAACGCGGCTGAACCAGCCCCAATAGAAAAAAACGGAATGAGCAGTTTTAGAAATCCAGCCGCCAGCGAACCCAATTTGGCATCGCGGTCGGTTTGTGCAGCCAGCACCCGCTGCACTTGATACTGATTGGTTGTCCAGTAAAAAAAGTTGAGGATTGTCAGGCCCGTAAAAATGCCCAGCCAGGGTAGTTTGGGATGATTGGCGGGGAGATACAGGTGCATTTTGTTCGCATCGGCATGGTCTAATTTCAATAAGCCCGACAAACCGCCGATTTCGGGTTGCATGTAGGTAAGCGTACCCATCAGCAAGACCGCAATAATCATAATGACGGTCAGGATATTATCGGCAATCACGACGGATTCCATACCCCCAAAAACGGTGAATAAAATCGTAACAAAAGCAATAACCAGAATACCCTGCAAATACGACGGCTCCCACGAAGTTCCTTCAAACAGAATGCCCAGCGTGCGGCTGCCGATGTAAAAACCGCCAATCAACTGAATCATGATAAACGTAATCATCAGCACGGTATAGACTAACCGCGTGTTGGCACTATAGCGGTTTTCGAGGAACTGCGACAGCGTGAAAAACTGCCGTTTTCGATACACGGGAATAAAAACATAAACGAGGATCAGAATAGCCGGTACGGCCCAGACTTCGTAATGACTCTGGACAAATCCGATGGAATACCCCACGCCCATCATACCGATAATCTGCTGGGCATGGATGTTTGTCCCGAAAATAGACCCCGCCACCGAGTACCATTTGAGCGAATGGCCCGCCATAAAATACTCCTCGGACGATTTCTTTTTAAAACTCGAATACATACTGGCTATCACCAGAAATAATAGCAGCAAAATGACCACAATCAGGTCAACGGTACTTAGTGATTTAAGCATTCAGTATATAGACCTAATAGTCTATTAGTAAGTGGGTGGGTATCCAATTCGCGAATCTGGTAATAATTAGCCGAACTACCAATTCACGTATGTATTGATTGAATTTGACAGGATTATAGGATTTACCGTCAACACAACCTTGTAATCCCGTCAAAAGGTTTTTGCATTATCATGCCTGCAACTCCCCCACTATCGGAGCCACAACGGGTTTGATGGCGGGTATGCGCCCCTGCTCGACGGACAACTTGACGTTTGGCAGATGGGGTAGCACGTGCTTACCAAACAATTCGCATTCTTCAATGAGCGGGTAGCCTGACAGAATAAATGCCCGGATGCCCATATCCATGTACCGATTCAGTTTGGCAATAATCTGTGCCGGTGTACCCACCAACGCTCCGCCACAACCCGACCGGGCACGGCCAATGCCCGTCCAGAGCATCGGTTCGATGAAATCGTCGGGGTCGGCGTGTTTCCGAAGTTCGTCCTGCCGCAACACCCCCGCCGACTGCGAATCCTGCGTCCGGCTTTTCAACTGTGCGGCTACGTCGGCATCAAATTTCGACATCAGCGTTTTTGTGTATGCCTTCGCTTCCTCCTCCGTGTCGCGCACGATAACGTGGATACGCAAACCGAAGTCGATTGTACGGCCATGTTGGGCAGCGCGTTGGCTGAGGTCCTGCATGGTGGCATAAATATTTTCTTCGGGTTCGGGCCACATCAGAAACACGTCGCAGTATTTGGCGCAGATTTCTTTGGAACCGGGCGAAATGCCGCCAAAATAAAGCAGCGGCCCGCCATTTTGCTGGTACGGTTTTACGGGGGCGGTGCTTAGGCTGATTTTACCGTACACATCCCCGGCAAATTCGATGCGGTCCTGTGTCCAGGCCTGTTTCAGAATCTCGATGACTTCTTCGCACCGTTTGTAACGAAATTCGTGGTCTTCTTTCAACCCCGGCAAGTCGGAATTGATGATGTTGATCGTGAGCCGCCCTTCGAGCAGGTGGTCGAGGGTAGCAATATGCCGGGCCAGCATGGGCGGATGAATTTCGCCGGTACGAATGGCGGCCAGCATCGAAATGTTTGTGACCTGAGGAGCCATCGCGGCAGCAAACGGAATGACTTCCTGCCCGGCAACATACGACGTAGGCAGCAGGATATTCTCGAAGCCCAGCCGGTCGGCAGTTTTCATAATGTCGGCACAGTGCGCGTACGTGCTGCGCCGTTCGGGGTCGATGGTGCCCAGAAAAGCGGTGTCGCCCCCACACAAATCATCGAACCAGGCAACTTCGCAAATACGTTTTTCCGTTCGAATAGGCACGGACTGAATCGGGTCACTAAGCATAGAAAAGTTAGATCTGATTAGTTGTCATTCCAACCGTAGGGAGGAATCTCAACGTTGGTATTAGTCAAGCTTGAGATTCCTCCCTACGGTCGGAATGACAAAAATCGGTTACGGTGTATCGAGTTTATACCAGTTGACGTTTTTCAGCGGGGCACGTCGGGAATAGATTTTGGCACCAGCCGATTGGGGCGAATAATATTTTTCGAGGTAATCCAGTACAACCTTTTCGGATTCGCCCAAATCCCAAAGTTTATGGTATTTCTGCATCCACCGGATGCGTTCCTGCCAACCCTCCCGCGTGAACCGATGCTGTAAAATAAGCTTCGACGAATGGCAGGCCGTGCATTGCGATTTTACCAGCATCAGATTCTGGTCGTTGACCATTCCGGTTTCAGCGTCAATTTTTGCGGTATCCGCCACAGGCACCGCGCTTGTTGAAATCGACGTCTGCCGGGGCGTCGAACCGTTTCGGAAACTCGCCATACCAAGTACGACGACTCCGATTAAAAATATGGCTTTTGCGATTTTCATACTGAATTGTGATAAACAGACCTATACCGTTTTTGAAACGGTATAGGTCTCAACGCGTAGGTCTTTATGTAGCTTTTACGGCAATTCGGTGGCAGGCATTATTCAGGTACCCGCCGGGGTTCCATTGCGGAATAACCATCGGCTGCGTAACGCCACTACTGTCCGTTGCCCGCACCCACACTTCATAATAACCCGCCTGCGGGAACGTAACATCGGCGGACCAATGCTGCCACGCCAGTCGGTTTTTGGGCGGCTGCAATTTAGTTTTTTGCCATGTAGCGCCGTAATCAATTGACGTTTGCACGTCGGATATGGCCCGATCTCCGGCCCAGGCATGACCCCGCAGCGACAGCGTTTTTTTCAGATCAACTACAGCTCCGGTTTTCGGATACGTGATCAGCGATTTCACCGGCATCGACTCGATAATGCGGAAATTTTCGGGCGTTTCCGGAATTTTTTCGCCGGGTTCGACCGGACGAACAGGCATCTTGTAGCTGTGCCCCTCCATCTTTGCTCCATCATGTATTTTGTTACGTACCGCAATGGTATGCAGCCACTTACCTGACACCGAAGCAGGCCAGCCGCCAATGACCAGCCGCAGCGGATAGCCATGTATCAGCGGAATTGGCTGTCCGTTAACGGCCCAGGCAATCAGGGTTTCATCTTCGAGGGCTTTTTTGATAGGCACCCCGCGCGAGATGGCAACTTTGGCCGGGTCCTGACTCAGGTGCGGGTCTTTGCCATAATAGCCAATATACACGGCATCGTTTTTCAGACCCACATCGGCCAGAATATCCTTCAGGCGAACGCCCGTCCATTCAGCGCAACTAACGGCTCCCTGATCCCACGGATTACCCGTTGTTTGCGGCTCAAACCCCGACCGTCCATTTCCGCCACACTCCAGAACAAGTTGATACGTATGTGCGGTGAATCGTTTTTTAAGATCAGCAAGCGTATAGGTTTTTGCCGCTTTTACCGATTCGCCGTTTATGGTGAGCGTCCAGGTGGCGGGGTCGATGGGTTCGGCAGGAACGAGACCGTTGTTGCGGATAAACATTTTCTCGACGGGCGTAATGGCATCATCCAGCAAATGAAGGGGCGTTTCCACATTCCAGGGTTTGTCGCCGAGCACTTTCATGCCCGCAATTTTTCCTTTAAGCGGGTCATAGTCAGCATCTAATGCTAATGGCGTAAAATTCCGGGGCATGTTGTCGGCAAATACAATATCTGTCCCGACCAATGCTGTCAGTGTGGCAAATGCACTTTTCTGAAGAAACCCCCGCCGGTCATGCATTCGACTTTCCATCATTCAGTTTTAGTTTAGGACAAATTTGGGAAATAATAACGCAAGAACACGCATTCAACTCTGACAGGATTACATCTGGGGCCACCAGTCCGGCTCGGATTCACAGGATCAAAGAAGAAAGTGTATGAACTTCTCAGGGTGACTCATGCTTCGGCTTTTTTTTGTCATTCCGACCGTAGGGAGGAATCTCCAGTTTCGTAATAGTCAAACTGGAGATTCCTCCCTACGGTCGGAATGACAAAAGAGTCGTGAATTCTTCGGTAAAAGAAGATGTAAATAAGTTTGAGTTTTCTTTTCTATGACAGAAACATAAGCGATGCCATCGTTCCTGAAATCGGGTCAATGAGTTGCTCCGGCTATATTTGACCATGAATTATAAAGACGTCGTTATTTACCAGATTTACCCGCGCTCCTTCGCCGATAGCAATGGCGATGGCGTCGGTGATTTGCCCGGTATTATTTCTAAATTAGATTATCTGGCCGATCTCGGCGTCGATATTCTATGGTTAAGTCCCATTTTCCAGTCGCCCAATGCTGATAATGGCTACGATATTTCTGACTATGAAGCCATTATGCCGGAGTTCGGTACGATGGCCGATTTCGATGCGTTGCTGGCGGGCGTTCATCAGCGCGGTATGCGGTTGATTCTGGATCTGGTGGTCAATCATAGCTCCGATGAGCACCGCTGGTTTCAGGAAAGCCGAAAAAGCAAAGACAACCCATACCGCGATTATTACATCTGGCGAACTGGCTCTACCCCACCCAATAACTGGAAATCGTTTTTTTCGGGTCCGGCCTGGGAATTTGATGAACATACGGGCGAATATTACCTGCATCTGTTTGCCAAAAAACAGCCCGATCTGAACTGGGAGCACCCCCCGCTGCGGCAGGCGATTTACAAGATGATGCGTTTCTGGCTCGATAAGGGTGTCGATGGTTTTCGGATGGACGTGATTCCGTTTTTGTCGAAAGACCCTGATTTCCCGGATTATCCCGCCGGGCGGTACGGCGATTTGACGATTCACGCCAATGGCCCGCGTATCCATGAGTTTTTGCAGGAAATGAATCGGGAAGTCCTTAGCCGCTACGATTCGTGCATAACCGTGGGCGAAGGATTTGGCGTTTCGGCGGAGCAGGCCAATTTGTACGTAGGCAAAGACCGGCACGAATTAGATATGATTTATCACTTCGACCATGCCGTTCCGCGCGATGAACACTGTTTTGTTGACCCCGCGCCCGAGTTTACGCTACTTCAACTAAAGGCTATTTTTGCGAAGTGGAATACCGCTCTGAACGATGCCAAACCATCGGCACGGGGCTGGCAGAATATTTATTTCGGCAACCACGACAACCCACGCGTTCTTTCCCGATTTGGTGATCCAGAGCACTATCACTACGAATCAGCTACGTTGCTGGCGACGGTTTTATTCACCCAGCGCGGCACACCCAGCCTGTATCAGGGCGACGAGATTGGCATGACAAACTGCCCGTTCGACTCGGTTGAAGAGTATGATGATATTCAGGTAAGAAACGCCTGGCAGACGTTGGTCGAATCGGGCAACTACCCCGCCGATGTATTTTTAGAAACCGCCAACCGAATTGCCCGCGACCATGCCCGAACACCCATGCAATGGTCCGACGCACCGAATGCAGGTTTCACGAGCGGACAACCCTGGCTGAAGATAAACCCTGATTATCAGTCCATTAACATAGACAATCAGCTCGCTGATCCAAACTCGGTGCTGGCTTTTTACAAGAAACTGCTCCGCTGGCGAAAGCAAACGCCCGCGCTGCATGAGGGTACATATCGGGATTTGCTGCCCGACCATTCAATAATCTGGGCATTTGAGCGCGAGTTGGTCAGTGAGCGTATTCAGATTATCGCCAATTGTTCGGTGAATAGTGCCGTTCTGCCGGATGAATTGGCTACGTCCATAAGACCGGGCAGGCAGGTTTTGTCCAATTATACCGACAAGGCTGATGCGTTACGTCCGTTTGAGGTGCGGGTGCTTAGAATGTAACATCGGGTTGAAACCCGGTGCAAGTCATCCTTCACTGCACCAATCACTTGCACCGGGTTTCAACCCGATGTTACATTCCGAGCAATTAGCCACAGCCCAAACAAACACTATTTCGCTCTGCATTGTTGATTTAACAGTTTTTAAGTCAATATCGCCCGGCAAAAAGACGTTTTGTTATACAAACCATAAACTGCCATTATGTCCCATGAATACGCCTTCATCAACCGTTACAAATGGAGATTTACTGATTGCTGAGCCGTTTATGGGCGATACCAATTTTGAACGCAGCGTGGTGCTGGTTTGCGAACACAACACGCTGGGCACGTTTGGACTGGTACTGAATCAGTTAACGGATGTTCACCTCAGCGATGTTATTGAAGACATTCACCCCGATCTGCCGCTTTTTGTTGGCGGTCCGGTTCAGCAAAACACGCTCCACTTTATCCATCGCCGACCCGATTTGATTGACAGTTCTATCTGCATCGTGGACGGATTATACTGGAGTGGCGATTTTGAGCAAATCAAGCAGGCCGTTAATCTGGGGACGCTCACGGACCGGGATGTTCGGTTTTTTATCGGGTATTCGGGTTGGGACGGAGGTCAGTTAGATGCTGAACTGCTCCAGAAAGCCTGGATTATCAGCCGCACTCAAGCTGACTTTCTGTTCGATACGCCAACCAATGAGTTTTGGCGCGAGGTGCTCAAACGCATGGGTGGCGAGTATAAATCCATTGCCCATTACCCCGTTGACCCCCGGCTGAATTAATTTTCAGACAGGATTTACAGGAAAAAACAGGATTGATTGGCTCAAAAAATCCTGTTTTTTCCTGTAAATCCTGTCTATACAAAAACCCTGTCGTCGTGTATGCACACAAAGCTCCCGGCGATTTCTTAACTTTTTTAACCAATTTTGTATCGGTCCGACGTTTCGGAAAACCTCGTTATCGAGCGGTTCGTTGCCCTTAAACAGTCCTGTATGTACACATATCGTCTTATACTTTTTTGCTTTTTTGCCTTCTCTCCTCTGCTCACATCTGCCCAAAGCGACAAACCGATTGGTGGTCATTTTGGCCTGAAATTCGGTGCTTCATTCACACAGGTATCTATTTCAGGAACCAGTCTTAATATTCCCAAACGGGCGTTACAACCCAATTTAGGCGTTATGTACCGGTATCGCTACAACCGGCTGGTGTTTCAGCCCGAAGCCTTGCTGGCTGTCAAAGGCGGTACGTTTCAGCAGGAGCAGGTTGGCGGACGGTCAACCACAAAGCATTCCTATTATTACGCCTGCCTGCCGGTTTTGCTGGGGTATATTCCCACCGAAGGGCTGACGCTGCTAGCCGGTCCTGAGTTCAGTTACGCGCTCAATTCCGGCTCGGAAACAGGGCCGGGTGCCAAAAACGACCTAAGTTTAGTGGTGGGCATTCATTACGATTTTTTAGATATGCTCAGTAAATTAAGCTTACATCTTCGCTACGTAAATGGGTTTACCAACGTCTCGCCCGAACCAACAGCGTCTTATTATAACCGAAACGTACAGGTGTCACTGGTGTACAACCTGTTTCCCAAAAAGAAGAAATAAATCTGGGTTTATGACATATCACCGGAATAAATCCCGGTGCAAGTCATCATTCACTGTACCAATCACTTGCACCGGGATTTATCCCGGTGTAACCTGAAATAAATCTCCTTAACCGAAACCGAACAAACTGTATGCTCTCCCACTTCGGTATCATTCTGCTGTTTATTCTGGGGGCTTTCGCGTTCATTGCCGTTGTGCTTTTTGTGGCGCGTATGCTGCGTCCGCATAGGCCGAACATCGAGAAAAACAGCACCTATGAATCGGGCGAAGAGCCGGTTGGCAATGCCAATGTACAGTTCAACATTCGGTTTTATACCATAGCACTGGTGTTTGTCCTGTTCGATGTTGAACTGGTCTTTTTATTCCCCTGGGCTACGGTCTTTGGGCAGGAGCGACTGATTAACGCAACCAACGGTCTGTGGGGCTGGTTCGCGCTCACCGAGGCTGTTCTGTTCGTTGTTATTCTGGCACTGGGACTTGCCTATGTGTGGGCGAAAGGCTATCTTGACTGGGTGAAACCGCAACCCAAAATCCCGACCATGAAAACCAACGTACCGGCTCAATTGTATCAGCAGGTAAACGAACGCTATAAACGTTGAGCCTGTTTCTGCTACGCCACTGGTACATGGCAACGCTTCTGAGTCTGTCAATAGTCGCTACGGCATATGCACAAAAACCGACTGTTGATGTGTATAGGAGTAAGGTTGTCATGAAAGACGGGAGTCGCTTTCGGGGGCTATTGGTAAATATTACCGATTCCTATCTTTATTTAGGCAACGAACACCATAGGCGGGGAAGCCCAATTCCGTTGGACGGCATTCGCAAAGTGGTAATTCATCGGCAAAGTAAAAAGAATGCGCTAATTAGCGGGGCTATTATTGGCGGATTACTCACTGGCTATTTGTCGAATAAATCGCTGCAAAAAAACCAACCCAGCACGCCCGTAACCTACGGCCTTACACTAACATTTGCTGCCGCCGGTGGAGCAGCGGCTGGTTTGCTGGTAGGATCGGCAATTGGCAATCTGACAAGCCGGGTCATCCGTCCGCGCGACGTAAACAATCCTGAAATCAGCTTATATAATCAGTTAGAGCCGTTTACAACCCGATATCAGCAGGATTTGATTAATCGTTTGCCTACATACAATCCGTAATATGACTGCTCCCTCACTATCCGATAAAACCGGCGAAGCCAGCGTCATTATGCTGCACTCCGAAGAACTCCTGAACTGGTCACGCGAGAAGTCGATGTGGCCTATGAGCTTTGGACTGGCCTGTTGCGCCATCGAAATGATGCAGGCTTTTGCGGCCAATTACGACCTCGAACGGTTCGGCATTTTTCCGCGCCCTTCGCCCCGGCAGTCCGATATTATGATCGTTTCGGGCACGGTGACTTACAAAATGGCGGACCGAATCCGGCGTCTTTATGAACAAATGCCCGAACCCCGTTACGTAATTTCGATGGGGTCGTGTTCCAATTGTGGCGGGCCTTACTGGCAGCACGGCTACCACGTGGTAAAAGGCGTTGACCGCATTATCCCGGTAGATGTGTACGTGCCGGGTTGTCCACCGCGCCCCGAAGCCTTAATCGACGGTTTTTTGACCTTACAGCAAAAAATCAGGACGGAGCATCCTCTGCTTGGAAACGGTCAGGCAAGTGGGCAACCGGTCGCACGCCCAAACAACGAGTTCACCTCACCCGACGCTAACCCACCCGTTTTCTGATGAATTCACTCGCCATCGCCCTTCGGCAAACGCTTGGTTCAATCCGGCTCCTGTGGCTGATTTACGGCCTTACGCTGGTACTGGGGTTGCTGGCTGCGCTACCCTTTTATAGTACGCTGAATACTGAAGACCAGAATTCATTAGCTTTTCTGAATCTGCTGAACGGCTTCGACTACACGATTTATTCCGATTTTATGCACCGCAGCGAACGGGCCATTGCTCCGCTTCTGAGCGTTGGCCGCTGGTTGGGAATTCTGTATGTTTTTCTGAGCGTTTTTCTGGCGGGCGGTATTTTACTGCGTTTCTCGCAACCCAATACCCGGTTCAGCGTCGGTATGTTCTGGCAGGGTTGTAGCCACTATTTTGGCCGGTTTTTGCGTCTTTTTAGCGTTACACTGCTATTCGTACTGGTGGGTGCAGGACTTTGGCTTGTTATTGGTTCATTGGTGAGCGTTGCCGTTAGCGATACATTTACCGAACGCGGTTTGTTCTGGATTGGAGCCGTATTTTTCGCGCTATTTGCCCTTACCGCTACGTTGCTGCTCTGCATCGGCGATTATGCAAAAGTGCTGATGTTTCGGGAAGACGAGCACAACGCCTTGCGGGCGTTCGGGAAGGCCGGTCGGCTGGTGCTGCGGAATATGGGCCGAACCTATGGTTTATATTGGCTGCTGATTCTGATTGGCGCGGGCCTGTTCGGCATTTACTTCCTGCTCGACGAAGCGATTCTGATGAGCGGCTGGCTGACGATTCTGATTATGTTTATTATCCAGCAGACACTGATTTTTGCCCGCGTTGGGTTAAAAGTCTGGTCATTGGGAACGGCCTATTCTGTCTACCAGACACTCCCTCAGCCTATACCCATTCTGCGTCCAGCACCGGTCGTTAGGCTACCCACCGAACCGGATGAGCAAACACCGTTGCAGTCGGCTTAGTAAACGCCCCATTTCACCAGAATCATAACTGATAACGTCGTATAAGCGGCCAGAACGAAGTAGGTACGGGGATTGAGAAAATGGGGAAACAGCCGCACAATAATGTAGCCCATAAACGGCCACGGGTGAACGAGATACCGCTCAAAAAACGGGTGATTCCCGCCAACAAACGATTGCGACGCAATAAAGGCACCCACAAAAACGACCGAGAATACAAGCCCCTTATCTGAAAAATCTTTCCTCATAATAAACTGAAACAGCGGCTGTATAACAAGAGCCAGGCTCAGAAAACTCAGGCTGTAAACCACGAACAGCCCAAAGGTCATCCCCAGCTCGCTTCCTGCTTTTATAAGCTGCAACGTGTGTTCAACGGGGCCGCTGGTTACGTCATCGACCGAAGACGGATCGTGGAAAAGGTTAATCTGAAACAAGGCCAAAACCAGCGACAGTAACCCCACAAATAACAGGGTCCGCACAAACAATTTGGATGTCCAGGATACGTTCAGCAGCACGAAAGGCGCAACATACACGCCCGTTAGTGCCAGTGCCGACAAAGGCCGAAGCGCATTGAAACTGATACCCGAACGCAGTTTTGACCATTGCTCGAAGTACGGTGGCGTCAATCCGCCCCACAACAAAATCAGGCCGACTAAGGGTAATAAACTCACGCCTATAGCAACATAAAACAGCAGCCTGTCTTTTAAAATTGCGGTAAAACCGTGCGTCTGCCAATCGGACAGAAGCAAAACAACGAACAGAGTGGGTAGTAAGGGAATGTAATAAAACCGGGCAATGGTGGTCAGGCCAAGCAAGAGGCAACCCAGAAAAAAAGGCAGCAATCGCTGAAGTCGTGAAACCAATAGCAGCAGCAATCCCGCAAACAAAAACAGCAGAGCCGGACCTTCGGTCATAACCGTAGAGACGCTCAAAAAGAAATATGGACAGACCAGCATGAACAAACTCGTTGCCAGAATAATGTATTGCGTCGCAACCGAAACGGTCTTTAACTGAAAATAAGCACAGCCCGCCAACCCCAGCAACGCGACACAGGTAATGACCCGAAGGCCGACGAACGTGACGCCCGGAAATAACCACATCCAGAACGCAAACCAGAGGTGACTGCCTACGCCGGTTGGCGGTACGAAATGATAGAGCGTTGACTGATTTACGCCGAATTTGACGAAAGGCCGGATGTTTTCCAGATGAAAATCTTCATCCATGACCCCATATTTGACGAATACGGCCAGCACACCGGCCACAATCAAATAAAACGCACAGATGACTATAAAGTACTGTCGGTAAGACTTGCGGCCTTCGCCTATCTCGGATGGATGTGAATAAACGGGGGTTACTTTCATCAAGTTGTATAAAATTTGACTGACTGGCAGGCAACCCGCCAGACTAACGCAGAAGACTTCATAGTTGCTGTTAGATAGCAAACAGCCACGCGGCATAAGGTGAGCCGCTAACAAATTCCTGCAAAATTAGTGGTATTTCGCCGGTTATTGATTCCCTAAATCCCCGAAAGCGAATAACGAAAGCAACCCTGCCGGATGAGGTAGAACCCGTTGACTTTATCCGGCATTTCTTCGTATAGGTCATTTTGGTATAGGACAAGTTAAATTTCAACTGATTTCACCCGCCGTTTTTTTAGACAGGATTACAGGATTTGATTCAATTCTAATCCTGTAATCCTGTCTAAAAAAAAATCTTGTCCTACACCTGTCATCTCTTTTGCCATAATCTTCTTTGGCCATTTCGTATAATTGCAGAACTATCTGACTCAATTAATCTTTATTTCTGCCGAATGGCTGTTCCCACTGCTTCCTCAAAACCGCAACCGAATCCCCGGACTACCGCTGCAACCAGCCTTTTCGGCCTGCCCGTCATTGTGGCCGCTCTGGGTTACTTTGTTGATATTTATGACCTGCTGCTGTTCGGCATTGTGCGGGTGCCGAGCCTCAAAGATTTGGGTCTTTCTCCCGATCAGATTTCGACCGTTGGGGCCAGCATCCTGAACTGGCAAATGGGCGGCCTGCTGCTTGGCGGCATTTTATGGGGTGTTATTGGCGACAAAAAGGGCAGATTGTCAGTCCTTTTCGGTTCCATTATTACGTATTCCATTGCCAATATTGCCTGCGGGTTTGTGAAGAATGTTACGTTTATGGACCCAACGACCTATTACGCGCTGATGCGGTTCGTGGCGGGTATTGGGCTGGCGGGTGAGTTGGGGGCAGGCATTACGCTCGTAAGCGAAGTGTTGCCCAAAGAAAAACGCGCCATTGGTACGTCGCTCGTGGCCGGGATTGGTCTTTTTGGGGCGGTGGTGGCTTACTTTACCGTCAAATTATTCGACTGGCAAACGGCGTTCTTCGTAGGCGGTGGGTTAGGTTTCGGCTTGCTGCTGCTTCGGGTGGGCGTAGTCGAATCGGGTATGTTCAGCGATGTTGCCGACCAGAAGCACGTTAGCCGGGGAAATTTTCTGTCGTTCTTCACCAACGCCGACCGGCTTTCCCGCTACCTCAAATGCATCGGTATTGGCTTGCCTACGTGGTTCGTTATCGCCATACTGGCAACCTTCAGCAATGAGTTTGGAAAGGCCTTCGGTATTGCCGAAGAAATTCAGCCGGGGCTGGCCATCATGTGGTGCTACGTTGGGCTGGCTGCGGGCGATCTGGCCAGCGGATTTATCAGTCAGGCCATGAAATCGCGCAAAAAAGCCGTTTCCTTACTCATGGCCATCGCGCTCGTATTTGGGTTGATTTACCTGTATTTCGGCATACAAAGCGCGGAAGTTCTATACGGTTTGTGTCTGGCAATGGGCTTCGGCATTGGCTATTGGGCCATGTTCGTAACCATCGGGGCCGAACAGTTCGGCACCAACATCCGGGCAACAGCCGCCACAACGATTCCAAACATGGTGCGTGGTACGGTTATTCTGATGACCAGCCTGTACGCCTACCTAAAACCCTCTTTGGCCGTTATCAATGCGGGAGCCGTTGTTGGACTGATCTGTTTTATCATCGGCTTCTACTCTATCCTGACCATCCCCGAAACGCACGATAAGGATTTGAATTATTTAGAAGAATGAGTCTGAACCGGGATTTTCAGGATTTGAATGATTACAATAGAACCGCACCGGCGGACCGGCTGATTTTTATGATTCCTATGATTCACCCAAATTATGATTAAATATAGAAGCTGTTTAACCTTTTCTGTTTGAGTCAAAAATGAGCGTGTTTTTGTCATTCCGACCGTAGGGAGGAATCTCAACCTTCCGTATTAGTCAAGGTAGAGATTCCTCCCTACGGTCGGAATGACAAAAAATCAATTAATCCACTATCATTTCAATAAGTTTAAACAGCTTCATAATTTAACAGAAAGAGTAAGACCTAAAATCATACTTAATCGTACTCATCATAAAAATCAGCCGGTCCGCCAGTGCGGTCCTATTGTAATTAAACACAGTAACAAAACGTACGCAAAATCCTGAAAATCAGTTAAATCCTGTGAATCCCGGTTCAGACATTCTCACGCCATCCCGCGTTTCCTTCCGTCCGCTGTTTGCCCTTCCCGTTATCGTGTCGGCTCTGGGCTTTTTTGTGGATGTGTATGATATGCTCATTTTCAGCATCGTACGTGTACCAAGTTTACAGTCGCTGGGTTTGTCGGAGATTGACGTGTCGAAAGCCGGTACGTTTATTCTGAACTGCCAGCAGGCCGGGCTGGTGCTGGGGGGCTTTTTGTGGGGTATCTTGGGCGACAAACGCGGGCGGATGTCAGTGCTGTTCGGGAGCATCCTCACCTATTCGCTCACCAACATTGCCTGCGGATTTGTGCAGGACGTGAACACCTACGCGCTTCTGCGGTTTGTGGCGGGGGTTGGGCTGTCGGGCGAAATCGGGGCCGCTATGGTGCTCGTTGCCGAAATTCTGCCGAAAGCCATCCGAAGTTACGGCTCGTCGATGGTGGCGGGTATTGGGTATCTGGGCGCGGGCGTGGCCTACCTCACCGTCGAATATTTCAACTGGCGAACGGCGTTCTGGGTGGGGGGCGGCATGGGTCTGGTACTGCTCCTGCTTCGGGTGAGCGTATTTGAGTCGGGCGTATTCAGCCGGATGAAAGCCGAGCACAACGACGTGATCCGAGGCAATCCGCTTTACTTTTTCAGTAGCTGGCCGCAGGCAATCCGGTATCTGCGGTGCGTATCGGTGGGGGTGCCAACGTGGTTTGTGGTGGGCATTCTGGCTACGTTTGCCAACGAATTTGGTCAGGCATTGGGCATTGCCGAAGTGGTGAAGCCAGGCCGTTGTGTGATGATGATTTACGTGGGCTTGGCCGGGGGCGATTTGCTCAGCGGCCCCTTGAGTCATTGGCTGAAATCACGGTTGAAAGCCATAACCGGGCTGCTCATTTCCAGCATGATGCTCAGCAGCATTTATCTGTTTGGCGGCATCGAAACGGTAGAGGGCATCTATACCGTTTGTTTGCTGGCCGGTTTCTGCACCGGCTACATCGCCATGTACCTGACGATGGTGGCCGAACTCTACGGCACTAATGTACGCAACACCGCCACGACCTCAGTGCCCAGTGTGGTGCGGGGTACGCTCATCCCCATGACGCTGCTGTTTCAGGCCCTCAAGCCTTCATTAGGTGCATTGGTAGCAGCCGGATTGCTGGGAGCCATCGTCTATGGGCTATCATTCTGGTCACTGAGCCGAATGGATGAGACCTTCGGGCGCGATCTGGACTTTGTGGAGTGACCTGCAACCGCTTATCATTTTTCTAAACCGCTGCTCCAGAAGCACAGCAGCGGGCCGATGTTTCAGCATCATTGTGTTGACAGCTAAAGGTTCTACTTTAATCAATTCAACCCAATGAAAACGTCCATCAAATTACTCGCCAGTGCCCTCTTATTAACCCTGACCGTATCTGTATCCTCACACGCCATGGCTGGCGACGATAAAATACAGGCAAAAGCCTTTAAGGCTGTTGTGTTTCCATCAGCCAATGCATCCAAACTGTGGTTATGTTTGGAGAAATACCAGTCGGAGCCAAGAATTACACTTGCGCTAATCAATACCTCATCGGGTGAAGTGTTGTTTCAAGAAACCGTGTCGGGCAGAAATTCCAAACAGAAAGCATATCGTCAGCAGTTTGATATAAGTCAGCTTGCCGATGGAGTCTACACATTTCGCGTTTTGGCGGGCACTCAGGTAGAAGAGCACAAAGTTACTCTCTCAACGCCCGTGCCTGAAACGACGCAGCCCACACGGCTCATTGCCATTAAATAGATGGTCAGGATTGGTCAGGAAGTGGTCAGATATTGACAGATATCATGCGGATACGCCTGACCAACCCTGACTACTTCACCCCACCTTACTAGACGAAAAAGAAAAGCACGGAGATCGCTTCGTGCTTTTCTTTTTATGCAGTGGACGTGTAAAATTTACGTTTAACAAGTAGAAATAGGTGACTGTTTTGTCATTCTGACCGCAGGGAGGAATCTCAAGCTTGGGTAGTACGAAACTTAAGATTCCTCCCTGCGGTCAGAATGACAAAATGTGGCCGTTGCACAGGTCTTTTTGAAAAGGTCAAACAGTTTAATTGATTGGATTTAACGAAAAGATGCTTTTTAAACAGCAATAGGGATATTTTCAGAGAATTATCGCTTTTATTTACGAAATTATTCCAAACCCTGTTTTCCTAATTGCTCCAATGAACCAACTTAACCTAACTGATTACATTATTTTCTTCATGTACCTAATTGGCGTTTCGTGCTACGGGTACTGGATTTACAAACGTAAGCAGACCACCAAACTTGACACAAAAGATTTTTTCCTGGCCGAAGGATCGCTGACATGGTGGGCCATTGGGGCGTCTATGATTGCCTCGAACATCTCAGCCGAGCAGTTTATTGGCATGTCGGGCAATGGCTTTACGTTTGGGGTTGCCGTTGCGGTCTATGAGTGGTTTGCGGCTCTCGCGTTGATTATCGTGGCAATCTGGTTCATGCCGATCTACCTCAAGAACCACATTTATACCATGCCGCAGTTTTTGAAAACGCGGTATAACGAAACGGTAAGCCTGATTATGGCCATTTTCTGGCTGTTTCTCTACGTATTTGTTAATCTAACCTCTATTCTGTTTCTGGGTGCATTGGCAATCAGCACACTGGTGGGGGCCGATTCGTTCCACCCCATCGTTATTGGCCTGAGCGTTTTTGCCGTTATCATCACCTTGGGCGGTATGAAAGTAATCGGCTATACCGACGTCATTCAGGTGGCCGTACTCATCATTGGTGGTCTGGTAACGTCTTACATCGCTCTCACGCTGGTGAGTCAGAAGTTCGGTTTGGGCAACGATATTATGGCCGGTTTCTCCAGCATGATGGCCGACGCCGACGATCACTTTCACATGATTTTCGAGAAGCCCGGCCCCAACACTTCGCAGGTCGATATAAACAAATACCTCACGCTGCCGGGCTTAGCTATGTATTTTGCCGGTATCTGGATCGTAAACCTGAACTATTGGGGGTGTAACCAGTACATTACCCAACGTGCGCTCGGTGCCGACCTGAAAACCGCCCGGACGGGTATTCTCTTTGCCGCGTTGCTGAAAATTTTCATGCCGCTAATCGTTATGCTTCCGGGTATTGCGGCTTATGTACTGTACAAAAACGGCAGTCTCCAGAACGAGATGGCACCGGGTGGCAAACTTCTCGCCGACAATGCCTACTCCGCCATTCTTTCGTTCCTGCCCAACGGTCTGAAAGGTTTGTCGATGGCCGCGCTGACAGCCGCTATCGTGGCTTCTCTGGCGGGCAAAGCCAACTCGATCTCCACGATTTTCACGCTTGATATTTACCAGAAATACATCAAAAAAGACGCGACCCAAACGCAGTTGGTATGGGTTGGGCGAATCACTATTTTTCTGGCCATGCTGCTGTCTATCGCCCTCACGTGGCAGGATGCGCTGGGTATCGGACGCGAAGGCGGGTTCACGTTCATCCAGAAATACACGGGTTATTTAAGCCCCGGTATCTTCGCGGTGTTTATTCTGGGCTTCTTCTGGAAACGCACGACCGGTTCGGCTGCGGTAGCCGGTATTCTGGGCGGTTTTGCGCTGGCTGTTTTGTTCAACAACTACGCGCCCGCGCTCTTCGGCCACGAAACGATTCTTTATACCGCCTTCCCGAATGGCAACGGCGGCTTCGAGATTCCGTTCCTGATTTGCATGGGCTGGTCGTTCGTTTTCACCGTACTGCTGATGGTGGCGATCAGTTTGACAGGACCGGCCATCAACCCCAAAGCGTTTGCCATTGACGCAAGCATGTTCAAACTAAAACCGTCGGCAACAGCGTTGGCGGTCATCATTGTCATGCTCATTACGGTGCTCTACGTTCGGTTCTGGTAACCAGACTGCAAACAGAACCTTATTTTTATGGATTACTCAGCAATGACATCTTTTGCAAAAGATGTCATTGCTATTTTTAGCCAATTTTCTGCGTATGCCTTCTTCTACTTCCCTCCGCCCGCTGTTTGCTCTTCCGGTCATTGTAGCCGCGCTGGGCTACTTTGTCGATGTATATGACCTGCTGCTGTTCAACATTGTGCGGGTGCCGAGCCTAAAAGACCTGGGCCTGTCTGAAGCCGATATTTCCCTTGTTGGTGGCCGGATTCTGAATTTCCAGCAGGCAGGTTTGCTGTTGGGTGGTATTTTGTGGGGTATCCTGGGCGACAAACGGGGGCGGCTATCGGTGCTGTTCGGGAGCATTATCACCTACTCGCTGGCCAATCTGGCCTGTGGTTTTGTCCGCGATCCTGACGTCTACGCCCTACTCCGGTTTGTGGCCGGTTTGGGGCTGGCGGGTGAACTGGGTGCGGGTATCACGCTCGTGAGTGAGATTTTACCCCCTCGTCTGCGTGGCTACGGCTCCTCATTGGTAGCCAGTGTGGGCCTGTTGGGTGCCGTGGTGGCTTACTTTACCGTTACCCTGTTCAACTGGCGGACAACTTATTTTATTGGCGGTGGGCTGGGGTTAGGGTTATTGCTGTTGCGGGTGAGTGTGCTCGAATCGGGGATGTTCAAACGGGTGCAGGAAACCGGTGTGTCGCGGGGGAACGTACTGGCTTTGTTTCGGGGGCGGACCCAGACGCTGCGCTATCTCCGCTGCATGGGCATTGCCGTTCCAACCTATCTCGTCATCGGCATTTTTGCCACATTCGGCAATGAATTCGGTAAAGCCATCGGCATTGCCGAGCCTATTCAGCCGGGCCGGTGTGTAATGTTTATGTATATCGGTACGGCGGTGGGCGACTTATTCAGCGGCATTTTGAGTCAATACCTGCGGTCGCGTCGGAAAGCGATTGCCCTGATGATGGGGCTAACCTTCATTCTTACAGGTATTTATCTGTTTTCAGGCATTTCCTCCGCCAGCGTCTTCTACGCCGTTTGTCTCGCGCTTGGCTTTGGTATCGGCTACATCGCTATGTTCCTGACCATCACCGCCGAGAGTTTCGGCACCAACCTCCGCGCAACAGCCACCACGTCTGTTGCCAACAATGTCCGGGCCACTACCCTACTGACGATTCCTGCGTTTCAGGCCATGAAACCCAGCCTCGGTGTACTGGAAGCAGCCGCCATTGTCGCGGTCGTTTGCTTCGGACTTGGTTTCTGGTCAGTAGCAACCATGGACGAGACATTCGGCAAAGAACTGGATTACAGCGAGTAGCTTATCCGCTTTTATATAGTACTGCTCTTTCCTAAGAAACGGGTTGGAGTTAGCCCCGTTGAGGCCAGTTATCTCAAAATATGCCGCCCCGATGGGGCTTATCTACGCAGGAAAGGGGCTTCCCCTATTGACCCCTGCCGGGGCTTTTCCGCTAATTCAATCACTTTTCGAGTTTCCTAAAAAAGTCATTTATTTACTTGTACTATTAGTGCAACTTATAACGAAACAGTTAACTTATTTTCAAGATTATTTTCATATTTTTGAGTATACCGTTACAAAGTAGTAGGTAGCCTATATAAATAGACTAACACCTCCTCCTCCATGAACGACCTTGAAAAATACACGGCGGTAATTCTACCCGCCATGCTTAAATTTCTGCTTGGCCCAATAGCGGGCGTCGCGCTGAAGTTAAGCTGGTGGGAGACTATGTTTTGCACCATTTTGGGTATGATGGTGAGCGTCATTGTTTTCACATTCCTGGGCAAAGCCATACAGGATGGTTGGCAAAAATGGCAAAAAAAAACGCCGAAACGCTTCTCTAAAAATAGCCGCCGGGCCGTGACCGTGTTTAGCAAATTCGGCATAATCGGCATTGCCTGTCTGACTCCCCTACTCTTCACGCCCATTGGCGGGACGCTGATTGCCATCTCATTCAAAATTGCTCCCGGCAGAATTATAATCTGGATGCTTGCCTTCGCCCTATTCTGGGGAGTTATTCTTACACTGGCCATTTATCATATCCCAGGCCTTCAAAAGATTCTGTGAGGAAATAGACAAGCTGTTCGTAACCGCTCTTTATCGACTCGTCTTCCATGCAACAGACTTTTACCCTGCTTCTTTTCATCGGATTAAGCTATCAACAAGTCAATGCGCAGGATTCTCACTACTGGACATCCAACTACGGACCGGGCGGTTTGATGACGCCGGGGGCTACCATTGCCGACACCAAAGACAGTGGCGTCTTTTTTTATAATCCGGCCCTGCTCGCAATACGGCCCAAAACGTCGCTGGAGTTTTCCGGTAGTTTATATCAGTATGAATCGACGCGCATTATCGACGCATTAGGCAAGGGAAAAGACCTCAAATCAGCATCGGGCGGCACCTCCCCACAGATTCACTCCGGCAGTCTGGAATTGAAAAACAATGAACGCCTTGCCCTGGCGTATGCCCTGATTCATACACACATACTGAACGACCGGGTCAATCAGCGTCAGGATACGAAAATGAATGTGCTGAACGATGCCTACAGCCCCGGTTCGGAGTATTACATCGGTCAGTACAGCGAACTAAACCAGGTTAGTGAAATTGCGGGCGTATTCAGTGCAGGCTATAAAATGTCCCGAAAATTCTGTGTGGGTGCCTCGCTGGAAGTGCCTGTACGCAAGCAAACGCTCGATATAGAATACAGCGGTCGCGCCCTGCAAAACCAGTTTAGCGGCACCGAAACCCTGTTTCCACCTTTAGCCAACGCGGAGTCTGTTTACCGGGTCGATTACACGCAGGTGAGCCTGAAGCCCAAACTGGGCATAGCCTACAACCCGTCGCGGCACCATTTCGGCTTGCTGGTGACCCTGCCCATCCTTCGTCTCTACAGTCGGGGCAACCTCATGAGCGATAATGTGGTGACCGGCATTCGGTTGTCGCCAACGTCGGACCCGGTCAATTTTCTGGCCAATACGCGGCAGGAAAAACTCCCGACAACCTATAAAAACCCACTTAGCGTAGCCCTGGGGTATAGCTACGATTACGGGCGTGGGAATGTGTATGTGGCGGCTGAATATTTCGCCAAAGTGGGCGAATATAACGTTCTGACGCCCCGAAATGAGTATTTCATCCGGCCCGACACGGGAACGATTAACACCACAACCGCCCCGTTACTCCAGTTCAAAGATGGGCGAAAGGCTGTGCTGAATGTAGCCGCAGGCGTTAGTTTTCCAATAAAGCCGTCGGTAATGGGGTACGTGTCGGCGCGAACCAATTTCTCCTATGCCAACGAGAAATCATTTGCCAATGACGATGGCTATGTGTCGTACACAACGAATTGGGACATTTTTCATAGTCAGCTTGGGGTTAATATTCGCCAGAAGAAAAGCAGTCTGCGAACGGGCTTACTCCTATCCTATGGCACCACCCAAACCTACAGGCCAGATGTTAATTTCGATACGCCAAACGAGTCGAATTTGCTGTTGGGCAATCCGGTTGACGCAAAAGCTACTCACGTTGTCATCGGATTGTTGCTTTCGTATATTCACAATATATAGTGTTGATTTATAGCGCATTCAGAAAGCACACCTCTTGCCGACAGAACCATGAAAATATCGTTGAAACGCTGGATCAAATGGCTCCTTGTTATTACCGCAATCCCCCTATTGGCGGCTGGTGCCTTGTATTATGTGCTGGTACACAACCTGAAAGACGTGATGACGTATGCTATCGGGAAAGAAACCAACGGCGGTTATGCCTTTCAGAGCAAAGCGATTAACCTGTCTATCTGGGATAAAACCATCGCGATGGATAGCGTAGCCTTGACCCGAAAAGACACCGCCAGTGTACTTTCCTATTACAACGTTACCATTCCGAAAGCATATCTGTCCATCGAATCGTGGCGGGAGTTACTGACAAACAAGCGGTTAGTGGTTGATAGCTTTTCCATTGTGAAGCCCGAAATCGTTATTCACGATTATCGAGTGCGTCCGAAAAGTCATAGTCAAACCAGTTTTCACACAACGAGTATTCTCGAAAATCTGCAAAAAACGTTAAATCATCTGCACGCCAAATCATTCAACATTCAACGGGCAACCTTCTCGCTTTATAACCGGCGGGCAACGGCTCCGTTCACCATTAAAGACATTAGCCTGGCTGTTCGTAATTTTTCAAAAGTTGACAATGACGACCGGCGTCTGTTTGGGTCCGATGCCATTGACCTGAATTTGGGGCGGCAGCATTGGGTATTGTCCGACGGAAAAAATACATTGAGTTTTCAGGGACTGCGCTTTGCGAGTGCCACACAATTGGTTGAAATTGACTCGATTCATTTTCATAAACCCGCCACCGCCGAGAAGGGCGAGATGAGTTTGCGGGCCGATAAATTTTTCTTCAACTCACGGCACCTGCCCGCCATCTACCAGAAAGGTGAACTGTGGCTCGATACACTCATTTGCGTCCGTCCCGTTCTGACGCTGCCTGTTCAACGCCGGAAAACGCCCGTAAACGACACGGCTAACACCATTCATGCTAACATCAAAACCCTGTTTAGAACGGTAAATATTCGGTACACGCAGATAAAAGATGGTCAGATTTTATTAGCCAATAAAGCAAACCAGACCACTACGGGCGGCACGCAGAAAGCCAACCTGAATATCTATAATCTGACGGTTCATCCCCAAAGAAAACACCCGCTCAGCACTGATAGCATTCACTTGAATCTGAATAACATTGCGTTTTTCTCACCCGACAGCCTGTTCAAAATTGGTGTCGAATCGTTTACGCTGCTTAACAACGATGTCATTTTCAGGAATGTATTGTATGGCCCTGCTTCCCGAAAAATAACGGGCAAAGGACTGACCTTTACGGCTCCGCTGTTGCGGCTGCACAACATCAGTCTCGATGACTTGATACAAAAGCGGCTCGTGGCGTCGGATGCCGAACTGGTGCGGCCAAACATCGTGATTCTGGCTACCAAAAAAACTGCGTCTGCCCCAAAAGACCTCGTAGTGGCAACAGCACCGCCCAAAAAAGTAGACCTGTTCAAAACACTGCACGGCCTGGGTGAACTGCTTCATGTGGGTAACTTTCGGATTGTCGACGCCAGCGCACACTATAAATTGGGCGGAGATAAGCCAATGGATGTAGTCATGAAAAACATGAATGCCACGGTTTTACTGAACGATTTTTTAGTCAGCGACGCACTGATCGACATGAAACACGCCATTCCGCAACTGACGGTGGCCGATGTTCACGTAGCAACGGCGAATAAACTAAACGTGTCGCTCACGAATTACAGGCTCGACGGTAAAAAACGGTACAACTGGGTTGATAAATTACAGATGGACATGCCCAGCGGCACCGTCATTAAGGCCGGTAAGCTGTATTGGGAAGCCTTCGCCTGGGATGCCCTCCAGCAATCGAACGACATCAGCATTGAGTTGCTGCGGGTGCGTGACCTGGCCATTGACATGAAGACATCCGTTAAAAAATCCGGCGAGCCAACGCCGACTGAACCCGGCACAACAGCCCAAACGAAAAAGCCGTTGCCCAAACTCCACATCGCTCAGTTGATTGCCGGGCGGCTGAGTATAACGGCGGCTTTGCCAAAACAAACACGGGCCGCTTTTCAGGGGTCCAACATCCGGGTGGACAAACTTACAACAGAAGCCACTCAGTTTCATTGGGAAACGGTCAGCGGTAAACTAACCGATATCTACGTCAATCAGCCGGGCGACAGGCAACTTTCGGTGGCGAACATAGCCATCAACAGCCAGCAAATGACTACCCTGAACGACCTGCGCTACACCGATAATGGCCCGAATAAAACAATGGCGGTTTCCTTACCGCAACTTCGGGTGCAGGGTCCATTTAACTCCACCGATTTTTCGACCATTCGTCTGCATTCGCTGGCCATTGACCGGCCCGAAATCACGATGCTGACTGAGGGAAAGCAAACGGCATCGGGTTCTGCTAAAGGATTCACTGTTCCGCTCACGTTTACTGTTCAGGAGTTGAGCGTAAATGGAGCTAACATCAAACTTACAACCAAAAAAGACACGGCAACAACGCAGGTGCAAACGGTAGTCGATGTGGCCGCAAAAGAATTGCAGGGCATTAAGCATGAGGCCGTTACGTTCGCATCGTTGCGCGTAAGTCCGGCCAATGCAACACTGAAAAGCCCCAAAGTAAGTGCGGTAGTGGCTTCGGCCAATGTTCAGCTAAAAAATGGAAAACTAAGCGCGACCAAAGCCGGAAAAGCTGACCTGACCGCAAATTTACAGGCTGGCCTTGTTGTCAGTGAGTTGCACCCGGTGCTGAAATCGAAGCGAAACGCCACCCCGCCAGAACTCGCCGTTAAACGCATCGACGGCAGCATCGACTTAGCCGATTTTCACTGGACAGCGGGCACAAAAATCCCCTGGACAACCTGGGTTGACCACACCAATCTGGCCATCACCGATTTATCATTTACCGGAAAAACATCGGCAATTACCGCCGAAAAAATAAGCTGGCGGTATGCAGATGCCCAATTGCAACTCAATAAGTTTACAGTGATTCCTACCATCACCAAAGAGGAGTTTATGACCCCTCCGCATCTACAGGCCGATTACATTACGGTGCAGGGTGAGGAGGCACAATTCAACGGATTTAATACGGCACAGTGGTATAACGACTCAACAATTGCCATCAATCACGTTGTGGTGAAGAACATCATAACCGACGTATCGCGGGATAAACGATTGCCCGACCCGGCTTTTATCCCCGAAAAACTGATGCCCACCCGATTGATTGGCCGACTGAAAATACCCGTTAAAATTGATTCCGTTTCGGTCGTCAACAGCGACGTCATCTACCACGAAACCTCAAAAGTGACCAATCGGGTGGGAAAAATCCCGCTGAGAGAAATAAATGGCGTTCTTAAAAACATTACGAACCGCCCAACCAAAGCCACTGATAGTTTAGTGCTTAAAGCCAGTACAAAACTACTGGGCCTGCACATTCAACGGCTGCACTATCGGGAGTCGTACGGCGATTCGCTGGCCGGTTTTCATATGCTCCTGAAAACCTCCGACCTGCATCTGCCCGAACTGACGCAGATTACGAACCCGATGGCAGCCGCCGATATCGATGGGGGAAATGTTAAGCCCATTCTGGCCCGAATTGCGGGCAATAAATATGCGTCGGTGGGTCATATGCGTTTTCATTACAACGATTTGACGATTCGATTACTCGGCCACGCCGACACAACCCGAAAGTCGTTGTTAATCAAATTTGAGAATTTTGTAATCAGAAAGGTGTTACGAAAACATAATGACCAGGACTCGCGCATTTTTTACGACCGCGACCTAAAAAAGTTTATTTTCGGTTACTGGATTAAATCCATCATGACGGGCGTATTAACCAGTGTTGGGGTGAAGGGCAACAAAAAATACCACGCCAATTACCTGAAATTGAGCCAGCAGCATACCCTGCCCGCCGAAGAATAGTCCTTGATCCGTTATGAAATCACTTAAGGCCAGCGGCCACCAGTTTGCCGACTCAGGTGTTCAGCTACAGTTGTTACACAACGAAGTTGCCGACACGCTGAAACTCCCGCTCTTTCACGAAAAACTGGAAGCCGCCGGGCTGTTTCCGCTCCGGCCCGTTCGTCCGGCTGTGTTTCAGATTAACGTTGGCAAGATGTGCAATCAGGTTTGTAAGCACTGCCACGTTGATGCCGGACCCGACCGAAAAGAGATTATGACCCGCGAGACCATGCAGCAATGCCTCGACGCTTTGGCAAAGACCGATATTCCAACGGTGGACCTCACGGGCGGTGCGCCGGAAATGAACCCTGATTTCCGGTGGTTTGTCGAAGCAATCCGGGCACTGGGCAAGCAGGTAATGGTGCGCTGTAACCTGACGATCATCGTAGCCAATCCAAAGTACCACGACCTGCCCGAATTTTTCCGGAAGCATCAGGTCGAAGTAGTCAGTTCGTTACCCTTTTACAACGCCGACAAAACCGACCGCCAGCGCGGGAAAGGCGTTTTTGCCGACTCAATCAAGGCACTAAAAATGCTCAATGACGTTGGCTACGGTCAACCCGACAGCGGCCTGATTATCAACTTGGTTTATAATCCGAACGGCGCGTTTTTGCCGGGTTCGCAGGAGAGTCTCAAACGTCAGTTCAAGCGGGTTTTGCTGGACGAGTTCGGTCTTGTTTTCAACGATCTGTACGCCATTACCAACATTCCGGTCAGCCGCTATCTGGATTACCTCATCTCGTCGGGCAATTACGATGGCTATATGGAGAAATTGGTCAACGCCTTCAATCCGGTAGCTGCCGAAGGGGTCATGTGCCGCAATACAATTTCGATTGGCTGGGATGGCTTTATTTATGACTGCGACTTTAACCAGATGCTCGATTTGACCGTAGCGAGTCCGGTGCAGCACGTCCGGCAGTTTGACCTCGACACGCTCACCAACCGGGCCATCGTTGTCAATCAGCATTGTTACGGCTGCACGGCCGGAGCCGGGTCGAGTTGCGGAGGCACGACCGCGTAAGGCGTGTCAGTCAAAAAGTAGATTTACCGATTTTCAATCTTGTTGATTTTCAGTAAATCTACTTTTCTGCCAACCCGCCTTATGCGTTCATTACGAAGCCACCTGGTGCCATTCGATTATCCAATCAGTCCACTTCTTTACTTAATTGCGCTGTGTCTGCTAATCAGTCTAAGCAGCGGGGCGCAACCCAATCCCCCCAAAACAGTTGAGATACGGGTTGATCTGACGCAGGAAAAAGGACCGCTGAAACCCATCTGGGCGTGGTTTGGGTACGATGAACCCAATTACACCTACATGAAAGACGGGCAGAAACTGCTCACCGAAATCGCGAAGTTGAGCAAGGTTCCGGTCAATGTGCGCGTGCATAGCCTGCTGGTTACGGGCGACGGTACGGCAGCCCTGAAATGGGGTTCGACCAACGCCTATACCGAAGACAAGCAGGGAAATCCGGTGTATAACTGGACCATTATCGACAAAATTTTCGATACGTTTATCGAGCGGGGCATGAAACCCATTGCCCAGATTGGGTTCATGCCCGAAGCTCTCTCGACAAAACCACAACCCTACCGGCACTACTGGAAACCCGGCGATAACTACAACGATATTTATACTGGATGGGCCTATCCGCCAACGGATTACAAAAAATGGAGCGAACTGGTTTATCAGTGGGTCAAGCATTCCGTTGCGCGATACGGGCAAAAGGAAGTGGAAAGCTGGTACTGGGAATTGTGGAATGAACCCAACATTGGCTACTGGAAAGGCACGACCGAGGAGTACATTAAACTTTATGACTACACCGCCGACGCCGTGAAGCGGGCTTTGCCAACGGCTAAAATCGGCGGTCCCGAAGTGACCGGGCCGGGGGGTGAAGGGTCGGCCAAATTTTTCCGCGCTTTCATGGACCATGTTGTTAGCGGCACGAACGCCGTTACGGGCAAGGTGGGTACACCCCTCGATTTCGTTACGTTCCACGCCAAAGGTGCGCCCAAAGTCGTGAACGGGGCCGTGCAGATGAATATGGGCACGCAGTTGCGCGACATCGACAAAGGGTTCGAGATTGTGGCGTCGTACCCATCCCTGAAAAACCTGCCGATTATCATTGGCGAGTCGGACCCGGAGGGCTGTGCGGCCTGTTCGGAAGACTTACACCCGCAGAATGCTTACCGCAACGGCACCATGTATTCCAGCTATACGGCGGCTTCGTTTGCCCGTAAATACGACCTTGCCGACGCGCGGGGCGTCAACCTGGCGGGGGCCGTTACGTGGGCGTTTGAGTTTGAAGACCAGCCCTGGTTTCGTGGATTTCGCGATTTAGCCACAAATGGCGTCGACAAACCGGTGCTGAACACGTTCAGGATGTTCGGGATGATGGCGGGGAATCGGGTGGCGGTCAACACGGATTTAGCCTATGATTTCGTGAAAATACGGAACGAGAGCGTCCGGGGTGAGCGTGACATCAACGCGCTGGCCGCGAAAGATGCCCGGTCGGCAACGGTGATGATCTGGAATTACCACGACGACAATCTGGTGGGACCTGACTCGCCGGTAGCGCTCACCATCAAGGGTTTGACTGCCAAAAATGTATTGATCGAGCATTACCAGATCGACCAACAGTTCAGCAATTCGTATGAAGTCTGGAAAAAAATGGGATCGCCCAAAGCCCCGACAGCCGAACAGATTACGGCCTTAGAGAAAGCCGGTCAATTGCAGCTACTCGCGCCACCGACACAAATTCCGGTGAAAAATGGGGTTGTGAATCTGCCGTTTCAGCTACCGCGTCAGGGCGTGTCATTCGTAAAATTATCGTGGCAATAAATTGATAATCAGATAGTCATGAACCAGCATTATTCTTTTCTTCGAGTTATTGTTCTTCTTTTTTTATTAAGTTTTTCGGGGCATATTTCCGCACAGCAGAGCCAGAAAGTTTATCTGTCGGGCACCGACAAAGACCATACCATTCTCTGGGATTTCTTTTGTAACAAAGGGATGAACAGCGGTAAATGGACAAAAATTGCCGTGCCGTCCAACTGGGAATTACAGGGATTTGGCAAATACAGTTACGGTACGCAAAACCGACGCGACAGCACCAAAGCCGATGAACAGGGCCAGTATAAACACACCTTCGACGTGCCGAAAGCCTGGAAATCGCAACGCATTTTTATCGTTTTCGAGGGGTCAATGACCGACACCGACGTTAAAATCAACGGTAAATCGGCGGGGGCGATTCATCAGGGCGGCTTCTATCAGTTTCAGTACGAAATAACGAACTTAGTGAAACCGGGCCGTAACCGGCTGGAAGTTACCGTCAACAAAGCATCGGCGGATCGCTCCATTGATGTGGCCGAGCGACACGGCGATTTCTGGGCCTTCGGTGGTATTTACCGGCCTGTCTATCTGGAGGTTGTGCCCCAGAGTTTCATTGAACGCATGGCGATTGATGCCAAAGCCAACGGTCAGTTTTCGGTGGATGTGTATGGCTCGAACGTCACTGCCAATCATTCCCTCGACGTTCAGATTCAGACGCTATCCGGGCAAAACGTCGGGCCAGTTTTTTCGGCCAAAATCAACCCCGCCGACCCGAAAACCGTACTCACTCAAACCGTCCAGAACGTAAAATTATGGAATGCCGAAACGCCGAATCTGTATCAGGCGAAAGTCTCGCTGAAAAATCAGAGCGGTATCGTTCATACCCGAGTTCAGCGGTTCGGTTTTCGCACAATGGAAGTCAGAAAGCGAGACGGTATTTATGTGAACGGCAAAAAAGTGATGCTTCGGGGGGTTAACCGCCACACGTTTTTACCCGAAACCGGACGTACCACCAGCAAATCGGTGAGCATCAGCGACGTGAAACTGATGCAGGAAATGAACATGAACGCGGTTCGAATGTCGCACTACCCACCCGATGTGCATTTTCTGGATGTGTGTGATTCGCTGGGTTTGTATGTGATGGACGAACTGACGGGCTGGCAAAATAAATACGACACACTGCCGGGCCGGAAATTAGTACGGGAATTGGTTATTCGGGACGTGAACCACCCGTCGATTTTGTTCTGGGACAATGGCAACGAAGGTGGCTTCAACCGGGGATTAGACGGTGATTATCACCTGTATGATCCGCAAAAACGGCCCGTTTTTCATCCCTGGGAACGGTTCGGCGGGTTCGATTCCAAGCACTATATTACCTACAATTATCTGGCAAACGCGGTGCTGTACGACACCGATATTATGATGCCAACCGAGTTTATGCACGGCCTGTACGATGGCGGACACGGAGCCGGTCTGGACGATTTCTGGGATTTGATGCTAAAACATCCCCACTGTTCGGGCGGCTTTTTGTGGTCATTTTCCGATGAAGCCGTGGTCAGAACGGACCGCAACCGTAGCGACGGACCGCGAGAGCTTGACGGCTTCGGCAATAACGCGCCCGATGGGATTCTGGGGCCTCACCGCGAAAAGGAAGGCAGCTTTTATGCCATCAAAGAAATCTGGTCGCCGGTGCGGATTACGAGAACATTTCTGCCCCGCACGTTCGACGGAAACGTAGCGGTCGAGAATCATTATTCGTTTACGGATTTGAGTCAGTGCCAGTTCGATTGGCAACTCGTTTCGTTTCCCAAACCAGCCGACAAATCCCTTCAGGCCATTGTCAATAAAACGGGCAAATCGCTGCCGGTGTCGGTTCCTGCGGGCGAGAAAGGAACAGTACACTTGAACTTACCCACCAACTGGACGGACAGCGAAGCCCTGTACCTGACCGTTACCGATCCCAATGGCAACCAATTATTTACGTGGTCATGGGCGATTCCGACAGACACCGAAACGACTGCAAAAGTAATTCTGCCATCGGTTGCGGGATCGTCGGTCGAAGCCAAAGAAGAAGGGAATACGCTAACCATCAAAGCCGGAAGCGTGGTGTATTCGTTCGACAAAACGACAGGCTATCTGACAAAAGTAAATAACTCAAAATCAGACATTTCCCTATCGAACGGTCCGTCATTGGCGGGCGTGAAACTGCCACTGAAATCATTCCGGCATTTTGCGGGTCCGGCGGGTTACGAGGTGGAAGCGACGTATGAAGGCGAGGGAAATTTCTTTAAAACGCACTGGTTATTCGCCCCCAACAAACCCGCCGAGCTGACGTATCAGTATTCGCAGCGGGGCGAATCCGATTTCATGGGCCTCTCGTTCGACTACCCCGAAACGAACATTACGGGCATGAAATGGCTGGGGCGCGGGCCGTATCGGGTCTGGAAAAACCGCCTGAAAGGAATGAAATACGGCGTTTGGCACAAGGACTACAACGACGATATTACGGGCGAAACCTTCCAGTATCCAGAGTTCAAAGGTTACCATGCCGATCTGAAATGGGTGGTGATCGAGACTAAAGAACACGCGTTCACGGTGTATGCCAACGACGACAATACGTTCCTGCAAATGCTGCAACCTAAAAAGCCCAAAGGCTCGAACAACGACAACACAAGCCCCGCGTTTCCAGCCGGAACCATAGGCTTTCTGAATGCGATCAGCCCGATTGGCACCAAATTTCAGCCAGCGAATCAGTTGGGGCCGCAAAGCCAGAAGAACATGATGCGGAATTACACGCCCATTCGTGGAAAACTCCTGTTCGATTTTTCGACAAGCCAGCCCAATGCGAATTGATTTTTTCGGGTGTTAGCTGGTGTGGTTGTCGGGTGGTGTGGTGTCTACACCCGAAACTTTCCTGCAACAACCGCGCGAACAATCCCTCACCGGCGGCTATCTGCCGACGTACTACCGCTTGATTTACTCAATGATCCCGGCAAAATGGTTTGCAGAGAAAGAAGAGGAACAGGAGTCACAAATGACTTAACATCCTGCTAAAAAGTAACACGAGTTTTATCAGTTATTCTACTTAAACGACCAGGATTTATTTCGCAAATCTCGCCGAGGGTAGCGGTTTTAGTCATGGGTGACGCCTGAGGTGGGGTTATTGAGTCAGTCCGGCAACAATTTCTTCAAACCGGCTGAATGGAATCAGTTCGGTCTGTTGCCAGTGTTGGAGCACGAGCAGATCTCTGTCGCCGGTTATGAGGTAATCGAGTTTGATTTGTTGGGCAAAAGCCAGCAGGTAGTTGTCGTTCGGGTCGCGGGAGCCGGTAGCTGTTTCGGTTAGTTCAATCTCTTCACAAACTCGGGCAATCAGGTCGAGTGTTTCCGAAATCCGCTCGGGCGTGATGTATTTTCGGAGTTTCGGACGTTTGACTACTGCCCGGCACTCAGCTATGATAGCGGGGCATCTATAAACGACAAACTGTGGCTCCAAAGCTGGATTCAGTAAAATTTCTTTTAACACCGCCAGTCGCTTACCAATCGTGAAGCTAATCCAGATATTTGCATCAAAAGCGATATTCATGCCCGCTTTCGGTGCCGACGTACAGCATTAATTTCCCGCTGAATATCATCATCCGTCAGCGGCACCTGTTGGGGTGCGTTTTGTTGATAGCGGCTGAACTGCTTGGCAAGGGGTTCTACCTCTACAAAATCAAAAAGTTTCAGCATATTCAGAAACGCGGCTTTGCGAGTTGGGTCAATGCGGAGCAGAATGCGCTCGGTAGGTTGGTTGACAATGGTAGTCCGGGCCATTTGTATTTACTGTTTTTGGTTTAACGTTCCATCGTCTATTTGGGTGCCATAGCTGATAATTGTTTCGAGCGTATCGTATTTTTCCTGTTTCCTCCTTCTCTCAAGGATTTCACAGCACAATCGGTAGCCAGCCCGGTCAAACCCGACGCCCGATACCTACCGAACCACCAATGAACCATTGGCTCGCAAAACTTTCTCAAAAAACAGCAATTGATACGGCAGCGCATTTTCCCAGTATTCCCAGTTATGCTGCCCCGGCCGCTCGGTGTAATCGTGGGGCGTTTGATTGGCTACCAACCGGCGATGCAGGTCCCGGTTGGGTTCAATCAGAAAATCATCGACCCCAACGTCGAAAATAAGCGGGATGTTATTGGCCTTTAGCTGATCGGTCATGTCCACAAGGGTACGCGCCGGATAGGGTGTCAGCGAGTCTTTGGGTGGCCCCAGCAACCGGGCAAAATTCTGGGCGCGTGACTGCGCAAATGCTGGTTCGACTTTCCATGTAGCGGTATTGATGTTCATGACACCACTCATGCTGCCAGCCGCGCAGTAGCGGTCGGGGTGGCGGGCCGCAATGAACATAGCCCCGTGTCCGCCCATCGAAAGTCCGGCAATAATCCGGCCTTTTCGCTCTTGAATGGTTCGGTACGAAGCGTCAATTTTTTTCGGTAACTCGCTGGAAATGAACGTTTCGTACTGACTGGCTTTATCCAATGGGCTGTCGAAATAATAGCTGAACGGCCCACCATCGGGCGTAACAATGATAATATTGTATTGGTCTGCCAGACGATGCAGGAGTGTTTTATCGGGTGTTTTGGTGAGCCAGTCGCGAAAGCTGCCGCCCCCGCCATGAAGCAGATACAGAACGGGGTAAGGCGTTTTGCTTTTCCGGTATGAGTTGGGCACTATCACCGCAGCCCGCAGGGTCTGGTTCATGCCCGCACTGGGCACATCGAGCGTATCGACCCGTGCCGCAAATGACGACAGGGATGCCGTAAGTCCGTAAATCAGGACGAAGAGTTTGAGCTTTTTCATAAAAAAGAATGGAACGCGAATGACACGGATTGGGCGGATAAAATCGGTGTAAATCTGCCCAATCCGTGTCATTCGCGTTCCATTTTAGCCGGAGTTATGAGAATTCAAGTTTGACTTACCGCCCAATTTTACCATATTTCTTCGTACGGGCATCTTTAATAACGCCTTTCCAGTTCAGGCCAAAGCCGAAATCATACGTATTTCCTTCCGAATCGGTGTAGCACGTCATGTCCTGCGGTACATCTTCCTGCTGCTGCTCAACGGTTTCCATATTGGCGGGCATCTGCATGGGCAGTAATCCCGACGGCTCGGTTTTGCCGGTCAGCAGGTCGAGCACCGCCTGATCCTGCACGTTGAAGTGAACCAGAATAGCGTTGGCCTGTTTCTCGATCTCGCTGAACACCATCGGATTCGACGCGTTGACGGATACGATAACTGGCTTGCCTTTCATTTTGGCGTAGGTGTCCGTCACCATGCTCAGGTCAGATTTGTTGATGGCACTTACCGTTTTGCCCAGGTAACTGCGGTTGGCGGATTTTTCCATTGGGTCGCCACCGGCTAAACTGGTTTTTCGGGCCGTTTCGGCGGTGTATGGCCCGTATTGCAGGCTGATGGGTACGTAACCCGTACCGCCCGCTTTTGCTTCGGCGGCATCGAAGCCAATGCCGGAGTTCGGACTGCTCACAAAAACCAGCGCGTAATCGGCCTGTTCGGGGTTATCGGTGAGGGTGAAATATTTCTTCAATACCTCAACCGAAACCGGATAATCGGTCTTTTCCGGCGTCGGTATGCCCATGAAATTTCGGCCTGCCGGGGTGAATTTTTTCGGCACATAAACGGTCTTGCCCGTCTTCAGAGGCAGGATGCCGGCTTTGTTTTTCACTAACACCTGCGATTTCAACTGAGCTGCATAACCAGCCGCCATGAAGTCGGGATTACCGACCGTTTTTTTCGTTGTTTCAACCACTAAGTACGGGTTTTCAAACAAGCCTACCCGGAAAATATTGGTCAACAACCGCACCGCCGACTGCTCGAAACGTGCCCGCATTTTTGCTTCGCCATGTTCCTTTACGCCCATCTGGTACGCAGCCAGCACCGGCGCGGCATCGTTGTTCCCGCCAAACTGGTCCACGCCCGCCATCAGGACTTTATAATGGCGTTCGGCTACGGTTAGCTTCTCCACGCCCCAGGGTTTGCCGCCAATAAACGTATCGAGGGCCGTTTCGTCGCCCGTGATGCCCCAGTCGGTGCAGGCCACACCATCGAACCCGTATTTCGTCCGCAGCAAATCGTTGATTAAATAGTTGTTGTAGCTATTGCCTACGTTTTCATGATTCTTCCCGTCCTGATCCACCGAAATGGTATAATACGGCATCACCGCCGATGCCATTTTAGTTTTTCCTTTCAGCCGAAACGCCCCGTCAAGGAACGGAATCAGGTGCGTGGAAAAATTATTTCCCGGATACACGGCATACTTGCCAATGGCGAAATGGGCATCACGTCCGGCCTCCCCGGAACCACCACCGGGCCAGTGTTTTACCATGGCATTCACGCTCTGATAGCCCCAGCCATCGGCCAGTTCAGCCGCGCCTGTCGATGTCTGAAAACCGTCGATATAAGCCTGTCCCATCTCGGCTGACAGTCTCGGATTCTCGCCAAATGTGCCGCTAACACGATTCCAGCGCGGGTCGGTGGCAATATCGACTTGCGGAGACAGGGCCGTAGCAATGCCCAGTGCCCGGTATTCCTGCGCGGCAATACGCCCGAATTTTTCCACCAGCGCGGGGTCGAAGGTAGCGGCCATGCCCAACGAGCCGGGCCACATGGAGATGGCTCCGCCCGCACCCGCGTTGAACTCCGCATTGGCCCGAATGCCGTGGCGCGGGTCGGTGCTGGTGTTGATCGGGATTCCGAACCCTTGCCCTTCTACTAAAGCCTGCGCTTTGTTGTTCCAGCGAGCCGCCACTTCGGGGCTTTGAACGGTTGTAATGAGAACGTGCCGCAGGTTATCTTTCTGCAAAAATTCCGTCTGCTGATCCGTCAGGTCGAAGGGTTTTGCCCCGCTTTCGGCGAATAGTTTTTTACTATACGTACCGCCCATATACCCGCCCCCCGCTGCCGGAATGGACTGGTGACGACTGTAGAGCATCAGACCCGCAATCTGTTCAACAGATAGTTTGGCGGCTAACGCTTTGGCCCGAACCGCAACCGGCAACCGCCAGTCTTCGTACGTATCGAGCGTTCCGTTTTTGTTCAAATCTTTGAAGGCAAAGCCATTTACCGTCATCAGCTTAACGCCTGACTCGGGCGCGTAGGCAAGCTGACGACCACCGCGATTGGTGACCAGCACGAAATCATCGGAACGGGTTTCGGACCATTTTTGCTGGCCGAACGTAACTAAGGGGCCGAGTAAAAGAGCAATCAGGGCCGTTTGGCGAAATTTAATCATGGCGTTTAGTACAGGTTTAATGCAGGGTAAAGCAAGGTAAAATTTATCTGTCGTTTTGATTATTCCGCCAGAAGGCTGTATTTATCTCTATCATTGTATCAATTTGACACAATGATAAGAACTATCGTTTGAGATTCCAACTTATTTTTGTGCATCACGACCAATGCGCCATGAAGCAATCCATTGATATTAAGCAGTTTCTAACGAACGAATCGGAGTGGTTACCAAGCCTGTCGGTAGACTGCGTGATTTTTGGGTTTCATGATAATGAGTTGAAGGTACTGCTCCTGACCCTGCGCAATACGGACTTACTGGCTCTGCCGGGTGGTTTGGTACGCAGGCAGGAAAGTGTGGATGAGGCAGCCGCACGGGTGTTGCAGGAGCGAACCGGCATGACCGATATTTTTCTGGAACAGTTTCACGTATTCGGGCAGCTAAACCGGGGCAGCGACGTGTTTGGCCGACAACTTGCAGCAGCAAATGGCATCGAACTACCCCCCGACCATTGGTTTACGCAACGGTATGTGTCGGTTGGGTATTACGCCCTGCTGGATTTCTCGAAAGTGATACCCACCCCCGACGAGCGGTCGGATTCGATTGACTGGCATGACGTACATAATCTGCCCGGTTTAGTGCTCGATCACAGCCTGATTATACAGAAAGCACTCGACACACTGCGCCTGATGCTCGACCATAAACTGATAGGATTCAACCTGTTACCGGATATGTTCACAATGGCAGACTTGCAGCGGCTGTATGAAACCGTGCTTGGGCAATCTTTCAGCCGGGCTAATTTTCAACGAAAGATGCTGAGTCTCAACAGTCTGGAACGGGTCGAGAAGAAGTGGACTGGCGGAGCGCACAAAGCCCCTTATCTGTATCGATTTAACCAGAAAAAGGAAGACTGAATTGACAAGTAACACAGGTGGTACAGGTGGTACAGGTTTCTCAAAACCGACACCACCTGCTCATTAATTCATGACCAGCGTGTACGTCCCCCCCGCTTTCGTTGGGAAATCGTACACCTGCGTTGACCGAAACGATTGAACGGCTTCGCCTGGATAAAGCACATTTGGATTAACGCCCGTGGCTGGTTTCAGCGTTACGTTGCCCGTGGCTTTCAGCGCGTGGGGCACGCGGATGCGGCAGTTACCGCCAATGGTCGAACGAACGACGAGTTTACTGATTTTTCCACCGGCCCAGTCCATCGACACAATCTCGAAACCACCCCTCGCCCGCAAGCCCTTCACCTGCCCGTAACGCCAGCTATCGGGGAGAGCGGGTAGCAGCCACAGTTCGCTCAACTGACTTTGCAGCAGCATCTCGCCCATCCCCGAAATACCGCCAAAATTACCGTCGATCTGAAACGGTGGATGAGCGCAAAACATATTCGGATACGTACCCCCCGCGTTCGCGTAGTCAGTGCCCTCGTCGCCGGTTAGTTTGAGCAGTTCGCGCAGGAGTTTGTGGGCGTGGTTGCCGTCGTTGAGCCGCGCCCAGAAATTAATTTTCCAGGCTTTGCTCCAGCCCGTGCCGCCATCGCCCCGGAGTTCGAGGGTTTTCTGGGCCGCAGCCGCCAAGTCGGGGGTGGTGAGCGGGGCAATCTGCCGACCGGGGTGCAGCGCGAACAGGTGCGATACGTGCCGGTGCAGCGGATCGGTGTCGGCAAAATCTTTGTACCACTCCTGCAAATTGCCTTTTTTACCCACCTTAAACGGGTATAATTTACTCCGCACATCAACCAATTGCTGCCGAAAATCGGCGTCGGTGCCGAGGATTGCGGAGGCTTCGATTACGTTAGAAAACAAATCCCGAATGATGGACATATCCATGGTGGTCGCCACCGAAACCTCGCTTTTTTTGCCATCAGGCGTGATAAACAAATTTTCGGGTGTGGTCGATGGCGAGGTTATCCAATAGCCGTCTTTGTCTTTTATGAGCCAGTTGAGGCAAAACTGAGCGGCTCCTTTCATGAGTGGATACGCCGTTTCGCGCAGAAATGGCTGACTCCCTGTAAACCGATAATGCTCGTACAAATGCTGACACAGCCAGGCCCCACCCATCGGCCAGTTGGCCCACGACGGACTCCCCTGCCCCATATTACCAACGGGATTTGATAAGGCCCAGATGTCGGTATTGTGGTTCGCTACCCATCCGTCGGCAATGCCGTAGATATTTTTGGCGGTCGCGTTTCCGGTGCGGGCGAGGTTGCCAATCAGGTCAAACAAAGGCTGGTGCATTTCCGACAGATTGCTCATTTCGGCGGGCCAGTAATTCATCTGGGTGTTGATGTTGATAGTGAAATTGCTGCTCCAGGGCGGGCGAACGTGCGGGTTCCAGATTCCCTGCAAATTGGCGGGCGTAGCGGGCACACCAGCCCGCGCCGGACGCGAACTGGAAATGAGCAGATACCGGCCGTATTGAAAATAAAGACTCTCCAGGGCCGGGTCACTCGCTCCCGTACTGTACGTTCTCAACCGCTCGTCTGTGGGCACCGTCTGGCGATCCGGTGGTGCGTCTTTGGTATCGTTGATACGCAGCGAAACGCGATTGAAATACGACTGATAATCAGCGGCATGAGCCTGTTTCAATGCCGTGTACGATTTTTTGGCGGCTGCGTTCAGGTACTTTTCAACCAACTGAATTTCGTTTTTCCCCTGCTTATCGGGACATTTATCGAAGCCGTTAAAACTGGTAGCCGCCGATAGCAACAGCACTAATTCCGTTGCGTTTCTGACGTGCATTCCGGCGGTGTCGGTTGTTATGGTTCCGTTGCCGGAAAGGGCACGCATCCGCAGGGCAAACCGCATTCCCCGGCATTGGGTCGTGTCGGCATACACAACGGGCTGCTTATTGGCATTGAAATAATTAGGGTCCGTGTGGGCGGGAGCCTTGCCGGTCAGGGCAAATTCGCGGTTGCCAATGGCCGATACTTTATACTGAAGCTGACTTTTCGCGCCTATATCGAACGTCAGTTTACCCGGTTTGTCGGCGGTCAGGCGAAGCACGATGACCTGATCGGGAGCCGACACGAACACCTCGCGGGTATACGTAACGCCATCCGCCGTGAACCGGGTAGTGGCTACGGCATCGGCAATGTTCAGGTCACGATAATAATTGGTTGGTTTGCCGCTGATCGGCTGACGAATCAGCAGATCGCCCAGCGGTTCATAGGACTCGGTATACAGCCCCTGCATTTTTTTGGTCAGTTTCGTTGCCAGGTCGTAATTCTCTTCGTCCAGAGCTTTCCGAATCTGGGGCAGGTACGTTGGGGCATCGGGGTTTGGATTCGGGTTCACCGGCCCGCCCGACCAGAGCGTACTTTCATTGAGTTGCAGCAACTCTTCATCGGCCTTGCCGAACACCATAACCCCCAGTCGGCCATTGCCCACCGGCAGGGCTTCGTTCCAGTTTCGGGCAGGTTGCTTGTACCAGAGTTTAGGCGTTTGGGCAACGGATAAGCCCGACAAAAACGCACACAAACCAATCAGAATGAACGTATTACGCATGATTTTTTAAGAAAAGAAAGTGAATACGGCTTTCGCAACAAGCTGTGCCACGGTTCTGTATGCTGCTTAAAATAACCGTGGCACGGCTTTTTGCGAAAGCCGTGACGGGAAAAAAGCCCATCAGGAATTAGCCAGCGCACGGTCTAAGTGAACATAGCCGCCATCGACATACAGCAACTGCCCGGTGGTGTGGCTCGACCGGTTGGAGAGCAGAAACGCGGTGGTGTTAGCGATTTCTTCGGCAGTGGTCATGCGATTTTCCAGCGGAATATGGGCCGTAATCGACTTAAGTTTTTCGGCTGGATTGGGCAGGGTTTCAATCCAGCGTTCGTATAAGGGCGTCCAGCATTCGGCCACCACAACGGCGTTGACCCGAATGCCATATTTGAGCAATTCAACGGCCCATTCGCGGGTGAGGGCGTTGCGTCCCCCATTGGCAGCCGCATACGCCGATGTACCGCCCTGCCCCGTATCAGCCGTTTTCGAAGTAATATTGACAATTGCCCCTTTAGATGCTTTTAGAGCAGGCAGGGCATGGTGCGCCATCAGGTAATAATGCACTACGTTTTTATGAAGCGACGCCATAAAGCGTTCATAATCACCCAATTCCAGACCAACACCGTCGTTCTCTCCGGCATTATTGACCAACCCGTCGACTCGCCCGAACTGGGCTAAAACAGCCTGAACGGCTTTTTCCGATTCGTCGGGTTTGTTCAGTTCGGCCACCACCTGAAACGCCCGTTGTCCGGTCGCTTCAACAGCCGCTACTGTGGCCAGATTGTGCGCTTCCGTCCGACCGACAATTACGGGGATGGCTCCTTCTGCCGCCAGCACCTGAACAATTCCTTCGCCGATGCCCCTTGCACCGCCCGTTACAATGATTACTTTATTCTGAAGTTGTAAATCCATAGTTTGGTTTTGTTTTTGGTGGTTTACCCCACCCCAACCCCTCCCCTAAAAAAAGGGGAGGGGCTAAAAATCAGCCGAGGTTGGCTCTCAATCTTAAAAAGGTAGACGGTTGGCCACTACCGGGTTAAAAATGACCGAGCCTACTCCCCTCCCCTTTTTTTAGGAGAGGGGCCGGGGGTGGGGTATTGTTCCTAATGCGATGCCACCAGTTTGACCGTTTTGACCGCGCTGTTTTTCACGGCAAAATACAAAACAGCTATGAAACACAGCGCGGGTACGATGTAGGCCGTTTGCATGGTGGTCAGGTCTGAAACACGGCCCATGAGCACCGGAAAAACGGCCCCGCCAACAATAGCCATAATGACCAGCGACGAGCCGATTTTTGTCTTCGCTCCCAGTCCCCGAATGCTCAGCGCGAAGATAGTCGGGAACATGATCGACATGAAAAATTCGACACCAATCAGTGCATAAATCGGAATCATACCCCGCGTCATGACCGCAATGGCGAGCAAACCAACGTTGATGAGACTGTACAACGCCAGCAACCGGGGCGGGGCAATGTACCGCATCAGGTACGTACCGAAAAAGCGACCAACCATGAACGCCAGCAACGATCCCGACAGGAAATAAGCGGCACTCTTCTCGTCAAGGCCCGCCACTTGTCCCGAAAAACGAATGAAAAAACTGCTCACGCACACCTGCGCTCCGACGTAAAAAAACTGCGCTACGACCCCCAGAATCAGGTTTTTCTCACCCAGAACAGAGCCGCTTACCTGCTCCGGCGTTTCAGTTGGCTCCGTAATTTCGGGGAGTTTCGTGCGCCAGATCAGGACCGCCACTAACAGCACAACCAGTCCAATCAGCAGAAACGGAATCTCAACCGAAGCCGCTTCGTTGGCTAAATACGTGTTGAGCTGCTCCGCCGACATACCCTGTTCTTGCTGCGCGGTGAGTGTTTTACCCGATAGAATAAATATGCCGCCCATGAGCGGAGCCAGAAAAGCGGCCAGCCCATTGAACGACTGCGCGAAGTTCAACCGCTGGGTAGCCGTATCGGCATCGCCCAGCACAGTGATATACGGATTAGCGGCTGTTTCGAGCAGGGTTAGGCCACTGGCAATGATGAACAGAGCCACCAGAAAGAAACTGAACTGGCGAAGTTCGGCAGCAGGGTAGAACAGGAATGTGCCGAATGCAAACAGCAGAAGCCCAAATGTAATGCCCGCTTTGTAGCCGAAGCGTTTCATAAACAGACCCGCTGGCAGGGCAATCAGAAAATAGGCGATGTAGGAAGCCGAGTCGATCAGGGCCGATTGAAAATCGCTTAACTGACAGGCTTTCTTTAAATGTGGGATTAGAATCGGGTTCAGGTTGAGCGCAAATCCCCACAGGAAAAACAGCGAGGTAATCAGAATGACGGCTAAGCGGGCGTTGCGATCAGACATACGAAATGGGTCAAGGGTGATTCGGGCAGGAATTAGGCACTGCACCAGAATAATGGTTAGGGTGCCTGAATTCTACTGTAAATTGGCAAAATCCTGATAAACGACGTGTGCTATTTCTAATCAAAAATATATTCATCGTAATATTACGATTCATATATTTTTCTCCCTACCTTTACCCTATGGGATTGACCAAAACCGAAATCTTTACAGTTGAGCAAAACCGTCTGGCCGACTTAGCCAAAGCGTTTGCTCATCCGGCCCGTGTGGCGATACTGCAATTATTAATGCAGAAAAAAGCCTGTGTCTGTGGCGATATTGTGGATGAGTTACCGCTGGCGCAGGCTACCGTTTCGCAGCATTTGAAGGAGTTGAAACGCATTGGTATTATTCAGGGCAGCATTGACCCGCCCCGCGTTTGTTATTGCATCGACGAAACCGTTTGGGAAGAAGCCCGCCAATTGTTTGGAGAAGTGCTCGATTCGTTCATTGCCCAAAAATCCTGTTGCTGAGGGTTATGGAACACCGGAATTTATTCCGGTGCAACACATCAATCCTGCCGGTTCGTTATCCGGCTCTTTATTTACCCAAATCAATCGTAATATTACAATAAACACCAACGACTATGCTGAACCAAATAGAGCCAATGAACTGGCTGTCATTTAAGACTACGCTGCTTCAGAATCCTGACAAATTTTTGCAGTTCGAATACGCCCAGGGCGAATTTGTGCATCCGTCTTTTCATATCACGGAGATCAAACAAGCCCCCATTGTGTCTGTGGATTGCGGGGGAAAGATGAATAGCTGGACAGAAATTGTAGTGCAGCTTTGGGAGCCGACCGAATCCGATAAAGAAACCAACCGCTCTATGAAAGTCAGCAAAGCCCTATCGATTATTAATTTAGTGGAGAAGTCATTGCCCCTGAATCCATTGGGCACTGTGAAGATTGAATTTGGCAATTCTCGATTCGATACCCGCCAGATGTATCCCGGCGGACAAACGGCCGATGGCGACAGCTTCACCGTGAGCCTAACACCCGATTTCACGCAGTGTAAAGCCATAAACAGGGGCCAGCGTTGTGAAGTCGACCCTTCCGGCGAATCCTGCTGCACCCCGTCAGAAATGAAAGAACCGGCACAACCGGTTTTTGACCTCATTGAAGCCGATGCACCCTGTTGCGAACCCGGCAGCGGCTGCTGTTAATTAGTTTGTCATTTGTAGTCGGGTATTGTCAGACAACCGTCAGGATTGGTTTTCAATACTTGACCACTTTTTGACTATTACTTGACCAATACTTGACCACCCTTGACAATGCTAATCCGACCTGTACAACCCAACGACTGGCACGCTATGGCCGCTATTTATCAGCAGGGTATTGACACGGGCAACGCTACGCTGGAAACCCAGGCCCCCGCCCCCGAAACGATGGCAAAAACATATATGTCAGCCCCGCAATTAGTAGCCGAAGAGGCTGGTGAAATCATTGGTTACGCGCTGCTAACCGCCGTTTCGGGCCGGTGTGTGTATGCGGGCGTTGCCGAAGTAAGTCTCTATATCCATGCTTCCCACCGGGGCAAAGGCGTGGGGCAACAACTGCTGAATCAACTGATTTTAGCCAGTGAACGAGACAACTTGTGGACGTTGCAGGCCAGTATCGCCCTCCATAAACGGTGCGGCTTTCGGGAAGTCGGCTACCGCGAACGCATCGGCAAACGCGCGGGTATCTGGCGGAATGTTGTGCTGCTCGAACGGCGCAGCAATCAGGTAGGTATTGATTAAACTGTATCGCGGTATATAACGCATTAAAAACACCTCAAACACCCAATGAAAACCATTTTAGTACTCTGTACGGGCAATTCGGCCCGCTCACAAATGGCGCATGGTTATCTCCAGTATTTCGCGGGAAATCGCGCCACCGTTTACAGTGCCGGAGTTGCTCCGCACGGGGTCAATCCGCTGGCCGTTCAGGTAATGGCCGAAGATGGTGTCGATATTTCGCACCACACCTCCAACCACGTTGACGAATACGTAACGCTGCCCATCGACTACGTCATCACCGTTTGCGATAATGCCCGTGAGCAGTGCCCCTATTTTCCATCTTCTGCACAGCAGATTCACCACGGTTTTACGGACCCGTCCCATGCTCCCGGCGAGGATCGGCTGGCACAGTTTCGCGTGGTGCGGGACCAGATTAAAGCGTATACTGAGCCGTTTATTAACGAACTGTTTCTCAAACCAGCAATTGCCTGACAACCCCTGACCATTTCTGACTACTATATGCCTCCTAAACACCTCATTATCTTCGTAAAAAATCCTGTTGCCGGTCAGGTGAAAACGCGCATTGCCCGCACTGTTGGCGATGAAAAAGCCGTTGCCGTGTATCAGGAGCTACTGGCCTACACCCAGAAACTCGTCGGCTCGTTTACGGGGCATACAGTCGTTTACTACGGCGATTTTCTGAACCCCGACGATGGCTGGAATGGCTATAAAAAATACACCCAGACCGGGAGCGATCTGGGTGAACGAATGGTGAATGCCTTTCGGGAGCAGTTCAGTGCCGGTGCTCAGCAGGTTGTAATCATCGGCAGCGACTGCTTCGACATTACGCCCGACCATATTGCACGGGCCTTCCATGTGCTTGATGTGGCCGACGTAGTGATTGGACCGGCAACGGATGGCGGGTATTACCTACTGGGAATGAACCAGTTACAACCCTTTCTCTTTGAGAATATGCCCTGGAGCCAGCCCGAATTGTATCAATTGACCGAACTGGCTTTGTTACAGCACGATCTGACCTTCGAGCGACTCGATGAGCTGACCGATATCGACGAATGGGCTGATTATGAACGTTACCAGCAACGGCAACGCGACTAAACGAAGGGAATTCAGGCCAGCTTTTTCTCCCACTCCTCGGCCTGAAGCATAGCGGTTTCCCACTGCGCCTGTAGCCGGTCGAGTTGCTGCGTAATTTGCTTATACTCATCGTTTTTAGCCTGCATTTTCTGGCTATTACCGTAAGTAGTCGGGTCGGCGAGTTCGGTTTCGAGACTCTTTTTGCGACCCTCCAACTGACTGATCTGCGTTTCCGCTTCCTCGGCCTGACGCGTCAGATTCTTGAGCGTCTTTTGCCACTCCCGACGTTCCTCCTCCGATACTCGTCCGTTGGTCGATTTTCCGTTCAGTGTCCCGTTCGTGGCGGGTGCCGGGCTGGCTACGGGCTGTGTTTTTGGGCTTTCAACAGGTTGCTTCGTCGTTATGCCCTGCTCCTGCCGTTCTTCCTGCCACCATTCGTATTCATCATACGTACCGGGGTATTCTTTCAGATTTTCGTCTTCGATGTACCAGATTTTATTGGCAATCTGCGAGACGAAATAGCGGTCGTGAGACACTACGATAAACGTGCCTTCGTACTGCTGCAAGGCCTGAATCAGAATGTTCACCGACTGCATGTCCAAGTGGTTGGTCGGCTCATCGAGCAGCAGGAAATTAGCCTGCGAGAGCAACACTTTTGCCAATGCCACCCGCGACTTTTCGCCCCCGGACAGGACCCGGATTTTCTTGAACACATCCTCGCCCGAGAATAGAAAACAACCCAGAACCGTCCGCAACTCGGCTTCGGTTTTGGATGGGTTCGCGCTTTTCAGTTCTTCGATCAGGTTGTCTTCAAGCCGCAGCGATTCGAGTTGGTGCTGGGCATAGAAACTAAACGAAACATTATGGCCGAGCCGCCGTTCGCCCGCGCCATTGATGGGTTCCGTACCGGCAATGATGCGCAACAGCGTCGATTTGCCGCGCCCGTTGGCACCAATCAACGCCACATGATCACCCCGTTCGAGGGTGCCGTTGGCATGGGTCAGGATACGTTTTTCGCCAAAGGCTTTCGAAATATTTTCGAGGTGCAGCACATGCCGACCGGGCTGCGTGGAGAAGTTGAACCGGAAATTAACCCGTGCGTTCTCATCCATCACCTGATCGACCTTGTCTAAGCGTTCCAGCGATTTCACCCGCGACTGCACCTGCCGGGCTTTGGATGCTTTGGCTTTAAACCGCTCAACAAACCGCTCCGTCTGTCGGATTTTGGCCTGTTGGTTCTCATAAGCTCCCTGCTGAATTTCATTCCTGAGGGCCTTTTCTTCTATATAAAACGAGTAGTTCCCCGCGTAAATATTGAGTTTCGAGTTCGCTACCTCAACCGTTACATCCACTACGTTGTCTAAGAAATCGCGGTCGTGGGAAACAACGATCACGGAGCCTTCGTAATTCTGGATGTACTTCTCCACCCACTGAATCGACGGTAAGTCTAAGTGGTTGGTCGGCTCATCGAGCATCAGCAGCGACGGCTTTTGCAGGAGCAGTTTAGCCAGCATGACGCGCATCCGCCAGCCACCCGAAAACAGCTTGAGGGGGCGGTGCAGTTCGTCGGTCGAGAAGCCAAGTCCTTCCAGAATTTCCTCTGCTTTGGACTGAATCGTATAGCCATCGAGGGCGTCGAATTCTTCCTGTGCTTTTCCGAGTTTATCGACCAGATCGTCCGTATAATCGGTTTCCATCTGGTTGAGCAACTTGTCAATTTTCAGTTGCAGTTCGTTCTGCCGGGCAAACGCCTGCATGGCTACAGAAAGAATAGAATCGTCGGTCTGGTAGGACAGCAAATCCTGATTGAGGAAGCCGAGGGTTACGTCACCGGCTTTGGAGATTACCCCGCCATCAGCCTGATAATCGCCGTTAATGATACGGAGCAGCGTAGACTTGCCCGTTCCGTTGAGACCAATCAGACCAATTTTCTGGTTAGGCTTGATGTGGAGCGAAGCATTTTCATATAAAGCCCGGCTACCGAGATAATACGATAGGTTTGTAATGGAAATCATGGGTGCAAATTTACCAAAAATACAACGGATACTTGCGTTGTTAAATTCCAAACGGTTATATTTGCAGCCGCAATAGCATCATTAAAATGCCTCCTTAGCTCAGTTGGTAGAGCACTTCATTCGTAATGAAGGGGTCGTAGGTTCAAGTCCTATAGGAGGCTCAATCGGTACACAGTAAGTAGTGTACAAACCCTTATAAAAGCCCTCTCAGATAGTTCTGGGAGGGCTTTCTTCGTTTATCGTCTATCCATCTACAGCCGTTCGACTACGATATACAGCCTTTCCCAAGCAACCTGTTACGCACCCAAATTTTCATTTATGATCACAATCCGTTTCAAGCTCGACAAAGGGAAGGCCGATCAAAAAGGCAATTACCGGCACCCAGCGACAGTAATTCGCTTACAGCCGAAAAGCATTTTTTGCAAAACAAAAATGGAAAATTGGCTATGTTCCGCTCAAGTTCTAACGTCAGACCGGCCACTCGGCCAGTCGCTGCTGCCAGCGTGACCAATCGGGCATCAACCGGCTTTGAAGGGCATAGAACGCGCGGTTGTGGTGGAGTATAACTAAGTGCGCCAGTTCGTGCCAAATGATGTATTCAATGCAGGCTCGGGGTGTTTTGATCAGGTCCGTATTCAGCCGGACAATGCCGCTGGAGCTACAACTCCCCCAGCGGTTTTTCATGCGCACCCACTTCAGAACGATGTGGTCCCGACGGGTGTCTTCCATGGGTAATTTTTGTAAACACTGCCGAAAAAGTGGGGTGATTAGTGCGATGGCACGCTGGCGGTACCAGTCGGCGAGTTGGGCCTGAATAGCATCCGGATTTTAACAATCGGCGGTCGAGACGGTTAACCAGCCGCCTTTTAGTTGAACATGGGCAGGCCCTTCTCCCACCCGAAGCCGGTACTGACGACCGATATAATAATGGGTTTCGCCCGATACGTAACGCCGGGCGGTTTGCCGTTCAGTGCCCAGTTGCCGGAACCGTTCCTGTTGCCGCAGTATCCAGGCGGCCCGGTGAAAGACTCGTTGCTGAACAGCCGCTTCGGCTATCGGATCGGTGGCGGGGGTTGTTCGCCGGAGCAGTTGACGCCGGACCGCTACCATCAGATACGCTTTTGCTGACTGAACATCGGGCAGCAATGACTGGTTAGCCCACACCTGCACAAACAGGTCCTGCACTACATCGCGAACCAGTTCTTTATCCGGCACAATTCTTTATCCATAATGTATCAACTGTTGATACACCGGGCGAGTGCTGCCGTATCATCGGTGACCCACACTTACATCCGCTCCTGCACTTGAGCCATTGATATGTTTGGTAAATGGGGAAGCACCAGGCGGGCAAACCACTCAGACTCTTCAATTAGTGGGTAACCGGAGAAAATGAACGCCCGAATGCCCATATTCATATACCGGTTAATCTTTTCGATAATCTGGTCAGCACTGCCCACTAAGGCCGCACCCGCCCCCGAACGGGCTTTGCCAATATCGGTCCAGAGCAGCGGTTCGACGAAACCCTCAGCGTCAGCGTCCCGACGCAACTCGTTTTGCCGCTTCACGCCCAGCGACCACGAACTCTGGGAGGAATTTTTGAGAGCCGCTCCCCGCACCGGGTCAAACTTCGACATGATGTGCTTCGCCCAGGCGCGGGCTTCGGCTTCCGTTTCCCGCACAATCACGTGGATTCGCAAGCCAAAATCGACCTGCCTACCGTAGCGGGCTGCGCGTTCGGCTACATCCTGCATGGTGAAGTACAGGCTTTCTTCGGGTTCGGGCCACATCAGAAACACATCGCAGTAGCGGGCACAAACGTCCCGCGCTCCATCCGATGTCCCGCCGAAATAAAGCAGCGGGCCACCATTCTGCTGATAAGGTCTGACCGGATCAGTGTTTAAACTGATTTTGCCATATACCGGTCCGTCATGTTCGATGCGGTCACTTGTCCAGGCCTGTTTCAGAATCTGAATGGTTTCGGCACACCGCTGGTATCGAAAGTCAGCGGCTTCGCGGTAGCCCGGCAGGTCGGAATTAATGATATTGATTGTCAGCCGCCCCTGTAGCAACTGGTCGAGTGAGGCCAGCGTCCGGGCCAGCATGGGCGGGTGCATTTCTCCGCAGCGGATGGCCGTCAGTAGATTGATCCGGTTCAGGTCGGGCGCAACGCCAGCCGCAAAGGGAATCACTTCCTGACCGGACATATACGACGTAGGCAGCAGCAGGTTGCTGAAACCTAAGCGTTCGGCGGTCAGGGCAATGTTGCGGCAGTGGTGAAACGTAGCGCGGGCGGGGTCGCGTACGCTCAGGAATTCGGTATCTTCTCCGCAGAGGTCCGAAAACCAGGCCACTTCGCATACGTGTTGCGGAGTTCGGACAGAAATAGCCGTGATGGGTTGATGAAGCATGAAGACAAAGTTAAGGACGGCCGCGTTTCATCTGCCAATAAATCAGTAGCCCCACAGCCCCGGCAATGGCCGCATCCCGTGTTTCCCGGCCCGAACTGTTGCTCAACAACCAACCGCACAGCACTACAACAAGCCCCGACACAAACCATCCCCCGGCCACCTGAAACTGCGCGGGCGGCACCGCACCGGCAAACCGGCCTTCCCGGTGGCGTAACAGGGGGAGGGCTGTAGCAGTCAGCATAAAATAGGACAGCCGAATAATCGTGCTGAGCGTCAGCGCATACAAAAACGTACCGGTCAGGGCCAGTAGCAGTTGCAGCAGGGCTGTGATGCCAATAGCTACATAAGGCGTTTTGAAACGGGGATGCAACGAAGCTAACCAGTCTGGCAGTTGCCCCTGCTCGGCCATAGCAAACAGCAGCCGGGGGGCGGTCAGCATCAGGGCATGCAGTGTACCCAGAGCCGTTAGCAAGGCAACGACGGTGATAAGTCTGGCCCCACCGGCACCAATAAACTGTCCGGCGGCATCGGCCAAGGGACGCTCAGACTGAGCAAGATTAGGCAGCGTACCGATGCAAACCACCTGTATACTGATGAACAGCACCGCCACCGTGCCGATGGAGAGTAACAACGAAATGGGGACGGTTCGCTGTGGCTGCTGCACCTCCCCCGACGGGATGGCCGCTACGTCGAAGCCCGAAAAGGTGAAGATTAGCAAGAGTACAGCCTGTGAAAAAGAAGCATAATCGGGCCGAACAGAAAATGTGAACGCAGTAGGCTCTACAAAAAACAGCCCCCCTACGGCGAACCCGCCAATGGCCACTAACTTACTGATGGTAAACACGGTATTTACCCGCGCTGACCGTTTCACCCCAATGTAGTTAAGCAGGGCCAGGCCCGTAACTAAGGCGACAATCAGTCCGGCGCGTTCCCAGCCCTGGGCCAGTTGGGGTCGGAATAGAGCCGCGTAGCTGACAAACAGATTACAAATGGAAGCAAATGCAGCCAGCCGCGACAGCCAGAACAGCCAGCCAACCTCGAATCCTATTAACGGCCCATAGGCCACGCGGGTATACAGATACGGTCCGCCTGTGCTGCTGAACCGGCTGCTCACCTCGGCAAAGCATAGAATAATCAGCGTAACAACGGCCGCGCTGACCCCATAAGCCAGCAAACTCCAGGTGCCGGTCAGCGCGTAAATCTTCGCCGGTAGGCCCAGAATACCCGCGCCGATGGTGATGTTAATGATGAGCGCAATAAAGTCGAAGCGGCTAATGCCGCGCAGCAGCGTAGCGGTTTTAGGCAATGGTTTGAGCGTAAAGTCGGGCAAATAAACAGATAATCGCCGTCAGCTTGAGTTGGTTCGGTACGCTATCTTAAGTAGCTGGAAACGGCATTTATTTGCCTAAATCTACCGTCTGTGTCTCTACATCCCAGTGCGAAATCAGGATCTCAAACCGGCGTTTTTCCTCTGCTTTTAATTTTTCTAAATCGGGATACAGTGCTTTTTTGTACGGTTCCGTCAGATTCGGATCAAAAGCGGCCTGCATGTTTTTGAACACGAGCGTAACGCGGTAATCCCAGCGGCTGTCTTCGGTGGCGTGAAACCGGGGTTTCTCGACAATGATTTTCAGTACATCCCCTTTCTCCTGCGCCTTTTTGAGCAGCGGCAGGTGGTTTTTTTTGTAGAGGTCAATAAACTCCTCGGCGTAGCCCCATTTTACCTTATAATACCCTTCGATGGTAAAGGACTGATCGGCGGTGGCCGAAACGGAGCGTGCAGTGGTCTGGGCCAGCGTGGGCACACCAGCGGCCAACAAACTTAAAATCAGTAGTTTGCTAAAGAAAGACAGTGTTTTCATACAGATTGTAGGTTGTTAATTAACGGATACGTTGGTTGGCAGACGTGGTAATTTCAGGCTTCATTGATGAATCCGGGAATAAAAAACAGCGGATAAATTAATAAAACCAGGTTAGGAATCCACCAAATCGGATCGTAATCGTGGTAAAGCACCCAAAACGAAATGGCCTGTAAACCCGATACGCTCGTCAGGACCAAAGAAATCAAGGCCAGCTTTCGCCAGCGGGTATTTTCTCGTCGGTACAGGTAAAGACTGCTAAGACCCGTAAACGAAACCGCCATGTCAAGTGGAAAGAAGGACCAGTTCCACGCGACCAGGATTTGATTTTTATAGTCGTTATACAAATATTCATCCGGGATCAGGTGAAGAGCGGTAATCGACCAGTACAGAATAAAGGACCAGTCAATGGCGATAAAAAAATATCGTAGTAGTTTCATGAGGACGGGTAAACCCACAAAGTGCAGTTTATACATCTGGACAACTACCTAAGCAGGGCGGTTCAATTTACTCCGTTTCCGGCCATAGGTGAAATAAATGACCAGCCCAATCGCCAGCCAGACCACCAGTCTCAGCCACGTATCGCCGGGCAGCGAAACCATCATCACCAAACAGGTCAGGATACCCAGAACTGGCACGACCGGCACCCAGGGCGTGCGGAAGGCGCGGGGCGCATCGGGCTGTTTTTTTCGTAAAATCAACACGCCGAGACAGACCATCACGAAGGCCAGCAACGTGCCAATGCTGGTCATCTCGCCCACGACCCGAATCGGCACGAAGCCTGCAAACAGGCCAATGAACGCGCACAGCAGCAGGTTCGATTTCCAGGGCGAACGAAAGCGCGGATGTACCTCCGAGAAAGCCGACGGCAATAATCCATCGCGGCTCATGGTGAAAAACACCGCACCGGCGGCCCGGCCGCGACTGACCCAGCAAATCGACCAGAATGACCGATGTATAGCCAACCAGAATGGCCCCGATGATGAGCTGCCCCAGCCAGCGATACGGCGTTTTTTCGATGGCGATAGCCACCGGTGCCGCGCTGTTTCTGAACTCGGTGTAGTTGGCCATACCCGTCATTACGTACCCGAACAGCACAAATAGGATGGTGCAGACAACCAGCGAGCCAATAATACCGATGGGCATATCGCGCTGTGGATTTTTGGATTCCTGCGCCATCGTCGCCACAATGTCGAAGCCGATAAAGACAAAGAAAACGACACCTGCCCCGCGCAGTACGCCACTCCAGCCGTATTCACCAAACGTACCGGTATTCGCCGGAATGTAGGGCTGGTAATTGGCGGGGTCGATGTATTGCCAGCCGAGGGCGATAAACACAATGACGACCAGCACTTTCAGCGACACCACAATGGCATTGAACAGGGCTGACCCCGACGTACCCCGGATGATAATCCCGGTGATGAACACCACAATCAGCACGGCGGGCAGATTGATGTAGCCCGATACCACCGACCCGTCGGCTCCAGTAGCCGTTTCAAACGGTGATAGTATGAGTTGGGGCGGCAGGTGCAGGCCATAATTACTCAGGAACCGGTTCAGATACTGTGACCAGCTAATGGCTACCGTAGCGGCTCCGACGGAGTATTCCAGCACTAAATCCCACCCAATAATCCAGGCAAATAGCTCCCCCAGCGTGGCGTAGGCATAGGTATACGCACTGCCCGAAACGGGAACCATAGCGGCAAATTCGGCGTAGCAAAGCGCACTGAAGGCACAACCCACAGCGGCCACCACAAACGAGAGCGTAACGGCTGGTCCGGCATGGTTGGCAGCGGCAATGCCCGTAAGCGAGAACAAACCGGCACCAATGATAACCCCGATGCCGATGGCTACTAAGTTGAAGGCACCCAATGAGCGTTTCAACGAATTCTCACCACTTTCGGCGGCTTCCTGCCGTAACAGGTCAAGCGATTTGATACGCATATATACACATTGAAAATTATTGGATTAACAAGCCCCCGTTGCGTACAAACCGGGATTCGGTGCGAATGGCGGGATTCAGGAATTGGTCAGTATGATGGGTACGTCTTTGCCGAAGCCATCGCGCAGGGCAACCCGGGCCGCATGGTAGCCGCACATCCCGTGAACACCCCCACCCGGTGGCGTGGCCGACGAACAGATAAAAATACCGGGTGCCCCCGTTCCGTAGGGCGATAGACTTAGCGTCGGACGGGTATATAACTGTCGCCAGTCGAGGATTCCCCCGTTAATGTCACCACCTACGTAGTTGGGGTTCCAATCTTCAATTTGGGCCGTGTTCATGGTGTGCCGACCTAAAATCAGGTCGCGAAAACCGGGCGCAACCCGTTCCACCTGCCGCTCAATCCGCTCGGTCATGTCCACCGTCGAACCGTTGGGTACGTGGCAGTAGGCCCAGCCGGTGTGCTTTCCGACTGGGGCACGGCTGCTGTCAAAGCGGCTCTGCTGGGCCAGCAGCACATACGGCCGGTCGGGGTGTTGCCCGTCAGACGTTTGTTGTTCAGCCTGGGTGATCTCCTCCAGCGTACCACCGAGGTGAATTGTACCGGCCCGCTCACAAGCCGCGTTGGCCCAGGGAATTGGCCCGTCGAGTGCCCAGTCAATTTTAAAAATACCGGGGCCGTAGCGGTAGTGTTCCAGTTGCTTTCGGTATAGATACGAAAACCGGTCACCCACAATACCAAGCAGTTGTTTGGGGGTTAGATCGAACAATACCACCCGCGTTTTGGGCAGGTCGGCCAGCGACCGCACGGGCCGGTCTACCTCAATGTGGCCCCCCAGCGAGCGGAAATACGACGCCAATGCCTCGGCAATTTGCTGGGAGCCCCCTTTAGGCAGGGGCCATCCGTACCGATGCCCAACCGCCATGAGCACCAGCGCAATGGCCGAGGTGGTCAGGTTGGTGAGCGGCTGAATGGCGTGAGCGGCCATACCGGCCAGCAATCCCCGCGCCTGGGGTGTTTTGAACCGTTTGGCCAACTGGGTAGCGGGTAGCAGGGCATCCAGCCCAAACCGGGCCATATCAATTGGGTGTTTGGGGAAGCGCAAGGGTCCCAGCACATCCACCGCCAGCGTGTCCCAGTGCTGAACGATGGGTTCCATCAGGTCCCGGTAGGCTTGTTCATCGACGCCCAGCGTGCGGGCGGTGTCGGCCACGGAGCCGGTGAGCAGGGCTGCCGTTCCGTCCGCGTCGGCGGACCGCTCGAACGGATGTGCGGCTGCTACGGGTGGGTAAATCCATTCCAGGCCGTGTTCAGCCAGCGGCAGGCTCCGAAACAGGGGTGAACCAGCCGCCAGCGGATGAATGGCCGAGCCGATGTCATGGACGAAACCAGGCAGCGTCAACTCCGCTGAACGGGTGCCGCCCCCAATGGTCGGTTTACTTTCCAATACTACCACCGACAGCCCGGCCCGAGCCAGCACAATAGCCGCGCTCAGGCCGTTCGGCCCAGAGCCGACAATGACGGCGTCGTATTGTTTTTCGGTTCCATTCATTGAGCTTTTTCTTTTTCGGGTTCAGTCATCGCCCTGATTTACAGGGAGAATAAACGAGGGTCGCCAAACTGAGCTACGTTGCCCGTAGGGTGAATATATTGATTTTCCGGGAAGCGCATAACGTAACTTTCTGACAATATACCAGGCACTACCGGAACAGAAAATACGCAATCACTAACGTTACGGCAATGTTGAAGGTCTGGGCAATTAAAAAAGCATAAAGCGGTCGGCGGTTATCGGCGTTGAACAGGTCGGCGAAACGCGTTTCCAGGCCAATGCTGGTGAAGGCCAGCGCAAACCACAGACCCTGTAAACTTTTCAGGCTGCCTTTCACACTGTCAACGGATTCGGTGCTGAGCACAAAGGAAAACAGCAGTGATGCCGCCAAAAACCCCAGAATGAACTTCGGAAACCGCTCCCAGATGACGCCTACGGTCGGCTTACTGGACTGAACTCCTTCCGTCTGATTTTTGGTATAGGTCCAGTACACACTAATGGCAAAGGCCGCTACGCCCAGCAATACGTTCTGCGAAAATTTGACAATCGTACTGATTTTCAAGGCTTCTTCACCCGCCAGCGTTCCCGATGCCACCACCGCGCCGGTCGTGTCGATGGTACCGCCGAGCCATGCGCCCGTTACGGCCGGCGAAAGACCCAGCGCATGAGCCGCATACGGCATAATCAGCATCATGGGAATGGCTGTAATCAGCACGAGCGAAATGACGTAAGACAGTTTTTTGCTGTCGCCCTGAATGGCTCCCGACGTAGCAATAGCCGCCGATACGCCACAAATCGACACCGCCGAAGCCAGCATCATGGTCAGCTCATCGTCTACCTTCAACCGTTTACTGACCCAATACGCAAAATACCAGACCGACACCACTACCATCAGTGCCTGCGCCAGCCCCAGCGATCCGGCTTTGAGAATATCGCCAAAAATGACGCTCGTACCCAGCAGCACTAAGCCAATTTTAACGAACAATTCGGTTGCCAGCGCGGCCCGGAGCCAGTCGGGTAACCGGAGTAGATTACCGACCGCCAGGCCAATGCTCAGGCTGAAAATAACGGCTTCGAGGTTGAGGTCTTTCAGCGTTTTGTTGCCGGCCAGCACTAAGGCCACTACCGTCAGCCCGAAGATTACCGGAAAACCCAGCAGGGTGGCGCGTAACGATTTGCCCGTCAAAACGGCTCCGGCAAGGGCAACAGCATACGTAAAACCAAATTGACCCAGAATAGCCAGCCCGTTTTTGGCACTGAATACCGTACCGAACAGGTCACTCCCATCTTTCCACCCAAATGCGGGTGCGGGAATCAGAACACCCGTCAGGGAAAGGATTATGATGAGCATACCAAGCACAACAACGGTCCAGTCTTCGGTCAGTGCGAATTTGGTTTCAGGAATTGATTCGGTAACAGTTGTCATGGAAGAGGTATATGTTTATGAGTAATTGATATGAGTCCATTCGTTACTGCACCATCCATTTATAAGCTCCGCCAAACGCCACCAGCAATAAAAAACCTATCACTGCCAGCAGCAGACCGGCTTTGGCCATGTCGCGAATCGTTACTTGATTTGTTGCCAGCACAATGGCATTGGGGGGCGTCGACATCGGTAATACAAAGGCAAAACTGGCTGCAAACGTGACGGGAATGCCCAGCAAAATCGGGTTGATGCCCGTGGCCGCAGCAATGCCAAACACCATCGGCAGGGCCGCTGTCGCTAAGGGCGTGTTGGCAATAATAATTTTCAGCAGCAGAGTGATGCCCACTAACGCAGTCAATAACCCAATGTAGCTGTGCGAACCCGACGAAGCAACGGTATCGCCGATGAGCCGGATAATGCCTGAACTTTCCAGTGTTTTGGCTAAGGCCAGCCCTCCGCCAATCATAAACAGAATACCCCAGGGTAGTTTGCTCATGCTGCTCCAGTCAAACAGAAGGCCGGTTTTGCTGGATGGGTCGGGGGTGATAAACAGCAGCAGGGCACCCGTCATGCCAATAATCGTATCGTTCAGAAAATCCAGTCCTAACCACGATACGAGGAGTGTCCGAAAAATCCAGCCGGTAGCCGTTAGCAAAAACAGCGCACCGACAGCGTACTCGGAGAACCGCACCGGACCAAGCGCGGTTAGTTTATCCTGAATAATGGCCGATCCATCGGGCAACAAACCGGTTTCTACCCGAAACAGCAGTTTGACTAAGATGAAGTACGCAGCCGTGAGCATCAATACGGCCAGCGGAAAGCCAACCACAAACCAGCCCATAAACGAAATGTCGATTTTGTAGGAATCGCGCAGGAAACCCAGCAACACGCCGTTAGTGGGGGTGCCAATGGTGGTAGCAATGCCGCCGATACTGGCCGCATATGCCAGTCCCAGCAGTAAACTGACGGCAAACGGGCGAAATTGACGCTCCTGACCGGCCCGCCGAAAATCGGCCTCCAGCAAACTCAGCACCGACTGGGCAATAGGCAGCATCAGCAACGCAGCCGCCGTATTATTTACCCACATACTGATAAAGGCCGTAGCGACCATGAACCCCAGCACCAACCGGTGGCTGGCCGTACCGATGAAGCCCACGATATGAAGGGCGATGCGGGTGTGCAGATTGTGGTGCTCAACGGCCAACGCAAAGACGAAACCCGACAGAAACAGCAAAATCGTTGGATTGGTGTAGTTGGCGGCTGTGGTGGGCAGGTCCAGAATCCCCAGCGACGGAAACAGCACCACCGGCAAAAACGCTGTTACGGGCAGGGCAACGACCTCACTAATCCACCAGACCATCATCCAGACCGCTACGCCCAACACGACCTGCATCTGCGGTGCAACAGGCAACAGCCCACCATAGGCCAGCACGGCGAATAGCAGTGGTCCAGCCAGCAGCAAGCCATATTTGGCCCGGTGAACCGGCTTCGCTGCGGGTCGGACGGGGCTGACAGGGACAACTTTCGGGGTCGTTGCGGTTGCCATTTACTTATCGGAGATTTTCCGGTTTGTTCAGTACGCGCCCGTCGGGTTTGATTTGCCAGACCGTAATGGGATTGAAATGGTAGCCGCCCGTATCGGCACCCCGCGCGTCGATAAGCTGGGCAAACGTGGGTTGTATATAGCCGGTTTCGTCGGTCACGCGGCTCATGATTTCGGTTTCAGTCCCGTTCCATTGCCACAAGTGCCGGAACCGGACGTGCGCTTTATCTAAAATCGGTTCCTGCAATTCAGCCAGTTGCCAGGTTTTTGCGGCATCGGTGCTAACCTCTACACGGGTAACTTTTCCGCGTCCGCTCCAGGCCAGCCCCCGAATTTCAATCCAGCCTTTTTGCACCTGAGCCGGATAGGTCGGAAACGTAATAATACTCCGCGCGTCGATGTCGAAACTGAACTGCCGAATCTTACCCCCTTTGATGCCTTCGCTGTATTTGGAGGTCTCTTCCCGCGTTTGCCAGGGCGCATCGCCCAATTCGAGCCGACGCAACCATTTGACGCTGGTGTTCCCTTCCCAGCCGGGCAGAAACAGCCGAACGGGATAGCCCTGTTCGGGGCGAAGAGCCTCGCCGTTCTGGGCATAGGCAATAATCGCATCGTTCCAGCCTTTGGCGGTTGGAATACTGCGGGTCATCAGGGCCGAATCGCCCCCCTCGGCCAGAAACCAGCTTGAGTTTGGTTTTACACCTACTTCCCGAAACAGCGTGGATAGCTTTACACCCGTCCATTCGCTTTGGCTGGTCAGGCCGCAAATCTCCTGCGGGGTCATGGTTTCTTTACCCGTTCGGAAGTTGCCTGAACATTCCAGAAACGCAATGCGCGACACGCTCGGAAACCGTTTCAAATCGGCCAGCGAGAACACCGTTGGCCGTTCTACCAACCCGTGAATGAGCAGTTCATAGTTGGCTGGGTCAATAGCCGGTACGCCATTATGATGCCGCTCAAAATGCAAATCCGACGGGGTAATCGTGCCGTATAAATCCTGCAACGGCGACCGCGACGAAATATCGGACGTATGCTTCGCCAACTTCTCAAATACCGACCGCGTCCCGACCTTCCCCGGTGGAACACCCATCTGCTTCGTCGGGTCGTCCAGTCCAGTGAGTACCTGCTCCGGGATACCAATCTGTACGCTTTTCGCAAACGAGGTTTGCACCACCGCTATGGCAGCGGTAGCGGCTCCTCCCAGCAGGGTTCGGCGGGTAATCTTGGCAGGTTTAGCCGATTGTCCAGCGTCGCTATCCGACTTTATCATTATTCATTGTTCATTATGCATTCGGGGTTGCCCGTGCGGTTCATTCCACCCTTACCGCACTTCCGGCCCACCCTTCCGGTCGTCAGGCACGAAAAACTTTTGAGCGGGCATCATCACCTTCGGTAATACCGTGGCGTTCAATACTGTTTTCTCATCCAGAATCTTATTGGCAGTCAGCAGATAGGCGGTCAGTGAATAAACTTCTTCATCCGTTAGCGAACCGGGCGCATTGAAGGGCATCGCCCGCCGGATGTAGTCGAACACCGTAGTGGCATATGGCCAATAATTACCAATCACTTTCTCCGGTCGTTTGCCCGTTGCGGAAGTAGTTATTACCAATGCCCCGTTTGGCCCACCTGTGCCACCGATACCATGACAGGCCGAACACTTGGCCGCAAAAATCACCGCCCCGGTGGCTGCTGTTCCTGACCCTGCCGGTAGTCCCAGACCATCGGGTCGGATGTCGATGTCGAGTTGAGCAATCTGTACGGGTGCTGCAGGTTTGCCAAATCCGAAGCGGGCGGGGAACGTATCGGAAACCGAATAGGCGGATAACCAGCGTGCAGGATAACGTTGTTTATGCATTAAATCCGATTTTAACCCGCCGAAATCAGCCCAGTTCGCAGCCGAGCCGAAAGTCAGCAACCCCGATAATCCCATCAGCCACAGACCACTGTACTGTCTCATATATTCGTCAGGCATTTTCTGATTACAAGCCCACTTTTTTCTCGACAAGCGGGTATTTCCGGTCGTTCCTGACCAATACAGCCCGAATCGAATCGTGCCGCTCATCCACACCCCGTAAATCAAAGGTCGAGGCATTTGGTTGGCTATAGCGCAGAACAATCTGCTGGGTTGTATCGGCGCGATTTTTCAGGATAAGCGTCTTTGCCAGGGTGTCGGCAGTATACCCGTAATAAAACCGGCCCGTGTTGCCGTAGTATTCAGTCGTTCGGGATTTGTTTTCGATGTTGAGCGGAACGGGCCGCTGAATGGCCAGACTAATGGTGTTATGCTTTTCAAACACGACATTCTGCCAGCGCAGCGAATCGGTAGGCGAGTAAGGAATCAACTGGTTATTCAGTCGAAAATCCGGTACGTCATAGTAGCCGGTAAACTGAGAAATTCCATCGCTCAGGGGCAGCTTGAACGTTTTCCCAGCCGCATACACCCGTCCGTACTCGACACCCCGATACAAAATAAATACGAGCACAAAGGCCCATTTTAGCCAGATTCGGGCTGTTTGCTGCCACGAAGGAGCATTGATTGGTAAGGCAATCTGAGGTATAGCAGCAGGCTTATGACGAACCAGCAAATCCCAGAATCGGTCCGCATCAGGAGCTAACAGAATCAGGGCCAGCGTCAGGATGTGCAGGCTGGTTAACTCCACACCCGCATCGTAGCCGATGTTGACAAACCAGATTGGCACCAGAATCGCTACTACCATCAGCGCACCCAGCGTGGTGGTGCGTCGGGATAGCAACAGCAGCGTAGCCACTAACTCAAACACCCCCGCAAACACCTCGAACACCGGCGAAACACCCGTTGTCAGCCAGTACAGTTTGCCCGGACTAAAATCGCCGAGCCGGGTGTTCAACTGGCTGATAGTGGGGAACGGCATCTGTACCGGAAACACCTTCGCCAACGCGAACCACGACAGCCGCAGGGCCAGCCCATACCGAACCAGCACGGTGAACCAGTAGTTGAGCGCGGTGAAATCCTCGGTCCGGCGGTGCGGGCGTTTGCTATCCAGCACCTGCCAAACGAAACCCGCGCCCAGCGACAGGGCCAGCGTAATCAGCCAGCCGACGTAGTTTTTCCCGGCGGCATTGCTGAAAAACCACGGGCTATTCTGGCTCAGCACATCTAAGTATCGCCAGGGATGGCTGCTGGTCTGGAATGTAACGCCAAAATCCTGCTGGTAAAAGGCCGGGTTGAACGACACCGTTGTCAGTGCCACGAAGATGAAAAATCCCCGCAACAGGACTTTCTGGTACGGCTTCCAGTCAGTGGTCGTATCGGTGTCTGTTTCCGTTAATAATGATTCCATGAGCCTGTTTGAACCTGCTGTCACCTGTACGTACCAGCGTTGAGTGTACTTTTCGAGAGGGCGTAGTTCCGGTCATAGCGGTTCAGTACCACGTAGATGGAATCTTTTGCTTCGTTGATGCCCCGCAGAATAACTCGATTACCCCCGTCCTGAGCCGTATAGCTAAGAATCATGCGGTTACGTTTGGTCGGTTTGCTTTCGGCTTTAATGCCCTTCGTGCGCCGGGCTGATCGGGCAATCGAGTTAATTTTGGGGTCTTCGGGACCGATGATGGCCTGCGCTTCTTTCGGAATGAATGCCACGGCTTCGATAGAATCCTGCCGAGCCTGCGCTCGGGCCGCGTCCGGCTTATCCACGCTCCGTCCGTTATCGCCCTGCCGACGGTTTGAGCCATTGCCCACCAAACGCGGCCCGCCCATATCCCGGTCGTTGACTAAAAATTCGCGGTTTTCGGCGTTGCGGGCACCCCGGTTTTTATCCTGCAAATACAGCACCCGGTTTACCGTGTCGGCTTCGTAATAAAATACCCGCTGCCCACCGGCCACACCCGTCAACTCGAACGTCCGGTTGATGTCGCGCATGGGTGCCCCTCCCCCATTGGAAAGGTCGAGTTCAACGGGTTTAGCGGTTTTGAACGTTAGGGTTGTCCAGTTCTCGAAGGTAGCCTCCTGCCAGCGCACGGAGTCGGTTGGGGAATACGGGAGTTCTTTGCCATTGAGCCGAAACTCCGTTACATTGTAATTTCCCCGCAATTCCCTGAGGCCCTTCTGGGCCGGTTGCTTGTAGGGATCATAGCGGAAATTGATGTATTGAAGCCAGAACAAAAACACTAAGAAAAGGCCAATCGTGGCTATTTTCAGGCCAATACGGCCGGTTTGCTGCCAGCCCGTAAAGGCCGGAGTAAAGTAATTCGGCACCGTGAGCCGCTCCCGGATGAGCAGATTATAAATGTCTTTGATGTAATAAACGAGCAGGAAACCGGCCAGCAGCACGAAATAGGAACTGTAGCCGTGAACGCCCCCATCGTAAGCGAAGTTGACGTATACAATATCCGCCAACGCTCCGAATAAGAGTACCGCTCCCCAGAACGTAGTGGCCCGAAAAAAGAGCAGAGCACCGGCCAGTACCTCAACCACGCCCGTGAAAACTTCATACCAGGGCGCAATGCCAATCGACAGCCAGTAAATTTTCTGGGCCGTCAGGTCGCCAAAATTCGTGTTCAGCACCCCCAGCGATGGGTAGGGCAACTGGGTGGGCATCAGTTTGGTGAACCCAAAACCGATAATGCCAATCCCCGCCCGGTAGCGCACCACCACCCGCAGCCAGTAGTATAATAACGTATAATTTGGGGCTTCCTTCTTCCGAAACCGGGCGATGGCGGTCCAGACCAGCCCGACAACCACCGCAAAAATCAGCGTGATAAGCCACGTAGCGTAGCCGTTCAGCGTACTGCCGAAGAGTTTGTTACCAAACATGTTCAGGCCCGAACCAAAACGGGCCACATCGTAGAGGTCGCGGTAATGCAGGTGGAGCCAGTTAAATGCCAGAATTTCTTTGTACCAGTCGGGGCTGTTGGGCAGTGACATGCTGATAAAGAAGACAAACGCAATGCGGAACAGAACTTTCTGATTTTCTGTCCAGGGTCGAGCCGGTTCGCGTCCGGCAGGGCGGTGTTCAGCCGTGGGTGGGGGTGTATTGATTGTGGCCTGCGTAGTAACCGACTGGGTTTTGTTCAGTTCGTCGGGTGTTACCAATCCTAAGTCGGCCCGTTCGGGCGTGATGTTTGGGGTTGTCATCGGTCAGAGGAGGTTATAATTTGAGCGACCCGCGCCGACCGGCTTTGGCGGCCTCGTCGATCAGGTATTTTTTGTTGATCTTATTCAGTACCGCGTACACCGAATCCTGTTTTTCATCCAGTCCAGCCAGAATAATTTGGCCCGCAGAATTCTGTTTGTACGTCAGTTGCAGCGTTTCGGCAGGCTGGTTCGGGTTCGCATTTTTAAGCGTAAGCAGTTGCCCGGTTGGGTCCACCGTGTAGCGATAATACTGCCGCCCCTGCGACCCGGCCAGTTCGTAATCCCGTTTTTCATCGGTAGCAGGAAACTGCTCAGTCGGCGTGTTGACGAGCGTTACGGGCCGGTTAGACCGGATGCTGATGGTGTTCCATGTCTCGAACACCACATCCTGCCAGCGAACGGGCGATCCGTCGTCACGGTCTGTTTTGGAATAGGGAATCGTTTTACCGTTCGAGCGAAACTCACTGACGTTATACAGCCCGGCAGTGTTTGGTAGCCCCGGCGTTTTAGGGAACCGAAGGGACGTATTTCGGTACGTTTGGGCCGTTGTAAACCCGTATAGAACCACCGCAAACAGTACAAACGCGCCTTTGACTGCCAACCGTCCGTAGCGTTGCCACTGTTCCCGAAAAACAGGCTGAAAGCGATTCGGCAGGGCGGGCAATTCGAGCGATAACAGGCGAAACAGCCGGACCGCATCGAAGGCAAACAGCACCAGGGCGAACGTAATGAGCAGTCCGCTGTAGACGTACTCACCGCCTTCGTAGGCCAGATTCGAGAAAAACACATTTCCCAGAAACGGCAGCAGAATCAACGTGCCGATGGTTACTGTTTTGCGATGCAGCAGCAACAGCCCGCCCAGCAATTCAACCCCACCCAGAAACGACTCGTAGGAAGGCACGATGCCCAGCGACAGCGAAAATAATTTCCAGGCCGTGAAGTCGCCATAGGCTGTATTTAGGTTGCTGATGGACGGTAGCGGGGCCTGCAACGGAAACAACTTGATAAATCCGTAGGCAATTACGCCCAAAGCCAGCCGGTAGCGAAGCACCACCCGAAGCCAGTAATAAAGTGCCGGATAATTTGTTTGCTTTTCCTCCCGCCGTGACCAGATAACCGTGCCAATAGCCGCAATCAGGAGCACAACGCCCCAGTTGGCAAACGTATCGTCCGGCCCGAAAAAGCGGGGAGCATACCGCGACAGGTTGAACAGATAGCGGGTATAGCCACCATCAAACTCAACCAGATTACGAAAAAACTGCCCGTCAATCGGCAAGGCCTGAATCAGAAAGTACAGGAAAACGAACCGAAAGATGGTTTTTTCGGCGGGGGTCCAGTCTTCAGTCCGTTCGAGAGCCGGAACCGTCCGGGCTTCCCAGGCGGGGTGTACATCCGTTTGGTCGGAGGCCCAATCGGTGCCAATTAGTTCATGCATATGTTTGCTCATGGCTTATCCGTTTTGAGAAAAGTTAAACTGAGGAAGGAATTGGTTCATTATGGTTTAGTAGCCAGGGTTTTGGGTAAGCACGGGGTCCGACAGCAATTGCTGCACCGGGATGGGCAGCACATACCGGTTAGGGTCCGTTACGTTTAGTACATCGTTGGCCCGCCCCGTCCGAACCAGATCGAACCAGCGGTGCGGCTCCAGCGCGAACTCGACCCGTCGTTCGTTTTCAACCGCCAGCAGCACCGCATCTTTGGTGGCCGTAGTGGCGGTGGTTAGTGCAGTCAGGCCCGCCCGGTCACGCACGGCGTTGATGTCCGTGAGCGCATCGGGTAGTTTATCCTGCCGGGCGCGGGCTTCGGCCCGGATCAGGTACGCTTCAGCGATGCGGAAAATATAGGACGGATCAGAAGCCGGATTGCGATAATACAGATTGCCGTACCAGCGGTTCTGGTTGTCTTTCGCTACGAGCGCGTTGCGATTGCCGCCAATGGCCGGATTATTCAGCAAAGCGACCAGCGCATCGTTGGGTGCCCACTGCCGGGTGCCCCCGGTGGTTTGGGGCTGCCACTGATTCCGGTGGGCGTTCACTTCGGTCGTACCGTTATAGAAAATCTCGAAAACCGACTCCGGTGTGCCCCGCGCATCACTCTGAAAAAAGGCACCATAGGGCTTGGCGAGCTTATAATTGGTGGCGTCGCTGATAAGCCGGGTGGCATAGTCTTCGGCTTTTGCGTAGTCTTTCTGGTACAGGTAATAGCGTGACTTGAGCGCGTAAACCGTTTTCTGCGTAACCCGAAACCGGTCAACGGTCGCGGGCAAAAGCGGTTCGGCCGCGTCGAGGTCTTTGATAACCTGAGCATAAGTCTCCGCCTGAGTGCTCCGCTTAATCCCCGAATTATCGGTCGGCTTAACCGTTGGGCTGGTAATCAGCGGTACGCCCCCAAAGGTGCGGGCCAGGTCGAAATAGGCTAAGGCCCGGATGGCGTAGGCTTCGCCGAGGTACTGGTTTTTCAGGGCCGTCGTCAGGAGAGGGTCGGTAACAGTGGGCACTTTCGCCAGCACGTTGTTGGCCCGGTTGATGGTGCGGTAGATGGCAATCCAGACACCAGCCATGGTCGCGTTATCGGCGTTGACTTTGTGATTGATAAACTCCTGCACCTGCGACTGGGAGCCGGTCCACTGAACGTTATCGCCCGACAGGTAGCCGATGGACTGGAAACTGGTGCCGTAATAATCACTGCTGGCTAAGGCACTGTATACGCCCCGCAGGGCCGTCAGTGCCGAATTCTGGTCGGTGATCGTTTCCGCATCCGAGATGGACTCCAGCGGTTTTACGTCTAAAAATTGCTGGCAACTGCTAACCGTCAGCAGCAGGAGCAGCGAAAAAATGGATGGTTTGAGATTCATTGTTTGGTTCTTGTTGAGACCTATAAGGTTTCAAAAACCTTATAGGTCTGGTCTGGATTACAAAGTCAGGCTTATACCACCCTGAAGGCCAACGGGTTGCGGGGGCGTACCGAGGTCGATACCCTGTGCATTAGGATCGCTGCTCGCGCTCGATTCGGGGTCCAGACCCGTGTACCTGGTCAGCAGCCAGAGGTTCGTACCAACGGCGTACACCCGCAGGTTCTGAATACCTACCTTGTTCGTCACCGATTTTGGCAGGGTATACCCGATGGTGAGCGATTTTAACCGCAGAAACGACCCGTCTTCCAGCCAGCGGCTTCCGCCATCCCGGTAATTGTTGACATTGATGCCGTCGGGACGGGGCACGTCCGTGATGTCGCCGGGTTTCTGCCAGCGGTCCAGATTCGAGGCAAAAATGATGCGGGCCGCATCGCGGGCACCTCCGCCTTCGCCGAAGAATTTGTTGTGGTTGTAGATTTTGTTGCCGTATTGGTAGGCGAAAAACAGGTTCACGTCGAAACCCCGATACGTGAGGCTGTTGGTCAGCCCCCCGAAGAACTTCGGCCAGATGCTGCCCACCAATTGCCGGTCGTCTACCGTAATTTTTCCGTCTTTGTTAACATCCTCATAGACAACATTGCCCGTCTGGGGGTCCACATTTAGTTGCTTATACACCCAGAAGGAGTAGAGCGGTGTGCCCTGTTGCTGCAAAATCAAATCGCGGCTGCCGTACCGCAGGGGCGTCGCTAACTTTTCGATGCGATTGACGTTCTGAGCAATATTGAAACTGGTACTCCAGGTCAGTCCGCCCTTTTGAATATTCACCGTGTTCAGCCCAAATTCAAAGCCTTTGTTGCTGATTTCAGCCGCGTTGCTCCAGTAACTGCTAAAGCCGGTGGTGCCGGGCAGGGCTAATTGCAGCAGGCCGTTGGTGGTGTATTTGTTATACACATTAAGTTCCAGGCCTACCCGGTCGTTGAACAGCGACAGATCCAGCCCGACGTTGGTTTGCCGGGTGCGTTCCCATTGCAAATCGGGATTACCAAGTTGCTGGGGCGCAATACCGGGATTGCCCTGGTAACCCGTGCCGCCCGTCCAGAGTCCCTGCGCGGCAAAGTTACCAATGCCGTTCTGGTTGCCCGTTACACCAATACTGGCCCGCAGTTTCAGGTCGCTGATAACGCGGTTGTTGCGCAGAAAATCCTCCTGCTTAACGCGCCAGGCCGCTCCTACCGATGGGAAATAGCCCCATTTGCGCGAGGAGCCAAACCGCGACGAGCCATCAGCCCGTACACTGGCATCAATGAGGTATTTGCCCCCGAAGTTGTAATCGACCTTACCAAAGAAGGAAGCCAGCGTACTTTTCGACCAGTTCTGTGTACTGGCCGTGGTGGAGGCCGACGAAATCTGGGTGAAAGCATTGTTGGGGAAACCCCGGCCTTCGGCGTAGGTGCGGGTCAGGTTATCGCTCTGGAGCGTATTACCCAGCAGTACCCCGAACGAATGGCCTGACCCAATTCGTTTGCGGTAGGTCAGCGTCTGTTCGTTGAGCCAGGTGGTGTACTGACTGACGCTCGAGGTGGCGAAGCCGTTCGGACTACCCGAAATCAACAGCGAATTCCAGTATTCCGATTCGTTGTAGTTGTTGTAGTCAAGCCCGAAACTGGTGCGAAATTTCAAACCCGGCAGTAGCTGGGCATCGGCGTACAGATTACCGATGTAGCGCAGACTGGTGGTGTTAACCGCGTAGTTATCAAGCAGTAAGGTCAGGTTATCGAAGCCCGCCCGGCCCACCGGCACGCCCTGCTCGTTTACGGGGGAGAGATACGTTGGTGTGTGCAAAGCGGCCTGTAACAAGCCACCGGCAGGGCCATCGCCCGCCCGCGCCTGGTTGCGGTAGGTGCGGGTGAAGGTGTTGCTCACCCCCACCTGTAGGTTATCGTTGACCTGCTGGTCGAGGTTGACTTTGAAACTGGCCCGGCTGAACGTAACGGGCTTGATGATGGCTTCCTGGGTGTTATAGCCCCCGCCAATGTAGTATTTGGTCGTTTGGGTGCCGCCTGCCAGCGAGAGGTCGTAGTTGCGGAGCTGCGCCGTGCGGAACAGTTCGCTCAGGCGGTCATAGGTTTTTTGTTCTTCGGGTAAGCCACGACCGCCTTCCGAAACGGGCCGGAACGGGCGGTTCTCAACGGTCCGTTTGAGGGTTGGGTCGTCTTTTCCGGTATTGACCCACCATTCGTTGACCAACGTGGCGTGTTCGGGACCGGTGGTCAAATCCCAGAGTTTGGCGGCCTTCGCGGCACCCGCCGAGGCATTGAGACTGATGGTTGGCTTCTGCCCGAACGAACCGCGTTTAGTGGTGATAATCACCACCCCGTTGGCCCCGCGCGACCCGTACAGGGCCGTTGCTTCGGCATCTTTCAGCACGTCGATGCGCTCGATATCCGAGGGATTGATGTCGGCAATGGGCGAAGTCGCTTTGCCGCCCGTGCCGATGGTTTGCAGGCTGTTGTTGTTGATAAACACGCCATCGACCACGTAGAGCGGGTCATTGCTGGCGTTGAGGGAGGTAGCACCCCGCACCCGGATGTTGACCCGTTCGCCCGGAATACCCGTCGCGCTCGAAATCTGGACTCCCGGAATTTTGCCCTGCAACTGCGCATCGACGCTGCCCACCGGAATGGATTTTGTATCGGCGGGGTCGATTTTGGTGAGTGAGCCAATCAGGTTTTTCCGTTCGACGGTGCCATAGCCAACGACCGCTACTTCAGACAGTTGTTTGGCATCGGCAAGCAGGTCGATGTTGACGGTGTTGCTTGCCGCTACAATCTCTTTCGATTGGTAGCCGATAAAACTTACCACCAACGTGAACGGCAGTTTCTGACCGGTTTTGAGCATAAACCGGCCTTTTACATCAGCCGTACCGCCGTTGGTGGTCCCTTTAATCAGAACGGTAGCCCCGATGAGCGGTTCTTTGGTTCGTCCGTCGGTTATACGCCCGGAAACAGTGGCATTAATGATGGGGTCATTTGGCTGAGCCTGTATTAAAAAGGGAATAAATAGGCTTAATCCCCACAGGAATATAGCTTTTGTCATTACTTTGCAATGGTTACGTGAGAAATGAGACAAGCCAACGCGTGTTAGAAGCACGCAGGGGCCTTAGTAATCGCTTCGGTGATTTTTGTCTTGTTGTAACTACCCGGAACGGCGGCAACCGTTCCGGGATTTTTTTTAGTAAAGCGGAGGGGCCAACGGCAATTGACCGCACCCTTTTTTATTTGCCTCCGGTAGCTGCGACAACCGGTTCGCTTTTTACTAATTTGTCAATCGTCTGGTTAAATTCCGCTACGTATTCATCATAATACTTGCCCGTTGCGGGACCCGTGTAGCCGGTATGAATCTGGGCGACATTACCCTGTTTGTCCAGAATGATGGTCGTTGGAAAGGCGAGCACCTTATTCAGCGCGGGCAGCGCATCGGAAGCCACTTTCTTATCGGCAATGCCCGCGAAGAGAATGTCATATTGTACATCGTAGCGGTTGATGAGCCGGGTGAGGGCCGTTTTGGCAAAAGCCAAATCGTTTTTGCGCTCGAACGCCAGGCCGATAATTTCGACACCGCGCTGTTTGTTTGCCTTATACCAGGGAGCCAGAAACGCTGTTTCGTCGATGCAGTTGGGGCACCAGCTTCCCAGAATTGTTACGATAACCACTTTGCCCTTATATTTTGCGTCGGCCAGCGAAACGGGTTTATCGTTAAGATCCGGAAACGTAAAGTCGAGTTTTTTATATCCCGGTTTGAGGTACGTCAGGCTGTATAAATCAGGCAGTTTAGCCTTGTCGTTTTTCTTGCCCGTCAGGGGAAACGCACCCCGGATGTAACGAAACTCGCCAGTCAGGGTTCCATCGGGGTTTATTTTCCCCTGCAACACGGCCGGTGCCGCCCCGCTAAACGATGACAGCCGGAACTCGTTGCCCGTCACCTGCCCATCTAAGTAGCGATAATCGCCCGTTATGGTCAGTACCGTACCCGTCACGCGGCTGCCTTTCTGCTCGAACACACCCACTGTCTGGTTGATGTCATTGGGGTCATTTGCGTTCCGCTGAATACCAATGTCCCACTTGCCGTTCAGGTTTACGGTTGGGGTGGCGCCTTTTTCATAGCGATCCGTTCGGCCAAACTCCGCCGTAACGGGAATCGGCTGGCCTTCACCTGCTTTATAAATGCCGGTTAGCTGGTTGCCGCTTCGCTTGAAACGAAGCGTGGCATTGTAAAGCGGAATGGGGATAATGACCGAATCGCCCGTTTGCTGAACGCCCGTCAGTTCCTCCCGCTCGCCCGCATTGAGCAGGTAGGCCGTTTTAGCTGATCCATTACCGGATTTTATTTCAAAATTAAAGGGGACCTCGCCATTTGGCGTTTGAAATTGCCCCCGATACGGCCCACTCGGCAGGGGAGCCTGTGCCAGCACCGCTGAACCGGTCAGAAACACGAAAGCGAATACGCTGGTTAATTCTTTTAACTTCATCGGATTAGTAGATTTAAAGAGGAAGAAATGAGTGAAAAGCGCAGTTTCTATAAAATGAATGTGTAGTTTGGATGGGCAGAAGCTTATTATTTAGGTAGTCAGGCAGTCTGTTAGTGATTGCCATACGCCTTCTCGCCCGCCCGGATAGGCACCGTCAATCGGTTCTGCTTCGGTGGTATTGGACAGGTAGCAAAGGGTGTGAACGCGCAGGGCGGGTTAATGGCCTGATTAAAATCCAGCGTCGTCAGGCCGTCGGAACCAGCCGAATCCACAGGAGGGTCAGCGTACAAAAAGCGGCCTGACCCGTAGGTTTCGTGTCCATTAGTGGCATCGCCAAAAAGAATAAATAGTTTGTTCCGGCCCTCTCCCACCGCATCGAGCCGGTACGTTTGACCGCCCAACGTAAAGACCAGCGTACCCAACAGCGGCTTTTGGTCCGTTTGCCCGGTAATGTCCAGCACTGGGATGGTACGTGGTTTGTCGGGTCGTTCGAGCCGGGCTTTCACCCGGAAGGATTCATCGACCGGGAAGAGGTCGACGCCCTTAAACTCGCTCAGTGAAGGACTTTCCAGGTCGCGCAGACGCACAGCGTAGCGGTCTCCCCGTTTGATAACAAACCAGCGTAGTGAGCCATAAGACAGTGTAGCCGGTTTGGTCTGTGCCGGCTCGAAAATTGTTTTTGTTCCCAGCACCGGCTGCCCGTCGGCCCGTACAACCACTTCGGGTGCTGCTTCAAACTGCACCACGCCTTTCGCTAATGTAAACACGCCGAGCTTAGCGGGGGATTTGTCGTCCGGGAAAGTCAGGTCCTGACCGGGGTCGGCTCCCGCTCCGTTCGCCCCTTCTTTAAGCCAGAACAATCCGGCCAGATTCAGCCAGCCGTTCTCACTTTTCAGCGACTCAACCCGCTGCCGGTGCCACTGATCCAGTTGCTCACGGTAGGTAGGATCATCGTCAGACCGAAAACCAGCCAGTATGATTGTAGAAAGTCCCCACAGCCAGAAAAAAGTCCGGGCAAATGGGCTTACGGAGTCTGTTTGTCCTGTTAACTCATCCATGATTCAGGTTGCTTGTCGAATAGGGCTACCCGCCAAATAGCGTGTATACAACTTCATTTATCAATAAATTTTTTAATCTATATACTTAATAGATTATTTATCAAAACAAATAAGCCAGCTTGCTGACTGACTTCGGTTATTGTCTTCTTTTGTTACTATGGTGCAAAATTGACAAGCAAATATCAATTCTGCAAGTAAAATCTAATAAAATGATTATCAAGTAGTTACGAAAAAGTCTATCGACTTTAGGGAGTTTATCTATCAACCAACTCGGTCAGGTAGACAATCTGCTCATTGTCAGACGTTCGTACCAATCCGGTGGCGAACATATAAACCGGTCAGGGTTCTAACCAGCGCATCCACCTCTGCATGATTATTATCCTTACTCAACGAAATACGGATGGTTTCCCAGTTGGTAATCGTTCCAATAGCCTTCAATACATGCGAGTTGCCTCCCGTTAGGTTGGAACACGCACTTCCGCCCGACACCGCGATGCCGACAGCATCCAATGCCCCAACCAGTGGCTCGTCCGATGGCAGGGGTGGCAGCGACACGCTCAAAACGGTATGCATACTCTCCTCGGCAAGTTCACTCGTACCATTAAACTGCACCTGTGGCTGTACCTCCCGGAGCCACTCAATTAATCGTTTTTTCAGACCCATCAGGTGGATTTGGCTGGCAAGTCGGTCGCGGTAGCTGATTTCCAGTGCCTTCGCCAGCCCTACAATACCCGCTACATTCTCGGTACCGGGCCGCAGCCCACCCTCCTGATTACCCCCGTGCAGCAGTGCCGGGAGCCGAACCCGCTTTCGGGCGTACAAAAATCCGACGCCTTTCGGGCCATGAAACTTGTGGGCAGACCCCACAATGAAATCAATCGGTAAGTCGCTCATATTGAATGGGTAACGACCCACCGTCTGCACTGTATCGGAGTGAAACAGCGCATTGTAATGCCGACAAAGCCAGCCGATGCGTTCAATGTCGTTCAAATTGCCAATTTCATTATTTCCGTGCATCAGGCTAACGAATACAGCCGGAAAGCTATCGCTTCGGTGTTGCTGTAAGAGCCGGTCTAAGTGGTCATAGTCCGGGCGACCCTGTGCGTCGAGGGGTAGCCAGTGAAGCCGTACGCCCTCTTCGGGGCTGACACGAGCCAGCGGTTGCAGCACGGCTTTGTGCTCGATGGCACTGCTAATGGCATGGCGAACACCCAGCCCCCGGATGCTCCCGACAATAGCCAGATTGTCCGACTCGGTTGCTCCGCCCGTAAACGTAATCTCGTCGGGTAAAGCATTGAGTAAATCAGCCACCGTTTGCCGGGCCGCTTCAACCGCCCGACGCGCTTCCTGACCCGCGCGATGGGCCGATGATGGATTGCCAAAGTGACGGGTCAGGTACGGCACCATGGCGTCGAACACTTCCGGGTCGAGGGCGGTTGTTGCGGCATTGTCGAAGTAAATATTCATAACGTTTCGGACTGCCGAAGCAGCGTAAATCAGAAAGCTTATTGCTTGTTTGGCGGGTCTGCCTGACGTGGCCCGGTCGGGTTCGGGAACTGGTACAGTACCAGCGTGTGCCCGTCGAAATCCTTGAAACCAACCTCCCGGCCGGTGCCCTGCGTCGGAGAGGGCAGTGGGTGTTCGGGCAGGATGGGCAACCCCAGCGATTTGATACCCGCCAGAATTTCATCCAAGCGGCCATTGGCATTCAGCACCAGTACTGCCGGACGTGTTCCTTTTGCAAACGTAACACCCGGATACTCAACCAGAGCCAGCGAACGCGTTTGCGACGGGCCAGAATTAAGCGTGGCAAAACGTGTCTGAACAGTTGCTGGTATCTCGAATACGTCGTACCCGTAACTCCCCGCCTTATCGGCCGCAATACCGTTCAGTTGAAATCCCAGCACATCGCGGTAGAGCTTAAGTGAGTTGTCGAACGATGATACCACAATGGCTGTTCGCTTCACCAAAACACCCGTGTAGGGTTTGTCGGTGGGTTTTACTTCGTAAGCTTGCTGAGCAATGACCGGACTGGATAAGGCAATAGCCAGCGCGGTCATTGCGAATAATTTTGATTGGTATGGCATTGATTTTTAAATGTTTAAATGATTCGTTGGAACGTGGGTATTCGTGGTGTCAGTTTCTCAAAACTGACACTGAGCGGTTTCTCAAAACCGCGTTTATCATTCTCACGCGGTTTTGAGAAACCGCTCAGTGTCGGGTAAAAGTACCCGACACCACAGGACAACTCCGTTCTCTCTGTGAATACCTTTGTTTTCTCTGTGTTTAAATGGTTTAAAAACTCAATGTCAATCGTCCGTAATAAAAAGCTCCGTTGAAACCGAACTGCTGCCCGGCGGTGGTGCCCCAGGGAACAGTGCCGGTCTGGTTGTTTTCAACCCGTTGCTCATCCGGGTACACATCGCCGATGTTGTTCGAGCCGACCGTCAGCACAGCCGATTTGGTAAGTTGGTAATTCAGCGTTACGTCCGTAATCACCTTCGGACTGAAGGTCTGATCCCGGCCACCGGTTGGCGAGTCGATCTGGCTTTGACTGCTGTAATAGGTGTAAGGGCCAAAACGCGTGACGATGATGTTCGGCGTAAACCGACCCCACGTATAACCCGCCAGCAGAATTTGCTTGTTTTGGGGCGTACCTTGCTCATAACGAGTACGTTGCAGCCGGTCAAAGAAAATTCGATCCTGCAAATACTGCCGCACCTCCGGCGTTCCCGAAGACGTTAACCCACTCGGTACGTGAACATCAGTCACTTCGGTATGGGTAAAATTACTGGATAATGACAGGTTCAGCGTGCCCGGCCCGACGCGGTTGCGGTAGGCCAGCACAATGTCGAGACCCTGCGTTTTGGTGTCGATGGCGTTGGCGAAAAACTGGGCCGCGTTCACATCGGGATAATTGACTAATAACCCTTTGACCAAACGGGCGGCTCCCGCCACCGTTGGGTTGGTGCTGCCAATAGACGCGAAATCGAACGTGCCGGTCAGCGTTACGCGGTTTTTAATGGCAATCTGATACGCGTCAATCGTGGCGGTGAAATGCCGGAATAATCGTGATGTAATGCCCAGACTCGCGTTGTTGGATGTTTCGGCGGTCAGGCTCGGAATGCCGAACGCTTTCGTAACGGCGTTGTCATTATTCGCTACCAGCGACAGAATCAAACTTCCGTCGCCCTGCGGGATAGAGGTAGTAGCCGAGTAATACCGCTGTTGCAGCGAAGGTGCCCGGAAACCGGTACTGACGGCTCCCCGCAACGACAGACTTTCGAGGGCGTTACCAGGATTATCCACAATTCGCACCAGCCCCGATGTTTTCCAGGTCAGTTGGTCGCCGAAGTCAGAATAATTTTCATAGCGGAGTGCGCCCGTCAGCAAAAGCCGCCGACCGAATTCCAGTTCCACATCGCCATACGCACCAAGGCTGCTGCGTGTCTGGTTTTGGGCATCGGTGGGCTGGTAGCCCGGAAACGCCTGCGCCCCGGCAGGCCGAACGCCCTTGCGGGTTCCGCCCACAGTTGTGACATAGGTCGTGTCGCCGTAGTTTTTGTACGACTTCTCTTCACCCGCAATAATCTGGTAATTTTCAAGCCGGTACTCAGCCCCGAACGCGACGTTTACCGCCGACAATGCACCGCCCGTCTCAAACCGGCGTGTCAGGCCCAGATTGGTTGTGTTTTGCTGGAAATACAGCCCCCCGCTGTTAAACTTCGTTGGGCTGGCCGTGCCGAGCGATACGTTGAGCGAATTGTTGACTGTGTATTGAATCCGATTGGCCCCGAAGCTATTGCTGAAATCAATGTTCCACCGGTGCGCCGGACCGTCCCCTATTTTGCCCCGAAGTCCAACCGTCAGCGAACGGTCGTTGATGCGGGCGACGTTTTCGGGCAGAAAACCGTTTGGGAAAAGTTGCGGAAAATACCGGCTCGAAATGTTGTTTAAAGTACCCGTTCCGTTTGGAAAGCGGTACGCATTATTGGGGCTTACGCTCAGTTTGCTTGCTACGCCCCCAAAGGCATACAGTTCGGTCCCCCCCCCCAGCGGCAGAGCCGCATTCAGAAACAAACTTGCATTGTCCTGATTACCGTTGCCGCTTTTGGCCGAACTGTAGCGGTCCACCGAATTTTCTTTAGCCTGAATAACCGATGTTTCCGTGCCCGTAGCATATGGAAACCAGTATTGCGGGGCACCGGTCAGCAGGTTATTGGCGGCATAAAGGCCACCCCGGTCGGTCCCTTTCCGGTTGTTAATCTGGCCGGTTAAGTTCACGTATCCCTTTTCGCCAATTCGAAATCCGTAGTTGATGTCGGTCTGAAATGTGAAGCCGTCGCGTTTGTTGCGGAAGGCTGTCGCGTAACCGCCCGAAGTAGTCGATACGCGCACCTTATCAACGTCCTGTTTCAGCACGACGTTGATGACGCCCGCAATGGCATCGGAGCCGTACTGCGCAGCCGCCCCATCGCGCAGCACTTCGATTCGCTCGATAGCAGCCGCCGGAATGGCGTTGAAATCTACGACGGCGGCCCCCTGCGAGGGTGTTCCGAGCACATTTACCAACGCACTGGTGTGGCGTCGTTTGCCATTGACCAGCACGAGAGTCTGGTCGGGCGATACACCCCGCAACGAAACGGGGTCCACATGGGCCGAGCCATCGCCCCCCGGCTGGCGGTTTGAAACAAGTGAGGGTGCCACGAAATTCAGAATCTGAGTCAGGTCCACCCGGCCCGTTGCGGTAATTTCCTTTGCGGTGATTACGTCGACCGGTGCGGGCGTTTCAATGTTGGTGCGTGCCTGACCCGCCCGCGAGCCAATGACGACTATCTCGCTTAGTTCCTGCTGATTATCCGTTAACGAGATGGTCAGCGTGGTTTTACTGGCCTTTACTTCCTGCCGGGTGAAACCAATAAATGAAAACACAAGCGCATCGGTCGGGGTAGCGGCAACGCTAAACCGCCCATCGGCGTCGGTGATGGTACCAACGGTTGTGCCTTTAACCAGCACAGATACGCCTGCCAGGGCAGTGTTGTCGCTGTTGGCCGTTACGCGACCCGATACCGTTCGCGCCTGTCCAGCAGCAAGTATAGAAGTAAATAAAAACGATAGTACAAGTAGAGTTTTCATAAAAAAATTTAGTTGAAACTTGTGCCTACCGCGCCGGTCTCCATCTCGGAAACCGGGCGCAATCCGCTCTTGCGGTTCGGTAGGGCTTGTTTTTTTAGGAGTGGAAAAAATAGAGGGAAGGTGTTTGGAAAGTAATTTTAAGCTAATCATGCTCAAGACTCGGCCAGTCAGTTTCCATACCGGAAACCAACTGGGGAGTGCGCACTACTACCTATCATGCATGGAAATTTATTCATCATTTTGGCCCAGTCGGTTGGATAAAGCGGGCGTCGGTCAATGCGTGCAGAAAGGCTTCGAGGTCATCCAGCTCGTTTTGATTCAGGTTCAGCGGTGCGCTCAGCGATAAATCGCGGTTGTGCCCTCCCCTAACCACAGCGTCTGGTTTGTTGTAATAATCCAGCACCTCACGCAGCGTTTTAAACATGCCATTATGCATATAGGGCGGAGTAACGGCCACATTTCGCAATCCCGGCACCTTAAAATGGCCCATCTGCGTACTGTCGTTCGTTACCCGAAAGCGTCCTGGATCGGTCAGTTTGTGTCCGTCGAAGAGGCCAATGTTTTTGAATCGGTCGGCAGTAAAATCTTCGCCCGCATGGCAATTGGCGCAGTTGGCTTTGCCGATGAACAGCAGCCGCCCCCGCTGGGCAGCCGCCGTCATCGCGCCATCGTCGCCGTTGATGAAGTGGTCATACGGTGTGTCTGCTGTTTCAAGCGTTCGTTCATAGGTAGCCAGCACATCCGCCAGGTGCTTTTCGGTAATGGCCGACCGCGACTCGGCCAGCCGAAAGACCCGGCGGAATGCCGACTTATAAGCCGGTTCGTTGTTCAATCGGGCCACAGCCTCAGCAATGGGCAGGTTCATTTCGTTCGGGGCAGCAATGGGCTGGAGGGCCTGCACCTCCAGCGACGCTGCACGCCCATCCCAAAATAAATGGATCCGTCCTGCCAGATTCATCGCCGATGGTGTGTTCCGCTCGGTCAACTGCCCGCCCACGCCCCGACTAAAGCGGGCCGTATCGGCAAAGGCAAACCCGGGCTTATGACAGGAAGCACAACTGATGCTGCGGTCGGACGAGAGGATGGGGTCGAAAAACAATTTCTCGCCCAGCGCAATCTTCGTGGTCGGTTCGTCTTTGCTGTCCGTTGGCCGGATAGTGAAACTGAGCACGAACAATCCGGCACTGACAATCAGTAGTATGCTTTTTTTCATGGTAATCAGCTCGTTCGTTAAAAAAGAAAAAGTCGTTCAAAAGGCACACAAACGCCGTTTTTCTCACTACATAACTGCCCCTTAATGACGCCCGTAACGCGGTAATCGGGTTTGAGCAGCCGGATGCGCTGACGGAACTCGGCCTTCTGCGTGAAGTACGATACGTCGGTTTCCCAAACCCGGTCTTTCTTGCGTTTCGGAGCTATGGGTTTCACCTCACCCACGGTCTCAAACGAATCGTCCGGCTCGAAGTAAAACGCGGTTGGCTGCGGTCCCACATCACCTTTGAAATCAGAGGAATACAGCAGCCATTCTTTGTCTAATTTCGCTGTGAAAATCAGGTCGAACTCGTCGCCCACTTCCAGGTGTTCGGGCAAAACGGTCGGTGCGGTTGTGAATGTCCACTTCGCACCCGACTCATCCCCTACGAAGGCGGTTGTCAGGGTGGCAAGAAGCAATATAACAAACGTTTTCATTTGGCGGTGAGGGCTTTAGCGGAGTGCCCGCTCCGGCGTACCGGCCCACCCGTTTTTAACTGCTTCGCAGACAATTCGACCTGACGGAATACCCGCAGGAAATTACCGCCCCAGAGTTTTGTGATGTCCGCTTCGGAATAACCGCGTTTGAGCAACTCTTTCGTCAGATTAGGGGCTTCGCCAACGTGGGAATAGCCGCGCACACCCCCGCCATGATTGAAGTCTGATGCCAGCCCGACATGGTCGATGCCGATGAGCCGAACGGCATAATCCACCGCGTCTAAATAATCGGTCAGCGACGCATATTTCCAGCCACTGGCCGAATACGCCTTATACGCAGCCTGGTATTTCTGGTATGTCTCCGCATCGAGCCGCGATTTGGCGTCGTCGCCGGGTTTAAGCCCGAAGGGTTCCCAGACGTTCTTGAGGTAATCGCTCTTTTGCTGCTCCGATTCATGGAGGTAGGCCGGAAATGCCACGATACTGACTACGCCCCCGTTGGCTGCAATAGCCTTCAGTTCGTCATTTGTGAGGTTTCGTGTGGCATCGACCCGCGCCCGCACCGCCGAATGCGAGGCAATAACCGGTGCTTTCGTTAGTTTGAGCGTCTGGAAAACGCCCGCCGGGGTCAACTGCGATACATCTACGATTATCCCCAGCCGGTTCAACTCCGTTATGGCCTGTTTGCCAAGAGCTGATAAGCCACCGAGTTCATTGGGTTTGTCGCCAAAACCGACTACGGGCCGGGATGAATCGGCCCAATCATTGTTACCTGCGTGGGTCAGCCCGAACACCCGAACGCCTTCTTTATACAGCAGAGGCAGTTGGGTAATGTCGGGGCCAAGGGCGTAGGCATTCAGAAAACTAAGCAGAATAGCGTGTTTGCCGCTGGCCGGAATCCGCTCCAGATCAGCCGCCGTCGTGGCAAACGCCAGTCGGTTGGGGTGCTCATTCACGAACTGTTTGATAGCGGCCAGTTTCGTGTTAACCTCTTTACGGGCAGCCGCAATGTTTTCGGGCGTTTTTTTGGCTGTGCTGGCCGTCAGTGCCACCGTCGCCACGTCGAGATCGCCCGCTTCGAGTTTAGCTAAGTCGAACTGGCCCGCACTACCCGGCTTTCCGAAATCGACCGGGATGTCGAGGTGCGGGTCGATGGTGAGGGCGTTTTTATGGACCCGGCGCACAACCGCATCGGCAAGCGACGAATCAGCCATGGCCCGGTTGACCGAGACCGCGCCTGGCAAGGTGGCCATACCGGCAGGAGTCAGTATTGTTCCCGGCAGAAAAACGGCAGCTAACGAACTATAGATGAATGCTTTCATGGTAGTAATTGGATAAAACGGTGCTGTTAACGCCCAACTTTCGCGCTGGCGACAGCACCGGGTGTTGCCACAAGCGTTACGTCGAGCGTGAAATCGTCGTAGATGGTTTTGTCACCGAGGTTTTCAAAGAAATTCTTCGACCGGAATTTGATGTCATACTTCGTGCGGTCAACCGTCACTTTGGCCGTGGCAGTCAGTCTATCTTTATCTGATTTGACTTTTACCGGAAAGTTCACATCGTTGGTGATGCCTTTGATGGTTAGTTTTCCCGTTACGTCGTAGTTGCCGTCACCGGCCGGTGAAGCCGACGTAATGACAAACTGAGCCGTTGGGTGTTTGGCGACGGCAAAAAAGTCGTCGCCTTTGAGGTGCCCAACCAATTTAGCGTTGTTGTCGGCATCGGTAACATCCGTTACGGTCAGATCTTTCAGACTAATCTGAAACTGACCGCCCTGTAATTTGCCGCCCTCGCCCAACAGGACTGTACCACCACTGACAGGAGCCAGACCCGTGTGTTCGCCGGTTACTTTTTTACCTGTCCAGACTAATTTACTTTGCTGTGAATCAACTTTGTAGGTCGTTTCTTTCGCTTTTTTGCCGGGCGAATCCACGCCGGGGTTAGTGAAAGAAACCAGCGATAGGGCCGTTAAGCCGAGGAGAATTGAGAATGTCTTTTTCATGATTACGAATTGATTTTGATTTGTCTTATGTCATGTTTCTGTCCCTGTGTCTGTGTCCTCACAGCTACGGGAAATGAAACGGTATAGGTCTTCGAGACCTATACCGTTTATGCCGACTAATTGCCTGCACTTGATGCGACGTTCTCCGTCGTTACCGGAGCGGATTCGGCAATGTATTTGTCGAGATCGCGGTTCCACTTCTTCACGTACTGTTTAAAATATTTACCCGTCACTTCACCCGTATAGCCGGTATGAATCTGCTTCACGGTGCCGTCTCGGCCAATGATAATCGTTGTTGGGAAGGCCATCATTTTGTTCAGCGACGGAAATTTCTCTGACGCTAATTTCTTGTCGGCCAGGCCACCGAACAGAATATCATACTCGATGCCGTACTTGTCGCGCAGTTTGCCGAGGGTATATTTAGCGTAGTCGAGATCGTCTTTCTGCTCAAAACCAACGGCAATCGCTTCGACACCCCGTTGCTTGTTGGCCCGATACCAGGGAGCCAGAAAAGCCGTCTGGTCCGTGCAGTTGGGGCACCACGTACCGACAATGTCGATGATGACGACCTTGCCCCGGTATTTGGCATCTGACAGCGACACTTGCTTGCCGGTCAGATCGGGCAGATTGAAATCAAACTTCGTTACGCCTTCTTTCAGGTGCGTCAGCGCATACGGATCAGGCAGTTCGGCTTTTTTATCGAGTGTTCCCTCGAACTTCTGGTTGACGTAAATGCCCAGCCCAATTTCGCCGGAAATTGACTTATCCTCATTCACCGTGCCGCGAATCAGAATTGGACTTGGCCCGGTGAAACCCGACAGGGTAAATTCGTTTCCCTGCACGGTCCCTTCGAGTTCGCGGGTGTCGCCCACTACCGACATCACTACCCCCGTCAGGCGGTTGCCTTTTTGCTCCAGCAGAGCGACCCGGTGTGAGGAAGGGTCTTTGCTGATGATGTTGATTTTCCATTTACCGGTCAGGCTGGCCGTGGGTGCTATGTCCTTACCCGGCTCCACAAAGCGGTAGGTTTTTCCCCATTCGGCTACAAATGGGAGCGCATTGCCCCGAAAATTGGGGACAAGACTTTTGTAAGAACCCGTCAGCCGCCCGTCGTCTTCAATTTTAGCGACGAGGGCTGCGTCGTAGGTGTTCATCTTGACGAAAATGGAGTCGGGTGCAATTTGTTTTACCACGAAATAATCCCGGCGACTCCCGTTGACAAGGGCGAGTGAGGCATTCTCCAGTGATTTGGATGCCCCACCCGTCCGCAGTTCGAAGTTGAACGGAACCTGTTTTTCATTGACCGTAAAGACACCCCGCCAGGTACCCTCTTTAATGGATTTGTTTTGAGCCTGTGCCGATGAACCGGCCAGAAGGGCAGCGCCTGCGCTACATAGGGTAATAAAAGCAATGGCTTTCATACGAGGATGATTTTATGATGTAAAGTAATTAACTTATATAATCCATAGAATTTATAGATTATACTGGTACATAGAGAATTGATTGTAATCGGGCGAACCAAACCACCACCATAGCAGGCCTTACGGGAGTAGTTTACCTCAGGAAACACAGGGGTAAATTAAGTGCTCATGCGACAACAGCCACGATGAGACACAGGATGATTCCAGATGGAATCCGGGGAAAATCGAAAAGCACGGATGCACATAATGCCGGTCCGCCGAAGCGGTTTGTAATTTATAGTTCCCAATAAATCAGGCTGATTAGCACGGTTTCCTGAACGGAACGTTGCTAAGGGTTCGCAGAGTCAGTCTCTCCCCCTTTCGGTATAAATCACAATTACGTGCAGGCTTCGTAATTGATGATGGCGTAAAGATAATGGGCTATATTTTAACTTTCCAAATTACTATACAAAATTTATCGGATTAATATACTACACCTAAAACTCTATCGAATATCCACGCTAAATAAAGTAACAGACGATCTCAAAAAAAGCAAAAATACGTCATTAAGACGCTCAATGCTCTAACCGAAGTCTACTTAACCGGGCCGGTGTTGATTTCACAAATTGCTGTGCAGGAGTCAATTCTCCGAAAATTTCTGTAGGCTATTCTGCTTGACCTACGCAATCCTGGCATTCTGCAAAGCCAGAAAGGCAAAGGTGGAGGCTATAGGCTTCGTGTGGAGCTGGAGTGCGCTAATCTGGCTTAGGTGATTCGGATTATTGACGGACCGATTGCGCCAACGCCCTGCGTTTCGCTGAATTTCTACATCCGTTGTGACGACTGCGCCGATGAGGACACCTGCGCCATCCGCCCGATTACGCTTCGGGTGCGCGATGCCAATCCGGGGGTGTATGAGCGGACAACATTGCGGATGCTGGCGGGCAAAGTTGTCCGCTCATATACCCCCGGATTGCTATTGAAGCAGACCACGTATTCTTATGGAGCGAATCACTTACCTTTATACGAACGGCTTACTTCCCCATAAACGGGAGCCAGCCAGAGCCTGCATTCCATAGTGATTGACCAACCCCACTTGCCGCCATGCGCTACGGATTGCTTCTTTCTCTGTTACTGGGACTGGTACTCAGGGCCAATGCCCAACCCATGACCGTTGCTCAGGCCGACAGTTTGCGGTTGTATCTGCGAGCCAGCAAAGCCGATACCAACCGCGTTGGGGCACTGCTTCGGCTAAGTTCCTATTACCAGCACCGAACCCTGAATTACGCCCACAACTTAGACACGGCTCTGGTCATGGCGAATCAGGCGCAAGCTTTGAGCGGGCAACTCCACTACCAGCAAGGCCAGCAGGAAGCCCTCTTCCAACAGGGTAGAATCTTCATCAAACAAGAGAAGCTGAGTAGGGTAAAGAAGATGCTTTCAAGTGTAAGTGCCTTAACCCGTATCCGGTTGCTGCTGGAGTTGGGCAAGAACAAATTTAGACCGACTTATTCCCAGGAGGCTCATCTGGACAGTGCCCTGTGGTATTTCAGCCAGGCCGACCGAATCAGCGAGCGACTTAGTAGCCGGGCCTGGCAAGAGGAAAGCCAGATGCTAACCGGCGTGGCTTATTTGTTAAAAGGCGATTGCAAGAACAGTAAGGCCTGGTTTAGGCGGGTGATTGCGGCTCGCCAGCGGGCGGGCGACCCGGCAGGCGAACTACAAGCCTGGCTGCGGTGGGCAACGGCTCAATCCAGTGAATGGAAGTTCTGTGAAAGCCCAGACTCGCTGAGCCGAGCCTTCACCCTGGCCCGTCAGCTTGGCGACAAGCCTCGGGTGGCCTTTTTGTGGTTAATGGTTGGGATTAAACGTTCGGTTGAAGGTAACCCAAAGCAGGCGGAGCAGGAAGGGCTGAAGGCCCTGGCCATTCAGAAAGTCATTGGCTATCCGACCCTCAACCGGGCTTTCCACGCGCTGGTGGTCGAAAACGATTATCTGCAACATCTATTTCTTTTCAACTTTTTAAACGCCAATGGTGTGTTAGCCCATATAGTAGAAACAACGCCTAATGTGACTAAAGAGGTATTCTACAAATTGGAAGTGATCAGAGACCTGGAGCGTAGTCGCCTGCATGAAGACTTGGACTGGCCCTATTTTTGGATAGGAAACAGCTACTATGAGCTGGGGCATTATGCCGAGGGAGTAGCCTACTATCAGCAGTCTTTAGCCGTGAGTCACAGGAAAGGAGAAGTGGCTGTTTACGCAGGAATGATCCGACGGATGGCCGAGTCGCTAACAAGAGAGGGCAAAACACAGGAGGCCCTACTGTTGTTAATAAACTTTACCCGCCAACGCCCTCCTCTGGATTATGCAGGTAAAATGAATATTGCAGCCGCCTTTGGGCAGTGTTATTCAGCCCTCAGGCAGTTCAAACTGGCCGAAAAGTATTACCTGGAGTCCGTTGCCTGGAATGAAAAAACGGAAGGGACATTTATTGCCTGGGTGCAACTTAGTAAGTTTTACGTGGCTTCGGCTCAATACACCAAAGCGGCTCCGTATCTCAAACGATTAGCAACCCATGTTGGAGTAGTACCGGCTCCTGAAAAATTGCAACTGATGCAATTGCAGTTCAAAGTAGACTCCGCCCGTGCCAACTACCCCGCAGCCCTTCACCTCTACCAGCGCTACACGGCCCTGAAAGACTCACTGCTCAATGAGACTACCCACAAACAGATGGCCGAACTCGATGTCCGCTATCAGACCCGCCAGAAGGAGCAGGCACTTCTGCTCCGCCAGAAGGACATCCGCCTGCTTACCCAGCAGAGCCAGACCCAGCAAACTCAGCGCAACGCCCTACTCGGGGGTACGTTGCTGCTGGCCTCCCTGCTGGGGCTGGGCCTTAACCGCTACCTCCTGAAACAACGCAGCAACCAGCAGTTACAGGCCCAGCAACAAGAGATTCACCATAAGAATGAAACCCTCCAGCGGCTTTTAACTGAGCAGGCACGGCTGCTGAAAGAGATTCACCACCGGGTCAAAAACAACCTGCAAGTAGTCATGAGCCTGCTCAATTCCCAGGCCGCTTCTTTGCACGACCCCACCGCCCTGGCCGCCATTCAGGAGAGTCAGCACCGGGTGCAGGCCATGGCCCTCATTCACCAGAAGCTCTACCAGAGCGAAGGCATTGCCCGTATCCCTATGCCCGACTACATCACCGAACTGGTGGCCTATCTAAATGAGTCGTATGACTTGCCTCAACCCATCCGCTTTGCGGTAGACGTGGACCTCATCGAACTGGACGTAACGCAGGCGGTGCCCTTGGGTCTAATTATCAACGAAGCCATCACCAACGCCCTCAAGTACGCGTTCCCTAATGGTCGTCCGGGTACGGTGCAGGTAGGGCTGCAACCCGTGAACGGGACGGTTTATGAGTTGGTGATCGCTGATGATGGAGTGGGCTTATCCGCCGACTTCGACCCGGCCCGGAGCCGTTCGTTGGGCATGACCCTGATTCGGGGCTTCAGCGAACAACTCGGTGGCCAGCTTCACATCAAAAACCTGCCTGGGTTGAGCATTTGTTTACAGTTTCAGGAGGACATGAATGCGCTTGGTCCCTGAGTATAGCTATCCTGACCGGAGGAGATAGCTTACTCAGGGACCAAGCGCATCGAGCCAGCGTAAACAGGCCTATCACGTTTTAAGCTTAGCCAATGCTAACGAATCCATTCCTTCCCGGAGCAATGTAATTTTTCCGTTTTGGGCAACCAACCTGCCCATGTAGAGTTGCTTGTACGGTTTCTCATTAAATAACGTATCTACTTCATATTCCGCAAACACCTGTTCGGGTGTTTCGATCAGGATGTTAACGTTCTTAAATGTAAAAGCAGGGGCTTGCTTCAGGAGACCCGTTAGCATTTTTTCAATGTTGGTTTTTCCTTCTGTTCGGTAGCCCCTTCCTAAAGATTGTAAGTAAGGAAGCTCAATAGCCCCATTTTCAGCAAATAACAAGGCGGCTTGAGATGGGTTGTCGATATGGCTGATATACGCCTGCAAAAGTTCAGTTGCCGTTCTCATGTTGATAACTGTTTTGAAGCCGGTAGTTGTATAAGAAGCTATACAACTACCGGCTTTGGATTAAGCTGCGTATTTAGCACGCCAGATAGCCTTCGATTCGGCCCGGCCCTTGATGAAGGCGACATCCGTTCCTTCGGCAATTGCATCTAATGGAAACCGAAGCGGGCGCGTTCCGTCCTTCATTGTAATCAAGTCGAGAATACCGTCCGCTATGGTTTGCGGGTTCATGTTGTGGGCCTGCATTTTGCCGAACAACCCTGTACCGAGGGCATTGAACATCTCGCTTGCAATGGGTTCGTAGGCCTGGGCAATGTCAGTTCTGTCGGCATTATTGCCCGGTTTTACGCCTGAGTTCATTTCCGTTGGATATACGCCAGACTGAATGGTTACGTTTTCGATGTTGAACTGCTTCAGTTCGTCCTGAATGGATTCCGTAATGGCTTCTACACTAAATTTCGATGCCAGATAAGGCCCCATAAACGGCAGAGCATGACCACTCGCCCCTGTGCTAATGTTGATAACCAGGCCTCTTTTCGCCTGACGCATAGATGGTAACACGGCCTGATAGGTGCGGATAACGCCATAAAAGTTAACCTCAAAGAATTTCCTGATTTGCTCAATCGAAAACGCTTCGACCAGTCCAAAGCCGGATAGCCCCGCGTTGTTTACCAAAACGTCTATTCTACCGTGTTTGGCTAACGTCTGTTCAAACGCGCTGGAAACTGAAGCATCATCGGTTACATCGATCTCCACCACGTCTACATTAGGAAGAAGGGCCAGCTCGTTGGCGACCGCTTCATTTTTCCCTTTGGTTCCGCGCATACCCGCAATGACGGTATGTCCCGCTTTGGCCAGGGTGATGGTAGTCAGTTTACCAAAGCCTGTACTCGTTCCTGTAATAAAAACTACTTTGTTCATTGTTTTGTCATTTTTAATTGTGATTTGACAAGGCAAAGTTGCTATAACAGGAGGCTTGTTTTCCTTGACAAAAGCTTGAAAAAAAAGCAAACAAATGTCAATGAAAATACAGGCCGCTACGGTTTCTTTACCACGTTGCTTCTAATCCGGGTAAGCGTTTCCGGTGTAATTCCAATGTAGGCGGCAATCATATGCTGCGGTATACGATTGGCAATGGAAGGGAATCTTTGTAGGAAATCCTGATACTTTTCTTCTGCCGAAAGGCTGATACTACTATGGATGCGGTTTTGAGAAACCACGAAACTCTTTTGCAGGATCGTATTGACTAAATGGTTGAGTTGAGGAATTTTCTGACACAGGAAATCGAAGTCTTCTTTTTTAATCAGGATTACCTCTGAGTTTTCAATAGCATCGATATTGAATTGGGAAGGGCTGCCATTCATCAGGCTTTCCCGATCCCCACTCCAATAATTTTCAGGCGAGAAATTCATAATATGTTCCTGCCCACTGCTGTCCACGGAAAATGTTTTTAGAAAACCCCTGCACACAAACGCGTTATAATTCCACCTGTCGCCTTCCTGCAAAAGAAACTGCTTTTTGCGAAGTTTTTTTTCGATACAGACAGCACGAATCATTTCTACTTCTTCCTCCGAAAGGGTGATTTTATCCTCTAAGTATCTGATAAAAATAGCGGTCATCCTCAGTCAATTAACGTGAATTATGGATCATCTTCGCAATAAATTATTGATATATAGTTTATGAGGTTAATTCACCCCTTATTTCACACCCGAAGCCAGAGCTTCGGCGTTACAGATAATGCCGAAGCTCTGGCTTCGGGTATATTATCCATAATTCACGTTAAATTATAGCCTACGCAATCTGGCTAAAAATTCGGTGGAAAAGGCATCGTCAGACGCGCCGTAGCCCGTTACCAAAATTCCTTTTATACCCGATTTGGACTGGATAGCGTACACGCTGGCTTCATCGGCTGGGTCGCTGTCGCCTTCGTACCGATAGATATCCACAATGTCGAACTCATCGTACCGGAACCGGTCGGTCGGGCAAACCAACCGGCTTTCTTCGAGCCGAAAATCTACGGTATACCCTTCCTGCCGTAAGACCTCGATGGCACCCGACACGGTATCATAATGAAGCTGGCCCATTGTTGCGTTTTAGTTAAATCTGTTTAGTAACCTGAATATTCAGCACTAATTTTACATCGTCGCTGACCACAATACCCCCGGCCTCCGTCACGCCATCCCAGTTTAAGCCAAACTCTTTGCGCTTAATCGTGCCGACAATTTCAAAACCAGCTTTGGTCTGGCCGTAGAAATCCTGCATCTGTCCGCCATATTCCGCCTTTAGCGTAACGGGTTTCGTTACACCATGCAGGGTTAACCGACCGCTGAGCAGGTAGGCATCTGCGCCCGTTCGGGTCATGCCGGTCGATACAAACGTTAATTCTGGAAACTGGGCAACATCGAAGAATTCCGCCGATTTCAAGTGTTCATCCCGTTGGTCATTGCCGGTGCTGATACTGGCCACATCCGCCGAAAAGGTAATGTTCGCATCCTCAAAATCGTCGCCCTCCATATCCAGTTTGCCTTCGTATCGGCTGAACAACCCCGTTACGGTTGACACCATCAGGTGCTTTACCTTAAACTGTACTTCGGAGTGGGTGGGGTCAATGACCCAGGTCGTGGTGACTGAGGTGGAGGTGTCCATAGAGATAAATTGTTTGATTGATAAAATGAATTGATTCTGTGCCTTCCGGTAGATTTCTCACGACTTTACCGACTCTGGTTTCATTTCTGGCCGGGTGCCGGGTGGTCCCAATAGTACGTCGCCGATTTCTTCAGATAGCTCCAAAAACAAGCCCATCTGCTCCGATTGGTCGGGTGGCAAACTGTCGAAACTACCGGGCGTACCGACGGTCCGAATTAGTTTCGCAAAGCCACTGGGCGAAGCGACCGTTATACCACGGCTTTCTGCCTCACCGGACGCAACTACTGTGTGCGGAGTATTAGCTGGAACGAAAATATGATTGCCGGGTGATAACGTAACCACACCGGTGTCCGTGTAAACGGTAAATTCCCCTTCCACGACGTAAATGAGTTCCGAGTATTTGGTATGACGGTGCAAGGGGGTTGCCGCACCAGCCGAAAAGCGGCCATCGATCAGGTCATACCGGGAATCTGTTTGTTGCTCATCCGTTAAAATGGTGAGGTGCGTGCCGAATAACCAATATGCTTGTTGCATGAGTGTTGTTGTTTATTGTTTGTGTAAGATGTTAGCAGGAGGATACCCTGCCGTTATTTCGTGTGCGCCCGAAGCATCCACGCTATCTTTTCATGGGTTTCCATCAGACCAGTTACGTAATCGCTGGTGCCGGCATCTTTGTGTGCATCAGCAAATTGGGTGATGTTTTCCCGCAGAAACAGGATAATGCTTTCGTGATCGCTCAGTAAACTTTTAATCAGGCTGAGACTGTCGTTATTCCCCCTATGCTGCTCTGTGAGGTGAGTTAAATCAAGGAAGTTTACCAACGTAGCAGGCGCGTAGTGCCCCAGTTGACGCATACGTTCTGCCACACCATCCACTATGTCAGCCGATTGCTTGTAAAGGCTTTCAAAGTAGAGATGCACTGCATGAAAGTCAGAGCCTTCCACGTTCCAGTGAGCATTGAGCGTTTTAGTGTACAACACAAACTCATCGGCCAGTACCTTGGCCAGTTGATGTGCCACCTCGTTTCTGTTCTCCTCCGAGATACCAACAGTATACTCCATGATGAATAGGTTTATCCAGCGTTTGCCGGAATTGGTTTATCCAATGTCTGATTCGGTCAATTCATCTTCATCAGCGAGGGCGTAATGCGTAAATAAACTTCGCCCGAAATGGGGGTCTTTCCATAGACCGGCTCAAGTGCTTTGTCAACGGCATTACCGGTAATCTGGGCACCCAGTGCTAAATCGGAGCCAGCATAGTGAAGTAAACGGTAGTTCACGCCAAGCGTAAGGACGTTGTTTGTCAGTACCTTACGATTCGATAGCTCACCTTGGAGACCAAGTTCCTCCGGCGATTTGCCGATGTTTTCGTAGCGACCATACACCGCCATACGACCAAGCTGTAAACTGGTTTCCGCCAAAAACGAATTCGTCCCCGAACCATTCGACCGGTTCATGCCCCAGATAAAAGCTGACGTGCTACAGAAACCCGCCCGACCCAGCCTTTTGCTATGAAGGAGGGAAGCGGTGGTTCGTGTTACGTTTTCAGTGGGGTCGAGGTCTTCGGGACTCTTGATAAACCCCTGGGAGAACTGAAACGCCAACGCAGGCGATGGGTTAATGGACAGCCGATACGAATAACTATCAAAGCGGGGGCGGTCGAAGTTCAGCCGAAACTCGTCCGGCTCCCGCCCGGTAAACGACGACGCTTCAATCTTCGCCCATTTGTAGCGAAAGCCAACGGTTGCAGCCCCAAATAAGATGTGTGTTGCGTCCTGCCAGTGATGCCCTAAAGGGGGATCGGGGTTATTAAAGGCCGAAATGCGGTGCATAAAAGCGGGAGGCCCCAGCGCAGGTTCGCCCGGATAGCCGACGTAACCGTACAGGTCGATATCTCTGGTAAACGCATAAGAATACCCCACCGACAATTCAGAAAACAAATCATGCGGATGCTGCCGGTCAATCAACGGATTCCCTTTATACGACTCACCGGACTGAAAAAGGAGCGGGTAACCACCAGCACCTACGGTGAAATTATCTAATGAAACCATGGCCCGCAACACAAGCAATCCACGCCGACCAACCGGTCGCTGGGCCATTCCCATGAACCAATTTGGCGCCCCAAACTGCCGGTCGCTGCCCCGCTTGTCGCGATGATTACTGTTTTGGCTGGTATACCGCAGGAAAACACTGTAATGCACCATATACATCCATTTGCGCGAGTGGACCATATAGGCGTACATCGGCGTATTATCCGGGTGCCAGGAGGTTCCCGATCCATTCCGATTCATCGGAAGGTTTCGCGAAAACGAGTGTGACATCATCGGATGGGCGGACGAGTGGCGAGCCGTATCAACTGCCATACCCGGCATGGTAGCCTGCTGTGCCGCTACAAAGCGGGGGAGCAGCAGTCCGAGTAAAAACGATAGTAATTTCTTTTTCATGGTAAAAAAATCTTACTCACGATTCACCGCTTCGGCAACCAGTCCGCCAAGTCGTAACCTCGAAACAAGTTCTGCCGAAAGCTTATAACGTTCGCCTATATACGTTATGTTGTTATAAGCCACCCATACCTCATTTTGCTGATCTTCCCAGGCAATTATCTTTAGCGGCAGGTCGAGTGCGGCCAGTGGATTTTCCAGAATCACCGGCCCACCGCCTTTCGGGTTGCCAAACAGGATGAACACCAAAGGCCGACTCTGAAATCCTGCTTTTTGTAATTCAGCCTGCTGATCAATGCGTGCGTAAAGCGTACTACCCCGCTGACGGATCAGTGACTCCAGCCGATCAATCGTTTCATGGACGGAGAATGGACTCTGGCGGATAACAACTCCTTTTGGATTTGTACGCACCGGTTTTTCTGAAGGTATCATAATTGTATTGAGTAATCCGGTTTTGGCCCAAACAGGCTCCGGCTGTTTGTTGAATTGCCAGGCAGCTAAGGGTAGCTATAACCCAACCTTCGGCTCAAACAGCCGGAGCCTGTTTGGGCCAAAACCGGATTGCTTAAATCCGTTCGGCCATGAAGGCGGCTACGTCGGCCAGCCGGTTCGAAAAGCCCCACTCATTATCGTACCAGGATGCGACCGATAGAATGTTGCCTTCTTTCACCGTCAGGGGTAAATCAATGAGGGAGGAATGGGAATCATAGACGATTCGGGACGAGGCCCATTCGTCTTCCAGCACATCCATGACACCCTTCAACGGCCCTTCGGCGGCAGCCTGACGAAATACATCGTTTACCTGCTGCACCGTACAGCCCTTGTCAGTCACCAGATTCAACTCGGCTATACTACCCGTGCGGGTCGGTACGCGGTAGGCCTTTCCCGTTACCTGAAGATCCGGCCAGATGAACTTCAACGCCTTGGCTGCTCCCGACGAAGACGGAATAATATTCTCACAGGCGGCCCACGAGTCCCGCCGTTCTTTCATGGGCTGGTCGGTCAGTGACTGGGAGTTGGTATACGAGTGAATTGTCGAAAACAGACCGTACTGAATCCCGAAGTTTTCCAGTAACACCTTAATGGGTGCGGCCAAAGCATTGGTTGTGCAACTACCCGTACTGACGATACGATGACTGGCCGGATTAAAATGTTCCAGGTTTATTCCCTTCAGCAGCACCGCATCGCAATCGGCCAGCGTTTTACTGGGCGCACTGATCAACACGTAGGTAGCCCCCCGGTCAATGTGCGCCTGTGCGCCAGCGCGGGTAGTGGCCCGTCCCGTGCAGTCAACCACCAGATCGACACCGAGGGCTTTCCAATCGGGAAGCTCCTGCGTGGCATTAACGTACTGAATCTTCCGTCCGCCAATGGTTATCTGATCGTCACCGCCCGAAACCAGTTCGGGCCAACGGCCGTAATTGGTATCTACTGTAAACAGGGCCGCCAGTGTCGGCGCATCTTTTATATCGGAAATAGAAACGGGCACGAACAGGTTTTTCTGAAGGCCAATCCGCAGAAACTGTCGTCCGATTCGGCCAAATCCATGCAGGGCAATACGTGTCATAAGTTGGGATGATTAGGCTAAATGAACTTTCGCTTATCGCTTGCTGACTTGCGTGGACAGTGTCTGAGCCGCCTGAATGATAAACGTGGCCACCTCTTTGGGATGGGACAGAATCGATACGTGGCCGCTGTTGAGTTCAAGCGTAGTTGCCTTTATTCGTTTGGCCTGATCCCGTTGCAGGGTTGGATTCACCATCCGGTCCTGCTTGTCGATGATAACCCAGGAAGGTCTGGTTTTCCAGGCGGCTTTGCCTACTTTATCGCTCAATGCTTTCTTGGCCCAGGGTCCCTGGGTGGCATATACGTTCAATCGTTCCACGGGCGTTAAGTCCGGCACAAAATCTTCATTCATTCCTTTTTCGCTCAGGTACAAAAAGCCGTGCGCGTCTTCCTGCGTTTCGGCACCACCGGGCATGTCTTGGTAGCCTTTCACTGCATCGACCACCGCCTGGCCGTCGTTGGGTATCAGGGCCGATATGTAGAGAAGCCCTTCTACTTTGGGGTCGTTACCGGCTTCGGTAATCACCACACCCGCCCACGAATGCCCAACCAGCAACACAGGCCCTTTCATCCGGGCAATGATCCGCTGGGTAGCCGCGACATCGTCTTTCAAGGAAGTAAGTGGAAGGTGAACGGCCATCACATTGAAGCCTTTTTCATGAAGCTGCGGTATCACTTTACTAAAACTGAAACCGTCGGCATACGCGCCATGAACCAGAACAACATTTTTCAGGCTACCAGATTTGACCTGGCCCTGGGCCGAATGCCATGAGAAAGAAGCCAGCAGCAAAACCATTAATGCGCTCAGCGCAAGTTGATTGATACGTAACATGGTTTGATAGATTTTGGTGAAATTGAAAAGTGATGTCCAGTGTTTGTGAATCGTTCTGGTCGATATACGTACCCGGAGTGCCTTGTCAGGTACCTACTCACCGTTTCATAGTACTCTTGCTAACAAAATGCCAATCGGTGCCGTACTCGCTGAAAATATTCCTAAACTGCTTCAATCGGGCAAAAACATTGGTTTTTCCAATGGTTTCTCCGATTTGTCGATTCCTATTGCCTCCAAGTAGATAGAGTCTCCACCGAATGGCTCCACTATAATGGATTTAATAAGCAGCCTGGATGGAGTTTTACAAGCGATTTAGCTGGACCTATTGGAGGTGTTGCCGTTCGGAGTCTTATTGTTGCAGGCCAACTATTGTTTTGGGTAAGAATCGCTTATCTTTACTATAGCTGCCTGACCTGTTTATAACAGGAAACCAGCCAGCACCTGTCCGCTGTTGTACTGTATGAACGCATGCCTAAACTGGCTCGCCATGCGATACGCTTTCTCATTCTTTTTAGGATTGCTGGCTGGCTCCTTGCCGGTGTTCTTCTTACATGCCCAACCACTCACGGTAGCCCAGGCCGATAGCCTGCGGTTGTTTCTGCGAACCAGCCAGGCCGATACCATCCGGGTCAGGTCGCTGCTGCGGTTGAGCGGTCACTACCAGGGCCGAACACTTAACTACCTCCATAACTTAGACACCGCCCTGGTCTTAGCCAATCAAGCCCAGGCCCTGAGCCAGCAACTTCGCTATGACACAGGCCATCAGGAAGCCCTCTTTCAACAGGGCAGGATCTTCATTAAACAAGAGAAACTGAGTCAGGTAAAGAAAATGCTTCCAACCGTGGATGCCATAACCCGCATTCGTTTGCTGTTAGAACTGGGCAAGAGCAAGCTCCGGCCCACCTATTCACAAGAGGCCAAGCCGGACAGCGCCTTGTTAGTATTCAGCCAGGCCGAACGACTAAGCCGTCGAATGAATAATCGGCTTTGGCAGGAAGAAAGCCAGTTGCTCACGGGGGTTGCTTATCTATTTAAAGGGGATTGTGAACGTAGCAGGGTCTGGTTTAGGCGGGTAATTGGGGCCCGCCAGCGGGCGGGTGATCAAGCAGGCGAACTGCAAGCCTGGCTGCGGTGGGCATTAACTCAGTATACTGAGTCGAAATGCATTGACAAATCAGACTCACTGAGCCGGGCATTCACTTTGGCCCGCCAGTTGGGCAACCGACCCAATGAAGCTTTTCTTCTGGTAATAATTGGAATTAAATATTCAGATGAGGGCAATTTAAGGCAGGGGGAGCGGGAAGTTCTTAAAGCACTGTCCATTCAAAAAACCATCGGATACCCTACCCTCAACCAGGCTTATCACGCGCTGGTGGAACAAAACGATTATCTACAGCACCCGTATCTTGATGACTTATTAACTATCTATAGTTCGTTAGCCGACATAAGTGCTATGAATGCGAATGTAACGAAAAGCGTTTTTTACAATATGCAGGCTGTCAAAGACCTGGAACGCAGCGGTTTGCAGGAAGATTTGGACTGGCCCTATTTCTGGTTGGGAAACAAATACTTTGATATGGGACAATATGCCAAAGGCTTGGTTTATTATCAGCAGTCCTTAGCTGTGAGTCGTCAGAAAGGGCAAGTGGTTGTTTTTATTGGATTAATCCGACGGATGGCCAAATCGCTGATTGAAATGGGCAGAACAAAAGAGGCTCTACACTTATTAAACGAGTTTACTAATCAACACTTACCGCTTACTTATGATGATAAAATGGTTATTGCCCTCGGCTTTGGGCAGTGCTATGCGGCCCTCAAACAGGACAAACTGGCCGAGAACTACTATCTGGAGGCAGTTGCCTGGGATAAAAAAAATGGCGAAGTACTTAGAAGCTTTATCTGGCTTAACCTAAGCAATTTATACGTAACGTCAGGTCAATATACCAAAGCCATGCCTTATCTTAAGCGGTTAGTAATTTCTTACCCGGGGAACGATCTTATTGGGAGGATACAAATATACTTCTTGCAATCCAAAGTGGACTCCGCCCAAGCCAACTACTCCTCTGCCCTGCGTTACTACCAACGCTACTCTGCCCTGAAAGACTCCCTGCTCAATGAAAAGTCCAGCCAGCAGATGGCTGAGCTGGACATCCGCTACCAGAGCCACCAGAAGGAGCAGGCACTCCAACTCCGCCAGAAGGACATTCGCATGCTTACCCAGCAGAACCACGCCCAGCAAACCCAGCGCAATGCCTTCATCGGGGGAACCCTGCTGCTGGCCGCTCTGCTGGGGGTTAGCTATAACCGCTACCGGCTCAAACAGCGTAGCAACCAGTTGCTGGAAGCGCAACAACGAATACTACAAGCCCATCAGCAAGAGATTGATCACAAAAATGAATCTCTCTCCCTGTTGGTAAGTGAGAAGAATTCGCTGCTGGTGCAAAAGGATAACCTACTTGTCGAGCAGGAACGACTTTTAAAAGAAAAGGAGCGGCTCTTACTAGAGATTCATCACCGGGTCAAAAACAATCTCCAGGTGGTGATGAGCCTGCTCAACTCCCAGGCCAACTATCTCTCAGACCAGGGTGCCCTGTCGGCCATTCAGCAGAGTCAGCACCGGGTGCAGGCCATGGCCCTCATTCATCAGAAACTCTACCAAAGTGAAGGCATCTCCCGCATCCCTATGCCCGACTATATTGCGGAACTGGTGGCCTACCTGCATGAGTCGTTTACCCTGCCCCAGTCCATTGACATCAAGGTAGCTATTGATCCCATTGAGTTGGATGTAACCCAGGCCGTGCCGTTGGGCTTAATCATTAACGAAGCCATCACCAATGCGCTTAAGTATGCTTTTCCAAAGGGACGAACGGGCCGGGTGGCGGTGGGGCTGCACCAACTAAACGGGCTTGCATATGAACTGGTGATTGCGGATGACGGAGTAGGCTTACCCGCCGACTTTGACCCGATTCGGAGCCGGTCGCTGGGACTAACGCTGATTCGGGGCTTCAGCGAGCAACTGAGTGGGCAGTTACAGATCAGTGGGCACCCCGGATTAAGCATCCGCCTACTGTTCCACGATGAAGCCTACACGGTTAACCCGTTGGTGGAGGTATCATAGCTGGCCTGTAAACAGTCTTATCGGCTTCTTTATTCACTCGATAACGCTTATGATCTCTCTACCGACCCCTTACTTACGCTCAGGAATAACGAACGTAATGGTTTTCGCATCAATTATTTTGTGAGTGGCATCCGCCAGCTCAATTAGTAGCTTGTGTTGACCCGCCGGGAAACCATTCAGCGTGATGGGTTCGTTACTCGCGTCAAGCCAGTGCCAGGGGGCATCATCGACGGTTATGTGCAGATGGCCTACGCGCGGGGAAACATCCAGTGCAGCCGGACCATAGACGGGCACAATATGCAGATTCTCCGTTCGATACTGTACAACGACCCGACCCAGCGTTAATGGCGCGGCCAACGGGTCATCAACTACCAGTTTGGCGGGTGGTTCGGAAGCCAGCGGCACCACCGGCGCTGCCCCCCGAATAGCCTGGGCTGAGGGATGCGTTTCTGCTAATGAGGTCAATTGAGCCTTCGTTTTCATAGGTTTAGGAATCAAAAGCCGTGGCTACGCCCGGCGCTAAGATGGTTAGTCGCTGCTCGATGCCGATGACCTGATAGGCGCGTTCGACATCTTTTTCATTCTGGGTGTAATGCTTCCAGCCCTCATAATGCAAGGGAATAATGGTGGCATCCGGGAAAGCCAGAGCGGTGTCCATCGCGTCGTTCGTCCCCATCGTTACGTTAAACGGACCTCTTGTTTGAGCGGCTCCGGCAAAGATGAATACGTATGCGGGTTTGTAGCGGTGCGCTACGTCGGCGATTCCTTCATAGTACACGGTATCACCGGTCAGGTAAATGTCGGTGCTCGGTTCACGGTTGATCGACAACATAAACCCAATGACATCGCCCTGAATGGTTTCCGTACCGGCGGGGCCGTGCCGGGCGGGTGTTGCGGTGATCTCAAGGATCGTTCCGTCGGGTGTCGTGACGGTATCGCTTTGCCAGGGAGCCAGCCCGATACTGGTTCCTTTCAGCCGGGCAGCACCTGCCTCCGTCGTGTAGGTTCTGGACACGGTTTGTAACAACTGCCGTCCGGCATTATCGAGGTTATCGAAGTGCTGGTCGTGACTCAGCAGGACCATATCAATCCGTCCAATGTCAACGGTGGCCGGGCCTTTCGTTTTTTCGACGGTTAGGCTTCCCAAATGATAGACACCACCCGCCGGGTCCAGTGTCGGATCAGTCATCAACCGCAACCCACCGATTTCTAAAATGGCAGTCGGTCCTCCGATGTACGTTGCCTGGAATAGCGTGTTCGTTGCCATCTGGGGTAGTTTTGCTGGTAAGTGCTAAAATTTACGAACGACAATGACACCGGCAATGATGAGCACGATACCCATTATTCGCCAGATATTAATGGGGTGTTTTTCCGCGACGAGTACATCAAAGTGGTCCAGTAAAACCGATACAATGACCTGCCCTGCCACTATCAGACCGAAGGTGAGCGCCATGCCAATGCGCGGTAAGGCCAGCATTGACGCGGTAATAAAAAATGCGCCGATAACACCCCCGCCGAGCCATGAATAAATGGATGCGGATTTCAGTCCAGTCCACGAGATGGATTCTTTTGTGAACAGCAGATAAACCCCAACCGTTAATGCGCCCACGATAAACGAGAACATGGAGGCATAAATCGGGCTACTAATTGACTTCCCTAATCTGGCGTTCAGGCCGGCCTGCATGGGGAGTAAAGCACCACAAACAAAAGCAATGATAAGCCAGGTTAATTTCATGATGTCGGTTTGATAAACGGTCAGCCTGCACCCAGATAAGCGGGTAAATCTATGCCTGAACCTGTGCTGGTTCGGCTTTCTGTTTAACTGATTGGTTACGCCCCACTTTTCGGTCTAAAAAGTCGCGTATCGTCGCTGCGATTTCATCACCAAACCGTTCCAAAGCAAAATGGCCGGTATCGAACAAGTGATACTCCAGATTTTTGACATCCCGCTTGTAGGCTTCTGCCCCTATGACCGGAAAAATGTAATCATTCTTGCCGTATACAATCAGCATTTCGGGGTTTTGCGTGCGGAGGTATTCCTGCCACTTTGGATACTGTTTTACATTGTTCTGATAATCGTAAAACATCTGTAGCTGTATGTCGTCATCGCCGGGACGTAGTATATGCCGCAGATCAAGTTCCCAGTTGTCGGGCGAAACCTGTTCAACGTCCGGTACACCGTGCGTGTACTGCCATTTTAAGCCATCAGGACTATGAAAAAACTGGCATTTTTTGATCGCATCGGGATCGTTCCGGTCTTTCCAAAGCGCTTTAATCGGGTCCCAAAAGGTTTCAAGTCCTTCCTCATAGCAACAACCGTTCTGCACGATAATCGTTTCAATTCGTTCTGGATGTTTTGAGGCTAATGTCCAGCCTACCGGCGCACCGTAATCCATGAGGTAAACACTAAACTTGTCAATCCTGAGGTAATCCAGTAGCCCTTCAATAATGTTGGCATAGTTCTCGAACGTATAGGCAAATTCCGACATGGGCGGCTGTTCACTTCGGCCATATCCGGGGTAATCCGGGGCAATCAGGTGATACGTATCCGATAAATCGCTGATAAGGTTTCTGTACATGTGCGACGACGTAGGGTAGCCGTGTAACAGCACCAATACAGGTGCATCTTCGGGGCCTGCTTCCCGATAGAAGATATCCACGCCATTAACTTTGGCGAAGCGGTGATGGGTCTTGTTCTTCATAGGATTGTGCTTGTTTGTAAAAATGGATGTTTGTGCGTATGAAACTGTTGACCGGAGTCCATAACCAGTTCAGGATTGGTAGGCCTGTCTTTCCTGGTTGCTGAGAGACTGTTTTAGAAGTAATTTGGCAGCGAATTCGCCAATCATTAAGGTGGGGGCATTGGTATTTGCCGTGGGAATCTTCGGCATGATGGACGCATCGGCGATACGAAGCCCCTCAACTCCGTATACGTTTAGCTCAGGATTCACGACAGCCTCCTTACCGATCCCCATCGCGCAGGTACCAACCGGATGAAAATACGTAGAACAGGCGTTCTTTATAAAGGCGATGATCCCCTGCCGGTTCAAGCGTTTGGTTGGCGTGATCCAGCTTTTGATAATGCCCTTAAGAGCAGGCTGACTTGCCAGATCCATACAAAGTTCAATGGCACTTGCTAAAGCGGTCATGTCTTCGGGTTCGCGCACCAGGTTGGGCTGAATCTCCAGCGGACCATCGTGAGCGGACGATTTCATGGCAAGGTAGCCTCTGCTTTTAACGTCAATCAGAGTAACGAATACACTGAACGCATTGGCAGGTACTGGATACTGCCTGCTGACTTCGTCGGTCTCAATGCCTACCTGAATAGGAACCAGCATCAAATCAGACTTCGGTGCAGCGGGCGAACTCTTCCAGTATAAATTACTGCCCCCCAGGTTATACGTCAGTTGCCCCAGTGGTTCTTTGGCTTCGTAGGTTACGGAAACGAGTGGATGATCCTGTAAATTTTTTCCTACTCCCCACAGATCGACTTTGGTTTTTATACCTAATCTCTGTAGTTCGTTAGCCTCCCCGATTCCAGAGAGCATCAAAATCCGGGGCGTGTCAATTGCTCCTGCACACAGGATGACTTCTTTTGTGGCAGTCACGGTGGTCACATTGCCATTCTGCGTAAAATCCAGACCGACGCAGCGGCTCCCGTTCAAGTTTAGTTTGAGCACCTTTGCTCCGGTAATCAGGGTAAGGTTTTTGCTGTCCAGAACAGGCTTCAGATAGCCCTGAAACGGGCTACTACGTTTCCCGTTCCTGATACTCATACTCATAGGACCGACACCTTCCGGCTCAGGCCCGTTCGTATCCTCATGATAAGGCATACCATACGATTTAGCCGCTTCAATCACCGATGTGTCAATCCAGTGAAAATGCGTTGGACTCTGAACGTGTATGGGACCACCGGCTCCGTGAAAATCGGTCTCCCCGCCCTGCCAGTCTTCGACCTTTTTAAACAACGGCAAAACAGAGTGATAATCCCAACCCGTGTTGCCAGCGGAAGCCCAGCCGTTGTAATCATCCTGATTCCCTCTGGCCCAGACCATTGCGTTAATACTGCCAGACCCTCCCAGCACTTTGCCTCTGGGAACAAAAATTGTACGGTTGTTCAGATACGGAGTCGGTTGGTAATGGTACAGGTAGTCGTGCGTAGAGCCAATATTCTCCAACCAGCGTAGCGGATTTTCGATCATATCTATACCCTCATCACTACCTCCCGCTTCCAAAACAAGCACCTGGGCGTCGGTATTGTCAAGCAAACGGCGCGCTACTGCACACCCGCCTGACCCTGCCCCCACAACGATGTAATCGTAAGTTGATTGGCTCATCACTTCGTAAGTTAAGCGTCTGTTGAATACCCCATATTATCTTGTGCAGGTCAGTGATTTGACCCTGGCAGGGTCAGGCGATAGCTGTTTCTGACCCTGCCAGACTCTATACACCTACCCGAGGTACTTTTTCAATTCTGCTGCTGCCTGATCAAACAGCGACCGCACCGGAGGCAATTCAGCCAACCCGTTCAGCAAACCAAAATCGTGGATTACTCCGTTGTAGCGCACAGTTGTTACAGTTACCCCCGCTTCGTCCAATTTGCGACCAAACGCTTCTCCCTCATCGCGCAGCACATCGTTTTCGGCCACCTGAATCAGTGTGGGTGGAAGCCCTTTGAGCTGGTCGACAGTAGCCCGTAAAGGCGAGGCATAAATCTGCTTCCGGTCCTCTGGATCAGGAATGTACATGTCATACATCCACTTCATCAATGGTGTCGTCAGGAATCGATCCTCCCCAAATCGGTGGTAAGAGTCGGTTTCAAAGTCAGCATCGACGATGGGCCACATCATGATCAGCAATTTGATGTGTGGACCGCCTTTGGCCTTGGCCTGTAGACCCGTTACCATCGTCATGTTACCGCCCACGCTGTTGCCCACAACGGCCAGATTTTTACCGTCTACTTCGATCTCATCCCCATGTTCAGCCACCCATTTCGTAGCCGCGTAAATCTCGTTGATGGCCTGCGGAAAAGCCGCATCGGGGGTGCGGGTGTAATTGACAAATACACCGCAGTAGCCTGTCAATACGACCAGATCACGGACCATCCGCTGGTGGGTCGGGAAGTCGCCCAGCACCCAGCCGCCCCCGTGGATGAACACAAACACAGGTAGTGTGCCTTCGACGCCAGCCGGACGAACAACGTCTAAAACAACGGTATACCCATCGGCAGTGATCGTTTTCTGAGAAAGCTCAATGCCTGATAAATCAACCTTCACGGCTGCCTGTGCATTCACCAGCACCAGCTTTGCCTCCGTGGGAGGAAGCTTTTCCAACGGTGGTCCGTCGCCCGAATTCAATTCTTTCAAAAATGCTCTGACGCCAACGGAGAGATGTGGGTCTTCGGCGAAGGGTACGGATTTGACCTCGTCCAGGGTTACTGCGTAACTCATATAGATAATTATTAAAAGGTGAAAAATTCAAGTAAGGCTATGACCAGAGCGTAAGCCCGTTCAGGTTAATTCAGGCCAACGACACGTAGCAGATAGGGTTCGCAGGCAAACTCTATGAATCGTTACAGTTTCGCGAACAGATCATTTAAGGCTTCACTGATGGTGGGGTGCGTATAGATATTATCCCGAAGAATGGTATAGTCGAGGTTCGCGTTGATCGCTATCTGTACCAGGTTTATTAACTCACTGGAGTAAGCGCAGAGCAGGGTACATCCTAAAATCCGATTCGTTTCGGCGTCTACAACAGCTTTCAGAAGACCTTCGGTTTGCTTAAGGATTTGAGACCGTGTATTGGCTGCCGCCGGTAACGTAGCCACACTGATTCGATACCCTTTCGTTACCGCTTCATGCTCGCGCAAACCAACATGCGAAAAGGGTGGCGTGATGAACAGAGAGGAAGCAAAATTTTTCCGATCAAAGAGGGTGTATTCGCTTGGACCAAAAAACTGACTTCTAATAATGCGGAAATCATCCAGCGATACATACGTGAATTGGGGTCCGCCATTCACGTCACCAATAGCCCAAATGTGAGGAACACTGGTCTGAAGCCGTTCATTAACCTGAATAAACCCCCTGTCATCCAGTTCTACACCGGCCGCCGATAAGTTTAATCCTTCCGTATAGGGCTGTCGGCCAGTCGCTACCAGAATCGTTGACGCATTCACGACCTCGGCTTCCCCGCTATGATTCCTAAATACGACGGTATCGTGCTGATAATCGTCGGTTTTAATCGTTTCAATGGCTGCGCCCATTTCAATCCGAATGCCTTTATCCGTCAGAATGGACCAGATTGCCTCCGCCATGTCGCGATCCTCATTCGGCAGAAAAACCGGTGATTTATCCAGTACCGTAACGTCCGACCCAAACTGGGCGTACATGCTGGCGAACTCCAGCGCAACATACCCACCGCCAATAACTACCAACTGTTTAGGCAACTCGGTCTGCTCGATGAGGGTTGTGCTGGTAAAGACCCGTCGGCTCTCATGAATTCCCGGTATTGGGGGTATACTGGCCTGTGCGCCGGTATTAATCACAATTTTTTCGGCTTCGATAAGCACTTCTTCTTCTGTATCATTGAGCCGAACCAATATTAGGTGAGGAGAAATAAACGAGGCTTTACCGGTTATGACCGTAGCATTTGGCGATTCGTCGACCTTGTTGTAATTAACTTGCCGAAGGGTAGCCGTCAGCCTGTTTTTCTCCTCAATAGCCTGCCTGTAAGGTAATTTGTTCTCCGCACTATGAACCAGAAATTTAGTGGGGATGCAGGCAATGTTGATACAGGTACCCCCGTACATCAACGCTGACTGTTCGACCAGTGCCACCTGCCAGCCTTCATTGGCTAAATAACCGGCCAGTGTTTTCCCGCCTTTTCCAAAGCCGATAATTAAGGCATCATATTTCCGTTTGATAGGCTTCATGGCTGAACAAAAAACTTAACGAACGATGGACTATATACGTTAAAGATTATATTGCCTTATTCATGCGAATAAGCCATACGTCTGCTTACCGATATCTGTTCTGATTCGGGTTGAATATTTACCAGTCTGCGTTGACGAATCAGGTGGAAATGGACGAATGGCACCAATCGGGACAGGGTAAATTTGCCGTAGAACCGATACCCGTCTACGAAGAGCGTAGGCGTGTTGTGAACGCCTAACCGATAACCGGCCTCCCAGTCCAGCTTGATTATAGTATGTAAATCATCATCGGCCAGATCATTCATGAATTGTTGCTGGTCGAATCCTAATTGAAGGGCTTATGCAATCAGCATCGTGCAGTTAATGGCAGGCAGGGTAAGCAGGGCCTCGTACATCGGCAAAAACTGATCCTGCCGTTTAGCGGCTTCGAGCGCAAAGGCCGCCAATAACGAATCCTTGCGATCAGGATTGGGGTAATGACGGTATTGGTACGTAACGTCGCCATCGTGCATTTTTACAACTGCATCAATAAGCCTACGGGCCTGTCGGCTCTGAAGCGTCCCAAAATCACCAAATTCGGTTATCTCTACGCGGGCAGCATTAAGAGCGTAATTGCTTTGAATGGAGTTCATGGAAAATAGAGGATAATGGATGAGGGGATGGAGGTAATCAGGCAGTATGTCTGGTGCTTACGGTGCATACCGGGTAAAAACAAAATCGTGGTCTTTAACAGCCTGATGGCAGGGAGCACAGGTGGCGTGCACCGTTTCGGTGGCGGGTTTGCCGTCGTTAAATTGTGCATATCCCCAGCCTCCCGTTAAAGCGTATTTTTTTGAGTCCTTGACCATAAACTGAACCCCATTCTTAGGGTGACCGGCCACAAAGGACTGCTGATGGCCAAAGGCACTATCATTTTTAGCTGACGAGACATAATCCCAGGCTACCCGGGAAATGATTGTGCCGTCCGGGAACGGGAGTTTTTCACCCCGAAAAGCGTTTATCGCTCCATCGTTGCCCAGAATAGCCCGTAAATCGTTGAGCTTACCTTCTTCGTGGGCCACCGAAATCACCCTCCAGTCGCGATACCCCGCCGGCAGTTTAATGCCATAGATGGGCGCGGTCGGCTCATCCTTAGGGTGAGATGAGGAGTACAGGCTGGTCATTTCACCGGCCAGCATCAAGATTATTGCCAGCAACGCAGCGATTAGTTTCATACCGTTTGTATTTAGCTAAGGAAAAAGTAAACCCATTAATCAACCCATACCTTTAAATAATTCCTCTATTAATTGAGCGATGAGGTTGTCCCAAACAGCATCTTGCTGTTTGAATCGCAAAGCGACTAATCAAGAAAACTTCGGCTCAAACAGCAAGATGCTGTTTGGGACAACCTCATCGCTACATGCGTGGTCACCAACTGCGTCTTGACCCGGACGGTCCGAAAAGTGTGCCAAACCACTCTATTTTTATTGGTGCGTCGCTAAAAACGGGCTATTTGATTAAAATAGGCCCTTATTCATCGCTTTTACCCGCTATGGGTCACCATCCACCATACTCCGGAAATCCACTGAATTGGAGTCTCCAACAAAAGGCTCCATGACTTTGGAGTGATACCGGTATGCTGTCGATTTTTTAGACAGTCAGTTCAGCAACCAAACGTACCAGACACAACGTGAAGGAACACTCATCCAATAAAGTACGCGTTGCATTTAGTAGTTTATATTGATTTAATAAGCTGTATTTCAATTGTTTACCTATCTTGCCTATAGGTTTGTTTTACTGTCGCCACGGCTTGATTTCTTTTGATAAATTTAACGGATCATCTCTTTTTGTTTTGCCATAACATTGGTTATTAAGTTGCTATCTATCCGTACTATGCGGGACTTTCTAACAATCCGTTTCCTGGGAAGTATGCTTGGATTAATCCTGTCATCGTCCAGGGTCCGGGCACAGCCAAACCCATCAACCACAGCCGATAGTCTGAGGCAGTCACTTCGTACCTCCAGGCCCAACATCAACCAGGTGCCGGTACTCCTTAGGCTAAGCACGTATTATCTCAACAAAACCCTGAATCCTGAGCATGATCTGGATAGTGCTCTGGTACTGGCAAAGCAGGCCGGGGCATTAAGCCATCGGCTCGTATTTGCGAGGGGCCTGGATGATGCCCTTTTACTGCGGGGAAAAATTTATGGTAAACAACAAAAGATTGGCCCCGCACTGCACCTGTTAAGAAGCCTGAGTGATACCAGTCGCGTTAAGTTGTTGCTGGAACTGGGAAAGAATAAGCTTCGCCCAACGTATACGCATAATGCGAACCGGGATAGCGCCATCGCATTTTTTCGCCAGGCAGAAACGCTCAGCGAACGTATTGGCAATCAAAAATGGACCGAAGAAAGCCAGTGCCTGATCGGGATTGGCTACCTGCTTAGTCAAGATTGGGCGCGTGGCAAAGCGTACTTTACGAAGGTTATCGAAGCTCGTCGGCAGGCAGGCGACAAAGCCGGTGAAATCAAGGCCTTGCTAAGAATGGCAACCACCACGTTTTGTGATGACTGCCGGGAAAATATGAACGCGTTAACCAAAGCACTGGATCTTTCCCGGCAAATTGGGGATCATTCCCAGGAAATGCTCATCCTGATGGAAATGGGTTATGAGCATTTTCAATTAGACAGAGGCAGCACCGGGCAGGCCGAGCAAAAAGCATTACAGGTATTGGCTATTCAAAAAGCCATCGGTTTCAGGCCCTTGACGCGGGCTTATCATGCACTGGCCGAGGAAAGTGTTTATAAACTGCCCGGCGAGTATGGCTATTTATCCAACGCCTACTACTTTATGTCTGACTTAAGCCAGGCGAGAGGAGATTTAAATCAAAAATTATTTTACGTCCTGAAAGTCGTCAGAAGTATAGAGCGCAGTGGGCTGTCTGAGGAACTGGAATATGCCTATTTTAAGCTGGGAAACGCTTATTATGAGTTAGGTATGTTTGATCGAAGTATGGCGTATTACCAAAAGTGCTTAGCGATCAGTCATCAAAAGGGAAAGCTATTTGTTCAGGTGGGGCTGGCCAGCCGAATGGTCGTGACCTTGCTTAAACAGGGAAAAGCCCCGGAAGCATTACTGTTTTTGCAGGACATTGCGCGCAAAAATCTGTCCTTTACCTACGAGGATAAACTGCTTATGGCACAAAGTTTTGGCGCGTGTTACAGTGCCCTGAAACAATACAAACTGGCAGAAAAATATTACGTAGAGAACGTTACCCTGAGTAAACAGGTCGCTTCGCAGTTTCGCTATGCTGCCTGGCAGCGTATTAGTCAATTCTATGTAGCCAATGCCCAATACGCGAAGGCCGATCCGTATTTAAGAATGCTGCTGGCAGAATCCCCAAAAAAAATAATACCCAGTCATCAGATAGACGTTCACCTGATGCTATTCAAAGTCGATTCGGCACAGGGCAACTATCCAACAGCCATTCGACATTACCAGCGATACAAAGCCCTTACCGATTCGATTTTTAATGAGAAAAAATTTGACCAGATTGCCCGCTTAAGTATTCAATATGAAACGGATAAAAAAGAACAGGCCCTTCGATTAAACCAAAAAGACATCGCGTTGCTTACCGAGCAGAGTAAAGCCCAGCAAACCCAGCGGAACGCCCTGATCGGGGGAGCCGCCCTGTTGCTGGCTCTATTGTTACTAAGCTACAACCGGTACCGGCTTAAACAGCGCAACAACCAGCAGCTTAAGGCCCAGCAACGGGTGCTCCAAGAGCGGCAGGAAGAGATTAATCATAAAAATACCACGCTGCAATTATTGCTGACCGAGAAGGAGTGGCTTCTGAAAGAGATTCATCACCGGGTTAAAAACAATCTTCAGGTAGTGATGAGTTTACTCAACGCCCAGGCCGCTTATCTTTCCGATGAAGCCGCCTTATCGGCTATTCAGGAGAGCCAGCACCGGGTGCAGGCCATGGCCCTGATTCATCAGAAGCTCTACCAGTCGGAACAGATAGCCCGGATTTCTATGCCCGCCTACATTCAGGAGGTAGTCGCCTATTTACGGGACTCTTACAATTTACACCAACCCATCACGTTCCAGCTTGATGTGGAGTCTATTGAACTGGACGTAACGCAGGCGGTGCCGTTGGGGCTGATTATCAACGAGGCCATTACCAACGCCCTCAAGTATGCCTTTCCCGGTGGTCGTTCCGGTAGGATAACCGTCAGCTTACACCAGCAAAAGAAAGGTACGTATCAGCTTATCATCGCCGATGATGGGGTTGGTTTACCGGCGGGGTATGATCCTGAACAGAGCCGTTCGCTGGGTATGACACTGATGCACGGATTTAGTCAGCAATTGGGCAGCGAACTGACCATGCGCAGTGAGGCTGGCGTAGTTATCTGTCTGCTGTTCAGCGACGAACAGGCAAGTATGTATCACAAAGAGACTAATGACCTGTGCGCTACCCCTGTAGACTCCATCAGGTTGGAGAATCCACTGTAGAAACTCCAATCTGATGGAGTTTCTACGGGCAGTACACCAGTCGTCTGAACGAATCAACTCGGGGAGTAACCCTATCCGATCTAATGTAAAGAACTTACCAGTAAGAATATTTTTGCCGGGGCAAATCATTTTTTTTTAAATAAATATCTGATAATCAATTGTTTATAATTTAACGGTAGGTAAGTTTTGCCCAATGCAGGGGACAGGTTTTGTCCACTAATCTAAAGTTGAAACGTCTGCTTTATCAGCACATCGTGTTGGTTCTCAAATTGCTGCCCATTTCCCTATGCAGTACCTCAGAACCATACTTTATCGACTATGGCCGCTGGGGTTGATTCTATTTTCTTTCTCCGGCAGGGCACAGTTTTTTATCCCGATTAATGAGATCGGTGGTCTTTTGAAAACACTTCGGCACGCCAGGCCTGATACAAACCGGGTAAATATACTGGTGAAAGTAGGCCATATCTACGTAGTCAAAAATGGCGAATTAGCCAGCGATCTGGACACGGCTTTGTTGCTTAGTCAACAAGCCTATGGGCTAAGCCGCTCCCTGAATTATCCGAGAGGCCGGGGACTGAGTTACCTGATTGCTGCTCAGGCGCATCGGGAGAAGGGCCAAAAGCAACGCGGCTGGCAATTTTCCCGGCGGGCTATTGCCCTGCTGACGAAGTACGGCTCTCCAGAAGATCGGGCAGATATGTACATTGAACAATCGGCATATCATACGGTTTCCAGTGAAGGCCTTATTGAGCAAATACGTCTCTATGAACAGATTGTTCCCCTTCTCGAACACATCAATAACCCACTGAAACTGGCTGATGCACTTGCCTATCTGGGTGATTTGTATCAGTTGCAGAGCAGCAATGTACAAGCACTGATCAATCTTCGTCGGGCATTGACGCTTTATGAATCCATTGGGCACACCCGCCTGGAAGAAATATACGATTTGCTCGGGTTCGTCTCCAGCAAAGTGGGGGATTATGAAGAAGGAATCCGATACGGCCTATTAGCGATGAAAGCGGTGGAGGCCTCTAAAGATAGCGTCAAGCTGACAAAGGTATATAGTCGTCTCGGCATTACGTATCAGGAGTTAAATCAACCTGAGAAAGCACTAATCTATTTTAATAAATCATTGCGTAGTGCTCAAAATCAATATACCAGGAGTACGATTATTGTTCTGGCCACCACCATTAGTGCTATATTGGATAACTACAATGAAAAAATAACAAAAACGCTTCGTCTGGCAGAGGCACTGGCTCATCTGCAGGATATCGTGAAGAAACGTCCGGCGGAAAGAAACGATATTGATTGCCGTGTAGCTTTGGCTACCTGCTTTGTGAATGTTTACAGTAAACTCCACCAGCAATATGCCAGCGCACAGCCTTACTGTGATCAGTTAGACTCAATGCTTCATGTGGGTTTAGGTCGGGATTATCACCTCTATATACATGGTGTTCTTATTCCTTTCTATATCAATAGCAGACAATACGAAAAAGCGCATTCGCTGCTGGTTGCAAATGAAGCTATTTGTATAAAAGCACCCTACGCAAAGGAGTTGTCTATTAATCATTTATGGTGGTTTAAGTTGGACTCTGCACAAACTGATTATGCCTCGGCCATAAAGCACTATCAGCGATACAATGCCTTAAATGATTCATTAATTAACGAAACTACAAAGCAGCGAACGGCCCTGTTCGAGGTGCAATACGATACCCAGGAAAAAGAAAAAAAGATCATCGGATTGCGGCACGAAGGCAGGTTGCAGGAAATGAAAATACAGAAGGCAGAATCGAGCCGTAACTTTATCATAACTGTCACCATTATGCTAATCCTGCTATTAGGCCTAAGTTATAACCGGTATCGGTTGAAACAGCGCAGCAACCGGCAGCTTCAGGAACGGCAGGAAGAAATCAACCAGAAAAATACGACCCTCCAACTGCTGCTCACCGAGAAAGAATGGCTCCTCAAAGAGATTCACCACCGGGTCAAGAACAACCTGCAGGTGGTGATGAGCCTGCTCAACTCCCAGGCCAGCTACCTCTCCGATGATGTGGCTCTGTCGGCCATTCAGGAGAGTCAGCACCGGGTGCAGGCCATGGCCCTGATTCATCAGAAGCTCTACCAATCCGAGCAGGTAGCCCGGATTGCCATGCCCGCCTACATTCAGGAACTGGTGGCTTACCTGCACGAGTCCTATGATTTGTCCCAGCCCATCCAGTTTGAGTTCGCGGTGGACCCCATTGAGCTGGATGTGACGCAGGCGGTGCCGTTGGGGTTGATTATCAATGAGGCCATCACCAATGCCCTCAAATACGCGTTCCCAGGTGGTCGTTCGGGTACGGTGCGCTTGGCGTTACGCCAGATAAAGAAAGGCACCTACCAGCTTATGATTACCGACAATGGAGTTGGCTTACCAGCAGGCTACAATCCTGAACAGAGTCGTTCGTTAGGGATGACCCTGATGCGGGGTTTCAGTGAGCAACTGGGTGGAGAGTTGCACGTGAACAATGAATCTGGATTGACGATTACGTTAGCGTTTGGCGATGAGCCGCTAAATCCGACGTTAACCCCTACCGATCATGTCTATAAATACAACTAACAGCCCGCGCTTTACGCAAACCATTCTGATTGTCGAAGACGAGTTTGCCGTAGCCAACGATCTGCGCCTTATTCTGGAAAGAGCAGGCTATGTGGTCAGTGGTATTGCGCTATCGGTAGCTAAAGCCCTGGAAATAAACCGTCAGCAACGACCGGATATGGTTCTGGTCGATATACACCTGAAAGGGTCCGAAACGGGAATTGATCTGGCTCGTCAATTGAGTGAAGATAATATTCCCTTCGTGTACTTATCCGCCAATACCAACGTCAGTATTCTGGAAGCGGCAAAAGCAACTAAACCTTATGGTTTTCTGGTCAAACCCTTTCGCGAAAAGGACGTGCTGGTCGCGCTGGAAATTGCCCATTACCGCCACGCACACAGTGTTGAGGTCCAGGTGCGACAGGAACAGGCATTGCAGATTGCGATTACAGATGCCTTTTCGGAGGAGGGCGACTGGGAAGGGCGGCTCTTGAAGGTGGCCCGGCTTTTCCAGCCCCATATTCCGTTCGACTATTTCATTATAGGGCTTGAGAACGACATGGCCCTGAACACCTTTCGGTCCTGTAGTTACTTCCGGGTGGGTCAGGAAGATTATCAAACGATCCGGTCGGATACCTTCTTACAAATGACGGGTCTGACGTTGGATAAGTATCAGCAAATTCGTGCTCAATCGCAGTTTGACCGGTTAGCCATTTACAACGGGGATGACTTTGAGGCTATCTGCCGCAAGAATCCATTGAGACAACTCATTGCCCGAACGTTTCGACTGCATTCCAACCTGATTATGCTCCTGAGAACGGCCCATAATGGTGATTTTTACCTCTCGTTCTTCAGCCGACAGCCGGATACATACCAACCTCATCATGAAGCCTTACTTCAGCGGTTAAAACCCTCACTGACGCTGACAGTAGACCGGTTGATGGCGTTTGATAAGATCGAACAACTCAGTGAGCAACTGCGCCAGGAGAATACGTATCTGCAGGAAGAAGTCAAGACGGGGGCTAACTTTGAGGAAATTATTGGTACAAGCCCTGCTTTACTGAGCGTGTTTAAGAGCATCGAACAAGTGGCTCCGACCGACTACACGGTGTTGATTCAGGGCGAGACCGGGACCGGTAAAGAGCTAATTGCCCGCGCTGTTCATAACCGCTCAACCCGCAAAACAAAACCCCTGATCAAGCTGAATTGCGCTGCACTACCGGCTAATTTGATCGAATCGGAATTGTTTGGTCATGAGAAAGGGGCCTTTACGGGGGCTACCGACAAGCGAATCGGGAAGTTTGAACTGGCGAATGGGGGCACTATTTTTCTGGATGAGATTGGTGAGCTACCGCTGGAACTGCAACCTAAACTCCTGCGGGTTTTACAGGAGAAGGAGATTGAGCGCGTTGGGGGTAAGGGACCCATCCCCTGCGATGTCCGGGTGATTGCCGCCACCAACCGGAACCTCCAACAGGAAGCCGCTGCCGGGCATTTTCGTCAGGACCTGTATTACCGGTTGAACGTATTTCCGATTAATCTGCCCCCCTTACGCGAGCGAAAGGAGGATCTACCGCTGCTGAGCACTTACTTTCTGCGTAAGATTGCCAAAAAGCTGGGCAAAAAGCTGACTGGCCTATCAGAAGCTACGTTGCGGCAGATCGATGCGTATCACTGGCCGGGTAACATTCGGGAATTGGAGCACTTGCTGGAGCGGGCCGCTATTATGAGTACTACCCCTGAGGTCTCCCTGATCGAACCGCTTGCTGCAACCCAGACACTGGTTCTATCGTCCACCTCGTCCGTATTGCCCAGCCAGTCTATCACGTTTGTTAAGCCATTTGATCAGGCCGAGCGGGATAATATTCTGGTCGCGTTAAACCTGTCGAACTATCGAATCCGGGGCAAAGGCGGTGCGGCTGAATTATTAAACATCAAACCCACTACACTGGAAGCCAAGATGGTTAGGATGGACATAAAACGGAATAGATAGGTATACCCGATTACTTGCGTACATCTTCGTCATAGCGGGTATAGCCAACGGTAATGCCCAATCGCACGAATCCATACTGCTGATTGAAATAGATGTTGTACGGGTCTTCTCCGTAGTAACCTACCGTAGCAAATACACCCGTGTCATGCCCGAATGGCGGAATGTAGTAAATACTAAGTTCAGCATTAAGCCGTTTCCGCACGTCCGTAAAGCCAGACCCATCGAGTTTATTAAGGGCATAGGAGGCCTGTCCGCCGATCCGCAGCCATTCCGATGTCACCGACGATTTATGGAGCGTGGTTAGGGTCGACGAACTTCGATGGAAGCGACGGTAAAGGGCCTGCCCTAACAGACGTGTGAACCCATAATGATCTTTCAGGCCTTCGGAGTGGTGGAAGAACGGTGCGTGCCAGCGAATACCCAGATTATAGTTGGTTCCGTAATGATGGCGGTGATACGTACCCCAGTGGTAAAGGCCCTGTAAGTAGTTCGTCGCAAAATCGCCGGATTCGGTGTTGTACGTTCCATTTGTTCGCAGTGGATCGCCGTCCTGTCCGTTGGAATGATGGTACATCTGGCCTTCAAGATAGTGGTATCGGGCCACCTGATGGGTCAGCCGATAAAAGGCTCGTAACCCAATTCGATAGCTGGGCGTACCGACCGGCGATGATTCTCCATCCCGAATTCGGATAATGAAACGGGGGGTTAAGGCCAGGGCCAGCCGTGAACTGCGCGTAGCCAGCACAAAGAAATTAGTGACCAGTTCGCTATTGAGCACATATTTACTGGGTGCTCCAAGTTCGCCTTTCGGCGACAGGTACGACATATCCGTATTACTTCGATATAGCTCGATATAGCGGTGGTTCTGTAACTGCGTTGAATCAGGTCGAACGGCTGGGCTATTCTGTGCATGAGCGAATGGATAATACCATAGCCAACTCATGAAAAATAAGGCAGTAAGCAGGGAGTTGTATTTCATGGCAAAAGGGATTACATGGTAGTCCACCTTCCATAACATGTTATATGCCAGAAACCAACGGGTAAAACGAGCCAGCTAAAATGCATCGCTTCGGGGCATGAATGGGTATTTTTATCAGGTTAGCTGTGTTCCGAATAGCTGCCGTTTAGTAGTTCTCCAATTTACATGCAGGGTTTTGTCCAATTTATCGTCTGATTTTGGAGGATTTGGAAACTTATTTTGAACAGACAGACAAATTGATTCGTGTAACCGGCTGATAAACAGCAAGTTTAAGCCATAGTGGTTAATTTCCTGGTATTGGTATGCCAATTGGTATAGGACTGATGCCCCCCTATACGGGGTGTCCGTTATATCAAATCTGGCTTACTGTATGGAATCGACTTCGCTATTGGTCAAACCGGCAACACATGCGCTCAACGGAAAGTATAGACATGGGAATGTCGTTAAGAAAGCCCGTAAATATGTCTTCGCTCTTCATAACGAACACGTATCTACTGACCGCTATTTCCATACATACACGCGGTCGTTTGAGGTTGTCAAAGCCTGTAAGGAACTGGCCCGTGCGCTGGCTTTACCCGACGAGGCTTGTGAGGTACTCTTTTTGGCGGCCTGGTTTGTGGATAGCGGGTACGTCGGCATCAATCAGGAGCCTGAACAGACCAGTGTTGACATTGCCCGGACTTTTATGCAAGAGTACGACTACCCGGCCGCCAAAACCGAACAGGTAATTCGTGCTATTCAGTCCGTACAGGATAACGAGCCGCCCCAAAACCTCCTGACTGAAATTCTCAACGATGCGTACTGGCTTTATCTGGCGCAACGAAATTATGGCCGGCAAGCCGAATTGATTCGGGCTGAGCAGGAACGGATGGCAGGCCAACCGTTTTCAGATGAGCAATGGATCATCCTGTGTTTGAGTGACTTTGCACAGCATCCTTTCTATACCGAATTTGCCCAGCGTGAATATAGCCGTCAACGTTCTGAGAATAGGCTGGTATTGGATCGTAAGCTACGAAAGTTGACTCGCCCGGCGAACGCTGATCACAAATCGAGGGAAGAAAATCAATTGTCGTTCCGCGAGATTGAGGATGCGTTCAAGCTAACGTCGCGGAACTACGTTAATCTGGTGGGTGTGGCCGACCGGAAAGCCGGGCTGTTGATTCATGTCAGTTCGCTCATCATCTCCATCGTTTTGGCCGTGCTACTCCGCCATCTGACCGACAATCCGATCTTGTTAGGGCCAACGGTTCTGCTCCTGATCGTCTGTTCAGTAACCGTCACATTTGCCATTCTGGCGAGTCGCCCCACGCATTTAGCTAATAAATCAATCGCCCATACCGACGAGCCAATCCTGTTTTTTGGCAGCTTCGACAAAACTGATCCTGCCTTTGAGCACATCGCCTGGGAAACGTATAGCAGCCAGATTAAGCAGCTCATAGGAAACAGAAAGGAAGTGCTCTTTAACCAGATCACAGGCGAGCTATATCACACCCGCAAATTACTCAGCCGTAAGTTCCGGTATTTGTCATACGCGTACCTCACCTTCCTGATCGGCGTGGTCGTGTCGGTGCTGGCCTACATTATCGTGGCTTTCATTCAAAACCCCACAACCTGACAGTCCGTATGCCAACCGGTTGAAAGGCGCGAAACGCTTATCTGATCTTTCCCGGACGGTGGTGTTTGCGGGCGGTGTCGTTCGTTTATGCCATCCTTGCTTCAAACAATAAACAACAACGAATCATGAACAAATTTGTATGCACAGTTTTGCTGCTCAGCGGATTCGTGAGCAGCACATGGGCGCAGGTCGCCCTGGTTCCCAAAGCCGGGATAAACCTGGCCCGTATTGCCTTCGATCAGGCAGACAACAACAATACCCGCACAAGAGGGGTATTTGTGGGCGGCATTGGTGTCCTGATCGGCTCGCCGTCTAATGTTTTTTCGCTGCAACCCGAGGTACTCTTTACCCAGAAAGGGTACCAACGCACGGCGAATAATCGGTTGACGGTCAATTACATCGAGATTCCGGTAATGGGTCGTCTAAGCATAGGGAGCAAGCAAAGCCGGGGCTACCTCGGAGTTGGTCCTTCTTACGGGTATGCCATCGGTGGTAAAAACCGGGGAGCAGACGGAAAAGACGTCAAACTGGAGTTTGGCGACGGGAAGGGTGAGGTGAAACGCTCGGACTGGGGTCTGCAATTTGGTTTAGGATTCAGCCAGCGGCTGGGTTCCGGTGCGCTGCAGGTCGAAGGCCGGTACGGGTTGGGGTTATCGAACATCAGTTCGTCAGAATCGCACAATCGGGTCATCTCCTTTACGGTTGGCTATGCTATCCCGATCAGTCGTCAATTATAATCTGCCATAAAGGGTAATGTAATGATACGCCAACTGCGGCCCGCCGTCTGTGGAAAGACTTTATACCGTTGCTGCTGTCGACTTCCCTAATCTCATTCGCATTACCTGTTGACAATATCAGACAAAAACGCCATGATAATGAACGATATACACGCCGATTTCACGAATCAAATCACCCAAATTAAGGGTAAACTGCACCAGTATGCCCTACAGATAACCAAAAATTCTGAAGACGCGAACGATCTGGTCCAGGATACGCTTCTGAAAGCCTACCGATACTGGCATACCTTCAAGCCTGACACAAACCTGAAGGCCTGGCTGTTTACCATTATGAGTAACACCTTCATGACCCAATGTGGCCGGGTAAAACGAAAACGCCGGATACTGGTTCAAAAACCGTTCGACGAGTTAGGCGACTTACCCGGCGGTGCCTTATCCAATGAAGCGATTAGCGAGGCCGTAGTAGACGATATTCAATCGGCTATTGCTAAGTTGATGGCTGCGCACCGGGAGCCTTTGTTACTTCATATAGAGGGCTTTAAATACTACGAAATTTCCCACCAGTTATGCATCCCCATCGGGACGGTTAAGAATCGGATCTTTATTGCCCGCAAAGAGCTGAAGCGCCGGTTGCGACCCAGCAATGAACCTGTTTAGATAAGTGCTTTTGATTAAAAATCTTAAACAAGTTCCGAATTACTAAAGGATGTGAAAAAAAGCCAATACTCACGCGGCTTGCCAAGCTTTTACTAAAACCGTCTTGTACCGCTAAAAATGGCTAAAACGCTGTTTCAGCCGATTATGGCTGGATAAGTCAACCCCGGAAAGACTCTATATAGTTGGAGAACTCCATCAATTCATCTCCATTCATGTAGAGTTTTCAGGGTCTATTAAAAATAAGGGAACAGCGTATTGTTAAATCAGACAAATTTCTGCGCACAAAAGGAACAGGAATGTAATGGCAAGGCGTAAATGATACTACGCATAACTTCCTGGTAAATAACTGAAAATCAGTACGTTAAACTTAATTTTAATGACTGTCGTATCCGTTGCCGGTTTATTCCCAGGCGAAGTTTTTTACCTAAGCCGATCCTCCTGACTATACTGGTCCTTCTGTTGCTTTATGCTGGTAATACCTTAAAACTATTTGCCATGAAGTTATTGGCCGACTTTCTCCGCAGGCTATTTAGCCCTTCTCTTGCTACACTGATTGGCGACCTGCATGTTCGTCTGCTCAGCGACTGGATTATGAAACCCGATAGCTCGTTTATTCACCCTCGCTGTCTTTGGAAACTGGCCAATGGCCACCCTTATGAAGGTGTCTATGAAGGCCGGGACTTCTACGACCGATACATTCGGGAGATCGACAATACCTACCCGGATTGGCACCAAATCGTTAATGACATTATTGGTTCGCCAATTGGCGGGATCGTTGTGGGCGAGTACCAGTTTCGGCACGACGTAAATGGCCTCTGGTTCACAGCCCCCTTTACCCATTTTTACCGGATTCATCAGGGAAAGATCGTGGGGGTTCGCTACTACATGGGCGAGGTACGTATTCATCTGCACCGCTCTCAGAATCTTACTGATTTATCCGCACTTTACGCCTTTCACTCACTCAATTAACACCTGTCTCTGCCGCTTAGTATTGCTTCTCCTTTAGTAAGACCTACTTTTTATCTGGCTATGCATTTACTACCTGATAAGCCTTCTACTCATACCAGACCACTGGCAGACACCATCGAGTTAATAGAATTTGGCGACTTTACCTGTTCCCAATGCCGTGGCATCAGGAAACTCCTTGATACTATTTTTAATGAGTTTAACGGGCAGCTTACGTATACCTTCTGTCATTTTCCCAATCACCGAAACGAATCGGCGACTCTGGCCGCATTGGCCGCCGAAGCGGCTCGTCGGCAGGGGTGTTTTTGGCCCATGTTCCAGGCGTTGTTTACCCAGCCGACTATCAACCGCACTACGCTTTCTAATCTGGCCAACTGTTTAGGACTGAATCATAGTCAATTCAGTAAAGATATAGACGATGAACAGCTACGGCTATGCATTGAAGCCGATCAGCAGGAAGGTCATCGGCTTGGCGTGACAAAAACGCCAACTCTGTTTGTAGGTGGGCAACAATTTCATGGAAAATTGACAGAGTCTCGTTTGAGTTCAATTGTTCGTTCTCATTTGAACCGTAGTACCCGGCCCATTCTGAGCAAGGTTGACGCAGCAAGCGGTACGATTTATTGGGGGAAAGGAGAATGGGGGTAGTTACGAGTGGTTGAAAATAAGTGAGTTCGCTGCGTTAATTTCATCCTGACTGATGGTGTGGCCCTCCTGATGCATCATCTATGAAATTATATAACGTGGACTACACATGGCTAATCCTTAATGCCCTGTCTGCGCCCATACATCCAGATACTGATCGGGATTCCGTCTAAACTGAGCCAGCACGTAAGGACAGAGTGGCAATACGGTCAGCTTATGCGCCCGCACGTAAGCAACCATTGTTTGCAATAATTGCCTGGCATAGCCTTTCCCTTCAGCCTCCGAAATCACTCCGGTATGATAAACCGTCAGGACATTGCCGACGATATCAACGACCATCTCCCCGATTTTGGCCCCTGTCTGATACAGAAAAAAAGCACCTTTTTGCTTTTCGTTAAGCTCTACTTGTATATCGACCATCACGTACAGGGAAATTTATTTCAGGGCTGGCAAGGTGCTTTCTAAGTTCGTTCGCAAGGCTTCGTGCTGCCCAGGTAGCCTGAGGCTCAGGCCCAGTTTCTCTAACGGCTCATCGACCGTAAAGCCGGGATTATCGGTGGCAATCTCAAACAGGACCCCACCCGGTTCGCGGAAGTAAAGGGAAAAGAAGTAATCGCGGTTTATTTTTGGGGTAATCTGTATGCCTTTCCGTAGAATCGTTTCCCGATATTCCATCTGGATGGCTTCATTCGCCACCCGGAAGGCAACATGGTGGTTCGTTCCGGCCGCATTTCGGCCTAACTCCCCTTTCGGTTCTTCGAGTAGGTCGACAATTGAGGCATTCGGTACGGCATCGGTTATGAATCGGTAGCGGTTCCCTTCCTGGGCCAATAGACGGTAATAGAAAATGTCGGTTAGTACCTTAGCCGTTCTGTCTATCGTTTGCAGGGTGAGTGTGACACTATGAAAACCATGAGTGGCTATATCCTGCTTTACATCCGCCGTTTCCCAGGCTGGCCGGTCGTCCGTGGTTTTGGAAACGATGAAGGAGAGTGACAGACCATCGGGGTCGGTAAACGGGAGGTAATGCTCGCCAAACCGTTCGGCCTGTTCGCCCATCGACACGCCGAACTCGCGAAGCCTGCCAGCCCAGTTATCCAGACTATCCCGGGGAACGGAGTACCCAATTTCAGTGGCCATGCCGACACCGTTTTTACCCGGTCCGATCCCTTCCCAGGGGAAGAAGGTAAGGATGGTGCCGGGCGTACCTTCTTCATTCCCATAATAAAGGTGATACGTACTGGGATCATCAAAATTGACGGTTTTTTTGACCAGCCGCAGCCCCAGCACATGGGTATAAAAATCGAAATTGCGTTGGGCATTGTTAGCGATAGCCGTGATGTGATGAAGGCCTAAAATGCGATTTTCCATGAGTAAAGTGGCAGCGTGTTTTTTAATTTGGGTAGTTAGCCGTTACGTAGCGTCTGCTGGCTACTGGCGTACGTGCATCTTCAACGAATCGGGCAGATGGGGTAAGGCCTCTAATCGGGCACGGAACGCTTCATCCACTCGTCGGTTCAGTATAAACTGGGCTACATCCTGAATTGTAATGGTCGTTCTGGCCGCTTCCAGCAAGGTAATCTCATCATCCGTTTGCACAACGCCGGCTTCGACAACGCGAAAATAGATACCGGACCGACCCGAGCGGGCGAAGTGGCGAACCATGCCCGCGTCATTAAATCGTACATTTAGCTTATAACAGGGAAACCGGGGCTGTACCGCCCGTAACCGGGCTGACCCCACCTGAAACAAATCCCCGATGCGGACCTCGGATTCGACAAGTCCTTCTGTGGTTAAGTTCTCCCCAAATAAACCGGGTGTCCAGTCATCCTGACTAATTTCGTTTCGCCAGTAAGCATAATGAGCGGTATCATAGGCATAAACCGCTTTATCAGGACCGCCATGTACGGTGAGGTCAGCCTGTTTATCTCCATTGAGGTTGAGCAAATCGATGGAGACTGGACCCGCAACGGGATGTTTGAAAATTCCGGTTGAAACAGTTCGTCCGCCCCACTCAACCAGCCGGGGAAGGCCCACATTGACAGAAAGAATACGCATGAGAGTTGTGACGCGCTAAGCTAAGCTTACTTTTTCGGGGTCTTTAGTGTTCCATGCCTCTTCGGCAGGCTGAACTTTTTGGAGACCCGATTCGAGTGTGCAGGGTGGCAACGGTGGACGTAGTGAGGCATTGTAGGCAGGCTGGGCCAGGACCTCGTCCCACATCGAATCACCACAGGCTTCGATGACGAAAGGTCTACCGTCTTCAAAAGTAGAATCTGAATTGGCTGTGTTCATAATGATTTGGTTAGGCTTAAACGGGCTGTTCGGTATAGAAACAAGCGGATTGATCGTTTATCTACCATTTTAACGAAGCCTCAAATCCGTATAGGCAACGATGAAAATCAATGTATTTTAACGAAACAGTTGGCCCCCGACAGGTAAGTGGGCTTCTTAAAAGCGTGCCAAAGAAAAAAAGGAGGTTAGCGGACTGAAAAACAACGTCAATGGCCTCATAATACCTAATGCTCGTCCTAATTGACCAACGGGTCAGCCTAACCATACTCCACGGGTTTGGATACTCCAACGTTTACCTCCATAGCATTGGAGGTGTGTTTTTCCTAAAATCAACTGATTGGGCGTGTGACAGCGAATACGGGCGGCTTCGCTAAAAGATTACACGCTGTACAATTGAATAGACCATGCGATTGGGTAGAATTTAACAGGATGGTATATGAATTTACCAATAGGAATCGTCACAATCAGTACACGAGGGCCAATTTATTAAAATTATAAGGACACAGTCTCAACCAATCAAAGTGCTCTTCTTAGATATAGGTGGCGTACTCTAATGATAAGAGTAAAAGTAGCGGTAGACTCAACGCCCAATGGCGCAGAAAATGAAAGGTAACAATTTTTTAACAGGCCCCTACGCCTGAGCAGTAAGCGGCCTGCTTCAAACAGGCAGGCCGCCAAAAAAACCGTGACGCACGACACAGTCAGTACCTCCCTCCTTTGATTATCAGCGGATTATCAATATAATTGCTTCAAGTGCTCTCAGGGAGGGAACGTGCGGCTTGTTATCATTTCTTTAAATACCTCAACACCGGTTTATCCAACGCGGTGCAGCCGGAACTTTGCAGTACTAATCAAAACACCCTGTTATGAATAATCTTTATTTGCCCTGCGCTGCACGTCTGCATAAGCCGGCGTGGTGGACGCTTCTGTATTGTCTGCTGGCTCTGTCGGTGTTACCCGCTCAGGCGGCCAACCCCATACGTATTACGGAAAATGGAACAGTGCCAGTGGCAACCGCCGAACTGACTGTAAGCGGACGGGTGACCGATGCCGCGACCAACGAAGCACTGGCTGGTTGCACGGTAGTATTGAAGGGTACCGGTCCGACGGGTCGGCAACGCGGTACAACGACCGATGCCAACGGTAACTTCCAACTTGCGGTGCCTGATGAAAATGCGGTGCTGGTCATTGGCTTTATTGGCTTCGTATCGCAGGAGGTGCGTGTTGGCAACCGCACAACGATCAACGTTGCGCTGGTGGCATCGGCATCCGAGTTGGCGCAGGTTGTCGTTATTGGGTACGGCACCACGACGAAAAAAGATGCAACCGGTGCGCTGACGACCCTCAAAAGTACCGACTTCAACCGGGGTATTATCAACTCGCCGGAGCAACTGTTGCAGGGTAAAGTGGCCGGCGTCAACGTAACCTCGGCGAGTGGTGAGCCGGGTGGTCGGCAAACCATCACGGTGCGTGGACCGGGTGGCGTTCGTACGGGTAGTACCCCTTTGTTCGTACTGGACGGTATTCCGCTCGATAACTCCAGCACGAGCGGTGGCTCCAGCCCTTATAACCCACTCAATTTTTTGAACCCGCAGGATATCGAGTCAATCGACGTACTGAAAGATGCGTCGGCAACAGCCATTTACGGCGCACGCGGAGCCAATGGTGTTGTTTTGATCACGACAAAAAAGGGAAAGGCCGGAACCTCAACCCTGACACTTTCGTCCAATGTTGGTATCTCGACGATGGCCCATCCACTGCCGGTTTTCTCCGCCGATGAGTACCGCAGGCAGGTCGTGGCGGTTGGTGGTACGCTGGACGACCAGAAAGCCTCAACCGACTGGCAGCGTGAAATCAGCCGGACAGCGATTACGCAGGATTACAACGTGGGTCTGAGCGGTGGAACGGACCGCCTGACGTATTATGGCTCGCTAAGCACACAGAATCAGCAGGGGGTATTGAAGAATAGCCAGTTCAAACGCTATACCGGCCGCTTCAATGCGTCGCAGAAGTTCCTCGAAGACCGGCTGACGCTGGATGTTAATCTGACAGCTTCGCAGACAATCAACGAACGGCCGCCCGTAGCCAGTTCATCCGGCGGTGCTCAGCCGGGGGGCACCTCATCCAACATTATCGGTGACGCCATTGCGGCTAATCCGACTTATCCTGCCTACGATGCGACCGGCGAACCGGCCCGGTATCAGGCGTTTACAAATCCGCTGGTTACGCTCAATCTGCAAAAAGATATAACGACCATCAACCGGGTGGTGGTTAACGTTTCTCCTTCGCTCAAAATTACGAAAGGCCTGACGTATAAGTTAAATCTGGGCGTTGATAACGCCAGTTCGACCCGCGATTTACAGGCATTGGCGAGTACCGTTCCTCAGCAGGACGGACGGCTTGAGAGCATCTACGGAAACAACCGAAACGTGTTGATCGAGAACTACTTCACGTACACGCGCGGCTGGAATAACCACAGCCTGACGGCCCTGCTCGGACACTCGTACCAGACGTTTAAGATTCAGGAACGGAACTGGAGTATCAACAAATTTCCGATTTCGCCCATTGAGCCAATCAATAACGTCGGCTTGGGGCAGGACCTGACCTTAACCAACAACCGGCCAGGCGGGTCTGCCATCGAAAATGAGCTGCAATCCTTTTTCTCGCGGGTAAACTACCAGTACAGAGACCGCTACCTGCTTACGGCCACGGTCCGGGCCGATGGGTCGAGTAAGTTCGGGGCCAACAACAAGTACGGTATTTTCCCTTCGTTCTCGGCAGGCTGGCGGTTGTCGGAAGAGCCGTTTCTGCAATCGGGTCCGTTCTCTGACCTGAAGGTTCGCGCCGGTTGGGGTCAGACGGGTAACCAGGAGATTCCATCGAAGATTACCCAGGCCCTGTTTACGTCGACGGTTGGCCCGACAACCAGCTATCCGCTCGACGGATCAACGAACTATCCGGCCGGTACAACTTATACCCGACTCGCCAACCCCGACATTCAGTGGGAGTTGTCGACGCAGACGGACGTAGGGCTGGATTTCGGCCTGTTCAAAGGCGCATTGACCGGTACGGTCGATTATTTCCGCAAAGTGTCGGGTAAAATCCTGCTCGAAGTTATCCCCGCCGACCCTATTCAACCGGCCTCTACGTACTGGACCAACGTTCCGAACATGACCATCACCAATCAGGGTGTGGAATTGGGGCTGAACTACCGGTATACCAGCAAAAGCGGCTTCCGGCTTGATTTGGGAGGCAACATCACGTTCATCAAAAATGTGGTAAACAATTCACCTTACTCGGTTATCACGTCTGGTTCGGCAACGGGGGCGGGTCTGACCTCGGCCACCATCAACGGCTACGTGAACGGACAACCAATCGGTACGTTCTTCCTGCGTGAATACATTGGTGTTGACGATAAGGGCCTGAGTATCTACCGCGATACAGACGGCGACGGTATCGGCGGAACGGATAAAGACCGGATTGCGGCCGGGAGTGCGCTGCCTACGAAGCAGTTTAACCTGAATGGTCGCGCGTCTTACAAAGGATTCGACCTGACGGCGAATTTCAACGGGCTATCGGGCAATAAACTGTACGACAACACCGCCAATGCATTCTTTTATAAAGCCCGGTTGGTGAAAGGGCTGAACGGTCCGGCAGAGGCTATTGGCGAACCGAACGAGTCGATCAATAACTCGGCTCCGGTTTCGACCCGTTTCCTGAAAGACGGTGCTTTCTTACGGCTCAACAACCTGACGCTGGGCTACAACCTTAATCCGCAGTTAATTGGCATGAAGCGGTGGATTTCGAACATTCGGCTCTCGGCAACCGGCCAGAACCTGTTCGTCATTACCAACTATAACGGCTACGATCCTGAGGTAAATACCGACCGGACGGTCAACGGGATTTCGTCGTATGGCATTGATTATCTGAGCTATCCAAAAGCGCGTTCGTTTGTATTTGGCCTCAATTTGACATTTTAAATGTGCTGATGGAACGCTGATTTTTATGATGATTATGATGTATCATGATTGATCTTAAAAATCATAACAATCAGCGTTCAATCTGCCGATAAGTATGAAAAAGATATTCATCTCAACCATAACCCTACTCAGCCTACTCGCGCTGAACAGTTGTACGGACCTGACCGAGAACGTACTCGACGAAGCATCGGCCACCGGCTTAACGGACAAACAGGCGGCTGATGGTAACATTGCTCCCGTGTACGCCCGCCTGCCGGATGTTTTCACGCACACAACCTACTTCGCAATCCAGGAAATCACGACCGACGAGGCTATTCTGCCCTATCGGGGTGGTACGGACTGGGGTGACAACGGTATTTACCTTGCTTTGCACCAGCACCTGCCCGCCAGCACCGACCCGAATATTCGGAACACATGGCTGCTGCTGTCGCAGGGGATTTCGCGTTCGGTTACGGCCCTGACCACGCTGCCATCGCTCAAAGACCCGAGCGTAAAAACATACATGGCTGAAGCACGGGGTATGCGGGCCTACTACAATATGCTGATGCTCGACTTGTTCGGAATCGTGTTCGTTAAAGACGACCCACAGGCAAACTCGCAGATTCTGCGGGGAGTGGAGGCACTTAACTATGTGAAAAATGAGCTGCTGGCGGCTGAACCCGACCTGCTGACAACGGTCGGCCCCGGTCGGCTGACGAAAGCGGGAGCGTGGGGACTGCTGGCCCGGCTGTATCTGAACGCTGCCGTTTATCGTGATCGCTACGCGGCTCAGTTTGCGGTCAAACCCGAAGACATGGATAAAGTGGTTGAGTACAGCGACAAGATTATCAGCTCGGGTCAATTTCAGTTATCGCCCGATTATTTCTCGGTATTTAATGCAGACAACCATACGAATAAAGAGCTGATTTTTGCCGTTGACCAGCGGTCTGAATTGAACGGGCATAACCGTCTGGCGTACTTCTCGCTGTCGGGCGATCAGTTTCCGCTACCTGCCTTTACGGGGGCTAACGGCACCGACGGCGCAGCTATTACCCCGGATTTCTACCGGACCTGGGCGAACGCCTATGCCCCTACCGACCCGGCTGCGGTTGACCCACGCTTCTACCGAAAGAACATGACTATCCCCGCCGACTCCTGTGTTGCTGCGGCTAACGTCGTTATGGACCGGGGCATTTTGCGCGGACAACAGTACGGGTTGCTTCGGGTAAATGGTGCCTTTGTGCGATGTGGCAATAATTACCGGGTTGGGAAATTATTCAACATAACGCGCAACCGGCCAACACTGGCGGTGAATTTTACCGAGCAGGTTGACTTTTCGGTAGCGGGCAGTAACTACAACACGGGCTACAGAGTGCTGAAGTATGAGTTCAGCCCGAAATCGCAGTCAGGACGTAACCTGGGTGATGTCGATATTCCCATCGTGCGCTTAGCCGATGTGTACCTGATGCGGGCGGAGGCTAAACTCCGCAAAAGCAACGATGCTGCCGGTGCACTGGCCGATGTGAACACGGTACGGGCTGCCCGAACAGCCTCGACGCCCGCCCCTGCCCTAACGAGCATGAACCTGGATTTGCTCCTGCGCGAACGCGGTTTTGAGCTATATTGGGAGATGGTGCGCCGGACTGACCTGATTCGCTTTGGTAAGTACGAAGGCACCTGGACCGAAAAAACCAATAGCGATCCGAACAAACGACTCTTCCCCATCCCGCAGACGGCTATTGACGGAGCCTCAAACATACCGGGCTATCTGGCCCAGAACCCCGGATACTAATCATTAGCCGAATATTAGTTGATGGTTATTCGGGTTATTGGATGTCATTCATTGCTAAACAACGAATGACATCCGATAACCTGAGTAACCACCGAAGGATCACTCATTCAACTCCTCCTAATGAAATACCTGCTGTTACTCATTCCTCTTTTCGCCGTTACGGCCCTGATTCCACCGAAGCTGGACAACCTGAAACTAAACCAGATTCAGTGCATCGGTTCGCACAACAGCTATAAACAGGCTATCGACCCGGCCCTGTTTGCCCTGCTGACCCGAACGGATTCCGTTCGATTCAAGGCCATTGAATACAGCCACATAAGCCTGACCGACCAGTTGAACCTGGGCTTGCAAAACCTCGAAATTGACATCTATGCTGACACCAAAGGCGGGCGATATGCGCACCCAATGGGCCTGAAGCTGGCCAAAGGGCAGGCTTCTTATGACCCCGCCGGAATGAACGAGCCAGGCTTTAAAGTGCTCCACATTCAGGATATTGACTTTCGCAGCAACTGCCCCACGTTCCGGCAGTGTTTAGCCGAGTTGAAACGCTGGTCGGAGGCCCACCCGAACCATTACCCGGTGTTCATAACCATGAATGCCAAAGATGATACCATCCGTCGGCCGGGATTTACCCGGCCCGAACCCTTCACCGGGTCGGTATTCGACCAATTGGATAGTACATTGCTGGCAACGCTGGGCCGCTCGCACCTGCTCATTCCCGACGATGTGCGCGGGCGGGCTACTACACTCGAAGCGGCTGTTCTGGCCGGAAACTGGCCGACCATGAAAGCTGCACACGGCAAGTTTGTATTCGTGTTAGACGAAACAGGAACGAAGCGCAGCACGTACCTTGCCGGTCATCCGTCGCTGGCGGGCCGGGTGTTGTTCACCAATGCCGAACCCGGAACGCCGGACGCGGCCTTTGTGATTCTGAACAATTCGATTGAAGACAGTACAAAAATTCGGGACCTCGTCCGCAAAGGCTACCTTGTTCGTACCCGCGCCGACGCCGATACAAAGCAGGCCCGCACCAATGACTATCGGAGTTTTGAGGTGGCCCAGCGATCCGGGGCGCAGATCATTACGACGGACTACTACAACAGAAGCGCGTTTTTCCTATCAACCTACATCGTCCGGTTTGCCGACGGAAGCTATCTTCACCCGAATCCTGTGGTGCACCTATAACGTGTTCTCCTACCTGACGTACCTGTTTATTATCGTGAAAGGACGGCCATCGAAGCCGTCCTTTCACGATAATCCGACCTAACCCGGATTGCTGTACAGCTCACAATTTTATTAGAATCAGGCCGTTAATTCCAGCCTCCACCCAAAGCCCGGTAGGTGTTAACCATGGCATTGAGTTGCTGCATTTTGGTTTCAATAAGTTGAAATCTCGACTCCAGCGCATCCCGTTGGGTAAACAAAACTTCCGTATAATCGGCCCGGGCCGCACCGAAAAGCGTATTTGAAATCGCTACCGACTGCGTAAGGGCTTCTACCTGCTTCGCTTTGGTTTCGTAGCTTTTCTCTAAGTTACTGATGTTTGATAACTGATTGGCAACCTCGATGTATGCATTTAAAACCGTACGCTCATACTGGTAAACGGCCTGTGTCTGCCGCGAGTTGGCACTGTAATACGACGCTATGATGCCATTCCGGTTAATCCAGGGGCCGGCCAAGCCGCCCGCTAACGAAAACAGGATGGATTCAGGATTAAATAAAAGGGTTGGTTTGTAGGCACTGAGGCCAGCAGCGGCAGAAATATTCAGCGACGGGTAAAAGTCGGCTTTAGCCACCTGCACATCCAGCTTGGCAGCTATTAAGTTCAGTTCGGCCTGTTTAATGTCGGGCCGGTTTTCGAGCAACTGCGTTGGAATGCCGACATGAATCATAGCCGGTAACAGGGTGCTGAACGCCTGCGCATTCCGGGCAATGGGCTGCTGCGGGTAGCGGCCCGTTAAGAAGTTAATGCGGTTTTCCGTTTCAACAATTCGCTGCTGAATACCATATTGAAGAGCCTGTGTGTTCAGCACCAGTGCCTCAAACCGGCGTACGGCCAGTTCGGTAACGCGGGCCGCCTGCTTTTGGGTTTTTACCAGATTCAGGGCATTGGTTTGAATGTCGATGTTCTGATGAACGATGGCCAGTTCATTATCAAGGGCCAGTAATTCGTAATACGAATTGGCGATCTCGGCAACCAGATTCGTTATCATGAAATTTCTGCCTTCCACACTCGACTGATACCGGATAACGGCTGCTTTCTTGGCTGTGCGCAGTTTACGCCAGATGTCCACCTCCCAGGAAGCGGTAGGCCCTATCAGAAAGTTTGGCAGGAATTCGGGCGTTCGTTTACCCTCCGCAATTTCGATATTCGTTTCCAGTGCACCTTCGCTGGTATACCGGCCAACCCTGTTCACACCAACCGCCCCCCCAATGCCCACAAAGGGCAGATAGGCCCCCTGTCTGGCTCTGATTTCATTGTTGGCAATGGCAATTTCCTGTTGGTTAATATTCAGTTCCTGATTGCTTTTCAGGGCCGTTTCAATCAGGGCTGTCAGGTTGGGATCGGTAAAAAACTCCGACCACCTGATCTTGCCCGTATTGGTCGAGTCCGGCGAGTTGTTGAAACTCGCCGGAACGGCCCTATTCTCTGTTTTTGTGAGTAAAGCCGGCGTTTTGCAGGCCGTTATTGCAAGCGACACGCAGGCGACTGCCAGGCATTTATAAATTAATTTTTTCAACATGATTCGTACTTTCTTCTGCTTCTACAGGAAAAGCGTCTAATTGATGAGTTAAATTTTCGGTCAGCGAATCAGACTCTTCGTCTTTGATCATTTTTCGGCCATCGGCCAGCGAGCCAAAGATGTAGTATAACCCAGGGATGATGACAACCCCGAAAATGGTTCCGAATAACATACCACCCATAGCCGACGCACCAATCGTACGGTTACCGATGGCACCCGCCCCCGATGCACCAATCAACGGAATCAGTCCGGCAACGAAAGCGAATGAGGTCATTAAAATTGGCCGGAAACGGACCCTGGCTCCTTCAATGGCTGCGTTGAGAATCGTTTCTCCCTGCTGTCGCTTCTGAACAGCAAATTCGACAATCAGTACGGCATTTTTACCCAGCAGACCAACCAGCATGATGAGTCCGATTTGAGCGTAGATGTTGTTCTCCAGCCCCATCAGCTTGAGCAGCAGAAACGAACCGAATATCCCAACCGGCAGCGATAACACCACGGCCAGCGGAATGATGAAACTCTCGTACTGCGCGGCCAGCACAAAGTAAACGAAGGCCAATACAATCAGGAACACATACAGCGACTCATTTCCCCGGATCGATTCATCGTAGGAAAGGCCTTCAAACGCAATGTCGTACCCTCTTGGCAACGTCTTGGCAGAAACTTCGCGGATGGCCTGTATGGCGTCAGCCGTCGTATAGCCCTTTGCCGGAAGGCCCTGAATAGCAGCAGAATTGTACAAATTGAACCGGGTAATTTCATTGGGACCCTGGCCTTTCTGAAGTTTCATGAAGGCTGAGTAAGGCACCATTTCGCCCTGATCGTTCTTGACAAAAAGCTTCAGCAAATCGGATGGAAGCCTTCTGAAACTGGGGTCCGACTGCACATACACTTTAAAAAACTGGTTGAACTTGGTAAACCCCTGTTCGTAGGTACTGCCAATCATGATATTGAGGTTGTCCATCGCTTTGCCGATGGATACGCCTTTTTGCATGGCCAGGTTGTTGTCTATTTCCAGTTCGTATTGCGGATAATTGGCGGCAAAAAAGGTAAACAAGCCGGTAAGCTCTTTACGCTTGCCTAACTCCTCCATGAATTGCTTATTGATTTTATCAAACTCACGGTAGTCCGTATCGGTCGTTTTATCCAATAAGCGCATGGAAAAACCGCCCGATGTACCAAAGCCGGGAATGGCCGGTGGCTCAAAGAACTCGACGGTAGCCCCGAGGCCTTTCGATTTCACCTCCAGTTCTTCCATGATTTCCTTGACGTTTTTGTCGCGATCCGACCAGGTTTTCAGGTTGATCAAACACGTACCGGCGTTGGAACCCCGACCTTCCGTCATAATTTCATAACCGGCCAGCGACGATACCGATTCGATTCCCGGTACCTCTTCACAAATTTTCTGAAGCCGCCGGGACACCTCGTTCGTTTTTTCTAAGGTAGAACCCGGTGGCGTCTGGATAATGGCATAAATCGTACTCTGGTCTTCGTTCGGAATAAATCCGGCGGGCAGAATTTTATTCACCAATACGATGCCCGCACAGAACCCTACTAATATGGCGAACGTAACGAATCGGCGGCTGACGATCAATCGTAACAGGCCCACATACCAACCGGTCATTTTATCAAATCCCCGGTTGAAACTGTCGAGTGCTCGGGTCAGTGCGTTTTTCTTTGGGGGATGCCCATGATGATTTTTCAGCAACATGGCGCACAACACGGGCGTCAGCGTTAGGGCGATCAACGCCGAAATCACAATGGAACTGGCCATAGTGATGGAAAACTGCCGGTAAAATGTACCAACCGGACCCGTCATAAAGGAGATAGGCAGGAATACCGATACCATGACCAGCGTAATGGCGATAATGGCTCCGCTAATCTCACCAAGCACTTTTTGAACCGCCCTGAAGGGGGTCAGATGCGGCTCATCTTCCATCTTGGCATGCACGGCTTCGACCACCACAATGGCATCATCGACCACAATACCAATGGCCAGCACTAAGGCAAAGAGCGTAATTAAATTGATGGAGAGTCCAAACGCCTGAATGACAAAAAACGCCCCGATCAGGGATACCGGAACCGCCAGAATCGGTATCAGGGTAGAACGCCAGTCGCCCAGGAAGATGAAAACAACTAAGGCAACCAGTAAAAAGGCATCGCGCAGTGTATCGATTACCTGCTCGATAGACGCATCTAAGAAGTTCGATACGTCATAGCTGATTTTATAGTCTACCCCCGGCGGAAAAGAGGCCTTCATGACCTCAAGTTTGGCTTTTACCTCTTCGATAACATCACTGGCATTACTGCCGTAGTTTTGTCGCAACACAATGGCTGCCGACGCATGGCCATCCAGGTTAGAGTAGATATCGAAGAATTCGCTGCCCAGTTCCACTTTGGCTATATCGCGCAGGTGGATACTTTCACCCGCCGAATTGGCCCGGACAATGATTCCTTCGTACTCTTCCGGCTTGTTGTATCGTCCTTTGTAGGTAAGCACATATTCCAGCGACTGGGCCGCAATACCGGAGCTTTGACCGATCCGGCCTGGCCGACCGATAATACTCTGCTCGCCGATGGCCTTCATGACTTCTTCCACGGAGATGTTGTAGGCCCGCATCCGCTCCGGGTTTAACCAGACGCGCATTGCATACCGCCGACTACCCAGTATTTGCGCCCTGGCGATCCCTTTGGTCCGCTGAATTTCAGGGATCATCTTAACCGTAGCGTAGTTGAACAAGAATTTTTCGTCGATACTCTTTTCCTTGGAATAGAGATTGACGTACATCAACATACTGGGCTGGACAGGCGAAATGATAACCCCTTCGCGCTGAACCAGTTCGGGCAGGAGCGGCATTACCTGATCCACCCTTGTTTTCACCCGGATAACGGCAACGTTGGGGTCCGTACCCGGCTCAAAAATAATCCGAAGGGTAGCCTCCCCCGCGCTGGTTGCATCGGTGGCTATATACCGCATATCCTGAACACCGTTGATGGCCTGCTCAAGGGTAATCAGCGTGGATTTCACCAGTACATCGGCACTGGCTCCGGGATACGCAATAAATATGTTTACGGTTGTGGGGGCAATATCCGGGAATTGAGAAATAGGTAACTTTTTGATCGCCAGGATGCCGATAAAGACAATCATGATGGATATCACAATCGCGAATACGGGTCTGCGTATGAATTTTGAAAACATGCCGTCCGAGTTTTAGATTGGTTGATTATTCAGCATATAAGCTCAAATGCGAGACGACAGAATCAGGCTTCACGAATTTGGTATGTATCTTTTCGTTTTCTTTTACCTGACGCAAGCCTTCCAGGAGGATTCTGTCTTCTTTTTTCAAACCAGACCGAACAACAAAAATGTGGGGCATTTCAGCACCTATCGTGATTTCCCTTGACCGAATCACGTTGTCTTTATCGACCACAAAAACATATTTCTTCTCCAGGACTTCGAACGTAGCTTTCTGCGGAATAATCAGGGCATTTCTAAGCGGTAAAGTCATTCGGATATTACCGGTTTCGCCGTGCCGTAACAGCCCTTTGGGGTTGGGGAAAGTAGCCCGGAAGGCAATATTGCCCGTTTCATTATTAAAGTCAGCTTCAATGGCCTGCACCACGCCGGGGTAATCAAACAACTGTTGATTGGCCATGAGCAGGTTTACCTGTTCCAGGTTTTCTGCCTGCGTTTTCGCTTTGAAATTCAGGTATTCAGCTTCCGGCACGTTGAAATACACCCACATTTTGCTGTTGTCGGAGAGGGTGGTCAGCAAATCGCCTTCGTTGACAAGGCTGCCCAACCGTACCTGAAAGTGGTCCATGATGCCATCGAATGGTGCTCGTACCTCGGTGAATCCAAGGTGAATCTTGGCTACGGATACTTCCGCTTTCGCCTTATCTAACTTGGCTTTGGATAGGGCCAGTTCATTTTTTGAAACGATATTGCTATCGGCCAGCAGTTTTGTGTTTTTGTATTCAACGTCAACAAAATTGGCTTCGGCCTCTGCTTTTTGTAACTCTGCCTGGTATTGTATGGGCAGAATTTGAAACATGAGTTGCCCTTTTTTGACAAACTGCCCTTCATCTACAAAAATTTTCTGTAGGTATCCCTTTTCCAACGCTCTTATTTCGATATGCTGGATGGCATGAATCTGGCATACAAATTCATTCGTAACCGTGGTGTCTTTTTGCAAAGGGCTGGTCACCAAATAGTTGGTTATTTCTTCTTTTTCTTCCGCTTTTGATGAGCAGCCTGCACTGTATAACAGGGCGCACAAGCTCATGAGGATGTGAATTCTCTTCATACTTAGTTTATTTTTACACGCGAATGATTCGACAATGCTTACTAATTCGGCAAGAAGCCGAAGCTCATTTCAGTTTCTTTGCACCGAATCAAAAATAAATTGTATTAAACCAATATATCGTTCCATTCTTCGTTAACTGTATCAAAAGTATGTATCCCTACTCTTAGCTATATTAAAGAATCTTAAAGACCAGATTAGAAGTTCTTAAAGAGGCTGTTTTACAGAAATGTCCCTATTAGTTTTGGTACTTTTCTAAGCTATCCGTAGTATGAAGATATTAGTCGTAGAAGATGAAATTAAGCTGGCCATGTCGTTGAAGCGGGGTCTGGAGGAATATGGCTTTCAGACATCCGTAGCACTGGATGCTGCGGCTGCCCGGAAAGCCGTCGAATTCAGTGAGGTAAACCTGATCATTATGGACGTAAATCTGCCCGATATGAATGGCTATGATCTCTGCCGGGATATTCGCGCCCGCCATAATCAGGTGCCCATTATTATGCTGACGGCGTTGGGCACGATTGAAAATAAACTATCGGGGTTTGACGCCGGAGCCGATGACTATGTATTAAAACCGTTCGAGTTTAGCGAATTGCTGGCCCGTATTCAGGCTAACCGTAAACGTAGCCAGCACCCCTATAATCCCGAAGGAAGCAGTCTGCTGACGATGGCGGATCTGGCCCTTGATCTGCGCGAAAAAACAGTGGGTCGGGCGGGACAGACCATTCCGGTGACACCCCGCGAATTTGCCCTGCTGGAGTATTTTTTGCGCAATCCCGGAACGGTTCTGAGCCGGAGCGAGATTGCCGAAAACGTATGGGATATTCCCTTCGACAGCGGAACAAATCTGATTGATGTGTATATCAACTCGCTCCGCAAGAAAATTGATAAAGAGTTCGCAACCAAGCTGATCCATACCCGGAAAGGCATCGGCTTTATGATGAAAGAAGTTAACGAGTAGCTTATTGGCATGAACCTTCGGACCCGACTGGCCATCACGTTTATCGTGGCCGTATCACCCGTACTGTTGCTTTTGCTGGCTTACTTTTACTACTACTTCTCGGCGTCGAGGCAGGAGGATTTTCTGAATACCCTGAAGAATCGGGGGATCACGATGACGCATCTGCTGTTAGAAAAAAAAGCGTTTGGCGGGTCCCTGCTCCGGCGCATCGACGAAGACACGTACACCACCTACTCCAACCGGCGGGTAGCCATTTATGATGAGCAGGATCGGTTACTCTATGACAGTGGCGAACTGAATAATTTTCATAAAGGCAGTGCGGCTCTTATCATAACACCTGAACTGCTGACTCAAATTGCCCAACAGAACGAAGTAAAGATTGACAACGGGCCACGTTCGGGAATCGGGTTATTGGTGCCTCATCCGAACGGACAAAAGCATAAAGTGATCTCGTACGCTATTGACGATTATGGCCAGTATAAACTGCGGGAGGCCATTTTCATATCGATTGCCTCGTTCCTTGTTGCCTTCCTGGTTGTCATTGCGTTGAGTCAGTTTTTTGCCCGGCGGTCCATCAAGCCCATCGTCAATATGATCCATCAGATTGATCGAATCAGTATGTCGAATCTGGACGCCCGGCTCACAACGCCGAACAACAGCGATGAACTGGCCCGGCTGGCGGCTACCTTTAACGAGATGCTCGACCGGCTTTCGACCTTTGAAATGCAGCGCAGTTTTGTGTCCAACGCATCGCATGAACTCCGCACTCCGCTCACCCTAATCACCAATCAGATTGAGGTTGCCCTGATCAAACCCCGAACGGATGCAGAATACCGGGAAATTTTGCGTTCCATCCTCGAAGATATCGACAAACTCAATGCGCTCTCCAACGGCCTGCTCGAACTGGCCCAGTTTGACGTCAAACACATTCAGGTCGGCTGGACACCTGTTGGCCTGGATGAGGTTCTTTACGAGGCTGTGGCGACCATCCTTCATAAACATCCTAATTACAATATCACGTTTGTGACCGATTCGCAGGATGAGGATGAACCCTTGCCGTCGATACAAATCAGGGGTGAGGAGTCTTTGCTGAAAATGGCGTTTATGAATCTAATCGAAAACGGTTGCAAATTCTCCCCCGATCACCATGCCCGGTTGCGGGTGCACCTGAGTGATGACCAGATACAGGTAGCCATCGACGACCGGGGCATTGGCATTGCCGATACGGAACTGAATTATATTTTTCAACCCTTCTACCGCGCCACCAACGCCCGTCCTGTGAAAGGCAACGGCATTGGCCTGTCACTGACAGAGAAAATCGTTACCCTGCACGGCGGCTCCATCGGCGTACGTTCTGTTTTGAATGAGGGAACAACGTTTACCGTTTGCCTGCCCCGTCGGCATCCGGGGGCGAGTTCGACCAAAGGTCCATCCACCATCGGCTAACAAAACAGGACCGCAAAACTTCGTAGAATAACGTTAACGCTGCTTACTGAATAAAGCACGTTAGCGGGCATTGGCTGGCCTGATTACGCCTGAGGGACGCTTTTGGGGTGTTGTGGTCGGGCCAAAGATCTTTATTGTTCCGTTTTTCACGTCCATACGGTCCAGACAAACAACCCGTTCGTCGCCGGTTTTGGCCGTCCGTGCGTGATAAACACAAAACATCTCTTTGCCGTCGGGCGAGTAGGTAATGCTGTTGTGGCCTGTGCCCGTTACAACTCCGCCTTTGTCGGTATTTTGTTGCAGGACCGGATTATTAGCGGCTTTGATGTACGGCCCCAACGGCGAGCGGGCTGTGGCATACCCAAGGGCATAATACCGACCCCCGAAATGGTTGGCCGAATACATCATATAATACGTATTGTCTTTTTTAAACGTCACCGAGCCTTCTGTCCAGCGACGGTTCACTTCGCGGGCCGTAACCGACCGGCTTTCCCATTGGGCCTGCTTATCGCGGAGGGCAACGGGGGGGCGCAATAATAAAACGGGTTTGCCAACAACGCCCGAAAAATCGGGTTTGAGTTCGACGCCGTACACCCAGCTTTCCTCAATCTCTTTGTACCACCCTTTTTGGCGGGCCAGATCGGCCACTTCGCTTTCGACCGGGTGTTTATAGCAGCAACGCGAGTAGTATAAGTAGGCTTTGCCGTTGGCATCAAAAAACACATTGGCATCAATAATGGGATAGCCCGGATCAAAAACCGGTTTGTTGGTCAGGTCAACAAAGGGACCGGTGGGTTTGTCGGCGACGGCCACCCCAATCCGGAAATTTTCCGCTTCTTTCGTCGGGTTCACCTGCCATTGGGCACTGTAGAACAGATAAAACTTTCCGTTCACGGCATACACTTCCGGTGCCCAGTAGGCCCCACCCCAACTTGCTTTGGGGTCACTCCAGCCATTTTTATTGTCGTGAAAATAGACCTGTCCTTCCGATTTCCAGTTCACCAAATCGTTCGAGGAATACGCCATAAAGCCTTTGTCTGCTCCGCCCGTGCCATACAAATAGTAGGTGCCCTGGGTCGATAAAATGTAGGGATCACCCAGTTGAACGGGTAAGGGGTTGGAAAACGTAGCGGTGGCAGGAGCCACACGTTTTGTGGTTTGAGCCAGACACGGGCGCACAAGCAGGGTAGTGAACACGAAAAACAGGAGCAGTATTTTTTTCATAGTAATGATCTACTTTTGACTCAATCCGTAGTTAAAGGCATGAAGGGATAGTAAGCTACTACGCCGGGCATATCTGGAAAAGGGAATGATAACTGATTTTATCCCCCATGTTCAATCGCATTGGCAGAACCACATGCTGATCGCCAACTTATCAGTACGTATTCGCTACACCAGCCATGAAAAAGCAACGATTTGACACAACCATTTTCCTTCGGCTGGCCATAGCTGCCGGGTTTCTTTCTGCCGTAGCAGACCGTTTTGGGGGATGGGGTTTACCGGGCGAGCCGGGCGTAGCCTGGGGTAACTGGCCGGCCTTCGTTACCTACACCGGTACACTAACGGGCTGGCTGGTGGCCGGTTCAGGCACAACCCAGGGTTTGGCTATGCTGGCTACGGGGCTGGAAATCGGTTTGGGGATATTATTGCTGATCGGTTACCAGACCCGGTATGTGGCTTTAGGCTCAGGGCTGCTTCTGCTTTCGTTTGCCCTGTCGATGACCATTTCGGCGGCAAGCCTAAAACCCGCCCTCGATTACTCGGTCTTTGTTGGCAGTGCGGCCGCGTTTCTATTGTCGTCGGCTACAAAGTATCCCGTTAGCCTTGACGAGTGGCTTCACCCATCGCCGTACTGAATCGTAGCTGTAATCGTAATCCTTACAGAACGGACTCATTGCGGCTTGCATATGCCACACGGTGTACGGCCCAGCGAGCGGGCTTCGACGGTAGTAATCTGCGAAAGCTTGGTGCTGCAATTGCTTAATCCCCGGCAGCGTTCATGAGCATGATAGCGGACAGAACTACCCCCCATACAAACCAGGACCGATTGTTCCGGCGTTTTTGCCTTTGTTAACTGTGCCGCTCCTGAAGATACAGCGGCTGGCAGGCTAATTACGCTTCCTACGCCGATGAACCAGATAAAAAGTATAGATTGAATTCTCATAAGTAAAGGGTTAAACGTAGTGGGCAGCAAGTACATAACAAAAACACAAATATCCTATATGTACATTATATTTATTCAATACTTTACATCTATTACTACCTTACGCGCTGTTTGCTTTATATAAGCCCTATGTTCTGGTATTCTCTGGACTTTGGCAAAAAGCCGTGCCCCCGCACAACGGCGGACCGTGGTTCTTTTAGTGTTATCGAGAGAGATTTACCTAAATATTTAGTTAGAGAATGACCCACGTCAGACACGTGTCCGGCGTACCGGGTGGCAAAGACAGAACGTGAAGACGTTGTGAGCAAACGGCTGTCGTTCAGTTTTCCGCAGGGCAAAAAACTCAATCTGTTGCCTGAACAGCACCGGCCTTTGTACGTTGGCCGCAAACTGAACCCCCGCTCCGCTTAACCCCGCTCCCCAAACGCTTCGCCCCCGCCCTTTCGACGCTTCGCCCCCAACTGGTTTTCATGGGCTGCGCTTGCTCACCAATTTTGACTCATCAACGAACCAAAATTGGTGTCAACCAGTAGCCAGTCATCTTATGAAAGCATCCCTGTTTATTGCCATCGGCCTTATGATTATCCTCGGAGGCAATGTCTCTGTATCCGCTCAGGACCAGTCGCTTGGCCGTCCCCGGTTTCCCTACGCCAACCGCTTTACCCTGGGCGGGGGTATTAGCCAGGTGCTGCTGGGCGGATTTAATGTTCAGGCCGAATACACCACCAACCGGATGGTGTTCGACTACTCCCAGGGGTTTAATGTTCATCTGAATGGAAAGACCGCTTCGTTGCTGGCTCAGGATCAGCAACTGAATGAAAAACTGACCACCACCTTAGGGATAGGTATTGGCTATCGAATCACACCCGCCTTTGATATTCGGTTTGAACCCAAACTTCATTTTTATGAGGTAAATTACAATGGACAGACAGAAGCTGGAAATAGTCGGCTCACGACCTATAAAACCGTAACACTGGGAGCCGGAGCTTATTATCGCTATTATCCGTTCCGCAGGCAGACCAATGGACTGGCGGGCATATTAATCATGCCCAGTGTTCGCTACTGGCCGAATGTCTGGAGTTCGTTAGACAACAATAAACTAACGTATGTCAACAAAGCAACGAACCGAACCGAGACGTACAAAACCGCAACGCAGGGGTTTCCGGGCACAGGGGGTTTACTGGCCAACGTAACCATTGGCTACACGTTTGGGCTACACAAACGCTAAACCGCCCCAAAGAGACCTGATCACCAGCCATTGCCCCAAAAGGGCTATCTTTATCGAGGTATTTTCCTCACAAATCGCATCCACTGTGAACCCGAACCCACTGCCGGCACCACCTTACAACCTGAATGACCAGATGCTGCGATTAGTTGGGATTCCTCTGTTCAGCGTGCTGATTCCGGCCATCCGGCACTTTGAGGATTTCAGGCAGTTTAACGCCACGGCGGGCATGTATCTGATCATGTCCATCTGTACAACGGTCGTTTTATGGGAAGGAAACCGCTATATCATCGTCAGGATGCGCCGGTTACTGCCCGGCTACAGCCAAACGACCCAACGGCTGCTGACCGAAGCCGGGCTTGCGCTCGTGTATACGTTTGTGGCTACCTTTCTGCTGGATCAGGTGTTGTGCAAAGCCATTTTTCACAACAATGAGTTGCTGATCGGCTTCCGCACGAGTCTGGTACCTACGTTACTGGTCTATTTAGTCTATGAGGCCGTGTATTTTTTCGAGGCCTGGAAACTGAACGTTCGCAAAACTGAATCGCTGGCCCGCGCGGGTGTCCAGTCGCAGTTGGATGTACTTAAGAATCAGCTTGATCCGCACTTTCTGTTCAACAGCATGAACACTTTAGCGGCTCTGATTGATGAGGAAAACCTTGATGCCCAGCAGTACCTCGAACGCCTGTCGGACGTGTATCGGTACGTGCTCGTCAGCCGGAGCAGGAACACCGTACCGCTGGAAGAAGAAATTGCGTTCTTAGATGCGTATGTGTATCTCAATAAAATCCGGTTCCGGGATAACCTACAGGTTGAAACGATTCTGTCGCCGGAGACCTACCGTCAGTATGTTACGCCGTTGAGTTTGCAGATGCTTATTGAGAATGCGATAAAACACAATGTCGTATCGAAGGATAAGCCACTGAAAATCAAGATACAACAGGAAGGCGATCAGTACTTAGTCGTTGAGAATAACATTCAGGAGAAGACGATTTTCAGGGGTGCCGACCGTGATAAATCAACGCGGGTTGGTTTGCAGAACATTATTAACCGTTACAGCCTGCTCACCGACCGGCAGGTGGAAGTGATCCGCAGCGGAGAGCTGTTTACGGTTAAGATCCCGCTTCTTGTTCAATGATTGAATGATTAAGTGATTGACTGATTGAATAGCTGGCGCATAACCCATTCAACCATTCAACCACTCAACCAATCAACCACTCAACCACTTAATATGAAAGCCCTCATCATCGAAGACGAATATCCGGCAGCCGAACGACTCGAAAAGCTGATTCGTAAACTCGACCCCCAGGTGGAGATCGTTGGGGTGCTGGAAAGTGTGGCATTGGGAAAGCAGTGGTTTGAAACAGAGCAGCCGGTAGACCTTATCTTCTCCGATATTCAGCTTTCAGATGGCCTTAGCTTTCAGATTTTCGACTCGTTTCCGGCGCACAGTCCCATTATTTTCACCACATCCTACGATGAGTACGCCATCCGGGCATTTCGGGTCAAAAGCATCGACTACCTGCTCAAACCCATCAAACTGCCCGAACTGGCCGAGGCCCTTAAAAAATACCATACGCTCAAACAGACGTTTTCGCCCCCGGCCTACGCCAAAAAGGTCGAATCGCTGCTCGACAGTCTGGCCATGAGCCGCCGGACGCACAAGTCGCGGTTTCTGGTCAAAAACGGCGATCAGCTTATCCCCATTGGGCAGGAGCAGGTGGCTTATTTCTACACGGCCAACGAACTGGCCTGCTTAGTCGGACGCGACGGGCGGCAGTACTTAGTCGATTACACGCTGGAAGAACTCGAAACCGTTGTCGACCCGCTCCAGTTCTTTCGACTCAACCGGCAGTTCATCGCGCAGGTATCGGCCATTCAGAAGATTCACCAATACTTCAACGGAAAGCTAAAGATCGACCTCCGCCCCGAAACGGCGCAGGAAGTACTGGTCAGCCGCGAAAAAGCCCCGGCCTTCAAAGCCTGGTTAGACGGGTAATACACGGCAGTTATCCTCATTTCCCCAATTTTATAGAACCAATCCGCAGGCGACCAAAACCGTGCTGCACCGGATTGCTCATGCCCAATCAGACTTATTGGCTTATGAAAACGCTCCTTTTTCTCCTGCTCGTGGCTGGCCTAAGCAGCCCGATACTGGCCCAGCAACCGCTCCGGTACACGCTTTGGGTCGATGGATTGGTTAACCCTCAACTGGCTAAATCAGCCCTCTACTCGCTGGGAACGGGCGTTCGGGGCGAGGTAAGCCGGTCTATCGGAACCTCGGCCAATGCGTTGTTCGCGCAGGTGGGCTACGGCCATTTCTTCCAGAAGTCGACCAGTGCCTTTGTGGCCAACATCGGTCTGGTTAACGTGGGGTATCACTACCAGTCGCGCCGGGCGTTTGGCGCATCGGTGGGCGTGGGTGTGCAGTTCTGGAGCGAACGGATGCGAATTCGTTTTCCAGACACCGCCATCGACGAAACGCTTACCAGCCTGATTCCCGGTGCAACCATCGGGCTGGGCTGGCGCATCAGGTCCCGCTACCGGCTGGGAATAGAAGACCGGGTACTAATAAAGCCGGAGGGCGGCCCGGTGCTTATTCGCAATAACATCGCTCTCTCCATTGGCTACACGCTCTAATTCAATCGCTATGCACTCCGTCAACGTATATGCCCTGCTGGCCAGTATTGTCGTTTTTGGCACAACCGTGTACTCCTGCCAGTCAACCGGCCTGGAGGTAAAGCCCGATGAGTCGATTGGTGCCCTGCCTCAAACGGTCATCGACCCGGCCGATAATCCGCGTACGCCCGAGAAAGTAGCACTGGGCAAATTATTGTTCTATGATCCGGTGCTATCGGGCAACAGAGACGTGTCCTGCGCCACCTGCCACCACCCTAAATTTAACTATACCGATGGGCTGGACTTACCCATTGGCGTGGGGGGTCAGGGGCAGGGCAGCACACGGCGTTTCGGAACAGACGGGGCCATTCTGCTCACTAAACGCAACGCGCCTACGCTGCTGAACGTCGCTTTCAACGGCATGGATGCCCGTGGTCATTATAATCCGGCCACGGCTCCCATGTTCTATGACCTGCGGGCCAGTTCGCTGGAAGTGCAGTCGCTGATACCCATCGCCACCTTCGAGGAAATGCGGGGGAATGTCTTCACCCAGGCCAACGCCATTGATAGTGTCTTGGTCCGACTACGGGCCATTCCGGCCTATCGTGCATCATTTGCAGCCATCTTTGGTCCGTCCGATGCCATCACCGCCCAGAATCTGGGTAAAGCCATTGCGGCTTATGAGCGGACGTTGCTGGCCAACAATGCGCCCTTCGACCGCTATCGGCGGGGCGATGCTACGGCCATGACCGACGCGCAAAAACGCGGGATGGTCCTGTTTATTCAGAATGGCTGCAATGCCTGCCACAATGGCCCTATGTTCAGCGATTACAAAACCCATGTGCTGGGCGTGGTGGACAATGAGAAACTGGGCTATACCGACAAGGGGAAAGACAATACCTACGCGTTCCGAACCCCCACCCTGCGGAACGTTGCCCGAACGGCTCCGTATATGCACAATGGAAAACACGTTTCGCTGCGCGATATTCTGATTTTTTACGACGGCGTAACCACCGGTACCCAACTCAATGCCAACGTACCGACAAGCCAGTTAGACTCGCTGCTCCGAACCCGTGTTACCCGCAGCAACGATTTGGTCGAGTTTCTGCACGCCCTCACCGACGACAGTTTTGATAAGTCGGTTCCGGCCAGCGTACCGAGCGGGCTGGCCGTTGGCGGGAAAATTCAGTAATTGAGCCAGCCAACGTTTATATGGGATGCGTTTCAGGTTGTGACCCGGATGTACAGATGTCATCTTTCCGTTTCGGTGCCCTAAAAAGATGACATCTGTACATCCGGGCCACAACCTGAAACGCACCCTTTACAGGAGATTGGTGTCCATAAAAAGCCGGATGCCCCAGCTACTTTATTCGCTGGGGCATCCGGCTTTGTTCCTTTTTGACGGGATCGTTAACAATAGGTCACACAAAAAATCAGTATTTCTTAAATCATTAATCAATTATTTGCCTTTGTGTACCAAACTCAATTAATCAATAACTTTTCACTACACATCCTGATGCTGATTTACTGTGCAGCCAGTGCATTTACAGCGAGTGGCTCTTCGGCCGTAAGCCGTTCTAACCAGCGTTGCCCCTGCGCGTATCTGGCCCCCTGCACCTCGGCGAGCGACTTCTGGTAGTTGAGCAGTACGCCCCATACATCCATCACAAACCGGTTTTCTTTTTGCATCGTCTGGAAGAAATCTACCGCTTCGGCATGGGATAGCCCCCCGGTCGTTTTTGCAATGGTCATCAGCACATCGAACACATCGTCGGCCATGCGGGCATCGCCACACACGTAGTAATGACAGTCGGGCTGCGAGAGAACATTCCAAAGGCCTCTGCTATGCTGGCCAATGAGGTGCTGCACGTAAATTTTCTCTTCGCCAAGCCGCGAAAAAGCAACATCGAGGTGAGTCAGCACACCCGCTTCATGCCAGGTTTCCAGTTCTTCCTGATATAAATAATCATTGAAGTTACGACAGCCGAAAAAGAGCCGGACATGCCCCGCCGACGCGGCTGTAACGCCATTAACCTCGTCCGCCCGATGCCCGTTTTTGGCGGGATACCGGGTTTCCTGAAGAGCGCGGAGCTGCACTTCCCGGTGTTGCAGAAAACCAAGCAGTGGCGATAGGCCCGTACCCGGTCCAACCATCAGCATGGGCGCATGGGGGTCTACCGGCGGGCGGAAGGTGGATGTCCGAACGGCTAACCGAACGGTTGCGCCCTGGCTGGGATCAAGGTCAGCTAAGTAGTTGGAACACAGACCTATGATTTGCTTTCCAGTGTCGGTTTCGGCCTGAACAACGCCCACTGTAATATGAATCTGCGTTGGATGCACCAATGAACAGGAGGATATGGAATACAGGCGCGGCTTCTGTTTGGGCAACAGTTCGAGGAGTTGAGCGAACGGCAGCGTTGCCGACGGAAAGGCGTTCAGCAAATCGACGATGGTCAATAAATTATCCGTAATCTCTTTCTTAAGTGCAACCGTTTCGTCATTGTCGGCACCACGCCTGTTCAACATGTCAAGCCAGGCCGACAGCCGCACTTTGTCGGCGGGCGACTGCGCTGTTTTCAGCAACACATCGAGTAGTTCGTTGAACGGCTCCCGTAGGGTCAGGTCAATATCATTGGTCAGTGCCTGACAAACGGTGGTCGGCTGCGGATAAGGGTGATCGCCCGAAACCGGCCCGCCCCCACCGTTCGTCAGCGAGGTGACGAACCACGCATTGGGGTCAATATTCAGGCGGTTGCACAGTTGATGAACCAGATCGAGGGGGTTCTCTGGGTAGATCGCTACGTGGTCGCCCGTTTCGTACGTTTCGGTGGTGTTTGTTATGTCGAACGCGATAAAGCGGGTCGAACGGCTTCCCACAAACACTTCTTTGAGCAACTCCCGATTGGCAACGACCGGAATGGCAACGCCCGGCAAACTTCGTTCGTATGCATCAGCATTGTGGATCGCACGCTCATCTAAAAACGAAACCTGAAGCCGCTCGCCCACCGTTGCCGACAGTTCGACGCTGGTCCGGTCTTCGCCCAGCAAACGGGCCACCAGATCGAGCCACTGGCGGAAGGTGTTGGCCTGCCCTCTGATTTCGTCGCCTTTGTGGAGCGTAATAACGCGCCTGCCTCCCACGCGGGCCAACTCACGGTCGATGGTGACGCCTGCCGCGCAGAAGTGAGCATAAACCGTGCTGCCCAGAGCCATCACCGAGAAGTTCAGATTCGGGAACGCGCCCGCTGGCTGGGCCTGAATCCGGGCGTAAAATTTCTGGGCATTATCGGGCAAATCACCATCCCGGAACGTGGACGTAACCACAAGCAGCAACTCTTCCTGATCCAGTTCCGACAGGTTGTACTCATCGAGAGCCATAACCCGTGGATGAAGATGGCGAAGCCGACGGGCTGTTTGGCGGGCATATCGTTCGGCCGTGCCCGTTTCAGAACCGTACAGAACCAGGATGCGGCTGGGCTTCGGCTTTCCGATTGGCTGCTCGGCTGACCCGATTCGGCTAATGCCGGTTTGGTTAACGTTGGCTTCTTCACCTACCGCACCCTGATCGGCATCGACAACTACCCACTTGTCGGCGGCATAATGATAGCTGGGGCTGAGAAAAAAGTCGCGCATTTCGTGGTGCCAGACCGGCGTGGAACTTCCCCCCGCCGAGGGCGTCACCCACGACCATTGCGCCGGACACTCCCGACCAGCCCGCTTTTCGCGCAGATCGTGGGTGAGGAACTGGCGGGCGGCTGTCTGGTGATCGACCAACGTTACTTTGGCCTTTGAGAATGAGTGCAACACGGCCGCGTTCGTTTCCAGGAAGGCACGGTCGCGCCAGAGGGTCTGTTCGCTCGATGTGTCCAGACCCATGGCGTGGGCAATGGCTTCGGCTTTTTCATACCGTCCGTCTTCCCACATATTCCGGGCAATCTCAGTTTCCATAAACCAACCATTGAACGGGATACAGCCGTACTGGATGCCGCCAATATCCATCCGAAAGTTGGAAATAGCCGGAACCGCGCACCATTGCAGACCCAGCGCATTGAAGTCGGGGTAGTTCGGGTGTTCGAGCGGAACCATCAGTACTTCTTCGGCGGGGAGTTCATAGAGCCGGGGGGCCTGTCCGGGCACTTCAATAACGATTGGCAGCAGGTCGAAGGCTGTTTTTTTGGCTGGGGGCGTCCATCCCTGTCGAATGAGTACCTGCGTAAGCTGCTGATTGGCTTTATCGCCCAAAACGGTTCCGTCGGGCTGTTCGTAGGCGGCAAACCGGATGTACTGGCTGTTCCAGATACGCGGGCCCCACCGTTCCATCGGCTTTTTGGGCCGAAATACGTTCATGACAATCTGCACGTTGCCGCCATTGGTTGCCATTCGGAGATGCTCCACGCACTCGCGGAACATGGCGTCGGGGTCAGTAACGTGGCGCAAATCCCGGACAATCATATTCCGCCATGAAATACGTCCGATGCATTTGGCCGAGTTCCGCCACGCTAATTGTGCCCCATAGGCCAGTTCTTCGTAGGTATGCGTGTAGGTGCCGGTGGCCCGAACTTCCTCCTCAATTTCAGTCCACCGGCGTTCGCAGTCAGCCTGTTCCCAGCCTAACTCATGGCTAATCTGGTCAATATATTCTTTAGCCTGCGCCAGCATCCGCTGCTGGTTAATCATGGGTTGCCGAAGAACGTTGGTAACCCGGTTCAGCAGAATATGCCAGGCATGTTCTTCTTCAACGGTGAAATCGGGGATGTGCTGCCGCATGACGGCCAGCATGGGGCCAACTAATTTTGGATAGGCTTCGGGCGGGATGCTTACGTTGGTATGAATGCGGGCCAGCTCGCGCAACTCCATCACGATGTCCATGCCGGACTCCAGCGACCGCACCAGAAACGCAACGGCCTGAATGAGATGCTCGGTCAGGCTGTCCACATCCGTGCGTCCGAAATAGGGGACAATATCGGGGTGCGTTTGAAAAAGCAGTCGGTAAAAATCGATACCAATCGCGCGGGCATTGTCGGCCAGACTATCGCTGCTGCGTCGCAGAGTACCCATCATTTCCGGCGTCAGAGCCTCAATATAGTCCTTCGTGCTGGCTAAGGCCGGGGTTAAAATGGCGATGGTAAAAAACCGGTACATGGCCGATTCGGACCCTTTTTCGAGGTTTTCCCGGTCATATTCTTCGAGATGTGGTATTTGTTGTAATGTCCAGAGCCAGACCCGGCGGGCCGTATGCCAATGGCTGGGCCGCATACCCAGATCGGCCAGCAGGGTGGCATATTCCTCAACCGTTTTATAGCCTTCGCGGGGAGCCGGGTACACACCCCGATAGCTTTCGCGCAGAATACGCTCCGTATGCGGCATCAGCCGCCGAACGCTGACATCGAAGAGTTCAGCAAAATAGCCCGGTACCAGATCAATGGCATCGCCAAAGTGTTCGATCAGGCCGGGTTCTTTATGAAGGAGCCGCTCAAAAAACAACTCGATCAGCATATCCTGAAACGCCAGAAATTTATTCCACGTATCCTTCACCAACACCTGTTCGGGAGCCGTCAGGCCGGGTATATTTTCGGGTATATCCAGCCGTTCGTCGGGTGTGTCGGGCATACGATCAACCGCTGTTTTTACAGGCACCGTTTTGGTAGCGAAGAACGGGCAACCGGCTAAAGCTGCCGCAGACGCGTCTGCACCAGAAACGTCTCCGACAGGATTCGCAGAATGACCATTCATTTGACTATCAGCAACTTCGCTTGTCATACGGACGCGTATCTGCATGTGCGGAGAATCGGGCCAGCCCCGCAGCGGCAGGTAGGTATCCGTACTACTCTGGCTGTTAGTATGCGGATCAGGCGAAAGCAGAACCTGATCGATGTCCTGCCAGGGCTGGGTGCTGTCGCGACGGAATTGCAGCGTAATCTGTAACTCGTTATGCCCCTGATGGCGCATGTTCACCAACCATTCGGGCTTGCACCGCGTTTGAAGCACCTGCTCCCGAAGGGTATTCCCTGCGTTGTCATACGCCCGAATCAGTCCACGATACTCATACCCGTCTTCGGGATAGTCCAAAGCGGCTACCTCCGTAATACGAATGGAGCGGCTTCCGGCGATTGGGGTTTCATTATCTGGATTGCTATCAGGTAGTAGCACAGTGTTTATCTACTTTAGTTGTCGGAAAAGAGGAATAGAGGGCGTAGAGCACATTCGGGTAGTAACGCCATAGTCGGTTCGGTAGAGTACCAGACGATGCTATCGCTATCTGAAGATGACCTATACCCACAACAAAGAGGGTGTGATAGGCAATAAATTTACCGCTATATTAACAACTTTATCAATTACTAAGTTTATTAACTATAATATTATAAATTCATTTTTTAGATAACAAATAATTTTCAATTAAATCCAGTGATAATCAAATTGCTATCGCTTAGAGACAATTATAGCGTATTAAACGTATTAGTACGCTACAACAGGCATGTTCATCTGCCCGAAGGAGTTTCCTGAATTGAAATCCGTTCGTTGTATCGCTCCGGCCCTTGTCGGCGAATTGTGCGTCTATGTCCCAAGACGCAGACGGACCACCGAGAACGGCTATATTTATAGGACTTTCGCTTCGAGCCGTGCCACGGTTCCTTAGTGCGTTTAATTGAACCGTGGCACGGGTTTACGGCTCGAAGCGAAAGTCCTAATTTAAAATCAACCGTTTGCTTTTTTGCCAGATTGGCCGCTTCTTGTGACTATATCTTCTTTTTCATGGCCGAAAACCTACCGAATTCCGCTTCCTTAGCCAGCGCGGCAGCGGAACCTACTGACTTTAAGCGTTCACTGAGTCTGCTCGACTCCACACTCATCGTTTCCGGCTCCATGATTGGCTCCGGCGTTTTCATCGTCACGGCCGATATGGCCCGCAACCTCGGTTCGTCGGGCTGGCTGCTGATGCTCTGGGTGTTAACAGGTATTCTGACCGTAGCTGCCGCCCTTAGCTACGGCGAACTGGCCGGTATGATGCCCAAAGCGGGCGGCCAATACATTTACATTCAACGTGCCTACGGGCACCTGACCGGTTTTGTGTATGGCTGGACCGTCTTTACAGTTATCCAGACCGGCACGATTGCGGCTGTAGCGGTTGCATTCACTAAATATTCAGCCGTATTTATGCCCGCCCTCGGCCCCGAAAACGTGCTGTTGGCCCTCGGTCCGGTCAAAATCACGCTGGGGTCGCTGTACGCTATTTCGAGTTTAGTGCTGCTGACGTGGCTCAATAGCCGGGGGGTGCAGAGCGGGAAACTGATTCAGAACGTATTTACCTCGGCCAAACTGATTGCTCTGCTTGGGCTGATTGTCGTTGGTATCACCATCGGGCTGAGCAGCGGTTTGTTGTCGGCCAACTTCGACAATGCCTGGGATGCAAGTACCACTTCGGCAACGGGCGAGATGTTGCCGCTGGCTGGTTTTGCTTTACTGCTGGCTTTCGGTACGTCGATGATTGGCTCGCTGTTCTCGGCCGATGCCTGGAATAACGTGACATTCATTGCGGGTGAAATCAAGAATCCCCGCCGGAATATCCCGCTGGCTTTATTTTTCGGGACGCTGATCGTCACCACGATTTATTTTCTGGCCAACATTTCATACCTCTCTCTGCTGCCGCTGAAGGGGTTGCCAACCGCTACGGACATCATGGGCCGGGGCATTCAGTTTGCCACCGCCGACCGGGTAGCCACAGCCGCCGTCGAGACTGTTTTTGGCAATGTGGCCGTTGCGTTCATGGCCGTGCTCATTATGGTATCGACATTTGGCTGTAACAACGGCCTGATTCTGGCCGGTGCACGGCTCTATTATGCCATGGCTAAAGACGGGCTGTTTATCAAACAGGCGTCGCACCTGAACAAAAATGCGGTGCCGGGCCGGGCGTTATGGCTCCAGTGTATTTGGGCGTCATTACTCTGTTTATCAGGCAAATACGGCGACCTGCTCGATTACTGCACCTTTGCGTCACTGCTGTTTTACATCGTTACCATTACCGGGCTTTTCCGGCTCCGGCGCACTGAACCTGATACAGAGCGTCCTTACCGGGCATTTGGTTACCCGGTCGTTCCGGCACTCTACATCGTTGCCGGGTTGACCATCTGCGCGATTCTGCTCTATACCAAAACCTTCAATACGGGCATGGGCCTGCTCATTGCCGGGTTGGGCGTACCCGTTTACTTCCTGACGAAGCGGAAGAAGTAGCGTTACTTTCTTCGGTCATTTTACGGGTCCAGCGGGTCGTGAGGGTCCATATGCAGACTCTCCGGCGTGGGGTAAAATTCAATATCGTGGGGCGAAACCCGCTTCTTTTCCCGGTACGGCAAATACCCTAACTCCCGGCGATTTCGTTCATCGAAAGCTGCGTTGCCGACGTAATCGGTCTGGCTTTGGGTGGTTACGAACACGCAGCGTTTGTCGATGGGGAAACCATACCGAATCATCAGGCGATTGGCATTTCGAAAATTTGTGATCGTGTGCCGGGCGTGTGGGTCGATAATGAGAGCCGTTTCGGGAATGGCGAATTTTCTCATCAGGTATTTTTTCATCTCAATGGCTTCGGCATACGGTCCGCGAAACGGGTAGCAATAGCCGCCACTGAGCACAATGAACGGTGCCCAGCCCTTCCGATATCGTTCGGCAACCATGTCTAACCGCATTTTATTGAGCGGGCTGAGGGGCGTGGTTGCCAGTTCGGGACCATTACCCGGTACTACAATGGCCGCGTATCTGTATTTCTGCCAGGATGTTGGTTTCACAGCGGTGTAGGCTTTTCGGTTGTCGCGCTGCTCCATTGGTTCGTGCCGGGCGGGTTCATCGCGGTCGTTGGCATCCATCAACTGCATCGCTACGGCCAGCGAAGGCTGATAAAACAGCGTCATCGTGTCGGCCCGTTCCGATAAATAAGCGAACAGATCTTTCAGTACGGTTCGGTAGTAACGCCCATCGACGGGGTAATTGGCCGAGTCGATACGCGGATAACGCATCTTTTTACCCAGCCCAAACTGGTCGATGGTGTAGTTGATACCCAGCACGTATTGACCCCAGGCCCGCGCCAGAAATTCGCTGTTTGTCAGGTTCGAGAAGCGTTGATAACAACCCGACGGGCGCAGATGGCCGTCGACAAGTTTATCAAACGTACTGCCGTTTCGGGCATACAGCGTTTGCATGGCCGTTATGAGTTGGAGCGAATCAACAGGCGACCAACGAAAACCCGTCATCAGGGAAACCGGTGTTCGACAACTATCCTGAGCGTGTGTTTTGATCAGACTGACCCGTTGCCGCAAAATTAGTTGCAGGGCGGCATCCTCGTTTAGAAGTTGCTTCACTGCTGGCGTGTGCTGAATGGCCGTGAGCAAATAAAAATTCTTATCGGCCACCCGATTCCCCGAACTCAGCAACTGATACGCCGGTCGAAATCCAGTTGGCGATTTCGCATAAAACGCATAAAACGCCAGTGATAAACCACCGAGAATAAGTAACCAATTTTTCATGCGGATTTGGTAAAGGCAAGCATTCAAAGATGTCATCTTTTTTTGGAAAAATGACATCTTCCGCTCGATAATTCCACAAAAAAAACATTTACAATACCGTACGCTAATACCCCGGATTCTGATACATTCCGGTCGGATTCAGTTTAACTTCGTTGAACGGAATTGGGTAATAATAATCCTTCGCTCCAACGTTTGAAAGTTGAGCGACACCGTAGTCGGCCTGATTTTTTGAACGGAAATAGGTTGTCAGCTCAGCGGCATTAAAAAACCGCAGCAGGTCGAACCACCGCTGGTTCTCAAAGGCCAGTTCAACACGCCGTTCGTGCAAAATGGCGAGTTTAAGCGTCGGGTATTTCGCGCTATAAGCCGGATTCATTTTGGCCGTTGCATACAGGGGCAGTCTGGCCCGGTCACGCACCTGGTCCAGAAACCCAATGGCCGTCGCTTCGTCGCCAAGATACAGGTTCACTTCGGCCAGCATCAGCAGCACATCGGCATACCGAATCAGCAGCCAGTCGTTGCCACCATAACCACTGGTCCCGGCCCCCGAACTGGGGTCCCGAAATTTGGTGATAAAATAATCTTTCACCACAGCCGCATTGGCGTATTTGATCGAAAAATCTTTCCGTATATCGCCGTCTTCGTACTCTTTCACTAAATCAGGCTTCACATTTCCACCCGTACCCGTTGTTGTTTTCAGGGAGTTGATGGTTTCGCCCTGCGCCTGATTATTGGCGGCAATGCCCGACGAATAGACCGGGTCGCCCTGTTTGTAAACGATCTGGAAAATAGCTTCGGGATTCGTTGTTTTCCTGGCTACATCGAACACATCGGCATACGGAATATCTTTCAGCAAGCCGAACGTCCGTTTGCTGTACGCATAGGCCAGAAAGGTTTTAGCCTGATTCAGATTAGCCGCCTGACTGGCCGGATCGACCGTTGTTGCCATCGTCAGATACACTTGTCCGAGCAGGGCGTTCCCAGCCACTTTAGACACCCGGCCTTTGTTACCCGCCGACTGAATATCCGGTAATGGACTGTTCACTACGTCGGTCAAATCGGCCACAATCTGAGCATATACTTTCTCTTTCTTCTCGCGAAACGTGTTGGCGGTCACCTCATCAGGGGTGGTCAGCGGCTTGGTAACCAGCGGCACATCGCCCCATTTCCGAACCAGATGAAAGTACGTTAACGCCCGCATAAACTTAGCCTCTGCCTGATACTGTGTTTTAGTCTCCGGTTTGGCGTAGGTCACCGTTTCGGAACCTGCCAGTACATAATTGGCCCGCGTAATGATCTGATACAGTGCGTTCCAGTGCGTTTGCAGGTAAGAATTACTGGGCAAAATGGCGAACGCATTGAATTGAAATGGTTCGCCTGCGTTCGACTGGTTATCGTTGCGGCCTGTGTTGTCCGAACGCTCCTCCGAGAAAAGACCGCTCCCTTCTGCAAGGCCGTTGTTATCACGCAGAGCATTATACACGCCGTTCAGACCCAGTAAAACGTCGTTTTCCGTTTTGTAATAATCAGCGGTAGCAATCGCATTCGGATTGGTTTCAACCAGAAAATCCTGGCTGCATGATCCTGACAGGAGCAGCATGAGCACCGATATGTAGCGAAGAGATGATTTGTAGATCATGAGTTTTTAATTAGTCGCCGGATTAACACCCGGCACAATTGATTGTATCTGCGCCGGGTTAAAACCCGGCGACCACTCAGAAAGTAATTTTCGCGCCGATGTTATAGCCACGTGCCAATGGATACTTGCCGTAATCGACGCCGGGAGCCAGGTTTGCACCGTTGTTATAATCCACTTCCGGGTTGTAGCCTTTGTATTTGGTAAGCGTGAAGGCGTTGTTTACGTTGACATACAGACGTAAACCGCTTACGTGCACTTTCGTCAGCATGGACACAGGCAGGTTATAACCCAGCGTAATGTTTGTGCAACGGAGATAGGAACCGTTTTGCAGATAGAACGTCGACAGGCGGGTGCTGTTACTCTGCGTGCCTCCCCGCGACGCCCGAAAGACCTGCCCATTACCGGGCTGATCTTCAGACCGATAACGGTCGGCCACGGTTGCGTACTGATTCCCCGACCCTTCCATATTGTAGAGATAGTAGTCCTGCCCGTCGAGTACCTGACTGCCGTAAATTCCGTTAAACGACGCGTTGGCATCGAAGGCTTTGTAGGTTGCATTGACTGAGAAACCATACGTAAACTTCGGATAGGGAGAGCCAATGACCTGCTTGTCGGCATCGTTCACAACACCATCGCCGTTTACGTCCTGAAAAATCAGATCGCCGGGCCGAAGCGGGTTGGTCGAAGCGGTTGAGCGGGCCGGGCCTTTCAGCACGTAACCCGTTGGAAACGACTGTGTTGCTGCATTATAAACCGCATTATCGGCGGCAAGATTATCGACATCTTTTTGCCGCACCATACCGATTACTTTGAACCCATAAAACATGCCGACAGGTTGCCCCTCCTGCGTGATGTGGGTGATATAGGAACGTTCGGCTCCGGCAGTCAGAATCGTGTTGGCTCCGCCCATATTCAGCACTTTATTGCGGTTAAAGGACATATTGCCGCTCAGGGTCAGTTTAAAATCAGGTGTCGAGATGGCCCGACCATCAATCTGAAACTCAATGCCCCGGTTACGAATTTTGGAATTCCGCAGGTTGGTCAGGATGCTCGTTGTACCGGAAAGGGCCGAAATCGGCTGGTTAAACAAGAGGTTGTAGGAGTCGCTCAGGTATCCGTTGGCGATCAGCAATAACCGGTTGTTGAACAGACCAACATCTAAACCAAGGTTAAACTGTGAGGTTGATTCCCAGCCAAGTTTCTGGTCTTTCAATGGCCCCGAATAAAAAGCGGTTTGAATAGTTCCGGCTCCAAACACAGCACCGGCCGGGCTGGCTATCGTTTGCAGGTAATTATAATTTCCAACGTTGTAATTGCCCGTCAGGCCCCAGCTTCCGCGCAGTTTAAGTGTCGAAGCTGCACCGAGCCAGTCAGTATAAAACGGCTCATTGGAAATTGTCCAGCCCGCCGACAGCGAAGGAAAATTACCCCAGCGGTTGAGCGGACCAAAGCGCGACGACCCATCGGTACGGAAAGCCGCCGTCAGAAAATACCGGCTGTAGTAGTTGTATTCGGCCCGCGCCAGATACGACAGCAGCGTTTCTTCCTGCTTACCCGTTCCCGTAAACCCAACACTACTGGTGGTATTGCTCTGAAAGAAATTGGCGGGGTCGGCTCCTTTGGCCGTAATTTCCGGTACGGCATCATTCTGAAACCCCTGCGCCGACACGCTGATTTGATCGAGGTTTGTTTTTTGAGCTGAATACCCGATTAATCCGTTGAGACTGTGCCGCCCGAATTGCCGGGTATACGTTGCCGTGAACTCGGCCAGCAGGCTTTGTGTGGTAAGGCTCAAGGCAGTAGCCGTAGCAGCCGCAATAGCCTGTGGCGAACCGGGCGGATTGTTGCCGCTACTCAGGCTCGTGGGCAGGTAGTATTCATATTTTTCGCTATACGTCTGCAAACCCAGATTCGCTTTGGCAACCAGGCCGGGAATAATTTCGTAGCTGGCCGTTCCGTTATACGTACCGCGTAGTCCTTTGCGGGTAATTTTGGTTTCGTTTGCCAGAGAGACCGGATTTTCGACCGTCTGGTAACCATATACGGGTTGCAGGGCGGCCACTTCATTTTTTACTAAGTTGCCGTTATCGTCATAGGCCCGAAACGTGGGCGGATAGATTAGCGCACCCAGAATTGGCCCCTGATTGAACCGGCCTTCCTGCACTTCGCGGTTGTTGGTCGACGTAACAAACAGGCTCGCGCCAACTTTAAACTTCTTGCTGATGTCGCTGTCGATATTCGCCCGGAAGTTCAGCCGTTCCTGCTTCGTGCTGACGATAATACCCTGCTGGTTCTGGTATCCACCACTAATCAGGTAGCGGGTGCCGTTGTTGCCCCCCGAAAACGTGAGGTTGTGGCGGCTGACCGGCGCATTGCGGTAAAGCTGATCCTGCCAGTCGGTGTTGTATTTAGGCGTAATAAGTTTCTGGTTGGCAAAGTCGTAAATATCGGTTGGCACACTAACCGAACCGGCATTCCCTACTTTGGCAATACGCGTCGGGTTATCGTCTGAGAACATGGCGTCGGTCCAGGGCTTACCGCTGTTTTGCACCAGATCCCGGTAGGTATTGTTCCGTCCGTCGATCACCAACTGCGCGAACCCACTGGCATCCAGCAGGTTTACCTTCTTCGCCAACTGATTGATACCATACTGATACTCATAATCGAATTTGCCCTTTCCGTCTTTGCCGCGTTTGGTTGTAATCAGCACGACCCCGCCCGAAGCCCGCGACCCATAAATAGCGGCCGAGGCTGCATCTTTCAGGATGTCGATGCTCTCGATGTCGTTCGGATTGATAAACACATCATTACCCGCCGGAAACCCGTCAATGACATAAAGTGGATCAGAACTGGCATTGATCGAACCGACGCCCCGCACCCGAATTTTAGTTGTGTTATACGGTGCCCCGCCCACCTGCGACACCTGCACACCGGCCAGCTTACCCACCAATGCCTGCCCAATCGTTGGAGCAGACAAGTTCAGTTCGCGGGCTTTTACGTTGGAGATGGCCCCGGTCACGTCGCTCTTGCGAAGTGTCTGATACCCAACAGCAACCACTTCGCTTAACAGGTTGACATCTTCCTGCAAGGTTACGTTGAGCGTTTGCTGCGACCCAACGACAACCTCTTTCGATTTGAAACCGACCGACGAGAAAACGAGCGTTGCGCCTGTCTCTACGTCGATGGCAAATGTACCGGCGGCATCGGTCACCGTTCCTTTTCGTGTCAGTTTTTCCACGATGTTCACGCCCGGAATCGGCTGATTCTGCTCGTCCGTAACCACACCCGTCAGGCGGGCGGCAGCCGCAGGATTGTCAGCGTAGGTTATTCGATAGGTCAGTATATTGACCAGAAGGAACAGACAAATCAAATACCTGCCCCAGTTAAATTGGTAGCCGTTCATATCAAGTTGTAAAATTTGGGTTAAAATCGGTTAATGTTTGTGGTTTGTGGTTCGTCGCTAATTCCCAGGAGGAACTGCAAATCCCGGCGGGGAACCGCACGAACCACAAACAAGTGCTGGCGCTACCAGTTGAGGTTCATAAAATGCGCGTTGTTGCTGCGCGACGACGTAACGGCAATGCCCGTCGTCAGGTCGTTCAGGAGCGTAAAGCCTTCCAGTTCGTCGGCTTTATCGATGTCAATCGTCTTGACAACCTGCTCTTTCCCCGTTTCGATGGACTTTTTCAAATCCACGAACGTAAACCGCCACCGTCGTCCTTCGATCTGATTCTGAATCAGCACCAGTATCCCCTTCGCCGGAATCCAGTGCAGATTCTGCACCCAGGGCGAACAGGTAAACTTCTTGACAACGACACCCGGCTCGCTGGTTTTTTTGGCTTTCGCCAGACGCGCCGGATCATACAGCCGGACTTCGTTGGCTTTGTTGCCATAGTCTGCCGTCGCTACGTACCATTTGTTTTCGTATTGAATGTATTCGGGTCGGGTTCCCTGAATGCAGGCATCGTCATCAATCGTATTGAGCAGATTGCCGTCGAGGGTTCCGGTGCGGAGCAACCCCGCCCAGTCGACGCAGTAGATTACAGCCCGCCATTTGGTGCCTTCGGGATTCAAGCGGATGCTGTTGCCGATAAAGGTTGGATTGTTTTGATGGTACGCAATGCCGGTAGGATGATTGATAACGTCCTTACCGCCCTCGGTGAGTTTTATTTCCTGCCCGGTATAGGTCAGCGCGTCCTTGCCGACCGTATAGGTACGAATCATGCCCACCTCACGGTCGCCGTATAGATACGCTTTACCCGCCAGATAACTCACGCCCTGACAAGCACCCAGCGAATCGACCGTCAGCGATGTAGCGGGGAAAATAGTAACGTCACGGCTGGAAAAGAAGAGGCCGAAAAAACACAGAATAACGTAAATTGATACCTTCATAAACGGTTAAGCAAGGCCAGCAGAGGGCTACCTTATTCAACAGATAATGGCCTGGTAATCAGACTATCATTAAATCATCGTTGAGCGTATCCGGCTAACTGGCTAATTATTTACAAAGGAAAGCCACAGACGTTATCCAAGTATTACGTTAATATTTCCAAGTCGTTATCATTGGATTTTTTTTATATAGAAAATTTAATCAGTGAGGACACAATCAGAATGAAGTGAGCGGCATAACCCGACCGTTTAATCTTACTTTCTATACACGTTGACGTCATTGTTTTCGACTTTACCAACCTAAATGATTTTCGTTTGTTTGCCGGGGTGAAGCAAAATTCCGTCGCAACTATTTAGGCTACAAACGGTTTGCCAGACAGGTAATCCCTTCACGAATGGCCGATTTTCAGGAGAACAAAACCGTCCGTATGGAAGCGTTCAGCGACGGCGTTTTTGCCATAGACATCACCCTGCTCACTTTTCAATTAAAGGCTCCCAGTCTGAAAGCGGCAACCTCTACCTATAATCTGGCGGTGGCTCTGCTCCACCAATGGCCGGACTACATCGCTTATTTTATCAGTTTCACCACCATCTTTATTATCTGGCTGAATCACCACCGGATGTATAATGTTATACGGCACAGCGATGCCCGGTTTATGTTCTACAATGGCCTGCTATTGCTGTTGGTCACCATTGTACCGTTTACCACCTCGCTCCTTGCCGATTACATCAATACACCCGCCTATCCGCTTGCTTCCGCACTGTATCTGCTGCTCTTTGCGGGTATTTCCGGCGCGTTGCTGATTATGTGGAATCACGCAACGGATAACTTCCGGCTGCTCAAACGCCCGGCTGCCGATGTTCGGGTTCAGTCTGTCCGCACCAGCTTCATGATCAGCACAACTGTTTATACTGCGTCAGCCGGGTTATCCTTTCTGCTTACCTATGTGAGCCTGCTGATTGGACTGCTGATTGTTGTTTATTTAGGTCGCCTGAAATATCATCGGGGCAAAGTCGTTTAAACCGATAGTAAAACTATGCTACTTAACCAATCTCTCCGCTTCGTGTGGGTCGGCTTGCTGGCTGGCGGACTTGGTGCCTGTACGGGTGCGGGGCCATCGGCCACTTTATTCCGGTCCTCATCGCCCCACGAACAGTATGGACACTCGCTCAAAGAAGCCCGGCTCGACCGCTCGGCACTTGGCACCGACTGGCTGGCCGCTGGCGAACGCGCCCTCCGCGACTCGCTCAACATTACGATTCCATACCGCGAAAGCGGGTACTTTTCGGCCAGTAAAGCGTTTGCGGCAGGCTATCGGCTTAGTGCCCAGCGGGGCGACCGTTTTCTGGTGCGGGTAAACACACAGGGCCAGAAAGAAACGCAGGTGTTTATTGATGTCTTTGCGCTCGAAAGCCGGAACCGAACAACGCTGGTTGCAGCCTCGAAAGCTGACACCAGTGTGCTGGCCTGGGAACCCCGCAAAACGCAAACGTACCTCATTCGGATTCAGCCCGAACTGCTCAGAACGGGCCGATATACCCTTTCAATCACCCGCGAACCGGCACTGAGTTTCCCGGTTCAGGGGCGCGATAGCCGCCAGATCAGCAGTTTTTTTGGCGCGTCTCGTGATGCCGGTCGCAGACGGCACGAAGGCGTTGATATTTTTGCTCCCAAAGGAACACCCGCCCTGGCGGCTGTCGATGGCGTTATTTCGGGGGTTAGCACCAGTTCACTCGGTGGAAATGTTGCGTTTCTGACTGACAATGAGCGGGCTATACGGCTCTATTACGCCCACCTCGACCGCTGGAATGTTCGCAATGGGCAGCGGGTTTCGGTGGGCGATACGGTTGGCTTTGTAGGCAATACCGGCAACGCCCGTACAACGGGTCCGCACCTGCATTTCGGCATTTATGGGTTTAATGATGGGGCCACTGACCCACTGCCGTTTATCCGGCTGGGGCGCGGTGCCGCAAATCAGTCCCTGCTGTCGGCGTCACGGCTGGGCGATTCGGTGCGGGTAATGGCAACCCGTACCGTCGTTCGGCTTTCGCCGGGCAGCGATGCACCCGTTCTGCGTACGCTCCCAAAATCGGCCGCGCTGACCATCATCGGGGGTACTGAAACGTGGCTGCGCGTTGAATTGCCCGATGGACTGACTGGGTACGTAGCCAGTAACACGACCGAACCGGAAAAGCGACCACTCCGGCGTTTCATTCTATCTACTCCCCTATCGCTGCTGGACGCTGCCGATGGCCGGGCAGCTCCTATTCGCACGTTACCGGCCGGGTCGGCAGTAGACGTGCTGGCAACCGCCAATTCATTTCAGTTGGTGCGGGATATGACGGGACAAACGGGATGGGTTCCTTCTGTGGGGGCGCCTTAACGAAGGGTCAGAAATGGTCAGGAGGTGGTCAAGTGTAGTCAGGAGTAGTCAAGATTGCCTGACCATTTCTGACTACACTTGACCACCTCCTGACAAATCCCTGACAAACTGTTTACTTACGAAACCTTCTGCAAACCCTTTACTTTTTCCAGAGCGACCTGTAATTCAGATGACTGCTTTATGAGGTCTTCTTTGATATAAGCCGGAATGTGGTCTTTATCAATCGCATCCCGATACGCTTCTACGGCTGCACTTTCGCCAAATTCAACGGAACTCAACACGGTCTCCCGATCCTTACCCGTTATCGCCGATTTGATGTCGATCCAGGCGCGGTGTAATTTACTCGATACATCTGTAGACGTTGCGTCGGATACGGCCAAACCGTCGATCCGCACAATGTGTTCAGCTAACTGACTGCGAAACTGCTGGCTCTGAATAACATAGTGCCGAAACAGGTCGTCTAACTGAGCATCTTCATTGTCTTCAATTGCTTTTTCGTAGCCCTGAATACGATCATTGTTGATTTTAACCAGGTCGTTGAGATCGTCAACTATTTCTTTATTTGTGATCATAACCGTTGTCTTTCGATAAGTTGTAAACTCCTCCTATAACTACGCGTGAAGGCGATTGTTTACCGAAAAACGGGCCATTCACTCAAACTCCATCGGCGGCAGGAATTGATATAGGTGTTAAGAGCGCATCACTATTTCGTATCGCATTAGCGGAGTTGCCGAAACGCTGCGGGGGTTTGCCCGGTATGTTTTCGGAAGAACCGCACAAAGTAAGAGGTGTCATTGAAACCCGTCAGAAAAGCAATTTCTTTAATCGACTGAGCCGTGTGGGTGAGTAGCCGCTGAGCTTCGATCAGCAGGCGTTCCTGCCAGAGCTGACTGGCCGTTTTGCCCACTATTTTTCGGCATAGGTAATTCAGGTAGTTTGGTGTCACGTTTAGCTGGCTGGCGTATTCGCTTACCTCCCGTACGGTCAGAAACTGTTGTTCCAGAAGTTCTTCATACTGCCGAAGGCGGTCATACAGATGCGTGTCGATGCCGGGCTGCTGCTGCTGATACAGGCGGCTCGCTGTTTCGAGGAGGATATGCACGAAGGACAAAAACACATCGGTCCGATTGGTCTGATGGGCTTCGTATTCCTGGTAAGCGTAGGCCAGTAAATCGCTGAAGAGAGCCGGTTGCGGAATAGCCGACAGCAGAGGCTGGTGCTGATGCGAATGAAAAAAAGGATACTGATACAGTCGGTTTCCGAAACGGCCTTTGAAAAAATTGGCATCAAAAAACAAGTTATATCCCTGTGTATCAGGCGACAGTTTCCAACTATGCACCTGCCCCGGCGTTAGAAAATACAGTTGGTGCGGAGAAATATCATACGTCTTGAAGTCGATGGTGTGCGTGCCACTTCCCCGGCTGATCCACATCACCAGATAAAACGTGTGCGCATGTGGGTTATCAATGCCCTTGACCTCCTGAACCAGCCGCTCTAACCGGGTCATGTAGAACGGCACATCCGGTTCGTGCCGGGGAAACGACTGAAGCTGATATACCGGAACAGGTGCATCGGACGGGGTCCGCCGGGTTTTCATACGATTTAATTAGCGAACGCAGGGCCAGCGCAGGCAGTCTACGGTTTGGTGGTTGTTACACTCCGAATCCGTACCCGTGAGCCTTTCTCAAAGCTATACTGACTGGCCGGGCTGGTTAAGGCAATTTGCGAAATAACCCCGTTCCAACCCGCAAGCTGACTGGTATTGATTTCATACGTTCTGAACTGCCCATCGCCAACAATCGGAAAATCGAGGTATTGGTCCGGTCTTGCCAAAAAGTCAATATCCTCCGGCTTGCGCCACAGGAACCGGGCAATGGTCGCTTTGGTTTGAAAGGCTGCCTGAATATAGATTTTCGGAATATCGGCAGCATACCAGAACGTAAACGGACTTTCAATCTGTAAATCCCGGTCGTTCAGGTTACTCCGTTCCCACTTCACATTCAGTTCGTTCTGAATGGGCCAGCCCGCATCGGTAGTGTTGTTATAAAACCAGCCATGCCGGTTGTTGACAAACGTAAAATCCGGCCCTGTTTTAGAGCGCGGCTGGCTATAAGCAAACTGCCGGATGTCATTGAGCGACCCAACAATCAGCGTGTACTCAAATTCATATTGCCCGTTATGGTCAACCAGCAAAAACTCCTCGCTGTTCATGTAGCCCGCCGACACATCGAACTCACCACCTACGTGGGGCTGACCGAAGCCCGCTGTACGGAACCGCACTTCATTGGGTTTGAACAGACCAACGCCCCGCCCGCTGCTGTTGAGCAACGCAATCCAGTGCTCTGAGCCATAGCGGTTAATCACGTCCCGGTCAGAAAACTCCGACACGGCATCATTTGTAAACGGCTTCATGCCCGTGTACGTAATCATGCGGTCATATGGCCCGTTCAGATACACGCAGGGAAACTCCTGGGTTCGTGCCTGGTACTGCGTGGTATCGGCCCGATTGACCGTAATGCGGCAGCGAACATGCACCGTGTTGTCCTTAATATCGACCCAGTGCTCAAACGTGCACTCGGCAGGTTCGTCGAAGAGGGGCCATATTAGCGGTACAGTCTTGACATACAGGTCATTATCAGTCTGCTTATAACTAACAATGCGGGCCGGATGCAAAAAGTAATCACCGGCCTGCACGGGGTTCCAGCCGAGGTATTTCCACTGCTCAACGGGCTGTTTCCCGTTTTGGACGTAAGGATAGGGACCGGCGTATAACGCTGTTTGAATCTGTCGGCCCAGGTCTGGATTGTTGACCATGTTTTCGCTGCTGCCCGCTTCGGCTAAGTAGTTGATGGCCCCGCCCATGTTCAGGTCAATGCCTACGCGCAGCTTATCGTTGGCCAAAAACAGCCTTTTTTGAGCGGATGGCTGCTGTTGGCCCGGCAACCCACCGCCCGGCGGATTCGTGACAACGGGCGGTGCATACGGATCGTTTGAGGGGTAATCACGAACGCAGGTAACCGCTATGCAACTGATGAAAACGTATAAAAAAAGAAAAGCAGGGCGAGCCATAAACGCAGCGTATGAGAGAGCAGTTTTGTCAAAAATAAAGGATTGGAACACCTTTTCCAATAACGCACGTCGGCAGCCGGGCGTATAACCGACCGCATTCAGGCCTGATTAGTGATAGCCGCATATTTTTTATTGCGGCTTGCCTGTTCCTTTCCGCTGGATGCACTACTTTTGCAGGATTTTTGGGTACCCGACAACGGCCTGCAAATCATTTTCTGTTCTATTCATTCACACAAACATAGCCATTGTTCATTCGGGGCCGCCCGGCGGTTCATTTTCCCACTGAAAAATGCCCAAAAATACCAGCATTCGCTCCATTCTGATTATTGGCTCAGGTCCCATTGTTATCGGCCAGGCCTGCGAGTTCGATTATGCCGGCTCACAGGCCGCCCGGTCCATCCGCGAAGAAGGCATCGAAGTAGCGTTGATCAACTCCAATCCGGCCACGATCATGACCGATCCGATCAACGCCGATCACGTGTATTTGCTGCCGCTTGAGAAAAAATCCATCGTCGAAATCCTGAAAAAACACCAGGAAATGGGTCGCCCCATCGACGCCGTACTGCCAACGATGGGCGGTCAGACAGCCCTCAACCTGGCCATCGACTGCGATAAAGCGGGTATCTGGAAAAAATACAACGTCGCTATCGTTGGCGTGGATATCAAAGCGATCGAGACGACTGAAGACCGCGAAAAATTCCGGCTGCTGATGCTGGAACTTGGCGCGGGCGTTTGCAAAGGCCGCACGGCCCGCTCGTTTCTGGAGGGCAAAGAAATTGCACAGGAAATTGGCTTCCCGCTCGTTATCAGACCGTCTTTTACACTTGGCGGCACGGGCGGAGGCTTCGTAAACACACCCGAAGAGTTCGACAAGGCACTTACGCACGGTCTGCACGCATCGCCCGTCCATGAGGTGCTGGTTGAGCAGAGTGTACGGGGATGGAAAGAGTATGAACTGGAGTTGCTGCGCGATAATAATGGCAACTTTATCATCATCTGCTCCATCGAGAACTTCGACCCGATGGGCATTCATACCGGCGACAGCATTACCGTTGCCCCGGCCATGACCCTGCCCGACACGCTCTATCAGAAAATGCGCGACTTGTCCATTCGGGTAATGAGTGGCATTGGCCAGTTTGCGGGCGGTTGCAACATCCAGTTTTCGGTCAATCCGCAGACCGACGACATCATCGTTATTGAAGTGAACCCCCGCGTAAGCCGGTCGTCGGCGCTGGCGTCGAAGGCAACGGGCTATCCTATTGCTAAGATTGCCGCCAAAATGGCCGTCGGCTACAACCTCGATGAGTTGATAAATCCCATTACGGGCACCACCTCGGCCTTTTTTGAACCCGCCATCGACTACGTTATCGTGAAAGTGCCGCGCTGGAACTTCGATAAGTTTCCGGGTGCCGACCGCTCATTAGGGTTGCAGATGAAATCGGTAGGCGAAGCGATGGGCATCGGACGCAACTTTCAGGAAGCCCTGCAAAAAGCCTGTCAGTCGCTCGAAATACGACGCAACGGCCTGGGTGCCGACGGTCACGAACTGACCGACCGCAACGCCTTGACCCACAGCCTGCAAAACCCAAGCTGGAACCGCCTGTTTCATATTTACGATGCGTTCAAGGCCGGTATGTCGTTCCGCACGATTCAGCAACTGACCAAAATTGACCCGTGGTTTTTGCACCAGATCGAGGAGTTAATTGAACTGGAGCGCGAAATTCAGCAGTACGACTTAGACGATATTCCGCCCGAACTGTTGCGCACCGCCAAGCAGAAAGGGTATGCCGACCGCCAGTTGGCCCATCTGTTGCAGGTGAAAGAAAGCAAGGTCTATCAGTACCGACAGGCACACAACATCCGGCGTGTATACAAGTGCGTGGATACCTGCGCGGCCGAATTTGAAGCCAAAACGCCGTACTATTACTCGACGTTCAATAATCAGGTGCCCATCACCACCGACCACGCCGAACCCGTTTCGGACCTGCCCGGTAACGAGTCGATTCGGAGCAACCGCAAAAAAATTGTGGTGCTCGGTTCGGGGCCAAACCGCATTGGGCAGGGTATCGAGTTCGATTACTCCTGCGTGCATGGCATACTGGCCGCCAAAGAAGCGGGCTACGAAACCATCATGATTAACTGCAATCCGGAAACGGTTTCGACCGACCCCGACATTGCCGATAAATTGTATTTCGAGCCGGTTTTCTGGGAGCACGTTCACGCCATTATCATGCACGAACAGCCCGAGGGCGTAATTGTGCAGTTGGGCGGTCAAACGGCACTGAAAATGGCCGAAAAACTCACCCGCTACGGCATCAAAATCATCGGTACGAGTTGGGAGGCCCTCGACTTGGCCGAAGACCGGGGTCAGTTTTCGAGCCTGCTGCGCGATTTGAACATCCCCTATCCGAAATTCGGGACCGTGCGTGAATCGGAGGGTGCGCTGGAATTATCCCGCGAACTGGGTTTCCCGCTGCTGGTTCGGCCAAGCTACGTGCTGGGCGGTCAGAGCATGAAAATCGTGATTAACGAGAATGAGCTGGAGCAGCATGTGATGAAGATTCTGGAGGATATTCCCGATAACAACATCCTGCTCGACCACTTCCTCGAAAACGCCATCGAAGCCGAAGCCGACGCCATCTGCGACGGCGAAGACGTGTACATCATCGGCATCATGGAGCATATCGAACCGGCGGGTATTCACTCCGGCGACTCATATGCGGTGCTGCCCACCTTTGACCTGAGCGACAACGTAATCCGGCAGATTGAGGAGCATACCCGGAAAATTGCCATTGCCCTGCGTACAGTTGGCTTGATTAATATTCAGTTCGCGATCAAGAACGAGGTGGTGTACATTATCGAAGCCAACCCTCGCGCCAGCCGAACAGTGCCGTTCATCTGCAAAGCGTATCAGGAGCCGTACGTCAACTACGCCACGAAGGTGATGCTGGGTGACAAGAAGGTGAAGGATTTCGATTTCAAACCGGTTAAAAAAGGGTATGCGATCAAGATTCCGGTGTTTTCGTTCAGTAAATTCCCGAACGTAAATAAGGAACTCGGCCCCGAAATGAAATCGACCGGCGAGGGTATTTATTTCATCGACGACCTGACCGACGATTATTTTCAGAACATCTATTCCGAGCGGAATCTGTACCTAAGCCGGTAGAGCAATGAATAAAACGACAAACCGCTGAACGGCTGTGGCACCTACAAATCAGGGTGTAACAACCGCTTAGCGGTTTGTCGTTTTATTGCTATTTGTGTTTAAAAGCCGGATATTTACAGTATACATTATAAATAGTAAAGCTATGACTGTTGTTGCAGTTGAATTGGATGATAAACTCGCGCTCGAATTGAGACAGATATCTGAGTCATTGCAGACCAGTGAAATTGATATTATTAAAAAGGCGGTTGATAATTTTTTGCGTCAGCAACGAATGGATCGAATTCGTGCTGAGATAAAGCCTTATGCAGAAGCGGCTGGCTTTTTTACTGAAGAAGATATCTATCGCGAAATTTCGTAAGCCTTTTGAAATAAAATTAAAAGAAATATATTTGTTCGCTACTCGCAAGGACTATTGGCCCGTTCTGTGCAACATCAGTTAGCACCCATAGCAAATCATGGCCAGTTTGCCTGCTTCTACATCGATTGTTTTCGATACAAACGTCCTTATTTCAGCTTTTATCTTCAAAAAATCCACGGTCGAAGTGTATCAGTTTTGCGCTGAACGATACAGCCTTTACACCTCAGAATGGATGCTTGCGGAGTTAACTGAGATTCTAAGCAAGACAAAGTTTAAATTGCCTGTGTCGTTACAGGAAGATATTCTTTCACAAGTCAAAGCAGATGCACAACTTGTTTATCCCACCAACGAACTTCCAACCGACTCCCGCGATCCAGACGACAATAACGTTTTGCAGGTGGCTCTGTTCATCAACGCTGATTTTGTCATTACCGGGGATGGGGACTTGTTAGATTTGGGAACAATCGGCAATACGGAAATTATCAATCCAAAGACATTTTTTGACCGATACGTGGCCTGATTATCCTATGTCAAAAAGGAACTCGGTCGCATTGGCGCACCACCCAAAATGAAATCGACCGGCGAGGGTATTTACTGGTACGCCAGCCCGGTTCATCGACGACCAGTGAAGCACTTCGTCAGTTTTTCACAAAACTGCTCCCAAAACCATCATACGTATTATCGCCGATGGATAACCTGGTTGATGATAGGGCTGTAACGACACCGTCAATGACAAGTAGCGGCCGGATTTTTTGCTGATACCCTGTCTGTATCTGTTGCGTTTTAATAGCAAATTCCTCTTTACCAGAGTAGATACTGTGCGCTTTGGTTATCTGAAATGTGCCTGTGTAAGCCAGCGTGTCATTCTGACGAACACTAAATTGACCATCACCTGAGAAGGTCAAAACAATGCGTTGCGATGGTTGGGGCTTAATCACCATACCCCCAATCCCACCCGATGAACCCTCCCATAACCAGTCGCCGGTTACAAGTTGCGGGATTGGTTCTTTACTGCATCCGCCAGAGAAAATGACGATGAGCATTAGCAAAGAATACTTCGTTAATGAGTTAGTGCGGGCTGGATTTGTCATGAGTTACGGGATTAGCTGATTTCGTTAAAAACCAGATTCACTTTTCGGGCAAACAGTTGGAATGGCCTTAAACAGATGGTAGGCAGTAAACATGAATGCCCGCTTCGTTCACGAACGAAGCGGGCATTTGTTGTAAATAATCCATCAAATTAGAAACCTAACCCAAGTGCAAACCCGCGAACCGTTGGGTTGCCCGGCAGTAGCGCACCCGATGTAGTCGAGCCATCTGTCAGATTGACGGTGTAAATCCGGGTTGAGCCATTTGAGCGAAGCAGGGCGTAGGCCGTACCCGATGTGCCCCCAATATCGAACCCGTTAGCCCCTTCTGCCGTGAAGCCCAGCGAACCCACCGGCACAAGCGTACCGTTGTTGGGTGGCGTTTGCAGGAAAAGCATAGCCGTAGTGGTCTTGGTATCAATGTTATAGAGCGCGGTGGTTGTGGCACCGGCAAAGTTGTTGGTATAAGCCGAAGCGGTTACGTTCGGTGTTCCCGGATTCAGGGCGGCATCTACAGCGGCAACGGTCCCGTCATTCGGATTCAGTCGCAGATTCTGACCCGAATTGGTGATCACCCGAATCCGGTCGACGGTGGGGTTGAAATCGAAACCAACATCATTGCCCACGAGCAGCGTACTCAACGGACCGGCTCCAACCTGAGCAGCCGCGCCACTCGACGTGTTGATGGTATACAGTCGGCTGGTACTGCCAATGGCATACAGTTGGCCATTTACAGGCCGGAAGTCAATGCCATAAATCATCTCGCCAGCCTGAAGTCCCGTAATCGGTTTCGCAATGGGCGACGGATTCATAGGATTGAAAATGAGCAGGCTGTTTCCACCATCAATGGCATACGCAACGGGTTCTGTCGGGATTGCCAGGCCGATAATTGTGCCGGGCAGGTTGCCCAATTTCTGCAAACGACCCGTTGCCAGATTAATCTGCTGGAGTTCTGATGCGCCGTTAAAGGTCACCGCCACCAGCCCCTGTGTGTTGTCTCCGGGCGCAATATCAAAACCAGCCGCGCCGGTAATATCTAAACCTAATGGACCAACATCGGTCAATGTGCCGTTGTTTGGCGGGTTCTGAATGTAAAGCCGGTCGGTGGCGGGATCAATGTCATAGAGTGTGGTCGTGGTCTGACCCGCGCGGTTGTTGGTATAGGCCACTTCGGTAATCATCGCGCCCGATACGCCATTAATCGACCCGTCGGTAGCCACAACCGTACCCGTTTCCGGATTCAGCCGTAAATCCTGACCGTTCGGACTAACCAGCCGAATGCGGTCGACGGTGGGGTTGAAGTCCATCCCTATTACACTCCCCGCAATACCGGGCGTAAACTGGGTGCTGGTTAACGGACGGGCCGCACCGGTTGCCGGGTTGATGACAAACAACCGGCTCAGGTTACTCACCCCGTAGAGTTGACCCGTTGCAGGCCGGAAATCAATCGACACTATACGCTCGCCATTCTGACCATCCGTACCCGTAATACCCATCGTTGCCAACGGCGTACCGGAACTTCGGATATTTAGCCGTAGCAATTGGTTCGCGTCGTTCAGCGCGTAAATTGTGGCATCGGGTAAGGTAGCCGGATCGGGCGATAAGCGGTGATCCTGGCAGGCATTCAGGGTCAGCAGGGCACCAACGACGAGCAGACCGGCAACGATGCGGATTCGATTTTGGAATAACTTAGTCATAAAAAGTTGTTGGGAGTAAATCAGAAAGCTTACTGCATTTGACTATACGGCTATTTCTTCCAAATGGATTCGTCGAATTAAAAAGAAATTAAAAACGATTGATTTGCAGGGCGAGTACACCGGGTTGAAACCCGGTGTAAACTCTCCCTGAAGTGCAACCTCACCAGCTTTTCTTCAGACTGATATAGCCTGCAAAATTATTGGGCATCAGTTCGCCCCGGTCGAGAGCCAGCGAAGTAATCAGTTGAGTGCCCGGCCATTTAGGGATAGGCCACTGTGTTGCCAGCGATGTGGACAACTGATGAAATACCTGTGGATAAGGTTGTTTGTAGGAACCGAAATTTCGGCTATACGATACCCGTGTGGTCAGCGTTGGCCCATGCCGGAAAGCCCCGATAGCCCCCAGATACCACGCCACAACCCGGTTGTTGGGGTAATAGCCGTTGCCGCCAAATCCGTTGCCAATGTCCGGCGTCAAATCCGGGCGGGGCATGATAAACGGCGTTCCGATGGTGCGCCCGTGATACGACCATCCCTGAATGTACTGGCTGTGGTTGAAGTAGTTATCGGCTCCCTGATACCGGGCCGATGGGTCGAAGGTGGGGCCGCTCTGGTTGGTCGTACTCAGCCATTCGAGCACCACCCGCCGGAACCAAAACCGGGTATCATGGCCCGACTGGTTCAGCAAGCGCAACCCTGTTAATCCGTCCGGCACATTTTGCAGGGCCAGCCCCGAGGCATCGTCATACATATGCTGGTGGTAGAGCAGCCAGTTGTGTCGCTTTCCCTTCCACTCAAACGCTATATCGTAGCTGCCAACATGATTGCCCAAGCGATTAGTGCCGTCGAAACCCGTAAACCGGTCGTTCTCCAGCGCATCGGGGTAGCGACCGGTTACCAGCGACAGATAATCCTGAAACGACGTTGACAGACTCCCATTTACGGCCAGTGGTGTTCCAATCAGGTAATCGGCATGACCGCCCCACTGCACCTGATGGTTTAGCCCGCCGTACATCCGAAAATGCCAGTTCGGCTTACCGAATCGTCCATACAGGTATTTGTGGTGAAGGTAACTGCCCTGGATATACGAATTAATGAGCCAGCCGTGTGCATATCCTGCCCGAAAAGCCAGTAGTTTTTTGGTAAACCCGATGGGTACAAAGTCCGGTGTGTGTAGCTGAATTTTAGGAAAAGGGAGTGCGTTGCCCGACCAGGCCACAAAGCCCGAAGTCAGCAGCGTATCACCTAAACCAATGACTTCGCGCCGGTTGCCACCGTAGAGTTCCAGAACGCCAAACCGCACCTTTACGTAGGCTTCGGGCAGAAGAATAGCCGGATTGTCGGCCGAGGGACGGGGACCGGCGTTGGCGACGGCATATAGCCCAAAGCCCCAGTCGAAACGGGATTTACGCGTTGTTGCCGAGTCGGGCCGGGGTTTATAATCTCGTAACAGACCAAACCGGACCGTTCCAAGCGACCCGCGCACCGGCACGATGCTGTATTGATTAGCCCGAAACCAAAACGGATTTTGCGGTCCCGACGCTGCCAGCCCCCCTACTTCTACCGAGTACCGAACCGACCCAGCCGACCGGACCGGCTGCGACCACGCAACTGACAAGCTAAAAAAAAGTAAGGTAGCAATTAGGTAGTGTGGTCGCATAAATGGGCGGAAGGTCGTGTCGGCAGACAAACATACGGCACAATAGCCAGTTGCGTTTCCTAACCAGACTGTAAGTATTTTAAAACATCTTATTACGTTTTTTCATTAATATATGAAACAATGCCTTTTTCGGATGACTATACCCTCTACCACACTTAATAATGGCGTTGAGATGCCGCTGCTGGGTCTTGGTGTTTACGCGCCCAAACACAATGACGAAGTAAGGCAGGCCGTTGAGTGGGCACTCGAAGCGGGTTGCCGACTCATCGACACAGCAGCCGCCTACGGTAACGAACGCGAAGTAGCCGACGCCATCCGAAGCAGCGGCATTCCCCGAAGTGATATTTTCATTACCACCAAAGTCTGGAACGACGACCAGGGCTATACGCGTACGCTAAGGGCGTTTAACCGCAGTCTGGACCGTTTAGGACTCGATGTTGTGGATTTATACCTGATTCACTGGCCCGTTAAGGAACACCGGGTCGAAACCTGGCGGGCACTCGAAAAAATCTACAGCGACGGTCGCGCCCGCGCCATTGGCGTCTCGAACTACTATCCGGCGCATTTGGATGAATTACTAATCGACGCCCATATTACACCCGCCATCAATCAAATCGAGTTCAGCCCCTACTGCTACCTGCCTGATGTACTGGACTATTGCCGCCAAAAAACCATTCAGCCCCAAGGATACGCGCCCTTAGTGCGGGGCGAGAAGCAAAACGACCCGAAATTGGTTGCCCTATCTGAAAAATACGAAAAGTCGACGTACCAGCTTCTGGTGCGCTGGTCGTTACAACATGATGTCATTACCATTCCGAAATCGGTGAAATACGACCGCATTCAGGAAAACTTCGACGTACTCAATTTCAGTATTTCCGACGACGACATGGCCTTGATAAACACCTTTTACGATAACACCCGCGTTGCGCCCGACCCCCGCGATATTGAGTAGTAAGGGGTCAGTTTTTAAGTGGTAAGCAGTAAGGAATAAGTGGCGGACGCGCTTGGAGTGATTACTCCCGTTATTTCTTCTTACCACTTACTCCTTAAAAACTTATTCACAATTTACTGATGATTGGCTGTTCGTACACGATGCACTCGACCGGCCAGCGTTCGCGGAACAAATCGGCCAGTGCCCGAAGGCCCCATACCTCGCTTCGGCGATGCCCAACGGCAATGACCGCAATACCGGTTTCATCGACGGCCTGTTGACCGGGTTTCCGATAGGACCCCGTCAGGTACAGATGCGCTCCCCGCCGGGCCGCTTCCCGAACGAGATCATCGGTCATAGCACCCACCACGGCTATTCGGTTATTGACACCATGCCAGCCACCGGCACCATGCCCCGCTTCGGCCCGGTCATATCCGCCAAACAGGTTTTTAACGGTCGAAAGCCAGGCATCAAATTCCTGTTCGGCAACATCCACCAGCATACCAATGGGCCGCTGCGGCAGTAATGTCCCATTGACGGTCTCATCCTGTTTATAGCCAAGCGGCTCCAGCACTCCAATAGCCCCGATTTGGACAGCTAATCGTTTGTTATAGCCCATTGTCAGCGTTTCGTCGAAGGGCAGGTGGTGGGTCATGATTCCGACACCGGGCGGCAGCGTGGCCGGGTCTACCTGCCACGGGCGGTGCAGCCAGAGCGCGTCGACCTGCGTTTGGCTAACCCAGGCGGGCAGGTCAGAAAATGGCTCCAGCACCAGCCCAATCCGCTGTATAGGCCGTTCGCCCGGATGATAAACACCACCCTGTTCGTCCCCTGCGTAACGATTGGTTTCTAATTCGGTTTGCAGAAAATCGGCGAGATGGTTGAGGAAAAATGGCGACGTATGCATTTTCAATTAACGCTTAACGCACCCGATAGTTTTCTGATTTTCCGATGCACCCGTGGTGTCAGGTTCTCAAACCATAACTGTCGGGCAAGCTTACGGGCCAGCCAAAT
>CAXTKE010000002.1:0-635588 GCA_964244845.1 uncultured Spirosoma sp.
CGATAGATAATTTGGCTGGCCCGTAAGCTTGCCCGACAGTTATGGTTTGAGAACCCGACACCACAATAATGACTAATGAGGCAAATAGTTGCGGATGGCACCGTACACCCACGTACCGGCAATGGCACTGAGCAGCGTGACAAGCACAACAGAATAGCCCGCGCCAATTTGTGCGAACAACGGCCCCGGACAGGCACCTGTAATGGCCCAGCCAAAACCGAACAATAAGCCGCCATAAATCTGTCCCCGGCTGAATTGCTTGGGTGCAATAGTAATCGCTTCACCCTGTAATGTTTTGATATTCAGGCCTTTGATCAGGAATACGGAACCCATGCCAACCAAAACAGCGGTGCCAATAACGCCGTACATGTGAAACGAATCGAGCCGGAACATTTCCTGAATTCGGAACCACGAAATCACTTCGGCTTTCACGAACACAATGCCAAAAAAGACGCCGACCAAGCCAAATTTCCAGTTCGCTGGTTTTGAGCGGGTTGGATGAGCCGTTATCGGTTTTTGTGTCGCTTTAGGTTCTATGTAATTCATTGAATGGAGCCAATAAAATTGGTCGAAAAAAATAGTTTGCCTGCTCAAAATCCGGCCCAGCGCATCAGATACGGTAATCCTACATGCGTCATAGCGAAGCCGCCAGCCATGAAACTCAGGGTGGCGATGAGCGACGGCCATTGCAAATTTGACAGCCCCATGATGGCGTGGCCCGACGTGCAGCCACCCGCATAGCGCGTTCCAAAACCGACCAGAAATCCACCAAGCATAAAGAAAATCAGCCCTTTGTCCGTCAATAAATTGCTCCAGTTAAAAATATCTGTTGGCAATAATCCACTGGCAAAATCGCGGATGCCCAATGCCTGTAGGTCGCGTATCGTGTCGGGGGCGATGGTCATGGCAACCGGGTTTTTTAGCAGCGTCCCGCCAATGACCCCGCCAAGCAGTATGCCGCCCACAAACCACAGATTCCAGGCTTCTTTGCGCCAGTCGTAGCTAAAAAAAGGAAGGTTAGCAGGCAGGCAAGCCGCGCATATATGCCGGAGTGACGAAGAGATGCCAAACGCTTTATTGTCCAAAATGAGCAACGTCGGTACGGTCAGGCCAATGAGCGTTCCGGCCACGTACCAGGGCCAGGGTTGCGTAATAAATTCGAGCATAATCGGTTAATTCAGTGCGTGTCAGGTAGTTCGGCAGTCAATGGAACAGCCGCATTTCGGATGGCAGCCAGACCACCTTCCACGTTCACAACGTTGTCGAAACCCCGCGCTTTGAGGATGGAGTTGGCGATCATTGAGCGATAGCCCCCGGCGCAGTGAACATAAACCGGCTCGTCGCGCCGGATTTCGGCCATGTGATCGTTGAGATTGTCTAATGGAAAATTTTCGGCATCCGTAACGTGTTCAACGGCAAACTCGCCGGGTTTGCGCACATCGACTACCGCTATAGTCGGGTTTTGCTGCCGCCGTTGGGCAAACTCTTCTGCCGAAATGGAGTCAATTATGTCGACGTCTTTACCGGCCTGTTGCCAGCTTGAAAAGCCACCTTCCAAAAAGCCAATGCAACTGTCATACCCAACACGGGCCAGCCGCAAAACGGTTTCATGTTCCTGACCAACGGGCGTAACAAGCGCAATGGGCTGCATTAAATCGGGAATCAACGCCCCAACCCAAGGCGCAAACTGGCCATTCAAACCAATATTAATGGAATTGGGAATAAATCCTTTAGCGAAATCAAGGGCATCCCGAACATCTAAAACCAATGCACCCGTTTCGTTTACGGCCGCTTCAAACGCGTTGGGCGAAAGGGCATGGTTGCCGCGTTTCATAACGGCGTCGATGGGTTCATAGCCTTCCTTATTGAGCCGGGCATTCTCGGCAAAATAGGCGGGTGCTGTGGTCAATCCGTCGAGCACTTTCTCAATGAACTCGGCCTTCGATTTGGCCCTCAGCGCGTAATTGAACCGTTTCTGATTGCCCAGTGTATCGGTGGTTTCCTTGCTCATGTTCTTTCCACAAGCCGAACCGGCCCCGTGCGCCGGATAAACGATAACGTCGTCGGCTAAGGGTAGAATTTTTGCGTGCAGACTGTCGTAAAGCATACCGGCAAGGTCGCGTTCGGTCAGGTCGCCCTTGATGGCGAGGTCCGGGCGACCCACATCGCCGATAAATAGTGTATCGCCGGTGAAAATGGCCCGGTCTTTTCCGATTTCATCAATGAGCAGATACGTTGTCGATTCAGGTGTGTGGCCGGGTGTGTGCAGGACCTTAATCGTTACGTCTCCCAGAGCAAATGTTTCGCCATCGGTTGCATGGTGAACGGCGTAGCTGGTATTGGCATTGGGGCCGTAAACGATGGTTGCCCCCGTTTTTTTGGCTAAATCTAAATGGCCCGACACAAAATCGGCGTGGAAATGCGTCTCAAAAACGTATTTAATCCGGGCACCGGCTTTCCCGGCTTTGCGAGTGTACGGCGACGTTTCCCGAAGCGGGTCAATGATAGCCGCTTCACCCTTGCTTTCGATATAATAAGCCCCCTGCGCTAAGCAGCCCGTATAAAGTTGTTCGATTATCATTTTGTAATGCGGATGGAAACCCGCTTTTAATACCAGGTGCGGGTCTCTGCCGGATGGCGGACTGTCCGCATTACAGTAACTCCCGACTAATCATGTAAATAGCTACTGCCAGCACAAACCAGCCAAACCCTTTTTTGAGTTGATCGGGTGCCACGAACCGGGCTAAATACATGCCGACAAAAATCCCGACAATGGATAAACCGGTAAAGGGCAATAGAAAATTCCAGTTCAGGTCTGTATGATGAATATCGCCCAGAAAGCCGACGAACGAGTTCACCGCAATAATTAATACCGACGTAGCCACGGCCCGGTTAATGGGCAATCCTGCCAGCAGTACGAGCATGGGCACGATCAGGAAGCCGCCCCCAGCACCAATCGTGCCCGTTAGCAGCCCAACGGCCAGCCCATCGAGTGCCAGACTGCCGTAGCGCGGACGACCATCGGCAGCCTCACCCCGTTCCGGCTGATCGCTCCGAATCATGGCGCGGGCCGCAATAATCATAACGATGGCGAAGAAATAGAGAATGGCATTGCTTTTCGGCAGAACGAACTGCCCAACTTGAAACAGCGGATCGGGCAGGGCGGGTAATAAGAAACGCCGACTTAAATAGACCGATACAAACGAGGGTAGTGCAAAGGCAAGGGTTACGTGCAAATCAACGCGCTTTTTCCAGATATGATTTGCGGAGCCGATTAGTGACGTTGAGCCAACCACAAACAGCGAATAGGTTGTTGCCAGCACCGTTGGAATATGAAAGACGTACACAAAAATAGGCACGGTCAAAATAGAGCCACCGCCCCCGGCTAATCCAATTACTAAGCCAACAACGATGGCCGAAGCATACCCAAACAATTCAGTTGAAGTCATCTTGCAACAAAGCTACACTTCGTTAGCGAGATGTTTAGTCTATAGACTAATGCAAACGACCCCCGACAAGTTGCCGGGGGTCGTTTGCTATTTGATACAGATCACACTAATTTACTCTTCCGTATTATTCAGATGACTATGTCGGCGGCTATACAGGAAATAGACGACAACGCCGAGCGAACACCAGATTACGAATGAAATTTTGGTGTCTGTCCGTAAATTATACATCAGATACAGGTTGGCGCAGATACCCAGCGTAGCCACAACAGGCAGGGCGGGCGTCCGGTAGGGGCGTTCCAGATTTGGTTCCCGAACGCGCAGCAGCCACACGGCTCCGCAAATCATGGCAAAAGCCAGCAGCGTTCCCGATGAACATAACTCCGACACTTTGTCGATGGGCGTCAGGGCGGCAACCGTCGAGACAATGGCACCGACCAGAATCGTACTTTTCCAGGGCGTTTTGAACGTCGGGTGAATGGACGCAAACAGATTTTTAGGCAGCAGTCCGTCTTTCGCCATACCCAGAAAAATCCGGGTCTGACCGAGCATCATTACCAGCATGACAGACGTTAAACCGGCAATGGCGGCAATCGTAATCAGGTAAACCGCCCATGTCAGGCCCTGATCGGCAAAAGCCTGTGCTACCGGTGCTTTCAGGTCCAGCGCGTCATATTTTACCATGCCGGTCAGCACGAGCGAAACCAGAATATACAGTACGGTACAGATAATCAGCGATGCGATAATGGCAAAGGGAACGTCTTTTTTAGGATTGATGGCTTCGCCGGCCTGTGTCGAAACGGCATCAAAGCCGATGTAAGCGAAGAAGACAATCCCAGCGGCTGTCACAATTCCGTTGAATCCGTAATGTTGCTGACCACCCGCGTCAATAACCGGATTGGGAATGAAGGGTGTCCAGTTGGCAATATCGACATAGAATGAACCGGCGATGATAACGAAAATAACGGTGGCTACTTTCAGAATCACGATGGCATTATTCGTGCTTGCCGCTTCTTTAATGCCTTTTACCAATATATAGGTAACGCACCAAACGATCAGGAATGCGGGCAAGTTAACCGCAAAACTGAAATCGGGAATGTTTTCACCAGCCGCCCTTAGCTTCTCCGCTTTTTCCTGCGCCGTAACGGGATCGTTCATCAGCCAGATCGGTGGATTGATGCCAAGCAGATGAAGTAATTTTTCGAAATAGCCCGACCAGCTTACGGCTACCGTTGTGGCACCCATCATGTATTCAAGAATCAGGTTCCAGCCAATAAGCCAGGCGAAAATTTCACCGACTGTACCGTATGAGTACGCGTAAGCTGAGCCTTCGACGGGTAGGATAGAGGCAAATTCGGCGTAGCATAAAGCCGCAAACGCACAGGCAACACCCGCCATGACGAAGGCCAGTGCCAGTGCCGGACCGGCCCATTCGTTGGCGGCAATGCCGGTCAGTACAAATACGCCCCCGCCAATAACGGCACCAATACCAAGCGAGGTGAGCGACCAGCGTGTCAGCACCCGCTTTAGTTCGCTCTTTTTCATATCGGCTTCGTAGGCCGCTAAGGGCTTCTTCCGCCAGATGCTGGTTGTATCAACTGTCCTTAATTTCGTTTCCATGCAGGAAAATAGAGTTTGGTGATTGTGTCGTTTAGAAATAGATTCTTGGGTAAAACGCTGGGAAATATACGAATTATAATGAGTGAAAGAGCGAAAGAGTGAAAGAGTGAAAAAAACGGCCTCACAGAATTCGCTTTTTCACTCTTCCACTCTTCCACTCTTTCGCTCTTTGAACCTACGACTGCGAAGGCCGAATCAGTGGCTTCTTCTCTTTCTTTTCCTTCTTGGCCGTAAACTCTTCGGGTGTGGCGGGTGCAGCACTCGTGAAGTCGGTTGGAACGGCGTCGAAGCCTGTTTTCTTCTCAACAGTAGCGGTAAGCGGTATCGCAGCATCTTTTTCCTGATCGCGGCTCAGCGAGTCAACGACAATTGGCGTAGCCACGAAGAGTGATGAATACGTACCAACAATAACCCCAATCAGCATGGCGAACGAGAAGCCTCGGATGGTTTCGCCCCCGAAAATAAACAGCACTAACAAGACCAGAATCGTTGAGAAACCGGTTACGGCCGTGCGGCTCAGCGTTGCATTCAGGGCGTTGTTGATAATGGCCGGGATGCTTTCTTTCTTGCCTTTGTTCTCCGCCAGGTATTCGCGTACGCGGTCAAAAACAACAACCGTATCGTTCATCGAATACCCCATAATCGTTAGCAACGCACCAACAAATGCCTGGTCAATGTCTAACGAGAAAGGAAGCAAGCCATTGAAGATTGAGAAAATAGCCAGAATAATCAGTACATCGTGGAACATTGCCACTACGGCACCGTAGCCAAAAGCCAGCCGTTTGAACCGAATCAGGATGTAAATGAATACCACGGCGACCGCCAGCAGAATTGACCACAGGGCTGACGTCAGGATGTCGTACGCAATGGTTGGACCGACTTTCTGCGAACTTTCGATTTTGGCCGGATTGCCTTTGATACTGCTTAGCCCACTATAAATGGCCGCTTCGGCTTTTTTATCCGCGCCCGGTGTGTTGTCGTCAATCAGATACGGTGTCGTCACTTTCACCTGATTGGCACCGATACCCGTGCCGCCATAGGTTTTCACTTCCGGCGATGTGCCCAGTACACTTGCCAGCGATGTGCGAACGTCATCTGTGCTTACGGCTTTCTCAAAACGGACTACATACGAGCGACCGCCCTTGAAGTCAACACCTAAGCCGAACCCTTTGAAAATAACCGAAATGATACCAGCCGCAATAATAACCGACGAAACCGTATAGTACAGTTTCCGGCGCGACACGAAGTCGAAGTTAGAATCCTTGAAGAGGTTTTTTGCCCACGACGACGTGAACGACAGCGTTTTACCGTTGCGGATGTAGTACTCCAGCAGGATGCGGGTGATAAAAATAGCCGCGAACAGCGAAGTCAGAATGCCAATAATCAGCGTGGTAGCAAAACCCAGAATCAAACCCGTTCCGAACATAAACAGAACGATACCTGTCAGGAAGGTCGTTACGTTGGAGTCGATAATAGACGACAGGGCGTTCTGGAAACCGTCCGTAACCGCTTGCTTGAAGCCCTTACCTAACGCCAGTTCTTCTTTGATCCGCTCGAAAATAAGCACGTTGGCATCCACCGCCATACCGATTGACAGGACGATACCGGCAATACCCGGCATAGTCAGTACGGCACCCAGCGAGGCCATCACACCCAGCAAAAAGAATAAGTTAACCAACAGGGCAATATCGGCAATGAAGCCAGCGCGGTTGTAGTAGAACACAACAAACGCCAGCACCAGCAGAATACCAACTACCGACGACAGGACACCGGCACTTACCGCTTCGGAACCCAGCGTAGCACCCACCACACTTTCTTCCACGATGTTGGTTGGAGCAGGTAACTTACCGGCTTTCAGTACGTTAGCCATGTCTTTGGTTTCTTCTACCGTGAAATTGCCCGAGATGCTCGACCGGCCATTCGGAATTTCGTTCTGTACGTTTGGAGCGGTGTACACTAAGTTGTCTAACAGAATCGCTACGGGCCGACCCACGTTTGCTGCCGTCAGGTTTTTCCATTTCCGGGCACCTTCGGGGTTCATGTTCATGGTCACTTCCGGACGACCCCGGTCGTCGTAATCGTTCGCAGCATCGGTAATTACGTCGCCTTCGAGGGGCGCACGGCCACCGGCTTTTTTGAGGAAATAAATGGACAGGATTTCTTTGCCATCCGTTGCTTTGAACGTTTTGCGGTCCCAGGCAAAAACAACGTCAGCCGGGAACAGGCCCCGTACTTCAGGCGCGTTCAGCACGGCGTTGGCACGGGCGGTATCTTTCAAATAAACACCCAATTGATCCTGACCAACCGGCAGAAATAACTGTGTCAACGCGGTGCCCTGTGCGGCAGCGGCTGCTGTGTCGCCCTTTGCTTTGCCCGTCGAATCGCCCTTGCTGCCCTGCGCCAGTTGCGATTCCAGACTCGATGCGCCTTTAGCTGCCGAGCCGGTAGCGGGTGCTGTTATAGCTGTCGTTTTCAACGCAGCTTTGCGGGTAGCTTCCTGACTGAGCAGATACGCGCCCATGCCTTCGAGGGCTGGAGCCAGTTCGTTCAGGCGATAAACCTCCGTAAATTCAAGTTTGGCCGCGCCCGTTAACAGACGACGTACACGCTCCGGGTTATCGACGCCCGGTAATTCGATCTGAATCCGACCCGAACCCGGCAACCGCTGAATGTTCGGGTTGGCTACACCAAATTTGTCAACCCGCGCCTGAATAATCTGGTAGGCCCGCGTGATGGCACCGTTCACTTCGTCATTCAGCAGCTTCCGCACTTCGGTATCCGTCGATTGGAAGTTGATTTTGCTCCGGTTTGCACTGGTTGCAAATACGGTTGCCAGTTTAGTATCGGGAGCGGCTTTTTTGAATGCATTAGCAAACAGGTCCACGAACGATGTGCTGCTCGTTTTCTGGTCTTCAAGAGCCTGTTTCAGTGCCTGATTAAATTTAGGGTCGCGGTTATTGCCGGATAAGCCACGCAGAATATCGGCAGGCGAAACCTCCAGCACAACGTGCATACCGCCCTGAAGGTCAAGGCCTAATCCCAGTTCGCGTTCGGTAACTTCCTGAAGCGTACTGCCTAAGTAAACCGGCTCTTTCCAGAGCGAATCGAGGTAATGCTGTTTTTTGTTGCGGTCAACCAGCCCCTGTTTCGTGGTGGCGTACGCTTCGGCGTCGGACTTGATGTTCCGCGAGACGAAGGTGAATGACAGGAAGTAGATGCAGATGGCTGCAATAACGCCCGTCAGAATGAGAATTCCTGTTCTGTTTTGCATGAGTCATAACGAGTCGGTGACTCGTCGGTGATGAGAAATAAACGAATTGAAAGGGAAATAAATACGTAGTTACCAGGCCGGGAGGCCGGGCACTGCATCAGGGCGCGTTGGGCGCAATGGCGTGCCCAAAGACATGCCTGAAGTAAGAAAAATAGAAATGCGGAAACGTAAAATGCCGACGAATCGAGACGTTCAGCAACAGTAAAATAAGCAGCATTGGGGCCGGAAGCAGAAACGCTGTCTGACCCGAATCCCCCAATTGAATGGCGGGCGTAACGACCGCTTCGAACTGAGCCGCGCTGAGTTGGGCATCCGACAGGGGCGCGTCGGTTGCTTTGCCCGCTTTTGCCTGCTCGGTAACCGCTTTCTTCGGCGTTAACGGCTTGGCCTGTGTCACGTTGCCATGTCCCCAAACGGCTGTAAACAGCAGCAGGGTTGCCAGCATAAAACTGGAAAGGCGTTGTATCACACGGGGTTGCTTCATCTTTTTCCTTTGCGGATGACAAATTTCGCACCATTTTCAGAGGAATGCAAGAGGTTCCCGACAGGATTTGCAGTATTTACTCTCTCCCAAATCAGACCGCTAATTGTTGACCTTATCCGGCGTAGTAAATTGACTTGTATTAAATAACCGCCGAATAGACCCCTATAAGCCCACCGCTTTAGCTGTGGGTTTACAAAATAAAAATCGCGTTGCATTAACCGTTTCACCGGTTTGGGCATTCGGCAAACCGGTGAAACGGTTAATGCAACGCAGGGGTTTGTCGGCGGCTCCCCCGGTTTCAACTGGGGCTACTAAAAAATTTATTCGGCGATTAATTTCTTCAAATCAATATACTACGTCGAATAATGAAAGTATAAGTTTACATCATTAATGTCACTTTATTGATAAAGGGCCAGCTTACGTGTTTTCGCTACATTACCCTATTATATACTGTTAATTGACATTTAGGCTTTAATTGACAGTAAAAATAACCACTAAACTATAGGTACTAATACTCAATATTTGGTTTACTCTTTATATAAACTTTCTTCGATTAGTGATATGAAGTTTGATTATATGATGAAAAAGGATTAACCTTTGTCACGAAAAAGCCCCACAACAGTTTGGCGACGGTAGGGGGCTTTCTCAACTGATTCAATGTTTCACCATTAAACCAAAGAAAAGTAATGAGAATTTTTTTAGGATGGACCTCGCAACAAGAGGAGTTTAATAGTGAAGCTGTTTAAACTTAATGGAAAATCCCCGAAGCCGTGTGAATTTTGAGGTGCGAACTTTCAATAAACACAGTAATGGGGATTATCGACAAATCTATGATTGAAACATGGATTTTGCCCTCTACCTTTTACCGAAGCCTGCTCGTTTATAAGTATTAGGCAACGTTCATTTTTATATATTCCCTAAATCATGTCCGCTTATGAAACGGTTCATCTTTTCAATTTGCATCGCGAGTTTGTGCTGTTTCTCTCCGTTACACGCACAAAACCGCTACTGGTCGCTGGGACCTGTCGTATCTCTGGATCAGTATAAGGTTAATCTTCCAAGTGGGGTAAATGGAGCCGCTATAAAAAATCCAGTAGCCCTGAGCTATGGGGTCGATCTATCGTACACAGTTAAACAACTGCTCTTTGACGTTAAGATTTTGACATCAAAGAGAGAATATAGATACAGTCAAACTTATCCCATTACCAGCAGTCCAAACATTACAACGTACTCAACTATAACGGCTCGATATCTACTAATTCCGGTCACCGTTTCTTATCGTTTAATTGCTGGTAATCGGTTCAATGTATTTGCCGGTGTGGGGGCCATAGGCGAATGGTTACCAGGTAGTTTTAAAAGTTATAAAACCAATAAAGATGGGATGATTTTGTCCGAGCCAGGTGCCAACGCAGATACTGAGCAGACATTTCGCCTGGGTGGAAATGCGCAGGTCGTTTTTCGATTTAGTTTATCGAATAAGCTTCTCTTTTCCTTAGAGCCATCCTATCATCTCGTTTCCAGAGTAGCCGTTCCGGTAGGGTATACCAACCGAAATGCCTTTAGCGGTTTGCTGAGTGTAGCGTACAAATTATAGGTGACTCTGTGAATTCCTCAAACTGACAAGCACGCCGACGGACGGTATTTTTTTATATATGAAAAAGGGAATGTCTAAAATTTTAGACAAACAGACCGATCTGCCCCTGACAACAAGTTGACTTACTGTCAGGCGCAGATCGGTCTGGTCGGGTGAAGCCCTGCTGACGAGTTTATCGACGCAGCACAGCGCATAATCCCCTTCAGCGGGGCTTCAAAGCGGGGATTCATTTCTGCACTAACGACCCGACCAGGATTTACGCAAAAAAATAATCTGCTACCTTGCAGGCATGAATCTACACGAGTTTATCCAGTTAGCGTTGGCCGAAGATGTTGGCGACGGCGACCATACTTCCTTATCGACCATTCCGGCTGATGCCCAGAAACGCGCCCGGTTGTTGGTGAAAGAAGCCGGTATTTTAGCGGGCGTCGACGTGGCAAAGGCCATTTTTACCGAAGTTGACCCGGCTTTTGTCGTGGATGTGCTCATGCACGACGGAGACAGCATAAAACCCGGCGACATTGTGCTGACCGTTAGCGGCAATGCCCGGAATATTCTGACCGCCGAGCGTTTGGTGCTGAATTGTATGCAGCGCATGAGCGGTATTGCGACACACACCCGCGAGTTAGTGAATCTGCTGGAAGGCACACGGGCGAAGCTGCTCGATACCCGCAAAACGACCCCCAACTTTCGTATCTGCGAGAAAATGGCGACGAAAATTGGTGGGGCTGTCAACCACCGTTTCGGGCTGTACGACATGATTCTGATAAAAGACAACCATGTCGATTATGCCGGAAGTATCGAAGCCGCTATTACCCAGGCTGTTGCGTATTTGAAAGAAACGGGTCGGCAGTTACGTATCGAAGTGGAAACCCGGAACCGCGCCGAAGTGGAAGAAGTACTTCGGGTTGGGCAGGTGGATGTTATTTTGTTGGATAACTTCTCGCCCGATGGTATCCGCGAGATGGTACGGCTTATCAACGGCCGGATTGTGACCGAAGCATCGGGCGGTATCGACGAGACAAACCTGCGGGCGTATGCCGAAACGGGTGTCGATTTTATTTCGTCCGGGGCGTTGACCCACCAGATTAAAAGCCTGGATTTGAGTTTGAAAGCGTATTGACCTGTCTGTAGCGTGGTGCTTCAGCCCGCGTAGCCGTAGGCTAAGTTGTCGCTGGGAATTATTAGCCCGGGGCACGTTAACCTGCGGTTACGCGGACTAAAGCACCGCGCTACTTCGCTGGATTCTCGTCAATACCCAGCCGGGGTAGGGCCGGGTTTAACAGGCGCGGAATAACTTTAATCCGGAAAACGGGTGCTCCGGCTACGTGAAAGTCACACCGGTAAAATTCCCGTTGCTTGACACCCCGGTAAACGGCCATGTAATTAACGTTTGGCGGCCAGTTGTTCAGAGCCAGTTCGGCCGTAATGGCATCGACCGCTTTACGAAGGTTGGAAAAGAATATGACAGTTGGTTCGCGCTGGCGCAGAGCAGATAACGGGCCAATATGTTGAATGGTGACTTCGTAAATAATGCGGCCACTTACCCTAAGAAGTGGCCCTTTTATGGGTTTTTCGAGAGGTTCGCTCATGGATAGCAATATTATGAAAAACTATGCTACTATTTTGCAACCCCTAAACTTTTCTATCCCGTTCGTGGTTTTACCTATAATTGCGCCAATCAACGCCTGACTACTCAAACCAGTCAGGCTTTTTTATGGCTAAAAAAAAGCGTCGGTCTGTAAGGCCGACGCTTTTTCATGCTATTTATGCTGATCTATTTCTTGTACATCACTGCTTCGACGGCCTGCAAGGTGCGTTTCACGTTGGGCAGAATCGCTTCGATGAGTGTTGGCGCGTAGGGCAGGGGCAAATCCATGCTGTTGACCCGAATAACCGGCGAATCTAAATAATCGAATGCATTGCGCTGAATATTGTAGGTCAACTCCGACGAGATAGCTGCCAACGGCCAGGCCTCTTCCACAATTACACACCGGTTAGTTTTCTTCACCGATTTAATAATCGTTGCGTAATCAATCGGGCGAACCGAGCGCAGGTCGATGACTTCTGCCGAAACGCCGTTTTTGGCTAATTCATCGGCGGCTGCGAGGGCTACTTTCATGATTTTGCCAAACGATACAATCGTTACATCGTTGCCTTCCCGAACCACATTGGCCAGACCAATCGGAATCAGGTACTCTTCTTCGGGCACTTGTCCCTTATCGCCATACATCAACTCCGACTCCATGAAAATAACCGGGTCATTGTCGCGGATGCACGATTTGAGCAGTCCTTTGGCGTCGTAGGGATTGGAGGGAACCACAACTTTCAGACCCGACGTATTGGCAAACCAGTTCTCGAAGTTTTGCGAGTGCTGACTCGACAGCATCCCGGCATTACCCGTTGGTCCGCGAAACACGATGGGGCAGGAATATTGCCCGCCCGACATCGACATAATTTTGGCCGCCGAATTGATAACCTGGTCAATCGCAACGAGCGAGAAGTTGAAGGTCATAAACTCAATAATTGGCCGAAGTCCGTTGATGGCCGAGCCAACCCCGATACCGGCAAATCCGAGTTCGGCAATGGGCGTGTCGATCACCCGCTCCGGCCCAAATTCGTCCAGCATACCCTGGCTAACTTTGTAGGCACCGTTGTATTCGGCGACCTCTTCGCCCATTAGATAGACCAGCGGGTCCCGGCGCATTTCTTCCGTCATAGCCTCCCGCAGGGCTTCGCGGAACTGTATCTCTCTCATGCTGAGTGCGTTGATTGCGTTTGGTTGCTCGTCCAGCCGATTGTTATACCTGGATGAGATGGCAGAAAACCAGTCAAAATTAGGTAAAAGCACCTGATTCGTCAAATACACATTTCGGGCTTTATTAAATCCATGCGTATGTTGGCAAAACGTCAACTAAAAACGGAAATATATTTTTATTATGGAATTATTAAATCCATGCATCTATTGGCAGAATCCGATCCAAATTAATAGGATTGTTTAAGCAACGGAGCAGGTATTTCCTGCATCATTGACATCGGAATACCTGCTTGCGGAGCGCGACCCAGTGTATCCGTTGGTCGACTGAAAACGGCATTTTGTCGAAATGTTAAATAACTCTAACGTCATCTGTCTTTGCTTTGCATCACGTTAACTTTACGCCGTAGTTATTCTAAACGGGCACTAATTGTCTGACCATTAGCAGGCTATCTATTCTTTTGTACTCTCTTCTGTTATGAAAAACTTGTTCCTGACCTTCCTTTGTTTAGTACCATTATTAACCTTCGCTCAATCGAATTCGGGTCGTATCAGCGGCTCCCTCAGCGACTCGACCACAACCAAACCCGTTCCGTTTGCCACCGTCGCGCTTCAAACCCCGGACAGTAAACTCGTTACCGGCGTAACGACCGACGATAAAGGCAGTTTTTTGATTGATAAAATCGCCGTTGGTACGTACAAACTAATTATTTCCTTCGTCGGATATCGTACCAAAACAATCAATAATGTGCTTATCGCCAATGACAAACCTGTGGTTGACATTGGGAAGATCAGTGTGTCGCCCGATAGCCGGAATTTGAAAGAAGTCGAAGTCGTTGGACAGAAAGCATTGATTGAAGATAAGGGCGACCGGCTGGTGTATAACGCCGAAAAAGACGCATCGAACACGGGTGGTACAGCGGTTGACGTGCTCCGCAAAGTGCCCATGCTGACCGTTGACTTAGACGGAAACCTTAAAATGCGGGGCAGTGGTAATATTAAAGTGCTGGTCAATGGCAAACCGTCGAGTATTATGGCCCGTAATCTGGCCGACGCGCTCAAGCAAATGCCCGCCAACATTATTAAATCGGTGGAGGTGATTACCAGCCCCGGTGCCAAATACGATGCGGAGGGATCGGCGGGGGTAATTAACATCATCACTAAAAAAGCGATACAGGGCACGAACGGAACCGTTAACGTAACGGCTGGCAATTTGAACCGGTCGCTGGGCGGCAATCTGAATGTGAAAGGTAAAAAACTGGGACTGGCCATTTCGCTCAACGGCTACCAGTACCGGAACATCGGCGAAAATACCAGCACCCGGACAGCTCTTAGTACGGGTCTTGATGGGCTGGTTCAGCCGACGAGTATATTGACCCAAAATAGCTATCGGGACAATACCAGCACGGGTGGATACGGCGAAATGAGCCTCGATTATGACCCCGATTCAACGAACCGCATAAACTTTTCGGCTAATGCCTGGGGCGGCAATTTCCCGTCCAACAGTTCGCTTACCAGTCGACTAACTGACCCGCAGGGAGTTGTTTTGCAGGCCTTTCGCCGGGATATTCAGTTCCGTAATCCGTACGGAAATACGGAATTCAATCTGGGCTGGACAAAATCGTTCAAGAAACCCGGCCGGGAGTTTTCGATCCTGACGCAGTATGCCCGAATGCCTGACAATTATTATTACACCATTCGGCAGACCGGTATGCAGTCGGAAGTGCCAACCTATCTGGAACGGAGCACTAACCTCAGCCGCAATAACGAATACACGTTTCAGACGGATTATACGCACCCATTTACGGCCCGAACCAAACACGATACGCTCAATTTTAAGCTGGAAGCCGGTGCCAAAACTATCCTGCGCGACATTGGCAGCGAGTTTGTCATTGAGCAGGCAACGACCGGTCTCGACGCTGATTATACGATTGACCCCAACCGTTCGAGCGAGTTCACGTATAATCAGCGGGTTGTGGCCGGGTATACGTCACTAAAAATGGACACGAAGCGCAAGTGGAACCTGACTGCGGGCGCACGCGTCGAGCATACCAGCATCGAGGGCGATTTCGTGACGACCCAGAGCCGGTTTTCCAGCCAGTACCAGAACTTGATTCCGAGTTTTACGGTCGCCAAAACCGTTCATGATAAACACACATTCAAAATCAGCTACACCCAGCGCATTTCGCGTCCATTAATCTGGTATTTGAATCCATACAAAAACTACAGCGATCCCAAGAATGTCCAGACGGGCAACCCGTTCCTGAACCCTGAACTGACACACGCTACCGAACTGTCATACAGTACGTTTGGGAAAGAAGGGGCTTCGTTCAATGCAGCTTTATTCTGGCGGCAAACGAACAATTCCATCGAGTGGCTCTCAACAGTCGATGCGCAGGGCGTGGCTCTCTCGGCTCCGCAGAATATTGGCCGTAACGCCAGCTACGGAGCTAACCTGAATTTGTCGCTTCAGCCCAACAAAAATTTTAATTTCAGCATTGGCACCGACCTGACCTATGTGGACCTAACCAGTGTGGCTCTCAACCAACGCACCAACGGTTGGGTCTGGAGCGTTAGCCCGAACGCATCCTATAAGTTGCCTAAAGATTTTACGCTACAAGCCAGCGGCTATGTTGGGTCGGGTTGGATTTCGCTGCAAAGCCGTAATTCGGGCTGGTATTATTACGGGCTGACGGCCAAGAAAGAGCTGATGGACAAAAAAATTAGTCTGACACTGAATCTGAATAATCCATTTAATCGGAGCGTTCGGATAACGGGCGAGCAGTTTGCGCCCAGTTTCACGGCGCAAAATTCGTCGGCGTTCGTAAATCGTTCGGTTCGCCTTACCCTGAGCTATAAGTTTGGGCAGATGAGTTCGGGCGGCAAACAAAGCAAAAAAATCAGCAACGACGATAATAAAGGGGGTGGAAGGTAATTGTCAAGGGTGGTTAAGCAGGGACAGGTGTAGTCAGGAGTAGTCAGGAGTAGTCAAGCAATTGGCCATACTTGACAATATCTGACCATTACCTGACCACGCTTAATCCCTTCTCACATCATCTGCCGGGCTTCTTCTAACAATGAACGTTTCTGTTCGATAGACAAGTGAAGCGGCAACTGGGCCAGGCCAATTAGCCGACGCATGATTTCGACGCCCGTAAATTGCTGCCGCAGCATTTCGTCAAAACCGTCGGGCTTCTCGTAATTTATCAACACGGTGTCAATTGTTGTTTTGGGTTGTTGCGCCATCATCAAGTGGGCAATCATGACGCCAGTATCAAACTCTGCCGGGCCGTAGAAGCAAAATTCCGGGTCAATGACTTTGGAGCCGGTTGTGGTTTTTAGCCAGCTTCCGGGATAAAAATCGCCATGTAACAGCGTTCTCGGAGCACTGGATTTACCCGCAGAAATACCGGCATCGGCCAGATATACTTGCCCTAATTGCCCAACAATCTTTTTCAACGCGGTATCCTGCTTGTAGGGCATCGCCAGTTCCTGCAAACCCGACTGAATGGTGTTCAGATCATAGCCGTTTTCTTCCAGAAACGGGTAATTGAAAATATGCTCGTGATTCAACGCCCGCATGGCCTGATTCGCGAAAATCGGGTCGGGCGTTTCAACGATAAAATGGTGATGGAGTGTTGACAGATAGTTGGTTAGGGTCAGTGCATCGGATTCCGACAAAACCTGGTTCGGCTGATACAGAAATGTGTAATCACTGGCCGTTCCTAAATCTTCGAGAATTAAGATGTTATTTTCTTCGTCGATACCCAGTAAAGTAGGCATGGCATTCGCCAACATCGGAATCGCCTGCGTTGCCTGATAAAAACGACCTTCAATGACGGCCCGATTGGCCGGTGCCGGAATGGTTGGGTACTTCTCGACATAGCCCCGCGACTGCTTGACAATGAGCATCCGAATTGCGGTTGTCACCCGCAGGGTATAGTTCATGTTGCCTTCGCCGGGCTTCTCAACGGAAACAATGGCTTCTTCGTTGTCGAGCCAACCACGTCGGCGAAGGTATTCCCGGAGAAGATCGGGCTGTAGAGCGTCTAAAATCATGGTCTTTAGCAGGACGAGGAAAGTGAAACTGATAAATGACAAATTACCGGATATTCTACCGCACGACCGCTAACTTTCCTGCCAGCCCTTCCGTCCCATCTGTCGTAACGACAACGACCAAATAAATGCCCGTTTGCGCCATACGGCCCCGATAATCGAGGAGATTCCAGGTAGCCGTGCCCCCCTGTGACCGGGTTTCATAAACTAATTGACCGCCCGCATCGAGAATTTTTACGGTCGCATTGTCCGTCAGGCCATTAATGCCGACCGTTCCCGTAAAATCGGGCCGAACCGGATTGGGGAAAATAGTCAGCTTGCTGAGTACGTCGGCGGGTTCGGTTGCAGGGCCTCGGTACGAAACTAATCCGCTGGTTTGATTCGGCGTTCCGGTCTGGATAAAAACAGTGCCTGTAGTTGGCTCAATCGCCAGTGTTTGAATCGTGTTCGTTGGTAGCGGGCTGTTGTCAGCCGTGAACGTATCGAGCAGTTGCGAACCATCGGGTGCCACATGATACAGTCCGTTTCGGGTGCCAATCCATTTGCGATTGCCGCCATCGACCGCTATGACCGTAATGAGTTCATTCGCCAGCAACCGGCGTCGGTTGAGCAATGGAGGCTGTGCGTCGATGGTCGGGTCGAAGGCACCGGCCGGGTTGTCAAATACCGTAGGACCGAGGTCAGTGCCTACCCAGATTGCTCCGTTCCGGTCTTTCACTAACGCCCGGACTGTATTTGTCAACAAACCGCCCTGACCACTGCCCGTTCCCAGAAAACGGCTTCGGTTCATTTGTGGGTCAACCACCAGAAGCCCACCGCCGAGATCGGGACGAAGCCAGAGAAAACCGTTATCGTCGGGGACAATCTGTATGATATTGGTCTGGTTAATTGTTGAAAACGATTGGAACTGGCCATCGGGTCGGCGAACGTGCAGCGTAGCCTGCTGGCTGGTTGCCCGTCCGGTTGTTAGCCATAGATTCCCGTCCCGGTCCGTAGCAAGGCTGCTGATAAATGGGCTGATTGTTGCCGGTAAAACAACAGAAATTGGCGGCTGGCCTTCGGTTTGACTCCACAAGCCGTTGCCAAAGTTGCTGAGATAAAGCCGTTGCTCGGTAGGTAGGTAGGCTGCTGAATTGAAACCGCGCGTTATGCCCGTAACCGTTGCACTGGCCCATTTTCCATTCGGTACGGACAACACCTCAGCGGGTGGCTGAGTGGCTGTGGGTTGAGTTGGGTCTAAAGGGCCATTGGGCAGGGCTACGAGCGTTTGCGGAAAGGCATACAAACTACTAAACTGGTCGCGGGCGGGGCCTTCGGGCGCAATTCGCTGAAACGAACCGGCTCTGCCTGCCAGCAACCCGTTTTTTGCATCGGCGACCCAAATGGCATTGCCGTCGGCTATAACTTCGCGCGGATCGGTCAGAAGTAGCCCCGAAAATGAACCACTTCCGGGTAGTGAAACCGCTTGATTTGTCGCTAAAATCAGACCTGTTGTGGCGGGAAACTGCCGAATAATTGGGTTAGTGATTGGCTGTGTCAACGTCCATTTTCCAGCCTGTCGTTCAAAAACGCCCTGCCCATTTACTGTTGCCGATAACCGACCTTGACTACTACTGATCGACTCAGTTTGCAGACCGGGTTCAGCAACGGTGCGCCAGTTGGCCGGATCAACGATGTTGACATTGGGGGAAAACCGCACAGCCCGCAATCGTCGCCCTGTATCGGTCAAACGCAACGGAGCGGTCAATGCATATAAGCTATCGGTTGTGGCGGCTGTCTGGTAAATAGGCAGTGGTGAACCGTCGGTTCGCTGGCTGAAATACGTATCACGAATCTCGTTTTTCAGCAAATCGAGCACGACAAGGCCGAAATCAGTGCTTAAATACGCGTTATTGCCAATACGGTTCAGATGATTGATACCCCGCGAACCGGGCAATGTTGCCGCCGAAACAATGGTGTTGACATTCACTACTGCGCCCGGTTCGCCAGTGTCGGTCAGGGACAGGAAATCCAGATTGCCGTTTCGGTAGGCAATCAGCAGTCGTTTCTGATCGGTGAGGTAGAGCAACCGACTGATGCCTACGTCGCTCAGGCCGGAATTTTTACTGAGTACAACGGTTTCGCTCGTGGTTTTATCGTAGTAGAAAAACCCGTTCTGCGTAGCGGCATAAACGACGTTGCCAACCACCGCCACCGACTGCCCCGACTGGTAACTGACATGGGTTTGCCAGAGACCAATCTGGGCGGATGCTGAGTGGAAAATGAAGAATGAAGAATGAAGAATGAGTAAAGAAAAGCAGAACCGCGTTGAGCGTAGTCTTAGACTGCGCTCATGTGTTTCCGCCGGGCCGACGCTTCGGTCTCCGACCGGTTTGTTATTGATGAGGATTGGTCGGAGACCAGATAACACCCCGACGAAGTTAAAAACTTCGCCGAACCACCTCAGAAAAGCTAATTCAAACAGCTTCTTAGAGAGCGAATTCCTAACTCCGGCTCGTGCCCTTATTTTATTTTGAAGCTGGTTACAATTCATCACTCATCATTCTTAACATCTTCATACGCCCATTCTTTTCGGTCGGCATGGTCGCCGAGGTGAAAGCAGCGTCGGCAGCGGGCTTCGTAACTGTCGGTTTCGCCCAACAGTACGCGCTCCTGCGATGGAACGAGTCGATACGAATAATGAGCAATATCGCCACAAACCACACAAATGGCGTGAACTTTGGTAACGTATTCGGCAAGGCTCATCAGTTGCGGCATACAGCCAAAGGGCTGACCTGAAAAGTCCATATCCAAGCCCGCAACAATGACGCGTTTGCCCTCATTTGCCAGCAAGTTGCAGACATCCGTAATGGCCTTATCGAAAAACTGGGCTTCGTCGATCCCAACAACATCGCAGTTGCCCGCCAAAGCTATAATCTGGCTGGCTGTTTGTACAGGCGTCGAGTGAATGGCATGAGCCGAGTGCGAAACGATATTTTCCTCGTGATAGCGCGTATCCAAAGCGGGCTTGAAAATCCGGACGTTTAGTTTAGCAATCTGGGCACGCGTTAACCGACGAATCAATTCTTCGGTTTTGCCCGAGAACATGGAGCCGCAGATCACTTCAATCCAGCCTGTGCGCAGGTGGGGCGGTTCGCGCCGTCGGGAGGGTTCAATAAACATCGCTTATAAGTCGTTCTAAAGTCTGGTTGTTTAGTTAACGGATGGGTCGAATGAGTAAGATGCTAATCTGTTTTTTGGTAATAAACCCCTTTTATAAACTTTATTCAGAACCGAAAATGGGTTTGCGGTCGAAAACTTTATCTTTACAAAACAAAGGCTTTTCCTAATGTCGAACAAGTTTAACGCGAACGCGCTTATCGAATACAGCAAGTCCTACGCCCGTCGGATAGCCGCTGATTTCTTCCAGCATCATGCAACAATTCACGGGCAGGAAATTCTGTCACTAACGCCAATTAGTCAGATTAACCTGTTTGTTATCAGTAGCTTGTCTGACAAGTGGCAGGTCGATGCGGCTAAGTTTCGCAGTCCCTATTTCGACTTCACCGATGCCGACGTACAGGAAGCGTTGCAGAATTTTATGAATGTCGTGTCGCAGCATATTTCTGTTCGGCGCGAACATCTCGAACCACTCCTGGCCGATGCCACGCGCCGGACAATTATCATGATTTTTGACCCCCGCGCTTATTTTGATGATTTACTGCGCGATCAGCCCGAATTCACCCTGACGGCTGATACCCTCAAACAAATCACGCGGTACACAAAAATAAACCAGTTTATTCCAGCGCATATCAGCCAGCGAATGAACGGGAAACCGTCTGTTTATAGTAATCAGGCAATTGGTTATTTAGACGAAGCCCTGACGCAACGGGGCCATGAATTAGAGCATTACGATAAATTTGTGGCTCTATTCTCCGAAAAGTTGCCAATGGATGTGTCTGCGTTGTTACGTAGTCATGTTCCCGACAGTATACCAGCCGCTCCGGCACGTTCTTTTTTCGACACCGTTACCGAACCGGCCGTACCACCTGCTCCATTAGTTTCGGCAGAGGCTACTCCCCGTACGGACACGCCCGAAGCGGTTGCGCCAGCCATTCCTCCGCAACTGGCCGAAACCCGCGAAGATAACGGTTCGGATTCGGGCGGACCCCTGTTTCTTCAGGATGATGCGGGTTCCGAACCGGTTTCGCCAATCAGCCAGCCGTCACAACTACCAGCCGAAACCAGTACCGTATCTACCGAAAATCGACAGAGCAGTAGTCCGGTCGATGCGTCGCCAACACTGAACGACACACTTCGCGAAGCAAGCCCGGCCGAACCCGTCACGGTTGCTGAAACCTTTAATCGTGCGCCCATCGAGAGCGTAGCCCGGAGTATTTCGCTGAACCAGAAGTTTCGGTTTATCAACCAGTTGTTCAACGGAAATGCGAGTGCCTACAATCAGGCTGTTGAGGAAATCGACACGTTGAACAACTATGGTCAGGCACTCGATTTGATTTCCTACCGCTATGCCTCGCAATACCTGTGGGACATGAGCAGCGATGAAGTAAGCGAATTGGTCGAAATTCTGAAACGGCGGTTTTCATAGATTATTACTTCGCTGACAAGGGGTGTAGGATAAGTTTGTTTTTAGACAGGATTAAACAGGATTTGATTCAATTCTGATCCTGTTTAATCCTGTAATCCTGTCTAAAAAACGGCGGGTGAAATCAGTTGATATTCAACTTGTCATACACCCCTGACAGGCTCTTTTGGTCAAGTGTATCTTTTGGGCAGGACCTCCGTCTAATGCGCATCTATTCACTTGATCCAAAAGGCTTTGCGAATTAGTTGTCTGCTTCTGATGGCCGGATGTGTGGCCGTTTCTCCTGCTTTTTCCCAGACAAATTCTCCTTCACAACGAAACGCCGACGCGGTGAGCCAGCGGTTGCAGGATTTGTTTCCGGTTCAGACAGAAGGCATTGACTACCAGTCGGTTTACGACGGACTAACGCAACTCTACGCCAATCCGCTCGACCTCAATACCGCCACCCGCGACGAACTGGCAACCACCTATCTGCTTACCGAACGCCAACTAAGCAGTCTCGCTGCTTACCGCGCCGATTTTGGCGATTTATTGTCCATCTATGAATTACAGGCCGTACCAGATTTCGACCTGCCAACCATCCGGCGATTGTTGCCGTTTGTGACCGTAGCGGGTAGTCCGGGGTTATTTGGAACCTTACCAACGCCTACCGATAACTACCTGATTGTTCGCTATGAGCAGGTTTTAGAACAGCAGAAAGGCTTTTCGGAAGCCACGCCCGACAAAAATGGCAAGCTGCCTACCCGGTATCAGGGAAGTTCGGGCCAATACTATGCCCGCTACCGATATAGCCGCCCCCGTGCGTTCAGCATTGGGCTGACGATGGAAAAAGACCCCGGCGAAACGATGGGCTGGCAACCATCCAAGCGTCGCTACGGGGCCGATTACGTGTCATTTCATGCTCAGGTGCAGAATCGTGGCAAGTGGCGAAACATTGTCCTGGGCGACTATCAGGTACAGGTTGGTCAGGGGTTAGTGTTATCGGCGGGGTTTGTGCTGGGTAAAAGTGCCGAAACCGTTCAGACTGTCCGTCGGCCAACGCTGGGTGCCCGCCCGTATACGTCGCTTACCGAATATGGCTATTTTCGGGGCGCAACCGCTACATATTCCCTGCGTCCAACGCTCGATTTGACGCTTCTGGCCGCCCGTAACCGGCGCGACGCAAACACCACGCAAGATTCTCTGCTCATGATTGCTACGTCTCTGCAAACGTCGGGGCTGCACCGCACCCAATCTGAATTTGATGACCAGGGGAGTTTGCTTGAAACCAACGTTGGCGCACACCTGCTTTATCACAACCGACGACAAGCCCAAGTTGGCCTGACTGTGTTGCATACTACATTCGACACCTTTTTTCACCGACGTGAGTTGCCCTACAATCAATATGAGTTTACCGGCAAGCAGAATTTAGTTGTTGGCGTGCATGGTAGCTACATCTGGCGCAACTGGAATCTGTTTGGTGAGGTAGCCCGCAGTAGTGGTTCTGCAACGAATTCGGGTGGTATTGGGGCGGTTGGTGGCGCGTTGGCAAGCCTGACCAAAAAGCTTGATATGGCCGTTGTTCTGCGCCACTACGACCGGAATTTTCATAGTTTTTATGCAAATGCGTTTAGTGAAAGCAGCCGTACGATTAACGAATCAGGCATGTATCTGGGGCTGAAATACACGGTTTACCGCAAACTGACGCTCGGTGGCTTTGTCGATTATTTCAGTTTCCCGTGGCTCAAATATTTAGTAGATACGCCTTCAAATGGATTCGACTACTTACTTCAGGCCCGCTACATGCCGAATCGAAAAACGGCTTTCTACGCCGTTTATCACGACGAGCACAAGCAGAAAAACCGGACGATTGACAAGAGTAAAGACGTCGTTGGAACAACGCGCCGGAGTGTCGCGCTCAACGCTGATTATACGTTGATGCGTGGCCTGTCGATGCGGTCGCGGGTGCAGTGGGGTGGCTTTACCTATAGTGGGCAATCGCCTTCGCGCGGGTTTGTGCTGGTGCAGGATGCCACCCTTGACATAAAGCGGCTAAGTTTAAGCGGCCGGGTTGCGCTGTTTGGAACGGACGATTACGACAGCCGGCAGTATGTTTATGAACGCGATGTGCTGTATGCGTTCTCGTTTCCGGCCTACTTTAACCGGGGTATTCGACACTATTTACTGGCGCAATACAGCCTGAGCCGTCAATTGGATGTGTGGGTGCGCTGGGCCAGAACCGACCTCACTAATCAGGAAACTGTCGGCTCCGACCTCGACCAGATTAACGCGCCCCACAAAACAGAAGTGAAAATTCAGGCTCGCTGGCGGTTCTGAAAAACTCACTTCTCCATTTCCCGAATCAACTTATTGGCGTTGATGAATTCGTTCAATTCTTTTACGTTCGAGTGGGTAAGTGTGGCACTGTCGCCCTGCCAGAGTTTTTTCCCTTCGTAGAGAAACATGATTTTCTCGCCAATCTCCATCATCGAATTCATGTCGTGGGTAATCACAACGGTTGTAATCTTGTATTCGTCGGTGATTTCGGAGATAAGCTGATCAATTTTTATAGACGTCAGCGGGTCGAGACCAGAGTTCGGTTCGTCGCAGAATAAGTACTTGGGATTTAGTACAATAGCGCGGGCAATACCTACGCGTTTTTTCATGCCTCCGCTAATTTCCGACGGCATTCGGTCGGCGGCATTTTCCAGACCAACGCGTTGCAGACACTCCTTTGCCCGGTCTACTTTTTCGCTCTCCGATTGTTCGGTAAGCATGTCGAGCGGAAACCGAACATTTTCCAGCACCGTTTTGGAGTCGAATAAGGCTGACCCCTGAAATAACACGCCCATTTCGCGCCGAATGGCTTTCTGCTCGTTTAAATCGCCGGTCAAAAAATTTCGTCCGTCGTAAAGAACCTCGCCCGAATCGGGTTTGATCAGGCCAATCATGCATTTAAGCAACACACTTTTGCCGGTGCCGCTGCCGCCAATAATCAGGCTGGTATCGCCCGGTTGAAACGACCCGTCGATGGACGCTAAAATCTGCCTGCCGTTAAACGACTTCGATATATTTTTAATGTCAATCATAATGAAATGATTGAATGATTGAGTGATTGAGTAATTGATTGATTAGGTTATGCGTCAGCTATTCAATCAATCAATTAATCACTCAATCATTCACTAACTACGTGAGTAATAGCTGTGTCAGCACAAAGTCGGCGGCTACGATGGCGATGCAACTGTTGGTAACAGCCGATGTTGACGCTGCACCAACTTCCAGCGCACCACCGCTTACGTTATAGCCCTGATAAGCTGATATGGTCGAAATAAGAAAAGCGAACACAACCGTTTTGATGAGTGCGAACACAACGCCGAATGGTTTGTACTCAAAACGAAGACCCGAAATATAATCTTCAGCGGAAATAACACCCGCCAGTGTTCCGGCAATGTAGCCACCCAAAATAGCCAGAAAACCCGCCATAATGACCAATAATGGAAACATCAGTACAGACGCTATAACCTTTGGCAATATCAGGTAAGAGCTTGAATTTATGCCCATAACCTCCAGCGCGTCAACCTGTTCGGTAATTCGCATCGTGCCCAGTTCGCTGGCAATATTAGACCCTACTTTTCCGGCCAGTACAATGCAGGAGAGCGTTGGGGCCAGTTCCAGAATAGAACTGTCGCGTACGATGAGCGCAATGATATTCTTTGGGACGAACGGATTGGTCAGGTTATACGCTGTCTGAACGCAGGTAACGGCACCGATGAATATATTGACTAAGGCGACAATGAAAATGGACCCGACACCGATCGACGTACATTCATTCAGAATAAGGCCCAGATAAACACGTAGTTTCTCGCGATTGCGGAAGAGGGTGCCCAGAAAAATAAAGTAACTGCCTATTCGTGACATAAAATAGTGTAGAGAAGCAAACCGACTTTGCTCTAATCAGGTCGGTATTATCTATTCGGAAGAACCCCCGTAAAGATAGAATGGTTTCTGACGTAACTTGCGGCTTCTAAGAAACTATGAAATCACTGATTGTTGTCACAGGCGGCACTAAAGGCATTGGTCGGGCTATTGCCGACCGGTTTGTGGCTGAGGGGTTCGATGCCGTTATTTGTGCCCGTTCGGTCGATGGAGTTCAGGAACCGGGACTATTGCCCGTTTCTGCCGACTTATCAACCCGAGCCGGTGTTAATACGTTGCTTGACTACCTGCGCGCCCTTAATCGGCCAGTCGATGTACTGATTAATAATACGGGGATATTTCAGCCGGGCCAGCTTCATAACGAAGCAGAAGGCACGTTTGAGCAACTTATGAATACCAATGTTGCCAGTGCCTATCACCTGACAAGGGGATTGGTAGGGGAGATGATTGCGCGTCGGCAGGGGCATATTTTTATGATGTGTTCAACGGCCAGCATTACGCCCTATACCAATGGCGGTTCGTATTGCATCTCAAAATTCGCGTTGTTGGGTATGAGCCGCGTGTTGCGCGAAGAACTGAAGCCGCATGGCGTGAAAGTGACGGCTATTTTACCCGGTGCAACACTCACCGCCAGTTGGGAAGGCACCGACTTACCCGAAGAGCGGTTTTTGAAACCCGACGATGTGGCTAACAGTGCCTGGGCAGCCTATTCGTTGTCAAAAAGTGCTGTTGTTGAAGAAATTCTTATCCGACCTCAGTTGGGTGATATTTGATTGCTCCCGGAAACACCTGCTAATGAATACGTATCGACTAAAGACTGTTTCGTATCTTGCGCCTGCTTCATCCGGTCATAACCTGAAAACAATTCATTATAAACTGATTCGTATTACGAATGGCTTCCGTTGAGTATCTGGGTATTGACGTCGGCGGCACGAACGTCAAAATGGGCATTGTTGATGCCAATAGTGGTAAAATTTCTAATTTTTACAGCCACGACACGATTAGCTGGCGCGAATCCGGTCACTTTGTCGAACGTTTTGGCGATGCCGTTGCCTTACAGCTACTGTCCAATAAAGAAGTAAAACAGGTTGGTATTGGTTTGCCCGGGATGCTCAATCGTGAGCGCACCATTCCGCTCGAAATCACGGCTATTCCTGAAATCAACGACGTACCGATGGTCGATTTGCTAAGCAAACGGTTTCCGGGTATTCAGTTTTTTTTAGCGAATGATGCCAATGCAGCGGCCTTAGGTGAGTATTATTTCGCAGAGGAAAAAATTACGGAGAATTACATTTTTATTACCCTCGGAACGGGCGTTGGTGGGGCTGCCATCATCAATAAAAAAATCTTTACCGGTGGCGATGGTAACGCTATGGAGCCGGGGCATATTCCCTCGCGCAATGGGCGCGTGCTGGAACGGAACATCGGCAAAAAAGAATTGCTGGATTTGGCTAACCTGCGTCGGAGTGAATACAAAGGCGAAACGCACCTGGCCGATGACGGCAGCATCTCAACAACGGGGCTTGTTGCAGCCGCTGGCGAGGGCGACGAACTGGCTCTTCAAATCTGGACCGAAGTGGGCGAAATGCTGGGTGAGGGCTTAGCCGCGCTTATTAAAATCTTAGATATCAAACAGGTGTTGATTGGCGGAGGCTTATCGGCTTCGTTCGATTACATTCTACCGGCAGTCAATAAAACGCTCGACTACTGGCTTAACGATTACTACAAAAACGGCCTGGGTATCAAGCGGGCTACGCTCGGAAACGATGCGGGCCTATTAGGAGCTGCTTCGCTCTGTTTCGAGTAGTTAGTTTGGTGTAGTAAGTAAAGTGAGTGAAGTAAGTGCAGTGAGTTATCACCAATATCACTTACTTCACCCACTTCACTATTTCACCTACTCCACCAATTACACGACATTTACTTCCGGTGAGATAGTAATGCCAAATGTAGCCAATACAGATGCCTGCACCTGTTTGGCAAGGGCAATAAGTTCATTGCCGGTGGCATTGCCATAATTGACCAACACTAATGCCTGCTTCGTATGGATGCCTGCATCGCCCGACCGATAACCTTTCCAGCCCGCCTGTTCGATAAGCCAACCCGCCGGAACTTTCACCGTTTCATGGCCAACCGGGTAGCCGGGTAATTCGGGGTATTGTGTCTTTAATGTATCGAACTGTACTTTTGAGATTTCAGGATTCTTGAAAAAACTTCCTGCATTACCAATTTGAGCCGGGTCGGGGAGTTTGCTTCGCCGGATTCGGATAACAGCCTGACTAATGGCTTTAATCGACAGATTCTCATCTGATACCCCCATTTCAGCCAGCGTTTCCTGAATTGCCCCATATCGGGTGTGAAAGGTTGGGTGCTTGTCCAGCTTAAATGTAACGCTCGTAATAATGTACTGGCCTTTTAATTCGCGTTTGAATACACTCTCGCGGTAACCGAAGGCGCAGTCGGCACGGGCAAAGGCCCGTTTCTCGCCCGTCAGCACATGAATAGCCGTGAGCGATTCAAATACCTGCTCCAGCTCAACTCCATAGGCACCAATATTTTGCATGGGTGCTGCCCCAGCCGTACCCGGAATAAGCGACAGATTTTCAATGCCTGCGTACCCTCGTTCAACGCAGAATACAACCAACTCATGCCAATTGACACCCGCTCCGGCTGTTACGTACACGTGGGTTTCGTCATCCCGAATTAAATCAATTCCCTGAATAGCGACTTTGACAACCAGACCGTTAAAGTCATGGCACAACAACACGTTGCTGCCTCCGCCAAGAATTAGTTTAGGCTTGTCAATATAATCAGACAATTGAAGCACTGTCTGGAGGTCTTCCTCGTTGCTAATCTCGACCCAATATCGCGCGCTGGCCTCTATTCCGAATGTATTGTATGGTTTTAGCGATACGTGGCTTTGTATAGTTAACATGTATGCGACATAATGAATGGTCAAAAATAACCAATTTTCGGCTGGGGTTCGTACATGTTTATAGAGGTTCAGGTTGTTACACTAACAAAATAGCTATTTTTGCAGTCTCATCAGACAATTGTTATGCGTTGTAATTCCAGGGGAGTCCTTATGGTAATGCTCCTCATTATGAGTGGCTGTGCCAGCAGCCGTCCTGCTGTATCGAGCCGGTCGGTAACTGATTACAATAGTTATAACGAAGATTTATCGTCGGTGCGGCCTGTTTACAGTGTTGCTTCGTCGGGTACAGCATCTGTAAATCGTCCCGGCTCATCTACACCACCCGTAACCACCGCACCGGCACCACGAAAACCAGATGTACATAAGCCGGGTGCATTAGTGGAAGCACTCCATATTAATCGGCGGCTCGATATGGTACTCGATACCATTGCCACCCAGAATCGGTCGGTTCGTTATGCGCCCGGTTTTAGAATACAGGTTTATGTGGGTACGCAACGACAGGAAGTGGAGGCTGCCAAACTCCTCATTGCTCAGAATTTTCCTGAATTAAGCCCTTATCTGAGTTATAATCAGCCCACATACAAGCTGAAAGTTGGTGACTTTATGCGCCGAATGGATGCTGAATGGTATTATGCTTCTATCCGGCGTCTGGTCGAATCGGCACAGTTACAACCGGATAAAGTGGATATTAGACGGAGCCTGTTAATAAAATAAGGTAGTTTAATGTCTGATTAGTTAATCAATAACACTTTTAATTAACTTTAAACTAATAGATTTGGTATTTATTGATTTTGCTTATTATGAAGAAAGCATTAATTACCGGAATTACCGGACAAGATGGGGCCTATCTGGCCGAACTACTGTTGGCGAAAGGATATGAGGTACACGGGATCAAACGCCGTAGTTCGCTCTTCAACACGCAGCGAATTGACCATATGTATGAAGATCCGCATGAGAAAAATGTGCACTTCAAACTTCACTACGGCGATCTGTCTGACTCAACCAATATTATCCGCATTATACAGGAAATACAGCCCGACGAAATTTACAACCTCGGAGCCATGTCGCATGTGCGGGTAAGTTTTGATGAGCCGGAATACACTGCTCAAGTCGATGGCATTGGAACGCTTCGTATTCTGGAGGCCGTTCGGCTGTTGGGTCTAATCGAAAAAACCCGTATCTATCAGGCCTCAACGTCTGAACTGTATGGCGGTGTTCAGGGCCATGCCCAGTCGGAAACGACCCCGTTTTACCCCCGCTCACCCTATGCCGTTGCCAAACTTTACGGTTACTGGATTACGGTCAACTACCGCGAGGCTTACAATATGTATGCCTGCAATGGTATTCTGTTTAACCACGAGTCGCCATTACGCGGTGAAACCTTCGTAACACGCAAAATTACTCGTGCGGTTTCTCGCATCGGCTTAGGTTTACAGGATAAAGTTTATCTCGGTAATCTTGACTCCCTTCGCGATTGGGGACACGCGAAAGACTACGTCGAAGCAATGTACCTAATTTTACAGCAGGAGAAACCGGAAGATTTCGTCATTGCAACGGGTGTGACAACCAGCGTACGTGATTTTGTTCGGATGTCCTTTGCCGAGATTGGTGTTGAACTCGAATTTACCGGCGAAGGGGTCTCCGAAGTTGGTACGGTTGTCAGCTCATCGAATCCTGATTTCCCGATTGAAATTGGAAGATCTGTCGTGAGCGTTGATCCGCGCTATTTCCGCCCGACAGAAGTTGATTTGCTATTGGGTGATCCAACCAAAGCGATGACGCAATTGAACTGGAAACCGAAATACGATTTACCAGCCCTCGTGAAAGACATGATGACGGCTGATATTGATCTGTTCCGCCGTGACCAGCTTCTGTCCAAGAGCGGTCATCAGGTGCTGAATTATTTTGAATAGAGTTAAGTAATAAGTCATAAAGTAGTAAGGGGTAAGGGGCTGACGCGAATTTATATGCGTCAGCCCCTTACCCCTTACTACTTTATGACTTATTACTTTATCCCTTACACGGGCACAGCGTAATAATACATCCGTGAACTGTTGGGATACATGCCAATCAGCATCAGGCCTTCGCCTTCTTTCACCGATGCCATAATCGTTTGTAAGTCTTTTGTTGACTTCACGTTTTTACCGTTGGCTTTTACGATGATGAAACCTTCTTCAACATCGGTTTCTGCCAGTTTGCCTTCAGTGATTTTCTTCACCCGAACTCCACCCGTAACGCCCAATTGCTTGGCGTCCTGTGCAGAGAGTTCTTCAAACTGGGCACCCAATGTGCTCAATGACGTATTTACGGCTGTAACATCTGATTTCTTGATTACGTCGCGGCCACCATTGCGGTTGCGCAATTCGACTTTAAATTCACGTTCGCTGCCATCGCGGTTGACCGTTACATTAACCAGATCACCCGGACGACGACGACCAATGATTTCGCGCATCTGAGCATCTGAATCAAGTATCTGGCCTTCCATTTTCACAATAACGTCGCCTTTTTTCAGGCCAGCGGCCTCAGCAGCCCCTTTTTCAACAACCTCGTCAACATAGATACCACGTCCTACTTTCGCATTTTTCTCTTTGGCTACCTTGCTGTCCAATTCAATTGGACGAATGCCAATGTAACCGCGTTGTACGTTGCCATATTTCAATAAATCAGCCGATACTTTTTTAACAAGCGATACAGGAACAGCAAAGCCATAGCCGCTGTAATAGCCCGTAGCCGAAGCAATAGCTGAATTAATACCGACTAACTCACCACGCAGGTTTACCAGTGCTCCACCCGAATTACCTGGGTTAATAGCAGCATCGGTTTGGATAAACGCTTCGACCGGCGAATCAGGTTTTGAATCCGTTTTGCTAATGTTCTGGTCCAGAATACCAATTCGACGACCTTTTGCACTCACAATACCGGCCGTAACCGTCGATTCCAAATCCAATGGGTAACCAACAGCCAACACCCATTCGCCTAATTTCAGCGCGTCGGAATCACCCAGTGTAATAGCAGGGAGATTATTCGCTTCCACTTTAATCACGGCTAAGTCAGTCAGTGGATCAGTACCAATAACTTTCGCTTTAAAGCTGCGCTTATCGGTCATAATTACCTCAACTTCATCGGCATCCTGCACAACGTGGTTGTTGGTGATAATGTACCCGTCTTTGCTGATAATAACGCCCGAGCCGGACGCTTGACCCTGCTGACGGCGGGGTTGCCGCTGATTGCCACCGAACTCATCGCCAAAAAACTCCCGAAAAATATCAGGAACTTGTTGCTGACGCACCGTGCGGGTCATCGTTGTGCGAATATGAACAACCATAGGCGTTACGGCTTCGGCTGCTGTCGAAAAATCGCCTGGTGTGGCGTTTGGGTTATTCCCCGGCATAGATGCCAGTCGTCCCAAGATCGTCGGTGTTGCCGACGATTCGTTAAATATTACATCCCGGTTGTTGAAGCCCAACAGGTTGTAAGCGGCCAGCGTTACTACACTCGACAGGAGTGCCATCAACGCCAATAATTTCCAGTTGCTTTTCATGATTAAATGGGAAAATCTAATTGCTTTCTTCTTGTGTTGGAATCAGACGATAAGTGTCTATCACTATAACGAGAAGCACTGCCTAAACATCCGGGCTATGTGCGTCCTTAACAAAATTTAACAGGCGTTTGTTAGTGAAATTTTAGAGCAACCTTTCAAAAGGACATCTCCTCCGATGATCCGTGTCTATCCGTCAATTTGCAATTTTTATACCAGCAATAGCAGGGGCTAAAATAATGACGGTTTGTCATTTTACATGGCTAATTCCCAAAAATTATGTCACAGTGACAGTAGACGGCGCAGCAAAGTGCTATCGTTAGTGACAGGCTACGATCAGGATAAAATTCAGATGATAGATTACTACTTGATGGCCAGAAGTTCAAAAGCTTTTTCAGCGGCTGCCTGTTCCGCTTTCTTCTTGCTGTAGCCGCTGCCTGTTGCAAAAGGCTCGTCATTGACAAGAACCTGCGAGATAAACTCGCGGAAGTGACTATTTCCTTTTTCAGACACGATCTCGAACCGAATCTCTTTTCCATCTCGCTGCGCCCATTCAATCAAACGGCTTTTAAAATTGCCATTCGTTTGAACAACCGACTCAATATCATAATGAGCCAGCAGGTCCTTCAGAATAAACCGGCGGGTGAACCGAAAGCCTTTGTCTAAATAAACGGCTCCTACCAATGCTTCAAGCGCGTCGCCATACATGGACGTACGCGCGGGTAAACTGCGTGTACGACTGCCATCATACTCGATAAGCTGGTCAAGACCGATTTTTCGGGCAATACCGTTGAGGGTCTCACGGTTCACAATACGGGAGCGGATCTCCGTTAGGAAACCTTCGTCTTTGTAAGGATATTTTTTGAAGAGAAACTCGGCAATTACCATACCCAGTACCGCATCGCCCAAGTATTCAAGCCGTTCATTCGATTCCCGGAACCCTTCGATGGCCGTGGCTTTGGAAGCCGATGTATGGCGGAGAGCCAACTGATAGAGGCCCAGGTTTGATGGACGGGCACCAATAATGTGCGCAACCGACTGACGCAGATTTGTGCGCGGATCAACCTCGCCGGAACGGAACCAGGCCAGAGGATTAAAAAGACTACGGCGCAGAGCGAGTTGCACGACTCAGCTAGGTTTACGAAAAATGACGATGGCGTTGTGCCCTCCAAACCCGAATGCGTTACTCATCACGGTGGTGATCGGGCGTTCCTGAGCCGTGTTGAACGTTAAATTAAATCGAGAATCAATTTCATCGTCGTCGGTGAAGTGATTAATCGTTGGTGGAACAAGCTGATGTTCCATCGCTTTAATACAGGCAATCGCTTCAACGGCTCCGGCTGCACCCAATAAGTGACCGGTCATGGATTTCGTTGAACTGATATTCAACTTAAACGAGTGATCGCCAAATAGTTGATAAATTGCTTTCAATTCCTGCGGGTCGCCAATAGGTGTTGACGTGCCGTGCGTATTAATATAGTCAATCTCTTCAGGCGCAATGCCCGCATCGCTCAGGGCGTCCTGCATTCCTAAAAACGCGCCTAATCCGTCAGGGTGTGGAGCTGTTATGTGGTATGCATCAGAGGACATGCCCCCCCCAATTAATTCGGCATAGATTTTGGCCCCACGCGACTGAGCGTGCTCATACTCTTCCAGAATGAGCGATCCTGCGCCTTCGCCCAGAACAAAGCCATCACGGTCTTTGTCATACGGGCGCGATGCCGTTTGCGGTGAATCGTTTCGTTCTGATAGAGCACGGTTAGCGTTAAAACCCCCAATGCCCGCTTGTGTTACGGCCGCTTCCGAACCGCCCACTACGCACATATTGAGCCTGCCCAACCGAATGTAGTTGAATGCGTCGATAATGGCATTGTTTGTTGAAGCACAAGCCGAAACCGTTACGTAGTTGGTGCCTCGAAATCCGTAACGCATCGAAATTTGCCCCGATGCACTATCGGCAATCATACGAACAATAAAGAACGGGTTAATGCGTGGTGTACCATCGCCCTGAGCGAAGTTAATGACCTCATCTTCAAACGATTTCAATCCCCCAATACCTGACCCCCAAATGACACCTACTCTGTTTTTGTCAATTGTTTCAAGATTCAAACCGGCATCCCGAACGGCTTCGTCGGTGGCGATGAGCGCGTAATGGGTAAACGCGTCCATCTTGCGGGCTTCCTGTCGGGGAATAAACTGGGTAACATCTACGCCTTTCAATTCGCAGGCAAACTGAGTGCGAAACTTGCTGGCGTCAAACTTCGTAATAGGACCGGCCCCGCTCACACCAGCGGCTAAATTGTTCCAATAGGTGGCTACGTCATTACCGATAGGTGTCAATGCACCGAGGCCGGTCACTACTACGCGTTTAAGTGTCATACAGGTGTACTGCGAATGAAAATAGAAAAACAACGCCCATGCCGTGTTCATTGGCGTTGGCTTCAACACTCAGAGCAAATTTCAGCAATGCGCGAAATGGGCACCAAGATAAGTTCGTTATGACGTCTGCAAACCCTTTGGGCCTTATTTGCCGATGTTTTTCTCTAAGTATTCGATGGCTAAGCCAACAGTAGAGATTTTTTCCGCTTCATCGTCAGGAATGGGAAGGTTGAATTCTTTTTCAAATTCCATAATTAACTCAACCGTGTCAAGCGAATCAGCCCCAAGATCATTCGTGAAGCTTGCTTCCGGCGTCACTTCTGACTCTTCAACACCCAGTTTCTCAACAATGATATTCTTTACTTTTTGTGCAATGTCCGACATTTTAGTAGTCCGTTGTAGTTAAAAAACTGCGCAAAGAAACGTATTTACCTTTGCATTATCAAACAATTTTTTGAGACGTAAATCGTTTCGATAAATGGCTAATTAATAGATAAGTTTCTGTTATTCAAAAGGTTATATTGATAAATAGGCGTATTGCTACCGAATTACGACCGATTTGCATACATAAGTTGGAATAATGCCCGTGCTGCGAATTAACACTTCTGCATCCTGCGGCTGCGTATTGCCTGTTAGCACCAGCACCGTGTCCAGACCGAATTTATTACCGCCCAGAATGTCGGTGTGGAGTGTGTCGCCTACCATCAGAATATCACGTTTACTAATATGTTTGGCATTTTCCAACTGCTCGTAGGCAAACATAAAAAGCTGGGCATCGGGCTTGCCAAATCGAATAAACTGTTTGCCAACAATCGTTTCAATCATCTTCGCTACGGCACCGATGGCAATGGAAATTCTGTTTTTTGAGACGGGATATGTTGCATCGGTATTGGCGACAATGACCGGGATATTACGTTTGCGCAACAGATTGACCGTTTTTGTTAGGTCGGTGTTCCAGTCGAAGCCTTCATCGTCGAGTAAGACCAGTGCGTTTATGTCGACCACATCATTGAGGTCAACCTGACTAATGGGCAATGTTTTGAGACCGGTAGTTTCGAGGTAATGAGCAGACTTTTCAGTGCCCAGATAGGCAACCGTGCCGGTGGGTACTTTGAGGTCCAGATATTCGCGGGCCAGCATACCGGATGAAATAATGTGGTCTGGAGCGATGGCATACAGACCCTGTTTGTAGTAGGATTCGGCCAGTTCATTCGGGCTACGTGATGCGTCGTTGGTCAACACGTAAAAATTCTTGTCGTTCTCCCGAAGCCATTCGAACGTCTTTTCAATACCCGGTAGCAAACCCTCCGAATTTTTGAGAACGCCAAACGCATCGAAGAAGATAACCTTGTAGTTGGCTGCTACTGTTTTGAAGTCGGAAAGTTGCATGGTGGGCGTAAAGATAGAACCCCAACGCTATAGTCTTATCAATCTCTTCATTTATAGGGAAACCTTGTGTGCTCAGGATCAGCAATTACTTTAGTCAGGCTAATCCGCTGATCCGGCGACCTGGAATCAGGCCCGTTCCATTGGTTGGAAGTCATTGCTGAAGGTAGAGATGCCCGTTTTTAAAAAATTTTATGGAATTAGTTCTGCCTATGCATCTATAGAGCAAAGAATTCAGGCAGTCTAAAAAAGCCCGTTCTAACAATCTTAACAATTATTTCATGAACCATAAACCACCCTGATCCTCTGCAAATAAGGCCATTGAGGGTAGGCTATTTTCGGCGTGCTGCTTGAGAAACAAGGTCTTATCCCTTATCGGATGGAGAATGAACTGGTGCTACGGAGTGGGTTATATCCAACTATTTGTTGCTCAACTGCAATAAAAGTGAAACAATTGACTTAGACAATTGTGCGGTTATTGTCGGAAAACACATATTTTTGTGGAGGTTTCAAGGCAATTGCATTAAAAATTTAGATGCATAAACCGAAAGAGTCTAAATTTTTCACTTTTTTTACCGGGTAAACCAACTTTTAAATTTTCAACCCTACAGTCCAGTTCCAATGAAAACACAAACTCCTTCTCCAGCATCTGCCAAAGCATCGGCACCACAAAAGAAGTCAAGTGGCCTTAATCCGGTATTCATCATTCCGATTCTGTTCGTCATTGCCGAATTGACATTCCATTTAGTGTTTGGCGATGGTAGCCACTTCCAGGATGGCGATCATGACAAATTGCCGTTGCCCGGTGACTATTTTGGAACTGTTTACGCAGGCGGCTTTATTGTACCTATTTTATTCACCTGTTTTCTGTGTGTACTGGTGTTTTCTATTGAGCGTTTCATCACCATTGGCCGCGCAAACGGTTCAGGCTCAATTGATGACTTCGTACGGAAAATCAAAGGACAGCTTGACCGCAATGAAGTAGCAGCCGCTATTCAGGAATGCGACCGTCAGAAAGGCTCAATTGGCAACGTTGTAAAAACGGCTCTGGTAAAGTATCAGCAACTGGCTTCTGACACCCAATTGGACAAAGAGCAGAAACTGGTAGCATTACAGAAAGAAGTAGAAGAAGCAACGACACTTGAATTGCCAATGCTGGAAAAGAACCTGACCATCATTGCCACGCTCGCTTCGGTTTCTACCCTGATTGCCCTGCTTGGTACGGTACTTGGTATGATCCGGGCTTTCGCAGCTATGGGAGCTACAGGCCAGCCTGACACAGGTGCTTTGTCGACCGGTATTTCTGAGGCTCTTGTAAACACAGCTATCGGGATTGGTACAGCCGCTATTGCAACGATTATGTATAGCTACTTCACCAGCCGGATTGATACGCTGACTTACAATATCGACGAAATCGGCCTGAGCATTCAGCAGAACTTTGCGGCTCACTATTAGTCGAAATAGTTTAGTTGATGTAATTAACCCACCTGTTCGGGAGTACGCTCCCGAACAGGTTGAAACAAACTAACTCATGCCAGCAGTTAAAGTAAAACGCTCCAGTTCTACGGTGGATATGACCGCTATGTGCGACGTTGCGTTTCTGTTGTTGACGTTTTTTATCCTAACGGCCCAATTTCGGTCGCAGGATGCCGCCAGCATCGAAACCCCCTCGTCCATATCCGGAATCAAAGTCCCCGATAGTGACATTATGACCATTGGGCTTGGTCGGGATGGCAAAGTCTATTTCGGTATTGACAATGCACAAAACCGCATTGCTATGCTGGATAATATTGCCGCTGCGAAAAACATATCATTTTCTAACGCTGAAAAGAAAGAGTTTTCGCTGATGTCGAACTTTGGGTTACCTCTCAATCAATTGAAAGCGTATCTGAATTTACCGAAAGAGCAACAGGCAAAGGTAAAACAGCCAGGCATCCCAACAGATTCTACGGGTGTTGCCCCTACGAACGAACTGAAAGAATGGGTTTACAACGCCCGGAAGGCTAACAACGGTTTACGAATTGCGTTGAAAGGCGATAACCTTGCCAAATTTCCGGAATTCAAGAATGTGTTAGCAACGCTACAGGCCCAAAATATCAATAAATTCAACCTGATCACGGGCACAGAAGCCCCGCCAGCCGGTTGGAAAGCAGATTAAGGGTCAGTAAAAGTGCAACGGAATTAGATTTTCACCACGCAAATCTGTTAGGAAACTATGTCAGAAATTAATACCGGCGGTGGTGGTGGTAAACACGATGGTGGTAAGGTACGGTCAAAGAAAGCGTCAACCCGGGTGGATATGACCCCCATGGTTGACCTGGGATTTCTTCTGATTACCTTCTTCATCCTGGCCACTACCCTGAGCAAGCCATCTGCGATGACGCTCAACGTGCCGGATAAAACTAAAACTGAGGAAACGGAGCCTATCAAGGCGTCCAACGTAATGACGGTTTTTCTGGGGAAAGACAATAAGGCGCATTATATATTTGGTAAAGCCGCCAATGAAGATCCCGAAGTGAAAACCATTGGCTACGGCTATGAATTCAGGCAGGCACTTCAGGAGAATGCCAAGAAAGTAGGTGGCGAAAAGTTTGTCGTAGTAATCAAGCCTACCAAACAATCGACCTACAAAAACATGGTTGATGTATTGGACGAAATGGCCATTACTAAACTGAAGCGGTATGCTCTTGTAGATCAGCTAACCCCGGATGAGAAAAAGCTTCTCAAGGATAAAGTAAAATTAGATACATAACACCATGGCAGAATTAGATTCCAAGTCAACACTCGATGATATCGTGTTTGCCAATCGGAACCAGGCGTATGGTGCGTATGATTTGCGGAAAACGTACCCCAGAACTGCAACACGTGCCCTGATTATTGGCGGCATTCTGTTCACTCTGGCTGTACTAACGCCCAATATTATAACTGCGCTGACGCCGGAAGAAAAAGAAGTGTCGATGACAGAGGTGGATTTGATGAAACTCCCGCCCCCGCCAATTGACCCGAACGAACCGCCACCACCACCGCCACCACCGGTAGAAATGCCGAAGGTAAATACGGTGAAATTCCTGCCGCCGGAAGTAAAGCCGGATGAGGAAGTGCCGGAAGAAACGCCACCACCAGCCGTTGAGGAACTGAAGGAAGCCGTCGCTGCCGAAAAAACGCAGGAAGGTGACCCAAATGCGGAGGAAGTTATTGCAGCTCCCGAAGCATCTGCCGCCCCAACCAAAGTAGAGGTTGCCGTTGAAGCCGCTCCTAAAGAAGAAGAAATCTTTACGGTAGTAGAACAGCAACCCGAATTTAGTGGCGGTATGGCTGCTCTTGGTCAGTACCTGCAAAAAAACCTGCGCTATCCGGCGGCTGCTCAGCGCGCTAACGTATCGGGTCGTGTGTTCGTAAGTTTTGTAGTAAACACCGACGGTAGTATTCAGGATGTATCTGTACTTAAGGGTCTGGGTTTTGGCACGGATGAGGAAGCACAGCGCGTAGTGAAAGGTATGCCGAAATGGCGTCCTGGTAAGCAATCGGGTCGTCCGGTGCGAGTGAAATACAATTTGCCGATCAACTTCACGCTGGAATAAAATCGATGCGCGGACAAAATCGAGGTCCGGCGAAGTTTACGCTGTACATTTCAGCATTGGCTTCGCTGGCATATCTGGGAGGAGGCATCGGACTGATAGCCTCCTCTCAGTCTTTTGGGATGTTCCCCGAACCGGGGTTGCTCCGGTATAGCATGGGTGCGCTTTTGGTGATTTATGGAGTTTTTCGAGGCTATCGGGCTTATCAAGGTTTTCAGGAAAATGAGTAGTCGATTTTTACCTATTGCAGGGCTATTTATCGGGCTGATGGGTTGCGGGAACGGCAAGCCTCCCCTCGATAATCCGTCGAAAGGCACGATTGTCATCGCGGCTGATGAATCATTCCAGCCTTTGGTAACCCAGATAACATCAGCCTATTCCGGTATTTATCCAAACGCTCACTTCACTGTTGTTTTTAAGCCTGAGCAGGAAGCGATCAATATGATGCTTCGGGATAGTGCCCGAATGGTATTTACAACCCGTTTGTTGAGACCGAATGAACGGGCAGTGTTAAATAAGCGGAAAATTACGGGAGTGACCGAAAAAATTGCTACTGATGGCGTTGCGCTCATCATTAACAAGGCAAACATGGACAGCCTGATTACGATGACTGAGTTGCAGCGGATTTTCGATGGGCAGACCAAACATTGGGAGCAACTCAAAGGTGGAAATCAATCCGGGCCAATTACATTAGTGTTTGATAATAACAATTCCAGTAATCTGGAGTTTGTGTTAAACACCTTTAAGGTGAAAGACGTTAAAAACCTGCGCATCTTTACAACCCATTCAAACCGGGAAGTCATTGATTTTGTCCGTAAGAATCCGTCGGCACTGGGTTTTATTGGTGTTAATTGGATTAGCGATAGTGATGAACCCCTTTCGGTTGAGCTGGCGCAGGATTTACGGGTGATGGGCGTATCTGACAAAGTAAATCCCCAGAAACGGGATGACTATTTTCAGCCGTTTCAGGAAGACCTGGGCATGTTACGTTATCCATTGCGACGGCCTGTGTACATAGTGAGCCGGGAATCTCACCCAGGTTTGGGTGGAGGACTGATAAATTACATCACCAGAGATGCCGGTTCGTTAATCATTCGTAAATTGGGCCTTTGGCCACGAATTCCGTATGATCGAATCATAAACCTAACGAAATAAGTAAGTTTTTTTGGTTTACCCGCAATTTTTTAGATTTGTAGGTTGTTTTATAGACATTAACTATTTTCCCTAATTTCCAACTTAAACTACATGATGAACAACCAGAAGCAATCGCTGATGACCATCCTGTTCGTTGGGGCGACGATGACGACCCCCTTACTGGCGCAGGACGTCCAAACAGCCTTAAAAGATGTAGAGGCTGAGCGATATACGAAGGCAGGGCAAACGCTAACGCAGTTGGCGACCAGCGCGCCGACGGCTGATAATCAATTTTATCTGGGCTATTATTACCTCAGAAGCGGGCAGGTAGATAAGGCAAAAGCAGCTTTTGAAAAAGGAGCAGCCGCTGACGCTAAGAATCAATTAAATAACATTGGTCTTGCCGGAGTTGCCTTGGCCAAGAAAGATGGTGCTACGGCAAAGTCGCTGATTGATAATGCAGTTTCCCAGACGAAAAGCAAGAATCAGGATGTTTTGATTCGCGGTGCGGAGATGTACACCCTGTTCGATCAGCCAAAACAGAATGACCCGGCTGCTGCGCTGGGCCTGTTGACGGTGGCCGATGAAAAAGATAAGAAAAACGAGAACGCCGAGATTGAAATGCTAATGGGCGATGCGTATTTTCTGAAAAATGATGGTGGTAACGCCATCACCAAGTATGAAAACGCAATGGCCATTACCCCAAATCTGGCCGAAGCCAACTACAAAATTGGCCGGTTGTATCTGCGTGGTAAAAACTATACGAAAGCGCAGGAGTTTTTCAAACTGGCTATCCAGACTGACCCTGAATTTGCGCCTACCTATCGTGCTTACGCTGACGCATTAGCGAACTCGCGTGCCTACAAAGCTGCGGCTCAAAACTACGAACTGTACATACAGAAGAGTGGTACGACTGATCCGGAGTTGTTGCTTGATGTAGCCCGCTACAAATTCCTGGCGCAGGATTATCAGGGAGCTATCGGCTACTTAGATCAACTGAAAGGGAAAATTAATAACCCGATCATTGACCGGATGTATGGCTGGGCAAATACGGCTTTAGGTAAGAATACGGAAGCTGTTGAATCCCTTAATCGCTTCATTTCCACCGCCCCACAGAAAGTAATCTATGATGATTATAAGTATCTGGGTCGTGCTTACGGTCAGTTAGGTACGCCGGAAGGTGACTCATTGGGTGTTGTTAATCTGGAAAAAGCAGCTCCTTTAGACACTACCGAGAACCTGTATCGTGAGATTGGTGAGAAGTACTATAAGAACAAGAAGTACGACAAAGCGGCTGACTATTATGCCAAGACCATCAAAAACGACAAAAAGCCTCAAAATAATGATTTTCTGTGGTTAGGTCTTTCCAGTTATCAGTATGCGCCACGCGTTGGGCGGGATAGCACGGTCGCTGTAATGGACACGGCACAGATTCGGCAGGTGAAGCAACAGTATTACCTGCGAGCCGATTCAGCTTTTACGCAAATGGCACAGAAAATAGAATCTGATGGCAAAAAATACCCATTAGCCTACTACTATCGGGCGGGGGCTAACTACTATGCATATCCTAAAGAGCAGGATAAAGCGGCTTCGTTAGCGGGTCCGCTCTACGAAAAATTTATTGAGCAGGCCAGTGCCCCGGATTCATCAGACAAAACCGATTATAAGCGTTACTTAATCACGTCGTATAAGGCATTGGCCGGATTTGCTTTGCTGAAGAAAGACGATAACAAAGCGAAGGAGTATTTTGACAAAGTCTTGGCCATTGACCCTAATGACGAAAGCGTGAAGAAGGCAATGGAGGGGCCGAAAGCAGCACCTACTCCGGCTAAACCCGTGCAAAAAGCTCCTGCTAAAAAGAAAACAGCCACTAAATAATTGAATTGGCTGATTGAAAATGAGAAAAGCGTAGGTTTGATACCTGCGCTTTTTTTGTTTTCATCGAATAAAACCCATGACTGTCAGCGAATACAGCGAATATTCTCAATGGGGTATCGTACCTTTGCGGGCGCATTTTTCTGACTAAACGACACTACCCTTAGACGCTGTATGCTTAACCTTGTACTGTTTGGCCCACCGGGTGCCGGGAAAGGTACCCAAAGTGAAAAATTAATTCAAAAGTATCACTTAGTTCATTTATCGACGGGCGATTTGTTGAGATCGCAGATTGCCACTGGTACGGAACTGGGATTGCGGGCCAAGCAACTGATGGATCAGGGCTTATTGGTGCCGGATGAAGTCGTTATTGGTATGATTGACCATAAACTACGCGAGAATCAGTCGGCTCCGGGGTTTATTTTCGACGGTTTCCCCCGCACAGTACGCCAGGCAGAAGCACTTGACCATTTGTTGAGCGAATATCAAACACCTATTACAACCATGATTGCACTCGTTGTTGATAGTGAAGAACTAACACGACGATTATTAATTCGGGGACAAAGCTCCGGACGGCCCGATGATCAGAATGAAGAATTGATTCGGCGACGGGTTAAAGAATACACTGATAAAACTACCCCAGTAGCTGATTATTATAGTCGGCAGGGAAAACTCGCGGCAATCGATGGTATCGGTGAGATTGACAGTATTTTTCAGGAAATCTGTCGTCAAATAGATGCATCCGTTGCGCAGTAATTAAGTACTATGGCTTCATCAAATTTTATTGATTACGTAAAAATAAATTGCCGTTCAGGGGCGGGTGGAGCCGGATCGGTTCACTTTCGGCGAGAAAAACACACACCAAAAGGCGGTCCCGATGGCGGAGACGGCGGTCGGGGAGGGCACATTATCCTGCGTGGTAATTCGCAGCTCTGGACGCTGTTGCATTTGAAATATAGGAAGCACGTTAAGGCTGGTAATGGTGTGGCGGGCGAAGGCGGTCGGCGCAGCGGTGCTCAGGGCGAAGACATAATTTTAGATGTACCGCTTGGTACGATTGCCCGCGACCCCGAAACGGGCGAAAAGTTAGCTGAAATTACGGAAGAGGCTCAGGAAATTATTCTGTTTCCCGGCGGACGAGGTGGAATGGGAAATGACCACTTTAAAACGCCAATCCAACAGGCACCGGTTTATGCCCAGCCGGGCGAACCAGGCCGGGAAGAGTGGGTAGTGCTGGAATTGAAATTGCTGGCCGATGTTGGGTTAGTCGGGTTTCCAAATGCTGGAAAATCAACCTTACTATCCGTATTGTCGGCGGCCCGTCCCGAAATTGCCGACTACGCCTTTACAACCCTTGTCCCTAATTTAGGGGTCGTAGCGTATAGAGATTATAAGTCATTCGTGATGGCTGACATCCCAGGCATTATTGAAGGAGCGTCGCAGGGAAAAGGATTGGGTCTACGGTTTTTGCGCCACATTGAGCGCAACTCAATATTGCTGTTTCTGATTCCGGCAACGTCTGAAGATATTCGACACGAATACAACACACTCTTAAATGAGTTACGCGAGTTTAATCCTGAGTTGATGGAAAAAACCCGCTTACTGGCCATTACTAAAGTTGATTTAATTGATGAAGAAGCACTTCTGCATCTCAAAGATAATCTACCCAAAAAAGTGCCTGTTGCTTATATTTCAGCGGTCAGCCAGCGTGGTTTGGACGAATTAAAAGATATTATCTGGCAAAATCTGACCACCGCCGAGCCTGTGTGATAGTACTTAAAGCTGTCTATCAATAGTGGCCTGGCTGGTCGCTTTCAACAACTATGAACTACTTTTCCGTAGCCATTGGTACGGCCTTTATGCTGTTGCATTCACTCTTGGCAATAGCTCAGATTCGGGTTTCTTTTCCCACAACCCGGGCAGTTCTTCAACGAGACAATGCGAATCAGGCAACGATTCGGGTTTCGGGCTACTATACAGCATCCATCACACGCGTAGAAGCACGCTTACAGGCACGCGATGGCCAGGGAGCTTCTACCGATTGGCGTTCTATTCAGGACAACCCAACGGGTGGGGTTTATGCCGGTGACCTGACCGGAACAGGCGGCTGGTACAACCTCGAAGTCAGGGGTATGAACGGCGACCAGCAGATTGCCAGCACTACCGTTGAGCGTGTTGGCATTGGCGAAGTGTTTATCGTTGCCGGCCAATCCAACGCGCAGGGCATTCACCAGAACGCCCCCAACCCGTTGAATGATCGGGTCAATTGTGTAAATTATAAATACCCTGAGAATGGATTTCCCAATGACCCGCCCATCCCCGTTTTTTCTCAACTTGATAACACGCCCGGTTTCACTATTGCGCCCCGGGGCGTTGGAAGCTGGTGTTGGGGCCAACTGGGCGATAATCTGGTAAAAAAATTAAATGTGCCTGTTATGTTTTTTAACACGGCATATACGGGCACATCCTCGCAAAACTGGCAGGATAGTGCGCCGGAAGGGGGTACTGCTTACGGACCAGGGGGTGCCTATCTGCCGCGACAGCCGTACATTAACTTAAAAATTGCCCTGCAGTTTTATGCCAATATGCTGGGTGTGCGGGCTGTACTCTGGCAGCAGGGAGAAACGGATAATTTGCTCGATATAGCAAAGGATCAGTACGTTTCGCAGCTTCAGAAGGTTATTGCCCAAAGCCGTAGTGATTATGGCCGAAATGTTTCCTGGGTTGTTGCAAGAGCCAGTTATGGGGATAATTTTGGTGTCGATGCTGCTATAATTGCCGCGCAGAATCTGGTTATATCATCAACGACAAATGTATTTGCGGGACCCTCTACTGATGCGATTCAGGTTCCACGCAGACGTCCTCCGCTTAATGATGATCAGGGGTTGCATTTCGACTTCGACGGACTTGTAGAAGTAGCTAACGCCTGGAACGGCAGCTTGAATGATGCATTTTTTCAAAATTCAACGCCGGTCGGACCCGCCCCTGCACCTACTATATCAGTTGCCTGTGCGCCTAATAATAACCTGACGTTTACCGTAAATGGTAGTTACGCGTCTGTACAGTGGGAATCTGGCGAGTCAGGCAATTCAATTACCAAAGGCGCGGGTATTTACCGGGCTAAAATAAAGGATGGGTTAGGGAACACGTTCATTTCGGGGCAGGTGCGTGTGTCTGATGCTCCGGCGGCTACGGTTGTTGGTAATCGTCCGCCCTCTGTATGTATTGGCAGTAGTTTAGAGCTTACGACCAATTATGATAACGTAACATGGCTCAATCAGCAAAATAATGCTACTGTTGCCAATACAAGAACATTTTCAACGGTTTCAGCAGGGTCTTACTTCGTCCGGTACCGGGACATAAGCGGTTGCGAGTTCAACTCAAACGTTGTGAATGTTACTGTAAATCCGCTGCCACCCACGCCCGCTGTCGCCAATGAAAAACCAACAACGTTTTGTCAGGGCGATAACACAACATTGCGGGCCAGCGCAGACAATGTTCAGTATAACTGGAGTGATGGTCAGAAAAATAAAGTTGTCAATGTTGGTAATTCAGGGGCTTATTTCCTGACCGTTACTGATCAGAATGGGTGTACATCAGCCCAGTCTAATACTATTGTAGTAACAGCCAATCCGGTACCGGCAAAACCCCTTATTGCAACCAGCGGCCCCACCACGTTTTGTGCAGACCGGACCATTACCTTAACAGCCCCTCAGGATGCAACCTATCAGTGGACCAGCGGACAAACAAGCCAGAGTATCACACTCAACCAATCCGGCGATTTTGCCGTTCGTACACGCAATCAGTTCGGGTGTACATCGGAGCTGTCAGATCAGGTTACGCTTAAAGTAAATCCGTTGCCGCAGACGCCATCCGTTACGGCCGGTGGAGCAACGACATTTTGTGATGGTAACCGGGTCACGCTTACTGCTGCCAGCCCAATCAACGTCGTCTGGTCGAGTGGGCAAACCAATAAGGATATTACAGTAACTACATCGGGTAATTACGCGGTGCAGTCGCTCGATCAGAATGGATGTCTGTCACCTTTTTCGACGGTTATCGCTGTGAAGGTTAATCCATTACCAGCTACTCCTACTATTCTGGCTGCTCCATCTCCCATTATTTGTGAGGGTGACAAAGCGACATTACGTGTCGATGGCCCTTATACCGTTTTTTGGAGTACTGGCGATTCAACGCAACGCATTACAACAGGTACGGCGGGTACATATACCGCTAAAGTTCGGGATGCAAATGGCTGTATTTCTACTCAGGCAGGCGCAATTGCTGTAGAATTACGACCGTTGCCACCTCCACCAACAATTAACATTATCGGGACCTACACACTGCAGGCCATAAGCTCGACAAACGGCACCCAGTTTCGCTGGCGTTACGGAAATGATTCACTCGCAGCGCAAACGGCTATTATTAAAGCGAATCAGTCGGGTACGTACACCGCACGCGCATCCATTGTGTACTCGCAAACACTGACGTGCTTTTCTGTACCGTCGGCCCCCATTACGTTCACGGCTGATGTTAGTAACAGAGGGCTAAGTATCTATCCGAATCCGAATCCGGATAAAATTGTCATTTTGGAAACGCAGGCTAATCTGACCAATGCAGTCGTTACAATCTATACATTAACAGGGCAAGTCGTTCTGACTACGGCTGTTCCTTCCTTTGACGAGCGTAAACAGCTTACACTTACCGGTTTACCGTCAAACTCCTACATAATACGTGTTCAGTCCGGCGATTTCGACGTTTCCAAACGAATTATACTGGGATTGTAATATTAATGTATGCCTGCCGTTTAATCATAGATATAAGGATTAAATTTGCATTTTACCGGGAAACAGACAGTCGAGCCGGTCCGGATGGCCTGCTAAAAAGAACGGTCTGCTTTTTTTACGTAATTTTCGCTTCTGCCAATAGAGACAGGAGTGCATAACGCATTTTGAAAGACACCAAATGAGCAATCGATATTTTCTACTACCGTTTTTGTTAGTTGGTTTGATGACTGTACGTATACAAAGAGTATGTGCTCAGAACACCGGTCAGCTAATCAAAATCACCTATCCCGAAAGCCGGGCGATTTTCCAGCGTGAAAATGATAATACCAGTACGATTTATTTGTCGGGGAGTTTATACCAGCCCGCCGACAGTGTACAGGCTCGTGTACAGGCTGAGGAAACAGGGCAGGGCCTGAACACGAACTGGGTTACTATCCAGCGCAATCCGCAGGGCGGAATTTTTCAGGGATCTATTCGCGCCAAAGGAGGATGGTATCGGCTTGAGGTTCAGGCTTTTGCCGGAGGTGTGGTGATTAGTAGCGATGTAGTTCGTAAAGTTGGTATTGGCGAAGTGTTTATCGTAACGGGTCAGTCAAATGCCCAGGGTTTCCAAAATTTTGGGGCTGTTGGTGCTGGCGATGACCGGGTAAACTGCGTGGTCTATGACAACACGACAGCCAACTCACTGAATGATCCGCCAGCACCTACATTTCAACAGTTGACGGCTACTTCATTGATTGGCCCGCGCGGTCAGAGTGCCTGGTGCTGGGGCTATTTAGGCGATCTGCTCGTAAAACAGTATAATGTTCCGGTATTATTTATCAACACAGCCTGGCAGGGAACAACGATTAAGAACTGGCATGAGAGCGCAGACGGCATAATCACAAAAAACATCTTTGCAATTGGCACACCTGACGAAAATTTTCCGGTAGGCATGCCCTATGCCAACTTAGTCATTGCGCTGCGTTATTATTGTTCGCTTCAGGGTTTGCGGGCTGTACTCTGGCAACAGGGCGAAAACGACAACTTTCCGTTGCATTCGACTCGCAAGGATTATGCTTCCGATATGCAGTATCTGATTAATAAGACCCGATCTGATACGGAACGGTATCCTGCCTGGGTTTTGGCCAGATCATCTTATAATGAGGGACAGGTAAGTCAGGACATTATTCAGGCACAGAACGACGTTATCAACACCTATAATAACAACGTGTTTGCCGGACCTTTTACGGATAACATCCAGATTCCACGCTTCGATGTAGTTCACTTTGGTAACCGGCCGACCAATAATCCGGGCGACAAAGGATTGAATGATTTAGGGCAGGCATGGTTCGCCAGCTTAAATGCGGTTTTCTTTTCCAGTTCGAGACCGCTGCCACCCCTGCCACAGCCAACGCTTACGGTCGCCTGCGGAACAGCCAACAATAGCCTTACCGTTGGCTTGCCCAGTTTGTACAAATCCTATATATGGAACTCCGGGCAGGCAACCCAAAACATCACCATTAATCAGCCCGGTACGTACCGGGCTACGTTAAAGGATAGAGTAGGCAATACATATTTGTCACCCGTTCTGGACGTACAGGGACCCATCCAACCGGCAACACCGACGGTTTCATTGGTTAGCCAGCCTGGCAAAGCAATTGACAATCAGCAGCAAATCTGCGCCGATTCTACATTAGCATTGATTGCGAACACATCCGCTAATAGCACAGGCGTATGGAGTTTTAGTACAACCAATACCATCAGCAGAGCCATCACACTCAGTAAAGCGGGTGCTTATTCGTTACAGGCAGTAAACGTGTACGGCTGTAAGTCGGCTCAGCCAGCGGTTATTAACCTGACGGTAAGGCCCAAAGTGCCGGTACCAAGCATCGAGCAAATAGGTGCGTATAGCTTGCAGGCTGTGTTGCCCACGCCAACAGGCGGGCAACCAGATTTATTCGACTGGCGACGGGTTGCCGAAATCATTCCACAGACGAGTGCTGTCGTAAAAGTAGTCGTGTCGGCAAATTATTCGGCCCGTACAAAAACTACTTACGTGCTTAGCACCGGCTCGAACCTGACCTGTTACTCGGAGTATAGCGTCCCGAAAGCATTTGCCTTCGACCGGTCGAATGGTGGGTTGAGTATCTATCCTAACCCATCGGCTACCGGCTCTGTCACAATCGAAACGATTGAAGACCTGCAAAATGCCGATGTTGACGTCTTTTCACTGAGTGGTCAAAGGCTATTTTCCAGTCAGGTTCCTTTGTTAAATGAACGGAAAGCCATTGATGTATCGGGACTGGCGCAGGGTGTTTACCTGATTCGAGTGCGCTCTGCAAGCTTCGACATCTCACGGCGCATCATCATCAATCGCTAACGGATTAGATTCCCAAAAACAGGGCCTCTTCTTGCGAAGAGGCCCTGTTTATTTTGTGTCTATACCGGGTTTAAAAACACTTGTCTAAAACATAGACTTGCTCCATAATTGGCTTGTTGCAACGTTCTTCTGCCAGCACGCGCTTATTGGTTTTATCGCTACCTTTGCATAAGTCTTTTCAACTATTTATATGAATGCTACTTACGTCCCGGCTGACTATTTGCCGGTGCTGATTCAACTCGGTCTGGCCCTCGGCTTTATTGTAACGACCATGCTGGTTACACACTCGATTGGACCGAAGCGACATAGCCAGAAAAAAGATGACCCGTTCGAGTGTGGCATTCCTGTTCAGGGAGACGCCCGCACGCCAATCTCTATCAAATATTTCCTGATTGCTATTCTCTTTGTTCTCTTCGATGTAGAGGTTATCTTTATGTATCCTTGGGCCGTCAATTTCAAAGGGTTGGGCCTGACCGGATTTATCGAAATGGTTCTGTTTATGGGCCTATTGCTGGCTGGTTTCTACTACGTTATCCGCAAGGGGGTTTTGAAGTGGGAATAAGCGTTTAAATGAATTTTAGAGCATAGTTATTCGTTGTTACAGTAAGCAATTACAGCGTTTTTATGGCAACAGATATTAAGCTGGCAGAAGCCCCGGCGAGTTACGACGGACCAGGTTTTTCGGCTACTTCATTCGATAAAATTATTGGACTGGCACGCGCAAATTCACTTTGGCCTTTACCATTTGCCACTTCGTGTTGTGGCATCGAGTTCATGTCAACAATGGCCTCACATTACGATTTGGCCCGTTTTGGTTCAGAACGTCCCAGCTTTTCACCGCGTCAGGCCGATATGTTGCTTGTAGCCGGAACCATTGCGAAAAAAATGGGGCCGATTGTTAAGCAGGTTTATCTGCAAATGGCCGAACCCCGGTGGGTAATAGCCATTGGTGCCTGCGCGTCGAGTGGTGGCATTTTTGATACGTACAGCGTTTTGCAGGGTATTGACCGCATTATTCCGGTTGACGTTTATGTGCCGGGTTGCCCACCACGGCCTGAGCAGATTCTGGATGGCGTGATGCAGGTACAGGAGTTGGCAAAAAATGAGTCGCTGCGCCGTCGTAATACGGACGAGTATCAGAAACTGCTGAATTCATACAACATTCAATAAACAGTCACTATGTGAGCGAAGGAGCAAACTGGCTCGTACTTCGCTCATCAAGTTGCGCATTCATCCATTCACTCATTGATAATGCTGACCAACGAAGAAGTTGCGCAGATACTACTAAATCAGTTTGGCGAGTCAGTCACGGATTTCGACGATCCGTATGATTTACTGACGTGTTCGACCAGCCGGGAGCAGATTATTCCACTGATTAAATACCTCAAAGAACACTCAACGCTGAAAGTCGGATTTCTGACCGATATTACAGCCGTTCATTACCCGGATTCGCCGGGCCGGGAGTTCTGCGTCGTTTATCATTTACATAGCCTGACCAACAATTTTCGCTTACGGATTAAGGTCTATCTATCGGCAGACGATATCCATATTCCGACAGCTATTCCGCTTTTTGCCAGCGCAAACTGGATGGAACGCGAAACATTCGATCTGTTTGGTGTCATCTTCGACGGTCATCCTGACCTGCGCCGGATTCTGAACATGGAAGAAATGGATTACCACCCCATGCGCAAAGAGTACCCACTCGAAGATGGTACGCGGGAAGATAAGATTGATGCATTGTTTGGACGATAACTAATTAGTGAAAGAGCGAAAGAGTGAAAGAGCTGATGACGACGCGGCTTACTACTCTTTCACTCTTTCGCTCTTTCGCTCTTTAAATATGGTTTCTGAAGAACTTGATATAGCCCAGAAAAATGTCCCGGCCCGAAATGATAACGGCCCGGTTCAGTATGTTAATGAGCTGACAACCCTTAACCTCGGTCCAACTCACCCTGCCACGCACGGTATTTTCCAGAATATCCTGCAAATGGATGGGGAGAAAATTGTATCGAGCGAGCAGACCATTGGCTACATTCATCGGGCGTTCGAGAAGATTGCCGAGCGTCGGCCATTTTACCAGATCACCACCCTAACCGACCGAATGAACTACTGTTCGTCGCCCATTAATAACATGGGCTGGCATATGACGGTCGAGAAGTTGCTGGGCGTTGAGGTGCCAAAGCGAGCGCAGTACATTCGGGTTATTATGATGGAGTTGGCCCGCCTGGCCGACCACCTCATTTGTAATGGTATTCTGGGTGTCGATACGGGTGCGTTTACGGGCTTCCTGTACATCTACCAGGAGCGCGAACTCATCTACGAAATCTACGAAGAAGTTTGTGGCGCACGCCTGACTACCAATATGGGTCGTATTGGCGGCATGGAACGCGACCTGTCGCCTACGGCTATACGTAAGATTAACGAATTACTGGTTCGTTTTCCGAAGGTGTTGCGCGAATTTGAGGCTCTGTTCAATCGGAACCGTATTTTTATGGACCGCGTCGTGAACGTCGGTAGTATCTCGGCAGAACGGGCATTGAGTTATGGCTTTACCGGCCCAAATCTGCGGGCTGCCGGCGTCGACTACGACGTGCGGGTAATGAACCCTTATTCGTCTTACCAGGACTTTGAATTCGATATTCCGGTTGGCGAAAATGGCGATACCTACGACCGCTTCATGGTTCGGAACGAGGAGATGTGGCAGAGTTTGCGGATCATTCAGCAGGCCATTGACAACCTACCCGAAGGCTCGCATTTTGCCGATGCTCCCCAATATTATTTGCCCCCAAAACAGGAGGTATATAAAAATATGGAAGCACTCATTTATCACTTCAAAATCGTGATGGGCGAAATCGACGCGCCCGTTGGCGAAGTGTATCATGCGGTTGAAGGAGGTAATGGCGAGTTGGGTTTCTACTTGATTAGCGACGGCGGTCGTGCTCCATACCGGCTGCACTTCCGGCGTCCGTGCTTTATTTATTACCAGGCCTATCCTGAAATGTGTACCGGTCTGACTTTATCAGATGCCATTGTGATTCTGAGTAGCATGAACGTCATTGCTGGAGAACTGGATGCATAACTTTAAATACAATTGGCCATGAAAGTCGATTGGGAAGAATTAGTTACAACCTCTCATCTTGATACAGTCGGGCTGATTCGTCAACTGGTCGATGAACATAATTACGAGGAAGCTCAGGAAGGATTGAATGAGTTGTATGAAGCTATGGGACGAGCCGAACGGCACGCATTGAGTAGTCAGCTACGGCGGTTGATGGTTCATATTCTCAAATGGAAGTATCAACCCGAGAAACGTAGCACCAGTTGGATACGAACGATAGTGAATGCAAGACAGGAAATCAAAGAATTACAGGAATACATGCCATCGCTTAATCAACAGTATATCGAAAGCGTTTGGTTACACAATAGCAGTGCTGCCATCGAAGGAGCCAAAGCCGAGATGAACTTATCTCGCAAAGACAAATTTGAACCAGCCGCATTAACCTGGGATGAAGTTTTTGACGACGAATATTTGCTGTAAATTATGACGACTGAAGCTAACCCCGCCGTACAATTCACACCGGAGCGACTGGCGAAGGTGAAAGAAATTATCGCCAATTACCCGGAAGGAAAACAAAAATCGGCCCTGCTGCCCTTGCTCCATTTGTTGCAGGAACAGGAAGGCTGGACCAGTCCTGAAGGTATGGATTACGTAGCTGAACTGCTTGATATTGAGCCTATTGAGGTGTACGAAGTCGTTACGTTCTACACCATGTACCACATCAACCCGGTTGGTAAACACGTCATCGAATATTGCCGGACAGGGCCTTGCTGCCTGATGGGGGGCGAGGAGGTGTATGCTCACTTGAAGCAGCGGCTTGGCATCGACACCGGTCAAACGACCGTTGACGGGCAGTTTACGCTTAAAGAAGTCGAGTGTCTGGCCGCTTGCGGTATGGGTCCGGTGTTTCAGATTCGGGAACAGTATTACATGAACCTGACCAACGAGCGCGTAGACGAAATCATTGACGAACTGTCAAAATAACTCGCAGATGGCTACCAAAATATTAACCGAACATATCAACGTTCCCGGCATCGAAACCTTCGATGTGTACCGGAAGCAGGGCGGCTATACGGCCGTTGAGAAAGCCATCAAAACAATGACCCCCGAAGCCATTGTTGAGGAAGTGAAGAAAGCGGGTGTTCGGGGGCGGGGCGGTGCCGGGTTCCCAATGGGAATGAAATGGAGCTTTCTGGCCAAGCCGGAAGGTGTTCCCCGTTACCTTGTTTGCAACGCCGATGAGTCGGAGCCGGGTACGTTCAAAGACCACTACCTGATGAAAAACATTCCCCATTTATTGATTGAGGGAATGATTATTTCATCGTTTGCGCTGGGTGCCAATAAGTCCTTCATCTACGTGCGGGGCGAGTTGATGTACGTGATTCGTATCCTCGAAAAAGCCATTGCCGAAGCGAAAGAAAAGGGTTTTCTGGGTAAAAATATTCTCGGCAGCGGCTACGACCTTGAACTGGTTGTGCAGCCCGGCGGTGGTGCTTATATCTGTGGCGAAGAAACGGCCCTGCTCGAATCATTGGAAGGCAAGCGCGGAAACCCACGTAATAAACCGCCTTTCCCTGCCGTAAAAGGATTGTATCAGTCGCCAACCGTTGTTAATAATGTTGAATCCATTGCCACAGCCGCCTGGATTATTAATAATGGGGGCGATGCGTATGCGGGCGTTGGCATTGGTCGCAGTACGGGCACAAAATTAATTTCAGCGTCAGGGCATATTAACAAACCGGGCGTTTACGAAATTGAACTGGGCGTTCCGGTCGAAGATTTCATTTATGCCGACGAATGGTGCGGTGGCATCCGTCCGGGTCATAAATTCAAAGCCCTTGTTGCGGGTGGCTCATCTGTCCCCATTCTGCCCGCCAACCTGGCCCTTACGCTGGCCAATGGCGAAAAGCGTCTGATGAGTTACGAATCATTATCAGATGGGGGCTTCCTGACAGGCACGATGTTGGGTTCGGGTGGCTTTATCGTTTTCGACGAAACGTCCTGTATCGTACGCAACACCTGGAATTTCTCTCGTTTTTATCACCACGAATCGTGTGGTCAGTGCAGCCCCTGCCGCGAAGGAACGGGTTGGATGGAGAAAGTTCTGCATCGCATTGAGTACGGTCATGGGCACCAGCAGGACATAGATTTGCTGGTCGATGTAGCCAAAAAAATCGAAGGAAATACCATTTGCCCGCTTGGCGATGCGGCTGCATGGCCCGTTGCCAGTGCCATCCGCCATTTCCGGGATGAGTTCCAATGGCATATTGACCACCCGACCGAAGCTACCCAGCCGGGTGCTGTTTACCGGGGCGAAATGGCATTGGTGTAAATAAATACGACGATGGAAGAGTTAGAGACATTGCGGAAACTGATAGAAGAGCAGGATTATTCCGGCGCATTGACTCTGATTGATGAAATGGACGAAATGGCTAAAGATGATAAGATTACAAAAGTTGAAAGTTTTTTAGCCGTTTTGTTAATCCATCTAATTAAGCAAAAAGCCGAATCGCGGGTAACAAATTCGTGGCAACGCTCAATTAATCATGCATTATTTGGCATTTTCAAAGCTAACAAACGACGTAATGCTGGTGGATTTTACCTGAAAGCCGATGAATTAAAAGATGCTATTAATGAATCATTCTCTTTTTCATTACAGGAGTCATCAGAAGAAGCATTCGGTGGAGCTTATAATGCAGAGCAACTTTCAACAATGATTGATGCTGAACAGATAAAACAGGAAGCTTTCGACCGCATTATAAATTATAAACCTTGAGCCGTAGCGACGAATGGAAGACGTAAAGCCGCAATTATTAAAAGTCACTATTGACGGAATTGAAGTCGAAGTGGAGCCGGGAACGACCATTTTACAGGCCGCCCGAAAAATTGGTCCGGCGGTGGCTCCTCCGGCCATGTGTTATTACCAGCCATTAAAAGGCAGCGGTGGCAAGTGTCGGGCGTGTCTGGTGCGGGTAGCTGCCGGTTCGGCAAAAGACCCGCGTCCAATGCCAAAGTTGGTCGCTTCGTGTTTGACAGGCGTTCAGGATGGCATGATCGTTGAAAACGAAACCAGCCCGCAGGTAATCGACGCCCGCAACGGTGTGGTTGAGTTTCTGTTGCTGAATCACCCGCTCGATTGCCCGGTTTGCGACCAGGCGGGTGAGTGCGATTTGCAGAACTTTGCTTTCGATCATGGCAAAGCAACGACACGTTACGAAGAAGAGCGTCGCACGTTTGAGAAGCATGACATTGGCCCGTATATTCAGTTGCACATGACGCGCTGCATTCTGTGTTACCGCTGTGTATATACCGCCGACCAGATTACAAACAAACGGGTTCACGGCGTACTTGGACGGGGCGATGCGTCCGAAATCAGTACGTATATCGAGAAAGCAGTTGATAACGATTTTTCGGGCAACGTAATCGACGTTTGTCCGGTTGGTGCGCTAACGGATAAAACATATCGTTTCAAAAACCGGGTGTGGTTTACTAAACCTGTCGACGCCCACCGCAATTGCCCAACCTGTTCAGGGAAGGTCACATTGTGGTATCGGGGCGATGAGGTGATCCGGGTAACCGCCCGCAAAAACGAATGGAACGAGGTAACGGAGTTTATCTGTAACACCTGCCGTTTTGAAACGAAGAAAACCAGCGATTGGACCATTGAAGGCCCAACCAAAATATCGGGAAGCTCGGTGATTTCAGCCAACAAGTACCGGGCTGATACCATCAAACCAAGCTTTGGGGATCGGCTCGCGGCTGCCGATTACAAACCAATCCATGACGAACGGGACACGACGCAGTTGGCCATTCAACAGTTGCCGCCCGAGCGTTTCGCAAACGTATTGCCATCGGCAGAATAAAAAGTTATAGAGTTGTAAAGTCATAGAGTTGTAGAGTTCCATTCTACGCATAGTCAAGACTTTACAACTCTATAACTTCACAACTTTACAACTCAGATAATGGATTTAACCGTATTACTCGTTAAAGGGCTGATTATCCTGGTAATTTTTGGGATAACACTCCTCATTGCGACCTATTCTACCTACGCTGAGCGGAAGGTGGCGGCCTTTTTGCAGGATCGTATTGGCCCCAACCGGGCAGGCCCGTGGGGGCTTCTACAACCCATCGCCGATGCGGGAAAGATGTTCTTTAAAGAAGATTTTATTCCCTCGCAAGCAAGTAAATGGCTGTTTATTCTCGGACCGTGCTTAGCCATGCTTACCGCACTGATGTCAAGTGCCGTTATTCCATTTGGGGACAGTATAAAGTTTGGTGATTACGCTATTCCGTTGCAGGGAATCGAAATCAACATTGGCGTGCTGTATATTTTTGGCGTCGTCTCGCTGGGTGTTTACGGCATTATGGTTGGCGGCTGGGCATCTAATAACAAGTTCTCGCTGTTGGGTGCCATTCGGGCAGCATCGCAAAATATTAGCTATGAAATTGCGCTGGGGCTTTCCATGATCGCTATCCTGATGATGACCGGTTCGTTATCCGTGCGGGCCATCGTCGATCAGCAGGCCGGTTTTTTCGAGTGGAACATTTTTACCCAGCCTGTCGGCTTTATTATCTTCCTGACCTGTGCTTTTGCCGAATGCAACCGGACGCCTTTCGATCTACCCGAATGCGAAACCGAACTTGTGGGCGGTTACCATACCGAATATAGCTCCATGAAACTGGGCTTCTACCTGTTCTCCGAGTACATCAATATGTTCGTCTCGTCGGCCTTCATTTCGGCTCTTTATTTCGGGGGTTTTCACTATCCATTCATGAATGAAGTAGGTGCGGCTCTCGAAAATGGCTTGGGCGCGATTGCAGGCCATAATGTGGCAACGGCCATTGGTACCGTCGTTTTCTTCGGAAAAATCTTCTTTTTTATCTTCTTCTTCATGTGGGTTCGCTGGACACTACCACGTTTCCGGTATGACCAACTGATGAATTTGGGCTGGAAAACGCTCATTCCGTTAGCGATCTTAAATGTTGTTCTGACTGGTGCTGGTTTACTGTACAATTTCAAATACGCCACCTGGATAATTGCCCTCGTCATGATTGGTATGGTCGTTATGTCAACGGCCCGCACCCCAAAACCACAACCCATTCCGCAACGAGTTTAGTAAATTTATGTCGTGTGGCTCATCGTTAGCCGCAAACAGAAAACTGCACCGGCGGACCGGACCAAACTAATAAGTAGTATGCAATTAACCAACCGCTCCAAGCAAGTCAGCAATAAGGAGATGACCATGGCGGAGAAAATGTATCTGCCCGCTATCATAAGCGGTCTGGGCATTACGATCCGGCACTTTTTTCGCAAGAAACCAACCATTCAGTACCCGGAGGTAAAACGCTACCTCGGCCCAATCTATCGGGGTCACCACGTACTGAAACGCGACGAACAGGGACGTGAACGCTGCACAGCCTGTGGCTTGTGTGCGGTAGCCTGTCCGGCAGAGGCCATTTCAATGGTGGCCGCTGAACGTAAAAAGGGTGAAGAAGGCTTATATCGGGAAGAAAAGTACGCGGCTGTTTACGAAATTAATATGCTGCGCTGTATTTTCTGCGGTCTCTGTGAAGAAGCCTGCCCAAAACAGGCTGTTTATCTGCGTCATGACCGGATGGTGCCGGTTTTTCTGGAACGCGATGAGGTCATCTACGGTAAGGAACGTTTGGTTGAAAAATCGGATGACCGCTACATCCGGGTTGCCAATTCGGAAGTGAAAACCACGCCCACCGAACCAAGTTTAACACGAGCCGCCACGTAAAAAAACGTCAGGTGTTGTCAAGAGTAGTCAGGAATTGATATAAATGATGTCTAACTACTCTTGACAATGCAATAACTGACTATCTCTGACCACTCTTGACGATACTTGACTACCAATTATGACCGAGACACTTACTTTTCTCAAAGGCCTTACACCTACCGGCTACCTGTTTCTGATTTTGACAGTGCTTACACTGTTTAGTGCCATTGGCGTCGTAACCGCCCGAAACCCGATTTATAGCGTTTTGGCCCTGATTGCTACCTTCTTCTGTCTGTCAGGTCATTATATACTGCTGAATGCTCAGTTTCTGGCGGCTGTCAATATAATTGTCTATGCCGGGGCTATTATGGTATTGTTTCTGTTTACCATCATGTTCCTCAATCTGCGCAAGGATGACGAAGAGTCGAAAACAAACCTGACTAAGATGGTATCAGTCGTTGTTGGAGGCATATTAATGGTTATGCTAATTATGATTTTCCGGTCGAAAAATGCGCAGGTTCCTACAGTCAGCCCAACGGCCTTTAATGCAAAAACTGGCCTGGTTGAGCAGCTTGGGCAATTATTGTACAGCGATTATATTCTGCCATTTGAATTGGCTTCTATCCTATTTCTGGTAGCGATGGTGGGTGCTGTCATGCTGGGTAAACGTGAAGCAGGTGACCGTCATTTCTGACCGCTTCGGCGGCCCGGCCGGATTTATCTAATTTTTTTGACAGACTTTGATTTAAAAGCCACTCGACGAGTGGCTTTTTCTTTGGTAACGTACTTCAATCATAGCTTCCATAAAAATCATATAAATCCCGGTTCAGGTAGTATGCTTGCATAACAATTTTGTGTAGGTTTGTAATTATTAGCCCAAAAAATAAGTTATTGGGTTGAAAATCCTGCTTAACCAGTAATCAACATCGCTTTTATGGACGCATACATTGTAGCCGGATACCGTACTGCCGTGGGTAAAGCCCCACGCGGTGGACTCCGTTTTACCCGCCCCGACGATATGGCGGCCGAAGTTATCAAGCATTTATTAAGTCAGGTTCCTACTCTTGACCCAGCCCGCGTTGAAGACCTGATTGTTGGTAACGCCGTGCCCGAAGCCGAACAGGGAATGCAGATTGCCCGGTATATCGCCTTGCTTTCGCTACCCAATAGCGTACCCGGAATGACCATAAATCGCTACTGTGGGTCGGGTCTGGAAGCGATTGCCATTGCTTCGGCTAAAATTCACGCTGGCTTAGCCGATTGTATTATTGCCGGAGGGACAGAGTCGATGTCGATGGTGCCGGTAATGGGCTGGAAAACAGCCTTGAACTACGAAATTGCAAAAACCCATCCCGACTATTATATCGGCATGGGCCTGACAGCCGAACAGGTTGCCCAGCAGTTCAACATCAGCCGCGACGCGCAGGATGAATTCGCTTTTCAGTCGCATCAGCGCGCATTAGCCGCTCAGAAAGACGGAAAATTTGCTGACGAAATTGTTCCCATTAAGGTAAGCGAAACATATTTCGATGCGGAGAGTGGCAAAAAGAAAACCCGCGAATGGACTGTCAGCCAAGATGAAGGCCCGCGTAAAGACACAAGTGCCGAAGGATTGGCTAAATTGAAGCCCGTTTTCGCGGCTGGTGGTTCGGTTACGGCGGGTAATTCATCGCAAACATCCGACGGGGCTGCTTTCGTAGTCGTAATGTCGGAACGGTTGGTGAACGAGTTGAATTTGCAGCCCATCGCCCGAATGGTCTCCTATGCCACGGCAGGAGTTGAACCTAAAATAATGGGTATCGGGCCGGTAGCGGCTATTCCTATCGTGCTCAAAAAGGCCGGCCTAAAACAGGACGACATTGATTTGATCGAACTGAACGAAGCGTTCGCGGCTCAGTCACTGGCCGTCATTCAGGAGTTAGGTCTTGACCCTGCTAAAATCAACCCGAACGGTGGGGCTATTGCGTTGGGCCACGCGCTCGGTTCGACCGGGGCGCGGTTGTCGGTGCAATTGCTCAACGAGATGCGCCGTCGCGATCAGAAGTACGGTATGGTATCGGCCTGTGTGGGTGGCGGACAGGGCGTTGCCGGTATTTTTGAGCGACTTAACTAACTGGTTGGCAATAGATAAACAATAGAAATGCTGCTTATTGAACTCACTCACGGAGTTCAATAAGCAGCATTTCTACGTAATAGACAGCCTGACTTTACGGCAAAAACAGGCGGTAATCATACAAAAGAGCACGTAAGATTATTTACTGCAAAAATATTATTAGTATGCTTGCATACTATTTTTGAAATGATTTTATTTGTTAACGAATTAGTATGCAAGCATAATAAACCCATTTCGATATGATCGCGACAGAACCAAAAGCTTCCATTAAGGGTGGCGAATTTCTGATCAAAGAGACTGAAGCAGCGCAGGTTTTTATCCCTGAAGAGTTCACTGAAGAGCAGCAAATGATTGCGGCTACCTGCCGCGAATTTCTGGAGCGCGAAATATGGCCGCGTCTGAACGAAATCGACAATGCCAAGTCAACCGACTTGATCTCGTCGTTGATGGACAAAGCGGGGGAGTTAGGTCTATTGGGTACGTCTGTACCCGAGCAGTACGGTGGGTTTGGAACGAACTTCAATACGTCTATGCTGGTGGCCGAAGTAACCGGCGCGGGTCATTCGTTTTCGGTGGCTTTATCGGCGCATACGGGCATCGGTACGTTACCTATTGTGTATTATGGCAACGACGAGCAGAAATCAAAATACTTGCCACAGCTTGCCAGTGGCGAATGGAAAGCCGCTTATTGCCTGACGGAACCCGATTCAGGGTCGGATGCCAACTCCGGCAAAACCAAAGCCGTACTGACGGAAGATGGTAAACACTATGTTCTGAACGGTCAGAAAATGTGGATTACCAACGGCGGTTTCGCTGACCTTTACATTGTTTTTGCCAAAATTGACGACGGCAGCGGCCAATTAGATAAGAACCTTTCGGCGTTCATTGTTGAGCGTGGTTACGAAGGCATTACGATGAATGAGCCGGAGCACAAAATGGGTATTAAAGGCTCCGACACGCGGCAGATTTTCTTCAACGATTGCAAAGTGCCGGTTGAAAACTTGCTGTCGGACCGTGGGAATGGATTCAAGATCGCGGTAAATATTCTCAACATTGGCCGAATCAAGTTAGGTATTGCAGCCGTTGGTGGTTCGAAAGAGGTCATCAATAACGCCATTCGTTATGCCAACGAGCGGAAGCAATTCAAAACTGCCATTTCTCAGTTTGGCGCGATCAAGCACAAACTGGCCGAAATGGCGTTGAAAGTATATGCCTCAGAAACAGCGTCTTACCGCGCCGGGCAGAACATCGACGACCTGATTGAAGACCTGAAAGGGCATGAGATGGAAGACAGCGAGGCCAAGTTGAAGGCTCTCGAACAGTTTGCCATCGAGTGCGCTATGATGAAAGTTCATGGCTCTGAGGTGCTGGATTACGTCGTTGACGAAGGCGTTCAGGTATATGGCGGTATGGGCTATTCGGCTGATGCGCCAATGGACCGCGCCTACCGCGATGCGCGGATCAACCGGATTTTTGAAGGCACCAATGAAATCAACCGGATGCTTGTCGTAGACATGCTGCTGAAGCGGGCCATGAAGGGCGAACTCGACCTGATGGGTCCGGCAATGGCCGTTTCCAAAGAGATCATGTCGATTCCCGACTTTGGTTCAGACGAAGAGGAAGGCTTGTTTCTGGCGGAGAAAAAAGTACTTCGGAACCTGAAGAAAGCGGCCCTGATGGTTTCGGGTGCCGCCGTTCAGAAGTTCATGATGACGCTGTCTAATGAGCAGGAAATTCTGATGAACGTAGCCGATATGGCTATTGAGATTTACGTAGCGGAATCTGTGCTGCTGCGTGTTGAGAAACTCATCGGAATTAAAGGCGAAGAAGCCGTTGCATTGCAGAAGCAAATGGCTCTGGTGTATCTGCACGAAGCCGTCGAAAAGGTAAATAACGCGGGTCGGGCTGCGATCACGTCCTTTGCCGAAGGTGACGAACTGCGGGGTATGTTAATGGGCTTGAAGCGGTTCACGAAAATTGAACCGATGAACCTAAAAGATGCGCGCCGTCAGATTGCCGACGCAATGATTGCTGAGAACAAGTACATTTTTTAAGAATACAGTATCCATCAGCGAACGAGTTAGCGAGCCAGTCTTTAAAAAGCTGGCTCGCTTTTTTGTCCCTGTTTAGCCTGCACAAAAACCTGCTGACATAGAGCTGTCACTTATGGCATTGATCTTTGTAATGGTCATTTATCAATCCTGAACAAACTATGACAACGCAACTGTCGATTCCCGAAAATGCCCTTCAACTCAAAGAAGCAGTGCCTTTTACGGCACTCTGCTTCACGACTCGTGCCACGTTGAAAACGCTATCGCAGCATTTCCCGCATATTGCTGAGGGACTGTATGCGAAAGCCGACCGGCTTGACCTTGACATCACCGGTCCAGTTCAGTGGATTTATACGGGCGTCAACGGCGACGAAACCAATGAGTTTCAACTGGAAATTGCACTGCCCGTTCGTCGGCCCGGTGGGTTGTCAGATCAATTTTCGTATCAGGTCTTTCCCGCTTTTCGGTGTTTGACTTATACGTATACTGGCCTCTGGAGTGATTTTGGTGCGCTATATGATGCGCTATTTGCCCAACTTTACCGGGATGGTTATCAAGGCAATGGCCACGTTCGTGAGATTTACGCCGTGGTTGATTTTGAAAACCTGGCGAACTGCGTGACCGAAATACAAATTGGTCTGGCGTAAATTTTCTGCTTAACTGCAAAATAGCCTCGTACCGAAGTTGGTAGAAAAGCCAGCTTCGGTACTTTTTTATTTACTCCGGTGTCGTTCACGTTTCCTCAGGCCCTGCGGAGTTTCTCTAACCTATTACTCATGAAAAAACACGAACTCGATTCCCGACGAACCTTTCTACGCAATCTTGGCGCAGGTGCAACGGCCCTGTCGTTACCGCTGCTCAGTTACGCCGACAGCCTCTCCATGCTGGATGAGTATAACCGGGTTCACCCATCACTGTCAGACCTTTATTCATCGGGTTTGAGTCAACCGGGCCGGAAGTTGGGCGTTGCACTGGTTGGTTTGGGTAGTTATAGCAAAAATCAGTTGGCTCCGGCTCTACAGCTAACACAAAACTGCCGTTTGGCCGGGATCGTAACGGGCACGCCCGCCAAAGCCACCGAGTGGATGCAGAAGTACAATATCCCGAAGGAAAACGTCTATGATTATAAAACATTCGACCGCATTGCCGATAATAAAGACATTGACGTTGTGTATGTTGTGCTGCCCAATTCAATGCATGAAGAGTATGTAATTCGGGCAGCGCAGGCCGGTAAGCACGTCATTTGCGAAAAGCCAATGGCCATTATGCCGAAGGCCTGTCAGAATATGATCGACGCCTGCAAAAAAGCCAATAAGCAGTTAGCCATTGGTTACCGGCTTCATTACGAACCATTTACCAAAGAAGTGATTCGTTTGGGCCAAGAGAAAGTATTCGGGGCGGTTAAGTTCATTGAGAGCAGCGATGGCTTTCGGATTGGCGACCCAACCCAGTGGCGAATGAAAAAAAGCATGGCGGGTGGTGGTCCGCTGATGGACGTAGGCATCTATGCTGTTCAGGGAACCCGATACGTAACGGGTGAGGAACCGATTTCGGTAACGGCCCAATTTTCGCCGAAAACAGAGCCGGAGAAATTCAAAGATGTCGAAGAGACACTGTTCTGGCAGTTTCAGTTTCCGAGCGGAGCCGTGTCTAATTCGAGTACCAGTTACACGGCTGGGGTCGAACGGCTTTATGCGTCGTGCGAAAAAGGGTGGTTTGAGTTATCGCCCGCGTTTGGCTATGGACCGCTGAAAGGCCGTACCAGCAAAGGCCCAATCGAAATGCCCATCGTAAACCATCAGGCTACCCACATGGATGCTGTCTGCAAAGATTTGCTCGACGGAAAAACCTTACCCAACCATGTAACGGGCGAAGAGGGCTTACGCGATGTTAAGCTGTTACAAGCCATTTATCAGGCCGCCGAATCAGGGAAAAAGGTGAAGTTGGGCTAAAAACGTACCCATGGGCTTCAGCCCGTGACTGAGTTTAAAATACAAATCACGGGCTGAAGCCCGTGGGTACGTTTATTCATTAACAATTGACTGCATCAGTGTCTGCGCTTTGCGGATATTGGCGTTGGCGCGGTCCGATTCGACCAACCCGTCGCGGAGCCGGACAATGCGGTGCGCATATTCGGCAATATCCTCTTCGTGGGTGACCATAATTACGGTATTCCCTTTGCTGTGAATCTGGTCGAAAAGGTCCATAATTTCGTAGGACGTTTTTGAGTCGAGGTTACCCGTTGGTTCATCGGCCAGAAGAATGCTGGGGTCATTAACTAAGGCCCGCGCCACCGCCACGCGCTGCCGCTGACCGCCCGATAGTTCGTTTGGGCGGTGACCGGCACGATTCTCCAATCCTACATTTTTGAGAGCCATCATCGCTTTTTCCGTGCGGTCGGCTTTGTTATAGCCCGCATAGATGAGCGGCAGGGCCACATTTTCGAGCGAGGTTTGCCGGGGCAGCAGGTTGAATGTCTGGAATACGAAACCAATTTCCTTATTGCGCACTTCGGCTAATTCGTTTTCGCCCATGCCGCTCACATCCTGATTGTTCAGAATATACCGGCCGGATGTTGGCGAATCTAAACACCCGATAATGTTCATCATCGTGGATTTGCCCGACCCCGACGGACCCATAAAGGCAACGTACTCGCCTTTCTGAATCGTGATGGTAATCGACTTGAGGGCTTCGACTACCTCCGTGCCCATCACGTAGCGTTTCGCAATATCGTGGGTTTCAATAATGTTCATAATCAGTAGATTAACTGGCAGCAGCAACGGCAGCCCGACGGCGACGCTGGAAATAATTACGGATAAAAAGCCCCGCTAACACAACTATATCAGCGTTGGGAACTGCGGCTTCAATGGAAATGTCGCCGTGATCGGCAAAAAACCGGCGCGTCAGGGCGTAACTAACCGCTTCCTGATCAGCCGTTTGTGTGTCTCCTTCGCGGATCATATCCCAATCGCGCATGAGTATATTGTGGCGTTTCCAAAGGTACGTTTCGCCGGTAGTTAGCTGCAATTCAGCCCGTTTGCCAAAGCTAAACGTAATATGACCGATAATCTGGTTGTTATTCGTCAGGTCGTGTATGTTGACCGAATGCAGGATAAAACCCGTTACGTCGAACAGCAAATGAACGCCATTCAGGTGAGCCTCGACATCCCGGTTAAAAACGCCTTCGCGCTTCATCTGACCAACTACCTGGCCGTTATCAAGAAGAGTCGTTGTTCGATGGAATGCTTCTTTCGTCCAGGTGAGGGTTTTGCTCATGTTGAGGAGAGGTAAGTTTTTGTTAAAACTACATCATTGCCCGAATTTTTCGCGGTCCTTTTCGATTGACGCTAATTTTTCCTGATAAGTTGCCATAAACGCCTGATAATCGGTGGGCGTGGTAGCCGCACGGAGTTTAGCCAGACCATTTTCGGCATAGTCGAACAGGCTTAACTCAAGACATAACGTAATGTATGTTTTTAGCAGATCGGCATTGTCTTCATTAAATAACAGCGGTGTCAGAACGAGGTCATAAGCCGCCCTGCTGTGTTTTTGTTGTCGCTCAAGCTGGGCCGCTGCCGCAACGATTCGTGCATCGAGCGGAGCCAATTGCAGGGCGTTTCGATACGTCTGTTGCGCCTGTGCGATTCGATGCGTTCGTTCGTAGGTTTGGCCCAGCCAGTAGTCCCGTTCGGCCTGGTGTTGGGGAAGAATAAATTTTTTAGCCATTGTTTCGGCTGAGCCAACACTTCGCCGGAAAGCCGACAATCGGATGGCCGCAACGTTTTTTAATGACGTAGCAATTGGGCTTATCTGCGTTGAATCGGGCAAACCCGAAAGCACCAACTGCGCGTTTCGCCACTGCAACTGATCGAGAAAATCGTTCGTCAGGGCAACGCCTGCTACCGTTTTGAGACTCCCGTCCCGAATGGTTTCCCAATAGGCCCCCCGGTTTGGATCGTCTAATCGGTACGTTACATAAAACGCCTTTTCCAGATCGGATTCCGGCTTGCGTTCCTGGTAAAGAACCTGCGCCAGTGCCGACACTGCCGGATCATTTTTTGCGGCTGCTTCCCAAAGTGACTGCGCCAATGCCGGATCGTTGGCTTTGGTCAGCGCAACGGCCCGGTAATAGATTGACGTTGTATCCGAATTATACCCAAACGTTTCAGCCGCTCTTTGGTAAAATCCCTGTTCCATAAGCCATAAGCCGGTTATGGATCGATACGCTGCGCCATTCTGTTCATCGCCTTCGGCAAGCTGACTCATCAGGCCAAAAGCCGTCGGGTGGTTGTGTGCTTTATATTCCGCTACGGCGCGGGCAAGTAGTAAATCATCCGTAAAGTCCTGATTGACAGGGTTTACAGATAGTCTCTGGAGCACATTTGTTAACGATGTATCGGCATCTTGGCTGACCAGTGTATAGTTGTAAAGACTGGCAAACCGGCCGACGCTCAACCCCTGCTTCGTCTGTTCACTCGCCAGCCAGACAGGCTGCTTAGGTTGCGCCGTATCCGAGCCAACAACTAATTGCAGTGCCAGCGCATTCGCCTGGTACGATACGTATGATGACTCGTCGGTATGGGTAGTCAGCGTCGAATCGGCCGACAGAATTTTGGGATTACGGGCGTAAAAAGCCAGTAAATTCGATTCGGGTACATCGGTTTGTCCGGCATTGGTCGTTGCAGACTTCAGGTAGTAATACGCCGAATCGGCAATGCTCGTGCGGGCGTATAGGTAGCCCAGATTGTTCTGCAATTCGCCACTTGTTGGGAACGCCCGGATGCCGCGTTGCAGGGATTTGATAGCCTCAAAAAATAAATCTTTTTGCAGGTACATCTGGCTAAGTCCGGCGTAGTCCTGCGGATTCGGTTGCTTTAACAGAGCCTGCTGAAAATAAAAAGCGGCTGTTGTCTGGTCATTTTGAGCCAACGCCAGCGACGCCAGCGCATAGTTCGATTTATGGTTCTGAAACTCCTGTTCCAGCCCCAGTTGATAAAACGCATTGGCCGACTGCGGTTCATGGGTCGCTGTATATAAATCGCCCAGCCCGTTAAAATAGCCTGCGATACTCTGGCGGTAGGTAATCAACCCACCCGATGCTACCAAAACAACGACGCCAAATACGCCCGCTACCCGAAACAGACTCAACTCAAGCCGCTTGGGTTTGTAGAGCACCCGATAAACCGGTAGGTTTTGCCCATAAATCGGCCAGAAATTTATCAGCGTATAAATCACAAAGAACACGCCCATCGCCAGATGCGTGTATACAATCACATCCTCAAACATCTCGACTAACGGGTCATTGGCGGTAGCGAACGCATACGTAATGGTGAGGGTTGTGAGCAGCGCAAGCCCCGAATATAAATAGGCTCCCGCATCGCGAAACGAGAACGATTCCTGCTGTTCAGTCAGCCGCCGAAAGCCCCAAACACCCAGCGCGACGGAGATTATGTAAAGTATAAATGGACTAATCGCCAGCACGTCCCAATCAATCGACTTTGTGTTTTTAAGCCAGATCAGCGTCAGGTTGAGCAGATATAAAAAGCTGATGAACAGGAAATTGCGGATACCGAGCGTTCTGCGTTGAGAAGTCGGTAGATCGCTTTCTTCTGCCCGGCCAACGGACGTCAGCCACACCAAGCCCGCAATGATTTCGGCGGCAATAAAGAAAATGAAGCCGATACTGAACACCAGCAAAACCGGCAGTCCGTAACTGACGACGACCAACGCCGGAAACATCACCGGCGATACTATTCCTAAAAGTACCGCGATACCCGTTGTTAGTAATCCAAAAATGCCGAGCCGGATAGCAATCGGATAATCGGGCCGGAAGGCGTGGAAATAGTAGCTTACGGAGCCGAACAGAAACGTCAGTAACAGAAACAAGTAGTTGCCGCCAAGGCCCGGCACTTCGAGCATTTCCCACCGAAAAAAGGCCAGGCCAAGAATAAGAACGGCCATGCTGACGAGATACCGGATGCGGTCGAAACGGGTAACGGCACTCATCAGCAAGACAAATGCCAGACAGATGCCAGTCAAAAAAGCCGTAGCCACAACCGGCCGAACCTGCATCCCGGATGCTACAAACTGCTCCGATACGGCATACGCTTTCCCATTCACTGAGTAATCGAGAAGGCCATCGGAAAAGGTATGAAACGGAACGGCTAACTCATTCAATTCGCTCAGCACATCCCAACGGATCACGTTGTTTAACCCGCGTGCCCAGGCAATGGCGAACAAAATAAGACTGATTAGAAAGGCAATACCACTAAACAGATAGGTAAGCCGGTTGGCCGGGCTCCAGTTTCTCCAGAAGAACAACGATGACATGAAAACAAAACGCTCTTAACTTCGGGTTAGTGCCTGTCTGTTAACCTTACAGGTTTTGACGGCTTAAGTAATCAAGCAGAATGAATTCGGATTATCTTGTTCGACCCCGACGGGGTCAGATGTTTATAGTGATGTTTTTGCTATAGACACCTGACCCCGACGGGGTCAAACCAAACTGTTAAATGATCAATATTAATTTTACCTGATCATACAACAGTGGTGTAGTGAATTACGCTGCACTTCAGAACAGTTTGCGCGAATTACGGCTGGTTCATCCTGTTCAGATTACGTTTATCCGGCACAGACACAGCAGTAGCCGGTCTATTGATAGTAAGGAAAGACGGTTACAGTTATTGGCGTATGGCGAAATGAATACAGACCTGCCTTGTTTTTGTGCAAATCTGTTTTAAACTGCTGTTGTTCACCTTTAGCCGTAAAAACCTTACTACCAAACCCCTTCCGGTACGAATCAGTCCGAAAATGACCGGACTGTTCCTTGACCTTACGCGGTTTTTCTCCTACTTTTGCAGTCCCAAACAATGGGCAATATTTCAATAAGCTACATCACATACAAATGATTACGGCAACGGCAGTCAATACGGGTAAGATTACGCAAATAATCGGGCCGGTCGTGGACGTGAGTTTCGAGGGCGAAGGCTCACGAATTCCCGCCATCCTGGACGCTCTCAAAGTAACCAAAGCCAATGGGCAACAGGTGATTCTGGAAGTCCAGCAACACCTCGGCGAAGACCGCGTTCGGACAATCGCGATGGATTCTACCGACGGACTGTATCGGGGCATAGACGTCGTTGACTTAGGTCATCAGATCACGATGCCAACCGGCGAAGGTATTCGGGGGCGGCTGTTTAACGTTGTTGGCGAAGCCATCGACGGTATTCCTCAGCCAAAAACAACGGGTGTTGGATTACCCATTCACCGCTCTGCCCCTAAATTTGAAGACCTCGCAACCTCGACCGAGGTTCTTTTTACGGGTATTAAAGTTATTGACCTGCTTGAGCCTTACGCGAAGGGCGGTAAAATTGGTCTCTTCGGTGGTGCCGGTGTGGGCAAAACCGTATTGATTCAGGAACTGATTAACAACATTGCCAAAGCATACGCCGGTCTGTCGGTATTTGCCGGTGTAGGCGAACGCACCCGCGAGGGAAACGACCTGTTGCGCGAAATGATCGAAGCTGGTATTATCCGGTACGGCGACGCGTTTAAGCATTCGATGGAAGAAGGCGGCTGGGATTTGACCAAAGTTGATTTAGCCGAAATGACCAAAAGCCAGGCAACGTTTGTGTTCGGTCAGATGAACGAACCGCCGGGTGCTCGTGCCCGTGTTGCCCTGTCGGGTCTGACCATTGCCGAACACTTCCGCGATGGCGACGGTGAAGGTGCCGGTCGTGATATTCTGTTCTTCGTCGATAACATTTTCCGCTTCACGCAGGCGGGTTCTGAGGTATCGGCTCTGCTGGGTCGTATGCCATCGGCGGTAGGTTACCAGCCTACGCTGGCTACCGAGATGGGTGTGATGCAGGAGCGTATTACGTCGACCAAGCGGGGTTCCATTACGTCGGTACAGGCTGTTTACGTACCTGCCGATGACTTGACTGACCCGGCTCCGGCCACGACCTTTGCTCACCTGGATGCCACGACGGTATTGAGCCGGAAAATCTCCGAGTTGGGTATCTACCCCGCCGTTGACCCACTTGATTCGACCTCGCGGATTCTGTCTGCCGAAATCCTCGGTGATGAGCATTACAACACAGCCCAGCGCGTAAAAGAAATTCTGCAACGCTACAAAGAATTGCAGGATATTATTGCCATTCTGGGTCTGGAAGAGCTTTCTGAAGAAGATAAACTGATTGTAAGCCGCGCCCGACGGGTACAGCGTTTCCTGTCGCAGCCGTTCTTTGTAGCTGAGCAGTTTACGGGCCTTAAAGGTGTTCTGGTTCCTATTGAAGATACCATCAAAGGATTCAATCAGATCATCGACGGCAAGTATGACCACCTGCCCGAAGCTGCGTTTAACCTGGTCGGTACGATTGAAGATGCCGTCGTTAAAGGCGAGCGTCTCCTGAAAGAATCCGGTCAATAAGATTTTAGCGTCTTCGTCCTGTCTATTGTGTTGATAGGATGAAGACGCTTCATAATTATTTCCCATTGCGTGTATCATAGAAAGGGTTTTCCTCGCCCAAGTCTGTTTAATTCATAAATAAACCGTTCAGTTTTTATGAAAACGATTCGATTTAGTGTAGGAATGGCTGTTCTGGCGGTTAGTGTGTTGAGTACAATGGGTGTATTTGCGCAGGTGACCACACCTGCCGTACCGACAATACCGCCTACGTCTGAGGTACCCAAAGTAGTGGGTGCAATAAAAGATAGTGCCATTACCCCCGGCGTATCGGCCACTATGGCATCAGCAGCAAGTACAACAGGTGCTACAACAACAATGTCGGCGGCAGATTCGCCTGATGCGCATTTAGACAATGCCGTTGCGGCCCTTGACAAAGGTGATAAAGCGACATCAGCCCAGGAACTCAAAACAGGAATTGCCGCTCTGGAAGCGTCTGTGCAACAGAAGCCAACTTCGTTTAAAGACAAAGTGCTGGCTCAGGCTGGTAAACTCAAGGCATTGTTGCCACTGATTCCAAGTGGCGCACTGGGTAATGGCGTTTTGGGCAAAGCCGTTAGTCTGGCTAAACTGGCTTCGGGTGGTAATCAACTCGAAGGGCTGATGGCTGCTGGTTCACTGATTGGCAAAGGCAGTCAATTGACCAGTAGTTTAGGCGGCCTTAGCAGTGCTATGTCGGTGCTGGGCGGTGGTGCCTCAACGGGCCAGTCACTAATTTCGACCGCATTAGGCAGTGTAAGCAAACTGGATCAGGGCGGACTCGTTGCGAAGGCGGCCGAACCCGCCGTGAAATCTCAGCTTGGCGGTATACTTAATTTCGTAAAAGGAGCCTTATAAATGAGTGAAGAATGAAGAGAGAACAATATCCAGTAAACTTTTGACTGCTATTCTTCATTCTTCATTCTTCATTCTTCACTGAAAAAATGACAGTAGATATCATTACTCCCGACCGCAAGGTCTTTTCCGGCGCAGCCACTGCTGTTACGTTTCCGGGCAGCGAAGGCCAGTTTCAGGTTTTGAACGACCACGCGCCTTTGGTTAGCACGTTAGCGAAAGGACAGGTCATTGTTCAGACTACGTCCGGTCAGCAAACGTTTACCGTTGACGGTGGCGTTGTTGAAGTGCTTCAAAATAAGGTTCTCCTGCTTGCTGAGGCCGTTATTGTTTAAGAAATGCGGAATAGCCCGCTGGATTATATAGTGAACTAAAAGCGGTTTACCTCTGGCGAGTAAACCGCTTTTTTCGTGTCTTTTTTCTGATTTATTTGCTTCATGACAGCTAAACCCTTTATCGTCGGTATCACCGGTGGCAGTGCTTCGGGCAAAACATCCTTTCTGAAAGGTGTTTTGAATGCCTTTGCCGAAGACCAGATTTGCCTGATTTCGCAGGATAATTATTACCTCAACCGCGACCTGATTCCGGTGGACGACCAGGGCATTCACAACTTCGATTTGCCCGAAACGATTGACCATCACCTCTATGCTCAACACATAAGTCAATTACGTGATGGTCAGATTGTGACGCAGAAGGAGTACACGTTCAACAATCCGGCTGTTGTTCCCAGGTTCTTGACATTCCATCCGGCCCCAATTATTGTGGTCGAAGGCATATTTGTTTTTCACTTCCGCGAACTGGCCGACCAGATGGATTTGAAAATTTTTATCGACGCCAAAAACAGCATCAAACTCGAACGGCGCGTAAAACGCGACGCCGAAGAACGCGGTTATGATTTGGATGATGTGATGTACCGCTGGAAATACCACGTCAAGCCAACATACCGTCAGTTTATAAAGCCGTATCGTGCTGAAGCCGACATTGTTATCCCCAACAATAACCATTATCAGAAAGGGCTGAATGTGGTTATTGAATTTTTGAAAACGAAGGTATAAAGTAGCCTGGACGTCCACGTCCGGGTGTGAAATGATGCTGTTTACTTTTCACACCCGGACGTGGACGTCCAGGCTGCTTTACACAATCTCGATCACGACGCCGTCACTTTCCGGGTAGCCGGTGCAGGTCAGCACCCATCCGTCGGCAATGTCTCGATCCGTCAATACGTCGTTGATTGTCATGTAAATGTGCCCGGCCACACAGCGGGACGCGCAGGTAGAGCAGCGGCCCCCCCGACAGCTATACGGCAAGTTCACCCCTTCGTCCAGAGCCGCCTGTAAAATAGATTTGTAAGCGGGCACCTGAATGTCAATTTCCTGATTTCTGAACTTCAACAATACCGTTCGGTCCTTCGCCAGCGTGGGCAGGAACGTTGACACGGGCGCAGGTTCTATTACAAAATTTTCGCGTCGAATTTGTTCGGGGCGGAAACCGCTGAAAACAAGCGTAAACTGAACCATCCGCATGTAATCCGTAGGGCCGCAGAGGTAAAATTGGAGCGATTCTGGAGACGATGTGCCGGTTAATCTGGGCAACAGCCGTTCGAGCATGACGTTGTTCAGACGGCCTCTTAACCCGTTCCAGTCGTCGGAGGGATTGCTCAGCAAATAAAGCAGTTGAAAACGCTCAGGAAACTGGCGATGCAGGTCGTCCAATTCATTCCGAAAAATAATGCTCTGCTCATCCGAACTACTGTAAAGCAATGATACCCGCCGAACCGAATCAGTTAGTAAAACCTGCTTCAGTAAGCTAAACAGGGGTGTTATACCACTTCCCGCTCCGAAAAGCACCAGATTGCCGGTTTGACTTTCATCAAGTGTAAAGCGTCCCGCTGGATATAAACTCGTCAGTACGTCGCCAACGCGCAGTGTATCAAGCAAATACCGTGACATCTCACCGTTATGAACGCGTTTAACCGTTAAGCGCAATAGCTTTTCGCCGGGCGTTGAACTCAGCGAATACGACCGGCGAACTTCATGGCCGTTTCGGTTTTGCAGAATGAGCGTCAAAAACTGCCCGGCCTGATACACAACTGGCTGCCCGTCTAACGAATCAAGAAAAAAACTGGTCGCGTCGCGGGTTTCAGCGGCAATTTCAATAACACGAAGGTGCAACAAATCGTCAGTCATATAAAGGAAGCGTTAGGTCAAAACTAACCAAAAACGTTCCTTTTTTTGAAAGCCCGAAACGTTTCCTGAACTTAGCTCCCTTGCCGGCAACCGAAATATCCGGGATTGATTTCTGGCTGGTCAACAAAGGCTTGGTGACTTTTACCCTCCTTTCATCGTTATAAGAGACAAACTGCAACTACACAACCCATGGAAGCATTGCTGGAAGAAGTTCAACGGGTCGGTTATGTGAATAAGCCCGTTTCCGACACCATTGATTTAGTAGCCGAGATCCAACGGCTTAAAAAAGAAAAAAATGCCGTTATTCTGGCGCATTACTACGTAGATGGGGCCATTCAGGATATAGCCGATTATATTGGCGATAGCCTCGGACTAAGCCAGCAGGCAGCCGCTACACCCGCCGACATGATTGTGTTTTGTGGCGTTCATTTCATGGGCGAAACCGCCAAAGTGCTGTCACCGAATAAGAAAGTTGTTATCCCAGACCTAAACGCAGGCTGCTCCCTCGCCGACTCGGCTCCCGCCGATAAGTTTGCCGCCTTCAAAGCGCAGTATCCCGATCATATTGTTCTGTCGTATATCAACTGCTCGGCAGAAATCAAAGCCCTGTCGGACATTATCGTTACGTCGTCGAACGCGCTGAAAATTGTCGAGAGTTTACCCAAAGACCAGAAAATCATCTTTGCCCCCGACGCCAATTTAGGCCGGTTTGTCTCGAAAAAAACAGGCCGCGACATGGTTCTTTGGGACGGAGCCTGCATTGTTCATATTGACATTTCGCTCGAAAAACTAACCAAATTGCGGGCAGACTATCCCGAAGCGAAATTCATTGCTCACCCCGAGTGCCAGGAGCATATTCTGAGTCAGGCTGATTTTGTCGGTTCAACGACGGCATTGTTGAAATACGTAGTGGACAGCCCCGAACAAACCTTTATTGTCGGTACGGAAGCGGGCATTCTGCACAAGATGAAGCAGGCCGCACCACACAAAAAAATTATTCCGGCTCCGGCCAGTCAAAACAATACCTGCGCCTGTTCGGAGTGTCCGTATATGAAGATGAACACGCTCGAAAAAGTGTATAATTGCATGCTTTACGAACAGCCGGAGATTCTTGTACCGGAGGAAGTGCGACTGAAAGCGTATGAATCCGTCGCGCGAATGCTGGAGTTGAGTAAATAAATTCAGAGACCTATGCAACAGATTATTTTGCAACCACGAACGCCTGATGAATTGCGATTAGTCAAACAATTCGCGAAGGTGATGAAAATAAAAGCGACCACAGTTCAGGAGTCACCGAAAATTCGTCGAAAACGGGAAATTTTAGACGGTATTGAGCGGGGAATGGCAGAGATCAAGCTTCATCAGGAAGGGAAAATTATCCTAAAGTCCGCTCGTCAGGTACTCGATGAATTATAATGTAATTTTTACGTCTGACGGACTTCGTGATGCCAAAAGGTTACGAAAGAAGTATCATTCTTTCAAAACTGACCTGGAACACCTGATTGAGTCGCTACAGGAAGAGCCTCAACAGGGAGAGCCACTGGGTAAAGACTGTTTTAAGATTCGGTTGTCAATAGCAAGTAAGAACAGAGGCAAACGTGGTGGAGCCAGAGTAATAACGTGCGTCAAAGTAATTGACGAAACCGTTTACCTGATGGCTCTCTATGACAAAAGCGAAGCGGACACTATTGCTGAAAGTGACTTGAATAACCGTCTTCTGAATATTCCCTGAAAAATGTCCCATCAATTTGATTTTTTAGTTATTGGCTCCGGCATTGCGGGCCTTAGTTACGCTACCAAACTGGCGATGCACTTCGAAAAAGCCCAACAGTCAGTACGCATCGGGGTGATCACAAAAGTGCAGGCCGACGAAACCAACACCAAATATGCGCAGGGCGGCATTGCGGCTGTGTGGGCAGAAGATGATTCGTTTGCCAAACACATTGAAGATACAATGGTGGCGGGTGATTTCCTGAGCGACCGGCATATCGTTGAAATTGTCGTTAACGAAGGCCCCGGCCGTATTCAGGAATTGATCGACTACGGCACCCGGTTCGACAAGGAGCACGATGGCACAGACTATGACCTCGCCAAAGAAGGGGGCCATTCCGATTATCGAATTTTACACTTCAAAGACATTACCGGGGCCGAAATTGAGCGGGCATTGCTCGAAAAAACACAATCACTAAAGTCCATCGAGGTATTTACCCATTATTACGCCGTAGAGCTTATCACGCGCCACCAGCTTGGCGAAACCGTTCATCGCTACGACACGGATAATAAATGCTTTGGAGCTTATGTATTGAACACACAAACTGGTGAGGTAGAGCAGTTTCTGGCTAAAACGACGCTGCTGGCAACGGGCGGTATTGGCAATATTTATCAGAACACCACCAACCCCAGCATCGCTACCGGCGACGGTATTGCGATGGCCTACCGCGCGAAAGGAATTGGTAAAGACATGGAGTTCATCCAGTTTCACCCGACAGCCTTGTATGAACCGGGCAAGAAGCCAAACTTTCTCATTTCCGAAGCCGTACGTGGTTTTGGCGGTATTTTGCGAACACGAACGGGCGAAACATTCATGGAAAACTATGACCCGCGCCTGTCACTGGCCCCGCGCGACATTGTGGCCCGCGCCATCGACTCCGAAATGAAAAAAGCGGGCGATCCCCACGTTTATTTAGACGTAACGCACTGCGACTACGAGAAATTTATTGAGCATTTCCCGAACATAACCGCTTACTGCCGCGACCATTTGGGGCTGGATTTACGCAAAGATTATATCCCGGTCGTACCGGCACAGCATTACCTTTGCGGAGGAATTCGCGTCAATGAATGGGGACAAACGAATATTCAGTTTCTCTACGCTGTTGGTGAATGTTCCTGCACGGGCCTGCACGGGGCTAATCGGCTGGCATCTAACTCATTGCTCGAAGCGGTGGTATTTGGGCATCGGGCCTACCAGAAAACCGTTGAATTGCTCAGTCAGGCCGCTCTTCCCGACAACATTCCCGATTGGAACGATGCCGGTACAACCCACCCCGAAGAGTTGGTTTTGGTGACCGAGATGAAGAAAGAATTAGAGTCGATTATGTCGAACTACGTGGGTATAGTTCGCTCAAACCGGCGTTTGAAACGGGCAATGGACCGGCTCGAACTGATTTATTTAGAACATGAAGAGTTGTACCGCCAGTCGAAAGTATCGGTGCCCATCTGCGAATTGCGGAATATGATTGAGGTAGCTTATCTGGTCATCAAGATGGCGATGGCCCGTCGCGAGAATACGGGGCTGCATTTTAATCTGGATAATGTAAAGTAGGCTTGAACTGCCTCTGGCTGTTCGGCAATGGAGCGTTACAATTTTTCATAACTGGTTAATGTGAAACAGCCAGAGGCAGTTTCAGCCTTTCATTTCACCCGTTCCAGCAACTCATCGCGGTAGGAACCGCTCAGGGGAATCTGCGCTTTGCCGATGGTGAGTTGGTGACGTTCAATTTTCTCGATGCGTTTCAGGGACACAATATAGGATTTATGAACCCGCATAAACTGATCGTTGGAAAGCATTTCGGCGGCTTCGCCAATGGTCATGCGGGTGAGTGCTTTGCGGCCCGTTTCCTGAAAAGTCAGGTAATTTCCTTCTGATTCAACGTATTGTAACTCATCGAGGTTGATACGTACCCAATCATAGCCATCTTTCACGAAGACGTAAGGTGATTTTTTGGAATCGTCGGAGAGCCGCTCGTAGGCTTTGTTGGCGGCTTGCATGAACCGCCCGAACGCAATAGGCTTGAGCAAATAATCCAGCGCACTCAGTTCAAATCCCTGCAAGGCATACTCCGGGTAAGCCGTTGTGAAAACCACCAAACTCTTATTGCCCACGACCTGCGCGAAGTCAAGTCCGGTTAGGTCGGGCATGTTGATGTCTAAAAAAATCAAATCAATCGGCTCCGTTTTCAGGAACGTCAGGGCTTCAATGGCGTTGACAAACGTACGTTTTAAGTCCAGAAACGGTACTTTACTGGCGTGGGCTTTCATGACATCGAGGGCAATCGGCTCATCATCGATGGCAATACAGCGGAGTGTGGTTGGCATGATTACTTGTTAGTACGGTCAATACCGTTGTTCTCATCACTGAAAAGCCGACGGGCCATAGCCGGAATAATAATGACATTGATGACGATAAATAAGGCGGGCGAAACCCTATGACCGTCCTGTTTGGCCGCAACCATCAACCCAATTAAAACGCCCTGCACGAGCAGAATCCAGAAAATTTTCCAGCGTGCTTTCGGTCCAAAGCTCAACTTGCCGAGTTTCAATTTCATGTCTTAAGAAGGGTCTCGTCTACTTAATCGAGATGAATTGAGAGTGCTGGTTGGTATTATTTTTAACCGCATTACTTTAGCTGACGGCCGGTTTTGGCAGGATTCGGTTCAGATAGGCGTAACAGCCCGCACAAATTACGACGCATCCCGCTAACAAACCGATGTAAAGTATATCGTTGCCAACCCAGTCGCGGGTCATGTTCTGGCTCATGTCCATCGTATCGCCGAACAGAAAGACCAGCGAACTAAGCGCATTATTCACAAAATGCAGAAACATACACAGCCAAAGCGACCGGGTTCGGTAATAGAGCCAGCCCAGCGCAACGCCGATAAACATAGCGTTGAGTGCCTGCGTTGGTATCAGATGGATAAAACCAAAAAGAAACGCCGACCAGAGAATGGCTTTGGCAGGCTGATAATTTTTCAAAAAACCATCCAGAATAATACCCCGAAACAAAATCTCTTCCAGAATAGGCGCGGCTATGACTGCCGTAAAAATCAGGTCTTTCGTGAACAGTTTAGCGATAAATTCCTGCAATTGGCGCGGCATCGGAATTGCACTTACCAGCGGTTCGGCCAGTGTGCTCATGGCCAGCAAGCCAACAGCCGCTATTGGGTAAGCCATTGGCGGAGCAGCCGCAAAGGACAAGGCCCGGCTACCTCGCTTCCGCATGGCGTACCAAATGGTAATGGCCAGAGAAACCACGTAGGCCAGCGTTTGCCCAATGGTATTTAGTGCCGGTAGATTGAAATTATCGGCTGCTGCTTTCAGGCCAAGCAAGGGAAAGGACGCCGGAATCTGCGCCAGAAAAAAGATGCCGATGAGCCACCACGACTGGCTAATTGTTGGATACCCGGCAGTGCGATTCTGCTCAAAAGGGCCAGCCAAGGATGATTCAGGAGGCAAGGTCGTATTCATGAGTACTGTTTGGTTGATGGGTTGTATTAAAGGTTTATCGTCAGATTTACCCGAAATAATTCGTCCTGCTCGTCCACCTGAATTATATGACGGTCGGGGTAGGCGAGGGCAAGCCGCTGCCGAACATTCGCTAAACCCAAGCCGGTGCCTTTTTCCAAACCCGTTCTCGGTAAAATACTGTTCTCGGTTGTAAGGTGGAGCGTACCATCCTGCACCCGCAGTTGGATGCATACAAAGCACGGATACTGAAGGCTGATGCCGTATTTGAAGGCGTTCTCGATAATCGGATTCAGCAGAAGCGGCACAATCTGGGCGGTTTTTTCATCCCAGTCAATATCGATGCTGATTTTGATGTTTTCCTGATTGGGCAGCCGAATGCGCTGAAGCTCAACGAAGTCGTCGATAAACCGAAGTTCGCGCTGAATATCAGTCGTTTGCAGGCGGGATTCTTCCATTACGTAGCGGACAATACCCGACAGTTGCTGAATACTTTCGGCCGTACGGGGACTGTCTTCCTGAATGGCCGTGCCGTAAATGTTATTGAGCGAGTTGAACAGGAAGTGCGGGTTAACCTGCGCTTTCAACGCGTCGAGTTCGGCCTGGGTACGTTGCTGAACGAGGGTGAGTTGTAGCTTACGGCTCTTCCGAAAATCAATGATGAACCCGTAGACAACCATATAAATCAGCAATAAAGAAGCTAAGACAGATGCCAATACCTTATTATGATCACTTCGCTTAACGAGCTCTGCACTTTTATAATTCTCAAAGAGTTTTGCTAACCCATCGCTCATGAAATTCCAGATCAGCAACAGACAAATTATATACAGAATTGTATAGGCAATCTGATTCTTTTTGAAAACATGCTTATGGAATAGCGTATAATAAATATTTGAGATACCCGACAAAAGCGCGATGACGAACGCTAACATAAATAAGGCCGCTATATAGACCCCAATCACCGTCCCGGTAGATAGAGACTTGCTTCCACCGTTAGACGCTCCATCACGAAAGCCGCGTTCAAAATCGCCGAAATCTGTCAGGAATAATAACAGACTTACACAACATAAGATGGCCATCCATATGCCCCATTTTCCCCAAAGTCGGATAAATTTCAAATTCGTTGCCGGGGTCAATGTCGTAATCGGCGGGGCAATTTTTTCCAATGTAGTGTGCATTTGTTCTCATCAAAATTAAAGGATACGAATCATTTCCGGTCATTGACTGAACTTATATGGCGGGGCGTAACGGTTCAATGAGTTGATTGGTGCAGGCAGTGAACGCACCAGCGGCAAACAGCAGGGCGAGGGTTTTGTTAATCGTTTTCATATAAATGTGCTGATTTGAGTTTTTGAATGAGTTGGTTTCGGGTGTCTGAGTGTTCACTGAACCGCTGTTCGGCGTTCCGATGAGTTAAAGCAAGCGCATGGCGTCCGCCCCTTAAAATCGGTGTGATGAACGACCCGTAGTTTGGGAGGAAATGGGCAAAGTTTGGGATGATGTCAGTACCTTTGGCCGACCGGTTTCCCACAGACGGCAGGTAATTCATGAACCACCAAGACATACTTGACTTCATCATTCAGAGCGACAGCCCGAAAATCAAATATGCGTTTACCGATATTGACGGGGTACTTCGCGGCAAAATCATTCACCGACAGAAGTTTCTGGATGGCCTGACCGACGGATTCGGCTTTTGCGATGTCGTTTGGGGATGGGACTCATCCGACACGCCTTACGATAACGGACGCACAACCGGCTGGCATTCAGGCTACCCCGACGCCCCCGTTCGGATTGACATAGCGACGTTCCGACAACTGCCCTGGGAAGACAACATCCCCTTTTTTCTGGCCGATTTCAGTACCGGTCCAGATGCCCAATCAGGTACGAACGCGCTGGCGGCCTGCCCGCGTAGTTTGTTGAAACGCATTGCTCACCAGAGTCATGAAATGGGTTTTCATGCCGAATTTGCGCAGGAGTTCGAGTGGTTCAATTTCCGCGAAACACCGCAAAGTCTGCAACAGAAAGATTTTCGTCAGCTTGAGCCGCTAACACCGGGCATGTTTGGGTATTCGATCCTGCGTCCCTCGCTGGAAAGCGCGTTTTATCATGACCTGTTCGATTTGCTGGCTCAGTTCGATGTGCCGCTCGAAGGATTGCACACCGAAACCGGACCGGGCGTATACGAAGCCGCCATCATGCACGACGAAGTGGTACGGGCCGCCGACAAAGCCGCTCTTTTCAAAACCGCCGTAAAAGAAATTGCTTATCGGCACGGCATAATCGCTACGTTCATGGCGAAATGGAATGCCGATCTGCCGGGTTGCAGCGGCCATATTCACCAAAGCCTCTGGAACCCGGAGAAAACCAAAAATCTCTTTTTCGACCCGGCGCAACCCAATCGGATGAGTGAGTTGATGCGCCAGTTCATTGCCGGACAATTGTACTGCCTGCCGCATATTACGCCCATGTTTGCGCCAACCATCAACAGCTACAAACGCCTGGTTGAAGGCGCATGGGCACCCACCACCCTAACCTGGTCGGTCGATAACCGAACAACGGCACTGCGGATTCTGAACCCGAATGAAGCGCATACGCGCGTTGAGCACCGCGTTGCGGGGGCAGACACGAACCCGTACCTGGCCATTGCGGCCTCGCTGGCATCGGGTCTGTATGGCATCCGGCACAAACTATTGCTCGACACGCCGGCATCGGTTGGCAACGGATATGCTGATAAGAAACATGGTGTTTTGCCTACAAATTTGGCCGAAGCAACGCAGGCAATGGCGCATTCGCCGGTTGCGGCAGAACTCTTCGGGGCTGACTTTGTTGACCATTTCACGCGCACCCGCGACTGGGAATGGCGGCAATACATCCGGCAGGTCAGCGATTGGGAATTAAAACGATATTTTGAAATAATTTAAAAGAAGTTCGGGGTTTGTTGTTTGTAGTTACCGAACTCAGCAAACAACAAACCTCAAACGACAAATCTCGAACAAGTTCATGCGTCTCGTCGATTATCCTGCAATTATAAAAAAGGCCTGGGCTGAGTTTGATGGGTCTGTGCAGATAGATACCATCGAAGATATCAGTGCACGGGTTTCCACTAACCACGTCTTTAAAGTTACGTTCGAGGATGGGGAGCACATCATCGCCAAATTGTCTTACTTCGGTACGTACGAGCAGTTTTTGGAAGACCACCAGATCATTCATGCACTGGCCAATAACTTGCTGTACCCGTTTGAAAATGTGCTGGCGAAGTCATTAGTGCGCGACGGACAGGTGTATACCTATCGCTACCGGGATGGCTTTGTCGATGCCTGGGTCGTGTTTTATAACCCGATTCGCATTCAGTTAAAACTGCCCCGACGGTTAGAAACGCACCATATTCAGCTCCTCGGTCGGGAGGTAGCCCGGTTTCATAAAGCCTGTTCGCGGGTGAGTCCGGTACTGCCAAAATCCAGCAAAACGCTTCGTTCCGATGTGTGGGATTTGTTAGACCTGCTGGAAACTGAAGTCGGGCAGTTTGAACACCGGATGCATGTGGATGAGTTGAAACGACAGTGCGGATTATTTCTGGAAAATCGCCAGAAACTCGTTGCCAAAACGGTCGAAACCATGCCCGTTTTTGTCGACTGGAACATTGGCAATTTCTCCGTTACCGAAAATCTTGAACTGTATTCGCGCTGGGATTATGACTGGTTCAGAATCAGTTACCGGGTCATGGACTTTTACTTTTTCAGCCGTGTCGTTTCCAACGCGGGCGACCGAACGGTGTTTAGCTACGTCATTGGTCCACTGATGGAAGAGCGTTTCCTGCTGTTTCTGAAAGAGTATCACAAAGTTTTCCCGCTCACCGAAAACGAGATTCGGTTTCTGCCCGAAGCGTACCGGTTTTTCATTCTCAACTACGTTATCAAATATGGTCGGTATTTTTTCCACCGCACCTATGCTATCAAGCTACAGCGCGAGGCTTACGAGATTTATTTTCCCTCCATCGAGCAATTCGACGCCGAGGTTATTCTGAGTGCGCTGGGAATTTAACGATACAGATAAGCCATGCTTATTCTCATTAGGCAATAACACCTTGTCTGCACCTATTTATTTGCACTCTTGCTTCCATTTCTTTGCCGTTTTTGACGGGTAGCCAAAAATAGAATGCAATTGTGTTGTTTATATTTTATAATTTTCATTAACTTTAAGTTTATATATTATATAATATTCTTAAAGGAAATGGATCGGCAACTCTATACGACCTTATACAAGCGAAAACAACTACTTCAAGCACAGATGCAGGCGCATCATTTTTCACTTAATAGTCTTGAAGACAGTCGGTTAGCTATCCGTACCAGCCTGTCGGCTGATTCTGTTCCCCGTTTCTGGAATAATAGCCGGGAAGTTGTTAATAGTCATGTCAGAACGCATATGGCATTCGTTGCCGAATACTGTTGGGTGTTGAACAGGCTGGAAAAATTCAATAAAATTTACGCCAATGATCGTAATGTAGACTCCGATCCTGCTACGCCAGTTTAAACCTTTACTCAATCGCAACTTATTCAGGGCTACAAAGAATGAGTAGTTAGCAGCGGTTTGGGTGCCTTCTCAAACTGTTTGTATTTGCCCAGCAATCGGCCAGCCTGGTAAGTCAGAGGAAGAACAATTTTCTTGACAAACCGGGGAATCTCCATCATGTCGTATTCATTGGCGTACCGGGTCAGCAGATAGGCCGCGTCGAAAGCCTCCGGCTGGGCTTTGCCGGATTTGTTTTGGGCGGCATAGATGGCCGACAGGAAAAACACAACCGAGTTGACCGGCTTAATCCAGCCCGTACAATTCAGTGTTTCGGTGCCTTCATTCCAAAACCGGTGGGGAGTGCCCCGCCTGAACAGAACGGTTTCTCCTTCTCCCGCATATTGTGGTGCCTGTCCCTGAATCTGGTAGGCAAGTTTGCCCGAAACAACCGTCAGGCATTCGTCCTGTAGCCAGTGGGTATGCATGGGTGGTCCAAAACCCGGAGCTACCCGGTTTTCCACTAATACTCTGTCGCCATCCGGTTCAGGGACTACTTCGCGGAAGATTAACGTTTCGCCGAGGCAGTTTTCAATTGTGTGCGGGTAGGTAAATTCCATTGTGTTGGTCTGTTTGGAGTTTAATTGACTGGGTCAAAGGTCACCCGTATGGCATAAATACCCAATTCATAGTTCGATGAAACGGGAAAAGCTGCCGATGAAACGGCTTTCTGCCGGATATTCGTTGCCTCGATTTACGAGTAGTTTGTGGTATTGACCAATCTACGGAAAGTTGTAGTTTTGGGTATAGATCCTTCCTGACCTGACTATTCTGCCATGAAGCTTACTGCCTATTCCCGCTACGACTGGCTTTTACAGGTTGTTGTTCTGCCCCTCTACATCACGGTATTAAATGGACTGCTCATCGGTACGGTTTATTGGCACAGTTGGACAACATTTGAACTGGCAACAGGCATTACCCTTATCGCTTCCTTTCTCAACTGGTACGTGAACAACACCATTGCCCTGAAAATAAACCAGTTGCATCCTGATCCGAAAGATTATGTAAAGCGGGCTTTCCGACGATTCATTGCCTGTGCCGCCAGTTCCAGTTTACACGTTGCCGTTCTTTTTTTTCTTTACCGGACACTGGCCTTATCTGGTTTCGAGCCTGAGTTTTTCAGGCTGGGATTAGCCATGCTGTTTATGGTAATTATTGTGGCTGTTGTGGTGATTACCTACGAGAGCATGGACAGTTTCGGCTATTGGCAACAGTCACGCAAAGAAGTCGATACGCTTAGTAAGGCCCAACTTCAGGCGCAGTTGGATGCCCTTCGCCAGCAGGTGAACCCGCATTTTTTGTTCAATTCGCTCAATTCCCTAACGGCTCTTATTAGCGAAGACCCCCAAAAAGCTGAGGCATTCAGTGAAGAACTTAGTTCGGTGTATCGATACCTGCTACGGAGCAACGACGCTCCGCTGGTGCCCCTGTCCAGCGAGTTGGCCTTTGTTGATTCCTATTACCATCTCCTGAAAACCCGTTATGGCGATTCGCTTACGCTGGTGCAACGTATATTGCCGGGTATGGAAGCACGCCAGATTCCACCGCTAACATTGCAATTACTCATCGAAAATGCCGTAAAGCACAACGTAATTCTGCCCGAACAGCCGCTGATGATTGACCTTCATACGAGTGAGGATAACTACCTGATTGTGAGTAACAACGTACAACGAAAGCCCAGCCGGTCACTAAGCAATGGTGTGGGCCTGAGTAATATCCTTGGCAAGTATGCGATGTTGGGTCAGTCGGCCCCCGTCATTGAAGACGATGGGCGTGAGTTTCGCGTCATGCTCCCGTTGGTATGATGCCTGCCGTAGTTCATGCCGATTTGGCGAGAAGGTTGTGATTATAGCTATCTACGTTTATCGGGCATTGAGCGAAACAACATGAATTCAACGTTTCCGAACTGGCTGGCTGTTTAATTCTCTCTCTAAGTCGCTCTCCACTCCCATTTTAATGGGCTTCATTCGAGTGAGCGTACCACGTTTAAGCTTTCTTGATCGAAAGGTCTTTGGCCAACCCCTTCTTTTCGACTTCCTCCGGGAGTTTACTTTCTTCACGAGTCGGGATACAACTTCATTTTTTTGGTGTAAGGTCAACGTCTGCTCGTAAATTCCAGTTTTCCTGGTTAAAAAGGTGTCCAGCGTTGTTTTTTTAGCAACGGCGGTAGCCACTTCGGCCTTTACTTGAGCCTGTTTCCGAGTGGGTATGATGATCTTTACTGCGTTTTGAGATTGGCATAAACTGGGGACCAACTGGCACTGGTATGTATAGCTCACATACCCTAATCCCAACAACAGGACTGATAGCACCCACTTCTGAATAGGTGATCCCGCTGAATGGTTATTAAGTACTCTCCACGGAGTTAATAACCCAGGCCATTCCAACAACCGGTACCAGTGGCTACTCGCCTGACCTTCTAAAGAGACCGTTTTGGTATAATAAGGGGTTGTTATCAAAAGACGAGCTACATGCCGACCCGCTCGGTTAGGGGCATACCGGATATAAACGTAAGTACCCTCAAAAGAGGTATTAATTGTAAGGTCAGGTGCGAAATCAGATTCTCGGGTACTCGTCGCAAGCGTAAACTGATTCGAACCGTGAATGGTTAGGGTAACGGGCGTTGTAGCTCCCTGCTGTCTAATCTTCAGGAAAATAAAGTCTGTCGCATTGGGCTCCGTGCGGTCAAAGGTTACGGTTGACCCATCAACGAACAGAGCGGGTTCAATAATCACCATCAGGTTGAGGATTTCGCCAATTGGATCGCGGAGTGTAACCGTGCCATCGATAAGCGAGGACCCAGTAGCGACCAGGCTAAGCCTGTCTTGAGCCATCCAACTCCCGTCAGCCTGACTAACATAGCTGATCCTCTGCTGAGTCTGGGGCGTTGAGTTCACTATTGTGGTCAACCCATACCCCGATGAGGCCTCTACACGAAGTTGCCCATCTCCCTGCTTTGACCTGAGTACTGACTCAACAGGAAATTCGTACGCATTGCCCCGAAAATGGACGCAGCGGATGATGATTGGCGTTGGCTGTCGAAAAGGCATGGTAGCTTATTTTACATACGCAAAGGCAATCGTGTAAACTCAAATCCAGGCGGGGCTTTACAATCAAATTAGTTAGGTTTTTCAATACTCTTTGTATGTGTGCTTTTATTTTTTGAAGTTTTTTAGCCAGATCTCATCTTTTTCAGACTAAATGTTATAATTAGTTACATAAGATCGCTTGTTGTATCCAGTGCTATGCCTAAAATAGAATCAGCCACTCACAAAATATGTAAGTGGCTGATAATTATGTCGGGAAGGCGGGATTCGAACCCACGACCTCTTGCACCCCATGCAAGCACGCTACCGGACTGCGCTACATCCCGAAATTATTTTTCTAAAGATTCCTGTCCTGCAAATATCGTTTAATCCCTCGACTTTTAATCGTTTTCTCTAAACGTACTGCTTCAATTCTACTTGCACACTCAAAATAGTGAATCAATCGCCAAGGAACGCCTTTAGCTGTATAATTGCCTTTCCCTGAGTTGTGCTCTGTTAGCCTATGCTCTAAATGTTGTGTTTGACCAACGTAATATGTCGAAAGTGAATCACTGAAAACTACATAAACTACGTGATTCATACCGGACCTTCCCGCTTCGGGCGGGACACGCTACCGGACTGCGCTACATCCCGAGGTAGACTGCAAATGTAGTGAAGAGTGTAGAATGAACAATGAAGAACAACGAAAATTTGCGAGTCTTATCGTTCATTCTACAGGAATCATTTAACTAATTTTTGCCGCTTCCCTGCGTCGCCGGGGGCTGTGTCGCTTTTCGTTGTTGCTGCATCGGATTTTGACCCTGTGGCCCAAACCGCTGTTGTTGCTTAAACAACTGGAACCGCGTGGGTTGAGCCGTACGTGGAAATGAGTTATTCTCCGCGTCGATGTCGGCAATTTCAGAGAATGGATCGAGCGTCCATTGAGTCACCTTCTTGGTGGTGGCGATCACTTTCTTAATCGAGACATCGTTGAACCGCCAGATTTCAGCCGGGAACCGGGCTACCGAATCCGTGCCATCCTCGAATTGCATCCGTACGATAACCGGCATCGGAAGGCCACCCTTATTCTTGAGTGATAGCGTGTAAAAATTCGTCCCTGCACTTGTCTCAAGGGCTTTTCGCTCGTCGTCGCTCAGCGTTGCCAGATAATCCTGATACTTCTTTTTGTCAGCATCAGTAACCGTATACGGATCGTAGCGGTTATAAAAATCCTTCATGGTTGTGTCTTTCGCAACAACCGTTTCTGTTTTGGTGGCCGCGTCGCGCTGCTTGCTGATCGTTCCGGCACGGCGCAGTGCTTCGGCGCGGGCGGCTGCTTTCGTCACTTCAGGATTTCCCGAATCGGCCTGAAACCAGTCCACCTCAACCAAATCCTGATCGACCGGCTCAACACCATAAAACCAGCCTTTCCAAAACCAGTCCAGATCCACACCTGACGCGTCTTCCAGGGTGCGGAAGAAGTCGGCGGGTTCGGGCGATTTGAAGGCCCATCGCCGGGCATATTCTTTGAAAGCGTAGTCGAACAACTCGCGGCCCATCACCGTTTCGCGCAGGATGTTCAGGGCGGTGGCTGGTTTCGCATACGCATTGGGACCAAGGCCAATAACATTGTCGGAGGAGGTCATGATTGGCGACAGGACTGCTTTGTCGGACTTCATGTAATCGACAATCAGTTGAGGTTCTCCACGCCGGGTTGGGTAATTGTAATCCCATTCTTTCTCGGCCAGATACTGACAGAACGTGTTTAACCCTTCGTCCATCCATGTCCATTGCCGCTCGTCGGAGTTGACAATCATTGGAAAGAAATTATGGCCCACCTCGTGAATGATAACGCCAATCATGCCGTATTTAACACTTTCTGAATACGTTCCGTCGGATTCGGGCCGACCGCCGTTAAACGAAATCATCGGGTACTCCATGCCGCCACCGGCTGTAGCATGACATGAAATCGCCACCGGATACGGGTATTTAATCGTCCGATTACCGTACGATTTCAGCGTATGCTCTACCACGCGGGTCGAATATTGGCCCCAGAGTGGATTGCCTTCTTTCGAGTAAAACGACATACTCCAAATTTTGTGACCATCGCCGTACACATCGGTTTGCATAGCATCCCAGATGAATTTGCGGCTGCTGGTAAAAGCAAAATCGCGCACATTCTGGGCGTTATAAACCCAGGTTTTCTTGCTTTTTGCGTCGCCGGGTTTGGCTTTCTCGGCGGCTTCGGCCTCGGCTTGTGTGACAATGACAACCGGTGTTTTCGACGTACTCGCCTGCGCCATTCGCTTCTGCTGCACGGCTGTCAGTACCTGTTTATAATTCTGACACTCGCCGGTTGCTCCTACGATATGGTCGTTTGGAACGGTGATGGCTACTTTATAATTGCCGAAGATGAGGGTAAACTCGCCCTGTCCCAGAAACTGCTTGTTCTGCCAGCCATTTACGTCGTTGTAGGCGCACAAACGTGGAAACCAGTGTGCAATGAAGTAATTGTAGTTACCATCTTTGGCGAAAAATTCCATGCCACTCCGACCGTAATATTCCGTGATGAAGTAGTTCCAGTCTACGTTGAACGAATAGCTGCCACCGGGTTTCAACGCCGTTGGCAAATCAATCCGCATCATGGTTTGGTTAATGGCGTACTTCAGTGCCGTTCCCGATTTGGTATCTTTCACGGCTGTAATATGGTAGCCGTATTTGTCGGATGCCTGCTGACTGCTGCGCTCACGAACGGAAGTCAGGTTCTGCAACTGCGCGAAACTCATGCCGCTTTCATTTACACCACCCGTCCGGGTAACGCTTCCGGTCGAACCTTTGGCAAACAGATTCTGGTCGAGTTGAAGCCAGATGAACGGCAGTTCGTCGGTTGAGTTATTGTGATAGGTGACCGTTTCCGAACCGATAATTTTCTGATTGGCATCGTCGAGTTCGACTTTGATGTCATAATCGGCGCGGTTCTGAAAATAGTCTTTGCCGGGTGCACCCGATGCCGTACGGAAGGTATTGGGCGTAGGCAGCACGGGGCCAAGCTGCTCGAAACGCGTATTGGCATTTTGAGTCGGGGCCGCTGGTGCCTGCGCCCGTAACGTTGCCGACCAACAGGCCAGCCCAGCCATCATCAATACTATTTTTCTCATCGTTAGTCGTATATTAAAAGAGGTCGTTAGTTTTTGCCGCTTCCCTGTTTGGCGGGGGATTGTTGACGTTGTTGCTGCATTGGATTTGGACCGGCTGTAGGGCCACCCTGGCGTTGCTTAAATAACTGAAAACGTGTTGGTTGAGCCATAGGCGGGAATGTGTTGTCTTCTGCATTGATATCGGCGATTTCCTGAAACGGATCGAGTGTCCACTGCTTCACTTTTTTGGATGTGGCAATCACCTTTTTAATCGAGACATCGTTGAACCGCCAGATTTCCGCTGGGAACCGCGCCACCGAATCCGTACCATCCTCGAACTGCATCCGCACAATTACCGGCATGGGCAACCCGCCTTTGTTTTTGAGCGACAGGGTGTAAAAGTTCGTCCCTGCTTCGGCCATTGACCGTTCTTCAGCGGTCAGCGTAGTGAGATAATCCTGGTACTTTTTCTTGTCATCGTCGGTAACGGCGTAGGGATCGTAGCGATTGTAAAAATCACGCATGGTGCTGTCCTGAGCCACAACTGTCTGGTCTTTAGTCAAGGCATCACGCTGTTTGCTGATCGTGTTCAGTTTGCGTTGGGCTGCTGTGCGGGCTTCCGTTTTGGTTATATCCGGGTTCTGCGAATTAGGTTGAAACCAGTCTACTTTTACCAACGATTGATCGACGGGTTGTACGCCATAAAACCAGCCTTTCCAGAACCAGTCCAGGTCAACACCCGACGCGTCCTCTAAGGTGCGGAAGAAGTCGGCGGGTTCGGGCGATTTGAAGGCCCAGCGTCGGGCGTATTCCTTGAAGGCGTAGTCGAACAAGTCGCGGCCCATCACCGTTTCGCGCAGGATGTTCAGGGCCGTGGCCGGTTTGCTGTAGGCATTTGGCCCGAACGTATTCGGCAAAATATTGTCCGAACTGCTCATAATGGGCACTTGCTGGGTCGAATCAAGTTGCATGTAGGGTACAATCGACTGCGGTTCGATGCCCCGCGCCGGAAAGTCAGCGTCCCATTCCAAACAGGTCAACCCTTCCAGAAAACTGTTCAGTCCTTCGTCCATCCACGACCATTGCCGCTCGTCGGAATTGACAATCATCGGGAAGAAGTTATGCCCTACTTCGTGAATGACAACCAGAATCAGGAAGTTTTTTGTGCCCTGCGAATAGGTGCCGTCGGCTTCGGGCCGGGCACCATTAAAACTCATCATCGGGTATTCCATGCCGCCAACGGGGCCATGTACGGAGTAGGCCACCGGATACGGATACGCAATGGTCCGGCGTGAATAGGAGCGAAGCGTATGCGCCACCAGCCGGGTCGAATACTGCCCCCAAAGCGGATTGGCTTCTTTCGGATAGAGCGACATGGCCCAGACGCGCTTGCCTTCAACGTTCGGATTGAGTGCATCCCAGATGAATTTACGGCTGCTCGAAAAAGCAAAATCGCGGACGTTATCGGCTTTGTAAATCCAGGTTTTCGTGCCTGTGGCCTTGCCCTTTTCAGCCGCTTCGGCATCAGCTTGCGTGACGATAGCCACCGGATTTTCGCCGGGTTTATCGCCCCGGTTTTTGGCTTCGTTCCAGCGTTTTTGCTGCGTGGCCGATAATACCTGTGCCGGGTTTTGGAGTTCGCCCGTTGCGCCGACAACATGGTCGTTTGGCGCGGTGATGGCTACTTTATAATTGCCGAAGATGAGGGTAAACTCGCCCTGTCCCAGAAACTGCTTGTTCTGCCAGCCATTTACGTCGTTGTAGGCGCATAAACGTGGAAACCACTGCGCGATCTCGTAAATGTAATTGCCATCTTTCGGGAAAAACTCGTAACCCGACCGGGCATGGGTCGCTTTTGCATCGACAATCTGGAAATTCCAGTCAATGGCAAACGTAACGGATTTGCCCGGTCCCACCGGTTGCGGCAGGTCGATCCGCATCATCGTCTGGTTGATAGTATATTTGAGGGCTTTCCCTGCCTGATCGCGGACAGACGTAATTTTGTGTCCGTAATCCTTGCCAACTAAAGCTGCGCCTGGGTCGAGTTGAGCCGCCGAAGCACCCCGCTCGGCGTTGATGCTATTGGTTTGAGAGGTATTACCATTGGCACCCGGCCGGAATAAATTCTGATCGAGTTGAAGCCACAAATAAGGCAGCGCATCCGCCGAATTGTTGTGGTAAGTGATTGTTTCCGAACCGGTTAGTTTTTGCTTCGTATCGTCGAGGGAGGCTTTGATGTCATAGTCGGCGCGATTTTGAAAATAGTCTTTGCCGGGCGCACCCGATGCTGTACGGAAGGTATTGGGCGAGGGTAAGATAGGCCCAAGTTGCTCAAAACGAGTATTCGCCCGTTGTGTTGGTGCCTGCGCCTGTAGGGATGCCACTGGGATAGCCAAACAGGCTACCAGCAAAATTATCTTTTGCATAAGTAGAACTATAGTTGTTGATAAGCCGGGTAAAAGTACAAAAAAAAGAGGTATTGCCGTGTACCTGATGACCAGTCACTGCCTACTTTTGACCGGTACTTACCAGGCAGCCAACCTATTGTATTGATAATTCTATGACAAAGCTCTATTCTGATCTGGCCTATCTCTACGATGCTATGTACCAGACCTTTATCGACTATGATAAAGAGTTCGATTTATATGCGAACGTACTGACCCAATACGGGGCAAAATCGGTGCTTGAAATTGGTTGCGGAAGCGGTCATTTAGCCAAACGATTTGCGGAACACCAGTACGATTATCTGGGTGTTGACATCAGTTCGGAGATGCTGGCCATTGGCCGTCATCGGTGTCCGGGAGCGCGATTTGAGCAGGCCGATATGCGGACAATTACCATCAGTCGTCAGTTCGATGCGGTACTGATTACGGCCCGAAGCATCAGCTATATCATTCATAATCAGGATATATTGAGTACGTTCCGTCACATTGGTCAGCTATTGCCCGATAACGGAAAGCTGATTTTCGATTACATCGACGCCAGTACGTTCCTGCCTGATATGGATAAGTCGGTCGTGATCGAACATCGGGCAACGCATGACCGGCAGACGCATCTTCGGCAAAGTACGTATGTGCCTAACTTAACATCCGGTCTGACATGGGACTGGCACTCGGCTTTTTTCACCGAATTGGCCGATGGTCAACGTCAACCCATTGCCACCGACTTGGCTACCTTGCGGGCTTTCGTGCCCGACGAAATGCGGCTATTGTTGCGGCTGGCCGGTTTCAGCGTCATTAGCGAACAGGTTGTTCAGACCTACGCGTTTAGTACGGTGCTCGTTGTTGCCGGTAAGGCATAAAAAAAGAGACCCTGACAGGTCTCTTTTTTATTGGCTAATAGCCGTTTAAACTTTATTTTATCTCATACAAATAACGGACTTGTTTGTCATTCCGACGACAGGAGGAATGACAAACATATCGGCATTTTATCTGCTTTTTAGAAAGTTAAAACAGGCGTATTGACGACTTCGTCAGGCTTAGAATTTAATGTTCAGGTTAGCATTAAACGTCGTGCCCAACTGGCTGAACTGTGAACCGTTATAGCCCAGAATATCATAGCGACCGCTGAAACTCAGAAAGCCGCGTAGCAACGACCGATCTTCGGCTTTGGCGATGGCCTGTTCGCCCGTTGCGTTTATGGCAACCAAATCCCACTTGGGCAGGATGTTAAAGAGGTTATTGGCGTTCAGTGTAGCCGATATATTCTTGCTGAACAGATAGCCAATGCTTAAATCCGTTACAACAGCGGGTTTAAACGTTGCCTTGATGTTCTCCATAGCCGATCCGCCATTGTCCAAATCCTGAAACGACGTTGGCCCAAACAGCGTGTTGTTCAGGTACACATTCCATTTGCCAATGCCGTAATCCAACCCCAGAATTGTCTTGTATTTTGGTCGGCTTTCGGTAAGCAATGATTTGATCTGCGTATTCAGGATGCTCGACCCGGCGGCTTTGATGGCGGGTGGATCGGCGGGTGTACCAACGATTTTGTTTTCCAGGATAACGTTACCCGCCAGGTTGAATCCCAGCTTACCCCGGCCTAAACCAATATTGCGGTACGAAACGACATAGTCCAGACCGGATGTGGTGGTCTCGATTCCGTTGATGAAGAACTGAACCGTTTTTACGCCTGCCTGACTCAAAATAGCACCCAGCGCACTATTTGGGTCCGACGAACTGATCGACGAACTATACACAATGCGGTCTTTCACGTTGATTCGGAAATAGTCCAGCGTAACGCTCAGGTTTTTAGTTGGATTCAGGGCCACGCCCACTGTGTAATTGGTTGACTTTTCAGGTTTCAACGGCGGAATGCCCAACAGCCGGGCCTGTGCACTGCGGTTGTTGAATAGGCCGGATAGCTGGATGGTTCCGCCAACGAAAGCTGCCTGCGTCGACTGAGCATAAATCTGGTGCAGAGCCGGAGCGCGGAACCCTGTTGACGCCGACGCCCGGAAGACAATTCGGTCATCAGCCAGTTTATAGCGAGACGAGAATTTATACACATTGGCAGCACCGAAGTCGCTGTACTTCTCTGTACGGAACGTGCCGTTCAGCAGGAAGTTTTTGGTAACGTCGTAGTTCAGGTCGAGGTAGGCCCCGATGTTAAACCGCTGGTTCGATCCTGCGTTGAGCTTGTTAATGCCTGGAAACGAGTTGGACCCTTCGCCGGCATACGAGTTATCATCACCCGCTATAATCGTGTATTTTTCTGACCGGGCCTCGGTGCCGAAGCCAATACTAAACCGATCCGTGACCTGTTTCGCTATGTCGATGTTGCCAACGATGTGCTGAAACTGATACCCGCCGGGCTTAAAGCGTGTTGGGCTGGCTTTGCCTAAGCTAAAGTTTACCGTGTTATCAACGGTGTAGGTTTGCCCGTTATAGCCCGTCGTCAGGCTGATGTCATGCCGCCAGCCGTTGGTTTCGCCTTTTACGCCCACCGTAGCGTTGTAATCCAGCAGGTCGCCCTCGAACGTGGGCACGTAGCCAATGTAGCCTTTGTAAAGATCAACATTGTCTTCTTTTGGGAAGGCCAGCGTTTCCTGCGTCAGGTAATTTTTTCCGCCGTTGTCGGTCTGGCTGTGAAGCAAACCCCGATCCTGTTTCCAATAGGGTGTGCGAAAGTTGGCAAAACTCGATACCCGCTTGATAATCATGGCCGCATTTGCGTAGAGTTCGTTCTTGTCGTTGAGCGAGATACCCGCGTTAATCAGAAATCGGCCCGCAACTGTTTCACCCGTACCATTAATGTTGCCAGCCGTCGGATAATCTTTGAGGTAATTTCTGATGAGTGCATCCTGAGCCGGGCTGCCGCCAAACGTAGCAATTTCGGTAGGCACGTCAACAATACCCGACCGAACAGCACTGGCCTGTTGCTGTAAATTGACGGTATAATTAATGAATCCTTTGTTGGCCAGATTGGTGCCGCTGTTGAACGACACATTGTACTGACCGCCATCCCCTTTCGACGTAAGACCGGCGTTCACATCTAAGCTGGTGTAGTCGTATCTGTCTTTGAGGATAATGTTTATAACCCCCGCAATGGCATCGGAACCATATTGCGCCGACGCTCCATCGCGCAGGATTTCGACCCGTTTGATAGCCTGCTGGGGAATGGCCGATATATCAACGCCCACTTCGCCCCGACCCGGCGAGAACTGCACATACAGCAGCGAACTCAGATTTTTACGTTTGCCGTTGATGAGAATAAGCGACCGGCTGGGACCCATGTTGCGGATTTCCCAGGGGTCAATCAGCGTTGTGGCATCATTAACGGGTGTGTTAACCGTGTTGAATGAAGGCACTCGGTACTGCAATGCCTTATCGAACGTGGGCTGTCCGGTCGATTTTAACTCGCTGGCGGGTAAAATATCCACCGGAACGGGCGAGTCGATTAGCGAACGCTGCGTGGCGCGGCTACCCACCACAACCACCTCGTTCAGAATGGCCGATGATGCTTCGAGCGTTACATCGAGCGTAATGTCGCTCCCGGTGCTTGTTACGGTTTTGGAAAAGGTAGTAAACCCAATAAAGGAAAACCGAACCTCGTTTGTACCCTCCGCTAAGCGAAGCGAGTACTTACCTTCGGCATCCGTGGTGGCACCCGTATTTTTGCCCGCTAATACCACCGTAACGCCGGTTAGCACATTGTTTTGTGGGTCCCGGACCGTACCCTTGAGCGTCGATTGCGCCCAGGAAAATCCTGATGACAGGATTAGAAACAGCGCGGCCATCAGCAGGCGGCACTGCGGAAGATAGTTGTTACTCATACAAGTTATTTAATAGGTTAGTGTCGCTAATAGATTAATAGCGTAATAAAGGTATGGGCAAAATTTTATATTATTATATAATTAGAAAAGAGTACACTATTTTTTAAAGAATACCTTATACAAAATATTATGAATAAATCTTGTCGTTTATCGCGTGGTCGTCGTTAATTAACAGACGGTGACAATAGTTAACTAAAAAGCGCAGTAGTATTTTTAACGGCAGAAATCATGAAAACGGACTAATTCGCTCACTTACTGATTGATAATGAGTGATATAGCCATGCCAGCTACGATGCCCGACACAACCAGTGTCCAGCGCAGGCGACTAATCCGTACGATGTCGAGTAACAAATAAGCCAGTGTAAGCACGAGACTCACAATAAGTAGCTGGCCAATTTCCAGACCGATATTGAAGGCCAGCAGGGGTTTGATAATATCGGCTTCACGGCCCAGCAGACTCCGCAGATAATTAGAAAAACCCATGCCGTGAATTAGCCCAAACGCCAGTGCCAGCCCATACCGCCAGGAACGATTCGGGCGTTTGGCTAAGCTTGATACCCGTAGTTTCGACTCCTGAAAAAAGAAGTTGGTAATGGCCGTAATCAGAATGGTGATGGGGATAAGAAGCTCGATAAGATCAGTTTTGTAATGGATCAGTTGCAGCGTTGCCAGTGCCAGCGTAATGGAATGACCAATGGTAAACGCTGTAACCAGAATCAGCACCTGCCGCCATTGCCGAAGGGTATACACCGCACACAACGCCACAACAAACAGAACATGGTCATACCCGCGCGGGTCTGTAATGTGGTCGAAGCCTAAGCGGAGGTAGATAAGAAAGTCGTCCATTTTCGGTTGAGTTGGTGGAGTAGTTAAGTAAGTGGAGTGGGTGAAGTGGTAAAGGGGTGGAATTAGTGAAGTATGTAAAGAAACTTACTACACCTACTCCACTTACTTAACTACTTCACTACACCCTAAACCAGTCCGCATACATGACGTAGTTATTGGCCGTTCGGGCGAAAATTTCGGCCTGTTCCGGCGAAACAGCTTTCAACAATCGGGCCGGGTTGCCCGCATAAATGGAGCCGGGCGGAACGATAGTATTTTGGGTGATAATTGCCCCGGCGGCAATGATGCTGCCCGTGCCAACAACGGCTCCGTCCATCACAATAGCCCCCATGCCAATCAGTACGTTGTCTTCAAGCGTACATCCGTGAACAACCGCGTTGTGGGCAATGGATACGCAACTGCCAATGGTGGTTTTGAATCGCTGGTAGGTGCAGTGAATCACGGCCCCATCCTGAATATTCGTGCGGTCGCCAATGGTGATCGAATTGACGTCGCCCCGAATGACGGCGTTGAACCACACGGTACAATCGCGGCCCATCGTGACCTCGCCAACAATGGTTGCGTTATCGGCAAACCAGCAATTTTCGCCAAACTGCGGATGAATACCCCGAACGGGTTTAAGTAGTGCCATGATGCAAAGGTAGGTTGCTGTTTGCCGTTTTTTAGTCCCGATTTACTAAAAAAAAGAGGCTGATCCGTGCGAATCAGCCTCTTTTACAAATAAGTTGTACTTACTTATTTCTTGTCATTTTTATCCATCGCATCACCCATATCGTCGATGAGTTTGTTGGCTTCGCCTTTCACTTTGTCGAAATTATCGGCACTTGACCGTTGAACTTTATAAAACGAATCGGCTAACTGACGACGCTTGTCTTCGAGGTCCTTAACGCGATCTTCCCGTTTTTTGCGGTCTTTTTTGCTTTCGTTTTTTACCTCAGCCTTAGCCTCATCAAGCTGTTTATCAACTTTATCAAGCTGATTGCCAATCTTATCGGTCAAATCGCGACGGTCGCGGTCTGATGATTGGTTGTTTGCCTGGTCGTTATTGCGGCTATCGCTACCGTCGCCCTGACGATTCGAGCGGTTATCGTAATTGCCCTGGTTGTTATTGTTCTGACTATTGCGGTTGTCCTGATTCTGACCAGAATTGCGGCTATTGTCGCGGTCATTCATTGAATTGGTACTGTTCGACCGGTCATCAGAGCGATAATTGCTGTTCTGATTGTTGCGGCTATCCTGATTCTGGTCCGAATTCCGACGGTCGTCATTCATAGACTGACTGTCGCGGTTGTCATTCTGCCGGTCTGAATTACGCTGGTTGCTGTTTGAATAGCGATCATTCTGCGAATCATTCCGACGCATATCCCGGTCTGAACTCATCCGGTCATCGCTTGAGCGATTATCACTTCGGTCATTGTACGAATCCCGACTGTTATTACGGCTGTCGCCTGAATTGCGGTCGTCGTAGCGATTACCGGAATTCCGGTTATTGTTGTCGCTTCGATTTTGATAATTGTCTGAATACGAACGGCTATTGTACGAATCGCGGGAGTCACGGCTATCGTAGCGGTCATTATTTGAGTTCCGGCTGTCATACGACCGGTCGTCATCGTTGTTGCGGTTGCTGTACGAATCCTGACGGTTTGTCGAGCGACTGTTATACGGATTGTTGTACGAATCATTCCCCGACTGGCGACTATCCCGATTCGACCCTTCAGAGCGGTAACTCATCTGATCGTCAGACGACCGATACGGATTCCGGTACGAACTACTGCTCCGCGAATCGCTGTTATCTGACCGATCATCGTCCCGGTTTCGGCGACTGAATAGCCCACCTTCGTTATCGTCTGTCCGATTCCGGGAGTCCCGGCTGTTGCGCGAGTTACTACGGCGGTCGCGTTGAACGACATCTTCCCGGCTATTTTCATTATTGCCGTAAATCATTCGTTCTGTCGACGCGCAGGACGACAATCCTACCATGGCGGCCAGCAATGCACTTGCTACCCATATTTCCCTTTTCATAACGTTGTATCAGTTGTTGAGTATATCAATAAGAAAAGCCCAAAATGACTCATCCCGAATCAGTTTAGATAACCAATGAACCCTCCTAAATGTTGGCATTTTATTTTTATCGGGTCCGGTTGAGCACTGAATCCTGTGAAATTGGTGCCACGACAAACCATACTACCGAATGGTTACGGTTCCGGCCCCGTTATAACTTCGGTATTCGCCATTATACATCGCATCGGCTGAAACAGGACCAACCACAAACCGCCCCTTCGATACAGCCCGACCCAGATAATAGAACGTTTTTTCGGTGCCCGTAGCGGTCGTGTAAAAATTAATCCGGTCGTCGCGCAAGTCAAAGTGGTCGGGTTGCGAAGGATTTTTGATCCAGGGCATATCGCGCGTCTCGCTCAGGCGCGGATTTTCCACTTCAAGCCCCGCAGGAAGCAAATCCGTTATAACCACATTGTCGATGTTCAGTCCGTTGGTGCTGTTAAGGGTAATCTTCACAACGACCAGATCATTCTGCCGAATTGCGCTGAGCGATTTGCCATCCCGGTTCAGGTATTCCCGGCGCACCTGCAAGCCATTGTCCTCTTCGACAATCTTTCCACTCGCCGGAATGCCTTCGCTTTGGGCAAAATAATAAACGTTTCCGGCTCCCTGTGCACTCAACAGAAGTGGCCCATTCGTTGGAACTCGTTTCAAGTTTAGCAATGGCCCGTTCATCACTCCAAGCGATTTTCCTTCTGCCATCAGAGTAGCCGTAGCGGTGCTGTTTGCCGTTTGCCGGGCCAATTTGCCAAGAGCCAGAAATGCGAAGGCGGCTTCCTGTGTGTTCAGGTAATTGGTCTGCTTCAATGCACCGGATAGCTGCCGCGCCAGCCCCGGAATCTGGATATTGTCGCGGTCGGTGTCTACCAGGGCGTCGAGGACGAGCGCAAGGTTACGCAGGGGCGACGCATAGCTACCGCCCGTCTGCCGACCGGTTGTGTTATCGCTGAACTGCTTAGGCAACAGGGCAGTATAACTTCGGGTATCGCCAATTCGGAAAAATGTTGATGCCAGCAGGTAGCGGCAATCCGTTGTCAAAAAACCGGTGTTTGATTGTCCAGTCGTACCTCGGACAGCCGCACCTTTATAATAATTCATGGCCGAGCGGTTCGGTTTGCCTGCTACCGACAGCGCGTATAGCGCATAAATGCTCGTACGACTGGCTACTTTCTGCACCGAACGCCCGCCCGTTTCATCGAACATAACGGCTTCTTCAGTGGCCGGATTGTTGGTTAGCGTAGTCAGAAAATCAATGGCCGAACTCAGCACCGAAGGACGCACCTCGTAGCCCGCTTCCTGCGCTTCGGCCAGAAAATGCAGGGCGTAAGCCGATGCCCACTCATCAACGTTCGATTTTCCCCGCGTGGATTCTCCTGATATAGCAACCATGCCCGGCCACATAGTAAAACCGCCGTTCTGGGTTTGCAGCCCTTCGACGGCCTGTATGGCCTGCCGGATATTGGTTGCGGGATTCAGATCACTATCACCCGCCCGGACAAAATACGTATTGGTCGATAGCTGTTTCGCCAGATCGGCGAAGTACAGTTGCGGAAACGCTTTGGAAATCGTTTGTTCGATGCAGCCGTGCGGATAACCGAGCAAAAACGACAACTCACGGCCATACTGTGCCACCGGCGACCGGCTGATGGTCATACTCGCCCGCGCCGTTCCGGGCAGGAAACGGTTCGCCAGTTGCAGTGACTGTGTTTTGCCACCGGCTACCGAACCCGCTAATGTTGTTTTTTGCAGCGATGCCGCCGGACGAATCGTAATGTCGGTTTTTTCGGTAAACGTCTCGTTTAATCCGGTCACGGTTACAAGTATCGAACCGGCACCAATGGCCTGTTTTGCAGAAATTCTGAAAATGGCCCGGCCCTCGCGACCAGGTTGGAGCGTAAGTTTCTGCGTACTCAAACTATCTACCACCAGCGGCCCGGTCAAACTCAATTTAGCCGTTACGGTAGCCGCTTGTTTGGTCGTATTGCTCAGGTTGACAGGCAGTTCGAGATTATCGCCGGGGGTCAGGAAACGCGGAACGCCCGTGCTGATGACGATGGGATCAGCCACTTTCATGTTGCTGTTGGCCGAACCAAACCCGTTGTCTTTGTAGGCCACGACCATCACCCGCAAATCGCCCGAAAACTGCGGAATATCGACCGGAAATTCGACTTCGCCATTCGAACCCGTTTCTAAAATGCCGCTCCAAAGGGCCACCAGCCGTACGCGACCATTGCTCAGGGGATTCACCCGCTTTTCCAGATCATACCCATCGCCCCCAACGCTTGACCGGGATTGCAGCGAAAGTTCAGGATAAAGCAAGGCGTAGAGGTCATGACTGCCAACTTCGAGGGCGCGTTTCTGATAGAAAAAACCGTACGGATCGGGTGTTTTAAAGTTCTTCAATTGCAGAATTCCCTCATCCACAACGGCAACCGTCACCTGTGCGTTGCTCACTGTTTTCACCCGAATGATCTGCTTCGTTTTGGAGCGCGACTGCGTTACGGTTGTTATCGTTACGGGCAGTTTTGTGTCGGCGTCCTGCACCGATACGGGCGTGAATCCATGCGCCACCGTGAGCGGTAAGCTCGTGTGCGTGCCGTCCTTGTTGTCGATGGCCCGAATCAGTGTGGCCGTTACGTACACATTGGGCAGATGATCTTTACCGACCGAAAAACTCCATTCAGCCGATTTGTTATTCGTTGTCAACCAGTGCTGTTCGAGCACTCGATTACGCTCAACCGTCACGAGCAACTTGCCATCAAAAGGAGCTTTGAAAAGTACATTGGCCTTGTCGCCGGTTTGGTAAACGGGCTTGTCGAGGGTCATCAATACCTGCCCTTCCTGACTCACATCAAACGACGAAGCCGATGTACTGCCGTACCCGTAGGCATAAAATCCAGTTGCCGAATAGCCAGCGGGCACATCGGCCCGGCCCGGTCGCCGAACGCGAACTTCGTACTCACCCGAAACCGTTGGCACGTAACGAAATCCCGATTTCCCGCCCTTAAACGTCAACGTATTGGTATACACCGACTTTTCGCGCCGTTTGGTTATGTACTTAACCCGGTTATCTTCTTTCTCAATAACCGTCTGATAATCAAAGCGAATGACTTCGACTAAGGCCGAAGCCGATGGGCGAAATTGGCCCGCCGGGTCAAGGGCTACGAGTTCGGCGGCAAGGGGCGCGTTGGTCGCTACGTAGCGGTCGGGTAGGCGCAGCCCGAAAAAAGTATCCTGCGTGAGCACGTCGAGCCGCCGGAGCCGATTGACAGGACGCCCGTTTTCGTCAAAAACAGTCACGAATAATTTACCTTCCAGCAACCCAATATCCTGATAAAGAGCCGAAATCGGGAATCGTTCGGTCGCCTGTCCGTTGGCGTTGGTCCGGCCCTGCCGAAGTTCTTTCAAAAACGTGCCTTTTTGCGCAGCGGCATCGCCTGTTGGTGCTACTTGTCCATCGGGAATAGTGAAATCATAATCGCCGAACCCTTTGGGCGCGAACACTTTACGTTTCAGTTGCAGTTCGATTTCATAGGCCCGGTCAGACGCGGGCGGGCCGAACAGATTTAGGGCCGTGGCCGAGATGGTGATCGTTTGCCCGGACTTATAAGCCGTTTTATCGGTTAGCACGTCGACTTTGATGCGGTCGGGCACAAACTCCTCTACGCTGATGGACTCCGAGGTGAGCAGGACATTATTCGCGTTCAGCACCTCAACGGTATAACTGCCCGTTACGGCCGCCGGATTGAGCGGTACGTCGGTAGTCACAGCCCCCTGCGCGTTGGTCGTTTTGCGAAAGGCCCGTAACTCGCGTCCATTGGGAGCCAGCACCCGAATCAGCACCGGAATTTCGCCCACGCTTTTCCAACCCTGCGACCGGATAACGGTGTTGAAATGAATCGTTTCGCCAGGGCGATAAATGTCACGGTCGCCATACACAAACGCGTCAAATCCCGATGCATTGTCGCGTTTCCCTTCGACCTCAAAGCGTGATGTTTCGACCTGCGTATCGGGCAGGAAAAGAAAATTGAAATCGTCGCCATTCGGTTGGGTAGACGTAGTACGGGCGGTGAGCAATGCGACGGTAAAGCCCGGCGCCTTCTCATTCACCTTATCGAATTTGACAAAGCCCGTGCCGTCGGTCTTGAGCGTATAGATGGATTGGTTATTGCTGCTAACGAGCGTTACGTCAACGCTTTGCAGGGGTTCGCCCGTGCGGATCGAGTTGGCCCAGACCAGTACTTCGTCGTTGGTATGGCGAGCCACAAGGCCAATATCCGATACGGAAACCAACTGGCTGGCCTGCAAATAGGCTTCATCTTTTGAACTGACGGATACTAAATAAACCCCTTTAAACGTGTTGTTTTGATCGGGTAGGGCGAGGTTCAGGGCCGAAACAGCCTGTACTTTGGGCAGGTCGGTGGTTTCGACGGTTTTGCTGACGAGCACATCGCTCAAATCGCCCGATTCGTCGTCGCTGTAATTGAACGAACCCGATGGTGCCCATTCGCCACTGGCATTTTCTTTGTACTCTTCGTAGCGGTTGGAGCGTAGGTAATTCAGGAGATTATTTTCGTACACCTTCGCAATTTTGACCTGCACTTTGGGCACATTCACGATGTTCAGCCCCACGTTCCGCGCCCCTTTCGCCGACAAATACAACGCTTTTTTATTGGCGAACTGAAGGCTGGCGGGCATCTTCCCAAAGAACAAATCGCGGGTTACAGGTTCATCTACTTTCGTTCCCAATACGCCCCGAATCTGGTCGGTGAGGGTCAGCACGTAAGTATCAGTTTCGTTAAAATCTCCCCGGATAACGAAGCCATTTTCGGTCAGTTCGGCGTTCGTTTCAACCTGCGGCTGAATGGTATAATATTGACTTAGTTCAGCCGGTTGCAGTTCCTGTGTGGTAATGACCCGAACCATGCCCTTGTTGCTCTCGAATGTTGCCTGCACATCCGCTATTTCGAGGTTGTAGCGCGAAGGCAACGTACTGGTTTCTTCGATAGTTTCTTTGCTGACATACCCCGTATTCGGCACCTTCAGTCCTTTCTCTAACCTGATGGTCAGCGGCTGCTCATTTTTCAACGCCGGGGCATTGGTGAGCGTCAGCGCAACTGAATTTGGTACGTCGCTGGATGCCGTTAGCGCAACGATGGGCTTGTTTTCGGTTGAAACGGCCAGCTTCCCCGCCACCTCTGCCGACGAAACGGGGTAGTTGAAATTGAGTCGTGTTTTGGCTACAGGCTGACCGGTTTCGCGGGAGCGCGACCACCAATTTTCGGTGCCGGTCAGTTGTAGATAAGGTGTATGAAAGGCAATCTCATCCCCCGAAATTTTGAGGTCTTTTTTGTCCGAACGCTTCAGTAAATCGTCGGTCAATTCGGCGCGGTAGTCGGTAGCCGCATCGAAGGCGCGGGTTGGCGAAAAAACCAATTCATTGGGCGCCGTCCACTTGAATTTTCCGCGAACCGCCGGAATAAACCGCACGTACTGCGTTGAATCCCAATCGCCAAACTGGTTTGCCGGACCAACGTTTTTATTGAACGTAAACGTCAGATTCTGTGTCTGTTGCACCTCATCGCCAAAATTACGACCAACCACCGATACGTCATTGAATGACAACCGGGAGCACTGAACCAGCAGAAAAATAAGGGGACAAACGAGCAGAAAAAGGCGTACCGAAAGATGTGAGCGGGTTTGCATACAAGCTGAGAGAGTAGGAAGCTCAATATAGGCGAAAAAGCCCACTCAAAATTATTGAGCGGGCCAAATTTTCAGGACATGACTTACTTAACGGTTACTGGCGCATGGGCGTGAACTGAACGTTGACAATTTTCCAGGCACCGCTCTGTTTGGCGCACACGAGCGAAAAGGCAATATTGTTGTCAAACGCCTGACCCTGAAGGTTGCCCTTTGTTTTCCAGTTGCCCGTCATCACGGCGGAATCGCTGTTGTACTGGCGCGTCCGGGTATCCGAAACCGTACCCGTTTCGATAACCAGAAACCCACCGCCAACGCCCTGTATCAACAAATCACCATCAACCGTTTGCCCATCAAAACCGATTACAGTAAGGTCGGGAGCAATCAGGGTGCCTAATGTTTTGCTATCCTCATCGAGTAAGGATTTAAAAAATGCATTTCCCGTTGCGGCCGGGTCCTGGGTTGGGTCGGCAGGTTGTTGGGCAAATGTAGCTGTGGTCATTAACAGCGTAAACACAAACGATACTACGAGTTTCATGAATGGATTGACCAGTTTTTGAGTGAGAAAAGTGCTGATAAGCAAAAGCAAACGTGTGATTATTCATACCTTATAACAACCCGTAAATCGCTGCTTCGACCTTTGTCGTCGGCGCAGGAAATTTTGAGAGCACCCGGCCGAGGGGTAAAAAATACGGCGTCGGTTGGTTTGGCCCGGCGATAAAGTTTATCGTTCAGATACCAGAACACCCTTTGTACATCGTTGGCCGTCTGACAACTTAACTCCATGTCGGCGGGTTGTTTTGGGTTGATAAAGTAATCGCTGCCGTCGTTCAGGCTGGTTATCATGGGACCGATTTTTCCCGCCCCTTCGCCGAAAACACGTTCGCACGCGGGATTATGCGGGGGAGCCGTTTCTACCGGAATATGACGACTCATGTAAAACGCCAATACGTCTGGTGATAGATTCGGGTACGACCGCCGAACCACAGCGGACGTATCATTGTCAGTACGGTTGGGGCGACAGTGGGCACAGTAGGAGATGGTTCCGGTGGCATTCGTAAAAACCGCTTTTCGATGCTGGCAACGCCGATACCGCGAAACGCCCATGATGCAATAATCGGTTACCGGATTGGTGCAGAACTCCCCCGGAACGTCGCCCGTTTCGGGGCAAATAAGCCGCATGGATAGCTTAGAGGCCAATTTTGGTGCCTTGAACCAACCGGCGGGTGAATTATAATCCAGTACGTTGAACAGTTGAAACAACAGCGGTGTAGCGGTGTTGGCTCCGCTCAGTTCGGCCACGCCCACCCCCGAAAAATTACCAACCCACACCCCAATCGTGTACCGCTGGTTATAGCCAATGCTCCACGCGTCGCGCCGACCGTATGAGGTTCCGGTTTTCCAGGCAATGCGGGGCAAGTGATAGCTGTTGTCAAAATTATTAGGCAAATCGGGCCGGGTGATTTGCGTAAGCGTTTGCGTAACGAGGTAAGCCGCTTCGGGGGAGAGCAGAGTTACCCCACTTACCCCACCCCCCGGCCCCGGCCCCTTAAAAAGAGGGGAGGGGGTGAAGAAAGAACTGGTAAAAGTGTCTCGTGAGGGCTTCACCCCCTCCTCTTCCTTTAAGGGGAGGGGGCCGGGGGGTGGGGTAAACCGCAACCCTTCCAGCCGTCCTCCGTTTGCCAGCCCTGCGTATAGCTGCGTCATCTCCTCCAGCGTTACACCACAGCCACCCAGAATCATGGAAAGGCCGAGGTCTTTCACCTGTTTTTTTATGGCCGAAAACCCGGCTTTCTGAAGCGTCGATACCAGCGTAGGCGTGCCAATTTCTTTCAGCAACGCCACCGCTGGAATGTTCAGCGAGTTTGCCAGCGCGAACTCCGCCGTTACGGGGCCGTTGAAGCGTCGGTCGTAGTTGTCGGGTTCGTAGCCGCTGAAATTAGTTGGTACATCGGCGAGTTTGGTTTTGGGCGTAATGATACCCGCGTCGAACGCAAGTCCATACAGCAACGGTTTCAGCGCACTCCCCGGCGACCGTACGGCCTGAACACCATCCACCTGCCCACCATCGAATGTATTGCCAAAATCTGCCGAGCCGACGTAAGCCACCACCTCCCGCGACTGGTTATCCACAACCAGCACCGCCGAATTGTGGATATTGTACGCTTGCATCCGGTTGGCATACTGTTGGACCAATCGCTCGGCGGTTGCCTGCGCTGTTGGGTGCAAGCTCGACCGAATAATGGGGCTGTCCGGGTTGGCAGCCCGCAGCCGCCGGGAGAGGTGCGGAGCCAGTTGGGGAGCATCGCGCCGGTAGGCCGTAAGGGGTTCATTCAGTGCGTCGTTCAGCGTCGTTTCGCTGAAAAGGTGCTTCGTGCGAAAGCGGTTTAACCAGCGATTGCGCTCCTGAACAACAAGTCCGTTACGTACGCCCAATCGCAAACTCGATGGTCGGTTTGGAATGATGGTCAGCGTTGTCAGTTCGGCTAAACTCAGCAACAACGGTGGTTTTCCGAAATAGAGCAACGACGCCGATTTCAGTCCTTCGATGTTGCCGCCATAGGGAATCAGGTTCAGATAGAGTTGCAGAATTTCGTCTTTGGAATAATGAACTTCGAGTTGCAGTGCCCGGAATAATTCAATGAGTTTGCTGGCATAGGTGCGTTCGCGGGGTTCGAGCAGCCGGACCGTTTGCATCGTAATGGTTGAAGCTCCCGATGTTCGCTGACCCGTCAGCAGGTTTCGGCCAGCCGCCCGGACCATCGATACCGGATTGAAGCCGGGGTGATACCGAAAGTATTTATCTTCTTTGAACAGAATAGCGTCGCGCAGGGTGGGCGTGATTTCGGATAGTTCGGCATACATCCGCCACTTGTCGTCACGACTCAGAAAAGCATGGAGAATAGAACCGTCGCGAGCAGTAATGATGGTTGAGTAGGGGATGTTGGTTTGAACAGGAAAGAAAAAATCAAGGCCAAAAAAAAGCAATACCATCACCAATCCGGTTTTCACCAGACGGGATTGCCGGATTTGTGGTCCGATGGTTTCGCCCCATTTTATCAATCGCCTGACTAATTCCATGAATCTGTGTTTCTTTGGGGATGGATTTCCTGTTGTGGTGATAAGAGATGTCATCTTTAAGGGAGGGTCAAAAAAAGATGACATCTCTTATCACCACAACAGGAAATCCACCCGTTTCTTTGTACGCCTTCGTGACATACTCCTGAAGCAAAACGTCACAAAGAAACATACAGATTCACGCAGAACATACCTAAATCATGACCATTCAATTTTTCGGCGCGGCCCGGACCGTAACGGGCAGTAAACACCTGATTACAACGGCCAGCGGCACACAAATTCTGCTCGATTGCGGGCTATTTCAGGGAATCAACACCGACGAGCTTAATCAGCAGTTTGGGTTCGATCCGGCGCAGGTCGATTACATGGTGCTCTCTCATGCGCACATCGACCATACGGGACTGATTCCCAGATTAGTACGGCAAGGTTTTGACGGACCAATTTACACAACATCGGCCACAATTGATCTGTGCGAGGTGATGCTGATGGACAGTGCCCGGATTCAGGAACACGACCTCGAACGGGTCAACCAACGGCGTACGCGTCGGGGCGAGCCGGAACTGGAAGCCCTCTATGACGAAGACGACGTAACGAAAGCCCTGAGCCAGATGCGGCCCGTTGATTACAACACCCCGTTTGTTATCTGCGAAGAAGCAACCGGCTTGCTCACCGATGCGGGCCATCTGCTTGGCAGTGCGTCCGTGAGTCTAACGATTCGGGAGAATAATGTCGAAAAACACCTCTTTTTTAGTGGTGATATTGGCCGTCCCGACGACAAGATTCTGCGTTCGCCCGAGCCATTTCCGCAGGCCGATTTCATCATTTGCGAATCGACCTACGGCGACCGGCTGCACGAAACCGAACCCGACATGAAAGCGCATTTGCTGCGAATTGTGCAGGAAACTTGTGTTGACGGGCGCGGTAAATTGATTATTCCGGCCTTCGCCGTCGACCGAACGCAGGAGTTAATTTATGCCCTCGACCAGCTATCGAATGAAGGACGATTGCCCCGTTTGCCGGTGTATATCGACAGCCCGATGTCGGTGAAAGCAACCGAGGTTATGCGTGGCCATGAGGAGGATTTTAACCCGGATATTCTGGCGTATATCAAAAAAGACGGTGATGCGTTTCAGTTCCCCAATCTGCATTACGTGACGGATGTGGAGGAGTCGAAAGCAATCAACAACAGCCAGGAACCGTGTATCATTATCGCGCCATCGGGAATGGCCGAAGCGGGTCGGATTAAGCACCATATCAAAAACAATATTGCGAAAGCCAATACCACGATTTTGATGGTTGGCTATGCTTCGCCCAACAGTTTGGGCGGTGCGCTCAAACGGGGCGACAAAGAGGTAACTATTTTTGGCGAACGATATCCGGTTGTTGCCCGCGTCGCCATCATGGACTCGTTCTCGGCTCACGGCGACTACCGCGAAATGCTTCAGGTATTGAGTTGCCAGAATCCGGCTCAGGTCAAACGGGTTTTCCTCGTTCACGGCGACTATGACAAACAGCTTATCTGGAAAGGTCATTTGGAGGCCGCCGGATTTACCAATATTGACATCCCGGAGATGCGGGAGAAAGTAACGCTGTAGTACACGGTGTCCCGAACGCTGCGCAACCTTCGGGACACCATACACCAATGAAAAACCCCGGCTTTACAACCGGGGTCTATGACTATCAAGAAGATAACATCACCGCGTCAGGTGAACCGTACCCGTGCGAACGTACGATTCAAAACAACGCGGTACATTTTCCCAAACTGAGCGTAACACCAGCGTCGGAGTTGTCTTACCTCCTTGGGAATGAGCATTTTAATGGCTTTGGCCAGCTCCTTTTCGAACAAACCTCTATCAAAACTCACCTTCTGAAGGATCGTTTTGATGTATTCAAGCATGGAAAGCATAGAGTGACATTTTTTTGGATGAAGAAGTCAGGCGTTTTTAAGAGGATGAACACTTCGTTCGTAACTTTGATACTTTATCCGTAACGGCTTACCGCTGTATTTTGTTGCTCAAAAATAATAATGTTCGTTGCAATATTCCGCAAATTTCTTGTATTATTTTTTTGTGTCTCTTTCGCTGCACTGAGTCAATCTGTTGATAATGTGGTGACTATTGAGTTGGGCGCAACAACTTTTCCGCTTGAACGGCCCTTCACCATTTCAATTATTATCCCGAATAGCGAAACGCGTGCCACAGTTGCCTTTCCAGACATTACCGGCTTCACAAAAAAGGGTGTCTCAACCAGTGTAACACCGGTCGACGTTGGCGGTAAATCCGTTACAAATCAGATCATTACCCAAAGCTATCTGGCACGGGCACCCGGTCGTTTTCGACTGTTTCCGTTCACTATTAATGTTGGTGGCGAAACGACCCGTTCGGAGGGGGCCACGTTAGTTGTTCAGCCGCCAGCCGGTGCAACTGCTTCCGGTAGTGCATTGCCGAATAAAGTTGGCATCGTAACGGCGGGATCGGCATTTCTATCGCTTCGCCCATCGAAATCGGTCGTTTATTCGGGCGAGGGTGTGGCCCTTACACTGTCCTTCTTCGTTGCTGATAATTATCCATACGTACTTAATTTTCAGGCACTCGACAAACAGCTACAGGTCATTACGAAGAAAATTCGCCCGGCAAATTCATGGGAAGAAAACCTGCCGATCAATGATCTGAAGCCCGTTTCGGTTGTGGTTGGGGGTAAGAAGTTTCGGGAGTACCGCCTGTTTCAATCGGTCTTTTTCCCGTTATCGAATCAGTCGTGGCAATTGCCCGCCGTGTCGCTTCAGTTGAGTCAGATTCGGCCCGTTATTGGCCCGCCATCGTCGCGCCCTGAGCCGATTGTATTTACCAGCAAACCGATCACAGTAGCCGTCAGGTCGTTGCCGCCACACCCGTTGCGGGGGCGGGTGCCGGTCGGAGCGTTTCGGTTAGAGGAGGGCGTAGACCGGCAGCAGGTTGTTGCCGGGAAAAGTGTGCGCTATACATTTTCTATTTCGGGACAGGGTAATGTGGCTACCCTTCCGGCTCCGGCTATGTTGAATGAAAGTGCGGAACTTGATGTCTTTCCACCCGAAGAACGGCATGTGGTTAACCATACGAACGATGAAATAACGGGGAGCAAAACGTTTACCTATTTTATGGTGCCTCACCAAAATGGGCCTGTATCGTTGGCAAATCGCTTCCAATGGGTTTACTTCGACTCGAAAACCGCCCGGTACGACACGCTACGGCCACAACTGACTCTTCAGGTTGGTGGCAGCAGGCCGTTGGCGGTGAGCAACCCGGCAACCCTGAGTACAACCGCCGGTAGCGAGGATACGCCGAATGCATTGGGAGGTAACACCCTGTATGCGGGTATTGAAGCGATGGATAGCACACGTCAGGCAATTAGCCTGTCATCGTTAATTCGGGCCGTCGCCAATGTCTTGATTGTGAGTATGTTGTTGGGAATGATTTTTGTGTTGTTTAGGAAATAGATTGAGTATATGTAGCGAAAGATGTGACGCTGGTGTCAAAACCAGCCGTTTTTTCTTCGTCTACCCATCGGGTACAAAGCCCCAAAACACCAGTATGAGCAGTACGTACGGAATATTATTTAAGCTTTCTACATTCGGTGAATCGCACGGGCCGGGTATCGGGGTTGTTATTGATGGCTGCCCTGCCGGGTTGCTGTTCGACACTGATTTTATCCAGCACGAATTAGACCGACGGAAGCCCGGCCAATCGCGTATTACCACGCAACGGCGCGAAGCCGATGAATTTGAGGTGCTGTCGGGGGTTTTTGATGGCCGGACGCAGGGTACGCCCATTGCCTTGCTGATTCGCAACACCGACCAGCGAAGCAAAGATTACGGCCACATTGCCGAACAGTTTCGCCCCTCTCATGCGGACTATACGTATCAGGTCAAATACGGCTCCCGCGACTACCGGGGTGGCGGGCGTTCGTCGGCCCGCGAAACGGCGGCTCGTGTGGCGGCCGGGGCTGTTGCAAAGCTCTTGCTGGTGCAACAAGGTGTGCAAATTCAGGCGTATGTTTCGCAGGTAGGCAAGCTGAAACTCGAAAAGCCATACGCTGAACTAACGCTGGCCTTAGCCGAAGAAAATGCCGTGCGCTGTCCCGACCCCGAAACCGCCGAACGGATGTTTCACTATATTGATGAGACCCGCAAACAGGGCGACTCCATTGGGGGCATTGTCGATTGCGTGATAACGGGTGTTCCGGTGGGTTGGGGCGAACCCGTTTTTGATAAACTCCATGCCGAATTAGGCAAGGCGATGCTGAGTATCAACGCCGTAAAGGGATTTGAGTACGGCAGCGGATTTGCCGGGGTGGCGTTGCACGGCTCGCAGCACAACGACGAGTTTTATACCGACGAAACGGGCCGTGTTCGCACAAAAACCAACCAGTCGGGCGGTATTCAGGGCGGTATCAGCAATGGAGAGGATATTTATTTTCGCACTGCGTTCAAGCCCGTTGCCACCATCATGCAGGATCAGGATAGTGTGGACGTAAATGGGCAACCCGTAACGGTGTCGGGCAAAGGGCGGCATGACCCCTGTGTGGTTCCCCGCGCGGTGCCTATCGTTGAAGCAATGGCCGCGCTTGTGCTGGCCGATATGTATTTGCGGAACAAAGCAGCGCGGGTGTAAGACTATTCACGAGACGCCTGTACGAATGAGTTAAGTTGATCGAGTGTAAAATTGGTATCTTTGGTAAATAGCAATCCTCAACATGGAAGCAGTAACACCAGCCCGCAAAAAACGCCGGTCGGCACCGCAAACGGTTGCCGAATTCGAGAAGTGGCTTGCCCGAAAAAAAACGGATGCAAACTACGAGTTTGTTCGGGGCCGAATTATCAAAAAGCCACCTATGAAGCAGGAAGAGTTATTTATCGTTGATTTTTTAGTCAGACGATTTGTTAAAACAAAGGCATTTGAAGCGGGGGATAATTTGCTTACTGAATTTGATTCCTATGTGGATGCATTTCGGAAGCGTGTGCCGGATTTGGCATTCTTTAGTGCTGAGCAAATTAAAGCAACGAGAATGGGCAACCGGGTAATGCCTATCTTCACGATTGAGGTGCTGTCTGATTCTGAATCGCAAAATGATGTGCTGGAAAAAGTGCAGGATTACTTCGATGCGGGCGTTCAGTTGGTGTGGTACATTGCTCCGAAACAGCAAAAAATCTATTCGTACACTTCGCCCGATGACATTAAAGTCTTTAAAGGGCAGGATATTTGCTCGGCCGCGCCTGTAGTGCCTGACTTTCAATTTGTTATACAAGATTTATTTCAATCCTGACAAAATCCGTTTTCCATCTATTTCTTCCGAAAAACGGCCTGCATAATGGCGAAGCCCAAAAAGCCGAAACCAATAGCCTGAGCGGTAATACCAACAGTAAGCAATGTGCCCGTCGTTTCCCATTGGTGGGTTTTTCCGTACGCGCCCAAGCCTGTCAGAGTAAGGCCCGATAGCCAGAAACCAGCCGCCAGCAGTATGAATTTATTTTTGATGGTAACCATTGATACGTCGATTTGATAAGACCGCTCCACTAAAACACCTTGAACGCCCGTTTGTCTTTCTGCTTCCTGATTTGCCTGACTACACTAAGTTTTCTGTGGCCGAAACGTGCTCTTTCGCAACCCGAATTGTCTCGGTTTTCGTTCCACCGGGGCCTGATGGGAACGCAGTTCAACGTCATTTTGTATGCCCCCGACAGATTGCTTGCTGAACGTGCCAATGCCGCCGTTTCGGCCCGGATGGACTCAGTAAATCAGGTCATGAGCGATTATTTGGATGGGTCCGAGATCAATCGGCTCTCGGCAACCAGCGGCTCCGGTGTGTGGGTATTTGTTTCGGCTGATCTGTTTGATGTGCTGCAAAAAGCGCGAACTATTGCACAACGCTCGAACGGACGTTTTGATCCAACCATTGGCCCGTTATCACTGTTGTGGCGCAGAGCCGTTCGGCAAAAGACGTTTCCGACGGGTCAGGAACGACGTCGGGCCAGAAAGTTGGTGGGTTATGGACTGATGGCCTTAGACAGTACCACCCGGTCTGTTCGCTTAAGGCGGGCCGGGATGCGGTTGGATGTGGGCGGTATTGGCCAGGGATTTGCCGTTGATGAAGCCTTGCGGGTATTGCATCGGTTCGGCATAAAATCGGCCCTGATTGACCTCGGTGGGGATATTCGGGCGGGCGATGCGCCACCGGGCCTGTCTGGCTGGCGAGTAAGCATCGGCTCTGGCGACACCGACACAACAACGATTCTGCTCAAAAATGCCGCCATCACCACGTCCGGCGACACCTACCGATTTCTGGAACACAACGGCAAACGCTACTCGCACATCATGAATCCCCGTTCGGGTTTGGGTCTTCGGCACTTTGTACGGGCAACCGTGCTGGCTCCTGATGGTTACCGCGCCGATGCACTTACAAAAGTCTTCAGCGTGGCCGGATTGCGAAAAAGTCGTCGGTTAGTAAAGCTGTTTCCCGGAATAAAACTGCTTATTCTGGAAAACAAAAAAGGCCGACTGCACAAATGGCAATCGGCCCCATTTTTATAGAAACGTGATTCGTCGCGTCTTTACACCGTTACTGTTTTTCCGGGTACGGCAATGGGGTAAAAACCGTCTTTATCCGGTAGGCTTTTAGGCATTGCGTCCCAGGCCAGCGTAGTTGGGAAAAGGTCAATTTGCGAATTCAGGGCTTCATCCCACTTCACAACTTTGCCGGAATACGTTGCCATGCGTCCCATAATGGCGGTCATGGTGCTTTTGGCTACCCGTTCGGCGTCGGCAAATTTGTAGTCGCCTTTGGCAATAGCCTCGAACAGTTCGTCGTGTTCAATCTGGTAGGGGTTGCCGTCGGCTTTGGCATTGTGTGAGTAGATCGGCTGTCCGTTGTAGCCTAACAGGGCACTGCTTTTCTTTTCCATGCCTTCCACTTTCCCTTTCGTGCCGAGGAACATTTCGTCCACCCGGCTGTAAGTGCCCTCATAATGGCGGCATTGGCTGTTGATGGTCGTACCATCGGCATAAACAAAATCGACGATGTGGTGATCGAAAATTTCGCCGTAGTCTTTGCCGTTTCGTACCTGCCGCCCGCCCGTTCCCTGACACGATACCGGGTAGCTGTTTTTTACCCAGTTGGCTACGTCGATGTTATGGACGTGCTGCTCGTTAATATGGTCGCCACAGAGCCAGTTGAAGTAATACCAGTTGCGCATCTGGTAATCCATTTCGCTCTGGTTTGGTTGGCGGGGTTTCTGCCAGACGCCCCCGCTAATCCAATAGACTTGTCCGCCCACAATGTCGCCCAGCGCACCGTCGTGGATGCGTTTAATCATCTCGCGGTAGCTGGGCTGATAACGCCGTTGCAGACCTACGACAACGTTCAGTTTTTTCCGTTTGGCTTCTTCGGCAGCGGCCAGTACGCGTCGAATGCCCGGCGCGTCGGTGGCTACGGGTTTTTCCATGAAAACCTGTTTTCCCTGACGAACGGCTTCTTCAAAATGACCAGGACGAAAGCCCGGCGGGGTAGCCAGAATGACTACATCAGCTAAGGCCATTGCCTGCTTGTAGCCATCAAACCCAACAAACTTATGATCTTCGGGTACATCCACTTTTGGTGTTCCGTCGGCGGCTTTCAGGCCACGCTCAGTCAGGACTTTGTAGGCATCGTCCACCCGATCCCGATAGGCATCCGCCAGCGCGACGATTTTAACGTTTTGCTTTGTATTCAGGGCTTGTTGAGCTGCGCCCTTACCACGTCCGCCACAACCAATGAGTGCTACTTTTATGGTGTCGTTCGCCGAAAAATGATAGCCTGGGTTTGCTTTTGTCTGGAACGGCAGGCTACTTAACAGTGCACTGCCGGTTAACAGGCCGGATGCTTTTATAAAATCCCGGCGGTCCTGGTTTGATTGGTTTGTCATGTTTCAGGAAAATTGCGGTTGAGAAAGTTGTCTGATAATAAAGAAGATAGGCCACAGAATTTACTAATTTTTAATTTCGAAAGCCAGTAGATCCTACTAAATGAGTACACTAATTTCTTAATTGCAAGAAAAAATTGCACAAAAAGAAGACTTCTCCGTATGTTTATCGTCTAAAAACCTATAAGGATCATCTGTTTACTTTAACTGTTCATTCATGCGTAAATTAATTACTTACTCTGTGTTGTTCTGGGGTTTGTGCTGTTGGTTGCCCACAGCAGCCTTAGCCCAGACACGTATCGCCGGCAAAGTGACCGACGATGTTAAAAAAGAAGAACTGGCGGGCATCAGTATCGCCGTAAAAGGGAAGGTTGTTGGAACCATCACCGACCAGAAGGGCAATTTTTCACTCACAACAAACACAGCAACGCCATTTACCGTCGCGGTTTCGGCTGTTGGTTTTCAAACACAGGAATTCGTTATCAATGGCAACCGCACCGACCTCAATGTGAGCCTAAAAGAGCAGGTGACGCTGGGGCAGGAGGTTGTTGTGTCGGCTTCGCGGGTCGAAGAAAGCGTGCTTAAGTCGCCGGTATCGGTTGAGCGGCTCGACATTCGCTCGTTTCAGTCGACGCCAGCCGCCACGTTTTATGATGCGTTGCAGAACATCAAGGGTGTGGACATGAGCACACAGAGTCTGACCTTTAAATCGGTCAACGTGCGCGGATTTGGGTCGAACGGGAACACGCGCGTTGTGCAACTGCTCGACGGCATGGACAACCAGGCACCGGGACTTAATTTCTCGGTGGGGAACATTGCCGGGGTGTCGGAACTGGATTTGGAGAGCGTTGAACTGCTGCCCGGCGCGGCTTCCGCTCTATACGGTCCCAACGCCATCAACGGCCTGTTGCTCATGACCTCTAAAAGCCCATTTCAGTATCAGGGGTTGAGTGCGTATGCCAAAGCAGGGGTGATGAGTGCAAGCAATCGCTCAACGCAGACGACACCATTTTATGATGCCGCTTTCCGGTATGCCAAAGCATTCAATAACAAACTCGCCATTAAAGTTGGCGTCTCGTACCTCTCGGCAAAAGACTGGCAGGCAACCGACTACCGCGATCAGGGATTTTCCAATGGCAACACGCTCGAATCCGGTAACCGCGCCAATAACCCCGGCTACGACGGTGTGAACATCTACGGCGACGCGAGCGCGAATCTGTACTCCAACCTGTTGGGTAATGGCCAGCCCGGCACGGGAGCCAATGGTACATCGGCAATTTTGGGGGCTATCCTCACCACGCAGATTCCGCAGGCGGGCAATAAAACACTGCCGCAACTTACGGGTCTGACCCCCCAGCAGATTTTCAATAATATTATTCCAAACCTGAACATTTCGCGGACGGGCTATCAGGAAAGTGAGTTGGTCAATTATAACGCCACGAACCTGAAACTGAATGGTGCGCTGCACTACCGCCTGAACGAAAATGTTGAAGCCATTGTGCAGGCTAACTGGGGCACAGGAACGACCGTTTATACGGGTGCTGACCGGTATTATATTAAAGGGTTTCAATTAGGTCAGTATAAACTCGAACTGCGCGGGTCTAATTTCTTTGTGCGGGCCTACACCACGCAGGAACGCTCGGGCGATGCCTATGCAACGGCAATTTTGGGTCAGGGTATCAATGAAGCCTGGAGTGGCAGCGCGGCCAAGTGGTTTCCTACCTATTTCGGGAGTTACGCACAATCTGCTTTTCAGGGCTATGCCGGTGCTTATTTGACAGCTCTTGGTTCAGGACAGGCACCCGCAGCCGCATTAGCCGCAGCGCAGGGGTATATCAATAGCCAGCAGACAAACTTGCTGAATCAGTCGCGCTCAGCCGCCGATGTGGGTCGGTTAGTGCCGGGAACGCCCGAATTCCAGAAGGCTCTGGACGATGTTGCAGGCAGGCCTATCCCGGGCAATGCACAGGGCGTAGGAGCGCGGTTTCTGGATAAAACCAACCTCTATCACGGCGAATTCATGTATAATTTCAGCAAGCTGATTGACCCTAAAACGATTGAACTGATCGTTGGTGGCAACGTCCGGCGGTACGCGCTGAATTCGGAAGGTACGCTGTTTGCCCGCGATGAGAATGGTAAAGAATTTACCATCGACGAATATGGCGGGTATGCACAGGCATCGAAAACACTGGCTGATATATTGAAACTGACGGCCTCGGTGCGGTATGACAAAAACCAGAACTTCAAAGCGCAAGTCAGTCCGCGTTTCTCGGCTGTGCTAACGGTAGCTAAAGTGCACAACTTCCGGGCATCGTTCCAGCGCGGTTTCCGTATTCCAACGACGCAGGATCAGTATATTGATCTCAATACGCCCACGGCCCGCCTGATTGGTGGTCTGCCGTTTTTGAAAGATAAATATGGTTTTGGCAACAGTCCGGTTTACACGCTCCAGTCCGTTCAGGCCTTTGGTGCCGCCTTGCAGCAGGGTGGCGTGGCAGCACTGCCGCAGTCGCTTGGTCTGCTCAAAATAGCTCCCAACGCTGGTTACGATCCTGAGCGGGTAGAAACCTACGAGGTAGGCTACAAAGGGCTGATTGGCAATAAATTGTTTATCGACGCGTATTACTACTACAATCGGTTCCTTAATTTCTTAGGCAGTCAGGTTGTGGTTCAGGGCAAAAATCCGGTTTCGCTTGCTGATCCTAACTCGACGCTACAATTGATTAGCGGCTCGACCCGGACTGTTTATTCCTATCCCACCAATTCGCCAACGCAGTTGAAAAACGCTGGCTGGGCCATCGGTGCGGACTATCTGTTGCCGGGGAATTATTCAATCGGAGCGAACGTGTCGTCAAATTATCTGATTGATCAGGATCAGATTCCGACGGGTTTTGTTACGTTTTTCAACACACCCAAGTACCGCTACAATCTGTCATTCGGCAACCGGAATATTCGGGGTACGGGCTTTGGTTTCAATGTTGTCTATCGTGCTCAGGATTCATTCCTGTGGGAAGGAAGTTTCGCAAACACCGAGGCTACTGGTCGTAAGCAAACCATTATACCGGCTTATAGCACCCTCGATGCACAGGTTAGTAAGAAACTTTCGGGCATTAAGTCCATCCTGAAAATTGGTGGTACTAACTTAACGGGTAAACTGTACACGCAGGCCTGGGGCAACCCGAGCGTTGGTTCGATGTACTACGTTAGCCTGACGTTTGATCAGTTAATGAATTAGATACATCCGGTATACACAATCAGGACTTTCGCCTGGAGCCGTGCCACGGTTCTTAATGACGCCAGAGTAACCGTGGCACGGCTCCAGGCGAAAGTCCTGAAAATGCAAAACGCTCGGTACTCGCTTTGAGTGCCGGGCGTTTTTTTGATTGGCAAACTACTAACGAAGTGAACGGCGTGTAAAAACGAACTTTTAACGCGCATGTTACCGTTGGCTGATAGTCTGATTTATGGTTCTTTTCGCTCGTTACGGTATTGATCGACTCTACGTCCCCCGAACGGTTTTCACAGGCGCAGGGTGCTTCTGTACCCAATGTCGTGCCTGATTTGCCCCGTCGCCTGACGCTTTTGCAAGGCACCGCGCTGAACATGATCGACATGGTCGGTATCGGCCCGTTTGTGGTGTTGCCTTTGGTGATTAAAACCCTCGGCGGGCCGCTGTTTTTGTGGGCCTGGGTGTTGGGCGCGTTCGTATCGCTGATTGATGCCTTCGTTTGGGCCGAGTTAGGGGCCGCATTCCCGCAGGCAGGTGGCAGCTACAATTTTCTCAAAATCTCCTACGGCGAGCGACGCTGGGGCCGTTTGCTATCGTTTCTGTACGTCTGGCAAACGCTGATTCAGGCTCCGTTAGTCATGGCTTCGGGTGCTATCGGGTTTGCTCAATACGCATCGTACCTGATGCCGCTTGATGAGTGGCAGCGCAAAGCCGTTTCGGGCGGTGTCGTGCTGATTATCATTGCCTTACTCTATCGAAAGATTGACTCGGTCGGTAAAATAGGCCTGGTTATGTGGGGAGCTGTTTTACTAACGCTCGGCTGGATCATTATCGGTGGGTTGAGCAACGCCCGGATACCGCTGTCCGAAACGTTTCAGTCTATAGGTTCGGTGAGTGGCGGATTATTGGCGGCTGGGCTGGGGCAGGCATCAGTCAAAACAATTTACTGTTACCTCGGCTATTACAACGTTTGTCATCTGGGCAGCGAAATTCAGCGGCCAACGCGCAACATTCCCGCCAGTATGTTTATTTCTGTTGCGGGGATTGCTGCCTTGTATTTGCTGATGAATTTGAGTGTTGTGAGCGTCGTTCCCTGGCAGATCGCTCAGGATAGCCAGTTCATTGTCAGTACGTTTGTTGAAACGCTTTATGGGGCTAATGCGGCCCGGTTTGCAACGGTTCTGGTATTACTGGTGGCGTTTTCGTCGTTGTTTGCCGTGTTGCTTGGTTACTCGCGTGTGCCCTATGCGGCTGCTGTCGACGGTCAGTTTTTTCGGGTGTTTGCCAAACTCCATCCAACCCGCCAGTTTCCGTATGTATCGCTGCTTTTTCTGGGCGGATTAGGCTTTGTATTCAGCCTGTTGTTCCGGCTTGGCGACGTGATTATGGCGATTCTGGCCATGCGGATCGTGGTGCAGTTTGTTGGGCAGGCCGTCGGATTATTGCTGCTTCATCGCCGACGATCATCCGCCGATTTCCCTTTCCGAATGCCGCTTTATCCCATCCCGGTTGTGCTGGTTATTGCCGTATGGCTGTTCATTTTCTTCTCCACCGGCCTGACCTTTATGCTGTCGGGCCTAATCGTTATTGGCGCAGGAATAATAGCGTTTCTCATCTCGGCAGGTGTCAGAAAACAATGGCCGTTTGAGAAGTAGGGCCGAAGCTCCGGTTCGGCCATTGAATTGATTTTCTCACTGCCGAACCGGAGCTTCGGCCCTACAGTAATGCATCAAATAATATTTCGGCCGGGTGCTGCGATTTGCGGTCTGTTCCATCCTTGATCTGGTGTCGGCATGAGGTCCCGGCAGCAGCAATAAGCACATTATCAGGCTGTTGCCGAACGGTTGGGAACAAGACCAGTTCCCCGATTTTCATTGAAACGTCATAATGCTCCGCTTCATACCCGAACGAGCCGGCCATGCCGCAACAACCCGACGGAATCAGGTGCACCGTATAATTTTTAGGTAACGACAACGCCTTTTTGCTCGGCACCAGCGACGAAACCGCTTTTTGCTGGCAATGTCCGTGCAGTTTTATTAGTCGGGTTTCGTCGGTGAACGCATCCGGCAAAATTCGTTTTGCGTCAATTTCGCGGGCAATAAACTCCTCGAATGTCAGCGCGTTTTCGGCTAATCGTTTGGCATCGGCTACCAGCGATTCATCGACCAGATCGGGATATTCATCGCGGAAGGTCAAAATGGCCGATGGTTCCAGGCCGACTAAAGGCATATCGGCGGAGATGATGTCTTTCAAAAGCCGAACATTCTTCTCGGCCAGCGTCTTCGCGTATTTCAGCATCCCTTTCGACAGAGCCGCCCGACCGCTTTCGCCCTGTTCGGGAATGACCACGGTATAGCCCAGCCGCTCGAATAACTGAATAGCCTTCTGTCCAACTTCAACATCGTTATAATTCGTAAACTCATCGCAGAATAGGTTTACGATTTTCGGTTTTTGGTTTTCAGTAGCAACCGCAGGCGACTTTAACCGTGAACCATAGACCTCAAACCAGTTTTTCACCGTCGTTTTCCCCATCAGTGGCATCGTCCGGTCGGGGTGGAAACCGACCATTCGGTTCGCGATGCGCCGGAGCGAGGGCGTTCCTAAAACACCATTCCACGCCCAGGGAACAAGCGATGCCAGACTCGACAGTCGGGCAAAGTTGGCAATCAGGCGCGACCGAATCGGCACGCCGTTCGCATCATAATAGTGCTGTAAAAACTCGGCTTTGAGTTTCGCCACATCCACATTCGACGGGCATTCGTTTTTGCACCCTTTGCACGACAGGCACAGGTCATACACGTCTTTGATTTCTTCGTGGTCAAACCGATTCTCTTTGGGCGAACGCGTCAGCATTTCGCGCAGAATATTGGCCCGTGCCCGCGTCGAATCTTTCTCGTCGCGCGTTGCCATGTAACTCGGGCACATTGTTCCACCCGAAGCCTCCGTTTTGCGACAGTCGCCGGAGCCGTTACATTGCTCGGCATGTTGCAGTACGTTCTGGTCTTTGTAGCGGAAATACGTTTTGAATTCGGGCGTTTGCTGACCTGCTTCGTAGCGCAGAAACGTGTCCATTGGGGGCGTTTCGACCACTTTGCCGGGATTGAAAATACCGTTGGGGTCCCAGGTATGCTTGATCTGGCGCATCAACTCGTAGTTATGCGCTCCCACCATCTGCGGAATAAATTCACCCCGTAGCCGACCGTCGCCATGCTCACCTGACAACGAACCGTCGTATTTCTTAACCAATGTGGCAATTTCTTCGGCAATCATCCGGTACTGCCGATGTCCTTCTTCGGTTTTCAGGTTGATGATTGGCCGCAAGTGCAACTCGCCCGAACCCGCATGGGCATAATGGACCGAGTGCATATTGTGCTCCGTCAAAATCTCGTTGAAATCGCGAATGTAGTCTGGTAAATCATGCACGTCAACGGCGGTATCTTCGATGACGGCTACCGCTTTCGCATCGCCGGGGAGGTTGCCCAATAAGCCCAGACCGGCCTTGCGTAGCGTCCATATTTTCTTGGTATCGTCGCCAAACAACAGCGGATAATGATAGCCCATTCCGGCAGCCTGCATATCGGCAATCATGCTGGCGGCAAGTGTCTCAATTTCGGCTCGTGTGTCGCGTGAGAGGTCAACGACCAGGATAATCGGGAAGTGATCCGATGGCGTTTTCTGAACAAAAAAGCTGTTTTTGCGCTGTTCGGGGTTCGTATCGGCCCGTTCCAGAATGATGTCGTCAATCAGTTCGACGGCATAGGGTTTGTAATTAAGTGCCACCAGCGTAGCCCGCAAAGCCTCATCAATGGAGTGGCAATGCACACAGATTAAGCCGCTTTCTTTCGGCGGCAAAGGCACCAGATTGAGCTTGATTTCGGTAATAAAACAAAGCGTTCCTTCCGAACCGGCAATGAACTTTGCCATGTTGAATGGCTCGCCGTTTGGGGTAAACGGCTCCATGTCGAGCAGCGCATCCAGCGCATAACCGGTGTTGCGCCGTTCGATGGTTTTCTTGGGGAAGTTGCGACGAATTTCGGCCTGATTTGCTGTATCTGACAAAATAGCATTTGTCTTCAGCAGAATGGCATCTGCCAACGTTGCGGAGCCGTTTTTTCGACTGGCCTCGCTTACCTGTTTCGTAAAATCCCAGCCGTTTACAGGCCCGAACTCCGCTTCCGAACCGTCGGCGAGCAGTACGTTCAGAGAGAGAGTATGTTCGCGGGTGGCCCGGTAAACGACGGAGTTGGAACCGCAGGAGTTATTGCCTACCATACCGCCGATCATAGCCCGGTTAGCGGTAGAGGTTTCGGGGCCGAAGAAAAGACCGTACGGTTTTAAAAACTGGTTTAACTCATCCCGTATCACGCCCGGCTGTACGCGTACCCAACGCTCATCGGGATTAACTTCCAGGATTTTAGTAAAGTGCTTCGATACGTCGACAACAATACCGTTGCCAACGACCTGACCCGCCAGCGATGTACCGGCTGTACGCGGAATGAGGGCTGTTTTATGCTGTTTTGCAAACGCAATCAGAGCCTTGAGATCGTCAATTGTTTTAGGAATGGCAACGGCTGTCGGCATCTCACGGTAAGCTGATGCATCGGTAGCGTAAAGAGTTCGATAGGTAGCGTCAACAAAAAGGTCGCCGGTTAGCTGAGTTGATAAGTTTTCGAGGGATTCTGTACGCATAGATGGGTACGGACTGCTCACAAGTGGTCAGCCGGTTATAATACAGAGCAAAATTACGTGTATTTACTACAAATTTTTTAAACGGGGGCCACGAAAGTTCTGCCGCGTGTTTTGTAGGAATAGTTACATTTTTTTTAGTAAAAATTTATTAATAACACGTTGAGTATGAATACATAGACTTACTATATAGTAGGTGACATAGTGAATTAATATAATTATATTTAATTAATTTGAGAAATATTATGATACGATTTTGATAACAAATACTTTAATTTTAACCTGTTGCCATTTGTATTTTCATCGTAACATGATGTAATTCGCCAAATGGTTCAGGTTTAGATTCTATAAATTCCTGCATAGGTGATATGATTGAGGTTAAAACTGCATGTTTGCTGCTATGCTTCAGTTAGTTACCCCTGTAGAACTATAGGTTGTAAGCTTTTTCAGTATTTATTAATCAATCATTTTTATTGTAAACCTATGATGGACAAATCCTACAAAATGAACCGCTTCGGTGGCTACGTAGGTCAGGTTGGGAATTCCCAATCCCAGTTGTTTGGCCGGAAAACGCTATTCAGTTTTCTGACAATGCTGGTAATGATACTGCTGCTGGGCAACTCGGTAGTATGGGCGCAAGGGCGCACTGTGACGGGGAAAGTAACGGACCCGACAGGCTTTGGCTTACCGGGTGTGAGTGTACAACTCAAAGGTACTCAGCGCGGTACGAATACAAATGCTGATGGTGTTTATTCACTGTCTGATGTACCCGAAAATGCTACAATCATACTCAGTTTTATTGGCTACACAACACAGGAAGTAGCTGTGGGAGCCCGTTCGACAGTTGATGTGAAATTGGCGGATGATACAAAGGCACTTCAGGAAGTCGTCGTAGTGGGTTACGGTACTCAGAAAATTAAAGACGCTACGGGGTCAGTAGCATCTTTAGGACCGAAAGATTTTAACAAAGGGGTTATTTCTTCGCCGGAACAGTTGTTACAGGGACGCGTATCGGGTGTACAGATCACGCCTTCCAGTGGTGAGCCAGGTGCTGGTATTAACGTGTCAATCCGGGGAGCCGTTTCGTTACGGTCAGGTAACAACCCATTATTCGTTATCGATGGTGTTCCTTTAGATGGTGGTGATACGGGTACAACGACGGATTTTGGCGGAGGCTCATCCCCACCGCGTAACCCATTAAGCTTTCTGAACCCGTCGGATATTGATAATATCTCGGTACTGAAAGATGCTTCGGCTTCGGCAATTTATGGTGCCCGGGGTGCCAATGGTGTGGTGCTGATTACGACTAAAAAAGGGAAAGTAGGGCAGAGTGACCTTACATTCTCCGCTTCTGCCAGCGTAGCTTCTGCTTATAAGCGGTATGATCTGTTGAGTACGCAACAGTTTCTGGCAGGTGTAACAGCCGCTGGCGGTGATCTTACCCAAGTCGATAAAAAATCCAATACCAACTGGCAGGATCAGATTTTGCGGACGGGCGTTACCCAGAACTATAATTTAGGCTTTGGTGGTGGTAACGAAAATACGCGTTATCGCTTCTCGCTCGGTTATCAGGACCAACAGGGTATTGTCAAAAATTCAGGCCAAAAACGCATAACAGGTCGGATTAACGCCAGTCATGATTTGTTTAACCACAAAGTGACACTGGCCCTGAATGCAACAACCTCGAACTTACAAGATCAGTACGTCCTGAACACCACGAATGCGGGTGCTCAGGGTAACCTGATTGGCGCGGCTATTCAGGCTAACCCAACCTATCCGGTTACAAATCCTGATGGTACGTTTTACCAACCCGGTGGTGACTTCCGTAACCCGGCTGCGATACTGGCCTACGACCGTGACCGGGGTGAAACAAACCGGACACTGGCTAATGCAAGTCTTACCTGGCAGATTCTTGACGGATTACAGTTCAAAGCTAACTTTGGTATCGACAATTCGTCGGCTGTGCGCCGTACTGAACTTGATTCTCGTTTGGGTGGTAATTTTAACCTGGGAATCAGTAATAACCAAGTTTCGGTGCAAGGCAATGGTGCTGCCATTATCAACAACAAATACCGTACCTCTAAACTGGTTGAATACACTCTGAACTACAATACGAAAATAGCGGGCAATTCATTAGAAGCGTTGGCCGGTTTTTCCTATCAGAAGTTTAACAACCAGCAGAACACGACCCTGGCCAGCTACTTTGGCTATAACCTGGACTTAATCAGCTATACGGATAACCTGGGTGGAGCTAATGGATTAACGTACAAAGCCTTTGGCGCAACATCCGACCACTCGCAGAATGACCTCCAGTCGTATTTTGGTCGTGTCAATTATAATATTCAGGATAAATACCTGATAACGGCAACATTACGGGCTGATGGCTCATCGCGCTTCGGGATAAATAACAAATACGGGTATTTCCCATCCCTGGCAGGCGCCTGGCGTTTATCGCAGGAGAGTTTTGTGCCGAAGAATATTTTTGATGACCTCAAACTGCGGGCTAACTATGGCGTAACGGGTAATCAGGATTTTGCGGGTGGGGTGTCGAAAATCATTTTTACCCGGAACACAGATGGTTCAACCGTGCAGGATAATAACCCGAACCCAAATATTAAGTGGGAACAGAATACAACCTATGGGGCTGGTATTGACTTCACAGTATTGAAAGGTCGGTTAAGTGGTTCGGTCGATTATTTTAATAAATCAACGACTAACCTGCTTTTCCAGGTATTTTACGCTCAACCCGCTCCTGTTACCTACAAATGGGTAAACCTACCGGGTGAAGTTATCAACAAAGGGGTCGAAGTCTCGTTGAATTTTCAGGCTGTTCAAAAGCAGAAGTTTTCCTGGGACATCGCGGCCAATGCTACGTTCCTGAAACCTGTTGTGAAAGGTATTGGCACATCTATACCAACGGGACCTATTGATGGGCAAGGTCTCTCTGGTGCTTTTGCACAAACCATTCGTGATGGGTATGCGCCATTCTCGTTCATCATACCAACCTACACTGGTCTGGATGCGGCTGGGTTAGGTACTTATGCTGACGGTGGTGCTGATAAAATTCAGGGCGACCCGTTCCCTCGGATGCGTTTTGGCTTAACCAACAATTTTTCGTTTGGAAAATTCAATGCCAGCCTGTTCTTCAACAGCCAGTTTGGTGGCTATGTGTATAACAATACTGCTAACGCACTCTTCCTGAAAGGTTCGCTCAAAAACGGTCGGAATGTAACGCAGGACGTAGCCAACAGCAGCGAAAGCCCATTGAACTCTGGTTCAGTATCGACGCGTTTCCTGGAAAAGAGCGATTTCGTTCGGCTATCCAATGCTTCGGTTGGCTATACGTTCACGCTGCCACAGGGTGGCTTTGCAAAAACGTTGAACCTGTCGCTATCTGGCCAGAACCTGTTGCTTATTACGAGCTACACAGGACTTGATCCAGAGGTGAATACGATCAAAACGCTCAACAACATTCCATCGTTGGCCATTGATTACACGCCGTTCCCATCACCCCGCACAGTTACGTTGGGATTAAATGTTGGATTTTAAAAACTAATTGTATGAATTTTTCGTATCTTCTGTAGAGCGGTGAACTTGTTTTGAGGAGGTACAAAGCGTTCGGAATTAGACGAAAACCATTTAACAATACGATTCATGGATTTTACTAAATATCAAACAATCACGCTATTAAGTGCCACGCTGTTGCTTGGCACAGCGGGTTGCTCTAAACTGGACGATACGGTTCTGGGAAAACTATCTTCGGAGACTGCTAACTCTACTTCAGTTCCGATTGACCCAGCCAGTTCGTTGCAGGGAGCTGTTTCAGCTCTTAACAGCATTGCTAACGGTCAGGGTGGAGCCTATGCAATGGAAGAGCATCCAACCGACGAAATGCAGGGGCCGACGCGAGGAACGGACTGGGATGACTTCGGTACCTGGCGTAAACTGCACCAGCACACATGGACACCTGTTCACGCCGAAATTAACAACGCCTGGGACAATCTGAACAGCGGAGCGTTCAAGGCTACACAGACTATTTCGGTAGCTGGTAGCGATGTCGCTATTAAAGCGCAAGCGCAGTTTTTGCGGGCGTTCTTTATGTTCTATGTTGTTGATTTGTATGGTCAGGTTCCCGTTCGTGAAGTAACGGATGCGGCTGATGCAAATCCGAAAGTGCTGAGCCGTTCGGCAGCTACCGACTATATTGTTGCTGACTTGACTGCGGCTATACCGAATCTGCCAAGTGTAACGGCTACTACAAACAGCAAAGCATCTAAAGAGGCCGCTCAGTTCCTATTAGCAAAAGTGCTGCTTAATAAAGCTGTTTACACGCAAGCTGCCGCAACACCGGCTGGCCCGTTCACATTTGCAAAAGCTGATATGGATGCTGTCATTACAGCTTGTAATACAGTTATTGCATCAGGCAAATTCTCGCTGCAACCTAAAGGAGATTATTTTAACATGTTTTCTCCTGATAACTCGGCACTGGCTAAAGAGAATATTTATGTCATTGCTAATGATAATGCTTCTCAGCCGGGTAATGTGCGTAACCGTTATTACATGACCATGCACTATAACCAGCAGCCAAGTAGCTGGAATGGTTTTACAACACTGGCCGATTTTTATAATAGTTTCGACAAAGCTGATGAGCGTTTAGGCAAAGCTCTTCCAGGCGTAACGGATAAAATTGGTGTACGCGTTGGATTCCAGGTGGGTCAACAGTATGACGAGAAAGGAGTACCCCTGAAAGATCGTAGTGGAAATCCGCTGGTGTTTACGCCAGACGTTAATCTGTCGTATGCGCTGGAAGCAAAGGGTATTCGTGTTGTGAAATATGCGCCCCAACCCGGCTTCTTAGACAATCCAGCCAACGACTACGTCTTCTTCCGGTATGCTGACCTGCTATTGATGAAAGCCGAAGCAATTTTACGCGGTGGTACTGACCCAATGGGTGAAACAGCCGAGAAGATTGTAAACAACCTGCGTACAACACGTGGTGTTGCGGCTAAAACACCAATTGATGCAAAGGCTATTTTGGCCGAGCGTGGTTTTGAGTTGTACTGGGAAGGCTGGCGCCGGAATGACCAAATTCGCTTTGGTACGTTCCTTGATCCGGTCGATAACCGGCCTATCAAATCGGCTGATTCGAAAGTATTATTCCCAATTCCACAACGTGCTGTTGATAGTAATCCAAATCTGAAGCAAAACGCTGGCTACTAATTTTGTTTTCTGTGCTAATTATAAACAGCAGCCCACGTTGGGCTGCTGTTTGCTTTCTACCTATTGGCGTATTCTAATCAAAGGGGATTGATGGGTAATGACTAAAACTTGTCGTTAAGTGGCAACTTATTGATGGAAATTTGAAGCCCATATCACCTGTTAACGCAACGTGTAGCCTGGTTAATCAAACGTGTAACTAATGACTAAGAAACTGGGCCTTTTGGCTATCAGTCTGTGTGGACTGCTATCGTGCCATAAAAATACCGATACCCTATTTGAGAGTTTGCCTGCCTCAGAAACCGGAGTGGACTTTGTAAACCGGAGTCTGGATAAAAAGAACTTTAACATCTTTAATTACCGGAATTTCTATAACGGCGGTGGCGTTGCTATCGGCGATGTTAATAATGACGGCCTTCCCGATCTTTTTCTGACATCTAATTTTGAGGAAAATAAACTTTATCTCAACAAGGGCGGGATGAAGTTTGAAGACGTAACACAAAAGTCAGGAATTACTGGTAAAAAATTCTGGTCTACAGGCGTCACGTTTGCTGATGTTAATGGCGATGGATTGATGGATATATATGTCTGTAATTCGGGAAGCCGCGACGAACGGGGAAACCAGCTATACATAAATCAGGGCGTCAAAAATGGGCTTCCTGCGTTTGTCGAGAAAGCAAAAGAATATGGTTTATCGGATGGTGGCTTCTCGACCCATGCCGCTTTCTTCGACTACGACCGCGATGGCGATCTTGACATGTATTTGCTCAATAACAGCTTTACGCCAATGGACCGCTTGGGCTACGAAAACATGCGTGACATACGGGATAAATTGGGCGGCCATAAACTATTTCAGAATGAAGGTCCCAATAAACCATTTAGGGATGTTAGTGCGCAGGCTGGCATATACGGTAGTTTAATCGGTTTTGGGTTAGGCATTACGATTGGCGATGTCAACAATGATAACTGGCTGGATATTTATATCTCCAACGATTTCTACGAACGTGATTATCTGTACATCAATCAGAAAAACGGTACGTTTAAAGAAGATATTGAGAATGAAATGGGACATGTCAGCCTGGCGTCAATGGGGGCTGATATCGCTGATGTAAACAACGATGGTAACCTTGATATTTTCGTAACAGATATGTTGCCGGACGATGACTATCGCCTGAAAACAACGACCGCTTTTGAAAGCTATGAACTGGGGCAATTGAAGGAATCGCGGGACTTTTTCTATCAGGATTCCCGCAATATGCTACATCTAAATAACGGCGATGGAACATTCTCTGAAATTGGCCGAATGGCTGGTACGTCTGCTACCGACTGGAGTTGGGGTGCCTTGCTGTTCGATATGGATATGGATGGTAAGAAAGATATTTTTGTAGCGAACGGTATTCTAAAAGACCTCACGGATCAGGACTATGTAACTTTTCTGGCAGACAATCCAGATTTGCAGTCGATGATTGCAGGCACTAAAAAGTTTGATTATAAGGAGTATGTAAATAAAATGGGTTCAAGCCCATTACCAAACTATGCATTTCGGAACATGGGTGACGGAATGAAATATGAAAATAAAGCCGCTGAATGGGGATTGGGTGAACCCTCGTTCTCGAATGGCTCGGCGTATGGTGATCTGGACAACGATGGCGATTTAGACCTGGTAGTCAATAATAATAACTCACCCGTATCGATTTTCAAAAATACGTCAGTCGAGAAACATCATAAGAATTTTCTACGAGTGAAGCTCAACGGATACGGCGGAAACCTAAATGCAATTGGTGCCAACGTTTATGTGCATCAGAAAGGAACGGATGGGAAACCACAAATCCAGTATTTACAAGAGATGCCGAATCGGGGATTTGAATCCTCTGTGGATTTGACAATGATATTCGGATTAGCTGAAAACCCGCGAATTGACTCACTGGTCGTAATTTGGCCTGATGACAGGAAACAGGTTATTCGACAGCCCAAAGCCAATACCACACTAACGCTGGCACACAAAAATGCCAGCCAGACAGCAACATTTGCTGCATCGGTGATTCCGTCCCGCCGTATGTTTGAGGACGTAACGGGAGCCACGAAGTTGGATTATGTGCATAAAGAGAACGACTTTGTGGATTATAACCGCGATGGGTTATTAAAGCAGATGCTATCTCGCGAAGGGCCTGCGCTGGCTGTAGGCGATGTGAATGGCGATGGGCTGGACGACGTATTTTTGGGCGGAGCCGCTAACATGCCCCGGTCGCTGTATGTTCAGCAATCGAACGGCACGTTTAGTCTACAAAAACAACCGTTTTTGCTTGATGCCATTTATACCGAAGATGTAAGTGCTACGTTTTTTGACGCGGATGGCGATAGAGACGTAGACCTGTATATTGCCACCGGCGGGAATGAGTTTGAAGACCCTACATATCTGGCCGACCGTTTCTACCGAAATGATGGAGAGGGCAATTTTACCTGGGATAAAGCCCTGCCCCGCAGTCTGGAAAATAACTCATGCGTAGTCGCGGCTGATTTTGATCTGGATGGTGATCAGGATTTGTTTGTTGGCGGACGGATGATCTCAGGACAATACGGTCAAAACCCGGATCAATTGCTATTGGTAAATGATGGCAAAGGCAACTTCCGCAAGGCCACAAAAGAACTAATGCCATTCTCGAAAGACATCGGCATGGTAACCGACGCTGTCTGGGCCGATGTCGATCATGACCGCTATCCTGATTTAGTGCTGGTTGGCGACTGGATGCCCATTACAGTGCTTCACAACAAGCAGGGGAAAGGGTTTGAGCGGGTCGATAACGAAACGCTTGCCAACACGGGTGGTTGGTGGAATGCAATCCGGGCCGCTGATCTTGATAAGGATGGCGACACAGATTTTGTGGTTGGGAATCTCGGTCTGAATAGTCGAATGGTGGCGTCGACAGCGGGACCAGCTCACCTCTACAGCAATGATTTTGACCATAACGGGGGTTACGATCAAATTATTACCTGTTTTAGACCCAATGCTGATGGAGAGCCTCGCGAATGCGTGATGGTACAAAAACCTGATTTACAAAAGCGAATTCCATCCATAAAAACCAAATACATTAAATATACGGACTACGCTAAAGCGACTTTTAACGATATTTTTTCAGCGCAACAGCGGGAAGGAATGAACGTCAAGACTGTGCAAACGGCCGAGACATCTGTCTTAATTAATGATGGGAAGGGTAACTTTACGATCAAAGCATTACCTGTTCAGGCGCAAACCTCACCAATTCACGCCATTCTGACGGACGATTACAATCAGGATGGTAAAATGGATATTCTGCTGGCTGGCAACTTCTTTGATGTGTTAACCGAACTGGGTCGCTATGATGCGAACTACGGGTTATTGCTTACTGGTAACGGAAAGGGTGATTTTGTGGCTACTAAATCGGCACAGACTGGTTTTTTTGTACGTGGTCAGGTGCGCCGAATGTTGCCCGTTCGTGGAGCGAACGGAAAGCAATTTATTGTGCTGGCTAAGAATAATGATAAGGCACAGGTCTTTGCTATCACAAAGGGTAGTAAGCCATGAGAAAATTAATTGCTCTTTTCGCCAGTGGTGTAGTACTACTGGCGGGTTGTTCTCATGACTCATTGACGACAGAGAAATCACTATTTCAGGTACTGGACTCAACCCAAACCGGGATAAGCTTTAGTAACCAGCTACATAATACCGACAGTTTATCCATTTTGGATTACCTGTATTTTTACAACGGTGGGGGCGTTGCGGCTGGTGACCTCAATAACGACGGGCTAACAGACCTCTATTTTGTCTCAAATCAGGGGTCAAATAAATTGTATCTTAATCGGTCCACGCCCGGAAAAGGCAAGTTTACGTTTTCGGATGTCACAAACCAGGCGAACACTGGCGGAAAGGCTGACTGGCAGACGGGCGTGACGATGGTGGATATTAATGGCGATGGACTACTCGATCTATACGTTTGTGCGGTTAGTAAATTTAAAGGGCTGAAAGGCACCAACGAATTATACATCAACAATGGACCCGGCCCAGACGGCATACCGACATTTACTGAGCGAGCGGCTGAATATGGGCTGGCATTTGGCGGGTTCTCAACCCAGGCCGCTTTTTTCGACTACGACCATGATGGCGACCTCGACTGTTTTCTACTTAATCATGCGGTTCACACCTCGCGCAGTTTCGATCAGGTTTCAACCCGGAATAACCGAAATCGCGAATCGGGCGATTATCTGTTTCGTAACGACGGAGGCAAGTTTATCGATGTTAGTGAGAAGGCGGGCATCTTTGGTGCTGCTATGGGCTATGGGCTGGGAGTTTCTGTGGCAGACATGAATAATGACGGTTGGGAGGACCTCTATGTCTCGAACGACTTTCACGAAGACGATTACTACTACGTTAACAACCAAAAAGGTGGTTTTACGGAGAGCATTCGACAGGCGTTTGCGCATACCAGTCGATTTTCGATGGGGAACGATGTGGCCGATGTCAACAATGACGGTTATGCCGACGTAATTACGCTCGATATGTATTCGGCTGAGGAAACCGTTGAAAAATCCTCGCAAGGTGAAGATCCGTTAGACATTTATCGGTATAAACTTTCTTACGGCTATATGAATCAGTATAGTCGTAATTGTCTGCAAATCAGTCAGTCAGGCCGAAAATTTGTCGATGTTGGTGTGCTGGCGGGCGTTGCTGCAACGGACTGGAGCTGGTCGCCACTGCTGGCCGATTATGATAATGATGGTATAAAAGATCTGTTTGTTGCCAATGGTATTGCCCGTCGGCCTAACAATCTTGACTATATAAAGTACATCTCCGACGAATCCTTACAGAACAAACTGGGTGCATCGTCAACCCTTGATGAGAAAGCCATTCAGCTCATGCCCGAAGGTAAAGTGCACAATTATTTATATCGGGGAACGCCTGGCCTTCAATTTGAGGATAAGTCGATGGTGTGGGGTTTTTCAGCACCAACGCTTTCGTGTGGAGCTACGTATGCTGACCTCGACAATGATGGTGATCTGGACCTCATTACAAACAATGTCAATGACCCCGCCGGATTATACCGCAACGACGCCAATATAATTTTTCCGGCTAACAAACACCTGACGATAAAATTGACAGGTAATACCCCCAATACATTTGGCCTGGGCGCGAAGGTTATTCTTAAATACAACGACTCACTTCAGATGCAGCAACTAATGCCTACCCGGGGCTTTGAGTCGTCGGTTGCGCCGGAACTGCTGTTTGGTTTGGGAAGACGGGCGGTGGTCGATTCGCTGATTGTGATCTGGCCGAATCAGCGCATGGAAGTACGGACGAAGGTAAAAACAAATCAGTCGCTCACGTTGAAGCAGACCGACGCCCGGCTGGACGCTACGAACTACTGCTACACCGCGCCCGTTGCTCAGCCGCTCTTTGCCGACTTGACAACAGCCGATTCGATTCCGTATCAGCACCGGGAAAACAAAGAATATTTCGATTTTGTACGCGAGCCGCTGATGCCGTTTCAACTGTCGACAGAAGGGCCGCACCTGGCCGTTGGCGACGTCAATGGCGATGGCCTGGAGGATATGTATGCGGGCGGGGCCAAGTGGCAGGCGGGTAGTTTGCTCCTGCAACAAACCAACGGTCGGTTTAAACCCAGCAATCAGCCTGTGTTTGCCAACGACTCCACCTATGAAGATGTAGATGCTACGTTCTTCGATGCGGATGGCGATAAAGATTTAGACCTGTATGTGGTGTCGGGCGGCAACGAGTTTTATGCTAAAATGCCCGAACAGTTCGACCGGCTCTACCTGAATGATGGACGCGGGAATTTCAGCCGCCCGGCCAATGCGCTGCCTCCCATGTACGACAACAAAAGCTGCGTTCGGCCCTGCGACATCGACCACGACGGCGACCTTGATTTGTTTGTCGGTGGGCGGGTTGTGGGTTTCGGTTATGGTAAATCGCCGGGTTCTTATTTGCTCATCAACGATGGGAAAGGGCATTTCTCCGATCAGACCGACAAGTTATCGACCGGATTGCGTAAAGCCGGGATGATTACCGACGCGGTTTGGGCCGACTACGATGGCGACAAAGACCTCGACCTGATTCTGGTGGGCGACTGGATGCCGGTGCGCATTTTCGCGAATACCAATGGGAAATTCGAGGAAGTGAAAAACATTACAGCCGAAGAAACGCCCTTAAGCGGGTTCTATCAGCGAATTATTGCGGCTGACTTTGACCACGACGGTGATATTGACCTGATGGCGGGCAATCTGGGTACGAATACCAAGCTTCGCAAAGCGTCGGACTCTCAACTTAGGATGTGGGTAAAAGACATTGACAACAACCAGCGAACCGATCAGATTCTCGCGTATAGCCGTATCAGTTCGGGCGGGGGGAAAGAATGGTATCCGCTGGCGTTTAAGGATGAACTGGGTAAGCAGATGCCCGGTATAATCAACAAGCGATTTACGGATTATGTGTCGTTTGCCGGTAAGCCGTTGTCGGATGTATTCAAGGACGACGAACTGAAAGGTGCTGACGAGTTCACTGTGGACCAGTTTGCATCGGTTTATCTCGAAAATCAGAGTGACAGGGATGGAAGCCCCAAATTTGTTGTTCATGCGTTGCCCATGATGGCGCAGGTATCGAAGCTGTTCGCGCTCCAAGCTATTGATATTGACCACGATGGCGACCTCGACGTGCTGGGTGGCGGCAATTTCTACGGCGTCAGCACCTATCAGGGCCGCTACGATGTCAGTTATGGGTTGGTCCTGCGGAACGACGGGAAAGGAAATTTTGCGGCCCTGTCGCCAGTCGATTGTGGTTTCCTGCTCGATGGCGAAATACGCGACATTCGTCCGATACACACCGCACAGGGCGTATTGATTGTGGTAGCCCGGAACAATGCGGGTATGCAGGTATTCAAGCCCTTATTGCTGAAGTAGCGTGAAGTTGGGCACAAGAGACGGTAGGGTAGCGATGTCATCTGTTTATTCACTACATCAGCAAAGATGACATCGCTGCCCAAACGTATCTTACGCGCTAAATCTCAATTTTGTCCGAAATTTTCCGTTAATTTTGTAAATACTAACCGCCTGTCTGGTGGTGATATGTTGCATTAACTTGTCATTAATCGTATGAACTCTTCGCTTCGCTTTGGCTGTCTGCTGGCTGTAGGGCTGGTTGCTCTGGCCGGTTGCCAGAAGCCCGCTTCGCCTGCCGAATACAACGCAAAGGCCGCTAATCCGGAATATTACAACTCGGCCCTGAATAAGTTGACGCAAGTTGTTGTCCACGATATTTTTTCGCCCCCGGTAGCCAGTCGGATTTATTCATATGCCAACCTCGCGGGGTACGAAGCCCTCGTTCCGTTCGATGCACAATATGAATCGCTGGGCGGGAAACTAAAGCGGTTTCAGACCGGGCCGAAGCCGGAAGCCGGTAAAGAATACTGCTTTCCGCTGGCAAGTACGCATGCCTTTCTGACCGTTGCCCGTGCGCTGACGTTCTCCGTTGAGTTCTACGATGAGTTTGAAAAGCCCTTCTATGAGCAATACAAGAAAGACGGTGTGCCGGATGAGGTGTATGAACGCTCAATGGCCTATGGCGAAGCGGTTGCCAAACACATTCTGGATTACGGGGCAAAAGACAGCTACAAGCAAACGCGGGGTTTTAAACACACCGTTACAAATGAGGAAGGCTCGTGGGTACCAACGCCCCCGGCCTATATGGACGCTGCTGAGCCGCAATGGAATAAGCTGCGCTGCTGGGCCATGGACACCTGTAATCAGTTTATGCCGCCCCGCCCGCACGCCTATAGTCTGGCGAAAGGAAGCCCGTATGAAAAAGAACTCGATGAGGTGTATCAGGTTGGTAAGAACCTCGATAAAGCTAAACAGGACATCGCTTACTTCTGGGACGATAACGCGTTTGTGATGAACGTATCGGGCCACGTTATGTACGCCAGCAAAAAAATGACGCCCGGCGGCCACTGGCTGGCCATTGCACAGACGGTTGCCCGGCAGAAAAAACTAAATATGATGCGTACCGTTGAAGCCTATGCACTAACATCCTTTGCCCTAAGCGACGGGTTTATCTCCTGCTGGGACGAAAAATACCGCAGTAAAACCATCCGTCCCGAAACAGTCATTAACAAGTCGATTGACCCAAAATGGACGCCTTTTTTGCAAACGCCCCCATTTCCAGAATACCCCAGTGGTCACAGCGTCATATCGACCGCAGCCGCTACGGTTCTGACCAATTTGATGGGCGATAATGTTTCCTTCACTGACTCGACCGAGTTTCAGTATGGGCATGGCGTCCGGTCGTTCAAATCATTCCGTATGGCGGCCGACGAAGCGTCGATGAGTCGGCTCTACGGCGGCATTCACTACCGGTCGGCCCTGACGAATGGGCAACTTGAAGGCGAAAAAGTAGGCAAGTGGGTCATTGAAAAAATTCGTTCCCGCAAAGGGACCGTTGCCCAGCGATAGTATTCGCCTGATTCGTCATCTGAAAACGTCCCTATTGATTTGGCTCAATGGGGACGTTTTCGTTTAAGGAATAGTTGCCTGACGAACTGGCTAATCCGTCATAATGGTACTATTTTTAGCCTTTATTTAACCTATGCTTTATATATGAAGAAACAACGACTATTTCTTGGTTTCCTGCTAACGACCGGCTGGCTTTCGGCCTTAGCACAGGCCCCCGCTGATAATGCCGCCTGGCAGCTTGTTGGTCAGAACATTAACCCGGCAAATTACTATGGCGTAACCGTCGCTAACGGCATGATCGGGCTTGTTTCGTCGCCGGAACCGATGAAAGTTAAAGACGTGGTGCTGAACGGCGCGTTTGATACCTACGGTCGGGGCCGCGTCTCGAACATACTCAAGGTGTTCAACTTTGCTAATATGAACCTCGATGTCGATGGGCAGCGGCTCGGTCCGAAAGACATTACGAACTACCGCCAGACGCTCGATATGCAGAAAGCGGCTCTGACTACCACGTTCGATTATAAAGACAAAGTCAGTGTTCGGCAAACCATGATGGCCCTGCGTCACCTGCCGTTTTCGCAGCTAACGATGGTCGAAATTACGGCGAAGAAAGCGTGCGAAATCATCCCGATGAGCGTTATCGAAACGCCGGAAAACCTGAAAGAGGTCAAGAATTTTTACTCCGAAATTGACCGTTCCCACGTGACGATCCGTCTGCTGACATCGGTCGCCAAAAGTCCATCGGGGCGGCATACGGTGGCAGCATCCAACAGTTTTATTTTTGAGGAGCCACACGGTCAGGAGCCTGATGTAATTCATGAAGACTGGGATTACAACATGCATCTCGCTAAGTTCAAGAAACAACTGAAAGCCGGTGAGACCTACCGCTTTAGTGTAGTTGGTTCCGTATCGTCAACGGCTCACACCGCCGACCCGCACAATGAAGCCGAACGACTGACAATTTTTGCGGCTCTCGAACGCACCGAACGGCTGCTGATGCGCCACAATGCCGAATGGGCTAAGCTCTGGCGAAGCGATATTGTGATTGACGGCGACCCCGATACGCAAAAAGCCGTACGTTCGGCACTATATCACCTGTACTCATTCGTTCGGGAAGGGACCGGTTATAGCCTGTCGCCCATGGGCTTGTCGGGTTTGGGGTACAATGGCCACGTTTTCTGGGATACCGAACTCTGGATGTACCCGCCGATTTTAATGTTGAAACCCGAGATTGCCAAATCAATGCTTGAATACCGGTTTGAGCGAATGAAAATGGCGAAGCAAAACGCGTTTAGTCACGGCTATGCGGGCGTTATGTTTCCGTGGGAGTCCGACGCCGATGGGCAGGAGGCAACGCCTGTATGGGCGTTAACGGGGCCTTTCCAGCACCATATCACCGGCTGTGTTGGCTGGTCATTCTGGAAATATTATCAGGTTACGAAAGACAAAGAGTGGCTCCGTACACGCGGCTACCCCATGCTGAAAGAAGTAGCCGATTTCTGGGCCAGTCGTGTGGAACGGGAAGCCCCCGGAAAATTTCATATCAATAATGTAATCGGGTCGAACGAGTGGCAGGAAAATATTGATGACAACGCCTTCACGAACGGGATGGCTAAAACATCACTCATGTACGCTACGCAGGCGGCTCAGGAATTAGGACTGACGGCCAATCCCGACTGGAAACTCGTGGCCGATAATATTCCGATTCTGAAGTTTCCGGATGGCACTACGAAAGAAAACCGTACCTACGACGGTGTGATTATTAAGCAGGCTGACGTAAATCTGCTGGCGTATCCGCTCACTATTGTGAGCGACGAAGCCGCTATCAAAAAAGATTTGGCGTATTATGAGCCGCGTTACTCGCCCGAAGGACCGGCAATGGGCTGGTCGGTACTGTCGACGCTTCATGCTCGTTTAGGCGAAACAGACAAGGCCTACGACTGGCTAATCAAGAGTTATAAGCCCAATGAAGTACCGCCGTTTAGCGTACTGTCTGAAACGGCGGGTGGTACAAATCCCTATTTTGCAACCGGGGCAGGCGGAATGTTACAGGCTGTTATGAGCGGGTTCGGCGGTTTAGACATTACGGATAATGGCATTACGCAACTCAAAACAAAACTTCCGAAGAAATGGAAGTCGCTTACACTTAAAGGAGTTGGCCCTCAATTGAAAACGATTGAAGTCAAATAAATCACGCGTGTATACTAAACAGGGGCCGTTTATAGATCTATAAACGGCCCCTGTTTAGTATACACGCGTGATTTATCTCACCAGTGTGCCATAGGCAAATGGGCTGCCTGAAGTTCTAACTCAACATCTTTCGAGTTAACGGCCAGTTTATTCAACGCAATGTAAATGGTTTTAATCGCCCCTTCGATGCGCTTCCAGCCTTCTTCGCTCCGTAAATCAATACTAATCATTGTACGGTCATTTTGCGCCATTATGGTTAAGTAGGTCATTGCGCCGAGTATAACGGCCGAAATCGCTTGTGTATCTGCTCCTTTTACGAATGAAAGCTGGCTAACAAGGCGTGTCATTTCTTCATCCTGTGCCTGTGCGGTTGTTGCCGCAATGGAGTCATTCTCAATAACAGTTGCTTTCAGCACTTCGCGGGCCGCTTTGAAGGTGCGGAAGTACCGATAGGTTTGAATTACTTGTCTGTACCAGATTCGGGCAATGTCTGACTCGTGGAGGGGACGGATTTGGTCCAGAACTGCCGGAGTAAACGCCGGGAACAGTTTTCCCATCTTTACATAATACTCCAGCAGACCTTCCATGCCACCAAAATATCTGTAGATCAGGACTTTACTAACATTGGCTTTCTCCGCTACGCGGTTTACACCGACGCCCTCTAAACCGCGTTCTGTAATAACATCCTCTAACGCTTCAACGATGCGTTGAGTAGTTTGCGCGCGATTGCGTCTAACCTTCTGATCTCTCTCCGTACTAACTGTATCCATGGTAATTTAAGTCTATGTAACCCCTTTGACGCTAAGAAATAGCGGAAGTCACTTTAAAGTTTTTTAATTTACTAACCTACCTAATAAGTTAATAAGGATGGATGCAGCTACTTAGGGTGAATCAAAAGGGTAAAGTACAAATCTGTTCCATAAAATTACAATTATTAGTTTGAAGAAAAAGATAATTTGCCATGTTTTCTATACTACCACAAATGGTAGTAATTAGTTAATAAAAATTAGATATGGTATTATGTATTTATAGTTTTAGTGATTAAATGAGGCTACATTTTTACATAAGTGGATAAAAAGTAACGGATTTTTCGACTAAAAGGGCTACGTATATTGGTAGGCCCACCAAATCAGAACGCCTTGTAGGGGTAAACGTGCCCAGCGTAGCCACGCCGGAAACTTCCGAAAACGACTCGACAGGGCCATGTGAATATTTGCCGGAAATACGGCAATCAGAAGCAAAATAAGCCCCCAGGCCGATACAGAACGCGTAGCTGGCACGAGAAGTCCAACGCCCAGCACAACCTCCGCGATACCACTCAATGTCACCATCAGGTTGTGATCTGGTATATATGGGGGCATGATCGCTAAATAATTTTTGGGATTGATAAAATGATTTATCCCGGCCGCTATGTAGATAACTGCCTGTATATAAAGGCTTAGCTTATTCATGGATTTGCTTAAATATAAATCTGGATAGAATATATGTTGACACTGCCTGCTACTCAGTACACGTAACACGAAACAGACGGATATGATTAAACCTTTGCGGAAGTGGCTCGTCCAATGGTCAAAATCCGAAAATAGATATGAAAACGAACACGATGATAGCCGCTATACTGGTAATGTTCTTATCCGTTGGGGCCTATGCACAAAACCAGCCCGACGTTCATAAAGCAAAGCCCCGTTTATCGCCGGAAGAGTGGGCAGCCAAGCGGACAGAAAAGAAGATGGAACTGGCCCGCATGACGCCTGCTGAGCGCAAAGCCTTCAAACAGACGCATCGCCAACAACGGCAGGCCCGTCTGAACGCCATGTCTCCTGAGAAGCGTGCCCGCGTTATGGAGCGTCGGCGGCTGCACAAGGAGAGCAAATAGTTCTCAAGTAGTTTCGGGTGGTAGCAGGTCTTCAAATCGGCCACCACCCGAAAACGCTATTCAATTATATGACCAACAAAACCGGCTGTATTGTCCAGAATCAGGCCACCCCGCCGAAAGCCCAGTCCACAGGCTTCGCCCGCGTAAAAAACGCCAGCCTGGTAGGTGTGACCGGCTGAGTCCTGCGGAAAATCGACGTATTGCTGGTAAATTTTCGGGTAATCACCATAGTCTCCGCCTGCGGCCAGTCGTTCGCTGCCATCGGGATTCAGAATACGAGTGTTGGCCCCTTCCCGCCCGAACAAAACTTTCTCCACACAGGGTTTGCCAGCCAGCGGTTTCGTATCGGTTTCGAGCAGCAGCAGGTGGTCCGGGTATAACTCCCAAAGAATTTTTAGTATGTACTTCGACTGGAAAAGAAGCGTGTAAGCCGGATTAAGCACAATGGCCAGCCGTTTGCGAACGATTTCCGTCAAAATCTGAGTCAGGTCGGGTTCTTCTTCTGCAATAGACTCCCATGGCACTAACTTGAACCAGAAATCCAGTTTCTCAAACTCCCCATTTTTAGGATTCTGCCAGAAAATACCCTCTTCAGCCGAAAATTCAACGTTATCGATAAAGTCGAATTCAATATCAAAACCGGCTTCGCGGGCGGCTTCGCCCAGTAAGGCAACATTGGCGTCGTCTTCGGGAACATCTTGTATGGCTGACAGCAGCAACGTCGGTTGCAAATCGGGATTGATAGCAAGCAGCTCTTCAAACTGGCCCGTTAGCGTTTCAAACACGGCGTTGAACTGCTGGTTTTCATCAAGCCCATTGGCCTTCAGATGCGCGTATTGCACCACCGCCGTTTCGGGCAGACAGGTAGCCGTATCGGCGTTAAACTCGATTAATTTGATGCTCTGACCCGCAATGCCCCCGGCCAGGTCGAACCGGCCATAAAGATGAAGTTGCCGGTCGTCATCCCACGATAATTTTATCAGCTCAATAATATTTTCGGGAATTCCCAGTTCAGCAAACCGATTCTCGTCGATAACGTGCTGCCCGGCCGCTACGAGCATCTCAAACAATTCATTAGCCGCTTCGTAATAGGCATCGGCTTCGGCGGGTTGCACAAGGGCGACTTCGTTGGTCAGGTAGGGCAATGTATCCTGGCCGAGCATCCAGTCCCAGCCCAGATTTCGGAGTTGGGTATCGGGCGGTATCGATAGTGTTTTGAGAGACAGCATAGTTGTTGGATATTTACAAAGGTGAGGTGTGATTCTTCCGAAAACAATTCGTAATTCGTACCTCAACGGCCAGTGCACCTACGCCTTCCGTCTTATAAATTTTGTTTAACGATATGAGTAAACCCTACGTGTTTTTAGTCGGTGTGCTGCTGGCTCTGACAACCGGTCCGGTCAACGGACAATCGGCTATTAAAAAACAGGCTGTTCCCGTTATTTTCGATACCGATATGGGCCCCGACTACGACGATGTAGGGGCCATAACCCTGCTCCATGCTTTCGCCGACGAGGGTCAGGCTACCATTCTGGCTACCATTGCCAGTACGAATTACCCAAAAGTGACGCAGGTGTTGAGCGTACTTAACACGTATTTCAACCGCCCGAATGTGCCGATTGGCGTTCCTAAAGGCAAGGCCGTTGGCGACAAAGACACCCAGCACTGGTCCGATACAATTACGGCCCGTTATCCACACAGTATCCGCTCGAATAACGATGTGCCCGATGCCATGGCTTTATACCGCCGGATTCTGGCCAAACAGCCCGACCGAAGCGTCACCATTATTTCTGTTGGTTTTTTTACAAATCTGGCTAATTTGTTGAATACCAGACCGGATCAGTACTCTAAATTATCGGGAAAAGAGTTGGTAGCGAAAAAAGTAACGAAATTAGTGAGCATGGCGGGCAAGTTTCCGAACGGTCGGGAGTTTAACGTATTTAAAGATACACCGGCATCAAAAACCATATTTGCCGAATGGCCAACGCCTATATTGATGAGTGGATTTGAAATCGGCGAGAAAATCCATTCGGGCGTGCCGCTGATCCGAAACACTGCCATTCAGCACAGTCCGGTAAAAGATGTATTCGCCCTGTCGATTCCTAAATCAGACGAGGATAAAAAGGGTCGCATGAGTTGGGATCAGACCGCTGTACTGATTGGCGTTACGGGCTACGCGCCCTATTATACCGTTACGTCCGGGCGGCTAACGCTCAACGCTGACGGCTCCAACGGCTGGGACGCCAACGGCAAAGGCCACCAGTACGTGATCGAAAAAATGCCATCGGCAACGGTCGAAACGTTGATTAATACCCTGATGGAGCATCAGCCCGTTAGGAAATAAAGAGTAAGATACCCGCTGCATAGGGGCCTTGAACGGAGCGTTTTTTGGCCGCCATATGTTCTCTCTATACCATGACCGATTCCCTTAAAGAGGCCCTCCGCAAGGCCGCAATGTTCTGCGCTTATCAGGAACGCACCCAGCAGGAAGTTCGCGACCGATTAAAAGAATGGGGCGTTTTTGGCGATGATGCCGAAGAAGTAATTGCCGAACTGATTCAGCAGAATTACCTCAACGAAGAGCGGTTCGCGAAGGCCTTTGCGGGCGGCAAATTTCGGGTGAAAGGCTGGGGCAGGCGCAAAATAAAACAGCATTTGCAGCAACGCGGCATCTCGGGCTACAACCTCGACCAGGCTATGAACGAAATAGCCGCAACGGATTACCGCCACACCCTCACCGAACTTTTAGACAAAAAACGCCAGAGTCTCCGTGATTCTAACCCATTGGTTATCAGGCAAAAACTCGTCCGGTATGCCCTGAGTAAAGGCTACGAATCGGAATTGATTTTTGCGGTGCTGGGTGGCGATTGACTTCCTTATAAAGACACGTTATCAGGTCGATCCAGTTGCTTTCGCCCGACAATTCCCGGTACTTTGCGGGCATGAATCGGCGTAAGGTTTCCATTGTTCTCATCAACTACAACTCCCATCAGTTTACGCATGACTGTGTCAAGTCAATTGTTGAAAAGACATTAGCTGTTGATTATGAGATTATTATTGTCGATAATAATTCCTCTCAGGCCGATTATGAGGCCCTGAAACCCATTGCCGATGCGCCGAACGTTCAGCTTATCCGCAGCCGAATCAATCTTGGCTTTTCGGGCGGTAATATGCTTGGCGTACAATTTGTCGACCCACACGCCGACTATTACTATTTCCTGAACAATGACTGCATACTTCGGACAGACGTGTGTAGTCAGTTAGCCGAATTTATGGACGCAACACCCAAGGCAGGCCTGTGTGGAGCGCAGATGTTTGCGGGCGACGGGTCGCGTCAGGTGACCTTTGGCTATTTGCCTACTCTCGGCAGCAAAATTCTGGGTCATGGCTTCGTGCGCATGCTTAATCCCCAACTGTATCCCGCCGTTCGTCAGGTTTATACCAGTCCGGTGCGGGTGCCATTCGTTATGGGAAGCACCTTGTTCGTGCGGGCATCGGCGTTCAACGCAATCGGCGGCTTCGACGTCTCGCATTTTCTGTATGTGGAAGAAGAAGACTTAGCTAAACGACTGCTAATGAAAGGCTTGTATGCCTATCTGGTTCCGCAGGCGGAGTACATTCATTTTACCGGACAGAGCACAACCCGTAACTACGACATCGAAAAAGAGTACTACATTTCGCTCTTTCACTACTTCCGCAAGTATCATTCCTGGTCAGAACGGGCATTATTTCGCGCCTATTATTTTATCAAAAATGGCCGCAAATTTCGCCGGGACCGGATCTATGGCCGGTTGGCGTGGTTCATTGCACGGGGAAGCCCAATGAAGGAAAGTCTACACTATCGGCAGACAATTGCCGATTAATTGCCCGGATAGATTGCTTTAGATTAGCCAACACATTCGTTAGACTTATCTATTCTTAGCGTACAATAAATGTAATAAACAGCGTAAGGTCAATGATTGTATCACAAAGGCAATTAACTATTTTTTTTAGTCATTCTTATTACATTGACGGGGCTAACTTATTTTCACAGAAATCCCACGGGCGATGATGCCTGGTTTGCAGAACAATCGTACTGGTTGGAAAAAGAAGGAGTTATTCGCTCTGAATTTTTTAGAGGGATTTTAGGCTGGGAAAAACAGCTATTCGTTAGTCATAAATTATTTTTAGTCTTTGGCGCGGGCTTGATTCATGTATTTGGTTATCACCTACCTGTTGTTCAGTTTGTAGGATTACTATTTTTCTGTGTTATCGTCGGAGATATTAGCTTTTACATTTTTGAGAGAGAAGGTAAATTCTATCCATGGCATTTATTATTTATTTTGGTGCTCATTTTTTCAAACAGTCTCCTGATAAAAACGAGTTTCGAGAATAGGCCTGAACTGATGGTCGCTGCTTTTGGGTTTGGCTCATTCTTATGCCTTAATCAATCAAAAAATAGTAGCAACATGAAAATTATTCTTGCCGGTGTATTGGCAGGACTGGCAATGCTCTGTCACCTCAACGGCGTTATCTTTTTAATAGCGGGATTAGTCACACTTATTTATATAAAAAATTTTAGAGGAGCCCTGTTGTTTTCTATAGCAGGCGGTATTACTGGTGCGTTCTATTTTGCAGATATTATTCCGGTCGCTGATGGATTGTCAACATGGTACTACCAGTTTCGGAACGACCCGGCTACACAGAACGCATTTGGCTGGGAAGCTAAAGTGATGGTGCTCTTAACCTATCCGAAGCTATTTTTTGAATCGCCGGAGCAGGCTGCGTTATCTATTGTACTGGTGTATCTACTTATAACACAGCGTACATTTATCAAAAATATTCCGGCTGTCCTGAAAATATACTCGCTGGTTATTTTTATAACGTTCTGGCTTATTACCAAAAATGGCTCAGGAACGTATATACCACTTTTTATGCCTTTTATGCTTGTATTAATTTACGAGTTATATAAACTAAGCAATGTAAAAAGTATAGGCTTTAAACTTATTATAGCCGTATACTTTGTTATTGGTCTGTACGGCACCATCGAAATCATTTATGCTAATTTTAATAAGCCCTATTTGCCGGATGCGTATAAACAATTGAGAACGAAGCTGCCGTATAAAAAAAACGGACTTGTGCCGTTGACTTTCTTTTTTAACGAATATGAACAATACGGCCACTTGTTGAGTAACGAAAATTATAAACACCACGCAACGCCCACAAATGATCCGGCTAATCAAATGCCTCAGTGGGCCAATACAAATAATGTTGATTTTATTTTAATGGATTACGAATATAGACCTGAAATTTTTTATCCGAAACCGGGCAAGCGTAATCTGCCTCCTTATGCACTTACTTATTTTGATGGTCGATTCGCTGTTTACCAAAAAGTAACTGATGGAGCTTTGTAAGCAGTTACACGAATTTATTAAACACAGAGACACAAAGAGCACAAAGAAATAGATGTCTGATAATTGACGGGTTATAACTCTGTATTTTTTGTGGCACTGTGTTCAAAATTATGCTTAATTTATTATGCAATTTATCCAGCCTGAAGGCCAAAATACGAATAGAAATAATCAGCCGGTTTTAAGTTCAGCCACGCTGCCCGGTTCTCAACCAAACCGTCGTAGGTTAAGGCATCGATTTGCTCGGGTGTAAACGATAATGTTGATTCAGGCTTTTTCCGGGTAACGATGCCCAAACCCTGATCGAAGTCGAGTACAAACACGTTTAAATCCGGGCACTGACTGCGCAGGTGAATAATGGTCCGCCAAACGTCGCCGTTCCATTCGCCAGTTTCCCAGTCTTCAAACCGTCCGGCGGCTCCGGCCGTTTGTGGGTTGCAGTCGTGCAGGATGATAACGCCATCGTCATTCATATAGCGGAGCGTATTTTCCACATCGCGCAGCGCAAACCGATATTCGTGCATCCCGTCGATGAGGGCAAGCTGGAGTTTCTTACCCGCAAACACTCGTTGGGCATCCTGAGCGAAAAAATCATCGCTCGTTTTTTCAAAATACTGATTGTTTAGGTTATAGGGGTTGATAATGGCTTTTCCAAACCGGCGGGTAGCGTCGAAAATGAACTTCGGATCAACGGCAATTTTAAACGTGCTTTTGATCCGAAAGAAAATATGGCCGTTTTCAACGCCAATTTCGAGGTAATTTTTGAGTCCCTTTTGGCGCATCAGGGCTTGGATAACATCTAACCGGTTCATTGAGGAAAGTTTAGCAGCCATCCAATTTTACCGGATAGCCCGCCAAAAATAGAAAAGTCCCGGCACGGATTGTATCCATAGCGGGACTTTTCTTTATAACAAGGAAACGTATATTAAAAATCGGCGTCGAATGTAATGCCTTTTGGCTCTTCGGCAACCGCAACGGGCATTGAACTATCCGTATCCTGCGGGTTCTGAGCGGCTGCTTTCATGGCCTTGAACTTCGCCATTACTTCGCCCCGCTGGTACTCACCCACGCGCTTCTCAAAGAAATTGGTTTTGCCCTGCAACGAAATCATATCCATGAAATCGAACGGGTTCGTTACGTTATAAATCTTCCGCAAACCGAGCGTAATCAGCAGGTGATCGGCCACGAACGCGATGTACTGTTTCATCAGTTCGGCGTTCATACCGATGAGCGAAACCGGCAGCGCATCACTCACAAACTCCTGCTCAATTTCAACCGCGTTGCGAATAATGTCGTATATCTGCGACTCCGGCAGTTTGTTCTGGATGTGGTCGGTATAGAGCATACAGGCGAAATCGCGGTGCAGGCCTTCGTCGCGCGAGATCAGTTCGTTGGAGAAGGTCAGGCCCGGCATCATACCCCGCTTTTTGAGCCAGTAAATGGAACAGAACGAACCCGAGAAGAAGATGCCTTCTACCACCGCAAAAGCGATGAGCCGCTCGGCAAACGTCCCGTTGTCGATCCAGCGCAAGGCCCATTCGGCTTTTTTCTGTACGCACGGAATGGTGTCGATGGCGTTCAATAACCGGTCCTTCTCGGCAGCGTCTTTGATATACGTATCAATCAGCAGCGAATAGGTTTCGGAGTGAATATTCTCCATCATAATCTGAAACCCATAAAAACACTTGGCTTCGGCATACTGCACCTCCGACAGGAAATTAACGGCGAGGTTTTCATTCACAATGCCGTCCGATGCGGCAAAAAACGCCAGCACGTGTGAAATGAAGTGTCGTTCGCCGTCATTCAGGTTATTCCAGTCTTTCATGTCCTGACCGAGATCAATTTCTTCGGCGGTCCAGAACGAGGCTTCGTGGGTTTTGTAGTACTCCCAAATGTCCCAGTGTTTGATGGGAAACAGCACAAAGCGGCCTTTGTCTTCTTCTAAAATCGGTTCAATTACATCAATCTGTACCATGTTATCGGGAATGCGGTTTTATACGTGAAAGCCCGGTTGGAGAGTGGGCTGAGTGGCTGTTAAATTCAGATTAACAAAATTAACCCTTCTGCCCGCTTCTGCAAGATGACTGCCTTCGATCCCCGGTATCAGACAAATGACGTAACTCTATAAACTCAACGTAACGAGTCGATTAGGCGTGGATGGTGTTGGCAACTTCTTAGAATAGTTTAATTAATGCGGAGAAAGTTAAGACCATTCGCTTAATTTTTCTTCCTGCTTTGCTTAGGTGTTTTCGACTGATTAACAATTGGCATTGGAACATAGCCGATTGTTCTCTGACGGCCCTTAACTAACTCGATGAACTCGCTGATTGTTAACAAAACAGGATACTGCTCTGGCTTGTAAGTAGCTTTTATTTCGGCTGGAATAACTAATGTAAGTTTTCTTGCCTGCATTTGATCGGTATGTTTATGGCTAATGCTCGGCTCAAGTGTGGCAAGGTATTTATAGGTTGGCCGAGCTTTCTTATTGGATATTTAGATATTTAACTCTCAAACTCAAATTCTTCATCCTTGCAACTGCGCTCAACTAACCGTGCGTGTACTTTGATAGCATTAAACAGAAAATCACTTATATCTATGTCCATTGTGATGGGGTCATTAGTCAAACTAATATTCTCGATTTCGTGCCATTCGTGGTCTAAGTCAGAATCATACCCCTCAAATACCAATCTCTCAATGCCGCATAAGTCGGGATCAAACCATTTCTTATCAATAAAAGCAGCTACTATAAAATCGGCTACCTGACATACTGACAAGAAATGTTTATTAGAAAAAACTTGAGTCTCTCTTAATTTGTTGTTGCCTGCATCTCTATACATATAACCCATTCTCATGTTCACGAACTTTTGATGGGTTCTGGGGCCATATTTATGGGGAGAAATAAATTCTAAAAACGTATTCATGGTTCAAAGCGACTAAGCCTATATTCAAGAAATTCTTTACGAGGTATATATTGCCTGGGTAAAGTTATGTGTTTTCCTGAAAATTTACCAAAAAAATCTTCGTAGTACGTCTTTGAGATATAGTCTTTTAATCGTCTGGATAAAAGCAACCTATAATCTGTATCCACACAAATCAGTCCCTTTTCGTAAGCACGGTCGTATAAATTTGATAAACAAAGTCCGTTTTCAGGATTGAGTCGTTCATGCTCATTTTCAGCCCACGGGACAATATGTCCGGCAACTAACAATTCAGGTAAATCGATTCCAGAAATAGCACAGCGGTTTTGATAGGTTTTCAAAACCATTTGTCGGAATACACTTTGGTTTACCCGTGTTTTAACGGCTCTGATTTTGACTTCGCCTTTCAAATCTTTCAGGTCAAATTCTATTTCTGGATAAACGTCCTCAATCGTCTTGTGCTGATAGTCAGCTAAAATTCGTTTACTTTCAAAAACCAACTCTTCTTGATTATTAATAAATTCGTTCCAAATAGGTTCAACTTGCTTTCTTCCACCATCCATGCCTTTTACACCCCGTTGTTGGTGATAAGGGTCAACATTGGCAAAATTTGTAAGGCGTATTGCTACCGAATCAGGTGTACGACGGCCTAAAATCGTAGCGAGTTTTTTTACCTCTTCATTGCCTTTGTGCATTTTGCCAAAAGGTATTTTCAGGTACAGGTTAAACGCTAAAATCAGTTCTTCGCGAGTCCAATTAGGAGAGGTTGCCATGCACGAAAATAACGGTTTAGCTACCAAATCACCTCAACTACATCCCGATAGCGTAGAAACTTCTCATCGGCAGAGATAATGGGCATCTATTGGTTATAGATCATTAAGTGGCTCGTTGAAGTTGGCAGGAATAGCCACTTTTCCCGCCAGCGAACCAAATTGAATGCCTTTCTCGCCTGAAGAACCTGCTTTGTGGGGCTTCTTTGTTGCTTTTGCATCATCCTCCAAAAACGTAACGATCACTTTTGTGCGTTTTTGCACAGCCGGGATCTCATCCAGAATAATCTGCCCATGATCGTAAGTGCCCTCAATAGCGGTAAGCATGGCTACATTGTTTTTAAGGTAAAGATAACAAATGGCCGCCCTATTACATGTTTCGCTTTATCTCCTTTTTACATAGATAAGCCCTTTGCTTTGTTCATCATCTGAACGCTATGCACCAGCGACGACCCGCCCCGGATGGCGGCTGCTACGTGAACGGCTTCCATCATTTCCTGCTCTGAACACCCTTTTTCGAGGGTATCCGTCGTGTAGGCATCAATGCAGTAGGGGCACTGCACCGTGTGGGCAACGGCTAAGGCAATGAGCGATTTTTCGCGGGCGGTCAACGCACCTTCCGCGAATACGGTGCCGTAATACGAAAAGAATTTGTCGGCCATTTCTTTCTGAAATTCGCCAATGTTGCCAAATTTTTTGAGGTCTTCGGGGTTGTAATAGGTTTCCATCGGATTGAGAATCGTGTTTATATGGCTACGAATATACCATTAATTATAGTGTCGGGTTTATACGGTGTCGGCGGTTGGCCGTAGTAACTCTCAAACCTGCCACCACCCCAAAATTAATTCATTCATAAAAATGCTTCATGCGCCGGATCGTCGTCAGCACAATCCAGTCGCCGAGCCGGGGCAGGTGGGTATGTACCAGCGTAATGACTTTGCCGAGGGCAGAAATGACCGTGCGTTGCCGTCGTTTGCGAACATGTTTCAGTATTATTTCGGCGACCTGCGCCTGCGTTTTTTGCCAGCGCGGGGGCCGGTGAGCAATGGGAACGGGTTGCCCCAGCGCATCCAATACACGCTTGTCGGGGTCGTTTTGCGTGAAACCGATGTGAACGACACCAATCTGAATACCCGTATCGGCCAGTTCGAGCCGGAGGGTGTGGGCCAGGTTGGCAACGGCCGCTTTTCCGGCGCAATAGGCCGAGCCGCTGGGCATTCCGTTAAGGGCCGAGATCGAGGAAATAAACGTAACGCAGCCCCGTGTTTTTGTCAGGTACGGCAGGGCCGCTTTGAGCGGATAAACGGTGCCGTACACGTTGCTGTCGAGCACCTGCCGAAATACGTCCGGCTGCATATCCGCAAAGTAGGCCCGCTGGGAAATGCTGGCATTGGTAATCAAAATATCGAGTTTTCCGAAACTGGCAATGGCTGTTTTAATGAGCCGGTCACAGTCGGCATAATTCGTCACATCGGCCAGGCAGCTTACAACATCCAGACCCTCATAAAGAAGTTCCTGCCGGGTTTGGGCCAGCCGGTCGGGGTTGCGTCCGTTGAGCATCACGCTGGCTCCGGCCTTGCCTAACGCGCGGGCTGTTGCTTTGCCAATGCCTGATTCTGACCCCGTTACGATGGCTACTTTGCCCGCAAACGGCCCGACGCGTGGCTGAACCAACCGCTGGATTTGCCCCGGCTCATCCCACATTTTGACGGGGCTATTCGTTGAATCACGTACCGGATCAGGTTTGCTGATTGCGGGATGCTTACTGGTTTCCGGCACGTTCCGTAACATAGTTGTTTTGTTTGAACCAGTCGAAAGCTTCTGCAATGGCCTGTTCAACAGGCGTTTGTGGTAAGTCTAATTCGGTAATGGCTTTTCGGGCCGTAAAATAATGACCGTCGTTGGCCACCGCTATCATTGATGCATTCAGCAATGTTTGCCGACCCGTCAATTTTGTCCAGGCGTCGCAGCCATAGCCGTACAATCGGGCCAGGTCGGGCGGTATGGGCCAGCGGGGCGGGTTGATGTCCATGAACTGCGCCATCAGGCGAAAGGCTTCTTTATAACTCAGGTTCTGGTTTCCAAGAATGTACGATTCACCCGGTCGGCCCTGCGTCAGGGCGTTGACCGTTGCCACTGCCACATCCCGAACATGGACATAATTTTTACCCCCGGCAGGATACCCCATAACCCGACCCCGGTATAGTTCGAGCAGCATCGCGCCCGATGTGGGCCGGGCATCGAATGGCCCCAGCATAAAAGTCGGATGCACCAGTATACCTGGCAATCCCTGTTCCTGAACGGCTCGTTCCACAAGTTGCGAAGCCGCTCGTTTGCTGTCGATGTAGTCGGACCCATAACCGCAACCGACAAAAGGGCGGGTTTCGTCGCCGGGGTTTTCGCGCGTACTAAACCCAAATACATTTGCCGTGCCAACATACACAAACCGTTCCACATTCGCCTGTTGGGCTGCCCGCAAAACGGTTTCTGTGCCTGTATAATTAACTGACCAAAGGGCCGGATTACGGGCCGGATTTACCTGAGCCAGCGCGGCTGCGTGAATGATAAAGTCGCAGCCGTCGGCAGCTCGTTCCACATCCGGTACTTGCCGAATGTCGCCGGTAAACCAGTCAACGGGCAGGCCAGTCAGCGTCTGGCGGTTGCTGCCGGGTCGAACAAAAACCCGGACAATGTGGCCGCGCCGGAGCAGTTCGCGGGTTAGATGACTACCCAGAAAACCGTTCGCACCCGTCACTAACACTGTTTTTCTCATCAGCGATAATTGAGTAACGCTTTATACGTGCGGGCAATTCGGGTGGGGGAGACCTTCAGGAAAAACAGCGAGAAAGCCGTCAGATTTGCCAGTTGTACGCGCAGCCAACTGTTGGTATCGTACTTGCGGGCCGATACCAGCACCTCTTTCGGAATGATGGCAAAGTGGGCCACCTGCCGAATCCGCGCAATCATGTCGAAATCTTCCATGATGACGTAGTGTTCGTTAAACCCGCCCAGCCGGTCGAACAAAGCGCGTGTAATGAACAGTGTTTGATCGCCACCCCGGCTCATCAGTCCCGAAAAGCGGGTACCGTAGCTGTTAAACCGCAGCAGTGGGTTTGGCGAATCGAAGCGAAACCGGTAGCAGCCCGCTTCTGATCCGGTTTGCAGTTGGTAGGCAATGTCAGCGGTGAAATTGGGGTGAATCTGCACATCAGCGTGTATAAAATAGAGGACATCACCCCTGGCCCGACTGGCTCCATAATTCATCTGAGCTGCCCGGCCCCGCTTCGGCGGGCAGCATACGGTTGCTCCCGCTTTTCGGGCCGCATCGGCGGTTCCGTCCGGGCTGTCGGCATCAACTACCAAAATATCAATGAGTTGAGAACCTCCATACCGGCGCAGATCATGGACTAACCGACCAATCGTATCGGCTTCGTTATAGGTAGGAATGATTGCGCTGAAGGTCATTATACATTGCTTTACTATAGCAACCTACTATTTTTATCGGGCAAGGCCAACAGTCCGGGCTGTTAAGTGAAAATGCTTCGCCCATGGTCAGCTAAAAACTGTTCACGTCCGTAAATCGTACATTTGCCTATCACGGGTGCATCATGGCTATTTCTCAACAACTGTCGTTTGTACGACAGTTCGGCTATAGTCGGCGAACATAAACAAGGCCATCCTGACGTTACCCGTTAAATTGACCAAAACATGAAAAAATCACCGCGCATTACGTTACTGCTGTTTAGTATACTGCTTCTGCTGGGAACCGCTTTCAAAAGTACTACCGTGGGGCCCATCGACCACAGCGGATACGACCGGTTGCTGAAGAAATACGTCAATGAAAAAGGGCAGGTAAACTATAAAGGCTTTAAGGCTGATGAAAAAGAATTCAATCAATATCTGGACCTGCTGAGCAAAAATCCACCGGCGGCAAACTGGAGCAAGAATGAGCAGATGGCGTACTGGATAAACGCGTACAATGCATACACCATTCGGCTTATTCTGGATCATTATCCGGTGAAAAGTATCAAAGACATCGGCTCTAAAATCAAGATTCCGTTTGTTACGACGCCCTGGGCTGCTAAGTTTTTCACCATTGGTGACGAAAAAATGAGCCTCGACAACATCGAACATGGTACGCTGCGAAAAAAATACGACGACCCACGGATTCACTTCACCCTCGTTTGTGCGTCGATCTCCTGTCCCCGGTTGCGAAACGAAGCGTACACTGCCGATAAATTGGAAGCCCAGATGAACGATCAGGGGCGCGATTTTCTGAATGATCCGACCAAAAATAAGATTGGAAAATCAACGGCTGAACTGTCAAAATATTTCGACTGGTACAAAGGCGACTGGAATGATAACAGCCAGTCGGTAATCAAGTGGGTCAATAAATACGCGACCACCAAAATCGACGAAAACACGAAGATTTCGTTTCAGGAGTACAACTGGAATCTGAACGGGCAGTAACCGGTTTGGCACAGGCAGGCATGAACCACATCGTCATTATCGGCAACGGGATTGCCGGGATCACCACCGCCCGACACGTTCGGCAACAAAGCGAGACGGCCCGCATTACGGTTATATCTGCCGAATCGGAGCACTTTTACTCGCGCACGGCGCTCATGTATGTTTACATGGGCCACATGAACTATGAGCACACTAAACCCTACGAAGACTGGTTTTGGACGAAGAACCGCATTGACCTGATGCAGGCGGTGGTGGAGCGCGTCAACACAGATGTAAAACGGCTTTGGCTAACGGACGGAGGAATGGTGGCGTATGACGTATTAGTGATCGCAACCGGCTCAAAATCAACGTTGTTTGGCTGGCCCGGTCAGAACTTTACGGGTGTTCAGGGATTGTATGGTCTGCCGGATTTGGCCGCTATGGAAGCGCAAACGAAGGGCATCGAACAGGCCGTTGTGGTGGGCGGGGGGCTGATTGGCGTGGAACTGGCCGAAATGCTTCATTCCCGTCAGATTCATGTAACGATGCTTGTGCGCGATCCGCATTACTGGCGTTCGACCCTGCCCGCTGCCGAAGGCGATTTAATCGGTCGTCATATTCGGCGGCACGGCGTCGATTTACGTTTGCAAACTGAACTGAACCAAATTCTGGCCGACGATACCGGGCACGTTCGGGCGGTGGTGACGACAGCGGGAGAGGAAATCGCGTGTCAGTTTGTGGGGTTGGGTGTGGGTGTTACGCCCAATGTTGAGTTTCTGAAAACGTCAGGGATTGCGTTGGGAAAAGGGGTGTTGGTCAACGAATATTTCGAGACAAATACCCCCGACGTATACGCCATCGGCGATTGCAACGAGTTCAGTCAGCCGCTGTTTGGCACAGATGGCGCACCGCGCAAAGCCATCGAGCAAATCTGGTACACGGGCCGGATGCACGGCGAAACGCTGGCGCAAACCTTGTGCGGCAACCGAACGGCTTACCAGCCGGGCGTATTTTTCAACTCGGCCAAATTCTTCGATATCGAGTACCAAACCTACGGAACCGTAAACGCCCAACTTGCCGACGATGAGCAGACGTTTTATTGGGAACATCCCAACGGTGAGCAGTGTCTGCGTATTAACTACAAGGCTTATGGTGAGTCGGTTGTTGGTATTCATGCATTCGGGCTTCGGTTGCGCCACGCCGTTTGCGAACGATGGATTCGGGAACGGCGACCAGTAAAGTACGTACTTAGTCAACTCGGTCAGGCGGATTTCAACCCGGAGTTTTCGGAGCGGTTCGCCGGTATTGTATCCGGTCAGGATAAGCCTCGCAAGGGCTGGCTGCAACGATTGTTTAGTTAAGTTTACCCTAACTTCCTCTTATGCCAACCCTCATTCAACGCATCGGCCTTGCTGCTTTCTTAGCCGGGTTCATTCTTTTCGTCGGCACGTTAACGCTAAGTCAGTACCGGCTTACCGATTCGATGCTGGTCCAGAACGTCAAAAAAGAGCATTTGGCGGCTATCCGGTCGGCTACGGCGTCCATGCAGGGTAAATTATATGCGGCCTCATTTGGGTTTATCCGCGATTTTCGGGCGGCTGTAAATGGCCTGAACGAAAGCTACAAACAGCGTAAAGAATGGGATAAGGTCATCTACGATAACTACATATTTTCGGTGACGAAAGCCGCCAGTACGGGCTTTTTCCCGGCGAATAGTCACCTGTTTTTCTGGCTGAGTTTGCTGTTGTGTGTGGCCGGAGCGTTGCTGTATAGTCTTCCCAATCGTCGGCAACTTCCCGGTATAAAAAACAACGGCATCTTCAGAAACCCGGCAACGAATGGCGGTTGGATTGGTATTTTGGTGGGCAGTTTTCTGATTGGCTTTTACATCGTTTTGTACTTTTATCCCGAATACCTGACCAACTGGGTGTTGCTGTTCGATCCGCTCAGCCGGGCGTTGAATGGCGGTCCCGCCAGCCAGTGGTTTGTGTATGGGTCGCTTTACACGCTGGTGATTTTAGTGATGGGGGTTCGGATGCTTGTCAAGTATCGAAACAATCGCTATCAGCAGCTACGTACGGTTTCGGTCATGTTTTTCCAGACGGCCTTTGCGTTTTTACTGCCCGAATTGCTATCACTTTTCAATCAGCCCGCGCAGGATTTGAAGAGTTTCTGGCCGCTCGATTATGGCTTTTACTTCGACTATCGCATTGACGAAAAGATTCAGGCCGGCACGTTCGGGATTTTTATGCTCGTTTGGGGAACGGCTCTCTGGCTGATTGGCGTGCCGGTGCTGACGTATTTTTTCGGCAAACGCTGGTATTGCTCGTGGGTGTGCGGCTGTGGCGGACTGGCCGAAACCCTCGGCGATCCGTATCGGCAACTGTCCGATAAACGGCTGGGTGCCTGGAAAATAGAGCGTGTTGTCGTTCACTCGGTGCTGGTTTTTGCGGTCGTCATGACGGCGTTAGTGCTCTATACGTACGGCAGCGGCCAGTCAACGGTGCTCGGTTTTCTAGACTCGTACAGCGTCCGCTCAACGTATGGATTTTCCATCGGTTCGGTGTTTGCGGGCGTCGTCGGAACGGGGTTTTACCCGCTGATGGGCAACCGGGTGTGGTGCCGGTTTGGCTGTCCGCTGGCCGCTTATTTGGGTCTGGTTCAGCGATTTAAGTCGCGGTTTCGCATCACCACCAACGGCGGTCAATGCATTTCGTGCGGCAACTGCTCGACCTACTGCGAAATGGGCATCGACGTTCGCTGGTATGCCCAGCGCGGGCAGGATATTGTCCGGTCGTCGTGTGTGGGTTGCGGCATCTGCTCGGCGGTTTGTCCGCGTGGTGTACTGAATCTCGAAAATGCGTCCGAATCGTCCCGCATCACCAGTCCAAATCCAATTTTGCTGGGTAACGATGGCATCCGGTTGCGGGGTTTGTAACCGAAATCAGTGGCTGTATTGGTGCCGGATGAGTGCCTCGGCGGGTTTGTGCTGGGGCGTGTAATCGTCGTCCTGCATCCCGCCCGAAGCCGCGTGGTTGTCATACCATTTCCAGATAAAACCACCGGCAAACCAGGGCTGCTGCCAAAACGTACGATAAAGAGCGGTGTAGGCATTTTGCTGGGCCATCAGGTTAGCCGCACCCTTTTTGTTCCAGCTATCGGGCAATTCCCACTGCTTGCCTGCCGTTCGGTCGATGCTCCGATACCCGTATTCGGTAAATAAAATAGGCTTTTTATAGCGTTCCGAGAATTTTTTCAACTGCTGCGCCGGTCCCTGCCAGGCCGTTTGCAATTCGGCGACGGTGGGCGTTGCCTGCTCCGACAGCGGAAAATAAGCGTCGATACCGATGTAATCGAGCTGCGACCAGAACGGTACGGTGGCATATTCGTCCCAGTTGGCGGCATAGGTTAATGGCCCGCTGTACCGGCTCCGTACCTGCTGGATAAGCCGTTTCCAGAAAGCGGGTCGCTGTTTCACCGCCTGCCGAAACTCCGTTCCAATGCAAATCATATCGGCCCCGGTGGCTTTGGCGAGGTCGGCAAACGTCAGGATATACTGCGAATACGTTTGTTCCCATCGCTGCCAATCGGCTTCATTGGTCAGCGTAAAGTCGCCCGCCCAACCCTGTCCTTCTACCCAAACGTGGGGCTTGATCAGTACCTTCATGCCTTGTTTATGGGCGTATTGCACGCAGGCCCGCACACCCTCGGGCCGCTCGCCCCACCATTGGCGACTCACATTATGAACGACTTCGGGCTGACCTTTGCGGCAAAACGCGTAGGGATTCAGGGCCACCCAGTCGGCGTTTAGCTGTCGCACGGGCATCATGCAGGATTCCGAAGCTGCTTTGGATGGAGCCACGAAATTCACCCCGCGAATTTTAACCGGACGAACTGGTTCGGGAGTTTGATAAGCGAGGCAGACTAACCAGAGTAGTTGAACGATGTACATGAACAGCCGGTTTAGGTAAGCACAAATCAGGTAATCAAGCTATAGAGTAATGTCTTGGCGCGTGAGTCTTTGGGTTCAAGAAGGATGTCTGACAGGATTTGAGTTTTCGTATAATCCTGTCAATCCCGTCAATCCTGTCTGGAAAACAAACCTGTCCCAAACCCAGTAGGAAAGTACAGGAAAGATATGGCCCGGCAGTAGTTACTTTTGTTTATCTATTCGGCTCGTTTCTCCCAGACCATTTGTTCTGCGTAATCTGGCCTTTAGAACACGGTTTTTAGCGTAAAATCAATCATGAAAGTCGGTCTGTTTATTCCCTGTTACGTCGATCAGTTTTATCCGCAGGTAGCCGTTGCCACGCTGAAACTTCTGGAAAAAGCAGGCTGCGACGTCGATTACCCGCTTCAGCAAACCTGCTGCGGGCAGCCGATGGCAAACTCGGGTTATGCGCATCTGACAGGCGGCTGTAACGATAATTTTGTTCGCAACTTCGCTAACTTCGACTATATCGTGTCACCGTCGGGGAGTTGCACGCTGCATATTAAACAGCACCTTCACGCAAGCAATGAAGAAGCCGCCACAACCATTCGCTCACGCATCTATGAACTCACCGAATTCCTGACCGACGTACTGAAAATTTCTACGATAGATGCTACGTTTCCCTACAGAGTCGGTTTGCACCAGAGTTGCCATGGACAGCGGGGGTTGCATCTTTCGCAGATGTCGGAACTGGTGGCCCCGCCTTTTTCCAAACCCGTACAATTGCTTAACTTAGTGAATGGTCTGGAACTGGTGCAACTCGACCGGCGCGATGAATGCTGCGGATTTGGCGGTACCTTTTGCGTAACGGAAGAAGCCGTTTCGGTCAAGATGGGCAAAGACCGCGTGGCCGATCACCTGCGGCACGGCGTCAATTACATTACCGGCGTTGATGTGTCGTGTCTGATGCACCTCGAAGGGATTCTAAAACGGGCCAATTCCACCGTTCAGGTCAAACACATTGCCGAAATCTTAACGGCTACGGTATAAGTTTCATGTTTGTAGTTTGTGGTTTATAGTTAGCTGACGCATCAATGGTTATCGAGTCAGCAATACTTGCGTCAGCCAACTACAAACCACAAACTACAAACCCTTTATGAACCAGCTCACCCTTAACCACGCCGACGCGGCCATCGAGTTTAATAAAAACGAAGCCAAAGTCGATTGGCACGACGAAACGCTGTGGTTTGTGCGGACCAAACGCGACCGGGCCGTGGCGCAGGTGCCCGAATGGGAGCAACTCCGGGAGGCCGCATCGCAGATAAAAAACCATGTGCTGTCGAACATGCACGATTTGCTGGTGCAGTTTGAAATGAACGCCACCCGCAACGGCATTAACATTCACTGGGCCGCCGATGCCGCCGAGCATAACGCCATTATTCACCGCCTGATTCAGGAGGCTGGTGCTACCCAATTGGTCAAGTCAAAGTCGATGCTGACGGAGGAGTGCCACCTGAATGACTACCTGAAAGAGCACGGTATTGATGTGATTGACAGTGACTTGGGTGAACGCATTGTGCAGATGCGGGGTGAGCCGCCGTCCCACATTGTGCTGCCCGCTATTCACCTGACGAAAGCCGAAGTAGGCGAAACGTTTCATGAGCATCTGGGCACCGACAAAGGGGCAACTGATCCTCAGTACCTCACCGAAGCGGCCCGACAACACCTGCGCGAAACGTTTTTAACCCGCAAAGTTGCCCTCACGGGCGTCAACTTCGCCATTGCCGAAACGGGTGGATTTGTTGTTTGCACCAACGAAGGTAATGCCGACATGGGCGTACATCTGGCCGATGTACACATTGCAGCTATGGGTTTCGAGAAAGTCATTCCCCGCGCCGAACACTTGGGCGTTTTCCTGCGGCTGCTGGCCCGCTCCGCAACCGGCCAGCCCATTACCACGTTTTCCAGTCACTTTCACCGTCCGCGCCGAGGGCAGGAAATGCACATCGTTATTGTGGATAATGGCCGCAGCCGTCAGTTGGGCCGACCTGATTTTCGAAATTCGCTCAAGTGCATCCGGTGTGCGGCCTGTTTGAACACCTGTCCCGTTTACCGCCGGTCAGGTGGGTTTAGCTATCACAGTGCCATTGCCGGACCGATTGGCTCGATTCTGGCTCCGAATTTAGACATGAAACAAAACGCCGACTTACCGTTTGCGTCCACATTGTGCGGGTCATGCTCCAACGTATGTCCGGTGAAAATTGACATTCACGACCAGCTTTATAAATGGCGGCAGGTGCTAATGCAGGAAGGGTATGGACCTGGCAGCAAAACCGTCGCGATGAAGGCAATGGCAACGGTGCTGGAATCGCCCCGGCTGTACCGGATGGCGGGTAAATTAGGGCGGGGCGTGTTGCGGTTCGCGCCGGTCACGGTCGAAAATCGGCTCAACCCCTGGTACAACCAACGCGAAATGCCCGAGCCACCCGCCGAAAGTTTCCGCGACTGGTACATTAACAACAAAAAATCATGAGCACGCGCGACCAGATGCTGGCCAGTATCAAGGCGAATCAACCTTCGTTATTGCCTCTGCCTGAACAATTTACGTTTGTCTCGACCTTCCCCGACCTGACACAGCAATTTATTGATATTCTGACCTTTGTGGGCGGTACGGCCGTTATCGTACCCGATTATGCGGCCATTGAAACCCACTTGCGGGCGCAGTATCCTGACCTCAAAAACATAGCAACAACCTGCCCCGAACTGGAAAACCTGGCCGATGTTCGCTTAGACGTTGCCGACCCGCACGACCTGGCCGGATTGAACGTAGCGATTATTGAAGGACCGCTGGCCGTTGCCGAAAATGCAGCTATCTGGGTCGATGAGCGTCAGTTACCGCAGCGGGTCGTGCCCATGATTACGCAGTATTTGGTTATCATCATCCGGCAATCGACCATCGTTCCGAACATGCACGATGCGTACCGCCAGCTACAGGTTGATGCGACTGGCTTTGGAACGTTCATTTGCGGCCCATCCAAAACCGCCGACATTGAGCAGAGTTTAGTGATTGGCGCACACGGTGCCCGCTCGCTGATTGTCTATATCCTGCCGTGACAGCTTGAAAACCATTTTAATGAAAAGGCGTTTTTGTCATTCCGACGAAGGAGGAATCTTAAGCTTGACTAATATGAAGCTTGAGATTCCTCCTTCGTCGGAATGACAAAAACGCCACTCACTCTACTATCTTCTGACAAGTAAGGGTCAAAAGACTACTTCCCTTTCAAAATCGTCCCATATCGGCCCATGTCTTTGAACAGGTCGAGGGCGGCTTTCATTTCGGGGTCGGTGGCGAAGGAAGCTTCCTTAATGCCTTTTTGCAGGTAATAATGCCCCGCTATCTCCTGTTCCAGCAACGGTTTAAGTTCCGTTTTGAACGTGTTCAAGTCGGCATCTTTGCTGTGCGACATTTTAGTCTTGAGCGACTTTAGCTGGTCCTGAATCTGGTCGAAATATTTCTCTTTCTTGGCCGATGCTTCGAGCGTACCGAGGTCTTTCTCAACCTGCGTTGTGTAATCGTATTCTTTATCGCCGAGCCATTTGGTAAACTCTGCGTACTCCCCATCGGTCAGGCGAAACTCGCGGGCGGGTTTGATGCTGGCGTGTTCGTGCCGGTATTTCACCGCATAATCGAAAATCAGGCCTTTGTTGGTCAAACTCAGCGCAATAGGTGTTGGGGTCTGGGCCTCAACAACAACGTCGGGCAGCACGCCCCCGCCATCATAGACCACCCGTCCAGCTTTGGTTTTAAAGGCCGTTTTGAGCGAATCAGGGATTTTTCCGACGCTGCCATCGGCGTTGCGGTGGCTGTAGTCAATGGCCTGAATGCACCGTCCGCTCGGAATATAATACTTGGCCGTAGTAATCTTGAGTTTGGTGTTGAACGACAGTTCCCGCGTGGTTTGCACCAACCCTTTTCCATACGTACGCTGTCCGACCAACACGCCCCGGTCGTAGTCCTGAATCACACCCGACACGATTTCTGCCGCCGACGCGCTGTGGTTGTTCGTCAGAACGATAATCGGAATTTCAAGGTCCAACGGTGGGTTCAGAGCCGTATAGGTCTTATTCCACTCGGTCACTTTGCCTTTGGTCGTTACAACTTCTGAATCTTTCGGGATAAAAATATTGGAGATATCAATCGCCATATTGAGCAGGCCACCCGGATTTTCGCGAACGTCGAGGATAAGTTTTTTCATGCCCTTGCCCTTCAACTCCTGATAAGCCTGACGCACTTCCCGCGAAGCCGTTGCCGTAAAATCTTTCAGGTCGATGTACCCAACTTCATCGGAAACCATACCATAATAGGGCACATTGGTCATTTTTACCACATCGCGGATAACGCTCAGTTCGACAGGGTCTTTCTGCCCATACCGCCGAACGGTCAGCTTTACGGCGGTGTTGTTCTGGCCTTTCAGCAATTTGCCCGGATCGGCTTCCTTGCGGGCTTTTATGTCTACACCATCAATTTTTATGACTTCATCGCCGATTTGCAGGCCCGATTTTTCGGCGGGTGTACCGTCATACACCATCAGCACAATGCTTTTTCCCTGCCGCTGTCCAATGAGCGCGCCAATGCCGTTGTAGCGGCCGGTGGTCATGGTCATGTAATCCTCAATTTCGTCTTCCGCAAAGAAATTAGTGTATGGGTCGAGGGCCTTCAGCATGGCGTCGATGCTGGTTTTGACCATACGGTTGGGGTTCACCTCATCCACATAATACAGATTCAGTTCTTTAAACAGCGTAGCATAGATGTCGAGGTTGCGGGCAATCTCGAAAAACCGGTCGTCGGCTTTGAACGAAAAGAAACCGATGCCACCCGCCACAAGGGCTGCGGAAGCAAAAAGAGTAAAGCGTTTTGAGAAGCGCATGGTTGAGTCGAGTTGTAAGGCGGGTGGAAACCCGCTTAGTATGGAAAAAGCGGGTTCCCGCCCGTGCTACAGTTTCTTCAAGGCTAATTTCATACCTTTTTCTATCTCTTCAAACGAAATTATTTGTTTGGCGGTATAAAGAAAGGCAATGTAGGCAGGAAGGGGCTTTTCAGGGCTGAAAAGGGACTTGTTGAGCCGATAGGCTTCGCGCACCCGCCGACGAATCAGGTTGCGGTGGACGGCGCGTTTGAACGTCCGTTTGGGAACAGTAATGACAATGGCCGGGAACGCGGGAGCCGTGTTTTCGGGACGGTCGGCCGGTGATGTGGGGTCGGGTTGGGGGAGATAGAGCACCCGAAATGGAAAAAGGTAGAACGTCCCAACGGTCGCACTACCCTTTTTAAATAACTCACCCAGAATTTTTTTGCTGCAAAGCCGTTCAGATTTTTGGAAGGTTTGCAGCATAGTCGTTAATCAGATGATTAGATGATTAGTTGATTAGTTCATCAGTAAAACCTGAGCCAGCTACTGACTACTCACTGACTAATTAACTAATCAACTGCTTAACTAATCAACTATTTATACTTTGAAGCGGTCACCTTTTTTCTCGTCCGAGACGGTCAGTTTGTGGCGACCTTTGGCACGACGGCGGGCCAAAACCTGACGGCCATTGGCAGAAGCCATCCGCTCACGGAAACCGTGTTTATTTTTCCGTTTCCGGTTCGATGGTTGGTACGTTCTTTTCATGATCTATATTGCCTAAAATCGTTATTTTTCCAAATGAGTCCGCAAAGATAGGCCAATAATGGTAGTTTACCAAGCATCGATTTATAAAAACGATTTTGTTCACAGGCAGTTGTCAATAGGGGAGCCTGTCGTTTTGCGGCCTGTATCTGTCTGACTACCCGTACCATACCTTTTTGCTCACGTTTACCGATTATGCATTACCGTCTGTCTGCCGACCCGATCATACCCCACTACATCGCTGTTGATGCCCAACTAACCAACATCACGACTGCGGAAGTTGACCTGCAATTGCCCGCCTGGCGTCCGGGACGGTATGAATTGCAGCAGTTTGCCAAAAATATTCAGCGGTTCGAGGTTGTCGATCAGGACGGTAAACCGCTGCCATTTCAGAAAATCACAAAAGATCGCTGGCGGGTGCAGACAAACGGCGTCACCGAACTGACAGCCCGATACAATTACTACGCGTTTCTATCATCGCCCAATCAACTTAATGCAGGCAGCAGCTTTGTGAGTGATACGCTTCTGTACGTCAATCCCGTCAATTTATGTGTGTATGCAGAAGGGCAGATTTCGGAACCCTGTACCATCGAGTTAGCGATTCCTGATGGCTGGACAATTGCCTGCGGCATGGAAAAGCTGAGCGAAAAAATGCTTCGGGCGGCTGATTTTTATGAACTTGTCGATTGCCCGATTGTGGCTGCTCCGGTTATGCAACATATTCAGTATGAATGCGGTGGCGTTTCGTTTCATGTCTGGATTCAGGGTGGCCGACGAACCGATGGCGACCCGACCTTCGATGCAGAGCGGATCACACGGGACTTCAGCCGGTTCTCTCAAAAACAACTCGATCTCTACGGCGAATTTCCTGAAAAAGACTACCATTTTTTAACGTTAGTGTTGCCCGTTCCGTACTACCACGGAGTTGAACACCGCAACTCGACGGTGCTGATCCTTGGCGCAAATGATGAAGGTGAGGGATTGTATCAGGATTTGCTGGGCGTGTCGTCGCATGAGTTATTTCATGCCTGGAACATCATCCGAATCCGGCCGGTGGAGTTGCTGCCCTACGATTTTACGAAGGAAAATTACTTCCCGACCTGTTTCGTTGCCGAGGGCGTGACAACGTATTACGGCGATTTGATGCTTCGCCAATCAGGCGTTTTCGACGACGAAGCGTATTTGAAAGAATTGCAGGTATTGTTCAAACGCCATTTTGAAAATAACGGACGGGCGTTTCAGTCGCTCACCGAATCGTCGTGGGATTTGTGGCTCGATGGATACGACAAGGGGGTGCCGGACCGCAAAGTATCGGTGTACCACAAAGGAGCTATCGCTGCCCTTATTCTGGATTTGCACATTCGCCGGTTGACCGACCATGTCCGTTCCTTAAACGATGTGATGCGCATCATGTGGGAACGTTTCGGAAAACCATTCATTGGCTACACGCTGGATGATTATCGAACTGTAACTGAATCGGTTGCGGGCGAATCGCTGGAGTGGTATTATGACCTGTGTATTTTTGGCAACCAGCCGCTCGAAGCTAAACTAAACCAATACTTAGCGTGGGTAGGCTTGCTGGTTGCCTACGAAGACCCCACACCCGAACTGCCCGGCGGTGTTCGGCTATTGGAAATAGATGATGAAGAAGGGCGTGAGCAACGGGCCAAATGGTTTGGTCAGCCGTGGCCCGAAGGTACACCTGCGAAACTACACCACGACGCTCATTTACAGATGGTTCCTGCTGAGAAATTAGGTAAAAACGTAGTAGCGAAATGACCAGCGTAACGGTAGGTGAAGAAGTAAACTTACGCGAACAACATTTTGCTAACGGATACATGAAGTACGCATTCCTGTTCTTTTTTCTATTACCCGCCACCCTGCTGGCCCAGCCCAAATCCGAAAAGTTGTGGATGCTGGGACCCTTTCAAAAAGAGAACGCCGATAACCCAATTCTCGATGCGAAAGCCAGCACGACCTTTGACTGTCCGGTGCAGCAAAAAACGGTTCGGTGGGAAGAAAAAGATGTGTATAACCCAACGGCGGTCGTGCGTAACAACAACGTGTATATGATTTACCGCGCCGAGGACACGGTTCGGCGCGTGGGCGGAACATCGCGGTTGGGACTGGCCGTTAGTACCGACGGTATTCATTTCAACCGGATGCCGAAACCCGTTTTCTATCCCGACAACGATGCCATGAAAACCTATGAGTGGGCGGGTGGCTGCGAAGATCCGCGCATCGTAGAAAGTCCCAATGGCGTGTACGTAATGACCTACACCGCCTATGATGGCAAAACAGCCCGGCTCTGCGTGGCTACCTCGCGCAACCTGACAGACTGGCAAAAACAGGGGCTGGCTTTTGGTGAATTCAACAATGGTAAATACCGCGATAGCTGGTCGAAGTCGGGTGCTATTGTTTGCAAACGGGTTGGCAGTCGATTTGTGGCGCAGAAAATAAACGGAACCTACTGGATGTATTGGGGCGATAAACCGCAACTCAAACTCGCTACATCCCCTGATTTGCTGCACTGGACACCCCTCGAAACGGATCGGTCGGCCGATGGGGGTGGAAGTCTGCTGGCTGTGGCGGAGTCAAGAAAAGGCAAACATGACTATCGGTTGATTGAGCCGGGGCCGTTTGCCATGATGACCAAAAACGGTATTCTGCTCATTTACAATGGTATGAACGATGCCAAAAATGGTGATGTGAATCTGCCCGAAGGAGCCTATGCAGGCGGACAACTGCTATTTGACGCGAAGAACCCGGCTAAATTAATCGACCGCTCGGACACGTACTTTATAAAACCCGACCAGCCTTACGAAATGCAGGGGCAGGTGAATCAGGTTGTTTTTCTGGAAGGCATGGTGCCGTTTCGGGGTCGTTGGTTTTTGTATTATGGCACCGCTGATTCCAAAATCGGTGTGGCTACCGCGAAGCAGTAAACGATGAACACTCTTGCCCGATGCGGTGCCTACTGCATAAATAGCATCGTTTGAACGTTTGATATATTTGACAAACCTAACCCTTTTCATGCAAACTGCCCGCCCGCAAGCCCTGTCGTTCGACGAGTACGTCAAACACGACGCCACCGCTTTAGCCGACCTTGTCCGCACGGGTGAGGTGTCGGCGGGAGAATTGCTCGAAACGGCTATTGTCCGTGCTGAAGCCGTCAATCCGCAATTGAACGCTGTTGTTACGCCTTTGTACGATAACGGTCGGGCAATGACGAAGCAATTACCGGAAAATGGCCCGTTTCGGGGCGTACCGTTTCTGGTGAAAGATTTGGAACTGGAGTGGGCCGGAACGCCCATGAAATCAGGCTGTAAGGGCTACAAAGATTATGTGTCTACAACCGACAGTGAGGTAATCAAACGCCTGAAAGCCGCCGGCCTGGTTTTCTTCGGGAAAACCAACACGCCCGAATTTGGCCTGACGCCCTATACCGAATCGAAACTCTACGGTCCCGCCCGGAACCCGTGGAAAACGACTCACTCGCCGGGCGGATCGAGTGGCGGGTCGGCGGCAGCGGTGGCGGCTGGCATTGTTCCGGCAGCAACCGCTTCGGATGGGGGCGGCTCCATTCGTATTCCGGCTTCGTGCTGCGGATTGTTTGGACTGAAACCTTCGCGGGGGCGCGTCACACTCGCCCCGCACTTCGGCGAGTTATGGAACGGGGCCGTAGTGGGCCATGCCGTTACCCGTTCCGTCCGCGATAGTGCAGGGTTGCTCGATGCAGTATGTGGGCCATTCGCTGGTGACCCCTACGGCATTGCCCCGCCAGAACGCCCGTTTCGGGATGAAGTAGGGCGAGAGTCGGGAAAATTGCGAATTGCCTTTTCGACGCAATCGCTTATAGATTCGCAACCCACTGACCCGGAGTGTATTCGTGCGGTCTTGGAAACGGCTCGTTTGCTGGAAAAATTAGGCCATACCGTTGAGGAAGTGCCGTTGCCCTATGAGAAAGCACTTGTAACCGAAGCGTTTTTTCTGAATGTGATAAGCGCAACGGCAGTTACGCTCCGCGAGTTGGGTTATTATTTGGGTCGGCCTGTCCGGCGCGACGATGTTGAACTGAACACTTGGGCACAGGCCCGGCTGGCCGAAGGATTCTCGTCGGTTGATGCGGCCTATCAGAAACGGCGGTGGAACACCCTGAGCCGCAGTATGGGTCAGCTTCACGAAACCTATGACCTATTTTTGACGCCAACGTTGCCGCGTCCGCCCATCGCCATTGGGACCTTTCAAAATAAAGCATCGGAAGAGCGGCTGCTGAAATTAGTGGATTCTCTTGGCGGATTAAAATACCTGAATGGCAGCAAAACAGTAAATGACCTCGCCGAACGGTCACTGGGCTACATCTCATTTACTGTCATTACGAACATGACCGGTCAGCCGTCCATGTCGGTGCCGCTGCACTGGTCGGCAGAGGGTTTACCAATCGGAGTGATGTTCGCGGCTAAACTCGGCGACGAAGCAACCTTGTTTCGGCTGGCGGGGCAGTTGGAGCAGGAAAAACCCTGGTTCGATAAGCGGCCATCGGGATACGAACAATAGAACCGCACCGGCGGACCGGCTGATTTCTATGATCTATAAGATTAGGTGTGATTTTAGGCACTATCACAGTCCTTTCATTAAGTTAACGTGAATACGGGATTAGATGTACTGTATTTTAAGCGGTTAAGCCCCGTAGGGGCATTATGTCAATAGAAATGAATGGCTCTCAGTCGGTTTTAGCCCCGTAGGGGCGGTATGTTGGGGTCTCGCATAAGATCATGTTGCCCCGACGATGGGGATCATTTCTATTGACATAATGCCCCTACGGGGCTCATTTAATCCCGTATTCACGTTAAGTCAGTTCATGATTAAATAAATCATCTTTAATCATAATCTGCGTAAATCATAAAGATCATAAAAATCTGCCGGTCCGCCGGTGCGGTTCAATTGATACTTACGTAGCCATCAGAAAATGATGCAGGAGCCTTTTCATATATTCGGTCAGTTACTCAACCAACTCGTTTTGCCTACCTTGGCAGACGAGGCTCTCATTACGCGTTTATTTGAGCCGGTTGACTGCCCGAAAGGGGAAACGCTGGTTGACATCGGGAAGGTAGCTGCGTATATGTATTTTATCAATACCGGATTCGTTCGGGCGTATCATGTTGAAGATGGAAACGAAATTACCAATCACCTCGGCGGTTCGGGCAGTTTTATTACGTCGTACACCAGCTTTACAACCAAAGCCCCGGCAGATGAGGCAGTTGTGAGCATTACGGCCTGCCAACTGCTTCGGATCACAAAAGATAATCTGGCAACACTCTACCGCGAGAGTCATAATCTGGCCCTTTTTGGCCTGTTCATGGCCGATCAGTATTTGGTGTTCAACAACCAGCGCAGCCGCGACCTGATTACCCTGTCGGCAGAGCAGCGTTACCTGAAATTAGTAGACCAGCAACCGGCTATTGTTCAGGCCGTTCCGCTTCAATACATTGCCTCGTATATTGGCGTAAAGCCCGAATCGCTCAGCCGCATTCGTCGGCAACTGATTTCCTAACATTTGTCAAGTAAACTTCATTGGCGGGCGTTGACCTTTGCCCCGTAATCGGGTGGGTTTAAGCCTATCGTACCGAACAGATGTCATCTTTTTTAACACCGAAACGTAAAGATGACATCTGTTCGGTACGATAGGCTGGAACGTAACCTCATAATCAGGGTAAACGAAACGCAGAATGAAAACGATTAAAGGAAAAACGGCACTCATAACGGGAGCCTCTTCGGGCATTGGGAAAGCCTTTGCTTTCGAGTTGGCGAAAGAAGGTGTACACCTCATCTTAACGGCTCGCTCAGGAGACCGGCTACACGACATCGCTAAAACGATAACCCAACAATACCCTATTCCTGTCCACGTATTTCCGGCTGATTTGTCGCAGGCTGGGGCCGTTGACACGCTGACGAAAACCATCGAAAAAGCGGGATTGACCGTCGATTTGCTCATTAACAATGCGGGCATAGGCAAATGGAGTAATTTTTTGGATGAACCGCTGGAAAATTACGAAGCCATGATTACACTCAATATCACCTCGCTGATGGCCCTGACGTACCACGTGCTTCCCAATATGCTGGCAACCGGTGAGGGTGGTATTATCAATGTTGGCTCAACGGGGTCGTTTCAGCCCTGCCCATATATTGCGGCCTATTGCGCCACAAAAGCATTTGTGCTGAGTTTTTCGGAAGCACTCTACGGCGAATATCGCCATAAGGGAATCACTGTAACCGCGCTTTGTCCGGGAAATACCGACACTGGCTTTCAGCAGGAGGCCAACGCCGATACAACCGGAATGCGGGCCGACTCGCCCGAAACGGTAGCCCGGCAGGGTATAGCAGCCTTCAGGAGAAATAAAAATTATACGATCATCGGTTTCGACAATTATGTTCAGTCACTGCTGCCCCGTTTTCTGTCCCGCCGGTCAACGATTGGTTTGGTGGCTGGTATGATGGAAAAACGTATGAGAGCCTGATGTCAGCCTTACCCGGTTATGGCTGGATTCACGGTAACAGGAATAGATTTGCCAGTTGCCTAAACCAGCCTGATTTCTGGAAACTACCCCTACTCGTTTTACGTTGTTCTTAAGAATAAGCCTTGCCAACGTGACGACTGAAGAAAAGCCGCAACTTACCGATATTGACCTGACGGGATACGACCATATTGAAGTGCTCGGTGCCCGTGAACATAACCTTAAAAACATTGACGTTTCTATCCCCCGCAACAAGCTGGTGGTCGTAACGGGTATTAGTGGCAGTGGCAAATCGTCGCTGGCGTTCGATACAATTTATGCCGAAGGCCAGCGTCGCTATATGGAGAGCTTTTCGGCCTATGCCCGCTCGTTCATTGGCGACATGGAACGGCCCGACGTGGATAAAATCAACGGCCTGAGTCCGGTGATCTCCATCGAGCAAAAAACGACGTCCAAAAATCCCCGCTCCACCGTCGGAACGACAACCGAGATTTACGATTTTCTGCGATTGATTTATGCCCGTGCGGGCGAAGCGTATTCGTACGTGACGGGTCGCAAAATGGAACGGCAGTCGCAGGATCAGATTATCGACATTATTCTGGAGCAATATGCAGGGCAGAAATTGACCCTGCTGGCACCGCTTATTCGCAGTCGCAAAGGGCATTATCGCGAACTGTTCGTGCAGATTGCCAAAACCGGCTATACCAAAGTTCGGGTCGATGGCGTGGTGCAGGACATTGTGCCGAAAATGCAACTGGACCGCTATAAAATTCACGACATCGAAATCGTAATTGACCGGCTCGTACCAAAATCGGAAGACCGGTATCGGTTGAGCCAGTCGATTCAAACTGCGTTGAAGCAGGGTAAAGGTGCGATGCAGATGCTCGACGGAGCCGGGTCGCTGGTGTATTTCTCACAGAATCTGATGGACCCCGAATCGGGCATTAGCTACGACGAACCATCGCCAAACTCGTTTTCGTTCAACTCGCCTTACGGTGCCTGTCCGGTTTGTAACGGGCTGGGCGTGGTTGAAGAAATTACCGAAGAATCGGTTATTCCTGATAAGTCACTGAGTATTAGCCGGGGAGCCATTGCCCCGCTGGGCGAATACCGGGAGTTGTGGATTTTCAAGGAAATCGAAGCGATTCTCAAGAAGTACAAACTCAACCTCACCACGCCCGTCGTCAAATTCCCGGAAGACCTGCTTCACGCGCTCATGTACGGCACGGAAGAGGAAGCCACCGTACCGTCCAAAAAGTACGTCGGAGAAGATTACTACAGCTTCAAATTTGAGGGCATTGTTAATTTTCTGAAGCGGCAACAGGAGAACAGTACCGATAAAATTCAGGATTGGCTCAAAGACTTTATGGTCGTGAAAACCTGTCCCGAATGCGAGGGTGCACGGCTGAAAAAAGAATCGCTGAACTTCAAAATCGACCAGAAAAACATCTCCGAACTGGCCCGCATGGACATTTCGGAACTGGTGGTCTGGTTCGAGGGGCTGGAGAGCCGCATGACCAACCGGCAGAACGTAATTGGCAAGGAAATTCTGAAAGAAATCCGCAAGCGCATCGGCTTCCTGCTCGACATTGGCCTCGACTACCTCACCCTCGACCGGCCATTACGTACCTTATCGGGTGGTGAAGCGCAGCGCATTCGGTTAGCCACGCAGATTGGAACGCAACTGGTTGGCGTACTGTACATTATGGATGAGCCGAGTATTGGTCTGCACCAGCGCGACAACGTCAAATTAATTGATTCGCTTAAGAATTTGCGCGATTTGGGTAACACCGTTCTGGTCGTTGAACACGACAAAGACATGATGCTCGAATCGGACTATATCCTCGATATTGGTCCGGGCGCGGGTCGGCACGGCGGGCAGGTCGTTAACCGGGGAACGCCCGAAGAGTTCCTGAAAAACCAGTACAGCGGCCCGGCGGGTAACAGCACCACCGCCGACTATCTAAGCGGTCGGCGGAATATCGAGGTTCCGGCTGAACGACGTAAAGGGAACGGTAAGTTTCTGATTATCAAGAACGCAACCGGCCATAACCTCAAAAACGTTACGTTGAAACTACCGCTTGGCAAGATGGTGACCATTACGGGCGTATCGGGTAGCGGCAAATCGTCGCTGATTCATGAAACGCTGTTTCCGGTGCTGAATAAACACTTTTTTCGGTCCAAGCGCGAGCCATTGCCGTTCAAAACGGTGGATGGACTGGAGCATTTAGACAAAGTTATTGAAGTCGATCAATCACCCATTGGCCGCACACCGCGTTCAAACCCCGCTACCTACACGGGTATGTTTTCGGACATCCGAACGCTCTTTGCCGAACTTCCCGAAGCCAAAATCCGGGGGTACAAACCGGGTCGGTTCTCGTTCAACGTGAAAGGTGGCCGTTGCGAAGGCTGCGAAGGCGCGGGCATGAAGAAAATCGAGATGGAGTTTCTGCCCGATGTGCATATCATGTGCGAAACCTGCAAAGGCAAACGCTTTAACCGCGAAACGCTGGAAGTTCGTTTCAAAGGCAAATCCATTGCCGACGTGCTCGATATGACGGTTGAGCAGGCACTGGATTTCTTCGCCAGCCAGCCGAAAATTCTGCGGAAAGTAACGACTATGAACGATGTGGGTCTGGGCTACATCACCCTCGGCCAACACGCCACCACACTGTCGGGTGGGGAAGCGCAGCGTGTGAAACTTGCCGAAGAATTATCGAAGAAAGACACCGGCAAAACGCTGTACATCCTCGATGAACCAACCACCGGCCTGCATTTTCAGGACATCGCCCACCTGCTCGACGTACTGAACAAACTCGCCGACAAGGGCAATACCGTCCTGATTATCGAACACAATTTAGACGTCATCAAAGTATCGGATCACCTCATCGACCTCGGCCCCGAAGGTGGTAATAAAGGCGGCTACATCATCGCTGAAGGAACCCCCGAAAAAGTAGCTGAAGTAAAGGGAAGTTATACCGGCAAGTTTCTGAAAATGGAGTTGGCAGGGTAAAAGACGTAAAAGCGATTAGCTTCGTTGATCTTAAAACAACCTGCGAAAACAGTTTCATGCGTAACCCCTTCTTTTACATTTTACTGCTGGTGCTGATCGTTCTGGACGGCTGGCTCTTGGCACACCCCAATCTGATTGGTCAGGCTGGGGTGTTCTTTTTTGAGTACTCCGCTATCGAAACGTTTCCGAAAGCGTTAGGCACGGTTGCAACTGTGGTCGGTGTAACGCTGGTGATAACGTGGTTAATCAGCCGGTTGAGCCGACCCGCAGCGATTGGCATTACCGTTGCGCTCTTGGCAGTTTCGGTTTACTACCTGTTTCAGAGTTTTACGCAGTACAATACAGGCATTTATAAATTGACCGGAGCGGGTTTTCGGGCTGGCGCGATTTTATTGCCGGGCTTGGTCGTGCTCGTGTTTGGCGAAGCAGTGCTTCGGCGGCTGCGGCCGTAATAGGCTCTGGCTGTTGCTTTTATGATACGGATTTGTCAGATGAGGTTAGTAACAGCCAGAGCCTGTTACGGCCTGCTAATGAACTACCGCGAATTTTATATTTCCAGACATTTACCTCATATTCAGCCGTTGGGTGGTACTTTTTTTGTTACAACCCGGCTGGCCGGTTCCATACCACAAATAGAAAAAGTGAGGTTAGTCGAAGAATACGAATTGCGAAAGTTACAAATCAAAGCCGCCTTTGATAAGGCTGAAGTTGAACTGGATAAACTCGAACGCATTTTCTTCGCTAAATACGAAGCTATTGTTGATAAAGCAGAGAATGGACCGATGTGGTTGCGGGATGAACAAGTAGCGAGTGTGATTGCTCAGGCATTTCACCATTGGGATGTTAAAAAGTACGAACTGATTGCTTATACCATCATGTCGAACCACATACATCTGGTGATTACGCTAAACGAAACCGACCCGAAACAGCCCGGTATTACGCTCGACCGTGTGCTGCAAAGCCTAAAAGGATTTACAGCCGTTGAAGGCAATAAGCGATTAAATCGTTCCGGTCCATTTTGGGAACACGGCAGCTTTGACCGGATGCCCCATGACCGGAACGAACTGCATCGTATCGTGCAATATATCCTGCAAAATCCTGTAAAAGCGGGTCTTTGCGAACGTTGGCAGGACTGGAAATGGACGTATATTAAGCCTGAATACAATGATTTTGAGTAGATTAATTTTAGTGGTTTGCCTACTATTGGCGCAAACAGGCTCCCGGCTGTTTGCTCAGAGGGAGACTGAAAAGCAAACAGCCGGGAGCCTGTTTGCGCCAATGCTCCTCCGTCCCGACCGCGTTTTTGATGGCGAAACGGTGCATGAGGGTTGGGTGGTTCGCGTGAAGGGTGATAAAATTGAAGCCGTTGGTCCGGCAAATTCCATATCGGCAAATGGTGCTGAAATAATTGATCTGAAGGGAGCCACACTATTGCCTGGCCTGATTGAAGGCCATTCGCATTTGCTGTTGCACCCGTACAACGAAACGCCCTGGGACGATCAAGTCCTGAAAGAAGCTCGCTCATTGCGGGTGGCGCGGGCGACGGTTCACGCCCGCAACACACTGCTGGCGGGCTTTACAACGGTGCGTGACCTCGGCACGGAAGGGGCTGATTATGATGATGTGGGACTGAAACAGGCCATCAATCAGGGCATTATCCCCGGTCCGCGCATGATTATCGTGACGCGGGCACTCATCGCGACCGGAAGCTATGCGCCCAAAGGGTTCAGTCCCGACATCGACGTACCGCAGGGAGCCGAAGAAGCCGATGGGCATGATGCACTGATTCAGGCCATTCGGAGGCAGATTGGCAAAGGAGCCGATGCCATAAAAATCTACGCCGATTACCGCTGGGGGCTGATGGCCGAAGCCCGTCCGACCTACACCATCGACGAAATTAAGCTCATTGTAGAAGTCGCCAAAAGCAGTGGCCGGGCGGTCATTGCTCATGCTTCCACCGCTGAAGGCATGCGCCGGGCGATTTTGGGCGGCTGCGAAACTGTTGAACACGGCGATGCCGGAATGCCCGAAATTTTTGCCCTGATGAAGCAAAACGGTACAGCCCTCTGCCCAACGCTGGCGGCTGGCGATGCAGTCAGCCAATATAGGGGCTGGAAAAAAGGGCAGGAGCCCGAGCCGGAACGTATTAAACAAAAACGTGTCACCTTCAAACAGGCATTGGATGCGGGCGTTACCATTTGTGCCGGTGGCGATGTGGGCGTGTTCTCCCATGGCGATAATGCCCGCGAATTGGTCATGATGGTGGATTACGGTATGAAACCAATGGATGTTATGCGTTCCGCTACGTCTGTCAACGCCGATGTGTTTCACTTGACCGACCGGGGGCGAATTCGTCCCGGTTTGCTGGCTGATTTAGTGGCCGTTGAGGGCGATCCAACACAGACAATTGCGAATGTTCAGCGGGTTCGGGTCGTCATGAAAGGCGGAGTTTTCTACAAACGGTAGCCGGAAAACTTATTGCTTTTTCAGCAGGTTACACCATAATACAAACGTAATATGGCTTTTTTTAGACAATTCCATTTGTCGTTTGGGTTTTTGGACTAATTTCGCCGGTGCGGTGGATTCGTCCGGGCTGTACGGCTAATCGCCGATGGCGCAGGCTCCTGTTGCTTAATAAACCCATAATTCATTATTTCTGAATTCTCTACCCCTGAATTTTTGTATGGCAAACTCCGCTGAATTAACCGTCGATGGTAAGTCGTATTCATTTCCGACTCTGGAAGGAACCGAACACGAAAAAGCTTTCGACATCTCGAATCTCCGTGATCAGACCGGCTATGTTACGTTAGACCGGGGTTATAAAAATACCGGTGCTACCAAAAGTGCCATTACCTTCTTAGATGGCGAAAAGGGCATTCTCCAGTATCGGGGGTATTCTATTGAAGATCTGGCCGCTAAAGCATCGTTTTTGGAGGTTGCCTATTTGCTGATTTATGGCGAACTGCCTACAAAGGAGGAGTTTACAACCTTTGAAACCGCCATTCGTCGGCACACGCTGGTGAATGAAGACATGCGGAAAATCTTCGATGGTTTTCCCGTCAAAGCGCACCCAATGGGCGTACTGTCGTCGCTGGTAAGTGCCATGAGCGCGTTCTACCCTGATCTGGAAAGTGGTAAGGAAGAAGACAAAACCGACCTGCATATTATTCGGCTGCTGGCTAAGTTGCCCACCATTGCCACTTGGTCGTATAAACGGGCGCAGGGCCATCCGGCCAACTACCCCAAAAATCAGCTCGACTATATTCCGAACTTCCTGAATATGATGTTTTCGCTGCCGGTGGAAGACTACAAAGTCGATCCGGTGGTTACGGAAGCCCTGAACGTACTGCTCATTCTCCACGCCGACCATGAACAGAACTGCTCGACCTCAACAGTTCGATTAGTGGGTTCGTCACAGGCCAATATTTATTCGTCCATCTCCGCGGGTATCAGTGCGCTGTGGGGGCCACTGCATGGTGGAGCCAATCAGGAAGTAATTGAAATGCTCGAAGACATCAAAGCCGACGGTGGCGATGTGTCGAAGTACGTCGAGATGGCCAAAAACGCCAAAACGACGGGCTTCCGGCTGTTTGGTTTTGGTCACCGGGTGTACAAGAATTTCGATCCCCGCGCCCGGATTATCAAAAAAGCTGCCGACGACGTATTGAGCAAACTGGGCGTGAACGACCCGGTACTGGAAATTGCCAAAGGCCTGGAAGAAGCGGCCCTGCACGACGAGTATTTCGTGTCGCGCAAGCTGTACCCCAACGTCGATTTCTACTCCGGCATTATCTACCGCGCCCTCGGCATTCCCACAAACATGTTTACGGTGATGTTCGCCATTGGTCGTTTGCCGGGCTGGATTGCGCAGTGGAAAGAAATGCGTGAGCAGAAAGAACCCATTGGCCGTCCGCGCCAGATTTACACCGGTGCCACCCTGCGCGAATTTGTGCCCCTCGAAAAACGGTAAACAGGTTAAACATAGATGCTTAAACCAAAAAGCGTTGGTCATGTGGCCGACGCTTTTTGGTTTACCTGCATTTAATTTAGACGTGTTTAAGAGCAAAGTCCTATACTTGCTGATTAGCTCATTGATTACCAATGGGTTATGTTACCTTATATGGACGATTTTATCAATTATTTAAACACAATTGTCAAGCTGGACTACAGGGCAGAATGCGCTATCAGGAAAATAACCATCGAACGCCGGTTGCCCCGAAGGGCACTGATTCAGGCAGCCGGGGCGGTTTGCCACGAGTTTCATTTTATGGTTCAGGGGGCAGCACGCGTTTTCTATTACAAAAACGATAATGAAGTAACAGCCTGGTTTGGTTTTGAAACGGATTTAGTTAGCGCAATAGATAGTCTCTTCACCCAACAGCCAACCGTTTACAACGTCGAATTATTAGAAGAATCAGTCATTTGCAGTATTCAATATCAGTTGATGGAACCTGTATTTGCTGAGTTTCCATCGGTTGAACGATTAGGTCGTTTGTTGATCACGGGTAATTACCTGAAACTCGATGAGCGAATGAAAATGATGATGTTTCATAGTGCCGAAGAACGGTATGAGTTAGTACAGCGTCAGTTTCCGGGTATTCTTAATCGGGTTTCGCTAAAACACATTGCCTCTTACTTAAATATCACACAGGCAGCCCTGAGTCGAATTCGGGCAACAACGATCTAAAAAAATATCCTATGTAAAATCATAATTTGATGTAGGTCAAAAATGGCTTAAAGGTGACCTGTAACCTTTGTGGGGTTATCACTTTTAAGCCATTTTTATGAAAAAACAGGTACTGGCCTACGCGATTTCGCGTCCATTTCTCTTCATAGCAGGTTTACTGCTTGTGTTAGGGCTTTCTTCGTTTAAAGAAATGCCTCCTAAAAAAGTAAAAAGCGACTTTTCGTTGTCTCGTTTTAGTAGTGACCCGATTCGTTTCAGGATGACAGCGAACAAAAAGAAAATCTTTACTGATGAGGAGATAGAGATTACCATAACGGCTTATTACACAGCCGTTTCGCCCGCACTCTTATATACCGTTGAAGGAGCTAACTCCTTTCGGTTAAAGGTGGTTCCGCCTGAGGGCTTCGTACAAACGGGTGGCGATTATATCGATTACTGCGGTGCTACCTTAACCACAGCTTCGCCTGTAGCGCGGTATACATTGAAAGGCTACTTTCCCAGACTCGACATAAAGCCTTTATTTCGCTTGTTGCGGGGACATGGTCAGGCCGATGCCAACAGTTTATTTGTCGTTAAAGATGAATTGACACTGGAGGTTCGTCCTGCGCCCCGTCGCTCGGTAGAGTCACTTGCTGAGGCAACTCCTTCTGCACCTGAACCGGTGATACAGAGTGCAGCAAGAGCCGCTTTTTCAGATTGCAGTTTTGATCCAAATACGCCCATTATCAGTTGGTATGGTGAGCAGATTTACGCCCGCCAACATAACGGTATATGGTACGCGGCTTATGGAGACGGAAGTAATTTTAGGCCGCAATCCTGGGTTTTAGCTACTGGCTTTGCCAACTATCAATGCTTCGCTCAGACAGATCCCCGAACGTCTTCGGGCGGTAATACTAACAATCAGGGCAGTAATACGCCGAACCCTGCTGATCCCTGCTCCGTGAGTAGGCCACGCGGTTGTGTCGATATATTAAATGGAAATGGCATTAGCGGTTGGGCATTAGACGAGAGCGACTATAATAAACCCCTGCTGGTTGACATTTATGTTAATGGCGCGAAGGTAGCGACTGTGGAGGCAAGTGACGACCGCTCTGATCTGGTCGGTGCGTTTGGCAATAACCCGGCAGCTCGTTATCATGGTTTTCATACCGAGTGGGAATACAATGGTCAGGGGACCAATAACTACGCGATTTCAGTTAAAATCTGCGGAGCGACCGATCCTCTGGCGACCGGTCAGGTTAGTTTCAGTGATAACAGCCCTAATGTCCGTAAGGGGGTAAAGCCAAGTGATGGCATTACACTGCCGGAGGTAGTGGTTCGGGGAGAAAAGCTGAAATCGGGTGGTGCCTCTACCGGTGGGAGTGGTTCGGGGTCGGGTGGTGGCAGCGGGTCAGGAAGCGGTTCCGGTTCCGGTGGTGGGTCTGCTGGCGGTGGTGGTGGTAGTAGTGGCGGTGGTAGCGGCAGCAATGGTAATGACTCTACACCTCCTAAAGTAGGCATGAACAAAAAAGAAAATACTTGTAAAGTTCTTAAAGCAATATGGGAGAACAGCGGTTCTTTTGCAAGTGATGGTAATTGGTGGGGAAGTAAAGAAAATGGTGCTTTATTAACCAGTTCCGGTATTTTATGGTTACCTACTGAGGGGGTCGATCAATGCACTGGTCAACAGGATTTTAATAATACTCACTCTACTAATCTAAATTACTTAGGTTGCCTCACAAAAGAGAATGGTAAAGTTTTTATTACTTATGAAGGAAACAAATTGGAGGTGTATGCTACTTTACATACACATCTCAATTCTTTAGAAGATACGGTAGCTAGCCCACCTGATATAAATAACCAAAAAAACAGAGGTATTCCCACGTACATAATTGGTTATAATAACATAATAAAACTTACAAATGGGCAATCTGTTTCTGTAGGTTCGAGGAATGATGTTACAAACTGTAGCACTAATTTTAACTTTTACGGACAATGAAAAATATAAGTCAACTCATTTTGAGTATGCAATTTGCATTTATCGCAATCAGCACGGTATATGCGCAGTCGCCAATCACTAAATACGCTACCGTTTCTTTAGACAATCAAAAAATTAGCCCTATTTTAGAACGGGCCCAAAAAGAGCTTTCGCAACGAGAAATTTTAGTTTTAGTAATTGCTCCTTCTAAAGACTCGTCTGCAACCGATGTTTATGTAAGTAGTATTAAAAGCACGGCTCAATTAGAGGAAAATATTCCATCCCTTATTGGTCAATTTAAAGAGTACCCTGTTTTAGTTTACTTAAGCAATCCACCTGTATTCATGCTGAGTAAGCGTTGGGATGAAGTGAAAAAAATGTTAAGTACTAAACTCTCAGTACACACATTAGAGCAGTTTCGAATGGGAATAGATTATGACCCCGAAATACGACAACTTACCATAAAGCAAAATAAGATAATTCAACAACGAAAAAGCACAGCTATCTCTCTGCCTGGATGGAAATACTAGAGTAGTCTACACCAACTTTAGAGCTTCCTAAACGTAAGCTGATTATTAATAGTTGGGGCCATTCCTCCTTCTATTTATCGGTACTGTATTTTTCCATTTCTAAGTCTGTTTGGCTGAGTATATTTATGGTTGATTGGAATTGGCTCACTTGCCTTAAGAAGAAGGGTTTTGACAACTATCGCGTTGGTATTTCTCTGGGAAGTTGTTATTGAGTATGGAGTAAGTGTCCTTCGGCATTATAAATACCAACTGATCTTTGATCAAGAAAGCAGTTGGTATTATATTCCTTCAGCCGTGTTTATGGTCAGTTCGCTTCTGTTGCTCTACGCTTCCTGGCGGTTTCGTCGCGAATAACAATACTCTGGGTGGTTGTTTAAGTTTGTCTGTCAACCACCCAGAACATAGTTACTACGGTTGAGTCAACCAACCTAAAAACTGAAAAGCAATGGCTTTAATTTTTGTGCGCTTAACATTATTAACGCTACTATCTGCTGTGTGCGTATCCGCACAGCCGACTTTAAAAGAGTCAGTCGTACATGATGATAGATTTAAGGCTGTTTTACGAGAATTTGTACGAGAAAATCTAACGGGTAGTAAAGAATCTGGAGTTCCTGTCTTGGTTATTAAAGCAAGAACAAGTAATACATGTGAAGCGGTTTTATCCGCGTTCGCTGTTTTATTTGAATTTGAAGATTTTTTGCCGAATAATTACGTATACATTGATAGCACTCTGTTATTAGTCTATGATGGCTCTGAACAAATTTTTAGGAGAGAAAAAGCATGGTATAACGACTTGAAGAGATTGGTCAGCCCTAAGCTTTGTGATAATACGCAAATTCTGGTTCCATCGGGACCTAAAAAAGAAGTGGGTATACCCTGTACATTTAAGTTTGATCCTCAAGAAAAAAAATTGACTTTTAAATCTGGAAAACTGGTAGATGTAACTTCTCACTTCGGCCAATTATTTGATTGACAAGCGATTAAAAAAGCTTATTGAAGCCAACAAGATAACTTAAAACCAGATTATCTCCAAACGTTTAACAAGCAAAAAGGCAAGATTTCGTCCTGCCTTTTTGCTTGTTAAACGTAATTAATAACAACTAATCATCAATGGCACCTTCGTCATCGTCTTCGGTTGCGCCGATGGGATCGAGTAATGCATCGTCATCTGCGGCAATCTTAGCCCGAATTTTGCCTTCGATCTCGGCCATCAGTTCAGGATTGTCTAAGAGTAGTTCTTTCACTGCATCGCGGCCCTGTGCTAACCGGCTTGTACCGTACGAGAACCAGGAACCTGATTTCTTCACGATTTCCATTTCGACCGACAAGTCAAGGATTTCACCGACTTTGGAAATACCCTGTCCGTACATGATGTCGAACTCAACAACTTTGAACGGAGCGGCCAGTTTGTTTTTCACGACCTTCACCTTCGTGCGGTTACCTACAACGTTATCGGTGCCTTCTTTAATCTGGCCAATGCGCCGGATGTCAAGCCGAACCGATGCGTAGAATTTAAGGGCATTACCGCCCGTTGTCGTTTCGGGGTTACCGAACATCACGCCGATTTTCTCACGCAACTGGTTGATGAATATGCAGCAGCAACCCGTTTTGTTGATTGTACCGGTCAGTTTCCGCAACGCCTGCGACATCAAACGAGCCTGAAGACCCATTTTGCTTTCGCCCATTTCGCCTTCAATCTCAGCCTTTGGCACAAGCGCGGCAACGGAGTCGATAACAATAATGTCAATGGCGCCGGAACTAATCAAATGCTCGGCAATTTCGAGTGCCTGTTCGCCGTTGTCGGGCTGGGAAATCAGCAGGTTTTTAACGTCGATGCCAAGTTTTTCAGCATAAGAACGGTCAAAAGCATGTTCAGCGTCGATGAAGGCAGCCAGACCACCCGCTTTCTGTGCTTCGGCAATAGCGTGCAGCGTAAGCGTTGTTTTACCGGATGATTCAGGGCCGTAAATTTCAACCACGCGGCCACGTGGCAAGCCACCGATACCGAGGGCTAAATCTAACCCCAATGAACCAGTTGAGATAACCGGAATGTCAACGACTTTGCTTTCGCTCAAGCGCATCACCGTGCCTTTGCCAAATGCTTTGTCTAACTTTTCGATGGTTGTCTGAAGCGCTTTTAATTTACTGTCATTAGCAGATGCTGTGGCTTGCGCCGTATCTGATTTTGCCATGTTAGGATGGTTGTTTAAACAGATAAAATTACCCAAAAAAGGGCAGATTACCAAATGGTTTTCGGAAATAGTCAACCCGTTTTTAGGGCTTGTTCACATAAAAATAACTGCTACCAAAAAAGCCCGCCAATCGCCTTATTATCAGCAAAATAGGCGGGCTTTTGACGGGTGTTGCACTTACAGCGTCGAGTCGGCTGTAGCAGGCTGCTGAGCAGGTGCCGACTGCTGAGTCTGGGGTTGAGCCGGTGCAGGCTGAACTGGCTGGGTTTGACCCGGCTGATAGCCTGGATAAGCCGATCCATCGCCATACGGACGAGCGGCTGGTCCAACGACTTCAACCGACGTAATGTAGTACTTGGTTTCGCCGTTCCAGGGAAACTTCAGGATTTTTTCTTCGTAATGCAGCGTCACGCGCTGACCTGTTTTGACGGCCTGCGTAACCTGACTGGCAACGGCATCATCTTTTACGGAGAAATCAAAATACTGCGGTGTCAGCGAACCTGTTTCGCCCGAAAAGCCGCCTACATTCAGAACACCTTCGTAGGTTTTAAACAGAAATCCCCGCCGACTGAATTTGGAAACGGTTCCGGCGCGTTCTCCATCGCTATAACTCCAGCCCGTAAGCGCGTAAAGCACACCGAAAATAACAACTAAAAATAACAGAAAATACAATAGCCCGCGCATAGGTATGGTTTGTTTAGTGGCAATTATTAAGCACACAAATAGACAACATTTTCTGATAACTTCTGTTTCAGGAACCTATAGACCTTGAAAAATACGGCAAGTCACCAACCTATCCTGTTATCAGGCTGAAAGTTTTGCCCTGTATTTCGTTACTTTGCGGCTGATTTGATTCCCAGCCTAATCGTCTGGGAATCAAACTCGGTAAACCGGTGTGCCGGACCGATAAAATATTTCGTTGTTAACTCTCCTTATTTCTTTGCAATGAGTACCATCCAAAGCATTCATGCCCGGCAGATTCTGGATTCACGCGGTAATCCGACTGTAGAAGTGGACGTCCGTACCGAAAATGGTTTTCTGGGCCGTGCCGCCGTACCATCGGGCGCATCGACCGGAACACACGAAGCCGTCGAACTCCGCGACGAGGACCCAAAGGTATATATGGGCAAGGGCGTTCTGAAAGCCGTTTCGAACGTTAACGAGCTGATCTACCCGGAACTGGTTGGCATTTCGGTTTTTGAACAAAGCATGATTGATAAAATTATGCTTGAACTGGACGGTACGCCAAACAAGGGCCGCCTGGGTGCCAATGCCATCCTCGGTGTGTCGCTGGCCGCGGCCAAAGCAGCCGCACAGGAAGCTAATTTGCCACTTTACCGCTACATAGGTGGGGTGAATGCCAATACGTTGCCCGTGCCGATGATGAACATCCTGAACGGCGGTTCTCATGCTGATAATTCGATTGATTTTCAGGAATTCATGGTTATGCCCGCTAATGCGTCGAGTTTCTCGGAAGCACTGCGGATCGGAGCCGAAATCTTCCACACGCTCAAGGGTGTGTTGAAAAAGATGGGCCTTGCCACCAACGTTGGTGACGAAGGTGGCTTTGCACCCAATATTAAGTCGAATGAAGAAGCCATTCAAACCATTATTCAGGCGATCGAGAAAGCAGGCTATCGCCCCGGCGAAGATGTCTGGATTGCTATGGACGCAGCTTCATCGGAATTCTACGATGCTGAGGCTGGTGTATATCACTTCAAAAAATCGACCGGCGATAAGCTGACTTCGTCGGAAATGGCCGGTTTCTGGAAAGATTGGGCCAATAAATACCCGATCCTGTCGATTGAAGATGGCATGTCTGAAGACGACTGGGCGGGCTGGAAAATGCACACCGACGAACTGAAGGGTAAAAACGTACAACTTGTTGGTGATGACCTGTTTGTGACCAACGTTACGCGCTTGCAGGAAGGTATCGACAAAGGAATTGCCAATGCTATTCTGGTGAAAGTGAATCAGATTGGCTCGCTGACTGAAACTATAGATGCTGTTAATTTAGCGAAACGCAACTCGTATAAGAGTGTGATGTCGCACCGTTCCGGCGAAACCGAAGACGCAACCATCGCTGACCTTGCGGTAGCCCTCAACACGGGTCAGATCAAAACGGGTTCGGCTTCGCGCTCCGACCGGATGGCGAAATACAACCAACTGCTTCGTATTGAAGAAGAACTGGGTGAAACAGCGTATTTTCCAGGATTGAAATTTTAGTGGAGAGTGTGGTGTCGGGTTTGAGAACCCGACACCTTTTTATTTTAAAAGTGTCGGGTTTGAGATGGCACCGGCCACCCGACCCGACATCACGATTATGGTAAACCGTCTTCTCCGCTATCTCCGCAATTTCTACGTCGCTACCGGCTTAGGCTTAGTGGTGTGGATGACGTTTTTCGACGCGAATGACCTGCCAACCCAAATTCGGAACTGGTGGAAATTGCGTGAACTGGACGGAGACGCCCGGTTTTATCAGGAGAAAATCAAAGCTGTTCAGACCGAACGACGTGAAGTGCTTGGTAATGACCGGCTTCGTGAAAAGTTTGCGCGGGAAAAATACCTGATGAAAAAGCCCGGTGAAGACGTGTTTGTCATCGTCGATGAGAAAAATGAACCGTTGGAAAAGTAATGAATAATGTACAATGAATAAACAATTGCCGGTTCTTTATTCATTACACATTATTCATTGTACATTATGATTTCTGTTCTCTTCGTTTGTTACGGCAATATTTGTCGGTCGCCGGTGGCGGAGGGCGTGTTTAGGGAATTAGTTGCCGAAGCAGGTCTGGAGCAGCAAATAAGTTGCGATTCTGCCGGAACGGCATCGTTCCACATCGGTCAACTTGCCGACCGCCGTACCCGCGAAAATGCACTTGAACACGGCCTTACGCTTACCCATCGTGCCCGGCGTTTAATTGGCGATGATTTGGCGCAGTTCGATTACTTTGTGGCAATGGATGAAACCAACCTCGAAGCCATCGAAAAACTCAATTACCGCAGCACAGGCCTGTACTCAAACGATACAATTTTTTTGCTTCGTGAATTTGACCCGGACGTCAGCGATCAGCCCAATGTGCCGGACCCGTACTACGAAGGCCCGGAGGTTTTTGACGAAGTGTATCAAATTACCCTGCGCTGTTGTAGACAATTGCTTATGTATTTAAAGAGCGAAAGAGTGAAAGAGTGAAAGAGCGAGGAACCCAGATGGTTTTCACTCTTTCGCTCTTTCACTCTTTCACTCTTTACAACTTTTTCACTCTTTACAACATGAACAAAAAAGTTATTCTCATCATTCTCGATGGCTGGGGCATTCCGCTCAAGCCCGAAGTGTCAGCTATTGAAGCGGCCCATACGCCGTTCATGAAGTCGCTGTACCCCAACTACCCCAATAGCAAATTAGAGGCTTCGGGGCTGGCCGTTGGTTTGCCAGCGGGCCAAATGGGTAACTCCGAAGTGGGTCACATGAATCTGGGCGCGGGCCGGGTTGTGTATCAGGATTTAGTGAAAGTTAACAAAGCGGTTGAGGAACATACGCTTGATAATGAGCCGGTTCTGGTCGATGCGCTGAGCTACGCCAAAGCAAACGGTAAGAAAGTTCACTTTATTGGACTGGTATCCGACGGGGGAGTTCATGCCCACATTGAACACCTCAAAGGATTGCTGTCCATTGCGCACGCCCATAATCTGACGGACGTATTTGTTCATGCGTTTACCGATGGCCGCGATACCGATCCCAAAGGAGGAGTGAGTTATCTATCTGATTTACAGGCACATATGGCTGTTTCGACCGGTCAGATTGCCAGCGTTATCGGTCGGTATTACGCCATGGACCGCGACAACCGCTGGGAGCGCGTGAAGGTTGCTTACGATGCGATGGTGAAGGGCGCAGGGGAGAAAGTAGCAGCCGCCGACGTAACGAAAGCATTACAGGCGTCGTACGATGCCGGTGTAACCGATGAGTTTATCAAGCCAATCATTGTCAGCAACGCCGATGGGTCGCCGGTGGCCGTAATTGAGGATGGAGATGTGGTGCTGTGTTTCAACTTCCGCACCGACCGGGGACGCGAAATAACCCAGGCTCTGACGCAGAAGGATTTTCCTGAGCAGGACATGCACAAACTGTCGCTGAATTATATCACAATGACTAATTACGACAATGATTTTGTCGGTGTAAAGGTCATTTTCGATAAAGATAATCTGCATAACACCCTCGGCGAAGTCATTGCGGGAGCAGGCCGGAAGCAGATACGGATTGCCGAAACCGAAAAATATCCGCACGTTACGTTCTTCTTTTCGGGTGGCCGTGAAGAGCCATTCGCCGGTGAAAAACGCCTGCTGTGTCCATCGCCGAAGGAAATGGTCGTGTATGACGAACAGGGCGTGCCAACGACCGTTCCAGTGAAGACCTATGACCAGAAACCCGAAATGGCTGCTTACGAGATTCGGGATGCCATTATTCCTGAACTGGAAAAAGGAGACGTCGATTTTGTCTGCCTGAATTTCGCCAATACCGATATGGTGGGTCATACAGGCGTGTTCGATGCTGTTATAAAAGCAGCAGAAACCGCCGATGCCTGCGCTAAAGCTGTTACCGAAACGGCTCTGGCGCACGGCTATACGACAATCATCATTGCCGATCACGGAAACGCCGAGTTTATGGTTAATGATGATGGTACGCCAAACACTGCCCACACAATCAACTTAGTGCCGTGTATTCTGGTGGATAAAGACTACCACCCGGCCTTGAAAGATGGCAAACTGGCCGACATCGCCCCCACAATTTTACAACTCATGGGCATCCCACAACCCCCTGAAATGGGTGGTGTCAGTTTGATAAAAGAGTAACATTGTCTGTTTGCGTAGTGTCAGCGGAGTCGTCTGCGCGATTTGAGAATCGCAGAAGCGACCCCGCTGACACCACGTAAACAGAATGTTGAACATAGGATGTAACGAAAACAGGTCTACAGCTCATTGACAACCTTCATACGTATAGGTTTCTGTAATGCGAGAGGGCGTGCCAACTATCTCGTTGAACGATGTGTAAACCGTTGTTGTGTAGTCAGAGCGTAACGGGTAGCCCTGTTCATTTTTGACATGGGTGTACTCTTTTACTATATTTTTAAATAACTCAGTGGAGCCTATGCGCGTGGTTGAGTAACGAACCCACTTTGTGGGTAAGCCTACTGGCATAACAGACGAGCCGAAAAGCAACGCATCATAAATAAACTTTTTTCGAGTGACCATTGGCCACCCTTTCGGGAGTGGTATGGCATCAAAATAAGCCTTCCCGTCCGTATAAGAATAGGTGTAGTACTCGGTAACAGTAGTACCATCAACTCGCTCAATTTTTGTGGGTCTACCCTGGTCATCGTATTGGTAACCTGTATAATATCGGTGGTCACCCACGTACTCGCGAATAATCCGGCCATTGTCGATCTGGTATGGCCGTACTTCCGCTTTCGATTCGTAGTTCACTACAATATGATCCATCAGTTTGCCTGCTGAAAACACATCAATTTCGGTGTCGACGTAAGGTCCAGAATTGTTGACCACTTTGGTTAACTCACCCGAAAGGCTGTATTCGTAGGAAATTATGCGGCTACCACTTACCTCTTTACTCAGCCTGCCGTTGGCATACGCATAGTTAGTAACAAGTGTATCCGATGAAAAACCGCCAATACCTGAGTACGTATGTATTTGAGTAGTTGTTAGTAGATAACCATTGGTATCATAGTGTAAATCGACCCGTGTTGGATAAGACCCGACTGTCGATGGATTCGTCTGCTGAATCAGCATACCGTTCGCATCGTACACCCAATTACTGGTCAAAATGTCAGGACTCGATAAACTTATAATACGGCTGGTCAGTCGGCAACCAGTTGAGCGATTTTCAGTGGGATCTGTAGAAACGTTTTCGTCTGGCTTGCAACCATTTGTAAGTCCAAAAAATAGCATAGCTATAAACACTCGAAATAAAAGAGACTGACGGTGGATTATTGTATGATTCATATCTTTAAACGGGTCCGGGTGCATTGGAACAGATACTCCAATGATTCATAAACATAATAAAAGGTTGTAATTATATGAATACTTTTTAGTAAATAGTTTATAAAGCCAATGAACAAGATCGGAGAGCGCATTTTTGGTGTTTTGATAATAATATTGACATTCACCCACGTTTATGCATAATGCAGTAACTTAATTTGTGATTATATTATTGATAATGACCATATTACAACAAAGCTCAGCCGTTTTTCCGGCTGAGCTTTGTTGTAATATGGTTTAATAAAACCGGTCTGTATGATCCTGAATTATTGGCAACAAATTTACATATCGAACAAAATGCGGGAAGGATCTTCCAGAATCTGTTTTACGCGCACGAGGAAACTAACCGATTCTTTCCCGTCGATAATCCGGTGATCGTAGGACAGGGCTAAGTACATAACTGGCCGGACAACAATCTCGCCATTGACGACAACGGCCCGTTCAACGATGTTATGCATACCCAAAATTGCCGACTGCGGTGCGTTGATGATTGGCGTCGACAGCATCGACCCGAACGTGCCACCGTTCGTGATGGTGAACGTACCGCCAGTCATCTGCTCGATGGTCAGTTTATTGTCGCGGGCGAGGCCAGCCAACCGAACGATTTCCTTTTCGATACCCGCGAAACTCAATTTATCGGCGTCACGAATAACGGGAACAACTAAGCCCCGTTCGGTCGAAACGGCAATCGAAACGTCGCAGAAGTCGTTGAAAATCATCTGGTCGCCATCAATCTGAGCGTTCACTGCCGGGAATTCTTTCAGGGCAATACAAACCGCTTTCGTGAAGAACGACATGAAGCCAAGACCTACGCCGTTTTTCTCCTTGAATTTGTCTTTGTATTTGTTCCGAAGGTCCATAACTGCTTTCATATCCACCTCGTTGAAGGTGGTCAGCATGGCCGTTTCGTTTTTGACCGCTACCAACCGGCGGGCAATGGTCCGACGCAGCGAGGTCATTTTCTCGCGACGCTGATTCCGTTCTCCACTGGCTGCGGGAGCTGGTGCAGGCGTTGGAGTAGCTGGTTTCGGAGTAGGCGCAACCGGTTGCGGCTGGGGAGCGGCTTGCGCGGGAGCTGGGGACGCTTTTACAGCATCTTCCTTTGTCACACGACCGCCAACGCCCGTACCGGAGACTTGCTGGGCATTAATACCTTTCTCATCTAAAATCTTGGCCGCAGCGGGCGACGGATAATGGGCCGCATAGCTACTGCCATTCTGTCCGTTGGTGGCCGCTTCGGGAACGGGTGCAACCGCTGGCTGAGGGGCAGATGGAGTAGCAGGAGCGGTAGAAACGGCACCGGTGCCCACTTCAATTTTAGCAATCAGTGCGCCGATGGGCAGCGTTTCGCCCGCCTGCGCCACAATGCGGAGCGTTCCGGCGGCTTCGGCAGGGAGTTCAAACGTAGCTTTATCGGATTCGAGTTCGCAAAGTACCTCGTCAAGAGCTACCTGATCGCCATCTTTTTTGCTCCAGGAGGCAATTGTCACTTCCGTAACGGATTCGCCCACTGCCGGAACTTTCATTTCGATGACACTTGCAGCCGCAACGGGAGCCGATGTATTGGCAGGCTGGGCCGCTTCAGCTACAGCTTTCACAACGGGGGAGGGGGCTGACTGTGGAGTAGGAGCCGGTGCCGATTGCACCGGTACTTCAGCCTTTGCGGGTTCTGCTGCTGGTGCAGGAACTGGCGTGCCACCGCCATTATCAATTGTGCAGATACTGGCACCAATGGGTAACACATCGCCCTCCTGCGCCAGAATGTGCAGAATGCCGTCGGCCTCGGCTGTGAGTTCGAACGTGGCTTTGTCGGAGTCGAGTCCGCACAGCACATCGTCCATTTTTACGTGGTCACCTTCTTTTTTGTACCAGGTGCCAACGGTTACTTCGGTGATGGATTCTCCCACAGCGGGGATTTTCATGTCAACAGCCATATGTCAAGTTGTAAGTGAGCAAGTTGTAAGTGATTAAGTAATACCTATGGTAATCAAATGATACATATTACTTAATCACTTACAACTTACAACTGAATTTAGTCAAACGCTCTCCGAACGATGTCGGCTTGTTCCCGAATATGATTTTTTGCGAAGCCGGTTGCGGGCGATGCGGCTGCTTCTCGCGAAACGACCCGTAGTTTTAAATCGGTCGCTACCCGGAGCAGATAACCCCACGCACCCATGTTTTGCGGTTCTTCCTGTACCCAAACCAGTTCGGCTTTTTTATACGGCTCCAGCACAGCATCCAACTGTTTTTTTGGCAACGGTGCTATCTGCTCAAGCCGAACGATAGCTACGTCGTCGCGCTGGTCGGTCTGCTGTTTTTCGAGCAGATCGTAATAGACCTTACCTGAGCAAAGCAGTACACGTTTCACTTTTTTTGCTTGTGCGTAGGTGTCTCCCAACACTTCCTGGAACGTGCCTTTAGTCAGTTCTTCTAATGGTGATACGCACTTGGGATGGCGAAGCAGCGACTTGGGCGACATCACTACCAAAGGCTTGCGGAAGCCCCACGCCAACTGCCTACGCATGAGGTGGAAGAAGTTGGCGGGGGTCGTAATGTTAGCCACAACCATATTATACTGAGCGTACAGTTGCAGATACCGCTCTGGTCGGGCGTTGGAGTGCTCCGGTCCTTGTCCCTCGTAACCGTGTGGCAGCAAGAGCGTTACCCCATTCTGGATACCCCATTTCGATTCGCCAGCCGCAATAAACTGGTCAATGATAAGTTGAGCACCGTTCGAGAAATCGCCGAACTGAGCTTCCCAAATCACCAGCGCGTGCGGGTTGGCCATCGCGTAGCCATACTCAAAACCCAGTACGCCATATTCCGACAGCAACGAGTTATAAATCTGAAACTTTGGCTGACCGTCTTTAATAAAGTCGAGCGACGAATAGGATTCGTTTGTTTCCGAATCATGAAGCACGGCATGGCGGTGGGAGAATGTACCGCGTTGCACATCCTGACCGCTCAACCGAACGGGTTTTCCATCGAGTAGCAACGAACCGTAGGCCAGCAGTTCGGCCGTGCCCCAGTTCACCATTTTGGTGTCGGTTAGCATGGCTTGCCGGTCTTTCAGCAATTTGTCAATCTGTTTTAGTGGCTTGAACCCGTCCGGTATTTTTACCAACGCGTTGCCGATGGTCTCCAACACGTCAGCCGGAACACCCGTTTCGGGCGACTGATCAAAATCTTTTGGCTCACTAAAGCGGAGTTCAGCCCAGTCGAGATCTAACCGGAGCGGCTTGTACGGAATTTCGGCTTTTTGCTTCACGCGGTCGAGCCGGTCCTGCAACTGCTTCTTAAACTCCGTATCCATGCGCTGCGCCAGTTCGGCATCCACATCGCCCCGCTGAATGAGCAGGTCTTTGTAAATTTCGCGCGGGTTCTGGTGCTTCTCGATGATGTTGTACATCGTTGGCTGCGTAAACTTCGGCTCATCGGCTTCGTTGTGGCCGTAGCGACGGTAGCAAACCATGTCGATGAACACATCGCGGTTGAACTTCTCGCGGAATTCAACGGCCAATTTAGCGCAGAAAATAACCGCTTCGGGGTCGTCGCCGTTGACGTGGAAAATCGGTGCGTCAATGATTTTTGCAATGTCCGAGCAGTAGATGGACGAACGGGCATCTTCAAAATCGGTGGTGAAACCAATCTGGTTGTTAATCACAAAATGGACCGTACCGCCGGTTGTGTAACCAGCCAGTTTCGCCATTTGTGTCACTTCATAGACAATACCCTGACCGGCAACGGCAGCATCGCCGTGAATCAGGATGGGCATGATTTTCGTGAAATCGCCCTGGTATTCTTCGTCGGCCTGTGCCCGCACAAAGCCTTCAACAACCGGGTTAACGGCTTCTAAATGAGAGGGGTTAGGGGCCAGTTTTACGCTGATCTGCTTGCCCGATTTGGTTTCGGTGAGGCTGGAATAGCCGAGGTGATATTTTACGTCGCCATCGCCGTGTACCTGCTCAGGAACATTCCCTTCAAACCCGTCGAAGATCGACTCGTACGATTTGCCCAGAATGTTGGCCAATACGTTCAAACGACCCCGGTGCGCCATGCCAATCATCACCTCTTCAACGCCCATGTCGGCGGCCTGGCTGATGATCGTGTCCAACGCTGGAATGGTTACCTCACCCCCTTCGAGTGAGAAGCGTTTTTGTCCTAAATACTTGGTTGCCAGAAAGTTCTCAAAAACGGTAGCTTCGTTGAGCTTTTCGAGAATGCGCTTTTTTTCATCCAATGAAGGCATGAAAACGAGGGCTTCTTTCTCGATTTTATTCCGCAGCCAGTTTTTGACATCCAGTTCGCGGATGTACATATACTCGAATCCAATATCGCCCGCGTAGATCTTGCGCAGCGATTCCATGATTACGCGCAGGGTAGCGGCACCGATACCGAGCAGTTTGCCTGACTCGAAAACAGTGTCTAAATCGGCTTCGGACAGCGCGTAATCGGGTAAGTCAACGCGGGGTTGCCGGTCTTTGCGGGCTTTTAGCGGGTTTGTTTTTGCCAGCAGGTGACCGCGTGAGCGATATGCCTTGATTAAACTGGCAACCGAGACCTCCTTTTCGGCGTGAGTCGCATCGACGGGTTTGGCCGTAGCCTGTCCGTTACCGGATGAACCGTTCGATGAGATACCATTGGTTTTTCCCGGTGCACCGTGGTCCGGCGTTCCGCTTCCATTGGCTTTATCACCGTAGGTGAGTGAAAACTCAAATCCTTTAAAAAATTGCTGCCAGCTTTCGTCAACTGTCTGAGGGTCTTGCTTGTAAGACTGATACAGTTGATCTACGTAAGCCGCGTCGGAATTGGCGATATATGAGTACTGATCCATGACGAGGGCGCGTCGTTGTTTTGACCCGCAAAGGTAGCGTATCGGCTACAGAGTTAGTCCAAAATTTGTTGTTTTTCTCCTATTGGTCGCTGATAGTAGCCTTCTGTGGGATACAACGACCAAAAATGAGCTTTTTTGACAAAAAAATTATCATGATAGCATAAGCACATGTTCCTAAACCTGACACGATGAGCATACTAAGGTAACGGTATATGGCTTCCGGTTAAATGAAAAGCCACCCCATTCGGGGTGTGGCGAGAACCCAACGAAACTACTTTCTGATGAGGATAGAACAGATAGTTAACCAGCACCTTAACCGAACCCTATTGTTTGATATTTGTTCGTTGAACACCCTTTGAAAGGGGTGTAGGATAAGCAGGCTATTTTGGCAAGATGCTATAGGTTTTTTGACAGGATTTACGGGATGAACAGGATTTGATTTATGTGTAAAAAATCCTGTTCATCCCGTAAATCCTGTCAAAAACAAACTTGTCCTACACTTTTGTAAGCGATTGGAAACTGTTTTTCAGCCCGTATCCCTTTCTTAAAGGCTTATTCGCGGTTGCGCTGTCGGCTTGTCAGGTGTGGATGCTTATATTTGGCCGTAAATCGCGTCGTGATTCCTGCTTATGATTGTTGGTGCAGACTCTTTTTCTCAACCTACTTCCTCTACTCAACGATGGCACCGTGCGTTAGGCATCCGGCCAGACGAGAGTCGAACGGTGGGGTTGTTTTTTATCCATAATTTTTTGCTGGGCATTGGCACCATCCTGATTTATGTGGCGGCCAATGCGATCCTGCTTGAAAACCAGCCCGAAACCAGTTTGCCTATCGCTTACATTGCTTCGGCGGTAGCCATGATTGGCGTTGGCAGGGTTTACGCTTATTTTGAACACCACCTGGCATTGCGTACGCTGGCCGTTCGGGTACTGATTGCGGCTGTTGTCATGACCGTTGTTGTGGGTGTTCTGGTTGTTGTCGGGCATTCCGTGGCGGCAGCGGTAGTCATCATGACGGGCTATCGGATCATTTATCTGCTCACAAATCTCGAATTCTGGGGCGTTTCGGCGGTGGTTTTCGACACGCGGCAAAGCAAGCGGCTGTTTGGCGTGATCAGTTCCGGCGATATGCCCGCCAAGGCCATAGGGGCTATTCTGGCTGCGCTGGTTCATGCTCATGCCGATGTGTTGCGGCTGTTGCTGGTGGCGTTTGGAGCTTTTTTGGCCGCTCTCTACATCCTTCGGTTAACTATTCAGTCGCACGATGTACACACCCCCCATGGAGCCGACCGGGCTACTCGTCGGGAGCCTTCCCGGCTGATTGGCAAGCGGTTTGGAGGCAGTGAATTGATTTTTTACATGTGCCTGAGCTTAGCCGTTCTGGCGGCTGTAGCTACTGAAATCGAATACAATTTTTTTATTAATGTGAAGCACCGGTTTCACGACCAGACCGATGTTATCCGTTACGTGAGCTACGTGCTGGCCTTAACCTACGGGATTGCTATGGTCGCTAAGTTGCTGATGTCCAGTCAGGTTCTCGACCGGTTCGGTGTCCAGCGTTCGCTGCTGGTGTTGCCCTGGGTAGCCCTGAGCGGACTTGTCGGCCTGCTTGGTCTGCGCTATTTTGCCGCCAGCGAAACGATGCTGCTCGTTTATTTCTGTGGGTTGTATCTGGTTTTTGAAGTAGCCCGCCGGGCCTTGTTCGACCCTGTCTTTCTGGTTCTTTTTCAGCCCTTATTACCCCCGCAGCGGCTCAAAGGGCATACGCTGGCCAAAGGATTGTATGAACCAATTGGATTAGGGTTTGCCGGAATATTGATTTTCGTTCTTCATGCAACCTTCGATTCGGGCGGGGCACTGGTCTGGGTCGGGCTGCTGGCGGGGGCCATCTGGTTATTGCGCCACACCTACCGACAATACCTGCATGAACTCAACGACGCCATTGGACGCCGGTTTCTGGAGCGCGATCAGTTAGCCATGCCAACGGTGGCCCAAACAAGTCTTGTCAATCAATTGCAAAGCAACCGGCCCGACGATGTTCTAACAGCCATTAGCTGGCTCGATACGCACAATCCGGCTGAACTAACCCGGCAAATACCGACCTTACTGGCCCACGCCAACGCGAACGTTCGTCGGCGAACGCTGCGTGCGGCCGCTCATACGAATCAGGTATTGCCGGTTCGGCAGTTAACGCACATTGCCCTGACAGACGACGAACCATCGCTACGGCAGGAAGCGGCTTATCTGCTGGGCCGACGAATCAATGCAGAAACTGCCGAACTGGCTCCGCTCATCAATCATACCGACCTGAACATTCGGCAGGGAGCTATCCAAGGGGTACTGGAATTGAATCCGCACGATCCGGTTGCTCAATCGAGCCTGAAGCAATTAGCCGCCGATGCCGATCCGGTGCATCAGCAGATGGCCCTGAAGTTGATGGCAACGTTGCGGCTGAATGCTTTTGCTCCACTGGTGTATGAGCGGTTATCGAGCCAGAATGTCGAGGTAAAAAAGGCCGCTATTTCGGCTGCCGGTCACCTGATAAACGACGATCTTACGCAGTATCTGCTTCATCATCTGACTGATAAAACGATTGGGCGGGCCGCTACACAGTCGTTAAAAATGCGGGGTGCCGAAACCATTGCAGCCCTTCGGCAGATGCAACATACAACCACAGACCGGCTGCTTTTGGAACGCATTGCGGCCATCTGCGGAGCCATTTATACCCCCGAAAGCCGTCAGCTTCTGAACGAACTGGCCTGCCAGCCCGACTTGCTGGTGCGGAGTGCGGCCCTGCGTGCGCTGCGCCGGTTTCCGAACGACCACGCCGACGATGCGTTGTTTCGCACCCTGATGCATGAAGAGGTTTTGCTGGCACAGCGGTTGCTGCATGGAAGCTTGACAGACAGCGACTTGGTTGCAACGCTTGACTACGAATTGTCGGTATTACTTGAGCGACTGTTCGATGTTCTGGCGCAACTATACGATACCGAAACGATTACCGGTGCCCGAATGGGCGTTAACCACCCCGCCCGCGAACGACGCGCCAACGCCCTCGAAATGCTTGATAACCTCATTCCAAGGGCCACCTATCAAACGTTGCAGGTGCTGGTTGACGACCTGCCCCGGCCCGAAAAAAACCGGATTCTCGACACCGAACTCGGCCCATTCAGGGACCCTGAACCGATTCGGGCGTTTATCGGGCGGATGGGTGAAACGATTTTCTCGGCCTGGACGGTCGATGTTGTTCTGCGAAACTTGCCACTGGCCGAGGGTCTTGCCGCCCGGCAGTCGTTACAAACGCGCTTTCCGTCTTTATCTCCCTTGCTTATGGCTCATACGGCCCATTTTACCGACCAGATTTCAGCCTACGACCGCGTGTTGCTGCTGGCCCAGACCAGTCTGTTTTCCCAAACGCCCGAAAATGTACTCGCCAGTATTACACCCATCATGAAAGAGGAAGAATGCTCGGCTGGTCAGTCTATTTTTCACAAAGGCGACCTCGGCACAGGTATGTACGTGATCTACACGGGCGAAGTCGTTATCGTAGACGGCGAAACTGAACTGGCCCGCTTTGGCCGGGGCGATTTCTTTGGCGAACTGGCCCTGCTCGATACGGAAGCCCGTTCGGCTACCGCCGAAGCCGTTACCGACGTTCGGCTACTACGTATCGACCAGGACGATTTCTACGATCTGATGGAAGAGCGAAGTGAGGTATTGCGCAGTATTGTCAGGAGTTTGTCGGGGCGCATCCGTCGGCAGAATGAAATCATTGCCCGCCAGTCGACGCAGGCTAACGAAGAAAAGGTATGAACTGGTCAGATGGAGAGTCGTACATAGCGATTGGCATCGCCATTGCCGTTATCAATTATGTCAGGAAACTGCTGGATACGCGCACACGCCTACCCGTCTGGGACTCCTATCTGAAATGGGTATGGGTTTCCGGTTTCGTACTGATGACCATTGGTGAGGTATTGCCACCACCCTGGCCGATCTGGTATCAACTGATTATTGTTCTCTCAATTGTTTACACAGTTCGGCAACTCAATGCATTCCGCCCCGCCCGAACCTTATTGCTGGCGATAGCACCTTATGTGCTAATCTCGATTAGCCGTGATTTACTGACTCATTTATATCCTGAGGTTAACAAAGCTATTGATGACTATCTCGATGCGGCTAATGGATTTGCGTTGATCTGGCTAATTACGTTTACCATTATTGCCAGAAATCAGAAAAAGGCGGTAGAAAAAGAACGGCAGGAGCGCGAACTGGAAGCGGAACAACGACGCGTTATTGAGGCTAAAAAGAACGAACTTGAGTATTTAGTGGCCGAACGAACTGCCGAGATTACCCGCCAGAAAGAAGAGTTGGAACATGCCCTCGTTGAGTTGAAAACGACGCAAACGCAACTGATACAAAGTGAAAAAATGGCGTCGCTGGGTGAGTTGACGGCGGGTATTGCCCACGAAATTCAGAACCCGCTCAATTTCGTCAATAACTTCTCGGAAGTAAGCATTGAACTGATTGATGAGTTGACAGAAGAGCAGGTCAAACCTGATCGCGACCTGGACTTAGAAGCTGAATTGCTGACTGATTTAAAACAGAATCTCCAGAAAATCAGTCATCATGGCAACCGGGCTTCGTCCATCGTGAAAGGCATGCTTCAGCACTCCCGCGCCAGCAGCGGGCAACGCGAACCCACTGACCTCAACGCGCTCTGCGACGAGTACCTGCGGCTGGCGTATCATGGTTTACGCGCCAAAGACAAAGCCTTCAATGCCCAGTTCAGCACCGACCTCGACGCATCGTTGGGGAAAGTCAGTATGATTCCGCAGGATATGGGCCGGGTGCTGCTCAATCTGTTCACCAATGCGTTTTATGCGGTTCAGCAGCGTCAGAAACAGTCCCCTGCCAATTATCATCCAACCGTATCGGTCAGTACACGTTGTGCCAATGGGCAGGCTGTCATTACGGTTCAGGACAATGGAACGGGGATGCCGGAATCGGTAGAGCAAAAGATTTTTCAACCCTTTTTCACCACAAAACCCACGGGCGAAGGCACAGGACTGGGCCTGTCTATGGCCTATGATATTGTTACAAAAGGCCATAACGGAGAGATCAGGGTGGAAAGCACCGAGGGCGAAGGGACGAAATTTATCATTACACTTCCTGCCTGAACCAATGACAAAAACCGTTACTTACCACTCGGTCAATCTATGAATGAGCGGTTCTGAACGAATCGTGTACCCATGTCTTGTAAAGCCATGCGGCATATTCTCTATCTTTGATGTTACCCTTCCGCTTACTATGATGAAAATTTTAGTCGTTGACGATGAAATTGACGTAAAAGACCTGTTCCTCCAGCGGTTCCGTCGCGAGATTCGGAATGCAGAATGTCAGTTGGATTTTGCCAATTCGGGCGAGGAGGCTCTCACATACCTGGCCGGTCATCAATCGGAAGTTATCCTCATTCTGTCGGATATTAATATGCCGGGCATGAGCGGCTTTGAATTACTGCGCCATATCCGGGAAGAGTTTAGCAGCCCTCCGCCCCCCGTTGTCATGATGATTACGGCCTATGGCGATCCCGACTCGCAGCAGCAGGCCGTTACGTTAGGAGCCAACGATTTCCTGACAAAACCACTCGATTTCACAGTCCTCAAACAAAAACTTCACGATTTAGCATGAAGGCTAAAATATTGGTGGTTGACGACGAGACGGACCTTGAATTACTAATCAAACAGAAGTTCCGGCGGCAAATTCGGGAGAAGCAGTACGAGTTTGTTTTTGCCCATGATGGCGTTGAAGCCTTGGAAATGCTGGCGCAGCAACCCGATGTCGATATGGTGCTGACCGACATTAATATGCCCGGTATGGATGGCCTGACGTTGTTGATTAAGCTGCATGAAAACAACCCGATGCTTAAAGCGGTAATCGTGTCGGCTTATGGCGACATGGATAATATCCGCACGGCTATGAATCGGGGAGCGTTCGACTTCGTGACCAAACCGGTCAATTTCGAGGATCTGGAGTTGACCATGCAGAAAACGATGGAGTATGTTGCCCAACTTCGAAAAACGCTGCAAGCCATCAAGGAAAATAACATTCTGCGGATGTATGTAGACGAATCGGTGCTGACGTTTATGAATCGGCCCGAATTTGAAACGTCTCTGTCGGCCAGCGAAACGGTGGTGGCAACGGTCTTGTTTGTCGATATCTGCGGATTTACGGCCATTGCCGAGCGCGAATCGGCTGATACGGTGGTTCGCTTAGTTAACCGCTATTTCGACGTGATCGTGAAAGAAATTATTGGGCAGGGCGGTTACGTGGATAAGTTTATGGGCGATGCGGTCATGGCAGTTTTTCGGGGCGAGTACCACCTCGACCGGGCCATCGAATCGTCGCTTGCCGTTCGGGCGCAGGTAGCCACACTCGAAGATAATCTGCCCAATCACCCGAACTACCATCCGCAGGTTTCGATTGGGATTAACACCGGCGAAATGGTATCGGGAAACATCGGCTCGGCCACGCTCCGGCGGCTTGATTATACCGTTATCGGTGATGCCGTTAACATGGCCCAGCGATTGCAATCGGTGGCGCAACCCGGTCAGATTGTCGTTATCGAGTCCGCTCAGAAACAGGTAGCCGAATCGTTTACCTGTGAGCGTATTGGCGAAGTGACGCTGAAAAATAAATCCAATCCGGTGGTTATTTATAACGTTTTAGGATGAAAAAAGCGTCGGGATGAGTGTCTACTTATTCCTCCGCCAGTGTCCGCGAAATGTTCATTCGGTAAACGCCCAGGGCGGGAAGAGCAGCGGCTAATAAGCCAATCAAAATCGCTACGCCGAGCAACACCCACTCTTCGGGCAGAATGCCAAAGGCAGCCAGATTGTAATGGTAATCTTCTGAAACACTGCTCGAAAAAAGCCATAGCCCTACGCGGCTGAACAGAATGCCCAGTACAAAACCAATCAGGGCTAATACCAAACCTTCGAGCAGTAACATACCGAACAGTTGCGCCCGCGTAGCACCCATCGACAGCATCAGAGCCATTTCATAGCGTCGCTCTTTCAGCGAATTGTAGAGCGACACAAATACGCTGATACCGGAAATAAGCATGATAATAACGGCCAGCCCGCGCAGCGTTTCAACGCCTACACCCAGCAAGGAGAACAGCCGGTTGATTTCAATATTGGGCAATGCTGCCTGAAGTTTGGAGTTGCCGTTGATTCCCCGTGCGAGCATCATGCCCATCGGATTTCTGAATTTGATAAGCATACTCGTAATCTCGCGGGGGGCTTCTTCGTGCGGTTCGCCGTTATGGTCTTCCTCATGAACGTCGCCAGCTTTGTGTTCTTCGTGTTCCTCATGGTGTTCATGAATGGCCCACACACTCGATAGTGGCGTTAAAATAAGCTGGTCGGCAACAGTATTGGTCGCGTTCAGAATACCCACAACTTTGTATTTCGTGTCGGCATGAACCTCACCTTCGGCGTCAAGGCCGTGCGACCCGGAAAACGTATCGCCAAGTTTCAGGCCCGTAACGGACGCAACGCGCGGACCAATAACGACGTCTAAGTCCTGCGCAAATAATTTCCCCTGTGCTATGGTTGCATCAAAGTGATCGAGGTATTTTTTGTTCGTCCCAACAATTCGGAACGACCGGTAATTGTCGCCCATCGACAGCGGAATGGCGGTTTTAATCATTGGGTTGCGCGTGAGCCGTTCGGCTTCATCGAGCGGAATATTACCCGTTGGAGAATCAATCTGATAAATACTCGATAAGATGAGCTGTAGCGGGCTGCCTTTCGCGCCCAGCACCATGTCTATCCCTTTAATATTCTTGCGAAACTGGTCGTCTAATTGCTTGTTCAGCAGCAGCAGCAGCGAAATAATCGTAATGCCAAACGTCATTAACAACCCGCTGAGAAAACTACTCAGGGGCTTATCCTTCAGGTTACTCCAGCTAATTCGGAACAGGTTCATATTGTTAAGGAGATAAACACAGAGAGGACAGAGTTCGACACAGAGTACACAGATATAGAATAAAGAAAGCAGAGAAAACGCTGTGTACTCTGTGTTAAACTCTGTTCTCTCTGTGTTTAAAAAAACGTTACAAATCCAGCTTGAAATGATGGCTGGTAATGTTAAAGTCCTTTTTCAGATAGAGCCGGTGAGCATCGTAGCGGGCCGGGTTCTGCCCCGAATCGAGCGATACGCACTGGCAACCCGATTGGCGGGCCTGGTCAACCACAAAATCCACCAGCATACCGGCGTACCCCTTTCCGCGTCCATCCGGCAGGGTTGAGAGATCGTCAATGTAAATCGTTTTGCCACTGTAAAGAAAATTCAGCGTCCGATAGCCAACAACGGCAGGTGCTGGTTTTGTTGCGTTGCCCTCGTCAATAAAAGCCAGCACAAACCCCTCGTTAGCCTGTTGAGCGCGAATCTTATCGAAGGCCTCGTCAGCCGTCAGGTGCGTACGAAGGGCCAGAATAGCCGGTAAACACCGCCGAATGTCGGCGTCGGACTGGGCAATGGTTGGGGTCATAGCTGTTCTCTGATTTGTTGTAATAGGGCATCACCCCCACGGGCCAAAATGGCTTCGGCTAATGAATGCCCCAGCAGCGGGGCCTCGTTTGGCGAACCGGAAAACGTTTCACGCAATAGTTCATTGCCGTCCAGACTGACCAATCCTCCCATAAGGCTAATGGTTTCGGGATCGCTCCAGTGGGCCAGCGCAAATGACGGAATGCTGCACCCGCCCTCAAGCCGCGCCAGAAACGCCCGTTCGGCCCGCACGCAAGCGGCCGTTGGCTCGTGGCTGACTAAGCGGGTAATGGTTTCGCTAACCGCGCTGTTTATCGAATGGGCGACCTCAACAGCAATGCTTCCCTGCCCAACGGGGGGCGTAAATTCGGTAACGGGCAGTTGTTCAATAATCAGGTCGTCGTACCCCATTCGGTGAACACCCGCGTAAGCCAGAATCAATGCATCGCAGTGGCCGTCATCGAGTTTACGAATCCGGGTTTGCAGGTTGCCCCGCATATCAACCGTGGTTAAATGCGGGCAAAAGTGCCTCAGCAGGGCTACCCGGCGCGTTGACGACGTACCAATCCGAAACGACTCGCCACTGCTTAGCGACAGGGATTTGTTACGGCTAACAAGCACATCGTTGGCAGGTTCGCGCTCCGTAAAGGCAATGATTTCCAGATCAGGTGGCAGATTCGAGGGTAAGTCTTTGGCACTATGTACGGCAATGTCGATGCTTCCGTCGCGCAGTTGGTCTTCGAGTTCCTGCGTAAAAAGGCCTTTGCTGCCAATTTTGGACAAAGTGCGGTCGAGCACCAGATCGCCTTTGGTTTCAATGAAAACTAACTCCGAGGATAAACCGCCGTTTTGTAACAGCGTTTGTACGTATTCTGCCTGCCACACCGCCAGGCGACTGCTTCTTGTTCCAATTCTGATATGCATGGTATAGCAAAGGTACGGTACGAAGCCCATCTTTTGGTGATGCCCGACGATTCCAATTGCCCGACAAATTGGTTTTTAGACAGGATTACAGGATTTTCTCTTTTGTCTACAGAACCAACAAAAAACCCTGTAATCCTGTCTAAAAATTAAACGTGGCCTACCCCCGATGATTCTGATTGCCGGGCAGGTTGAATTAAAGATGACATTGCTAACCCAACTTATCCTAACCCGAATCACTGTGGTATTGTGTAGAAAGACAACCACATACAGCCCAAAAATCGCAACACTATTTGTTTTACGTAAGTAAACTGTAAACGGGGTAAATACGCGCATATCCGTGTCAAAAGGGCATTGTTTGCCAGAATTAACCGGTCTTTAGCTGACATAGTGGCCGTATTTTGCCCCGCTAATCCATTAGGCACGAGGTTTGTCTATATACCGATAATTGAACAGTAAACAACATCCACTATGAAAGCGATAGAAAACGTGTTTCAGGGAACAGGCGGGCAAATCGACTTGCTAAATACCCTTTATGGTGGCTCAAGTCAGACCACCATGAACGTTGAGCGGGAAGACGAACGCTTAGTCATAACCCTGGCAGCACCGGGCGTAAGTGCTAATTCATTTAACGTGCTGGTCGAAGGCGACAAACTCGTTCTCTATACCTTATTAGTTAGTACATCGAAGCAACAGCAGAATGATGGCACCAGCCAGCGTTTGGCTGTGCCCATGTTTCTTCGGGTATTGGACATTCCCTCTTTTATTGACGTCGAGCAGATTGAAGCCGTACACGAACGAGGTCAGGTTATGGTGATGCTACCCTTCAAAGATCAGGAGCATATGCACCGTCGCATCGACATCAAGAATTTATTCTAAGCGTATGCCGCGTATTTCCCTTCCGGGGCCTGAGTAGTGGTCCTGTCGTTATAGATGAGTTCAAAGCCGCTTTTACGAAAGCGGCTTTTTGATTTTACCGGATTGTGGGTCATTCGATGCGTTTGGGTTATCCTACTGAGCGTATTTAGTCTGGGAAGGGGGAATGGCCAGTATCCTATGCTCAATTTTAAACACATCACCGACGAATAGGGCCTGTCTAATACGTCGGTTGAAGTCATTTTCAGGATAGCCGGGGGCTCATCTGGATAGGCACGCTACGGGGTGGCATGAATGTCCAGCAACTTGAGTTAATATATAGACAAGAAAGCAATGGATATAACCACACTCTTCAACTTATTGCTGCAAATCCTGATAGTCAAACTAATGAAGGGATCACCACCTAATTCCCCTAAGAACGGAAAACCGTAGTAAGACGATCAATTAAAGGCATTTTCGTAAGAAATGCCAAGTAAAGTACCAGATGCGTGAAGGTGCTATTGTCTCAAATGGGAGCTTTTTGTGAGATGATAGCCTTATCTTAAGCACGATTCTGCCATGTAACCCTGCTCCGCCAGGATAGCCGATTTCCCAAGGTATCTATCTGTGGCTATACCTGTCCCTTGGTGGAGAACCCGCAACCCGCTTGGCCGTAATCAGCCCTCCTTCACCTGCCCTTTGGGCGAGTCGATTTCCAGCTTATACCCTCTCCCATGACTATTTACAATTCGTACCGTGGGCGCGGGCTGTAGCTTTTTCCGCAGTCGGGAGACAAACACATCCAGGCTGCGCCCCACAAATACGCCTTCCTCCCCCCAAACCTGTTCCATAAGCCGGTTTCGATCAATCACTGCATTGGGAGAATTAGCGAATACCTTCAGCAACTTGGACTCTTTGGCCGATAGCTCAATGCGTTCATCGCCCAACCGCAGAATCTGCTTTTCCAGGCAAAACGTAAGTGGGCCTAAGTGAACCAAATTAAGGGGTGCTACATGTTCGACAGGGGCTGAGGGGAGAGTTTTCCGGTTGACTAAACACCAACATATTCCGATCAATAGAACTGGTAGAAGAAGCCAAGCCAACCACACAACACTGCCGATTGAAGCCGTCTGAACCGGCGGTTGGGCAAACTGGATTTTGATAGAGTAGGCCCCCCGGGGAGGCCTTCTGGTTAAACAGGCAATCGCTCCCCGATTCAGCGGTTGATGGACTTCATAGCTATAAGCCACTGTGTTCAGCTTTTCTTGCCTGACTTCCACCAGGTAATCCAAGGACCCTTGATTTTGCTGCAAATGACGGTGAATGATCTCAACCAGGGATGCCGGTGTGAAGGCAAAGGGATGTTGAAACCGAATTAGGAACGTGCGGGTATCCACCTCTTCAATGGGTGATACCCAGGAAGTGGAATCGCCCGAGGCCAGCAATACCTCATGACCGATTTTCCGCATGGTCACTAACACCTTTCTCCCATCGCTGTAGCCAGGCAGGCCGATGAAAAGCAGGAGCAATACAGTAAGGATCGCGTGTCTCATCGACCAAAAATAGGCCTTGACGGTTGATAAATTTCACGTTTTACAATTGGTTAACACTTTTTTACAGGCGATTAACCCTTTTAACACAGTCACCAGCTAGGTTTGAGTCGGATTGGAGATGAACGTAGGCAAGAACAGGTTCATGTTCGCTCGGTATTGGGGAACGATTTATGTCCCTCAAGCCAAGGTAGTTTATGCTAAAAGGTGCAGCGTGGTGGTATTTAATCATTCGTGGTTGTCCAACCGGCCAGGTACTATGTGTTGTAACGGATGTAAACGAAAATCTTTGCTATTAAAAAATAAAAAATTATGAAATACATACCCCTATATTCTTTGTTCTTACTATTTGTTTTTTGCACTTCCTGTGGACAAAACCAAAAAAACGTACCAAAAGATAACATCAAGTCCGAAATTAAAGATATAGGACCCAACATCATGGTTCGCAATATAAAAAAAGGCAGAAATGGCACCATTTTAATTGCTGGCCCGAACAACGCATCATTTGGTGATGTTTTTCGATACGATGGGAAATCGTTTACTAATCTTACAAGTAAAATAGGTCAGCACAGATTCCAGGATGTCCTGGAAGATCGAAGAGGAAATATATGGTTCGCTTCTACTGATTCAGGCGTTTATAATTACAACGGGAAATCCATTCAACATTTCACTACCACGCAGGGACTTGTCAATAATTCGGTTAAGTCTATTTATGAAGATAAAGCCGGCATTATTTGGTTCGGTACTGGAAATGGTCTGAGCCGTTACGACGGGAAATCGTTTCGTAATTTTACCTCTCCGAACGCCCCGCTTTTTTATAAAGAAGGGCATTGGAATAATGATATTCATACAATTATTGAAGATAAAACAGGGAAATTGTGGGTTGGCACAAGGGGCGACGCCTTTGTTTATGACGGAAAAAAAGTTACCACGTTAACCCATAAAGGCGAACCCTTTCTCGACGTTTGGGCTATAACGGAAGATAGAAAAGGCAATATTTGGCTCAGCGGTTTCAATGGCTTTAAAGTAAGCCAGACCGGTGGCCTCTATCGCTATGACGGCAGTAGCTTTACTAAGGTATCGGATAGAGGTGCTTGTGCTATAATCGAAGATAAAAAAGGAAACATCTGGACTACTGGTCCGGTAAATCCTGCTAATTGGACGGTCCAGGCACTCTCCCGTTATGATGCAAAGTCTTTGTATAGTAAGAAGCCCATTGTAACCGAAATTATGTCAGGAAAGGCTTTCTATGGGATTTCGGAAGCGAACGATGGCAGTATTTGGTTTGGCGATGCGACCGGAGTGTATCGGTATGATGGAAAGAGCATCACGGACTTTTATAATAAAGAGGGTCAGAAAAAATATAGCATCGATACGAAGCAAAGTGTTGTCGTATGGAAAGGTTCTATGCTACTTGGTGGATGGGAAGGTTCTAAGTTTCTTGGTGATGGTTCCGGTATAGGCAACGTCGATCTATTAAAAGGAGAATTGTTGATCGAAAACCGTCATCTGGTGGGCGGTGCAGTTGAAGTCGACATGACTACAATTGAACAAAAATTTGATGATCAACGTCCACACAATAAATTACCTGCATTTTTTGATGTCAAAAAATTCCCTGTTTCTACATTCGCAATTACGAAGGTTGAAACAGGGAATGATGGAACTACAAAAGTTCCAAATGATGGAAGTATAAAAGTTACAACTGATGGAAATATAAAAGTTACAGGGAACCTGACTATTGAAGGTATCACGAAGGCAGTTACTTTTCCAGCCAAAATGCATTTTAAGGACGGAATGGACGGAACTGTCGAGATGAATGGCACGCTGATCATTGATCGAACAGATTGGGGTATTGATTCTGGATCAGAAAAGCTCTTTCTTAAGTATGGTGATGGAACTATTTCGGATGACGTTAAGCTCCTTATGAAAATCGTAGCGAAAAAATAAATAGCTGAATCGATTAGACTCCAACTAGATCAGACCATTCCGTTACAAGAGCTTTTAGGTTTTTGAAATTATTAAAAAATTAAAACGATAAAACACTTTCCCGTCCATACTTTGTTCTTGATGCTTGTTTTTGTCACTTCCTGTGGACAAAACCGGGAAATTATGGTTTGGCACAAGGGGTAAGCCCTGTTTTTATGATGGAAAGATATTTACTGTTTTTAGAAATAAAGATGGTAAAGCCTTTAACAACGTTTGGTCGATAATCGAAGATAAAAAAGGCAATATTTGGCTAATTACAAGCTAGCTATTTTGCAAATAATGTCAGTCAGCTTGTCAGGCATACTAAAAAAAGGAGAATGGCTTGAGGGTAATTTATATACTTTTAGGCAAGGTATTTGTTCTAACATTTTTTCTTGCAACCAAGGTGTAACCGCTCTATCCTCGGTGCATTCAATATAATATCTTGGTACACTTCCATAATTTCCTTCAGTAAGCTTTAATTTTGCTTGAGCAGATTCTGTAGATTCTGGCAACAAAAGTATGTTTGCCATCTGTGTAATGTCATCAGGACAATCATGGTATAGTCCTTCCTTATAAATTTCTGGCAACAACATTGAAGAAATTGTACCATTATAGGTAATGTGTCCACCTAAAACTCCTTTTTCATCTAAGGCAAAATAATCTTTGGCACATTTGCCATTTGCAACAAGAACAGCGGCTAAGTAAATTAATTTTTCAATTTTCTTTGGTCGTAATTCCGCCAACTGTGAATTCATAATTCCATTCTTACTATGAGCCACTAATATTACTTTGCCTGGAATGCTGTCAATAAGTCTGCACAATTTTTGAATTGTTGAATCAAATCTTACATTTTCTATTGGTGTTTTGTCTCTCCCCATTCCTGGTAAATCAAGTGAATATACTGTGTGCCCTTTCTTTTCGAGCAATGGCGTTACTTTGTACCAATTCCATGCACTATGCCAAGAACCGTGAATGAGAATAAATGTTTTCTTTTCATTGTTCTGGGCTTTCATTTGAAAAGCATTAAAAAGTAATGTAATGATTAGAAGTCCAATACTTGCGGTGATTTTCGGTGAATTCATTTTTTTTGATTTTAATTTTAGATACAAATGTCAAATTGTTTTATGGATATAAAACCCAAATCTTACTACTGTTAATCTTACCCTAACAAAGCAAAAAAGAAGCACAACTGCTATTATGAAGTCTAAATTCAGTATTTTATTATTTTGTCAATTGACTGAAGTGATTCCTGATACAATATTCTTTTTATTATAAAAAAGGTTACCTGTAATTATTTAGGTAGCCTTTTTTATGATTCTATTTTACTTATTTGGCACTACAAGTTTTAATTGTGTCAATGCCTTCAATCCATCGTCTAATCCTATCTCCTCGACTACTTTACCGTTTACAACACGAAAAACAGTCGTTCCGCTAAAATACATTTTACGCCCTGTTGCTGCTGGCAAACTTCCAATGGGCCAATCACTAAATGCTTTGCCTGTGTGTGTGCCACCACCAATCCATCGGGCAATTACATACTCGCCATCTGCTAATAGTGGGTAAGCTCCTTTGAAAGATAGGTCGGGGAAAGCATCACGGAATTTTTTCATAAAATCTTTAATGTCAGCTTGCCCTTTTCTTGGCTTATGTAGCGAATATTGCAAAATCATATCTGAATCTGCCAATTCATCAATAATAGCTGGATTATATTTGGTTCCCCAAAAATTATCTAACCACTTCACAACAATTTGTTTGTTTATTTCGGTTTGACTTTTTGAGTCAATCTCTTGTGCTCGAGCAAATGTGGTTAATGTACAAATGCCTGCTATTAGCACCATGTGGAAGTAAATACTTTTTTTCATTTTTGTATATTTTTAATGTGATATACAAAGGTGACAACTATAAAAATGATGTAAAACCCGAATCTTGCTAACTTAAAATTCTGAATGAATTTTTGCTGCTTTCCAACCTATTAGGGGTTCTCGTTGCAAACGGACGGATTTATACGGTAACGCCCTGACTGTTTGTTTTACCCTTGTTTATCAGGCTGTTAGTGCTTGGTTATCATTAAGGATTTCCTTCTTGACTGGTTATAATAACCCGATAGATTGGTCAGAATGGCTATTTTTATTGCCAGTTTTCATATATCCTTTTTGATAAGTCGCTGATTGTCAGTAATTAGACGTTTTTAAGTATAAAACCCACGGTCCGCCGTTGCGGTTGCTTACCGTATAAATCCGCCCATTTAGCCAAAGAACCCCAAATTCAAGATTATAAGCGCAACAACTCAAAATATGCTCGGTTATTTCCCGCCTACGACGACAAAGGATTTTGGGATCAGTTCAATAAACCCTAATTCAAACCAAGTATGTGGGAACGAATTAATCTGCGCTTACAAACTCACTTTGAATAGGAGTAGATGGCATACTATAACAGACTTCATACGCTTCACCCCCTTTACTTTAACAGGGCCGCCAAGTCATCCTTGCCTTTTACCGCTGACAGCCGCGTGATAGCCCCTGGCTTATAGACGCCCTTTTGATCGATGAAAGCATAGCCTGGGTAACCACTGAACGAGAACAACTGTCCCAGTTTCGCATCCAACGCTTCATCAATGAAAAAGTGAATACCAGGCAGCTCTAGCTCAGCTATTTTTCGTTTCCACCTGCCTTCGTCCGATCCCTGGGCCGTACAGACGTAGACAAACACTATTGGCAGACCTTTGGCGTCCTGCTGCAATTTTTTACTATGCGGCATTTCTTGTAAGCAGGGTACACACCAAGTAGCCCACCGGTCAAGGACGATGGCTTTACCTACAAAACTCTGCTTGAGCTTGGCTAAAAAATCGGCTCCGCTCAGGCTCGAGAGCTTGTACAGCGTTGCCCCAAAATCCGTTTGCTGTAAGGGGCTGCCAAAATCGGCTGCGGTGGGTGAATTTCCCGAAGCGGCCAATGCCCTGTTCACCGAGGCTATCTGCTCAACAGAACGAGCGTACTCTTTCTTGGCTATCCCCTTACACCAGGTAGTGGACATACTGGGCAGGATCTGTTCTAAGGCCGCTTTCTGTTCGGCAATATCCTTACTATCATTCAACTGCAACTTCATGATGTCGGCCCTTGCAGGGGAGTAGAGACTATCCAGCCAATGAATACCTTGGGCAATCTTGCGATTCTGATACATTTTTCCCATTCTTGGCCCCAACTGTTTAGTCCACTGGACACGATGGGCAGGAGCGGGCGAAAGCGTTTCCGTACTCCGTAAGGAATCAATGGCGGCTTTTTCCGGCTCAGTAAGATCAGACAAACGGGCCACGTCCTGCCAACTGACCCTAACTCGATTGGCGGTAAGATGGCGAAAATAATAGCCCAGGTATAGGTAAAAGACCATGCTGCTATTGGATCGTATGTAGGTCTTATGCTCCTTAATTTGATCGAAAAGAGCCGGTTCCATCGGATGCCCCCTGTAATGAAGACAAACCTGGCTATAAAACTCAGACAGGCGCTCATTCTCCAGTAGCCAGCCATAGGGAGACGGATGAGTAGCTACAAACTCCGCCTGAATCGTTTTCAACGAGTTGGCGATAGGGGTTAAGGCAGCCAGCAATTCGTTAGCCACTGGGTGTTGGGACTGGCGAACCTGCTGCATGCGAGCAGAAAGGGCCAGTTGGTCGGCCCGTCTGAAGAGGATATACTCATTCATGTACTCGTTTAGTGGCCCATCTTCGCCTAAGTACCGAACGCCGTCTGCCTGAAAAGCAAGCTCCTTTCCGGCTGCTTTTAGTTTGGGTACGTCCAACTCGACATAGAGCTGTTTATTGGCGTAAAGACCCGTATAAAACAGCTCGCCGAAATGGACCCAGATCTGCTGGTAAGGCAGCGGATAGTCCAGGTTCAATTGAAAGCTTCCGTCCGCTGCCAAGCGAGCGGTTTTCGTTTTCTGTCCCAAAAGTGTAACGAGCGTATAGGTGATGGTCGTTTCCTTTATTTCCTGTGGGCTTATGTGGAGGAGTTTACCGGTGACTTGGGGGATTGTCCGTTGGGCAAACTGAGCGTCAAATAGCGGGTCTTCAATGGCGACAACGCCAACTGGCTGGGAAAGTCCAGTGCTAATGGTAGTGAGTAAGAACCAAATTGTGATAGAGGCTTTCATGGTTTATGTATCGAGTTCAATTAATGAGTTTAGGGTTACTAAAAATAAGAAAGATTATCGTATCATAAGGACACAATCCATCTCTTCAAACGCCCGTTTATTGAGATAGGGATCAGGTTTTCGTAGCCACTTTCACCGTACCTTAAAAATTGTCTCAAATTATCGTCTCAATAATCAATGTCTCATTTTTTGGGTAACAGCCGACTCAATGAGACAAAAATTGCATCGCTAAACCGGCTGGTTTCAAGAAGTTTCTTACAAAAGTCCTGAATTCCAAAAATAATCCTCGTTTCTCATGAACTGGATTTCCGGCTAAAATCAGGGTGTTCCGTATTAATGATGTACTTGTACTCCTATACGATGATCGCTGAAGGTATTTTAAACACTACCGTTTCCTGACTGTTGTACCAGGCCGAACCAATCGTTTGCGATTACTTTCACAACCGGATTATGCTTGATCGGTGGGCATTGATCAGGGCTTTTGCCAATGCTGGCTACCATCCATACTCAGCAAATTTCCCCCCATTGGTTCGCCCAATTCGTGGGTAAGCATTGAAAAACCGGGATTCCAGCTCACTTCCAACTCCGCTTCGGACAGTGCTTCGAACTTCGCCCACCACAGTGCCGGTGGGTGGCAGTCGGGGCGGTAGATGTTGGCCGTTTCGGCTACCACGATTTTCTTGCCCGGAAACAGGTGACGCGCGGCAGTCAGCATGTGAGGAATGTCATACTCGAAATAGATATTCAGCCCCACGATGTCGAGTAGTCCCGCATGTCCCTGCTGCCAGGTTAAGCAATTGTTTTGCCGAGCGACTTCATCGACTTGCCCCAGAACCGTGGCAAAGGGCCGGGCCTGATCGGGGTACGGCATGTCGCCCCAGCCCCAGGGTTCGCTCATGGCCGTCAGACAGGCAGGGTCGGCGGCTTTGAGTCCTTTGGCAATGGCCAGGGTAATAGCACTCGTCTGCCGGTAGACCTCCCACCAGGTACGGCCCCCGAAAGGCCATTGCCGGTTGTTGGGGGCCGCAATCCAATCGGTCCAGATGCCCAGTTCCACGCCGATGTTGTAGCTGCGGAAGGCACCCTTATAGCGGTGAGCAATCTGGTAAGCCAGTTCGTACATGGCCTCCGCTGCCTGCCCTCCCCAAAACATGGCCTCATCGAGCCATTCGGGCAATCCGTAGTGATTCAGCACGATTTCAATCTGGCCGTTGCTGCAGCGTTGCAAGCGGTCCAGCCAGGCATAATCGGGGCAACGCCTGGCCTCGTCCCAGAGCACCGTATCCCGGAAGAGGGTCAGGCCCATCTGCCGGGCACGATGGTAGTTGGTCTCCATCTGCCGTGTATGGCCAGTGGCCCGGGTGTTGGAAAAATGGAGCCAGCGGCCGTCGTCCCCCCAGCCTCGCACGACGCTGCCGTCGAAGCACATACCATACTTCATAGACGAGTTGGTTGTTAAGTCTGTTTATACGAACAACTCCTCCGGGCTGATCTGGTTTCGAGTGACCTACTATTTAGCTGGTTCGCCGGTTCCTGGTTTGATATACACGGGATGATGGACGAAGACGACCCGTTGAAGAGTTCTACTTGCTATCTGGTCCGGCCTGGATGGCTGCGTCCCGGCGGAGAACCACACGGTGGCGGCAACGGCACGGTATCGCACCGGCCGCGCGATACCGTCCACTTTGGTTGTTGCAACTATACTTATGAATTAGCTGAATCAAAGCCACTGGTAGTTTACTTGACACGAGTAAACGTCTGTTCCAAATCACTTTTCCAGGTTGTGTTGTCTTCACACAATTCGCCTTTCCCGATTATAGTATTACCCTTGTCCGTGATTGTCCAGCTATATCGCTGCGAAAAACCAGGCGCGTTCCGCCACCAGTTCACCACATTGTTTTCAACGGATACCTCATATTTTCTCGAAACCTTTCGCTCATCGAAGTAAAGCATAAACAATTCTCCGGTAGCATCGTCACTACCGAGAATGGCCATGCCAACTGGAAACCCTTTTTCATCCACCTCAGCATACCATTGTAGAAAAGCACCGCCCTCAATCCACTTAAATGATGCTTTTCCGGTCAGAACTTTATCGGGAAACGCGGGATGCGTGCCAACGGTTTTCCATTCGCCAACCAATTTGCCGAGTCCTTTCAGGGCAGGATTCGGGATTTGTGCTTTGTGAATACCTTGAATCTGTTCCATATTTTATAGGTTAACCGCGACTTAAAACGTGGGTGGTGCTGCATTTAAGTCAGAATCTAAGAAATCAGTAATCATCGGTATCAGCCAATCCGTCCGCTGCATCATACCGATATGGGTGGTGCCGGGTAGAATGGCCAGCCGTGATTTGGGTAGCCCGTGCAGATCGCCCATTTTTCCACCGCCTTTGGCTCTGAACAACGCCAGTGCATGCTCATACCGCACACCGTCGGCATCGCCAATGGCCATGAATAGCGGAGCCTGTATGTTTTTTACATCCTTCGACCAATCGTACCGGTTTAAATCTATACGGATAACCTTTTTCACGAACTCCGGAAAATGAGCGGGATCATTCCCAAGACTTTCGTATTGTTTCTGTATAGGTGTGTCCTTGAACATATCGGCGGTGAACGTAGCAAAACTGGCTTCTACGTCGGGCCACCATCCGTCATGCGTATAGGTGCCTGACAACACCACGAGTCGGCGTACCTGCTCAGGATGGCGCACGGCTACCTGAAAGGCGACTCCCCCTCCCATGCTGTACCCTAAAATGTCTGCCCTGTCGATGTTGAGATGCTTGAGCAGGCCGGACACATCGTCTGCCATACCTTCGTAACTAAATTCGCGTGGTATATCCCGTGTGCGGCCGTGCCCCTGCATTTCCGGTACGATGACCTTCCGGTCTTTGGCCAACAGGGGTATGATGTGCGCCCAATTCAAAGGTATAGTCATAAAGGAGCCATGTAGCAGGACGAGGGGTTTACCGTTGCCGTAAACCTCGTAGTATAGTTGTAGCCCGTTTACGTCTGCATAGCCCGTTTCAAACGTCAGGCTGTCGGCTGTAGTTATCGCCATAGTAGTAGCTGCGGTTTCGGTTTTTTGTTATCGCTGCCTGAACTCAACATTATAAAAGCGAACGAACTAATAGACGAGGTGTTTTGGCCAAAATCTACAAACTTGCTCCCCGAATAAGGTGCCGCACCTGCAACCGCTCAAACACCTGCTTTTTATACTGTCGACCAATAGCCAGCCGCTGACCGGGCAGGTGAATATGGGCTTCGCTGATGGCTTCGATCTTTCCTGCCGCCACCATGAACGACCGATGAATACGGAAGAACTGTTCGCCGGGCAGCAATTCCTCGTAGTAGCCGATGGTTTGCCGGGTGACGATCGCTTGGGTAGTCGTGCGGATTTTGACATAATCCCGTAAACTTTCTATCGAAATAATGTCCCGCAAGAGCAAACGAATCAGCCGCCGGTCTTCCTTCACAAAAATGAAGGGTTCTTCCTGCACTACCGGTCCCGGCATGGACACCGCCGGGCGATAATGGGTCAGCATTTTGCCCACCGCTTTGAGGAACCGCTCGAACGGAATGGGCTTAATCAGGTAATCCAGTACGTCCAGTTCGTAGCCATCCAGAGCATACTCGCGGTAGGCCGAGGTAATGATCGTTTTGGGCGGATTGGGCAGCGTTCGGAGCATCGCTAAGCCCGAAAGCTGCGGCATCTGAATGTCGAGAAACAGCAGATCGACCGGCCTGCGTTGCAACAGCGTAAAGGCTTCTACCGCCGAGCGGCACCGCCCTACCAGTTCCAGCGCGTCTACCTGCCGGACGTAACTGTCCAGAATATCCAGCGCAATCGGCTCATCATCAAGCAGCAAACAGGTGATCTTCATGGCTTTTCGAGAGGCTAAAATCAGCGGGCAGCAAGGTAATGGTTAGCGTTGTCAGGTACGAATCCGGGCCGTTAAGCTGCCGGAGCCGGTGCCGGTCGGGATAAATCAGTTGGAGTCGTTTCGACACATTGGGCAGACCCAGGCCCGGCGTGGTCCCGGAGTCGGGGAATTCGGGGGTACTGTTTTCCACTTTGAACAGCAATTCAGCCGCCGACACGGTAAGCTGAATCTGTAGCCAGGCATCGCCTACCTGACGACTCGCGCCGTGTTTAAAGGCGTTCTCAACGAAGGGCAGCAATAACAGGGGCGCAATCGTCACACCCTCGATTGGGCCGTCAATCCGAAACGAAATATACAGCCCCGTGCCATACCGGATTCGTTCCAGTTCCAGGTAGTTTTCCACGTAAGCAATCTCCTGTCGGAGCGGTACTCTGGCCAGATTGCCTTCGTACAGCATGTAGTGCATAAGCTGCGAAAGCCGCAACACCACATCGCCCGCTTTTGCGGGATTCTGCCGGGTCAGCCCGTAGAGGTTGTTCAGTGTGTTGAACAGGAAATGCGGGTTGATCTGGTCTTTCAGCGATTTTAACTCAACCGCCTGGTTGGCGATAATCAACTGCTGATTGAGCTGCTGCTGCCGAAATCCGTACCGGATCATCTGGAAGGCAATCAGCAAACCACTGGTGCAGAGCAGATAAAAGGTGCATAAAAGCATATACCCCACATCCAGTGGACTCTCGTGGGCTAGCCGGTCGGGAGCAAAGGGAACGAAATACAGGTAATAGGTGCCTTCCCAGTAGCACACGCCACCCACCAGCAGGGCCGCTACCATCAACAGACCAAAGTGAACATACCGCCGGGTTAGCAGATAGGTCGGGATGAGCCAGTAGAGCGACATGTAGGTGAACAGGAGCTGGGCGGGTAGTTGGGCTAAGGCGGCCAGCAGATTGGGCATGTACCGATGCTCGAACCGATCCAAGGCCAGCACCTGTAGCAACAGATAACCCAGCCAGGCCGCAACGTGGATCAGGATTTCCCGCAAAACCGGTGGCCGTGACGAAGGCATATAGTTAGGCGTAAGTACCGATAAATCTACCAAAAATCCGGCGAATCGGCGATGGTTTTACCCACCATCGTGATATACCACTGGTCAGAAGCGACATAAACTCGGTTGGGCACGACAAACGGCACTCGTCATCGTGGGGCTGCTGTCTGTGCTGCCCCACCTGCTTTCTGCCGCAATGGGTCATTTATTGGTTTCAGGCAACCGACATTTCAGGCGATGCTTCGTTCCTGAGGGCGGACTACCGTTATTACGCACTTTTTATCGTGAACAACCTACTCAACACCGGACGGCTTCTGTACGCCATCGCCATCGTCTCCCTGGGGGCCAAGATGCTCCTCGTGGGTGGTCTCCCGGCTGATTTGATTCGCCAACCGGAAGCCCTCCCGGACCGGGCCGTGCTGGCCTACGGGGTTGGGAGCCTGCTGGTGGTCGTCGGGCTGTGTCTTGCGCTGAAAACACGGGTACGTCTGGCGGCACTGGTGCTGGGCGGATTGTTGCTGGTCTTTGCGCTGACATCGCACTTGCCCACCCTGCTGACGAATCCGGCCAACCCCGCCCCCTGGACACCTTTTTTTGAATTTGTCGGCCTGGCCGGGGGTGCGCTCGTGCTGGGCGGGTGGTTTTCGCCGGGCAATGCGTATGCCGTTCAGATGGGTCCGGGCCAGGCGTTGATTCGGTGGGGGCGGTGCCTGTTTGCCGGGTCACTGCTGGTGTTTGCGGGGCTACACTTTCTGTTTGCCGAGTTCATCGCCACGCTGATTCCGATCTGGATGCCGGGGCGGCTATTTTGGGCTTATTTCGTCGGGGTGGCGTTTGTGGCTACGGCCATCAGTCTGTTGCTGAATCGGTTCGTATCGGTTTCCGGTACCCTGCTGGGCAGTATGTTTCTGCTGTGGGTAGTCGTCCTTCACATTCCCCGCGCCGTGGCTAAACCACATGTTGAGCCGGAGTGGACGAGTCTGTTGATTGCGCTGGCGATGGGTGGCGTAGCCTTCGTGATGGCTGGACTGTCGGGGTATAAACAGCAGCCGTGGTTATCCGTTGATGCTGATTCAATATAGATTTTACTAAAGGCTCTTTAATACTTTCGGTGAAATGTGATGGCCCGAATATCAACAGTAATACTACATAACTAAGCAGAATTGTAAGTTTTATCGTATGTGCGTTTTGTTAACAGTAACGTAAACTGTTAGCTATAACACTGCGCACGGATTTAGTAAAGGGTAGAATATTACGCTTATAAAATCATTTTTCATACACTAATTCGTACACACAAGATAATAAAAAAACGTCTAATCAACTGACTTACAGTTGATTAGACGTTTTTTTATTATGTAGCCCGAGAAGGATTCGAACCTCCACAAACAGAACCAAAATCTGTCGTACTACCCTTATACTATCGGGCCATTTTGCAATTGCGAGTGCAAAGGTAACGGACGACGAGCCTTAAAAACAAATCCTGACTTAAAAAAAAGGCTTTTTTGATACAAAAGGCGGGTTAGTGCCTGATAATCAATCCGCTGTCAACCCATTATAAACCCAGAATTGGCGTAGCCGGATTAATCTTTTTAACTAATCCCTGCAATACTTTACCAGGACCGCACTCAAAAAACGCAGTAGCCCCGTCGGCTACCATGCGCTCAACAGATTGCGTCCACCGAACAGGTGATGTTAACTGAGCGATCAGGTTTGCCTTTATTTTCTCCGGGTCGGTTGTTGGTTGGGCATCGACGTTCTGATACACGGGGCAACGCGGTGTTGTAAATGGCATCAGCCGAACGGCATCGGCAAATTCCGTTTGGGCCGGTTCCATAAAGGGCGAATGGAACGCCCCGCCCACCGCCAGCAACACAACGCGTTTGGCACCAGCCGCTTTCAGCCGTTCTTCGGCCAGTTGAATACCGGCAACACTTCCCGAAATAACCACCTGTCCGGGGCAGTTGTAATTGGCCGGCACAACAATTTCCTCCGTAATTTCGGCGCAAACCTGCTCGATTACCGCGTCGGGCAAGCCCAGCACAGCCGCCATGGTCGATTGAACCAGTTCGCAGGCACGTTGCATGGCCGTTGCCCGAACCGATGCCAGCCGCAACCCATCGTCAAAGGAAAGCACACCAGCCGCTGTCAGGGCCGCCAGTTCGCCGAGGGAGTGACCCGCCACCTGATCCGGCGCGAACGACTCTGTTGTCAGAGCCAGCACGACGCCATGCAGGAAAACCGCCGGTTGGGTGTAGATGGTTTGTTTGAGGTCATCGTCGCTACCCTCAAACATAATATCGGTCAGGTTATAGCCCAGCACCTGATTGGCCCGATCAAAGAGCTGGCGGGCCGAATCAGAGTTTTGGTAGAGGTCATGCCCCATACCCCGAAATTGTGAACCCTGACCAGGAAATACGTATGCTTTCATAAATGTTGTTTGATGGCGAATGAAATAGTCGGATGCTGCGAAAATAACGGGATAATTAGGATTGGTCAAATAAGGGTTCCTTCGCTATTGGTAACTGACTGATTATCAACAGTTTTTATTATTGGCAGATTAATTATCAACATTTTTAGTTCATGCATTGAAAATTTTTACGCTAAACCGATAACCTGTCAAACAATACACTACTACGCCCTGTTGCAAAATCAGGCTGACAATGGCAATTTATACCGGCTGTAAATAAGTCATAAAACCGCTGATAAAGGCGCGTAATCTTGTTTCCATGCCGTTTGTGATTTAGCTTTGATGCGCCGTTTAAGACGGCTTGTCTTCAATAGTTTACCACTAAATTTCGTGTCGTTCACCATATGGCCTGGGTAACACAAACTCTGTCCAGCTCCCTCGGCCGCAAGGTCATAATGTCGCTGACGGGGCTATTTTTAAGTTCTTTTTTAATTATTCACATGGCTGGCAATTTGCAGCTATTCAAGGGCGATGGCGGTCGGGCCTTCAATGAGTATACGTACTTCATGACCCACAATCCGGTTATCATGACGGTCTCCTATCTGCTCTACACGTCTATTCTGGTTCATGCGTTGATGGCTTTCCTGTTAACGCGTCATAACCAGTCGTCAAGGCCGGTGAAATACGCGTATAGCAAGCCGGAAGCAAACAGCGACTGGTCGTCGCGGAATATGGGCATTCTGGGGACTATTTTGCTGGTATTTATTGTTATCCATATGCGCACATTCTGGTACGAAATGCACTTCGGTTCGGTCCCAATGGCCGAATATGATGGCAAGCAGTATAAAAATCTGTACGCCGTTGTGCAGGTAGCTTTTGCCGAATGGTGGTACGTATTGTTATATGTGCTGAGTATGGTGGCAGTCGGTTATCACTTGGCACATGGTTTTCAGAGTGGCTTTCAGTCGCTCGGTATTCGGCACAAAAAATACACGCCGGCAATTGAGTTTTTGGGTAAGTATTTCTTTGCAATCATCATTCCGGCAGCTTTTGCCGCCATGCCGATTTACGTGTTTTTACAGGTTCACCATATTATTTAAAGGTGAAAGAGCGAAAGAGTGAATTGCCTGCGTTACCACTTTCACTTCTTCACCCAATGGCGAGTTATTCTTTCGCTCTTTCACTCATTCACTCTTTCGCTCTTTAAATATGAAACTGGAATCCAAAGTCCCCGCAGGCCCCTTAGCCGAAAAATGGGCACGGCATAAGTTCGCACTGAAGCTGGTTAACCCAGCCAATAAGCGCAAGTACGATATTATTGTGGTTGGCACTGGCCTGGCTGGTGCCTCGGCGGCTGCGTCGCTGGCCGAGTTAGGCTACAACGTGAAGGCGTTCTGTTTTCAGGATAGCCCACGCCGGGCGCACTCGATTGCCGCTCAGGGCGGAATCAATGCGGCCAAGAATTACCAGAACGACGGCGACAGTGTGTTTCGCCTGTTTTATGATACCATTAAAGGTGGTGACTACCGCGCCCGCGAAGGCAATGTACACCGGCTGGCCGAAGTAAGTGTCAACATCATCGACCAGTGTGTGGCGCAGGGTGTTCCGTTTGCCCGCGAGTACGGCGGCTTGCTGGCAAACCGTTCGTTTGGTGGCTCGCAAGTGTCGCGTACGTTTTACGCGCGGGGCCAAACCGGTCAGCAGTTGCTGCTCGGTGCTTACTCGTCGCTGAGCCGTCAGGTAGCGAATGGGAAAGTGAAACTTTTCCCGCGTACCGAAATGCTCGACCTCGTGGTAGAGGGCGGCAAAGCGCGGGGCATTGTTACCCGCAACCTAATTACCGGTAAAATTGAATCGCATTCGGGTCATGCCGTTTTGCTCTGCACAGGTGGCTACGGCAACGTGTTCTACCTCTCCACCAATGCGATGGGGTCGAACGTAACGGCGGCCTGGCGGGCACACAAAAAGGGTGCTTTATTCGGCAACCCCTGTTTTACACAGATTCACCCAACCTGCATTCCGGTATCGGGCCATTACCAGTCGAAGCTGACGCTGATGTCGGAGTCGCTGCGGAACGATGGCCGGGTGTGGGCACCGAAAACGAAAGAAGACGCGCAACGGATTCAGAAGGGTCAGATCAAAGCAACTGATCTGCCCGAAGATGCCCGCGATTATTTTCTGGAACGCCGGTATCCGTCTTTCGGGAACCTCGTTCCGCGCGACGTAGCCTCGCGGAACGCCAAATATGTTTGCGATGAAGGCCGGGGCGTTAGTAAAACCGGTTTGGCTGTATACCTTGATTTTGCCGATGCCATCAAACGCGATGGTCAGAAAACCATTGAGGCCAAATACGGCAACCTGTTCGAGATGTATGAGAAAATCACCGGCGAAAACCCGTATGAGTTGCCGATGATGATTTACCCCGCTGTTCACTACACAATGGGCGGTCTGTGGGTCGATTATAACCTGATGACAACCATTCCCGGTCTGTACGCCCTCGGCGAAGCGAATTTCTCCGATCACGGTGCCAACCGACTGGGGGCTTCGGCACTCATGCAGGGTCTTGCCGATGGCTATTTCGTCGTTCCTTACACCGTCGGCGATTATCTGGCAACCATTGGCCCGGCTGAAAAACTGCCCGTTGACGCACCCGTTTTCAAAGAAGCCGAACAAAAAGCGCAGGCACTCATTACCCGGATGCTGGCCATCAAAGGCGAACGCCCCGTCGATGAACTGCACAAGGAGTTGGGTCACATCATGTGGGAATACTGCGGTATGTCGCGGACGGCGGAAGGGCTTAAAACGGCCAAGCAAAAGATTCAGGCTCTGAAAAAAGAGTTCTGGACAAACGTAAAAGTGCTGGGCGATTCGGAAGAGATGAACCAGGCACTCGAACAGGCATCCCGCGTAGCTGACTTTATCGAACTGGGCGAACTAATGGTTGACGACGCGCTGAACCGCGAAGAGTCGTGTGGTGGTCACTTCCGCGAGGAGCACCAAACACCCGACGGCGAAGCCCTGCGCGATGACGAAAACTTTGCTTACGTAGCGGCCTGGGAATTTCAGGGCGAAAACCAACCCGAATTGCTCAACAAAGAAGTACTCGAATTCGAGAACGTAAAACTGACACAGCGGAGTTATAAATAGAAGTTGTACAGTTATAGAGTTATAGAGTTTTAAAGTGGTTGGCCCGCAAGAAACTATACAACTGTATAACTGTATAACCTTACAACTTTTTTGTAAGATGAAGATTAACCTAAAAGTCTGGAGACAGAAAAATACGAATGCAACCGGAAAACTGGTTGAATATCATTTAGATAACGTTTCGGAAGATATGTCATTTCTGGAGATGTTCGACGTACTGAACGACTCGCTCACCCGGAAAGGCGAAGACCCCGTAACGTTCGATCACGACTGCCGTGAAGGAATTTGTGGTATGTGTTCGATGTACATTAACGGGCGGGCACACGGGCCGCAAACCGGCGCAACAACCTGTCAGTTGCATATGCGCTCGTTCAGCGACGGCGACACGATTGTGGTTGAACCCTGGCGGGCACGGGCCTTCCCGGTCATTAAAGATTTGATGGTTGACCGTTCTGCCTTTGACCGGGTTATCCAGTCGGGCGGTTACGTATCGGTTAACACCGGTTCGGCGCGGGATGCGAACGAAATTCTTATTCCCCGTACTATTGCCGATGAAGCGATGGATGCGGCCGCCTGTATCGCTTGCGGAGCCTGCGTAGCTGCCTGCAAAAATGCATCGGCCATGTTGTTCGTCTCGGCCAAAGTATCGCAGTTGGCTATTTTACCACAGGGAAAAGCGGAAAGCAAAGAGCGGGCTGAACGCATGGTGGCCCAAATGGACGCCGAAGGGTTCGGGGCCTGTTCGTTCACCGGTGCGTGCTCGGTTGAGTGTCCAAAATCGATCTCACTCGATCACATTGCCCGCTTGAACCGCGAGTATCTGGGTGCGAAATTAACTTCAGACAATGTTGCGGGGTAATAGATCATAAAATTATTGGAAAGCCCGACCAGAAATGGCCGGGCTTTTTTATTGACGCAAGTGGCTCAAATGCTATTTATTTCGGCTTTTCTTCGCCTTTCGGTTTTAGAATACCTCTGGCAATGGGTTCCGGTTTCGATTGGGGCGTGCTATAGCGTAACAGCGTTGCTTTAGGAAATAAATCCTTCGCTGATTTAATGATGAGCAACTGGTAAGATCGGGTACCAATGACCAGATTGGAGTAGGTCATTTCCTTGCCCGATTCCTGCAATAAACTCCAGTTAGCTATAGGCTCTTTAACCAGTAAGGTTTCATCGTCTTCGGATAGGGCAACAAAGGCGGTGTCGGGCAGGAATTGCTTACCCGTAACGCCCTCAACTACCGAAACGACGGAAGGCGGAGTAGTTAGGGCGGGCTTCGTCTGCGCTGCGGCTGATATTCCAACCAGCAGCAATGTTAACATTGTTAAAAAACGTTTCATGGCTTTATTGGAAGGCAATGCCCTTTGATTTATAGTCTGGCTAATGGGTAAGATGAAAGTAGTTGTGAGAAAACATTTTATTTGGCTTTCCCTGCTTCTTCAGTATAAACTCAAATGTGTGGCCTGTTGTCTTTTGTTCAGTTTTCTTGCTTATGTAAAGCATTGATAGCGAGAAAGATAATTTGAAAAATGTTTGTTTTCCATCCAGGACATGAGCAGTTAAAAACGAGTGCGTTTTCATCTCTATTTCACCAATATAACAAAACCATTGGCTGGTAAGGTTACTGTAATGGCACCTTGAGAAGCGAACAATGTAGCACCGCCGTTGCCCGTATTTGTTCCGCCGTAGATGGCGGCATCACTATTGAAAATCTCTTTCCAGCCTCCGTTCGGCAACCGGAATGAATCCGTAGCAATCCTGTATTGAGGAAACGATTGATTGTTCCAACTGGCAACAATTAATACCTGCTCATCGCCCCGCCACCGCTTAAACGCAATGACCCGGCTTTCGTTGATGGCGTGAAGAATATCGATGTTTTTACTACGTATGGACGATAATCGCCGACTCAGCGTAATCAGGTCCTGATAAAATCGAAACATAGACGCACCAATGCCGGAGCGACCACCCAGCAGATCCTCTTTATTATTGATAAACGAGTCGTATCGGTACGGTTTCTGTGCGCCGATTTCCTCACCCATAAAGAACATCGGCGTTCCGGGCGATAACAATGACAAGCCAAAGGATAGCCGGGCACGCATCTCGGCCCAGAAACGATTTGTGTTCGTATCGGTTAATGGTGCACCATTAACCGCCACAACCATTGTTCTTGCCGTCCCACCGGCGTTTCCGGCTTCGTCATGCGACTCGTGGTAAACAACTTTGTTATGTCGACTTTGATAAAGATTGGCCGCAAACTGGTCAATCGGCAATGGGTCATTATAGCCATAGCCCGCTTTCTTAAGAAGTCCATTGGTGTTATCAGCATCCCCAATCAGCGAATGATAAAAGGCGGCAAGCCATGTCGCATCGAACCCTAATCCACCAGCCGCTGGTGGTTTAGTTACGGCGTCCCAGTCGGTATGATCTTCGGCAATCAACATGACCGTTGGGCGGATCATTTTCAGTGTTCGGCTCCATTCACGCAATAATTTTTGACCGAATAAATTGGCACTGCCAACCGTGTTTCCATTGGCGTGCAGTCGATTATCCCGGTGAATTGCCTGCGTGAGATCCACCCGAAGGCCATCGACGTGCATTTCCTCAATCAGAAAAGCCGCGCTGCTAATGAACTGATGGCGAACCACTTCTTCCCAATAGCGGGGTGCCCAGCCGCTGGAGCCGTTGTCCAGATAACCGCCATCCATAGATGGATAATCTGCCGAATGGCCCTCATACCAGTAGTAAATATTCTCTTCCGGTTTAGTCGAGTCATACGTCCACTGCGCTCGTTCTGCCTGCCCATCATAGTGATTGTAAACAACGTCCTGGATGACCGCAATGCCCCGTTGGTGGCACTCGCGCACAAAATGCCGGTACTGGTCGCGCCCCCCGGCACTGGACTCAATAACGAAGTGGTGCGTATCGCCGTAGCCCCAGGCAATATTTCCCGAAAACTCAGCCATTGGCAATAATTCTATGGCGTTGATACCCAGCGTCGAAAAGTAATCCAGCAGTTGAATCGCATCAGCCAGTGTTCCCGGACTTTTTTTTCCGAACCCCAACGCACCAATATGTAATTCATAAATAACCAAATCCTCTACCCGATTTGGAAGAGGGCGGCTGACGGTCAACTCATGCGCCCAGAAATCCTCCGATGCAATACGCACCAATGACCCCTCTGGCGACGGTTCAAAATCACGACGTATAGTGTCCGGGTCCGTAATAACGCTACAGCTAACAGTGCCGTCGAGGGTGGCAATCGTTCCGGGCCAGTTTGACCCGCTTTTGCCAGGGTCGATTCCCCCGCAACCAATTTGACTGCGGGAAAATAGATCCGTACGGTACACGGTTTCGTGCTGAGCGTTACGTATCTCATACATATATGGAAGTCCCTCATACTGCTTAAAATCCGGTAGTGATTCACTTGTCCAGATGCCATCCTCCGGTGATTTGACAAGTGGAATTCTGGGCCGGGCCGGGTCAATACCAACGCCATTCTTGTCGATATATCCGATTTCGGGCAAGCCAAACACTACATTGATTCCATCGGCATTCGGTGCCCACACAGAAAACCGCAAGTCAGGCGTTGCATTCGGAGCAGACAATACTTTGTTGGCTCCTAACCGTCGCCCATACGTAAAATAATAGCGTTCGGTCTGGGTCGTTGCGTTAGTGTCTAAGCGAAACGAACGGTATCGGTCAACCGAAGAGGCCGTTTGCACTTCCGTTGGAATACCCCATAGATTATTGCCACCCGGTCCGTCCAATGCGACACCCCAATGAAAAAGGGTGTTAATCTGATTCGTTGCTAACTGAATAGTAACCTGAAAAGCCGGGCAACCATCCTCGCCTATTATAGCTTCCATTGGAGTTTCTGTCCATTGGTCAGCATAGTTTCCCGCTGCATCCCAACTGCCCCGGAGTTTTGCATTTGAAAACAAGGAGTTTTTGACACCGGTCAAATAGATAAACGTAACAGAAGGCATAGTCTTGATTGATAGAGGATTAATAAATAGCGTATTACCAATAATGTACTGGGCCAGCGTAGTTGGCAGTCTTATTTAGGAGCAAAAGGGACCGCTCAGTGGCTGCACAGTTTAGTCGCTATTTAAGCAGGAGAGAGTAGCAACGGGAAAATAAATTAGTGTAAGGTAATTATTGGCAATTGATGAGCACTTCCATTTCTGTTCATCTGAACCTCGCGTTAAAGCTCTTGTAATATGGAATTGAAATGCAGAAAGGGTACGGTTTACAATCGCGTCATCCGCAAAATCGTAAACCGTACCCCCTGAATCTGTTAATTGCTGACTTACGCCGTTGCTCCTTCCTTCAGCCGTTCGGCGTTTTCAGCGATGCGGAGTTGCTCGATAAAGTCACCAATGCCACCATCCATTACAGAAGGAAGATTATATATTGTCAGGCAGATTTCTGTTTCTGCCGGTCTGCTTCCAGCGTTAATACGTCTTTTAAAGTCATGTAAGGCCCGGTATGAGTAGCCCAGTCCTCGCCGGATTCTTTCATCTCCTGCTCGGTCATGCCGTTCTTAATGACAGCTACGAGTTTGGGAGAAGCAGGCTGTTTATTCGGATTTCTGGGTGATTTGATCATAGCGTTCGCGTTCTTTTCTACTGGCTGGCCGACAACTGATAGGACGAATTTGGTCATTCCTAATTGTAAAAGCAACATAAAGAAAACGGTTTAAATTGCTTAATGCGACTGCTTTGTAACGTTGCTCTCCCAAAGCGTCAATTCGATCTGGTAACGGACGAAAATTCGGGTCATTAAACAGGCTCTCAACTTCATCGGTACTATTGTCTCGTTGGGGGTAATGATCAACAATATGGTGGGTGTTACCCGCATCCCACTGGAAGGTCAGCGGCATTTAAAATAAAGTTTAGTCTATATGAGAACTTACGCCGTCGCTCCTTCCTTCAGCCGTTCGGCGTTTTCGGCGATGCGGAGTTGCTCAATAAAGTCACCGATGCCACCATCCATTACAGAAGGAAGATTGTACACCGTCAGGCCAATGCGGTGATCGGTTACGCGGCTTTGCGGATAATTGTATGTTCTGATTTTGTCGGAACGATCGCCACTGCCGACCATCGTTTTGCGTTGAGAAGCAATGGCGTCGTTGTGTTTTTGCAACTCGATTTCGTAAATCCGCGACCGGAGTACGGTCAGGGCTTTGTCGAAGTTTTTCAACTGCGAACGTTCATCCTGGCATTGTACAACGATGCCTGTTGGAATATGGGTCAGACGAACCGCTGAATACGTTGTGTTAACCGACTGACCACCAGCACCCGACGAACAGAATGTGTCTTTGCGAATGTCGTTCATATTCAGCTCAACGTCTACCTCTTCGGCTTCGGGCAATACGGCAACGCTGGCAGCCGATGTGTGAATGCGGCCCTGGGTTTCGGTGGCGGGTACGCGCTGCACCCGGTGAACGCCCGACTCAAATTTGAGTTTGCCGTACACATCTTCTCCCTCGATTTCGGTGATAATTTCTTTATAGCCGCCCGATGTTCCTTCGGTAAAGTCAACGAGCGACATACGCCAGCCCATTTTCTCGCAAAACCGCTGGTACATACGAAAAATATCACCCGCAAAAATGGCGGCTTCATCGCCCCCGGTGCCGCCCCGAATTTCGAGAATGACGTTTTTGCTGTCATTCGGATCTTTAGGCATCAACATTTCTTTCAGGATTTCCTCCAACTCTTCCCGACGGGGGAGCAGTTCGTCTAACTCGCCTTTTGCCATCTCCCGAAAATCTTCGTCCTTTTCGGTCGCAATGATTTTCTTCGCGTTCTCAATTTCTTCAAGCAGTTGCGTAAAGGCTTGATATTGAACGACTATTTTTTCTAAGTCTTTGTATTCTTTACTCAACTTCATAAACCGCTTCTGATCAGAAACGGCTTCGGGCTGTACAATCTGTTGAGCTACTTCGTTGAAGCGTTCGCGAATGGCTTCTAACTGGTCAAGCATAGTCTATAACTTTGGTCGTCATTTCTATCGAAATGACAAGGGAGTGACAATTAAGAAATACAAAATTACAAAAATCCTATGGTCCGACACATCGGTGGTCCGACATATCGGTGGTCCGACATATCGGTGGTCCGACATATCGGTGGTCCGGCAATCGGCAATTCAGCTTTGTGTTCGCCAAATGCAACCAAGCGCCTGTTCGGATGGTTTCCACTATAAATGACGAAACGTACCCGCATTAAGTTCCTCTTTATGAGCCGCTCTTCGCTTCTTTCTCTCCTGTTAATCAGCTTAGTAACATCATGCAATCCCGAACGGGTGAAGTACACCAACGAGTTGAAGCAGGAAATGGCCGACTCGAAAATCAAACGGATTACGAATGCCGATTTGGTCGAAACGGTCGATAATCTGGGTGGGAAAGTTAGTGCGGTAGTTGAAAAAGAATTGACTACCCAACTCCAGAAAACGACGAACCCCACCGAGCGGGCTAAACTCTGCCAGTTGCAAAACCTGCCCCGAACGAAAGCCATCATGCAGAGTTATGCGCTGGATATTCGTTTGTTGGGTACTAAGGATATCCAGAACAAGTCCCTGAACAGTAAAGAGCGGGAGATTATTGACGCCTATCTATACAGCGCGAAGCAGAAGCAACAGCCTATTTCCAACATTCAGAAAATCAGCGATACGTTGTTTGTTTATAACGCGCCGGTTCCAGCAAATAGCCCCATTTGCGAAGCCTGTTTCGGTAAGCAGGATGTGCCTTTTGCCGTGTGGCATTTAGGCTTTCAGAAACGCGAAGTCGTTCGGCGAATGCAGTCGACAAAAAAGAAGTAAGCTACAGCGTATCAGCCCATTGGATTAATTCCTTCGCCGTTTTTTCGGGATTGTCCTCCATAACATTTACCGGATAGACGCTGGTTGGTTCGCGCTGAGCAAGGCCGTGCAGATACGCTCTGTCGTAGTAGTCCAGCGTTAAATCAGCCACCGTTACGTAGTCGTGGCTGACCAGCGCGTCGAGGGCATCTTTGGTCACTTTGCCGCCAAGCCGTTTTTTAATTCGTTCGGTTGCTTCAACGAGCAGCGTATGGTCAATGCCCGTGTATTCGGCCACCAAACGAGTCACGCGTTTATCTTTCGGAACATCGACAAACGCTACCGGCGCAAGGCGCATTTGCTGCCAGAGCGACATCGGTATAAAGCACGAACCGATGCTGCGGCTTTCGTCTTCGAGCCAGATCCGGCGGGTAGAATCGAGCGATTTAAAATCGCTAAAGAGCACATTTTCAAACTGTTCTGTGGCGGGTTGCGGCAGTTGACCAATAGCTCCATAGGTCGAGCCTTTGTGATGCGCCAGTCCTTCGAGGTCAATAATCTGTTCGCCCTGCCGCGCCAGTTCTTTCAGTATATCGGTTTTGCCGCTGCCCGTTTTGCCACCCAAAATGATAAGGTTTCGCGGTTCCGCAAACGAGTCGAGCACCCGATTCCGGTAGGCTTTGTAGCCGCCAACAAGGGTCGAAGCGGTAAGCCCGGCCGTATTCAACAACCAGGCAAATGAGCCGCTTCGCATACCACCCCGCCAGCAGTGAACAAGCACTTCACCCACACCACCGTTCGTTAGCTTCCGTGATTGTTTCACGAAATCCGCCAGTTTTGGCCCCACAAATTCCAGCCCCATTAGCACCGCATGGTCCTTGCCCGCCTGTTTGTAGCGAGTGCCGACCTGTGCCCGTTCGTCGTTGTCGAATAAGGGAATATTTACCGCGCCCGGAATATGGGCATGGGCAAACTCCCCCGGCGACCGTACATCAATAACGGGCAAGGTTAGGGTCTTCTCTAAAAACTCGTCGACAGGAAGTTGGTGAACCATAATTTTCGTCTGATCGGACCGCCGACGCGGACGGGATTTATATGATTAAAATGATTTACAGGATTATCTGTAAAATCATAGTCGGTCAGATTAATCGTGTAAATCCCGGCCGCGTCGGCGGTCCGACCAGACAGCGTAAATACATCTGAATAGTGTTTTCTAATCCGAAATAAAGTGCGTCGCAAATAAGCGCGTGACCGATAGAGACTTCTTCCAGACCGGGAATTTGTTCATTAAAAAAACGCAGGTTTTCCAGGCTCAAATCGTGTCCGGCATTCAGGCCAAGTCCTATTTCATGAGCGCGTTGAGCCGCCCGAACGAAGGGCGCAATGGCCGCATCGCGGTTCTGAGCGTAATGAGACGCATACGGTTCGGTATATAACTCGATCCGGTCGGTGCCCACGGCTTTGGCTCCTTCAACCATCCGCTCATCCGCATCGACAAAAATAGACACCCGAATGCCGTCGGCTTTGAACGTATCGACTAACTGCCGAAGGTGATCGGCGTGACGAATGGTATCCCAACCGGCATTGGATGTAACGGCGTCGGGCGCGTCGGGTACGAGTGTCACCTGCGCGGGTTTTACACGTTTGACGAGTTCGATAAAACGCTCATCCGGGTTACCTTCAATATTGAACTCTGTTGCGACAATTGGCTGTAAATCAAGTACGTCCTGATAGCGAATGTGCCGTTCGTCGGGGCGGGGGTGAACCGTGATTCCCTGCGCTCCGAAGCGTTCGCAGTCGAGGGCGACCTGTACCAGATCGGGGTTGTTGCCGCCCCGCGCATTGCGGATAGTAGCAATTTTGTTGATATTAACGCTTAAACGAGTCATTTTCTCAAAGAGCGCAAGAGTGAAAGAATGAACCGAAACGTCGGACCGTAGTGAATTGGCTCTTTTGGTTTTGTAACTTTGCCGAAGTGGTGAAGGTTCATCGACTGGTAGTCACTCTTTCGCTCATTCACTCTTTCGCTCTTTAAAAATGTCTCTGAAACAACAAATCGACGCCGACATTAAGCAGGCGATGCTCGCCAAAAATCAGGATAAACTGCGGGCGTTACGGGCCGTAAAATCCATGATTCTGCTTGAAGAAACCAAAGAAGGGCAGGTTGGCGAACTTAAACCCGAAGATGAAACCCGAATTTTGACCAAAGCGGTAAAGCAACGTAAAGATTCTGCGGATATCTATCGTCAGCAGAATCGACCGGATTTGCTGGCTGTTGAGGAAACTGAGATTGCGGTTATCGAGCAATATCTGCCCAAGCAACTGTCGGAAGACAACTTGAAAGAAAAATTACAGGCCATCATGACCCGTTTGGGCGCATCTGTACCTTCGGATCTGGGAAAGGTGATGGGTGTGGCGTCCAAAGAACTCGCCGGACAGGCCGATGGAAAAGCCATTTCGGCCATGGTGAAGCAACTACTTTCTTAAAGAGTGAAAGAGTGAAAGATTGAAAGAGCGAACATGAGTCGCGAATCAGTCAGGCACTCTTTCGCTCATTCACTCTTTCGCTCTTTGAATACCCTCGATTTGCTGATGCTGATTCCCCTTGCGTGGGGAGCGTTTAACGGTTACCGCAAAGGTCTCCTGGTGGAGATCGTGGCGGTCATTGCATTTGTGGTGGCTATGATTGTCGGGTTTAAGTTTCTGGCGTTTGGTATCGACCTGCTCAGCCCATACATCAGCCGTGAAATTGCCCGGAAAGTTCTGCCCTGGCTGGGATTCTCGGTGATATTTTTCCCGACCGTCATCATGATTAATCAGATGGGATTCGCCATTCGACGGTCGCTCAAATACTCTGTTCTGGGTACGTTCGATAGCGTTGCGGGGGCAGTTATCGGCGTTTTCACGTGGGTCTTTGGAATTAGTGTTATCCTTTGGTTGTTCAGTTATATGGGCGTAAAAATGCCCCCCCGTCAAACGGAAACCGCTTTTTTGTATCCTTACATACGGCCCATTGCCCCAAAAGTGATGGACAAAGCCGCCGTTTGGATGCCAAAAGGCCTGGAAGCCGGGAAGAAATGGCGGGCAGAAAAATAATGAATGCTCGAGTGATTGAGTGATTGAATAGCTGACGCATACACCTATTCAATCACTCAATCACTCGATCACTCAATCATTCCAAAAATGCAGGACATCCGTAAGCTAACAGCGACTCAATTAAAGGACTGGTTTGCCCAGCATGGCGAACAGGGGTTCCGGGCCAAACAGGTTCACGAATGGCTGTGGAAAAAATCGGCGGTGTCGTTTGAGCAGATGACCAATCTGTCGCTGGCGATGCGCGAATTGCTCCGTGCTCATTTCGAAATTCGGCCCCTGACCGTTGACCAGCAGCAACGTAGCAATGACGGCACCATCAAATCGTCGTTTCGGCTGTTCGATGGCAATCTGGTTGAGGGCGTCCTTATTCCGTCGCTACGTACTGACGACATAGATCGCATGACGGCCTGTGTATCGAGTCAGGTAGGTTGTTCGCTGACGTGCAAATTCTGTGCAACGGGCTATATGGACCGCAAACGCAATCTGGACGCGGCAGAAATTTATGATCAGGTAGTCGCTATTGATCGGCAGGCGAAAGAAAACTACGATGTACCGCTCTCGAATATCGTGTATATGGGCATGGGCGAACCGTTACTGAACTATAAAAACGTACTGGAATCGGTTGACCGCATCACCTCGCCCGATGGACTCGGCATGTCGCCAAAACGAATTACGGTTTCTACGGCGGGCATTGCCAAAATGATCCGGCAACTGGGCGACGATGCCGTGAAGTTCAACCTTGCTTTGTCGCTCCACGCGGCCAACGACCTGAAACGCGATACCATTATGCCCATCAACGAAAGCAATACGCTTGAGGTGTTGGGCGATGCACTCGGTTATTTTTATAAAAAAACGGGGACGCGGATCACGTTTGAGTACATACTTTTCTACAATTTCAATGATACGCTGCAAGACGCGCAGGAACTCTGGAAGTTTACCAAGCGTGTACCAGCCAAGATTAATATTATTGAGTATAATCCCATTGCCGAAGCTACTTTCAAAAATACGGACCCGCAAACCTTAGACAAATTTGCCGGCTATTTAGACAGTAAAGGCGTAACGGTGAATGTTCGCCGGAGCCGGGGCAAAGACATAGACGCGGCCTGCGGACAATTAGCCGGGAAAAAATAGGGCGGCTGGAAAGCCGCTTTTTTTATGGTCAATAAACTACTTCCAATTAAGGGCGGTTCCCAGCCGCTTTATGGTACTTAACAATTTCGTAATATCGCTCTGGTTACTTTGGCGTACTTTTGTGGCAATCATTGGCTTACGGACCCACCGTTCGCTCAACCACAGAAGATTCGCTACTTATGTTTGGATTAGAAACGGATGTTTTTATCCTCCTCTTTCTCTGCCTGTTCGCTGCCTGCGCTTTCGAGTTCGTTAATGGCTTTCACGATACAGCCAACGCCGTTGCCACCGTTATTTACACCAATTCGCTGAAGCCAACGGTTGCCGTTGTGTGGTCTGGTATCTGCAATTTTACGGGTGTTTTATTGGGCGGCATTGGCGTGGCAATGGGTATTGTCAATCTGTTGCCGGTCGAATTGCTGGTCGATCAGAACGTCTATCACAGCGTGGCAATGGTGCTTGCCCTCTTGTTAAGTGCTATTATCTGGAACCTCGGTACGTGGTATTTTGGTTTGCCAAGTTCAAGCTCACACACGCTTATCGGGTCTATTTTGGGCGTAGGGTTAGCGTTTGCCACAATGCCTGAAAATAAAACCGGGGCCGCCGTAAACTGGGAAAAAGCCATTGAAACAGGCTACGCGCTATTGCTTTCGCCACTATTGGGTTTTAGTCTGGTTATTGTGCTTATGTTCCTGATCCGGCGTTTAGTGCCCGTAGAAACCAAAGATCAGTTATTTAAAGAGCCAAAGAAGAATACAGAGCCACCCGCCTGGATTCGGGGTATATTAATCCTTACGTGTTCGTTGGTGAGTTTCTTTCATGGCAGCAACGACGGGCAAAAGGGCGTTGGCCTGATTATGCTTATCCTGATCGGAATCGTTCCCTATCACTTCGCCATCAAGGGCGACATCGACCCACGACTGATGCAACCAAACATCACGGGGATCGAACAAACCGTGGCGTCTCTCGATTCAACCCGCTTGTCGGCTGTTAACCGGGTTCGGCTGGCGCAGACACGGACTGAAATTAAAGAACTGAGCAAATTGGTAAACGTGCAACTTGTCGATAACAAAATTCCTAATGAAAAACGGCTTGATGTTCGTCGAGATTTGTTGCTGATTAACAGCAACATAAAAAAAATTAGTGAAGATGAAGGGGCAAACCTCAGTGTGAGCCAACTCGCTGCACTGAACAAAAACCTTAGTGAAGAAACCGGCCTGCGCCGATTTACAGACTACGCACCACTTTGGGTGATTTTGATGATTGCCCTCTCGCTTGGTCTTGGAACCATGATTGGGTGGCGTCGGATTGTGGTGACGGTGGGCGAAAAAATTGGGAAGCAACACTTGACCTACGCACAGGGTGCTTCGGCTGAACTGGTCGCTGCCATGATGATTGGTCTGGCGTCGGCACTGAAACTTCCCGTCAGTACCACCCACGTTTTGTCGTCGGGTATTGCCGGGAGCATGGTTGCTAACAAGGGGGTAAAAAACCTACAGGCGGGTACCGTACGCAACATTGCGCTGGCCTGGGTATTGACACTACCCGTTTCTGTACTGCTATCGTTTACGCTGTATATTTTCCTGCGCTGGCTTCTTTAAAAAAGTTATAGAGTTGTATAGTTATAGGGTTATAAAGTTGTGCGTCAGTCCTGGCTGGGAACCGCAACTTTATAACCCTATAACTATACAACTCTATAACTCCTCTTTCATCCACTCCGGTGCGTCCTGCTCAATAGCGTGCCGGACTTTGGCAACAATATCATCAACTGTTTCGTCGGGGCCAAACTGGAGTGGTTCCTTGAAATGAACCGTCAACAAAGTATTACGTTTTTTGAAGCGTAACCCTTTTTTATCGAAGGCACGACGGAACCCGTTGATAACCACCGGCACAACAATCGGTGCGTTGTTTTTAATGAGGTGCCCTGTCCCTTTTCGTATGGGTGCGTAGGGCGTTGTGGTCCCCTGCGGAAAACTCACCACCCAGCCATGCGCCAGTGCCTTGGCTATTTTGTCGTTGGCCGATGTATCAACGGAACGCTGTACCTCACGCCCTTCTGCCCGCCATGAGCGTTCGATGGTCAACGCGCCACCGGCTGCAAAAACGCGCGGCACAATTCCTTTTTTCATCGTTTCTGAAGCGGCTACGTAATACTGCCGGGCGCGTGGACCGAACAAATACATAGGTGGCAACAGGGTGTTCTGAAAACCCCATTTTACAGAACAAAAAATGTGAAAAAAGGCAATAACGTCGGCGAAATACGTCTGGTGATTCGACAGAAACAGCACGTTATTAATGGGCAGATTCTCTAAATTTTCGGTGCCTTCAATCTGAATCCGATTTACCACCGTGTAGCGGGCGTAGGTAAGCCATCCTACTAATCCAATGATGAACCGCCTGAGTAACAATGAGTTGCCAAACGGATCTCGCTCGAACAAACCGAGCACATCCAGCGGCATCAGAAAGGCGGGCAGGTAACTAAATTTCGTTGGCTTAATGTAGTTCATTGTCAGGTTAGGAATCGCAGGTAATTGGTAAAGTTACAAGACCGTTTCAATGTTTTCAAGAAAAGTGCAACTGGCTGATTCACAAAGGAAATAACCTGTCCAATAAAAATTACAGTCTACCAGTCTGATAAGCAATCTCAAAATTTTTACCGAACGAATTAATCCTTTCGATAGCCACCCTCTCTAACCATCAGATTCGCATTAAAAACCAGATAGCCTATTGCCGACAGTGTACACAACGAAGTTCAGGTTACTTTTTTCTATCAATTTTTTCCTTCAAAACCATGAAACGAATTGTGCTTGCCGGTGTTCTTGCGTTTGGTCTATTCGCGTCCAAAACGTCTTTTGCTCAGGTTCAGGTCGGCATCCGGGGCGGTGCTAACTGGGGCTTTGCCTCAACACCTAATTATCTGGGAAGTCTGACCCCAAATCTGCATCCAACGGCTGGTCCAACCGGCGCGATTTTCTTGGATATTCCGCTGAGCGACCGAATCTCGTTCCGTCCTGAAATTGCTTATGTACAAAAAGGCGTTGCCGTCAAACAAGGGTTTGACATTAACCTCGGCGGGTTTAAACTGCCGCTGGGCGCAACCATCGCCTATCAATCGCAAAACATAGAAATTCCGTTACTGGCAAAAGTTAACCTGACCGACGGACCTGTACAGCCTTATCTGATTGCCGGTCCTGCCGTAAGCTACGCGCTCGATGGCCGGATTCGTACCCGCGCTTCGGCTTTGGTAACGACCCGGCCATTCGATGTCGATGTGAATTATGGCAACATGCTGTCTCGCTGGGATGTGGGAGCCGTTGGCGGGCTGGGCCTGTCGATGGATGCCGGTGCCGGGAAGTTCTTCGTCGAAGGCCGCTATACGCACGGATTTACCCGACAAATACAGGTACCGGTCGTTAACGTCAATGTGCGCAACCGGGGCGTCGCGGTTTCGTTAGGCTACTCATTCCCAATTGGTTATTAAGTGAAAATAGGTAATTGGTGAAGTAGGTGTGTACTAAGTTCAAACCGATTTTACCTACTTCACCCATTTCACTTATTCAACCCATTTCACCAACCGACCATTCACTTTTTATTGAATCAACCTGAATCAGTAAAGGCGGGACTAATCAGTTCCGCCTTTCTTGTTTGGTACACGAACGACGTCGAATTTTCAGACAGGATTATCGGATTAACCAGGATTAAAAAATACAAATCCTGGTTAATTCGGTAATCCTGTCTGAAAAATAATCTTGTCCTATGCCTTTTCAATACGTTGTATGGCGTTACCAGTTGAAAATGTGTTAATTTTACTGTTCATTACTAACCGAAACTTGTTCCGGCGACACCTCATCTATGGCAACATTAACCGATTTCGTACATTCAAACGCTACTGAACCCCACCGGACCCGTACCCGGCAGATTCTGAAGTCTCATCCGGAAATCAAGAAATTGATTGGGCAGAAAAACCCGACTACGTTCTGGGTTAGTGTGGGCTGTGTGGTGCTCATGACCGCTATGGCGTACTTGGTTCGTGACCAGTCGTGGTGGATTGTGGTGGCAGCGGCCTGGTTTATCGGGGCGTTTCCGGCGCATACGCTGTTTGTTTGCATTCACGAAGCCGCGCATAATCTGATTTTCCGCAAGCCGGGAGCCAATATGTGGGCGGCTATTTTTGCCAACCTGCCAACGGTTTTCCCAACGGCGTTGACGTTTAAAAACTTTCACATCAAGCACCATGCGTTTCAGGGTGTTCATGAGTTAGATGCTGACTTACCCGACTGGTATGAGGCTAAACTGATTAAAAACTACGCTATCGGCAAAGCCATCTGGTTGTTGCTGTTTCCTCTTTTTCAGGGTATTCGCACGATCCGCTGCCGCGAATTAGCTGTTATTGACAAATGGGTGGTTGCCAACTTTGTTATTCAAATCGCCTTCGATGTGTTGATTGTCGTGTTCTTTGGTTGGAAAGCCCTGATATTCCTGGGCCTGTGTCTGTTTTTCTCCGTTGGTTTCCACCCACTGGGCGCACGTTGGATTCAGGAGCATTACCTGACGCTCGACCCGGAGCAGGAGACGTACAGCTATTACGGTCGGCTCAACGTGCCGAACCTGAACGTAGGCTTTCATAACGAACACCACGATTTTCCGTCGATTCCCTGGAATAAACTGCCGGAAATCAAGAAAACAGCTCCTGAATATTACGATTCATTGAAATACCATACCTCGTTTGTCCGGTTGTTTTTCCGCTTCCTGTTCGATCAGGAGATTTCGCTTTATTCGCGTATTGTTCGCAAAGAGCGCGGTCGCGTATCCCTCGCCGACCAATCGAAGCCGGATATGGACATGATTCAGACGCAAAGCGTTCCGGCGCAAACGGTCGCCTAATCGAGCTTATTTTTATCGTCGGGTTTGAGAACCCGATAGCCCATAATAAAAATCCCCACCAGAGCCTGATGGGGATTTTTGTTATGCCGTTTCGTATAGACTCATCACTTGTCTATCTGAATTCTATTTCCCAAATCGGCCTATTAAGAGTTATAATTTTTGCTGGTCGCAACCGTTTAAAATTGGCTGGGCTTATAGTTTACAGACCATTCAGTTTATGAAATCTTTACTACTCTCTCTCGGATTACTTGGGGCATCGGGGAATCTATTATCGGCTCAAAATCGGGTCTCAATAGCACCGGTGTACTGGTTCAATTACGGGCTATATTCGTACCGGGTTCATTCGGTATACAATGGATTGGATACCCAGGTAACAGGCCATGATGTAGCTTCTTCAGCGGGCTTAACCGCGCGGTACCATTTTACGTCAAATTGGGATGTGTCTGTAGGGCTACTTTACAACTGGAATTCCTCTCGTTTAACCAGTCCACCACATCCCTATGGGGAAAACAGGCCATTTCCCACTGAGGCTATCCAAGTGCCAGTTTCAGTCAACTATAGGTTAACGGACCGTCGATTATCCCCCTATTTTTCCGCTGGTGCCTTGTTTGTTAAGAGTAAGACATTCACCGAGGCTCCCATTAAAACCAATGGGATAGTGGGCATCGGCTTTGATTACCGGTTTCACTCAGGATTATCGCTGTTGGTTCAACCCACGGTCAGTTACTTATTCTACAAACCTGCTAATGATGCTTTCTTTGAATTCACAAAGTATAGTTCCTATAGCCTTGGTCTACAGACTCAACTTATCTGGCATTTCTGAATTGAGAAATTACTTTTTATCTTAACTACTCATCCAAACAAAAATCCCTGCCAGAGTATGGCGGGGATTTATCGTTTAAAGTCTAATGGCTACCTCGTTCGTTACACGTCAGCTACGGCTACGCGACCGGGACGGTCACGAGACAAAGCATCAAAACTTTGCCTTTCCCGAATCCAAAAACGCGACGAAATTGGCTACGTCACGGTCATAATTTTTAGGAGCTACCAGCAAATTGCCTTCGCTGTTTACTAAGCAATAATGCGGCTGTGCGTTGTTATTGTATTTCGTAATCTGCAAATCGGCATTTTGTCCGCCAATTGTTTTCTTTACTTTCTGGTCGTAGGTCGAGGTGTACCAGGCGGCTTCGGGCAGTTCGGTTTTATCGTCTACGTACAGCGCAATTAACACGAAATCATTTTGCAGCCGCGACATCACGGCGGGGTCCGACCAGACGCGGGCTTCCATTTCGCGGCAGTTTACGCAACCATGCCCCGTGAAGTCGATGAAAACAGGTTTGTTCACTTTTTTGGCGTAAGCAAGTCCCTCCTTATAATCGAAAAACCCCTGCAACCCGCGCGGAAAGTGAAAAAGATCAGCGTATTTGACCGTTTCACCGCTTACTAACCCCGCCGACTGCTGACTCCCTGTAAACGACTGGTTATGCAGGTTAAAATCCTGCGACGTTTCGGGAGGGAGATAGCCGGATAGTGCTTTTAGGGGTGCGCCCCAAAGGCCCGGAATCATATAGACTACAAATGAGAACGTAGAGATGGCCAATAGTAGCTTTTGCACGCTGATAAACTTGGTTTCGCTATCGTGGGGTAACCGGATTTTGCCCAGAAAGTAGAAACCAATCAGGGTAAAAATGACAATCCAGAGTGACAGAAACACCTCCCGGTCGAGCAGGTGCCAATGATACACCTGATCGGCCACGCTCAGGAATTTTAAAGCAAGTGCTATCTCCAGAAAACCCAGCACAACCTTCACGGAATTAAGCCATCCCCCCGATTTTGGCAGATTTTTGAGCCATTGTGGAAAAGCCGCAAACAACGTAAACGGAATCGCGAAGGCCGACGAAAAAGCTGCCATCCCCAAAATAGGCTTGATTACTTCGCCACCCGCCGATGCTACTAACAAGCTACCCACAATTGGCCCTGTGCACGAGAATGATACAAGCACAAGCGTAAAGGCCATAAAGAAAATGCCCAAAATACCGCCCTGTTCCGAGCGGGCATCGGCTTTGTTAATGAGCGAGTTAGGCAAAACAATCTCGAATAGACCCAGAAACGACAGACCGAAAATAAAGAAAGTAGCGAAAAACAGGATATTTGGCAACCAGTGCGTACTAACGAAGTTGGCAAACGCCGGGCCGTTGAAACGCGACACGACCGTACCGATCAGGACGTAAATGCCAATAATGAATGCCCCGTATAACAATGCCTTCCACTGCCCGCCCTGCTGATTCGTGAAAAAACTGACCGTTGCCGGAATAATGGGAAACACGCAGGGCGTTAGTAACGCGACCAGGCCCGACAGAAAAGCCGCCAGCATAAAACCGCCTAATGAGCCATCGGAAGCATTTTCGGCTTCGTTTGCTAACAAATCCGGTGTTTCTGCTGTCACTGAAACAGTCGGCTTTTCGGCTGTAACCGGCTCTACGGCTGACAATCCGGGTGTTGCGGTCGTAACGGCTACGGTTGTTGTCGACGTTGGTTTTGTTATCGCCGATGTTGCATTCGGTATTGCAGCTACAGCGGTGGTTGTGGTTGTTGGAGCCGTAATCTGTAGGCCTGTAATCGCGAAATCGTCATTCCCCGGAATACACTGACCATCATTGTCTGTACAGGTCTGGTAATCAATATTTCCCTCAATGATTGGGTTAGTATCGAGGATTTTGATGCGCTGAGAAAACTGGGCGGGGCCATGCATCAGATAGGTATCGCCCTCAAAGGCCTCTTCATATTTAGTCTCTACTTTACTAATCGGCTTTACTTTTCCGACCAGTTCATAGGTTTTGTTGGGCGTCAACTTAATAACCGTTGGCAGGGGGCCATCAATTTTTGGGTTAACTTCAGACGAGAAAATATGGTAGCCGGACTGAATACTGGCCGTGAAGCGCAGTTCAACAATATCACCAATTTTTGCCGACGATTTGGTCGGCTTGTATGTCCACGTAACTGGTTTAATGATTTGGGCAAACGTAGCGAGGGGAAGCAACAGCAGCACCGCAAGCTTAAGAATTGACTTCATACCGCGTTGGGTAAGTGATGGTTTGATAGATGAACAGCAATTGAACGAAATTATTTCCATTGCTCACCTTAACTAAACGAGAAAACCCTGATCGACGCCAGGGTTTTCTGAATAAAAGACGAATGTTAATCATTCATAAAGGTGTTTTTTGTGCTGCCGCAAGAGATGTCATCTTTAAAGGTGCAGTCAATAAAAAGATGACATCTCTTGCGGCAGCACAAAAAACATCCGTCAATAACTAAACAATACCGGGTTTAACTTGTCCTGCGGCTTGTTGCCAACGGGAGCATTATCTAACCATTTAGCATGATCAGCAATCTGAAACTGGTTACGCGGCTGCATAATTACCTGATCTTTATCCATATAAATCATGGTCATCACCCCGCGTGGGCGATCAGATACATTCGGTCCGGCGCGGTGGAACGTCCAGCCCGCGTGGTAACTCACTTCGCCGAGGTCGAACGGGGTGTCATGGACGTTGAAGTTTTGTCGCTGTAATTCGTCGGCAAGGATTTTTTCGCTGGCATCGCTAATCTCGACATCGCGACCAATTTCGACATGCTGACTACGTTCGGCGAAGGCCAGTGGCCCCATTTCCATAGGCGTTTCCTGTAACGGAATCCAGACAGTAACCGTATTTGGCGAGGCCAATGGCCAGTAAAACTGGTCGGCATGCCAGGGCGTAATCCCGCCCGACGGTTCTTTATACAGTGCCTGGTCGTGGTAGAGCCGGACGCCCTGAACGCCCATCAGGTCAGCCGCAATTTTGGCCAATCGTTTCGAGAAAACGAATTCCTTTGCCTGCTCATCTTCGCGCCAGAGGTTCATGATTTGCAAAAATGCCCGCTCATAGGTCGTCCGTTGGTCCATCGGTTTGATGAGCGTGTTGAGCCGAAAAACTAAGTCCGTAATGATGGTCCCGTAATGCTCCAGTACATCCGGCGACAATACATGCTTCAGTTTTACGTACCCATTTTCGCGGTAAAATGAGATGGCGTCCGGGCTGACGAAATAGCCGGAATTCAGTTCGGCCAGTAGTTTATCCTTAGTTAGTGTCGCTTCCATTCATCAACGGTTTAGAGTTATTCAGTGAAGCAAAAGTAATCACCTATCCAATGCATGAAAAACAGGTATTTTGCTGATTTATGTCTAATTTTGATAAATAGGCTTCCCGATTCTTCGCAGAAAGGTTAAAATAGCGCATTTAATGAAGGCTCTTTTCGAGAAGTTGATGTTTAATGAGCAGAGTTCGCTGCTGGTTCGTCGATTTCAATTACCGTATTTCGATGCGCCCTGGCATTACCACCCGGAATATGAGTTGACCTACATTGTAAAGAGTCATGGACAGCGGTTTGTTGGCGATCATGTAGAGGCTTTCGGGGCGGGTGATCTGGTGTTGATTGGCCCCGATCTGCCGCATTTCTGGCGCAATGATGACGATTATTACCGGAGTACCTGTACGCAGAAAGCCGAGTCTATCGTCGTCCAATTTCCCACGGCATTCACAGATCGGGGGCTTGCGGCTGTGCCGGAGGCTGAGACCGTACGTCAACTGCTCGAACGTGCCCGCTATGGTCTGAAATTCAGTTCGGCAGTTAGTGTGCGTACAGCCGTGTTGCTGGAGCAATTGCCGGAGCAAACAGGTTTAACGCAACTGCTGAGTTTATTAGCCATTTTGAACCAGTTGGCTACTGACAAAACGGCTCATCTGCTGGCCAGTGATGGCTATCAGCTTGCGCCCGGAGCCGCCGATACGGAACGAATGAAACGGGTTTTGGAATTTATGCTGGTCCATTTCCGAACTGAAATCCGGATTGAACAGATTGCTTCCATAGCGGGTATGGCTCCGGCGGCTTTTTGCCGGTATTTCAAGAATCGTACCCGCAAAACGTTTATCGAATACCTCAACGAACTGCGGATTGGCCATGCCCGTAAACTGCTCACAAACATTGATTTAAGCGTTGGGCAGGTAGGACTTGAATGCGGTTTTAACAACAGTTCGCATTTCCATCGGCAATTTAAACTAAACACCGGAATGACGCCGTTTCACTATCAACTGGCAGCGAAAGGGAAATAGCGAAAACTTCGTTACACTACCATTTTCCGCCGTACCTTTGTCCCTGTAAATGTTTGGTTGTGTGCCCGTTTGCTGGCTTAATTGTCGATAAGTAAGCCGAGGACCGATAAAATAAACCGTTTATACTGATGACGACCGTCACTTCCACCGCCCGCGATACGCAGGTGTTTGACCTGATTGCCAAAGAACAACACCGGCAGGAGTCGGGTATTGAACTCATTGCTTCCGAAAACTTTGTGTCGCCCGCCGTAATGGAAGCGGCAGGTAGTGTGCTGACCAACAAATATGCCGAGGGCTTGCCCGGTAAACGGTATTATGGCGGTTGCGAAGTGGTCGATCAGGTTGAGCAAATTGCTATTGACCGCGCCAAAGAACTTTTTGGGGCTAACTGGGTCAACGTACAGCCGCATTCCGGGGCCAACGCCAATACCGCCGTTTTTGTGGCCTGTCTGCATCCCGGCGATACGATTCTGGGCTTCGATCTTTCGCATGGTGGTCACCTCACCCACGGTTCGTCAGTTAATATTTCCGGTAAATACTTCCGCCCGACGTTTTATGGCGTGGAGCGCGAAACGGGCGTTATCAATTACGATGTTGTTGCAGAAACGGCGAAACGCGAACGGCCCAAAATGCTGATCTGCGGTGCGTCGGCCTACAGCCGCGATTGGGATTATGCCCGGCTCCGCGCCATTGCCGACGAAGTGGGCGCGTTGCTTCTGGCCGATGTGTCGCATCCGGCGGGTCTGATTGCCAAAGGGTTACTAAACGACCCACTGGCTCACGCGCACATTGTGACCACGACGACGCACAAAACCCTGCGCGGTACGCGGGGCGGTATCATCATGATGCGGAATGATTTTGAGAACCCGTTTGGTATTAAAACACTAAAAGGCGAAACCCGCCTGATGTCATCGTTGCTGGATTCTGGCGTTTTTCCGGGTACGCAGGGTGGCCCGCTGGAGCATATTATTGCAGCCAAAGCGGTTGCGTTTGGCGAAGCCCTGACCGACGATTTCTACGATTACGCCGTTCAGGTGAAAGCCAACGCACAGGCAATGGCAAACGCATTCCTGAGCCGGGGTTATCAGATTATTTCGGGTGGAACGGATAACCATCTGATGCTGATCGACTTGCGCTCAAAAGGCCTGACCGGTAAACTGGCCGAAAACACGCTTATCAAAGCCGATATTACGATTAATAAAAACATGGTTCCGTTCGATGATAAGTCGCCGATGGTAACGTCGGGTATGCGCGTTGGAACAGCCGCCATGACAACGCGTGGATTGAACCAATCGGACATGGAGCAAATCGTCGTATATATCGACAAGGTGCTGATGAATCATGACGATGCCGCCACGTTAGCAACTGTTAAAGAAGAAATCAACGAGTGGATGAAAGCCTTTCCGCTCTTTAAAAGTTAATGATTGAATGATGGAGTGGTTGAATGATTGAATAAAACGTGCGTCCGCTATTCAATCATTCAACCACTCTATCATCAATCACTCAATCATTCGCCAATTAAACCAATGCCACTCGACCAACTGACTGACGAAGAAATTGATACAGAAGGCAAAGAGATGTCTTTTCTGGATCATCTGGAAGAATTGCGCTGGCACATTATTCGTGCCGTTGGGTCCATTTTTCTGTTTGCTATCATTGCATTTATCTTCATCGAGGATATTTTCAGAGTTGTTATACTGGGGCCGAAAAACCCTGACTTCTGGACGTATCGAATGATGTGTAAACTGGCAGACATGACGGGCTATGCCGATCTGTGCGTGAAGAAACTCAACTTCGAGTTGCAGTCGCTGGGCGTATCCGATCAGTTTACGATGGCCATGACTTCGTCGGCTATTATTGGGCTTTGCTTTGCCTTTCCCTATGCCTTTTGGGAAGTATGGCGGTTTATCAAGCCGGGGCTGCGGTCGGTCGAACGAAATGCTGCTCGCGGAGCGGTGTTCTTTGTCTCAATGCTTTTCCTGATAGGCCTCTTATTCGGGTATTTCATTGTATCGCCATTAGCCATTAACTTTTTGGCTAACTTTCAGATTACGCCCGAAATCAAGAATCAGTTTGATATTACGTCTTACATCGGGATTCTGGTAACGCTCTCGCTGGGCTGTGCGCTCATATTCCAGATGCCGATGGTCGCGTATGTGTTATCGAAAGTTGGCGTTTTAACGCCGAAATACATGCGTGAATACCGGAAACATGCCTGGATTGTAATTTTGATTGTAGCCGGTATCATTACGCCATCGCCGGATATTTATAGTCAGATATTAGTTGCTCTGCCGCTAACTTTATTATACGAAGTAAGTATTTTAGTGTCGGCCCGAATCGAAAAGCAACGGTTGAAAGCGCATCAGGAATTAATGAATTCATAATAGAATCTGATTAATAAAAAGCCCTTTCTCACCGGAAGGGCTTTTTGCTTTATAAGTGGGTGTCGTATATTTACTAAAAAGCGGAAGGATCATGCAGACTTTAGAGAAAATACGGCTAAGTGACGAACAGACAGCTATTCTGGAGACAGGAAAGCCAGTCATCATACCGGCGTCGTGGGAGGAGTTTGAGGAACTTCTAACCGAAACCGAACATCGGGTTGAATACTATAATGGACAAATAATTGTAATGGGATTAGCCACATTGATTCATGAACTGTTGGTCAGTCAGTTAATTTACTTGCTGAAAGGATTTTATAGTGGAAAACCTTTTTATGTAGCTGGTAGCAATGTTGGCATCCGAAAAGACGGGAAAAAAGGACACTACAACGGTGACGTACTGGTTATAAAAGGGAAACCAAATTTTCAAGGCAAATCCCGGTCAGTCATTAACAATCCATACATGATAATTGAAGTACTTTCGGAGTCAACACTTAATTACGATTTGGGAGCCAAACGACGGAAATATGAGCAGATGGAAACGGTACAGGAGATTGTTTTTGTTGACCCTTTTGACCGCGAAGTAATCGTGTGCCGACGTACTGAACAGGTTAATGTCTGGACAGAAACCGCCTATACGACACCGGACCAACTAATTGATATTGACGGTTTTCGCGTTCCGTTGACTAATATTTTTGCTAATCTACCCGCAGAAGAATAATTGACAATGACACAGTACGATTTTCGAAAATACCATTACCGCTCTATCAACGCGGCTTCCGATGCCGAACGGGCAACCATCAATCAGGAGTTGAAGGACATGTATGAAGCTTTATCGGAGGCTGAAAAGGAGGAGTTTAACAGCCAGCTACAGGCGTTTCTGGCAAAGGAGATGGGGCGGCTCAAGTCCAATTATGAATCGGTGAAAGGCGGGCTGGGCGAAAACTAAACAAAACACCACGTTCACAGTCTACTTTCTTATAGAAGCTCTTTAAACTTTCTTTTTACAAGTAGAAATTGGAGCTGTTCTTGTCATTCCGACGAAGGAGGAATCTCAACTTTACTAATACGAAACTTGAGATTCCTCCTTCGTCGGAATGACAAGAGCATAGCCTTTTTATCCGGCATTTTTGAAAAGCTCAAATAACTTCGTAATCTATTCAGATCATTCCCCGTGCCTTCAATTCTAAGTATTTGTTGACCGTATTGGCCGTTAAATTCTGTGGAGTGGTCAGGATCGTTTGAATACCATATTGGCCTAACTCTTTCACAATCTGCTGTTTCTCAAACGTGAATTTTTCGCCGATGGTTTTCAGATAAATTTGTTCCGTGTCGGCAGCGGGTTGGTCGAGCAGACTGCGCAGTTCGGTGTTTTCAAAGAAAATCACTAATAATAAATGATCTTTTGCCAATCGACGCAGATAGGGCAATTGCCGCTGCATAGCACTCACCGTCTCGAAGTTGGTAAAGAGTAATAGCAAACTCCGCTGGCGAATATGCGTTCGTACGCTGGCATACAGGCTCTCGTAATCGGTTTCGAGAAAGCGTGTTTTCTGCCGGTACAGTAGCTCCAGAATCCTGAGCATCTGGCCTGACCGACGGTCAGCGGGGAGTAGCTGACCAACGTGATCGGAGAAGGTTAGTATACCGGCGCGGTCCTGTTTCATCAGGGCAATATTACTTAAAACCAAACTGGCATTGATGGCGTAATCGAGCAGGGTTAGCCCGTCAAACGGCGACTGCATCACGCGTCCTTTGTCAATCAGGCAGTAAACGGGTTGTGAACGTTCATCCTGGTAGGCGTTAATCATCAGGGCAGTACCCTGCGAATCACTCCGGCGGGACGTTGCTTTCCAGTTAATCGTTCGGACATCGTCGCCGGTGGAGTAGGGGCGCACCTGCTCAAATTCCAGGCTATGACCGATGCGCCGGATACGCTTCACGCCCACCTCGTTCAGGCGGTTGGTAGCGGCCAGAAGCTCAAACTGGCGCATCTGCAAAAACGATGGATATACCGCCACCATTTTGCCCTGCCCAAATTGATACCGTCGTTTCAGCAAGCCCAACGGAGACAGAACAAACACGTTTACCGCCCCAAAACTGTACTCACCCCGGCGTGTGGGCCGGAGTTCATACCGAATCGCCTGCGTTTCGCGTGGGTTCAGCCGGGCGCGGAACAGCACATCACGCCGTTGAAACTGGAATGGAATTTCGTCAATAACCTCCACATCGGTTCGGAATGGATACCCATTTTCAAGGTAAATGCTGATCGGGTTTTCGTCGCTGTTCGATAGCCGGTCCGGCACGTCGCGCCGGGCAAAGAAGGCTGGTTTGGCAGGCTGGGTTTTATTACGAAACAGCAGCCAGCCATCCAGCCCAATCAGCACCAGAAACACCACGAAAGCAACCTGCACCAGCGGGAACAGAATCGGAAAAGCATAGGCGGCTACGAACAACAGCATGAAAGCTATCAAGGTGAACCACAAGCGGGTAGCCACAAAGAGCGGGCGAAGAGTATTCAATGCGTTGAATTTTTTAAGTTAGCAAGAGCCTCGTCAATTTCGGACTCGTATACCGGGTTGGCATTGTCTTCCTGATAGTCGCCAGCCCGTTGGGCGCGTAGTGCTTTCACGAAAAAGGAAGCATCCTGAAAAGCTGTTCGTGCTTCGGCTGGTCGATTCAGCAGGAGCAACGCACGGCCCCGGTGATACTGAACAAGCGCACTTCGATTGAAATTCTTCGTCGAATTTTCCAGGTCGGCCAGTGCTTTTTCGGGTTGCTGCGTAGCGATGTAGCTCACCGCCCGACTCACGAAATGTCGGTAGTTGACCCATTCTGCCCCGTGTTTTATCGCTAACGAGTCAATCGCTTTTGAGAAGAGGTCGATGGCTTTCTTATGGTTGCCAAGCGCACGATAAGCAAGACCGCTCATGTAACTCACCGGATTATGGCTAATAAGGTCATCAAACGTAGGTGTTAGCGCATCGTAAGCCTCAAAATGGGCAAGCGCACGGGTGTAGTCGCGGAGGGTGGATAAATAAATTTCACCCACCATACCGTGTTGTTTAGGATACTGATTAGCCGTTTTTTCTAACCATAAAGCAGCCTGCTCATAGTCATGTTGCCAGACGTAATTAAAGGCCCGATACCGGTAGTTTTGTTCCGAAACCGATAAGGTATCCAATCGTGCCTTCTCTCGGTTTGTCGTGTAAAAGAATATAGAATTTGCCGTTCGATTCGTTGCCAGCAGCGACGCGCAGTCTTTTACAAACCGCTCACTGTCCTGAGCAAAACACAGAGCGGGTAATAAAAAACAGAGAAAGCACAGTCGTTTCATGGCAAAATAGCTATTAACTGACCATCCCTGAACCGGAAAGTCAACGAGACAGCTATATCCTGAGGACCTGTGCCCGGTTCGTCACTTGCGCGAAGAACAGGATTAGTAGCAATATGGTCGCGGCATATAGTCAATAACTGATTTGTTATCCGGCTGTCGACTATTTTTGGGCAGTAATCGTCGTCGAAGCTACTAACCATATATAAGCCACTCTTTCCCTGGCAGTTAACGACAAATTCGATTTTGACTAATCCCGACTGCCCAGCCTGAATCACAGGATGATAGTATTTGCCAATTAGCTGGTTCAGCGTGTAACGCTCCTCGAAATGATTGAGACTTGTTGTATACCAGATGGGTTGGAAGCAGGTCTTGCAGGTCTGGAAACCGCTGGGAATGCATAAATCACCTGCCGATAAATTAGTGATAAAGCGAAATGTTTCTGTGGCTACCATGCGCCCATTCCAGCCGATAGCCTGCATTTGTTTCGCTGATACACGACTGAGTTGCCAGAGGGGTTTGTAGCCGCTATCACGATTATACTGATTGCCATGAATGACTAAAAATACCGACGACCCGAACCGTGCCAGTTTCCAGAAATAGGCCGTACGCTGTTTCGTTGCCCGGTTTTCCAGACTTGCCTGACCGTTGGCATACAGGGAAATCGTCAGGCTATCCGATTGCCAGACGCGGCCATTAAGTTGCTGATACGCGTTGACCGAGTCGATTTCTATCGGCGTGAACTTCCGAAAAGTCATCGGGTAATTCGTGCCAATACGGAGCAAGTCATTCTGCACCTGAACCAGCCGGGGGGCATAATGAATGGTGTCTAAACGCACTGCTGTATCGCCACGCATGGCCCAGGTCGAGGTGAACTCGGCAGACGAACCGTCCACCATACCGAGGTGATACGTGCTGTCATTATCTAATTGAATATACGTCGGTAATGCACAAAAGAAATCGGTATCCCACTCGGTATGAACGCCAATCCAGGTTCCGATCAACTGCTGCCGCGTGGGAGTCTGTGCCTGAGCTAATGAATAATGTAAAATGAAGAATGTAGAATACAGCATATAACGCCAGTGAATTCCTGAACCAACACGTTCAGTAGAAAATTTCTCCATTGCCATGCTTCTTACTGTATCCATTATTCACTTTATATGGCTCATTCTACATTATTCATTTCTATCGGGGCACCTCAATCTTTTGCACCAACTGAGCCACTACGTCATCGGCGGTGCCACCTTCCATTTCGCGTTCGGGAGTGAGCAGCACACGATGACGCAGAACGGGCGCGGCTAATTCCTGAACGTCTTCGGGCGTAATAAAATCGCGGCCCCGGAGCGTAGCAAGGGCTTTCGCGCTGTTCAGCAACGCCACCGACGCACGGGGTGACGCGCCCAGATACAGCGATTTGTTGGCGCGGGTAGCCTGCACAATCTGCGCGATGTAGTCAAACAAGTTGTCCTCAACATGCACCTGATGTACCTGTCCGCGCAGGGTTACCAACTGGTCGGCGGTGAGCACGGCATTGACAGCGTCGAGTGTATCGGTCAGATTCCGGCGGTTGTGGTGCCCGCGCAGAATGTCTACTTCCTCCGAAGCCGAAGGATAGTTAATGACAATTTTGAACAGAAACCGGTCCAACTGCGCTTCGGGCAATCGGTACGTGCCTTCCTGCTCAATCGGATTTTGGGTGGCCAGCACCATAAACGGATCGGCGAGGGGATAGGTTGTGCCATCGTTCGTTACCTGCCGCTCTTCCATGACCTCAAATAATGCCGACTGCGTTTTGGCCGGAGCGCGGTTAATCTCATCAATCAGCACCAGATTGGAGAAAATCGGCCCCTGCCGAAACGTGAAGTCACCGGTTTTGGGAACGAAAACCGATGTACCCAACACGTCGGAGGGCATCAGGTCGGGCGTAAACTGAATCCGGCTAAAACCAACGGACATTGTCTTGGCCAATAGTTTGGCGGTCAATGTTTTAGCGACGCCCGGTACACCTTCGATCAGAACGTGTCCGTCGGCAAGCAAGGCTGTGAGCAGCAAATCGATAGTCTGTTGCTGACCGACAATAACGTTGCCAACTTCAGCGCGGATAGCGTCAACGGCGGTAGTGAGGCTGGTAAGGTCGATGCGGGAGGATGATAATGGAATCATTCAAAATTGTTTTTATAGGGTAGCAGCCTGACTTAATTTATCAATCCACACAGCAAAACGTGGGCAGGTCGCAAGCATTGTCTCTGCGCCAATTTCTAAGGCTAAAATATTTCCAAAAGAGACTTTGTCATACTTAAACCCTTCATGTTGCTGAACTATATTAACAAGTCGGTAAGATGGTGGTTCGGTACTATTAATATCTTCGGGGTTTGGGTAACGTTGACTTATGGTAGCAAGTTTCGCACAGGTTTCAGCCTTAAAATACTTTTGAAAACCTTTATCCGACGCAAATAGCAATGCTTCAAATTCATGGCGTTGGATATATGGAATAAACATCGGTGCACCTACTGCCTCTAACAAACCCTGTTCAAGACAGGCAATTCGATCTTCAGTGTGGTTATATTTTCGGCAACTATCAGCCTTTGGAAAGTCGCTGGCCAACTTGAAAAAGTCGATGAATGTTGAAACCACGACATCTGGTTCGCGCAACAAAATGGTTAAATCCGTTAATAGACGAACATAGCGAACGTTTCCACCCTTATGGCCGGGCTTACCAATCAATCGGGCTGATACTGAGGAGATACCGTATTTACTAAGTAGGTAAGGGGCTAAGCATTGATGAACAAACTCCTGCTCAGTTTGCCCTTCAACCACAATAATGATACGCTTCATGGATTGCCCCCCAATACGTTTTTGTTCCACAATTCACTGAGGGTATATTCTTCCAGCCAGTCGGTCAGTGTATCTTCCTGCAACCGTTTAAAGGTGGATTCGTTTTGTTGGTTTTCAACGATAATCACATCTTCCGGCTCAAACTCATTTACTAAGTTGACAGATTGAGTAGATAAAATGACTTGCGTTGGCATACGAATGCCCTTTACCAAACCAGCCAGCACGGAAATAGCGTAAGGATGCAACCCTAATTCAGGCTCGTCAATTATGATCGTTTTAGGCGGATTGGGTTGAGCCAGTAACGTACATAATGCAATAAACCGAAGCGTTCCGTCCGAAAAATCAGATGCATCAAGGTATATATCAGTATTCTTCTGCCGCCAGTTCAGGCGAACAAAGTCGCTATTTGGCTGTAAATCAAAACGGTCAAAATACGGAGCAATAGAGCGGATAATCGCTTCAATTCGGTTAAACGCAAGCGTTTCCTCTTGCTGTAATCTGTACAAAAAGGCAGGTAAGTTGGAACCGTTTGCTCTTAATGAACGATTGTCGTCAAGTCGAGCTGTTTGCTTCAATGGGGCTGCCTTTGATGTGTCATGAAAGTGATAAACCCGGAATGACTCTAAATATCTTTTTACGTATCCAGCACGTGTTGATGTGTCTGTCCTTAGAATAGATTCTTTATGACCTCGACCGTAAAGATTTTCACTCCAATTACTGACTTGGTATAAAGTGCCCTTTTGCATATTAAACCAGTCAGCTTCCCGTAAGAAAAAGAAGCCGTTTTGTTCATCCGGCCTTAGTTCAAAAACGTACTCGTTTGTATTTGCAAAATCTATTCGACCTTCTAATGATGGACTGGTTTTCCGACCTAAATATAATATACGATCAGCTCCACCTCTTTCGCTAGTATATACCCCTAAACGTTGGTCATAAATAGCATAAACGAAGCTGAAAAAATTGACAAAGTTGCTTTTGCCCGCGCCATTTGGGCCAATCAATACATTGATAGGCCTGAGTTCTAATGACAGGTTTTTAATGGATTTGAAATTCTGTATGGTGATTGATTTAATCATTGAACGAATATCGTGCTTTTAAAGCGTTCAATAGCCTTATTCAGTGTCAATAAATCAAATTCCGATAGGGAGATACTTTTCTGAGCGTTTCGTAAGAGTCGTACTAACTCATTGGTTTCTTCTACGGACGCGCCACTTTTGCGAGCCAGTATTTCGGCAAACTCTTTGTCTAACGTATTTGTGTTGAGGCCGTAGCGGTCACGAAGGTCGGCCAGAAAATACTGAATTTTCTTGCGGGCGAGGTTATCATGGTCGCCCTGTTGAAAATACATCCGCCCAATGTTCTTTACAAAGTCGAGCGACGTGTTTCGGGGAGGCTCCACAACGGGAATAATGCGCTGCGTTCGTTTTCCAGCAAAAATCGCGTAGAAAATCAAGCCAAAGGCTACCAAATAATACGCCCAGTTTAATGCTGGTTGCGACCGGATATACCTGAATATCGACTGTTGCTCCTCATCGAACCGACCCTGTTTCTGGTACTCATCCCAATATGTTGGCCGGGCGGGCAAATAAGAAAACGCTTTGAATGCGTAGTTCGATGTTTTCGGGTCAAGTACGTAATAATTGGTGAACGCCAACGGCAGGTTGTGAATGAAAAAATGACCTTCGCCGTAGGGTATTTTAATAAAAACCGGCTCTTTGCGGGCGTTACGTCCCAAAATAGTAATCAATTTTATTCGTCTGATAATCAGGAAGTTACGCCCATCGTCGTGAAAGAAATTATAGCCGTCTGGTTGCTGAAGCGAAGGGCTTACAAAATTTTGCCGTAGGGTCGAATCGGCTTTCGTCGGGTCTTTTACATCGGCCTTGAATCCGAGCGTAATACCCAGCGAATCAGGCAGATCATAAGCCGAAATGAAGACGTTATTGCCCCGCTTAACATACCCAAACAGTTGCTTCAGGTCGTTCTTGTCGGCAGCGAATTTTTGACAGACAAATACGTAATTGCTTCGTATGGCTGGTTTTGTTTCACTCAGGAAATTGTAAATAGGAACGCGCACCGTTTCGATGGCCGACGGTTGCAGAACATCGGGCAGTAGCTCGAACAACGCCCGCGTACCGAACGGAATTTTGTCGTCGTTCTCGTAGGTCGGTTGCCAGTTGAGCGGTTTCGGGCGATAATACTCGAAAAGCACGTAAGCCGTTACGGTCGCGAGGAGAATAAGAAGGTATCTGTTGGGTTTAGGCAAAACGCGTTTACAGTTTATGGTTTACGGTTTTAGGCTGAGCGGCCATACCAAACGCGCGAAATAAGTTTTGCAGGATACTAAATCTCGCTTCATCGACCGGAAAATCGCCGTACCAAACGAACTCGAATTGTCGGGTAAGGTTCTCGAAATCAGATTGATAAGGTGAATTTGCCAGATCATAAACGTACTGGCGGTTTGTTTTGTCAGGCTTATACGCAATGCGGCCCGCGTCGGTCAGGTGCTTGAGTGTTTGCAAATATAGCAACCGAATGGCCAGTCGGAAATTTCGTTGGTTTATAGCCTCGTCAACAGCCTTGTCGAAATCAATCTCGTGAATATTCTCGCCCAGATTCTCATAATCCAAACTGCCCGATTGCACTTTCTTCGGAAACAGAAAAGTCAGGACTTCGGCCTTCATCAGCAGGTAAATGACTAAGGCCGCAATGCCCGCGAGAATAACATATTGCCAGATATTCTGATACGCTTCGCTGGACAGGAAATCGCCTATTTTGCGCATCAGCCACTGAAGAAAACGGGCTATAGGATTTTCGGGCGGGGGAGCATCATTGCCATATTGGTAATCGTGGTCGGTTTGTAAATCGCGCAGGTGTTCAGCTTTGGGGTAACGCACATGTATTGGGGCGCGGTCGTCGGGTGCTGGCTGTCCATATATGAAAAATTGGGGCACGGAGATACACAGAGCGAAGAAGAGATACACAGAGATTATTCTCCGTGCTTTCTCCGTTTTTTTCTGTGTGTCTCTGGGTCTCAATTTTCTTATTTTCTTAAAAATTGCCTTCATCCGTTGGGCGGGGTTGCGTTGACGACGTACCGATGGAGTCGATGGCCGAAATCAGCCCGCGTCCTTCCTGCCGTTCAACCAGATTGGTGTACTGGAAACCGATTGCAATGTAAAGCACGGCATTCAGCAATGTCCGGCCAACAAGGTTGATTACGTTGCCAACCATGAGCCAGACAACCGAAACATCGGGAAGCATTTTCGCGCCGGTAAAAAACGCGATCAGCGTCGTTGGTATAGCAAAGAGCAACCCGACAATGAAGACGATAATACCCACGATGAAAATTAGCCCGAACGTGGACCACCATTTGTCACGGATGAGTTGAAAACACCGGGTCCAGGTCATGCCAAAATCAGTGCCTTCGAAGCATGTGACGGCCAATGACAGCGAGAGTACAACGGCCACGTAGATGCCGGGAATAACGAAAAACATAAACGCTATACCAACAAGAACGGAGTTCAAGAGCGAAATAATGATGGCCCGCCCAATCATAGGCTGAACTTCGGTCCATACGTCGGCCACGCTGATAACGGTACTTTTCGTGCGGTCGTACACCTTCATGTGGGCATACGTGGTCAGAATAACCGCTACGTTAGCCAGCACACTGAACAGAATGGCTAACCAAAACGTGGGCGATAAAAACTGGCTCATGAGCTGAAAAGCTGCCAGTGGGTCGCTGGTGTTCGCATTGGCCGACTCGCCTACAAGCCGGAGCATATTTGACTGCATCACGCCCGTTGCAATACCCGCCACCAACGCCACCGGCCCCACAATGTAGAGCAGACACACTCCCAGACTGCGGAAATTCTGGGTGATGTATTGAAACGTAGCGTTGATTTTGTTGCCGAAGTCGCGTTGTTGGAAGAGTTGAATCATGAGTTTGTCTTGCGGTTAAGGGCTATAGGATACAGAATAAAATACCAGACGATAAAGGCGGCTGAAATCAGAATAATACCCCCGCTAACGACCGGGGGTAGGGTCAGCCGCGTAATGAAACTCTCCAAAAAGCCAGCCATAATGAAAATAGGAACCAGCCCAATCGCAATTTTCAACCCTTGTTTAATGCCCCGTTTGAAGGACTCAAGCCGGGCGTAGGTTCCCGGAAACAACAGGCTATTGCCGACCATGAGACCCGCACAACCCGCAATAATGATGGCCGATATTTCGAGGGTTCCGTGAATCCAGATTTTCAGAACCGAGTCGAGCAACAGGCCGCGTTCGTAGAAAAAATGCTGAAACGCGCCCAGCATCACGCCGTTATAAAACAGCATCGCCATCGTACCGAACGACGCGAACAGTCCGAAAATGAACGTTCGAAAGGCCACGTAAATATTGTTCAGCGTAATCTGCACAAACATCGTTGCCTGATCGCTGCTGTTATAAACCCCCAGCGGATCGCCTTTTTTGATATTTTCGAGCGTCATGTTCACGTAGCCATCGCCCAGAATAAGCCGCACAAACGTACTGTCGTGTGCCGCCGATACCCAGCCCAGCAAACCGGCCACCAGAAAAATACCCGCCGATAATGCCAGCAGCCGGTGCGACTGCCGAAACAACAGCGGCAGTTCATATTTCCAGAACGTAACAAACCGGCTGCGGTCATCGCGTCGGTTCTGCATCAGGCCCCGGTGCATCTGGGCGGTCAGGCCATTGAGGTAGCGCGTTACATTCGAGTCGGGGTAGAACGTCCGCGCATACGACAGGTCATCGGTTAGTTCAACAAAGCGGACCGTCAATTCGTCGGGGTCGCGGCTGGGGGTCTGTTCCATGTCGCGCCATTTGTCAGAATTACGTTTAACGAAAAGGCTCTCGCGCATAATCAGTCAGAAAGTTGATGAGTTTGCCGATTCGTTTCAATTTACCAGCAGAAAGCGAAAATTTGGTGAATAATGTGGTAAAGACAAACTATCTGGATACTAATTTTGAAAATTAACCGGCGGTAACTCGCCGACTGCCTAACTTACCGCTTTTACCCCTTGCCTGCATGTCCGTTGCCATCCGCACGTCTCAAAACGTTTTAGTCGAATATGAACCCGCCAGCATCGGCGACCGGATTCTGGCTGCCCTGCTCGATTATTTAGCCATTTTCGGCTGGACATTGCTGGTGTTTGGCGTTCCGGCCAGATTGGGTATGACGCCCGGCACATTTTATAGCGCATCCGTACTGTTGCCCGTTGTTTTTTACGATTTACTGTCCGAGTGGCTGCTCAACGGCCGCAGTGTTGGCAAAATAGCGGTCGGTATCCGGGTGGTTATGCTCGATGGCTCACAACCGGGTTTGGGTGCTTACCTGTTGCGGTGGCTGTTACGCATTATCGAAACGGTTGTGTTTTTTGGCGGTGTGGTGCCCATTGTTACGGTTGCGGCCAACGGCAAAGGCCAGCGTCTGGGCGATATTGCTGCCGGAACTACCGTTGTAAAACTAAAACCGGCTGTTTCGTTAGACGACGTGTTGATTCGACCCTTGCCCGAAAATTATACGGTGCAGTTTCCCGATGTCCGGCTGCTTTCCGACCGCGATATGGGCATCGTTCGCCAGATTGTGCGCCAGGGTGACGAAGCCGCGCTATGGCGAACCACCGAAAAAGTTAAACAGGTAACCGGTATTCAAAGTGACTTGCCCAGCTACACCTTTCTGGAAACGGTTATCAGCGATTATCAGTTTATAACAATGCAGTAAATGTACCCACGTACCCATGGGCTTCAGCCCGTGATTTATACAACCAGAATTAAACGCGCCAAACAGAACGGTCCGCCGTTGCGGCTTGGCCCAGCCTCAAATGCTCGATTCCATAAAATCCCTTGCCCGACAGTACGCGGCCGACATCGTTCAAACCCGCCGTCACCTGCACGCACACCCCGAACTTTCGTTTCACGAACGAAACACCGCCCGCTTTGTGGCCGATCAACTGAAAGCCATTGGCATAAGCCCGCAGGAAGGTGTAGCCGATACGGGCTTGGTTGCTCTGATTGAAGGCAAAAAGGGTATCTCAGGCCCTTCTAAAGTCGTTGCATTACGGGCCGATATGGACGCGTTGCCCATCCATGAAGCCAACAATGTGCCCTATAAATCAACCGTCGAAGGGGTTATGCACGCCTGTGGACACGATGCACATACAGCCAGCCTGTTGGGCGTTGCGCGTATTCTGCACGTCCTGCGCGACCAGTTCGACGGTACGGTAAAATTAGTTTTTCAGCCGGGTGAAGAGAAGGCTCCGGGTGGCGCATCGCTCATGATTAAAGAAGGAGTTCTGGAAAATCCGGCTCCCACGAGTATGCTTGGTCAGCACGTAGCACCCAATATTCCGGTGGGAAAAATCGGTTTCCGCGAAGGCATGTATATGGCCAGCACCGACGAACTTTACCTGACCGTTCGGGGAAAAGGGGGCCATGCGGCCATGCCCGACAACCTCGTTGATCCGGTCCTGATTGCCTCGCATATCATCGTCGCGTTGCAACAGGTCATCAGCCGAAATCGTCCGCCCGCCAGCCCGTCGGTCCTGTCGTTTGGGCGGTTCATTGCCGATGGTGTTACGAACGTAATTCCGAATGAGGTCAAGATTGAAGGCACGTTTCGGTGCATGAACGAAGAGTGGCGGGCGGAAGGTAAAAAACGCATGGTAAAGCTTGCCGAGGGACTTGCCGAAGCGATGGGCGGTTCCTGCGAATTCACGATTGTACACGGCTACCCGTATCTGAAAAATCACCCCGAACTGACCCGACGCGTACGGGCGCAGGCCGTCGAATACATGGGTGCCGACAATGTTGTCGACCTCGATTTGTGGATGGCGGGCGAAGATTTCGCGTTTTATTCGCAGGTTGTCGAGTCGTGTTTTTATCGGCTCGGCACCCGCAACGAAGCGCGGGGCATCATTTCGGGGGTTCATACGCCCACATTCGATATTGACGAAGCTGCCCTGGAGACCGGTGCGGGATTGATGAGTTGGCTGGCCTTGCGGGAGTTAGAAGTTTTGTAGAATCGTTTCTCGAAACATTTGCCGAGTATGATAAGATTGACGTAGCAACAATAGACCTGAAAGACCAATGAATGTAGTTAACTGGACTGAACACAAAACAGCACTTGGTGAAATCGACAAACTTATAGCGGAGGGGTTTGAAGGAAATGCTGAGCTTGAAGCCCAATTTTTAACGCTGGCCAAAGCTGTTGAAGCCTTTGAAGATAGTATTCCGCTTATGCCTATCCGGGTGCCGGAAACGTTGCCGGGCATGATTCATATTAAGATGGCTGAACGGAATATGAAGCAAAAGGACATGGCTCAGTATCTGGGCGTTTCCACCGCCCGGTTTTCCGAAGTAATGAATGGCAAACGACGGATCACGATTGATCTGGCCAAGAAACTATATGAGCGTCTGGAAATCAGCCCGGAGTTTATTTTAAAAACAGCCTGATTATTTATCACTTTTCAATAAATAAATTAAGGGCGGTCTATCTCAATTTTGGGCGCGAATGCATTCGTATACTCCAGCGGCTCGTCTGGTGGCTGATTCGACATAGTGGGCATTTTCGCTACCTGTTCATCGTAAACTGCATTTTGCAATATCCACGTTCAACTGCCTTATCTGAAGGCAGTTGAACGTGGATTAACTGATTATGATAAGAAAGTCCTTTTTTCTATTTGTTATTATCTACACTTCATTCAGTTGTTTTAAGCAGGAGCCACCCCTCTATGGGCCGGAGCACAATAAGCAACGGCAAAAATTAGGCATTCCTCAACTGCCTGCCAACTGGGCTTTTAAAGGATATACCCCCTGTAATACAACTTTATATAAATTTCTGCTTTGGACTAATGAGTTTACGGAGAGCAGAGGCAAGCCAGGTCATACTATGAAAGATGTTATTTATTCGGCTATGAATCAGCTTATTCAGGAAAAGGATACATATGAGTCAGGAAAAACATTCTCAGATGTAGATATAAGTGGGTCGGAGAAATTAGAAGTCGTGTATGGATATGAAACACTGTCTGATAAGCGAAGTACGGTCTGTCCGATTGACATAAAAAAAGGCTTTACGTATCTGTATACATACGACAGATGGACTGAATTTAAGCCGAAGCATATTACGAAACAGCAGGCCGACTCGCTGCTTACAGCATGGCACGTTCGGCGTGATGATTACTGAGTCTGTTTACACGTATGAAAAGTATCCAGGCCCCAACTCGCGCCGACTGGCGGCATTGGCTCGCGGAGAACGTCGAATCCGAGAAAAGCGTCTGGCTGGCTATCTATAAAAAAGCCAGCGGAACACCCAGCGTTACGTATGACGAAGCGGTGGACGAAGCCCTGTGTTTTGGCTGGATAGATAGCTCCGTAAAAAAAGGTGATGAAAATTATTATTTGCAGTTTTTCACCAAACGCAACCCGAGAAGCAACTGGAGCCGGGTCAACAAAGCCAAAGTTGAGAAGCTGATTCAAGCCGGGCTGATGACCGATGCGGGCATGAAATTGATTGACCTTGCTAAACAAACCGGTACGTGGACCGCGCTGGATAATGTCGAAAACCTGATTTGTCCACCCGATTTACAGCAGCCATTGGCCGCCAATCCCACAGCGAAACAGTATTTTGAGGCCTTTCCCCGGTCGGTGAAGCGCGGCATATTGGAGTGGCTGCTGAACGCTAAAACACCGGCAACCCGCGCCAAACGGATTGACGAAATTGTAACGCTGGCCGAACGAAACGAACGGGCTAATCAGTATACGCCCAAAGCGAAATAAGCTAACCTATTGATAATCTTAACAATCCCTTCATAACTCACACTGTTAGGGTCATGTTCAGGTAATACACGGGGACGATTTTTGCAGCTTTATTAACACTGCCACTTGCCCTCACTCATGAATCATTTCTCTTTACGTAATGCGATAGGTGTTACCCTCGCCATTGCCCTGCTCACCACTGCCTGCGAAGATCACCGCTTAGTGTCTACACCCAATTTCCCGGCTATTGTCGATGCCACGAATCCCGGCACCTTTCTGCCCACTACACTGGGCGATGTTAACGGTGTAAAGATTTACAATGGCGGTTTTGGCTCAGCCATTGTTGCCGATCCGAACGACCCCGGCGCGTTTTTTATGCTCACCGACCGGGGGCCAAACATCGACGGTACAATTGCCAATTCCAAAGTGTTTGCCAAACCAGATTTTGCCCCTCAAATTGGGAAGTTTCGGGTTAAGAACGGCCTGATGATATTGGAAAAAATTATCGAACTCAAAAATAGCGCGGGTGGTAAGCTGAACGGTCTGCCAAACCCGGCCAATCAGGGCGGCACCGGCGAACTTGCCCTCGATTTAAACGGGAATAACATTGGCACAAGCGTTGACGGTATCGACTCCGAAGGGTTGGCGGTAGCGTCCGACGGCACGTTCTGGGTCAGTGATGAATACGGTCCGCACATCGTTCACTTCGACGCCAACGGCCAGACCATCGAACGCATCAATCCGTTTGGTACTGGCACCGGGGGGCGTACTATTCCGCTGGTGTTTGCTACGCGCCGGGCTAACCGGGGTATGGAAGGATTGACCATCACGCCCGATGGCAAAACGCTGGTCGGGCTGATGCAGTTTCCGTTATATAATCCTACATCGGCGGCAGTTTCCAATTCATTGGTTACGCGTATTTTGACGTTCGATATTGCAACGGGTGCGACAAAACAGTTCGTTTACCTGATTGAAAGGGCTAATCTTCAGGCTAATAGCGAAATTGCCGCTATTACCAACACAACGTTCTTAGTACTCGAACGGGATGGTGAGTATGGCACCGATGCAAACAAAAACACGCTGTTCAAACGCTTCTATAAAATTGATCTAACCGGTGCCACTGACATTTCGGACCCGGCCAATGGCGCAAACGGCAAGCTCTACGGCGGCAAAACCGTGGAGGAACTGAAAACGGCTGCAGTGCTACAGACGAATGGCATTGTGCCCGTCAGCAAAACACTCGCGCTGGACTTAGCCACTGAAACATCCCCGGTTTATCCGCATGATAAAGCTGAAGGCGTTGCAGTCATTAGCCCAACGTTGATTGCTGTGTCGAATGACGATGATTTTGGCGTGACCGGCACCGGCACCTATGTAGCGAAAATACTGCCAGCTACCAACACGGTTGACCGCAACCGCGTGTATTTTCTGACGTTGAAAACGCCACTAAAGTAAACGTTCATTCGGAAATCGTCAGAAAATCAGTCAGTTAAGTGGTCCATTTGACTACTTCCGACAATAGTTGATTTTCTATTCACTACACCTATCTTAACGTTTCCTGAGGTCTGCAACTAATAATTGCAGACCTCTTTGTGTTTAGAGCCTGAATAGCACCGTTCTAAATTAGAGTTTCCCCAAAAGTGAATCTCCAAATTGCACAATCCATTCCTTGATTTTTATATATTTGTAGCTCCTAATATCGTTCTCATTGAAAGTCTAACTCGCTCTACGCACATGAATAGAAGAGACGCCCTCATGCGGGTGGCCGCGCTGGCTGGCGCAACCATTGCGTTGCCCGCATTGGCCGATACGCTCGAAGCCTCGGCTGCCCGACGCGCCCTGACGGGCAAACCGCTTTTCTTTACGGCTGACCAGGACGCGACCGTTGCCGAACTGGCCGATACGATTATCCCAACAACGAACACGCCCGGTGCTAAAGCCGCCAAAGTGAACGAAGTGATTGATATTATCCTGAAGGACTGCTATAAGCCCGACGATCAGCAACGCTTCCTCGAAGGCCTGACCCAAACGAATAAGTTAAGTCAGGATGCGTATGGAAAGGCGTTTGTGCAGCTTGATCCAACCCAGCGGATCGAAATTGTTAAGAAACTTCAGGCCGACGCCAAAGACCAACTGGCAAAAATGGCTACCGATAAGGCCGCTAAAAAAGTAGACAATGGCCAGGCCGATCTGCAAATGCCGGATGCGAAGAAAAAATACACGCCCTTCTTTACTATCCTGAAAGACCTGACGCTGACTGGCTATTTCACCTCTGAAATTGGTGCGACCCAGGCCCTCGAATACGTTGCCGTTCCGGGCCGTTACGACGGTTGCGTTCCCCTCAAACCCGGCCAGAAGGCGTGGGCCATTTAAAAGAGTTGTAGAGTTGTCATAGTTATAAAGTTGTAAAGTTGCTCCAGAGCGGCCTTTACAACTTCACAACTATATGACTTTGTAACTATAAAACTTATTTAACGATGAACCTTAACATAGACGCAAAAAAAGATATGACCTACGACGCTATTGTCGTTGGGTCGGGTATTTCGGGTGGCTGGGCCGCTAAAGAGTTGACCCAGAAGGGCCTGAAAGTGCTGATGCTGGAGCGGGGCCGCGATATTAAACACATCGAAGGATACGTAACAGCCACCAACAACCCCTGGGATTTTCCGCATCGGGGGCGTGTAACAACCCTGGCCGCCGAAGAATACTGGGCCAACATGCGTACTGGGTACACGGCCAACGAAGAATGGCGGCACCACTTTGAGAACGATAAAGAAAATCCATACCTCGAAAAGGAAAACCGCAAGGTAGACTGGATTCGCGGGTACCACGTAGGTGGCCGATCACTCATGTGGGGGCGGCAAAGCTACCGCTGGAACAAAGAAGACTTCATGGCCAATGGCAAAGAAGGCATCGGAGTTGATTGGCCGATTCGCTATGAGGACCTCGCGCCCTGGTACACTTACGTAGAAGGATTTGCTGGTATTTCGGGTAATAAAGACGGGCTGGACGTACTGCCCGATGGTAATTTCCTGCCACCGATGCAGCTCAACTGCGTTGAGAAAGAAGCCAAAAAACGGATCGAGAAAATGTTTCCGTCCCGGCACGTTACTATTGGTCGTACGGCTCACCTGACCGCGCCGAAACAACAACACTACGACCTCGGTCGGGCAGCCTGCCAGTTCCGTAACCAGTGTATGCGCGGATGCCCATACGGTGCCTATTTCAGCACACAGTCGGCAACGTTACCAGCGGCTGTAAAAACCGGCAAACTGACGTTGCTTCCCGACTCGATCGTATCGGAAGTGATGTATGACGAGAAGAAAGGCAAAGCAACCGGCGTTCGGGTTATCGACCAGAACACCAAAGAAGTTCGCGAGTTCTACGCCCGCATTATCTTCCTGAACGCATCGGCCTTCGCCAGTACGTCGATTCTGATGAACTCAAAGTCGCACCGGTTCCCCAACGGAATGGGTAACGAATCGGATCAGCTTGGCCGGAATATTATGGACCACCACCTTGCGGTAGGGGCTGCCGGTACGTTCGAAGGCATGGACGATCAGTATTATTTTGGTCGCCGGGCCAACGGCGTGTACGTGCCGCGCTACCGCAACTGGGCGGGTGATAAGCGCGACTACGTCCGGGGCTTTGGTTACCAGGGCGGTGCCGGTCGCGGTGGCTGGAACCGGGGCAATGGTATAGAAGGGTTTGGTGCTGATTTCAAAGAAAGCCTGACGACGCCCGGTCCGTGGTCAATGAGTTTGGGTGGTTTTGGCGAGATGATTGCCGATCCGAACAACCGCATGACCCTCTCCGACCAGAAAGACAAGTGGGGGCTGCCCGTAATTATGTTTGATGCAGCCTATGGCGAGAACGAGAAGAAAATGCGGATTGATATGATGAACGATGCTGCCGAGATGCTTGAAGCCGCCGGTTTGAAAAATATCAATACGTATAACGACACGACCAAAAATCCGGGCATTGGTATTCACGAGATGGGGACCGCCCGCATGGGCCGCGATCCGAAGACGTCGGTATTAAATGCGCATAATCAGCTTCATGCTGTCAAGAACGTATTCAATACGGACGGAGCCTGTATGGCTTCGGCTTCCTGCGTAAACCCGTCATTAACCTATATGGCACTGACCGCTCGTGCGGCTGATTTCGCTGTGAAGGAAATGAAAAAAGGTACGTTATAACGAACGACCAATGATCTATTGTTTAGCAAATACTAATTCATAAGTGTTTGGTACTCTTTTGAATACGGACGGGCCATCAGCATGAGTATGCTGATGGCCCGTTTTTCATTTCTGGATGAAGCGTTAAAAGTTTTTTTAAGAAAAAGCAGAAAAATTCAAACAATAGAACATTAGTCGAGTTATATGATAGAATAACAGGTAAAACCTTACAAACTCAACGATGAAAAAAGTAATGATCATGGGCTGGATGCTGGTAGCTGGCATGGCCCTAAACGCAACAGCGCAGTCGACTAATTCGGGGACGAATTCAGGTTCAACGGGTACAACAACTGGCACTACGGGTACGAACTCGGGCACCAGTGGTAGTGCGGGTACAACCGGTACTATGGGAACAAACTCAGGTACAACTTCGGGAACCTACCAGGCACAGCCGCCAACCAATTCAAACCAGACCCAGTCTACCGGAACAATGGGTACTACAGGCTCAACGGTAAATGGTCAAAGTACGGGCGTTAATGCAGGAACGAACCCGCCAACGAGTACGGGAAATTCGACCAGCGGAACCGGCTCAACTACCGATGGTGCTTCTACAACAAGCGGCAACTCGACTTACAGCACGGGAACGGGTTCGATGAATTCAGGTTCGACCACCACATCTGGCTCAACACGTTCAGGTAATGCAACCGACCGGACAAATTCTGGTTCGACAGGTAACAACAGCCGTCGCACGAAGAGCAGTTCGTCAACGACAACACCAACAACGACAACAACGACTCCTCCCAGAAAATAGGGACCTATAAATTGAAAGCGTAGTTGGGGCCATACCTTTGCAAAGGTATGGCCCTATTTTTTTATGTCCGAACAGACTTCTTTGCTTAGTATCAACACATTAACCGTTCGGCGAAGCGGACGGATGGTTTTACAAGACCTGACTTTTCAACTAAACCAGGGCGAGTGCTGGGCCATAACGGGGTCAACAGGAAGCGGCAAAACAACATTTTTACAAGCTCTTGCCGGTCACTTTCCGGCTCCTCCGGGTACGTTATTCCGCCGGTTACCCACCGAATTCGTTTCGTTCAAAGAGGAATCCAGCCGGTTTTCATACACGGGCTACTTTTATCAACAGCGGTATCAGGCCACCATGAGCGACGCAGGTACTGACAAAGGCTATAACTCGATACCCACCCTCCGCGATTTTTTGCAATTAACCGACTCTCCGGAATCCATTGCGTTGGTTGAGCGGCTGGGGCTGGCGTCCATACTGAATCGGGCGTTTATTAAATTATCGAATGGGCAGACCCGCAAAGCCCGGATCGGCAAAGCACTTTTGCGACACCCGTCCATTTTGTTAGTCGATAATCCATTTGTTGGGTTAGACAGTACATTTCGGACTGAACTGATAAACTGGCTGAGTGAACTAACGCAGCATGGTTTAACGCTGATTTTAGCTGCCGAACCAGACCAGATTCCGCCGTTCGTTACGCATGTAGCCGTATTGGAGAATGGAAAAATTAGCTGGTCAGGGGTTAAGGAAAACTATCAGCCGCCCCGTTTTGCGTTTCCGGTCGCCCGATTGCCCCGCTTGTTTACACCTGCCCAGCCTGTTACGTTCGATGAAGCCTTCCGACTTCGGAACGTGACCGTTCGGTATAGCGATACGGTCATTCTTGAGCGCATCAACTGGTCGATTCAGCCGGGCGAGCGGTGGGCATTGATTGGTCCAAACGGGGCCGGGAAATCTGTGTTACTAAGTTTGCTCTATGGCGATCACCCGCAGGCATACGCCAATGAAGTCACTGTGTTCGGCTATCGTCGCGGCAAATCAGGCGAGAGTATATGGGATGTAAAACGCCGGATTGGGTTCGTCTCTCCAGAATTGCATCTGTATTTTCCGCAGCACTTGTCGGCACGGCAGGTGGCTTTGTCCGGCTTAACCGATACGCTCACGCCACCGAACCGCGTTTCGCCTGAAACGGAACTGGACCTGCAAAATTTGCTGGACTACTTTGAGTTGATGGACATCAAAGACCGTCCATTTGGAACGTTGTCGACGGGTGAGCAACGGGTGCTTTTGCTGATTCGGGCTTTCCTGAAAAACGCACCTGTTTTATTACTGGATGAACCCTTTCAGGCCATCGACGCCCGTCGCCAGGAGCTGGCCCGGCAGTTGATCGACCAGTTTGCCGATAAAACAATCCTGTTTATCACACATGACCGAAGCGAACTTCCTCCCAGCATCGACCGGTTTTTTGACCTCAATGTAAGTAACAATAAGTAATCAGAACAATGCCTTTTTTTGGAAATATAACTAGATAAGTAAATAGCCGCCCGGCAGTACGCTTTCTATCGTTATAAACCGGTGGTAACGTTGGCATGGTTTGTGAGGAATCAGGAACGCTTTTTTTAACATAGGATAGATTAACCGTATAGGGAAAAACGAACTCCATACCGTCAGAAATAATCTACTTAACGGTACTCAGGTAGACCAAAGCCCTACTAAGCCTGGGCTTGGCATGATATTCGTCTTAATATGACGTAATCGACACGCCTACATGAGAAGACAATTACTGAATAAATTTATTGGCAACTTTAATTGGATGGTAACAGGGGTTGCGGTAACCTGTTGTGGTATAGTTCCCGCCTACTCTTCGACTAATACCCATCTGAATTCTGCCCTGCCCACACCTACCGGTTTGGTAAACGGTAGATGCCGAAATGAACCTGTTACGTTCATGGCAACAGGCTGTTCGCGTACCATCTGCCGGGTTGTCAAAACGCTGCGGCTATTCAGTTCAGTAACCTTCTCCAACATGCATCGGCTGTTTTTTGCTCAGCGTCGATACCCTGCCGCTGCCTGCGTACGTATAGGGATGTGAGCGACTGTCGCGATTTGGTTTTCTGCAATGATTTAAGGGCAGGTTCGTTTGCCGGATAAGTACAGGGTAATGGCCGCAAGGCATGGAAATAAGGTGTTAATGACGAATAAGTGGACGATATGGCTTCTCGGAGGACTGCTGTGGTTAAGTTGGTCAACAACCTGGGCACAGACTGATTCATTGTTGCGGCAGGCCGACCGGCTGCTCAACTACAAAGCCTATGGTCGCGCCATCGAAGCCTATTCAGAGTTATTGACCGAACAGGGCGATCAGCTTACGCCCGCCCAAAAAACGATGGCGCAGGGTCGTCTGGCATTTGCTTATTTGAAAGTTGGCGATGGACAAAAGGCCGAGCGGTACTACCGGGAAGCACTCGCCGGTACGGCTGACGAAAACCCGGAGCAAATTCTGCAATTTGCACAGACACTGGCCGGTAACGGGAAGTATCAGGAGTCGCAGCAGCAGTATGAACGCTACCTGCAACTGAAAGAGAACGAACCCGCCCGGCAGAAATCCGAATGGCCAACCGGACCTTCGGGCACGACGCGTACAGCCCCTGTTCGGTATCGGTTAGAATATCTGGCACTGAACTCATCGGGCGAAGAATTTAGTCCGGCCTTTTATCGGGACGGGTTGGTGTATGTGGCAGGTAAGAAAGGCGGTTCGGCCATTGAAACAATGGGTAGCGGGGGTGGTTCGGGCTACCTCGACCTGTTTTATGCGCCCGATCGGAATAACCTGAAAGTAGCCAGTATTATCAATGCCGACGGTAGTGCGACGAAAGTGCCCGATACCCGGCCCAAAACCCCGCGCTCCATTGGCGACGACAATTATTCCCGCCCAACACCAAACGACTCCCGTACGGTACCCAATTTTTATGAAGGAATTGCTATTTCAGAAGGATTAGGCTACGATAATGAACGCTTTGTAAGTCCTACACAACGCTTTAGCCGGTCGCTCAATACTAAATACCACGAGGGACCGGCAACGTTCTCGCGGGATGGGTCGCGCATATTTTTTACCCGAAACAACTACAACAACGGTCGCGCCAATAGCAGCAGCGGGGGCGTCAATAAACTCAAATTATACACGGCCGTTCAGCAAAATGGAACATGGTCGGCCATTGACGAGTTGCCGTTCAACAGCGATGAGTATTCGGTTGGGCACCCTACACTGACCCGCAACGACCAGTATCTTTATTTTGCTTCGGATATGCCCGGTGGTTTTGGCGGCACGGATCTGTACGTAAGCCGTTACCAGAATGGCCGATGGACCCGCCCCACCAATTTGGGCAGCACCATCAATACACGCGGCAATGAATTATTTCCTTTTGTAGACGATGCCGGAAACCTGTATTTCTCATCGGACGGACACAAAGGACTTGGCGCACTCGACGTGTTTTTTGCCCGGCTATCGGGACCGGCAACTGTAGAAACGATTGAGCACCTCGACGCGCCCATTAACTCGCCACAGGATGACTTTGGTTTGATTACCGATAACACTCGAATGGGCGGTTATTTCAGCAGCAACCGGCGTAATAGTGATGATATCTACCGATTTGTTCGGGAGAGTTCGCTATATGGGTGCCGCGACCTGACCATCCGCCTGTATGATACCAATACCGACAAGCCATTGGACAGCGTGAACGTACTGATAAAAACACGTGCCGAAGGCCGACCCGACCGGATACTCACCAGCGACCGCAATGGATTCGTCAGAATTTGTCTGGAAGGGGTAAATGCGTTTACATTTCAGGCCAGCCGGGATGGTTATATCAACAGCACAGTAGGTTTTACGACGCGCTTACTGACGGATGACCAGCCGAGCCGACTCGAAATTGGGTTGATAAAACCAACCGTCGTTATCGACACCATCGGGACTGAAAAAGACTATTCTGCCGAACCATTGGTTCACTCGCGCATTCGGGGGGTGGTTGTGGGTGAGCGCGACCGACGGCCCATTGAGGGCGTAACGGTTCGATTGCGTAACGAATGCGACCGCACCCAGCGCGAATACGTAACCGGATCGGATGGCCGCTATGTGTTCGACGTTATTGAAGGCTGCGACTACACATTGGTGGCCTCAAAACCCGCTTTCGGTACGAATACAAACCGCATTCGGCGGTTACCGAAAAAGACAAAACCCAAAGAGGTATCGGCTGATTTACGTATGCTCAGCGTGGGCGATGTCGTGACGATTGATAACATTTATTACGACCTCGACCGATATAACCTTCGTGCCGATGCCGCCCGTGAACTGGACAAAATAGTGGCTACGATGCGGAAATATCCATCGCTCGTTATCCAGATTCGGTCGCATACTGATAGCCGGGGCGATGCCGAGCGTAACAAAGCACTGTCGCTACAACGGGCCAAAGCAGTAGCTAACTATCTGGTATCGAAAGGGATAAGCCGAAAGCGAATGTCAACGCTGGGCATGGGCGAGTCGCAACTGGTAAACAATTGCACAGATGGCGTCATCTGCACCGACGCCGAGCACCAGCGTAATCGCCGGACAGAGTTCAAGGTTGTGGAGATCAAGTAAGAATGATGAATGATGATCCATTTGGTCGCATTTATTCAGTATAATTGGGAAGTGGAACGCCAGTCTGCACGGGTGCTCATCATTTATCATTTATCAGTTTTGCTTACTTTTCCTTCCTGTAAAATTAACCTCGGTCTGCGCATCACCGAAAAGCGACCGGATGGTTACCATAATTTGCAATCGTGCTTTTATCCGGTTGGGTGGAGCGATGTGCTGGAGGCAGTCCCCGCAACGGATTTCTCCTTTAGCAGTAGTGGTGTGCCCATTCCGGGAGATGCCGATAAAAATCTTTGTGTCCGGGCGTATGAACTGCTGAAAGCCGACTGTAATCTGCCACCGGTTCAGATACACCTTCACAAAATTGTCCCCATTGGTGCCGGTTTGGGCGGTGGCTCTGCCGATGCGGGGTTCATGCTGAACCTGCTGAATGAACAGTTTGCGGTAGGGCTGAGCGTCGCCAAATTAGAAGAATACGCCCGCAAACTGGGTAGCGACTGTGCCTTTTTTATTCAGAACCGTCCGCTGTACTGCACCGAAAAAGGCGATGTGTTTTCTGAAATAGATATTGACCTGAGCGGTTATTACATCCTGTTGGTTTATCCAAATCTGGCCATCTCGACCGCCGAAGCCTACGCGGGTGTACGACCCCGCCAGCCCGAAACCGGCTTATACGACCAGCTAAAACAGCCCATTGACATGTGGCGCACGACGGTTCATAATGATTTTGAAGACAGCCTGTTTCCAAAATACCCGATTCTGAACCAGATTAAGCAGGATTTATACGAAGCGGGTGCTGTTTACACCAGCATGAGTGGCTCCGGCTCAACCGTATATGGCATTTTTAATGCGCCTATTGTCGTGCCAAACCAATTTTCGGCTTACTGCGTTTGGAAAGGGAGACTGTAAATTAGTTTGTAGTGTGTCGCTCTTCCGGCTTGTCTGCTAACTACATACCGGCCAAACCACGGATTATAAACTCACCCTATGAGCAATTTTGTAACGAAACGGCGTGAGCCGTTCCGCTTTATGGTATGGTTGGGCATTGCCAGTAGTTTGATGCTGTTTACGATGTTGCTGGTTGCCTACGTCGTTCGCCGAAGCGGGCCGGACTGGACCGATATAAAGTTGCCTAACGTATTTCTAATCAGCACAGTCGTTATCCTGTTAAGTAGCCTTACGCTCAAAAACGCCATTCAGTCTTTTGACCACGAACGTTTCGGAAATTACCGAACCAATATCGCAACGACACTCGGGCTTGGCACCCTATTTATTCTGCTTCAGGCATGGGGATGGCGGCAGATGATTCGGGCGGGCGTTGGGCTGGAAGGAAACCCGGCGGGTGGATTTGTCTACATCATATCGGGCGTTCATCTCCTGCATATTCTTATCGGGCTTGTCTTTCTAACCATTATGCTGGTCGAAGCCATGCGTCGCCGACCGTATGTCGATTCGTTTGTGTATAGTGTAAATCCACCTAATAAATTGAAAATAAGGCTGATAGTTTTGTATTGGCATTTTGTCGATCTGCTCTGGATTGGACTGTTTATCTTCCTGCTTGTCCATCACGGCCTTGATTTAAGCCTGTCTTTGTGAAGACTATCTGATTTTGGGGCATTATCACGTTATTTGTACAGGACTTTCGCTTAAAGCCGTGCTACAGGTATTGATAACACTAAAAGAACCGTGGCACGGCTTTAAGCGAAAGTCCTGTCTATAGTAAAACAGAGTTATTACATATCAAAAATTCATGAGAAAAATTGCTTTATGGGCAGGATTCTGGCTATTTAGTCTGGTTGCTACTGCTCAAAACGGACCATCGTCTGTAGGGTCAACCCCCACATCGGCTGGCTCTAAATACGACCCGCTCGCCTTATTTCATCCGCTGTTCAATATGCAGCCCGGCAACGATTACCGAACCGGCAGTGGCGCACCGGGGCCGCGTTACTGGCAGAACCGGTCCGATTACCAGATTGCTGTCGCACTCGACGATCAGCAGAATACCATCACCGGCGAAGTGACGATTACCTACAAAAACAACTCGCCCGAGACGCTGCCGTACTTGTGGCTTCAATTAGACCAAAACGCCTTTAGTGATAGTTCGCGAGCAACAAAAACGACGCCCATATCGGGTGGACGATTTGGGAATCAGGGATTTGCGGGCGGATTGGCCATTACGAGCGTGGCTGTCGAGCAGGACAAAGGGAAATTCGCCCCTGTTCCGTACACCATTACGGACACCCGGATGCAGGTGCGCCTGACGGAATCCGTAAAACCGAACGGCGATGTAGTGAAGGTGAAAATTGCTTACTCATTCAAAATCCCAGAATACGGCTCCGACCGGATGGGTCAGTTAAAGCGCAAAGACGGCATCATCTACGAAATCGCGCAGTGGTATCCGCGCATGTGTGTGTATGACGACATCGAAGGCTGGAACGTACTGCCTTACTTGGGCGCGGGCGAGTTTTACCTCGACTATGGCGATTATGAATACAGCATCACGGCTCCCTGGGACCATATTGTTGTGGGATCGGGCGAGTTGTTGAACCCAACCGACGTGCTGACTGCTGAGCAAATTAAGCGGCTGGAACAAGCCCGTAAGAGCGATCAGACTGTTATTATCCGGGGGAAAGACGAAGTGACGAATGCGAATAGCCGCCCCAAAAAATCGGGTACGCTGACCTGGAAATTCCGGTGCCTGAACTCGCGCGATGTTGCCTGGGCCTCGTCGCGGGCGTTTGTGTGGGATGCGGCCAAAATGAACCTGCCGAGTGGCAAACCGGCCCTCGCCCAATCGGTCTACCCCGCCGAAAGTGCAACGAATGACTCCTGGAACCGCTCGACCGAGTACGTTAAGGGATGCCTTGAGTTTTACTCGAAATACCTCTACGAATTCAGTTATCCCGTTGCTACGAACGTGGCCGGTATTGTGGGCGGCATGGAATATCCGGGGATTGTTTTCTGCGACCATAAAGACAAGAAAGATGCGCTCTGGGGCGTAACCGATCATGAGTTCGGCCATAACTGGTTTCCGATGATCGTGGGCAATAACGAGCGGAAATTTCCGTGGATGGACGAGGGATTCAATACGTTTATCAACACCCTCTCGACAGCTAATTTCAATAAAGGCGAATACGACCGGCAGCGGGGCACAATGCACGATATAGCTCCGGCGTTGTTTTTTCCTGTCGAACCAATCATGACCATTCCCGATGTGCAACAGGCACGGGTACTGGGTATTTTAGCCTATTTCAAGCCGGGAATGGGCTTGAAAATGCTTCGTGAGAGTATTCTCGGCCCCGACCGGTTCGATTATGCATTCAAAAACTACGTGAGCCGCTGGGCTTTCAAACATCCGACGCCGTACGATTTCTTCCGCACGATGGAAGATGGGGCCGGTGAAGATTTGGGCTGGTTCTGGAGAGGCTATTTCTATGAAACCTGGAAACTGGATCAGGGCATAAAAGACGTAAAATACGTAGATGGTGCGGCTGATAAAGGTTCGCTTATTTCCATCGAAAACCTCGAAAAATTTGCCATGCCCGTCACCGTTGAAGTGACCGAAACCAACGGAAAGAAAGGTCGCATCAATCTGCCCATCGAGGTCTGGCAGCGCGGAGGTACCTGGACATTCAGATACAATTCGACCTCGCCCCTTAAAACAGTTGTTCTGGACCCCGACCAGAAACTGCCGGATATCAATAGTAAAAACAACACCTGGCAGGGAGAAGCGCAGTAATTTTTGGTAAAAAAGTGAAATGGGTGGAATAAGTGAAGTAGGTTGTAAACCATATCACTTATTCCACCCATTTCACTTTTTTACCCCCTAAACTTCCACCAGCATCGCGCCAAACGAATAGCCGCCCCCAAATACGGTGACAACGATGCGCTCGCCTTTTTTGAACGTATCCCATTGCTCCGACAGGGCAATAGCGCAACCCGCACAACCCGTGTTGCCGTAGTGCTGAATGTTGGAAATCAGCTTCGATTCGGGCAATTCAAGCGTTTTCATTACGTTGCGTGAGATGCGCAGATTGGCCTGGTGAGGTAAAATGTAATCGACATCCGCCAGTGTCAGGCCGCAGCGTTCGAGTATTTGCAGACTTGCTTTAGGCATATACTGACAGGCGTTGATAAACACATCACGGCCGTGCGGCATAGTGACTCCGCCGTTAGCCGGTTTCATCATCACCGCCGTTGTCGCCTTCGCCGTATGGGCCGCCCCACCCGTGAGCAGTGCTTTAATGAAAAAATCGCCTTCACTCTGCCGTTCTTTCGTAATCAGCAAAGCCGCTGCGCCATCGCCCCACAAATGCCCCGAAATTGTATCCGTCTCGTTGTAATACAGCGTGTTATGTTCCGACACGATGACCAACGCCCGGCTGGCTTTATTGAGCGCAAAGTACCCTTCTACCACCTCAATGGCATTGAGCAGCGAGGAGCAGGCCGTTGACACCGAAACAACCGGGATGTCAGCAATGCCGAGGAAATGCTGCGCTTCGTGGGCCAATGAAACAATGGTGTCGTATGGTGTATAGGTAGCTCCAACGATTAAATCGACGGTCGATAAATCAACTTTATCCATGAGCCGCTCAACAACGGCAACGGTCATGGTATTTGTATTCTCATCGGGAGCCGCTTTACGGCGTTCTACAATGCCCGTGCGCTCAATAATCCACTCGCTGGACAGCCCGTTAAGCTGGGTAAAATGTTCGTTACCAACTACCTGCGTGGGCAGATAGTGGCTTACTGCATGTATGTACATCAGGCCAAATAATAGAGGGCTAACTTAGGAATAACCTAAATTAGTGCTTAAAGTTAAATCCTTCCGGGAAAACGTGGTATTGAACATTAGAACAATACTGCATTGTATTAGATTTATTTTATTTTTCGATGCATTTAGCTATCCTTATGCGCTGGAAAAACAATTTCATAGAAACGTAAAAGCTTCTGGGCTTCGCTGGTCCAGTTATAAAACTGCTCAACGGCCCTGCGGCCCCGCTGTCCCATAGCACTGGCTTCGTCGGAGTGGTCTATCAAATATGCAAGTGCATCGGTAATCTGCGTGGGGTCATTGGCCGACACGCACAAGCCGCACCCATGCCGCTCAACGACATCACGATAAAGGGTAAAATCAGACGTGATAACGGGCAGGCCAAGGGCCATATACTCGAATAGTTTGGTCGTGTAAGAATCCGGGTAATCGCCGACGGGTTTCAGCAGAGCCAGTCCGGCTGTTGCACCGTCCGCATAAGGGAAAGCAATACGCTGGTCGGTGTAGCCATAGAAACGAAGATGTTTGCGCACCTGGGTAAAATGAGGAAGCTTTGCCAAATCGGCATCCGCAAAGGTACGCCGACCAAACAGATGTACAATGAAATTCGGATGCGTTGCCGTCAACCGGAACAGACTCGTTACAAGTGTATCGAATGCCCGCTCGAAACTAAGCCAGCCAATATAAAAGAACGATGGCTGCACCGGATTTGGCCGATAGGGAGTCCGAAAAGGCTCCAAGAAGGCGAGGAGCGGATAATTATAAATGACCGAGTGAGGCTTAGCAAGCTGTGTGTAGGTGTCTAAATAGCCATGTTCGGTAAAAATCAGGTAAAAGTGCCGTTGGGCAAGCCGGTCGAACCAACGGAATGCTTTTTCGAGCAGAAAACCGTTGTTAACTGCTTTGAGGTGCATTTTCTTATGCAGATTCTCCTGTACTTCGTAGATGACTTTTGCGCCAAAAAGCTGGAATATATAGGCAAAGGGAATGAATTCAGGCACGTAGAGATGAATAATCTGCGGTCGAAGCCACAAACAGCGAAGCACAATTAGCGGGCAGGTCAGCAGAACCCGCCAGATGACCCGCCGGAAATACGGCAACCGGATAAAGTGAATACCGGGCGCAATGGTTGGATCGGCATGGGGTAACGCGCAAAACACGGCATACTGTCCGGCGAGTGTCTGACACTGTTTGAACACGATGCGCGGGTCCTGGGACTGATGGGCAGTGCTAACATGCAGAACGCGAACTTTTTTCATTTGATGACCCCAAATGTACGCAGTTCGGCGTCAATTTTCCGGTTCCAGCTTTCCTGAGCACCCTGATTGATACTGTGGTTGGTTTCATTGTCGTACTGCATCTGCATCCGGTTCATTTCCCGAAACGACTCGATAAACTGGTATTGAATAATGCTGTTGTAATCGTCTAAGGTCAGGCTGTCGGGCTGAATTTTACGTTTGAATCGCTCAATAATTAGTTTCACAATATCGAAGTGCCGTTGTTCGTGGTTGAGCGCGTACGCATTTCGGGCATCGGACCGCGCCCACGACGAGTTCTTGAGCATATACGCTTTTGCGGACAGGTTTAGATTGATGACACCATCCTTTACGGTACTTTTTCCCTCGTAGGCGAAACTGGTAAATACTTCGGCGGCATAATGGCTACCCCGGCGCGGTTCGGCCTGAAAATCGGCCCACGTTAGTTTACGGGCTGGGTTATATTGCACGGTATCATCGTCCGTAATCCGGCTATCGTCGGTAAAGTTAACGCGAAGGCTTTTGGCTAACTTCTCATTTTTGCCACTTTCGCGCTTCATGTACTCATTTAAACTGTGGAGCGATGCAGTTAGGGTTTGCCGGATGGTCGATTCAATCACGTCGGTCTGACCCACCGGACGCGTGTAGTTTGCGCTGCCCCGATATTCGGTCAGACGGGTGCTTGTTTCGGCACCGGCGTCGTCTTTCCCAAGCAATTCAAACGCAACGGCATAGGCAAACTGACCCGTTACGCGGTTGCCAACGGCAGTCTCGCTCACCCGACACTGCCGAACGCGCATGGCGATGGGTCGCAACGACTTATTCTGCTTTAGCCCCTGATTAATGAACTGCTGAAAACTGGCGGCCACTCCTCTCTCCAAATCAACGGGCTGGGGCGATTGATTAGCCATCAGAACCAATCGGGCAATCGGACCCCGTTCGGACCGCTGGTCGGTAACGGTAGCGATATAAAATTCTTTTGGGGTAAATGGCAGCGACTCAGACCGGAGCCGAATAGGGTCGGGTGGTGGTGAAAATGAGACTAATCCGACCAAAAAAAGAGTCTGAAACACGTTATTCATTCTGTTTTAATAACGTCGAAAATTGAATAAAATGTCAGATTTGGTCAAGCGTGGCCATGAAATAGTTAAGCGTAGTCAGGGATGGTCAAGGTTTAATGTAGCGTGGAGTGGTACTTCGCGTAGCCGTAGGCTAATATGGTGATGAAAACTGGTTAGCCTACGGCTACGCGGAGTACCACTCCACGCTACAATCAACACTTAACCATCTCTAAAAAACAGAAATCGCCCTCTGAATAGACTCCAGAGGGCGATTTGACAGGTAGTCAACAAAACCTTATTCAATAAGCATAGCTCTGCCGCTTACTACGTCATTTTCAACTGTTTTGAACTTCACGTCACGCTTCACCGAGCCATCCGCATATTGAACGTTCACGCGGGCGTTGCGGTCCAGTTTGGCTACGCGCACCGGAGCCTGTCGGGGCATGGGTGGTGCACCCGCGCCCATCGCGTCATTTTCGGCCATACGACGTGCGTACTCTTCGGGGCCGGTGGCAAGGTGATCATCGTTAAAATCTTCGACATTCGTATGCAGTTTCGGTTGGGGCTGCGGCCGACGCTGCGTTGGGGCCTCCCGGATTTCCTGTTGCATTTCCTCGGTCTCCTGCGCCGGAATATCGGCTTTGGTCAGGAAACTGATTGTATCGAAATTGACTTTGTTAAGGAACCGCTTGAACAACTCCACCGACTCGAACTTATAGACTAACAGGGGGTCTTTCTGCTCAAAAACAGCGTTTTGCACTGACTGTTTGAGGTCGTCCATTTCGCGGAGGTGTTCTTTCCACTCCTGGTCAATAACTGACAGCGTTACAGCCTTCTCCATTTCTGTCACAATGTCACGGGCACCCGAATCAACCGCTTTCCGCAGATCGGAAACGACCGTCAATTCATGAAGACCATCGGAGAAAGGCACCACAATATTTTTAATCTGATGGCCCTGATCGGTTAGTACCTGCGTCAGAATAGGCAGGGCTTTTTCGGCAATGGCGTGGTTCTTTGCCTGATAATGACTTTCGGATTCGTTGTATAACCGCCGAATCTGTTCCGGTTTCTTCAGTTTATTAAATTCCTCAACAGACAAGTCAGGCGAAACACCAAGCGTTGTCAGAAGCTGAAGTTTTATTTCTTCGTAATTTCCTTCGGCATTATTGACTGTTTCTTCAACCACGTCGTACATGGTGTTGGCGATATCTAATGGCAGACGGTCGCCAAAGAGCGCGTTCCGACGGCGTTTGTAAATGGCCTCCCGCTGGTAGTTCATCACGTCGTCATATTCCAGAAGCCGTTTCCGAATGCCGAAGTTGTTTTCTTCAACTTTCTTCTGTGCCCGCTCAATGGATTTGGTAATCATCGAGTGCTGAATCACTTCGCCCTCTTCCAGCCCCATCCGGTCCATCACCTTCGCAATCCGTTCGGAACCGAACAGACGCATCAGACTATCTTCGAGGGAGACGAAAAACTGCGACGTACCGGGGTCGCCCTGCCGACCTGCCCGTCCGCGTAGCTGCCGGTCTACCCGACGGGATTCGTGCCGTTCTGTACCAATAATAGCCAACCCGCCTGCTGCCCGCGATTCGGGAGTCAGCTTAATATCCGTACCCCGACCGGCCATGTTCGTAGCAATGGTAACGGTGCCGGGTAAACCCGCTGTAGCCACGATTTCAGCTTCGCGCTGGTGGTACTTGGCGTTCAAAACCTGATGCTGAATCTTGCGGATGGTCAGGAAACGGCTCAGTAATTCGGAGTTCTCGACCGACGTAGTACCAACCAGTACGGGGCGGCCTTTCTCAACCAGACTGGCGATTTCATCCACCACCGCATTGTATTTTTCGCGCACCGACCGGTACACTTTGTCTTCTTCATCGGCCCGACTGATGGCGCGGTTCGTTGGAATAACGACAACGTCCATTTTATAAATCTGCCAGAATTCAGAGGCTTCGGTTTCGGCTGTTCCGGTCATACCCGCCCGCTTATGATACATGCGGAAGTAATTCTGGAGCGTGACCGTCGCGTAGGTTTGCGTAGCATCTTCGACCTTCACATTTTCTTTGGCTTCAACCGCCTGGTGTAATCCATCCGACCACCGCCGACCTTCCATAATCCGGCCCGTCTGCTCATCCACGATTTTCACCTTGCCGTCCATAATCACGTACTCGGTATCGCGTTCGAACAGACAGTACGCTTTCAGAAGTTGGTTAACCGTATTGATCCGCTGCGTTTTAACGGCATAATCACGAATGATTGCTTCTTTATGCAGAATTTTTTCCTGCTCCGAAAATTCGCCATTTTTATCAATGACGTTCAGGTCTATTGACAGATCGGGCAGAATAAAGAAGTGCGGATCTTCACCAGACCCCGTAATATAGTCGATCCCTTTTTCGGTCAGGTCAATGCCATTGTGCCGCTCGTCGATGGTAAAATAAAGTGGCGCATCGGCTTCGGGCATTAGTTTCTGATTTTCGGCCAGATAAATTGATTCTGTTTTTTGTAACAGAGCTTTATTTCCCGTTTCGGTCAAAAACTTAATCAGCGGCTTATGCTTAGGCAGGCCCCGGTAGGCACGAAATAACGACAGACCACCTTCTTTTTCGTCGCCAGCCGCAACTTTCCGTTTGGCGTCATTCAGGTAGTCATACACCAATTTCCGCTGTGCTTCGACTAATCGGCCCACACGGGGTTTTAGCTCAATGTAATCCTGCTCATCGCCACGGGGAACGGGACCGCTGATAATCAGGGGTGTACGGGCATCGTCAATCAAAACGGAGTCAACTTCATCCACCATGGCATAGTGGTGTTTACGCTGCACTAACTCACCCGTTTCGCGGGCCATGTTATCGCGCAGGTAGTCAAAACCGAATTCATTATTGGTACCGTAGGTAATATCAGCTAAGTAAGCCTGTTTGCGTTGCTCGGAGTTTGGCTGGTGCTTATCAATGCAATCGACCCGCAGGCTGTGAAACTCGAACAGGGGAGCCATCCATTCCGAGTCACGCTTGGCTAAGTAGTCGTTGACCGTTACGATATGCACACCCCGCCCGGCAAGGGCATTTAGAAAAGCCGGGAAGGTTGCCACAAGGGTTTTCCCTTCACCCGTCGCCATTTCGGCAATTTTACCCTGATGCAGCACAACGCCCCCAATAATCTGGACGTTATAGTGCACCATATCCCATTTAATAGGCGTTCCGGCAGCATCCCAGGTGTTAGCCCAATGAGCCTGATCACCGTCAATGACGACATTCTTCTTCCGGGAAGCAATTTCACGGTCAAAGTCGGTCGCGGTTACGGTCAACCGTTCATTTTCCGTAAACCGGCGGGCCGTTTCTTTCACGACGGCGAAAGCGCGGGGCAGAATATCAAGCAGGACGCGCTCCAGTTCCGTATTGCGGTCGGCTTCCAGTTTGTCAATCTGATTAAAGATCTGCTCTTTCTGATTAACGTCTACATCAGCATGGCTGGCTTGTTCGTTAAGTTCAGTGAGCTGCGTGTCAAACGCCGATAACTCACTAAGAATATGGGCTTTAAGGTCATCCGAAACTCGGCGAAGCTCATCGTTCGACAGATCTTTTAATGGAGCAAATTCGGTATTCACCTTCTCAACGTAGGGAAGTAACTCCTTAATGTCCCGTTGCGATTTAGTGCCGAAAAGTTTAGCTATGAGGTTAATCATGTTGTCTTTAGTGATTAGTCGTCAGGGGTAGTGCACCGCTGAAGCGGTCATTCGTTTTGATTGATTTATAACGATTAACTACTGGCTGACGACCAATTTTTTCTACAAATTTAGTGCATTACAGCGGTAGTACAACCTAAACGCCTTAGAGATAGACACTCCTTAGCAAATGGGAATGGTGTTTTAAAAGTAATGATTACTTTTGCAGTTCAATTTTTGGCCCAATAGCCAGCGTTCATGTTTACAAAGGACAAATTGTCACAGTTTATTTATTGTATTCGACCCTATCAGGCATTATTACTGCTATTCTTACTAACAGGGTCTTATCAGGCAACGGCTCAACGGCCCATCTCCCGAGTCGATCAGCTTAGCGACGAAGATGTACAGAATTTCTATAAAAGGGCACAAGCCAGCGGCTTGAGTGAAGCGCAGATTGAGCAGGCGGCTATGTCGCAGGGGTATACACTTGACGATATAGCCAAAATGCGTAAACGAATGGCTCAACTGCGTACGTCGACCTCATCATCGTCACAGAATCAGTTATCCACGGAGAGTAGCAAAGGACGATCACTGCCAACCGACCTGACGCCAAGATTTGACTCGTTATCTCCGGCTTCTACCCGGCAGGATACAAGCCGGAAATTAAAGGTCTTCGGGGCTTCCTTATTCGAGAATGCCAAATTGTCATTTGAGCCAAACCTGCGGATCGCTACTCCACGTAGTTATATCGTTGGCCCGGATGACGAAATCAAAATTGATATTTCCGGCGCGTCAAGTGGCGAATTTCCATTGAAAGTAAGCCCGGATGGAACTGTTAAAATACCCAATCTGCCACCAATTTTTGTGAGCGGCCTAACCATAGAGCAGGCTGAACAACGGATCATTGCCCGGCTAAGACAGGGCGGTTATCAGGACTTAGGAAAGCCAGGCAGTGGAACGAGTGCCAATATATCATTGACTAACATTCGCAGCATTCGGATTACGATCATAGGCGAAGTCGTCCGGCCGGGTACGTACACGATCTCATCGCTGGGGTCAGCCCTGAACGCGCTCTACCTGGCGGGCGGTCCGAATCCTGAAACCGGATCATTCCGTAAAATAAATGTGATTCGGGGGAATCGTGTTGTTCGTACAATTGACCTATACGACTTCATACTCAGGGCCGACCAGCGCGATAATATCCGTCTTCAGGATCAGGACGTTATTCGTGTAGCCGATTATGAAGTCCATGTAGAGTTAACGGGTCAGGTGCGTCGTCCGGCCATCTTTGAAGTATTACCGGGTGAGACCCTGAAAACCATATTGGGTTTTGCCGGTGGCTTTGCCGATGATGCCTATCGGGCTTCTATAACACTTCGACGGAATACCAGCCGTGAACGCCGGATTGTCACAATTTCTGAAGAACAAATTGGGGGCTTTATGCCGCAGCGGGGTGATAAATACGAAGTTGGAAAAATTTTGGATCGCTATGAAAATCGGGTCCAGATTGCAGGGGCTGTGATGCGCCCCGGTGATTATTCACTTGAGCCGGGGTTAGAAACGGTTCGTCAACTGATAAGTCGGGTTGAGGGTTTGCGTAAAGATGCGTTCATGAATCGGGCAAGCATTACCCGTGAACGTGCCGATTTGGATCGTGAAAATCTGTCGTTCGATTTAGGTAAGCTCATGCGTGGTGAAATTCCCGACATTCCACTGATGCGTCAGGATAGCCTGACCATTCTGTCGATTCGGGATCTGCGTGAGGAGTACTATGTGACTATAGAGGGAGCTGTCAATAAGCCGGATACGATTCAGTTCGTTACACGTATGAGTGTTCCTGATTTAATTGCGCGGGCGGGCGGTTTTCAGGAAGGGGCTAAACCTAACCTTATTGAAGTAGCCCGGCGTATTCGTCAGGACTCGGCTGGTGTTCGGACAACGATGCTGGAAATATACCGCTTTGCTATTGACCGTAATTTAAAAATTACAGCCTTAGACGCCAGTTCAGGAACTTCATCGGAATTTCAGTTGCAACCATTTGATATAGTGTATGTGCGTACGTCAGCTAACTACGAACCACAACGGCAGATAACGGTACTCGGCGAAATTATGCAGCCGGGTAACTATGCCATTGCTAACCGTCAGGAACGAATTTCTGATATTATTCAGCGGGCAGGTGGTTTAAAGCCGAGTGCGTTTATGGGTGGCGCACAATTTCGTCGGGAAGGACAGGTAATTGGTAATGATTTGCGAAATGTACTGGCTGATCCTGGCCTGGAAGAAAATCTTTTGTTGCAGGCGGGCGATACACTGTTGATTCCACGCCGGTCTGAGGTAGTGACTACCCAGGGTGGGGTTCTAAACCCATCATTAGTAAGTTATAAAGCAAACTACAAATTTGACGATTATATCAGTGAAGCGGGCGGCTTTACGGATAATGCCCGAAAAAGTAAAGCCTACGTAAGTTATCCAAATGGTCGGAAAAGCCGCACTCATCATTTTCTGTTTTTCACATCACGTCCTCGTATCGAGCCAGGATCAACGGTTATCGTTCCGTTTAAGTCTACAGATAGAACCAAGTTAAGTGCTACTGAACGATTGGGTATCCTTTCTTTATTAGTAACCGTAAGTGTTGCCCTTATCAATGTTCTTACACGTTAAGAACTACTTCTTATTTTATTATGTCGATCACGGAAGCTTTAGATAAAAAAAATAGTGATGATGACGAGATCGAAATTCGTTTCAGCGATATCATACTGTTTTTGAAGGAGAGCAAGCAACGAATAATTTGGGGATTTATAATTGGACTTTGTCTTGGCGCTTTGTACGCTTTTTCTAAACCTAACATGTATACTACCCAGGTTACCGTACTCCCTGAGTTGCAATCTAAGGGGGCAGGATTGGGTAATTTAGGATCTCTCGCCGGTCTAGCTGGTATCAATGTAGATAATTTAGGTAGCCAAGATGCTATTCGCCCTGATCTGTATCCAAACGTATTGCATAGTGTTCCCTTTGCGTTATACCTGCTGAAGCAACCCGTTTACTCGACCAAACTACGGGATAAAATGACGTTGGAGGAATTTATTAGTCGGTTTGCTGCCACTGGTTTCTTTGGTCAGTTAAGCAGCTTTTTTTCGAGCAATGACGATGCTAAAGAAGAGACACCTGACCCAACAAACTTCAGTAAAGCCATACAGGTAACGAAACAGCAGAACGAATTGATAAAGCTTATACAAGTCAGTGCTTTGGCAGAGCATGACAAAAAAACAGGAATCATCACGATTACGGCTGTTGAGCCTGATCCTGCCGTTGCTGCAACAGTTGCTCGTTTATCGTTAGAGTACCTGACGAATTATGTAACCACTTATCGCACAGAGAAGGCCCGTAAGCAGGTAACGTTTTTGAGCCAACGGGTAAACGAAGCAAAAAGTAATTATCAATCTTCTGAATATGCATTATCCAGTTACCGGGATCGCAACCGAAGTTTGTACCTGAACACCGCTAAAATCGATGAGCAGAGGCTTCAAGCAGATTATTTGCTAGCTCAGTCGGTATACAATGAGTTATCGAAGCAACTTGAGCAGGCTAAGGTTAAAGTTCAGGAAGAGACACCGGTATTTAAGACTTTAGAGCCGCCAACTGTACCCTTGCGGAAAAGTGGTCCTAAACGAACGCTTATTATGCTTGGATTTGGTATTATTGGTGTATTGGTTAGTTTAGCAAATGTCTTTGTTCAGCGTGTAAAACTCACTGATAGGCAATAGTAAACGGCATGGAAAAGCGTCAGCCTGTTTGTTAATAAAAAAACTGGAATAGTTGGCTGTCGTATTACTAATAGCAACGAAGAAACATTAACATTGAGGAATATGGACATTAACCCGTGACTGACATGTTGATCATGTTGTAACAAAAACAATCTGACGACTGCATAATTGTCACTAATCTAAACAATAAACTCTTGAATTTATTCAAGTTATGTTTAAAATAATTTGTTTGGAATGGGAGATTGTATCAAATTTACCTCTACTATTTAGTGTCTAACAGATATCATTGAAGGACACGATAGTACCACTGAAGCACCAAATATTTAGGTCGGAAACTCTCTACAGAATGGAGGAAGCCGGGCAGATAATGGAGAATAGTATTTTAAATTAAACAAAACTAGGTGTAATGATTAAGCAATATGCTCCCAGTCAAGTCAAGCAAAGTATTATAAAAAGAATATTTTGGGAAGTTGCAACAAAACTAAAAATTGCTAGTATAATCAGGCTGTTTATATATAAAGACAGCTATTTGATAGATCAGGGCTGGTTCCTAAGCATTAAAAAAGCTAAATCTGTAGGTGGAGAAGGTCAAGCTATACCTTGGTTAACATATCCATTAATCAGTTTTATAGAACCAAGGTTAAAAAAAACTATGTCAATGTTTGAATATGGGTGTGGAAATTCAACGATATGGTTTGCTGAGCGCGTAGGAAAAATTCATTCAATAGAACACAATAAAGAATGGTATAATGAAATACGCCCAAATCTACCAATTAATGCAAAAATTACATTAAATGAAATAAAAAGTGATCAATCTTACTCAGCTATAACCTTTATGAACTGTTCAGATGAGACTTTGTATTCGTCTGAAATTAGTCGTACTGGCCAATTATATGATGTCATACTAGTTGATGGTGTATATAGAAGTAATTCTATTATTCACTCTATAAATTCTATCAAAAAGAATGGAATTATTATAGTTGACAATGTAGATTACGTGGAATCAAAAGAAGCGACTGACCAACTAAAAGAGTCAGGATTCAAACAAATTGATTTCTGGGGTATGTGCCCAATTGCTCATCATGATTCATGCACAGCTATTTTTTATAGATCTGATAATTGTTTGGGTATATAGGAAGCTATTTTCAATCATAAGATTTACTTGAAGAAGTTCGGGGCAATTATGTGGAAAAATAGTTTGTACAATACAATCGGTGGCCTCTTAAAATTAATTTTAGGCTTAGTAAGTGTGCCCTTTTTGGCAAGAAATTTAGGTATGGAATCGTACGGTCTATACTCGACAATTAATGCTATAACTAATATTGCACTTTTCTCAGAATGGAGCATTTCTGCATCTATCACAGTATTTCTATCAAAGGAAATTTTATTCATAGATTCAGAGCCTACTATAGCTAAGAAATACAATACATTATCTATCTCTGCCATTTTTGTTGGGTTTTTGTCAATTGGTACTGGGCTAATAATTTGTCTTAATGCTTCATGGATAGCTTCTTTTTTTGAAAACTTGAGTTTTAAAGAAAGAATTATTCTTGAAAAAGCAATACAATTTAGCTCACCGGTAGTAAGTGCCCGTATTGGTCACCAATTTTTTATCGGAGTTCTACAAGCAAGTAAAATGTATGGGGTTGTGAATATTATATCTACAACTTATACAATAATAAGTATTACTACTTCTCTTTATTTAGCAGTTACAACGCAGGATATTGTATTAATACAGAAATGCCAGTCAATACTAGCAATTTCAATGATAGCAGTTTATTTTGTAAGCTGCTATGGTTTAGGATATTTATATACGTCTTATTTTACTGTACCAAAAATTACTTATTTAAAGAAATTGAGCAGATACGGATTAGGTATGTGGATTTCTGCTTTAGGAAGTACAATTTTTTCTCAATGTGATCGCTTAATTGTGTTAAGATTATTTGGTCCCGAGTTATCTGGTATGTATTCAGCTATTACATCCCTATGTAATCAAATAAATGTAGTATCGTCTATGCCTGTCCATCCCTTATTACCAATAATGAGTGGCTTTTATGAGAAAGGCCTTGACAATGTAAAATCTCAAATAGAATCTTTATATTTTAAAACTTTTATAGTGAATACTTGTATCATTATTCTTTCTGGTGCTGGAATAATTTTCTTTTCAACACAAATAGTTTTTATTATTTTTGGTAAACATATGTACGATATGTCAACTGCTAGAATATGCTTAATTATTACAGCTATTGCATATTCAATTTATTCGTTTAACGCAGTAGGATATTTTTCTCTATTAGCAATCAAAAGTGAATCATTCGCTACTAATTTAGTTGTACTAAGTGGAATTATATCAATTGCTATTATATATGTATTAGCTATAAATTTTGGAATTATAGGTGCTTGCTTGGGAAATTTAGGTTTTAGTCTCACTCTAATTTTAAATTTTAAAGCATCGAGAAAATTAAGAATAACGAAGTGGAAATCAATAAAAGAAACAATGTATGTTATAAGCATATCTATTTTCTTAGCTATTTTGAGCTTCTTGTGTAATCAAATTATTGTAAGTGTTGTATTGTATTTAATTTTGGTATTTACAGTTCTTGTTTTTATAATGAAACATGTTGAAATACCTTATATTTGGTTAAATAGAAAATTAGCATCAGTCACTTCTGCTTTCAAAAAATTTTAATGCCAGTCTCTTGCCTGATATATGTTCTTATTATGTCAATTATTATTAGACATTTACCTTTCGTAACTGAGATTACAGCGTTTTTTATTTTTGCCTGATATGTTTCATCAATCGATTGATAAAGTCTAGTACTACTAACTCCACCCATGCGCATTTTAACTGTCTGTCGGTGAATATATGATGTAATTAACTTCTCTTTAGGCCTTAGTAATAACTCATAATCACCACATATTTTGTAACTTTTATCAAAGTTTCCATAATCTTCAAAAAGATGTTTAGCATGGAAGCACCCCACATGCCAAGTGATCATTTCTTTTTTGAATCTATCCCATTGCCAAGGGGCACCTACTGTACTTATATGTGTTAAGTTTTCGTTAACTAACTCAATTCGAGAAGATACAAACTCTAAGTCACTTTGCATTGGGTGTTGCAAGATGTGAGTCATATACGTGTTAAGCGCATCAGGTTCCAATATGTCATCTGCACCGACAAAAGAAATCCAATCCCCTCTTGCGATTAATAGCCCTTTATTCCAAGCATCATAAATTCCCTCATCAGGTTCGCTGATCCAATACGTAAGGCGATCTTGGTAGTGTGTGATAATGTCGGTTGTGTTATCAGTAGATCCTCCATCAATCACTATATATTCAAAATTTTCATATTTTTGTGATAATATACTAAGGATACAATCTTCGATGTAACTTCCAGCATTGTAAGTTGCAGTAATTATACTAACAAGAGGAAGAGATTTTCCTGAAGAATCAGGTTTACTTTTCTTTTGCTTTATTTCGATCATAGATTTCGTAATTTTGTGGAGACGTAACTTCTCCGAACATATTACCTGCTAAGATAAGCTATGTAAGGGATTTAAAGAAAGATGACACGCTATGTCTCCAAATCATAATTGTAAGACAAATAAATATAATACACAAACAGCTTTTAATGAATTAATGCATAATTCTGATAATTGGACAGAACCCTCTATATCTATAATTATTCCTTTATATAATAATGAACTACTCATTGGCCAGGCTATTAAAAGTGTGATTACTCAGCAATATAGAAATATAGAACTCGTAATTGTAGATGGTGGTAGCACAGATAAATCATTAGCAGTTATTAAAACATACGAAGATAAAATCGATTATTTGATAAGTGAACCAGATAAAGGTATCTATGATGCCATGAATAAAGGCATTGATCAAGCAAAAGGTGAGTGGATTTATTTTTTAGGCTCTGATGATATTTTAGTGCCAGATGTAATATCGAAAGTAATTCCTTATTTATCAGCTGACATTGCATTGGTATACGGAGATGTGTATTTGGAAAATGGGTGGCGCTATCCATCTTTTTTTAGCGCACGTACCGTTATACAAAATACCGTTCATCATCAAGGTGCCTTTTATAATAGAGAGCTATTTAAAAACTTTAGGTACGACACACACCTAAAAATACTATCTGATTACGAATTGAACTTATATATCTATAAGAACGATTTGCCTACCCATAGGATGCCATTAGTTATTGCCAACTGTATGGGGGGGGGGGCTAGTAGTCAGATAGATTTGTCAATCAAGGAGACTAATATGATACGGGCGCGCTTTGTGACTAATAAATTCATTAATTGGAACTATTCGGTGATATTGCGAATATACTATGCACAAAAGAAAATACGAGCATATGTATCAAGAATGTGTCCAAAAAATTTGATTAGGCTTAGTATGTGATTAATTTAACGATATTTTTTACGTATGAACATTGATATATGGGAAGACACATTGGTAGTTATTGTATTATACAACACAAGCCTATCAGAATCGATTACATTTCAGACGCTGGAGAAATCATTCTATAGAGGAGATATCTCTTTTAAAATAGATCTACTTGTCTGTGACAATAGTTTAGTAGAACAAACTAACATTGATGAGACAAACAAAAATGGTCACTTTACGATCCGATATCTGCATGATCCAGAAAACCCTGGTGTGAGCCAATCATATAACCGAGCAGCGGAGTTGGCAGGAGTATTCCACAAGAAATGGTTGTTGATATTAGATCAAGATACGGAAATTCCTCAAAATGCGGTTAGTGTATACCAAAAGACAGTCAATCAATTTCCGGATTATCCAGTTTATGCGCCCCAATTATATAGTGGATCCCTACTCTACTCACCCTGTCAGTATTGGTTTCGTAAGGGATCAAACTTGCCTGCTGTTCAGCCTGGGGTTCATAAAATGCAAAACCGGAATGTACTTAATAGTGGTTTATTAATTGATCTTAATGCCTTTCGTAAAGTAGGTGGTTACGACGAAGTAGTACAACTATACTTTAGTGATTTCGTATTTTTTGATAAAATGAAGAAACACTTTCGTAAATTCGTTGTAATTGACTGCCGGTTAGAACACCAATTATCGAGCGTTGATTATAGTAACATAACAGTGGCTTTGACTCGATTTAGTTATTATTGCGAGGGTGCTAAGCAAGCAAGTCGAGATAATTTATTTGTTTATTTAAATCAATGGTTGCTCCTTGGGTTTAGGAGTTTATTAATGAGCTACAGATTTAGGTCATTGATGTTTCTCAAAGTATTTTTAAAAATTTTCAAATTTTAGGTAAGTGTGATTTAATTATGATTATAGATTATGATGTAATACCTGAAATATTAATTTATTTCATCGCTCTGTTTTCGATTTTTTACCTGATATATAGGCCGTATATATTTTCGGTAATAGACCCATTATTCATTTTTATATTAACTACGGCTTTTGCGAGTGTGTTAGTTTTAAACATCGTGGATCAATTTAATGACATTGCACATTTTTTCGTTTGCCATACTTTTTTGTTTTTAGGATTTTCTTTCATCCAGAGAAAGTATTCTGTAGTTAAATTGCTTAATCAAGACCAAAGTAAATTAACTGACTTCAAATCCTTAAAATTAACGGTATATTTGTTATTACTTTTATTTATAATAGGTAATTGTGTTCTATTTTTCACTAAGGGATTCGCTTTATTAAGCGATACGCCAAGTAATTCTAAGGTAGGGAATTTTCAAGAAGGTTTCGGTATATTTCGCAAGATCAATTGGGCAGCAGGTGGATTTGTGACAATTGGCCTGATATTTATATACATTACTTCAAGGCAAAGAAGATATTTGTTTTTATTATTTATTGTTATATTTTTCACAGCCTTAGAAGGTTCTAAAGGGTCATTAGTGAAAATATTAACATCATTTGCATTTTTAGCATATCACCCCTTTTTTAATAAACATAAAGATATTTTACGAACATTAAGAAAATATATTCCTATAGGTTTAGCAGCTATTTTATTAGTAACTTTTATTGTATTATCAAAGGAAAATAATGATAATGAGCAAGTTTTTTTTGCATTTGTGCGTCGTTTATTATACAGTGGAGATTCTATTATTTATTATTATACACCTATTAATGAAAATTATTTTGCTCATTATAGTATGTTCGATTACCCAAGTTACATTATGAATACTATAATGGGCTTCCTTAGATTAGCCCCATACAAGGAAGCTTTCGGGAATATTATGGTCGAGAATGTATTGCCCTCTTTTGCTAAAGCTGACGTTATTGTTGGTCCAAATACGCCTTTTTATATAGAAGGGAGAATATTTTTTGGCTATTATGGTGCATTTGTCCACAGCTTCATCATAGGAGCTATATATTCGATTTTTAGAAAATTATATTTCTCCTTTACAACAGGCTCAGCTTTTTCTTTTGTTTTTCTGTGTTGTTTGTGTTTGCAATCAGGAAATATACTTGTTGACACATCATTGTTTGTTACAATACTATTTGATACTTGTTTTTGGGTGTTGCCGACATATATCTTTTCCTGTTTTATACTTGATAAAAAAATGCATGTTAAAATTCCAAGATTTTTAAAGCATTTGATAAAATATTCAAAATATGATCTATGACGGCTTAAATTGTCGATTAAGCGTATGTATGGCATCTTATAATGGTGGCCGTTTCATTGCTAAGCAAATCTCTTCTATATTAGATCAAATAGGGGAAAATGATGAAATTGTGATATCAGACGATCAATCAACAGATACTACACTTGCTATAATACGTACATTTAGCGACCCTCGTATTAAGATTTTTTCAAACAGTGGCCTCAAGGGCCCTAAAGGTAATTTTCAAAATGCTTTAAACCACGCTAAAGGAGAGTACATCTTTTTATCTGATCAAGACGATGTTTGGTTGCCAGGAAAAATAGAGCGAGTATTAGACCTCCTTATTATTTATGATTTAGTATTAACTGATTGTATTATTGTTGATCGAAAAGGTATTGTGATTCACTCATCTTTTTTTCAATTACGTAATAGCCACCCAGGATTTTTGTATAACTTTTACAAGAATTCATATATTGGATGTTGTATGGCATTTAGAAAAAATGTATTATCATATGCAACTCCTATTCCAAATTCTGTGCATATGCATGACTGGTGGATTGGCTTGCTGGCAGAAGTATATGGACGGGTTTATTTCTGTCCAGAACCCCTTATTCAGTATGTACGTCACGATAACAACGCTTCTCCAACTGGAGAAAAAGGATATAATTATATCAAACGTATCACTAATCGTTTAATGTTAGCTTGGCACTTAAGCTTGCGATTATTACAAAGGACAACACATGCAACAAAATATTAAAGCATCTGTAATTATACCAACGTATAACGCGGCTGCTTATTTGCCAACTTTGCTTGAGAAGCTTCGCAATCAGACGTTACCTCATGAACTAATTATATTGGATTCAGAGTCGAACGATGCAACTCGGAAAATATTAAATGACGCGGGTGTCAATTATATCTCGGTAAAAAAATCTGATTTTAATCATGGTGGCACCCGTAACTTAGGGTTACACTTAGCTAAACATGAAACTGTAATCTATTTGACTCAAGACGCCTTACCTGCTTCTTCGAATACACTTGAAAAGTTAGAAGATGCCCTTTACAGTAGGGGTGAAGTTGCTATGGCTTATGGCAGACAACTACCTAACGTGGAAACAGGTATTTTTGGACAATTCGCCCGATTAGCGAATTATCCTGATTATAGTTTACTTAAAAATAGGGATTTAATTCCTATTATGGGAATTAAAACTTGTTCTTGTTCTAACTCCTTCGCGGCTTACAAAAAGTCTACACTTCTAAATTTTGGAGGTTTTCCGGAGAATATTATATTAGGCGAGGACGTGTCTGTAGCTGCCCAGTTTATTTTAAATAATCTGGCTATTGCTTATTGTGCTGAGGCATGTGTGTATCATTCACACGATTACACTTTATTTGAGGAATTTAAACGTTATTTTGATATAGGTGTTTTTCATCAACAGCAGCAAGCTATTCTTACAGAGTTTACTAAAGCTGAGTCAGAAGGTATAAAGTATGTACTTGATGAAAGCCGTTATATAGTGAAAGTTGGAAAAAGCCATAAATTGATAGCTCAATATTTAAGAACTATAGCTAAGTATATTGGTTATAAAGCGGGTCGTTCACAAAATATATTCCCTAATAACGTAAAAAAAATGTTAAGTATGCACAAGTCATTTTGGGAATAGGTTTGTTGTTAGTTTACTTTATTTAAATATAACTGTGTCATTAACGAAAAAATCTGTAAGGATTTCGGTTGTTCCTTGATATGTTACAACTTCTCCAATCCCACTCCCTGTGACCAATGGTTTGATTTTGACTGACCCTATACCATTTGAAAAACTTGTACTAACCTCTATACTTTTGATATCCAAGTAAGCAGGTGATACTTGGCTTTTACCAAGCAAAGTCACTAATGACGCGGGTGCATCCAGATTGCCATTCTGAGACTGACTAATTGTAATAATTGCATTAAATCGTTGTGTGCAACTACCGCCTGAACCGTAGCTACCTGCCCTAACTATTCCATTAATCTGAATCGTATAAAAGCCGCCATTATTAGTCTCTTTAGCTGTGCGATCACACTGGGTAAAACGGATCACTGTTGCTGGGTTTATGCTGCCCACTTTGCCGCAGTATTCTTTACTTGTGAAATTTTGCCTTATTACTCCCCCCTTTTTAGCAAATGGCTCGCTGGTGTTAAATTCAACGTTATCCGCTATTTTCAGCAAATTACCACTTATAATATATTTGTTACTGTTCAGATCAGCACAGTACAGCTCACAATTTATTAATTTCGTTTTAACTGGATCGTTGCCCTTATTTACGGGCGCATGGTATAAGAAGTAACGATTAATTCGCTCCTTGAGCACAGGTAGATGAATTTTAGCATTTAAACCGTCGATTAATGATGCTCCGCTGACATCTATCAGGGGTTTTGAAACATCACTCACATTCGCTGAAACTATATCTAAGGAAGCATGCTGAAGTGATGTATTGACTTGTAATATTTCTGAATAACTCTCAATAGTAGCATTAATCGATAAGTTTGATGTTGATTGGCTACAGAGAATGGCAGGACCCTCTATACCACTTGACTGTGAAATCCGCCCTATGTATCCATCAAAGCGCACTGTGTTTGTACCATTAAGAATCAAAGCCGGTTGATGCTTTTCAAAAGATTGAAGTGACATCTGACCAGTAAAACTGACTACCCCCATACTACCAGCTCCAGTTAAAATCTGTGTATACGTGCTGGTTATTGTTTTTTTAACGCCTGTGTCTGACAAATCAGAGTTATTAGAGATGACTACTGGTGTATTTGCATTAATCACGCAGTCGGCTGCATTAAACTCTTCTGACCGAATATTAACAATACCGATCGTGCCAAAACCGTTGTTTGAGCTTGGAGAGCTTTCTAATTTGAAATAACAGTTTTTTATAGAACAATTTAGTCCTCCTCGTTTAGTCAGCGCAAAAAGTACTCCAATCGTGCTGCGATTGTTACCAGAGCCTAAACTTAAAAAAGTGAAGCCTTCGCAACCACTCATGGTAGATCCCGAAAAGTCTAATATAGCTCCCTTAGTATTTCCTATAAAACCAGTATTAATGTATCTTCCTGATGACCCTTTAAGCCAAATTCCATTTGTTTCGGAGACATCAATTGGGGTAGATAGATAATAAAACCCGGCTGGAAAGACAACAGTTTGTCTATACGTACCTCCGTTTTTGCTGGACAATGTTTTAGCATATTCAATTGTATTCTGAATTGCTTCTTTATCATCTGTAGTTCCGTCCCCTTTAGCGCCAAACCAACGAACATTTACTTCATTATCAAATATACGTTTATACCTTTTCCCTCTTCCTGTAACGAATACAGTACCCCCGTTATCAATACTGACCTCGTCAGTTTCATCTAAACGAAAAGTGCCCTCTCGGCCTGGTTCATTCAAATTTAATAATGGGGGTGAAGTGGATATAGACCTGGCGGTTGATAATTTATAACTGGGTAAATCCTCTCTATTCTTTTCATTTTTGTGCGGTATAGAATCTTTAGAAATATTAGTTTTTAACTTCCCACCAGCCTTGGAATTATTGGACTGTCCGTTATTTTGTGAATATACATAGCTGACAGCACATAATAGAAAAATTAATAAGAAACTATTGCGATATGATGGTGACATCCTTGTAATACGTTTCATAAATTGTGATCTTATTTTAGTATTATCGCTTCATTTACAAGGAAATCACTTTGCAACTCGACATAGCCATTGTAAGAAATAGGCTCAACTCCTGAAATTGACAATTGTCCCAAAATTTTGGGCGTCAAAACTACAGTACCTATGCCGGCCGAAAATGTTAAATCTACAGATAGTGAAGCTATATCAAGTTGTGATGGGTTAGTAACGCTTTTATCCAAAATTATAACAGTGGTCGACGTTGGGGCGTACGAGGTTGAGGATCCTGTATAATCCTGGCTTACTACCAGTTGAGCTTGGAAAGTCATTACAAATTGGACACCAGATCCGTATGATCCTCCCTTTACTACCCCGTCTATCCATATTCTGTAGAATCCTGCATTCGTATTATTAAGCGCAACTTCAGTTGGTTGATTAGCCTCTCTAAATCGTATTATCACAGATGAAGTGATCGAATTACTCACGCCGAGAGATACATGATTAGAAAAAAGCTGTTTTATTTTTCCTCCCTTCTTCTCAAATGGCTGATCTGAATTTAGTATAATATTTTCGGATCGTTTCAATAAATTAGATGAAATCATGAATTTATTATCATTAATATCGAAACATGTTAATTCACAATTTTGCATAAACCCCGTTGCCAATTGAGTTCCGTTAGCGATAGGAGCGTGGTAAATAAAAAAACGATTGCGTTCCGAAGGGTTTGGTAAAGTGACTATCGCTTTTAGACCTTTAACACTACATCCGGTTAAATCAAATAATGGATTAGTTGGTACCAGTGAGTTAACGTGGACTACATTAAGTGTGTTTCCATCAAAGCCCGCTAAGGTTGATGTTAGTATACTAGAATAGGATTCAATTGTACTATTGATGTTAATGTTAGTGTTGTACCGAACGCATTGAATTGCTACCTCATTGCTTCCGGTTGAAGTAGAAGTGACTTCTCGACCGATATACCCTTGAAACGAAAATGAATTGGTATTAAACAAAATCAGAGCTTGACGGCGCTTCTCAAAACCAATTAGTGAGGTCGCTTTTATACTCGTTACTCCCATTGACCCTGTTCCAGTTAAAAGCGACTGGTAGGAACTTGATACAGTAAATGTAACGCCTGTCTCATTTAGTATGATTTGGCTACTCATAATAATACAAGTATTGGCCTTAATAATGCATTCATGGACAAAAAACTCCTCGCTGCGCACATTAAGAACTCCAATAGTACCAAATCCATTATTTGAAGCAGGTAAGTCATACAATTCGAAGTGACAATTCCTGATACCATTCCTTAGGCCACCGACGGAAGTGCGTGCAAATAGCACACCGATAGTTGAAGGTCTTATTGCACTATACCCTTGAGTTGTTGAACGGATAAACATTAAGTCTTCACATCCTACTTCGTTGGAGCCACTAAAGTCAAGCATCAACCCATTAGTGTTGCCTATAATAACTGAATTAAGATAACGGCCACCATCTCCCCGTAGCCATACACCGCTGGTATTGGTAATGTTTAAAGGACTCTCTATACGATAAAAGCCTGCAGGGAAATACACCACCGGTCTATAAGCTCCACCTGAAGTAGTCTGTGACTTTGCGAAATTGATTGCTGCCTGAATTGCTCCGGTATCATCTATTTGGCCGTTCCCCGTAGCACCGAATTGGGCATCCTTTACATTTATTGGCATAGTAATTGTGTATATTTTAGATATACGGTTAACGAAAAATGAAAAAAATGGTTTATACTATATAAAGCTATAAGTAGCCAAACTACCTAAAAATTTTTATATTTTATGCTTATTGGGCTTATATTTTGTTAACAGTGTTGGTGATTGATGGAAATTAAGTTAATTATATATCAGCAACTCCGAGGTGCCATATTTATGACACAGACAAGGGACTGAAAAGTCTTTATATCTGGCCTCATTTTTGATGTAACTATTATTTCGACTTTGTGCCAAGGCTAAATAAGGCTATATATTCTAAAAATGGTGTTTATTTTTGTTCAACTGTAACTACTCATTTCTTATGAAACAATTGATACTTTATGGAGTTATGTTAGCCGCGTCTTTAACTAATCAGTTATGGGCTCAAACCAATTATGTAGCTACAACTCCCACCGTTGCTACTCCTGGTAGTGATAATACGTTAGTTGGAGCAGGTGCTGGGAATCTTAATATGAGTGGAGCCAGCAACCTATTTATTGGGCGCGGAACCGGTATACAGAATATGGCTGGTACTCAAAATGCTTTTATGGGTGCTTCCGCCGGTAACCAAAATACGTCCGGTCAAAACAACTCGTTTGTTGGCTACAGTTCTGGTTACAACAACACAACTGGAAACAACAACACATTTCTCGGATCGGGTGCGGGGTATACAAACGGTGTTGGCTACAACAACGTTTTTTCTGGATATAGAGCTGGTTACTTCAATACACAAGGAAACAATAATGCTTTTCTCGGAACAGGAGCAGGTTATTCCAATACACAAGGCAACGACAACACATTTGTAGGCTCTGATGCAGGATCATCAAATATATCTGGTAAACAGAATGTTTTTATTGGGTCCCTCTCTGGATCTTCAAACACTAACGGTTATAGTAATACATTGATAGGCACGCAGTCTGGTGGTAGTTTAACAACAGGACGAAGTAACTCTTTTATTGGTAATAAAGCTGGTTTCTCCAACCAGGCTGGAACTAATAATGTAATAGTAGGGGATAGTGCTGGTTACTACTCAACAGTACAGGACAATGTTATGATCGGTGCTAAAGCTGGCTATAATAATGTAAGTGGTATAAATAATTTATTTGTAGGAAACCGTTCAGGTTATGGATCCGCTGGCTCTACAGCCTACGGTAATGTGTGCGTTGGCCCATACACAGGAACTAAATTAACAAGTGGCTTCTTTAATTTGATTGTCGGTCCCTACTCAGGAGGTAATGTCACAACGGGAAGTAATAATACCTTTATAGGCTATGCTTCAGGCGGAAACAACATCATAGGTAAGTACAATACCCTTGTTGGAGATGCGGCCGGCTACTCTCTAAATGCAAATTACAACGTATTTATTGGGGCACAAGCAGGATTCAACACTACTTCTGGAGAGAATAACGTGATGATTGGTTTAAACTCGGGCACGAATAATCAGACGGGTGCTAGTAACACATTTATTGGTGTATATTCAGGAAGTACTCAGGGACAAACTAATCTGCAAAACGCAACAGCTATTGGTGCTAACGCACAAGTAGCTATTTCTAATGCAATTGTGTTAGGCAAAGATGCTAATGTCGGCATCGGCACTTCATCTCCTCAGAACAAACTTGAGATTAATCAGGGAACAGTGGGGAACAGCGGGCTGCGTTTTACGACTTTGACAAAGACATTTGTTCCAACAGCTACTACTAATAAGTTCCTCACTGTTGATGCGAATGGAGATGTAATTCTGGCAAATTATGGCACTCCTAATTTTAGAGTAGCTGCCACAGATTCGAGTACTACGAACAATGTTTTGTGGAAAGTCAATGGTGATAATCTTCAGAATACCAATGCCGGGGGCGTAGTTATAGGCTCAGGTGTAGAAAAAACACCGGCTGGATACCGACTCTATGTAGCGGAGGGCATATTGACCGAAAAAGTGAAAGTAGCCGTGAAAAGCACCGGCGATTGGTCGGATAGAGTGTTTGAAAACGGGTATCACCTGCGCGGTTTGAATGAGGTTGAGCAATACGTTGCACTTAACAGGCACCTTCCGGGTGTACCATCTGCGGAAGAGGTTGTTAGCGAAGGCGTTGACGTTGGCCGGATGCAGGCAAAGCTGCTTGAAAAGGTCGAAGAACTGACGCTCTACGTGATTGATTTGAAAAAGCAGAATGATATTTTAGCGAAGAAAAGCCGGAATCTGGAGCGACGCATCAATAAACTACAGCCTAAAACCCGTAAGTAGTATGAAAATCATTTTAACAGTAACGGGTGTTTGTTTGTCGCTGGTGAGTCTTGCCCAAGGGACGCAGCAGACCCTCCGTATTCAAATCAGCTACGAAAAAGCGGGTCGCTATGAAGAACAGGCGATAGAGACTATCGAAGCCGTTAACATCGTCGGTATAGGCACAACGGTTGACTATAAAGCAGGTCAATCCGTTGCATTATTACCCGGTTTCGAGGCAAGGAACGGTAGTGTGTTTACGGCAGAAATTAAGCCCGTAACTGGCAAAAGTGAATTGGCCTTGCAACTGAAAGCATTTCCGAATCCGTTTGAGGAGTCAACTACGATACACTATACGCTGCCCGCTGATGGTAAGGTAACGGTTTGGGTTATTGATTCGCAGGGTAAAGTTGTCGATCAGCTCCTGAAAGGTGAAAACCAGTTCGCTGGCGAGCATCAGATTGAGTGGAAACCGAATGCCATTGGCGTTGGAATTTATAGCCCGATTGTCGAAGTCAACAACCAAAAAGTTGTTGGACGTCTGGTAAAGAAATAGATACCAGGTTATTAGTATCTTGTATAATTGAGAAAGGCCTGCTAACAAAAAGCGGGCCTTTTTTCGTTTTCCCACGTATTTAGGGTGGCCGTAATCTCGGAAAGCAAAGAAATATATACTAAAGATGGACGCCCGGCATTATTATTGTGCCACTAATCATTCATATTTTACCCGGCCCTCAATGCATACTTGCTCAAAGTCAGGTTTATTTTGCGTAATATTTCTCGTTGTATTTGCCTCACCTCATCTATTCGCCCAACCGATTCGTACCCCTTCTCAATACTCTGCCGAAGCAGGGACCTATCTATCGTCATCAACCGAAACGCCATTTTGGCTAAGAGCCAACCAATACGGTATCGTTCCAAATCAATCACCCGTCCTCACCTTTCGGGCGGGTATTCAAAGCGATTACGACACCGCCCGACATAGCACCGGCCGCTGGCGCGATTCGAAGTATGATTTTGGGTATGGCGTAAATGTGGTAATCAATGCCAGCCAAAACCAACTGCCCTACGAAAAAAGCGTTTTGTTGCCTGAAGCCTATGTAAAAGTTCGTCGGGGTATTTTTGAAGCGTATGTGGGGCGACGACGGGAGAAGTTTGGTCTGGCCGATTCAACCTTGTCAACGGGTTCGTATGCCTGGTCGGGGAACGCCCTGCCCATTCCCAAAATCCAGATTTCAATCCCGGTTTTCACACCCATTGGCTTCACAAAAGGGTGGGTGGCTGTTCAGGGCACCTTTGCGCATGGTTTTATGCCCGCGTCGGGATTTGTTGATAATACAATGCTGCACCAGAAATCATTGTATTTCCGGGTTGGACGACCGCAGTCGGTTGTACGTCTATATGGTGGATTTAATCACCAGGTTATTTGGGGTGGCCACACCGATAAATTGAAAGGTACAGGTTTAGTACCCGACGATGGTCGTTTACCCTCCACTTTACGTGACTATTACTACGTGGTGGTCGGGGACCGTTTTAGCCGAACTGATTCGAGTGCGTACACTTACTTTGAGATTACAAACCGGGTTGGTAACCACTTGGGGAGCATTGACTTTGCTGCCGAAGTCGATTTGGTGAGGCATACGCTGTTTTTTTATCGACAGAGTATTTACGAAGACGGGTCGCTTTTTTCCTTAATTAACATTGCTGATGGACTGCATGGATTGCGTATCAGGCGTAACGATCCAAATGCCATTGTCCGGGATATTTTGTTCGAGTTTCTGAATACGACTAGCCAGGGCGGCCCCGAGTTCATAATCAATGACCCTAAAAAGCGGGGTAAAGATGATTATTTTAACCATCAGCAATATCGGGATGGCTGGTCCTATCGTCAGCATACTATCGGGACACCCTTCATCACTCCGGCACTGGGGCCTCAGGATCAATACCCCCAGGGTACATTTACGGGCAATAACCGGGTATATGTGTTTCATACAGGACTCGCGGGGAGTTTGCCCATACATGGTCGATTCTTGTCAAGTCCCATTGCCTACCAGGCAAAATTCTCGTACAGCCGAAACTTGGGTACATACAACGTACCCTACAAGTCTATACTTGAGCAGTTTTCTGCTTACTTTAGTGTAGTGGCTCCCTTCAGCATAGTAGGAGGAATCCAAGTCACGGCAAGCGTGGCTACCGACGTCGGCAAACTCTACCAGAATAGTTTTGGCACATTTATTGGTATTCGTAAGAATTGGTACGCTACTCGTTATAGGTAAAGTGCTTTGTGATCGACTTTGGCATATTGAATTTTTTTAAGATGGTCATTGTGACTAATTTGCACCCCGGTTGTCTGAACCGTAGGATAATATTCGTTTAAACCCATCAATCGGATATGCTACTTTTAGCGTATCCAGTTTGGTTAGTACTGCCCAACATTGATGAGTAAACCTGACAGGTATGAGGCATCGTTATTCCATATTGTTTTTCCCGCTTCATGTAATCGTCGATTTCCTGAGCCTTAATATCGCGTTTGTTGGTGCTTACTTGATTAAGTTTCACACAGTCGAAACGTTATCGACGCCACCTTACGCTTCACTTTGGGGAATCTTCAATTTAATCTGGCTGGCCGAAATACTAATACTGAAGCCGTATATATTCCCTCGCCAGCTATTTAAGGCTGACCATTTAATAAAGAAATTATTAATTCTGATGGCTATTCATATAGCTGTCATTTCCACGTATTGGGTAGCCGTTAAGGGATATTATTTTTCACGGGAGCATCTACTCATGACCTATGTGCTGTTCACCACACTGGCGGCTGCTTTCCGGATTGGCGGGTTGATTTTTCTGAGAGAATACCGGGCCAGAGGCTACAATAACCGGCGTTATGTGATTGTTGGCTACGGTAAGCTGGCGGCTTCCATCCAGAGTTTTTACGAGATGCATCCTGAAATGGGTTTTCACTTTTTCGGGTATTTCGACCAGCCTTCGCTCGAAAATGAAGGCATTATTAAAGGTGATTACGAAAACCTGTCGGCTTATATAGAACGGGAGCGTATCGACTGCGTTTACTGCTGTATGCCTTACATGGATAATGAACGCCTGCGCGCAATCACGGATAATGCAGAAACGTTCGATTATCAGGTAAAACTGTTAGTTGATTTCAGGGGCTTTTTGTCACGGGGTACGTCCGTTGAATACCATGATTTTTTGCCCGTTCTGAATTTATCTCAGGAAATGCTGGCCGATTTTCGCGTTAACTTATTAAAGCGATCATTCGATATCCTGTTTTCAGTAGCGGCACTGGGTTTAGGAACACCACTCTTCCTTATTATTGCAGCCATAACACGACTTACATCGCCGGGACCGACGTTCTATGCACAGGAGCGTATTGGACGTAATGGGAAACCATTTAAGATTTATAAGTTCCGAAGCATGTACATCGATGCCGAAAAAACGGGACCTGTGTTGTCAGGTGGGCTACTGGATGAACGCATTACGCCCTGGGGACGGTTTATGCGCCAAACCCGGCTTGATGAGATTCCACAGTTTTACAATGTATTGCTTGGTGATATGTCGGTGGTGGGGCCACGACCGGAACGACAGTTTTTTATCGATCAGATTGTTGAAATTGCCCCTGAATACCGTTCTCTGCTGAAAGTGAAACCAGGAATCACGTCTATTGGCCAGATTAAATATGGCTATGCCGCTAATATTGATGAAATGGTGCAGCGTTTGCGGTATGACCTGCTTTATCCCCAGCGCCGGTCCTTTTTATTTGATATGTGGATCATTGCTCAAACACTCCGAGTGATGGCACAGGGTCGTGGTAAATGACTTTTCTTACCCAATGGGCTAACCGGCCCATTCATCTATGAGATTTGTACTATCGGGGGTTTGGTGTTGGCTATTTATCGTTAATACATCCGTATTCGTCTATGGACAGCGTACCAGTCACTACCAGGTAGAAGCAGGTGGATTGGCATCAACAGCCCAGACGCCGTTCTGGCTGCGGGCCAATCAGTATGGAACGGTTCCACTTGATAATCCAACTTTTCGTCTTAATGCGTCTCTTCGGTCTGATTATCGACCAGTTGATAGTTCAGGCTATAAACCAAAAACGGATTGGGGATATGGCATTAATGTTGTTGCCAATATAGGAACAACAAACCAGTTTATCCTCCCCGAAGCATACCTGAAGGCTCGCCTTGGTGCCTTTGAACTCTACGCAGGTCGTCGGAAAGAGATTGTTGGTTTGGTTGATACCTTGCTGACAACAGGAGCCTATGCCTGGTCGGGAAATGCGCTGCCCATACCCAAAATCCAGATTGGGCTACCCAGTTACACAGCTATTCCTTTCACAAAAGGCATATTCTCAGTCATGGGTGCTTTTGCTCATGGCTGGTTTGAAAACTCCGACCGCATTGTTACCGGGTCTTATCTGCACCAGACTCATATATATGGGCGGATTGGCAAGCCTTCGTGGCGTTTCCGGTTATATGGTGGATTCAATCATGAAGTCATCTGGGCGGGCTACTCCAGCGTTCTGGGGCCGGTCGTTTCGGTTAATGGTCAATTGCCTTCGGCGCTCCGTTATTTTCCGGCTGTCGTACTGGGAACACGGGGAAACGATTACGTGAATGATAAAAACCTGACCTCATTTGAAGATAACCGCATTGGTAATCACTTAGGGTCACTTGATTTAGCTGCTGATATTAACTTGACCAACTGGAATTTATTTGCATACCGGCAGTTTGTGTATGACGACGGCTCACTGTTCTATGGTACAAATCTGGAGGATGGCTTGAACGGGTTACGACTGAAAAATCGTCGGCAGCCAACGGGAGCTGGTTTTTTTCTGCGTCAGATAACAGTTGAGTACCTGTTTACGGGCAGTCAGGGAGGGGATTTATTTATTATTGATGATCCTAAACGCCGGGGTCGGGATGATTACTTTAACCACAGCCAGTTTCTGGACGGATGGGTATATTTTGGCCGCACCATCGGAACCCCGTTTTTAACGCCCCAGCCAGAAGCACTGCCGTCATTGCCCGCCCGAACCGGTATTGTCAATAACCGGGTTAGTGTGTTTCATTTGGGTCTGAGCGCACTCGTATTTGATAAAATGGACATCACGGCTCGTTTGTCATTTAGCCGTAATGCGGGAACGTACCAAATTCCTTATTTAACAAGGCCAACCCAGTTTTCTGGTTTGATAACGGCGTCGCTGCCAATAAATCTATTCGGGGGAACCATACTGAACGGTTCTTTTGCGGCTGATGCCGGTGGGTTGCTGCCGAATAGTTTTGGTGCTTACATCGGGCTACGGAAAACCGGTATGTTGAGCAGCGGTCCCAAAGCAATTGCCTCGCCCCGCAGAGGGTTCTGAACCAGCCGCTAACAATTCTGTTCGTAGGCCACTAACAAACTTTCACGCGATTTTAACAGATAATGGTGATGTGTTTGGGAAGCAACGACTATTTTTGTCGGAACTTACTTGACATAATTACAAGACAATACGCGGGTTAGGATGGGGCGGATAAAAAATTTTTGGCGTTGGTTTAGTGTTTTAGTACTGGGTATTATTGGCATCTCCTGTGGGCAGGGTCAGGAAACGCTCAACCAATCGGCCTGTGCGCTGCGCACCTGCGCCGACGAGCAAATTTTGACAACGGCCCAGCAGGCAATCATTCGACAGCAGATTAATGCCAATGAAAAAACTCGTCAGATTGATGAGATTTTTCGGCAGAAAGTGCGTGGAGGATTGAATGGCAATGTGTTGGTCGCTCAAAAAGGCATGATTCTGTATAAGAAATGCTTTGGTTTAGGTCACTTTGAACGAAGCCAGCGCGATACATTGGTCGACGACTCGAAGTTCCAACTGGCATCCCTGTCAAAAACCTTTACCGCTGTTGGTACGCTAAAATTAATTGAAGCGGAGAAGCTTAGTTTTGAGGACAGCATTCAGAAGTTCTACCCCGATTTTCCCTATCACGGCATTAGCATTCGCGAATTATTGAGCCACCGCAGCGGCCTGCCAAATTATCAATACGCGTTTGATGATAGTATGAAGGTCAACTTTTATAAAAAAGAAAAACCTTATCCGTCTAACGCAACCATCATGCATTGGTTTGCAACCGTGAAGCCAACGCCCCATGCCTATAATATTCCGGGGAGGGGCTTTAGTTATAGCAACACCAATTACATGGTTTTGGCGTCGATCATCGAAAAAATAACAGGCTTGAGCTACGAGGCATTTATCAAAAAAACTATTTTTGAGCCGTTAGGTATGCGCCAAACCTTTGTGGCAACGACCAAAAACGATTCCATCAATTACCACCGAACGGCAGGCTATCAATGGAACCGCCGTATTCCGAAAGATTATTACGATGATGTGGTTGGCGATAAAGGCATTTACTCAACCACCGGTGATTTATTCCGGTGGTATCGCGCTCTGAACGGCGATTGTTTATTACCAAAGAAAATGCTTGCAGAGGCTTTTCTTCCGCGAAGTTTTGAACGCAAAGGGGCTAAAAATTACGGCTATGGCTTCCGAATGATGCTCAACGAAGCTAATCAGCCTGAATACATTTATCATTCGGGTTGGTGGAAGGGATATAACACCATGTTTTGGTTTAGTCCTAAAGATGAATACGTAATTATTATTCTCGGAAATCGTTATAATACAACGGTTTATCAAGTCAAAGAGCTTATCAGTGTGTTGCATGGAGGCTCAAACACCCAACTGTCTGAGACCGATAGCGAGGTTGACATATGAGTAGAGCCGACCATCCGGTCGGCTTTTCTGCTTTTAAATGCACCTTCCGGTTACGTAATTACCCATTCGTTATGCGCTTAGTTCTGCTTTGTATGCTGCTTGCTGCCATATTACCTCAATCAGGGGTTGCACAGGAAATTATCAAACTCTGGCCCGATAATGCCATTCCCAACGCCATAGCCGGAGCGCAGATAACCGAAAAGTCGGAGACGGATGCCAATGATATTCTTCGAATCAGCAACGTGTCTGTGCCTACAATTACTGCGTATCTCCCTGCTAAAAACAAAGCGACGGGTGCGGCTGTGATGATTTGTCCCGGTGGCGGCTATGGCATTCTGGCGGCCAGTCATGAGGGGTCGGACATAGCGCGTTGGTTCAATGAAATGGGTGTGGCTGCTTTTGTCCTGAAATACCGACTGCCGAATCCTCAAATCATGACAAATCAGCAGGAAGTGCCCCTGATGGATGCGATGCAGGGCATGACGCTGATTCGTAAGGACGCCGTTCGGTATGGAATTGATCCGAATAAAATTGGGGTGATGGGCTTTTCCGCAGGGGGGCATTTGGCTTCTACACTGGCAACTCATTATAACCAGGGGCCGAAAGCAAGCGAACAGGCAAAACCGAATTTCGCCATTTTGCTTTATCCGGTAGTGACGTTTGGCGAGAAGGCGCACGGCGGTTCGCGGGATAACCTGCTGGGCAAATTGAAAACGTCGCCCGAAATGGTGGCTTACTACTCCAATGAGTTACAGGTGACGAATCAGACCCCGCCAACATTTCTGGTTCATGCGGAAGATGATAAGGCTGTTCCTGTCGAAAATAGCATCAATTATTACGTAGCTTGTTTGAAAAACGGCGTTCCGGCCGAAATGCACCTTTATCCGACCGGAGGGCACGGCTTCGGTCTGCGAACAGCCAAATTTGGCTCACTTAATTCGTGGCCCGAAAACTGCAAAACCTGGCTGATGGCTCTGACAGCGAAGAAATAGCAATAGATTGTCAGGTATTGGTCGGATGCTGGTCATTGTTGTCAGGCATAAATTGCCAAATGGTAGTCAATACCTGACCAAATCTGACCAATACTTAATTACTATCTGACAATAGAACGCTGATTTTTAAGATCATAATGATCTTAAAAATCAGCGTTCTATTGTTTTGACTAATCATTACACGCGAAGAAACGTCTTTTTCTTATAGAGGAAATACAGAAAGAGCCATTTAACGGCTATGAAAGCCAGCACAATACCCACTGCCTGAACAGGCTCGCTAAAGAAACCCAGCAAACCGCTGAATAGAAAGTGGGCGGCATAGTCAAAGTCAATGATTCTGCCCGATAAGTAGATCAGAATCGAGTTCATGCCAATTACGATAAAGAAAAACGTCCACCGCTGCCAGTTTTTTACGTCGATAATCCAGTAAAATAGACTCAGTATCAGGAAGCTCCAACCTCCGGCAACGAGCACGAATGAACTAGTCCACAGGTTTTTGTTAACGGGTAATACCAGGTTCCAAATCCATCCGAGTGCCACGCAGCTAACGCCCCATAAAGCAAGTTGCTGCACTTTTCGGTTGTTGGTAACGCCATGTTGGCGGAGGATTGTTCCGGCAAAAACGCCCAGCAAACCCGTACCGATGGCGGGTAGGGTGGAGAGCAGGCCTTCGGGGTCATGCACCACTTTATAGAGTCGGCCGGGCATAAACAGTCGGTCCACATATCCAACCAGACTACCTTCCATTGTCAGGTTCCCGGCCCCAAAACCCGGCACCGGCACACCCATTAGTAAGGCCCAGTACAGTAGCAGAATACCGGCAAAAATGCCATACCGCACCCGTTCATTTGGCACGTAGAGGTAAATAAGTTGGGCAAACATACCCGCCAGTCCAATTCGGCCCAGTACACTGCCGAAGCGCATTTCGGCAAGGGGTTTCATGAACAGGCCATTGTTGTAAATAATGCCCAGCAACACTAAAAGGAGACCACGTGTGATTACTTTACGGGCCAGTGCGCCCCGGTCGTCGCCTTTGACTAACCGGCTGCCCAATGAATAGGGCGTTGAAACGCCTGCCAGAAACAGAAAAAGCGGAAATATGCAGTCGTAAGGACGAAACCCGTTCCAGGTTACGTGGGTAAACTGGTCGGCCATGAAAATTGCCCATGCCCAGCCCGTTGTTTTTGCCAGTACATGAAACACTTCTTCTCCACCAATTATCCAAAACATATCAAAGCCCCGCAGCGCATCGAGGGATAACAGCCGCCGAACGGGCGAAGGTTGAGCAAGGGCAGGTTCCTGAGCAGACGATAGAGGAGCAGGCATACAGCAGCGGGCTTGAGAATAAAGCAATGATATACAAAAAACACAGCCTATCAAACCAGAATGGCTTAATAGGCTGTGTTTTTATAAACGTACCCATGGGCTTTAGCCCGTGTTTGGAATTAACACGGGCTAAAGCCCATGGGTACATTGCTATTTCTCATTCAGAATAAGCGGTACGTTTCCGCGTCCGCCCATAATCACGATTTTGGCGTTCGGTGACGCGGCCAGTTCACGCTGGGCTTTTATCTGTTCGTATTGCAACTGCTTATCGCTCAGACCCGTCGATAAAATCTTCTGGTAATCAGCGATACCCTGCGCTTCTACCCGTTTCCGCTCGGCTTCCTGCCGTTCTTTTTGCAGCACAAACTGCATTTTCTGGGCGTCCTGCTCGGCATTGATCTTCGACTCGATGGTCTTTTTAACGGAGGCTGGCAGGTCTATATTTCGGATCAAAAGTTGTTCCAGCAACAGTCCCCGCTTTTTGAAGTCAGCTTCGATGGTTTTGTAAATTCGGGTTTGGAATTCATCGCGCCGGGTCGAGTACAAGGCAATGGCATCGTAATAAACAGCATTATCGCGGATACGGGTACGGGTAATCGGGCGAACGACTTTGTCAGTATAATCGGCACCAATCTGCTGATAAATTTTCGGCGCATCGTCAGACACCACGCGATACAGGACAGTGAGGTCGATGACGACCTCCAGACCATCGGCAGTAAGTACCCGAATGGCATCATCGCCCGCCTTCTGCCCTTCGTCGTGCGAGGCTGACATAGTATAATTCTGGGTTTTCACATCGAATTCCGTTACGGTCGCCAGTGGGTTAACGAAGTTCAGGCCGGAGTTAAGCGTACGGTCGCTAACATTTCCGAAGAGCGAAATAACCCCCACCTGACCCGCATCAATCTGGCGAATGCTGGAGGTCAGAAAGCCAAGAATAATCAGAATAACGCCGACCACCTTAGCGGGTCGGGAAAAGTGCGAAAACGCTAATGCAGGGGTATTGATGGCAAAGCCGACGATAAGAGCCAGGATGCCGAGAACAATAAAAAACATAGTTCAGGTGAAAATGAACAGCCAGTTTGCTTGTATGAGCAGACCAGTTATTCGTGAAAAAGTGTGTGAAAATAAATGCGCTGGAAGAACGGACACGGGCCGAATTTATCGGCGTTGGGGCGGAGCCATAGACGGGTTATAGTCGAAGAGACGTGTCAAAAGTAGGTAGTAATCAGTGCATAAGAAAGGGGTATGGGAGGAGCGGACGCGGGGTTAGTCAGTCGGTTACGGGGCCGGATGGTAAAACAAAGGCATAAAAAAAGCATCCGGTAAATAACCAGATGCTTTTCTTGACTACACGATTAACCCTTCAGTAGATTAGCGTGAAGTTTTTGTGCTTTTCTTTTTATCCTTGGTAACAGGCGTCGCTGCGGGTGCAGCAGCCGTTTCGGCAGCACCGGCGGCAACCACTTCACCTTTCAAATAAAGTACGACCTGACCTGCTTCGGCATTGCTCGTTACCGTTACCGATTTGTTGAACGGGCCGGCAGCAGCCGCGTTGTACGTTGCCGAGATAGAACCGGTTTTTCCTGGCATGATTGGCTCACGGGAGAAACTTGGTTTTGTGCAGCCGCAGGAAGCTTGTGCATCGTTGATGACAATGGGGTCAGCGCCCGTATTTTTAAACTCAAATACGTGTGTTACCGGTTTGCCTTGCTCAACTTTACCGAAGTCATGCGTCTCTTTGGCAAATTTCAGAACTCCTTTTTGGGCGTAGCCAACTGCGACGAACACAAATAAAGCTACGAAAAGTGAAAAAATCTTTTTCATCGGACTAAACGGAATTATGGTTTGGTTGTTAAAATACTATGCAAATAAAAAATACCCGGAACAAACAGTTTGCCAAACGCGCATTGGTTTTCGTTTGGTCAACAAATAAACGCAGAAAATCGTTTTTTTGAAAGCTGACTTGTTTTGCCTTACTTTTACTTTCGCTTGGTAATTGGCTCGTTCAGTACCAGCTAACTTCATCAATAAATTGATTAGTGGACGATTACAATCCGTAGCTCTGTTGTGATAGCAAACGAACAACTCCGCTCGACTGATATTTTAAGTCGCGAAAAAATCCTGACAGATTACCGACTGGCTTGCGAAAGTCGGCAGGTAAGCTTGTTGGGTCGGCGTGACGTGATGGGAGGACGGGCTAAATTCGGCATCTTTGGCGATGGGAAAGAACTGGCCCAAATGGCAGCCGCCCACGCGTTTGACCGGGGCGATTTCCGCTCGGGCTACTACCGCGACCAGACATTCGTTGCCGCGCTGGGTGAACTGCGCTGGACGGAGTTTTTCGCTCAGCTTTATGCCCATACGGATCTGGCGGCTGAACCCAATACCGCTGGTCGATCAATGAACGGTCACTTTGCCACCCGTTGGCTCGACGAGCAAGGGCAATGGCGCAATCAAACGGAACTTTACAATTCAGTCTGTGATATTGCTCCCACAGCCGGCCAAATTCCGCGTGCGCTGGGTCTGGCCTATGCCTCTAAACTTTTCCGTAATAACCCCGCCCTGAGCGATCTGACCAACTTTTCGCACAAGGGCAATGAAATTGTTTTTGGCACCATTGGCGATGCCTCTACGTCGCAGGGTATGTTCTGGGAGTCAATGAATGCCGCCGGTGTGTTGCAGGTTCCCTTACTGATGTCGGTTTGGGATGATGGATACGGTATATCGGTACCTGTTGAATACCAGACCGTTAAAGGGAGTATATCAAAAGCACTGGCCGGTTTTCAGCGCGATGCTGACGATAAGGGCTTGGAGATATTTACCGTGAAAGGCTGGAATTATGTCGCCCTGCTCGAAACCTATCAGCAAGCCGCCCACATTTGCCGTACTGAGCACGTGCCGGTGCTGGTTCATGTGCAGGAACTTACCCAACCACAGGGCCACTCGACTTCCGGCTCGCATGAACGTTACAAATCGAAGGAGCGATTAGCCTGGGAAGCCGAACGCGACTGCAATCGGGTATTCCGCCAGTGGATTCTGGAAAATGGCTACGCGACCGGCGAGGAATTGGAAACCATTGAAAACGACGCGAAACAGACCGCAAAAAAAGCCCGTGTCGATGCTTGGAACGCCTATCAGGAATCCATGAAAGGCGATTTAGACGAGGCTCTCGATTTGCTTCAGCAAGCAGCCCGCCATCATGCCCGGTCGGCTGAACTGATGACCATTCGCGAGGAACTTCGCAAAAGTTTTATGCCCGTTCGTCGCGACGCCGTCGCTGCCGTTCGGAAGGCATTGCGACTCATACGAACCGATAACAGCAACGGTAGGCAACGGTTGAAGGCCTGGCTCGACCGTACGAATGCCGAAAATGCCGACCGGTTCAGTTCACACTTATACAGCCAGTCGCCCGATTCGCCCATGCGGGTTGAGGCTGTACCCGCCGAGTTTACCAACGATAGTCCGGTGCTCGATGGCTATTTACTTCTCCAGCATTATTTTGAGAGCCTGTTCACCCGCGACCCGCGTGTGGTTGCGTTGGGTGAGGATGTGGGCCAGATTGGCGATGTAAATCAGGGATTTGCGGGTTTGCAGGAAAAATTTGGTGAGATACGCATCACCGACACCGGCATTCGCGAAACGACCATCATTGGGCAGGGTATTGGTCTGGCCATGCGTGGGTTGCGCCCCATTGTCGAGATTCAGTATTTCGATTATGTTTATTACACGTTGGCTACACTCACCGACGATCTGGCGACGCTGCTTTACCGAACGAAAGGCGGTCAGAAAGCCCCGCTCATTGTGCGGACGCGCGGCCACCGGCTGGAGGGTATCTGGCATTCAGGCTCACCGATGGGGGCTATGCTCGGCAGTTTGCGCGGATTGCACGTGCTGGTTCCCCGAAACATGACCCAGGCAGTTGGTTTTTACAATACGCTTATCAAAGGCGACGACCCGGCTCTGCTCATTGAATCACTAAATGGGTATCGCCTAAAAGAAAAACTGCCTGATAATCTGGACGAATTCTGTGTGCCGCTGGGTGTGCCGGAAACAATACGAACCGGCTCCGATGTAACCGTAGTGACGTATGGTTCCATGTGCCGGATTGTGCTGGAAGCCGCTAATCAGTTGGCTCAGATGGGTATAAGCATTGAGGTGATTGACGTGCAGACATTACTGCCCTTCGACGTGCATCATTCCATTGTTGATTCTATCAAAAAGACAAATCGGGTTTTATTTGCCGATGAAGACGTTCCCGGTGGCGCATCGGCTTATATGTTGCAACAGGTTGTAGACAGTCAGAATGCGTACAAGTATTTAGATTCTGCCCCGCGTACTTTGTCGGCGAAACCACACCGGCCTCCGTATGGCTCTGATGGTGATTATTTCTCAAAACCAAACGTCGACGACATAATCGAAACCGTCTATTCGCTGATGAGCGAGGCCGAACCCGCGCGGTTTCCACAAATTTAGCGAAAGAGCGAATGAGTGAAAGAGCGAAGCCATCCAGCCGATCTTCGCTCTTTCACTCATTCGCTCCGCTTCGGCGGTCCGATTTCACTTATTAAAACATGTCATACTTCCAGGACATACAATCGGGTATCCGAACAACGCTTAAAGGCTTGAGCCTCACGTTGCGGCATCTTCGAAACGCGACCAAACGCCGGACTTCCGAAGGGATAGCGAGTGCTAATTATTTCGATTTACAGAACGGGCTGGTTACGCTTCAGTACCCACACGAACAATTGCCCATTCCCGACAATGGCCGATACCGGCTTCGCAACGAGATTGCCGATTGCATCGTCTGTGATAAATGCGCGAAGGTCTGCCCGGTTGACTGCATCACCATCGACGCCATCAAAGCCACTGAAGAAGTCGGGCGGGCGTCGGACGGGTCGCCAATTCGGTTGTATGCTGCCAAGTTCGACATCGACATGGCCAAGTGTTGCTACTGCGGCCTTTGCACGGTCGTTTGCCCAACCGAGTGCCTGACGATGGACAAGAAGTTCGATTACAGCGAGTTTGATTTGGGCAAACTTACCTATCATTTTGCTGAACTGACGCCGGAACAGGCTGATGAAAAACGGGCGTTGTATGAGCAGTTTGTTCGGGAGAAAGAAGAAGCCAAGCGTGGCCCGGCCAAAGAGGTTACTCCGCCAGCAGAAGCTACTATCGGTTTAGCTACAACAACACCCAAACGGCCCGTATTTCGGCCAACGGCCAAACCGGCGGCACCGCCAGAAACGCCTGTTGAGCCAGCCAATTCGGAAGGCTCATCCATCGAACATCCGCTAACGGACGCAACGCCGGATGAAATGCAACAGATTGCGCAGGGCGGCTTAGAAGCCAAAAAGAAGCCGGTTTTCAGGCCGACACAAAAGCCTCCGACAGCCGTAACGGATGTACCTAACGACGTATCAAAAACAGAAACACAGGCACCAGAAGCGAAACCAGACCCTGTCCAGCCGGTTGCAAAACCCGCCGGTTTTCGCCCAACGATGAAACCACCGGTCGCGAAAGCACCTGAAACAGTGCCGGATGTGCCAATAGATTCTGAACCCGAAAAAGCAAAGCCTGCCTTCCGGCCAACCATGAAACCGCCCAAAGTAGCGGAAATAAAGCTGGAGGTTCAGACAGACGGGCTAACCGATATAGAACCACCGAAGCCCAAGCCAGTGGCCTTTCGACCAACCATGAAACCCGCTAAGCCAGTTGAGCCAGAAGAGCAGCCTGACGCTCCGAAGCCAAAACCCGCTGCTTTTCGACCAACGATGAAACCAAAGTCGAAACCCGACGACGAGACATCTGCTTAACAATCAATACCAACAAATTAGTGATTCAATTTGCCTTTTATACCTTTTCCGCACTAACGCTTGGTGGTGCTTTGGCCGTTCTGCTTACCCGCAGCGTCATTTATGCGGCATTCTTTCTGCTACTAACCTTACTCGGCGTAGCGGGATTGTTTGTGCTGGCCAGTGCCGATTTTCTGGCTATTGCCCAAATTATGATCTATGTCGGGGGTGTGTTGGTTTTGGTGATTTTTGGCGTCATGCTCACGCACAAACCCGAACTGCCAACCGATGCGAATAGCCAGCAACCGAACCGGATTGCATCTGAAAATCGGCTGGGTACAGGCGCGGGATGGGTTGGTGCTGTGCTGGTTGCGGGGGCTTTATTTGTTGTCTTATACACACTGCTGGCGCGGGCAAATTTTACCCTTTTGGCTCAACCCGTTGGCTGGAAAAGTACCATCGAAACCATTGGCAAGCAACTGATGACTGAGTATGTCGTGCCATTTGAAATCGTCGGGATTCTGTTGCTGGCGGCCCTTGTTGGAGCTACCTATTTAGCGGCTCCACAAACTAAACCGTCTCGAGATGCGACCCGTTGACAGTCATTTATTCTTAATCGTTGGGGGGGCTCTGTTCAGTATTGGCCTGGCTGTCGTTCTGTTGAAACGCCACGCTATTGTCGTGCTGATGGGTATTGAATTGATGCTTAATGCGGTGAATATCAACCTTGTCGCCTTTAGTCAGTACGACCCCGACCGCTTGCAGGGGCAAATGCTGAGTTTATTTGTGATGGTCGTAGCGGCCGCAGAATCGGCGGTGGCGTTAGCTATTGTTTTGCAGGTTTATCGCCATTTCCGCACGGCGCAATTGGACGAACTGAACGAAATGAAACAGTGACAGACCTTTTTGACCCAATCATCGACGGAATTCTGACGGATGGATATGGCATAGTCGATAATTTCCTGACGCAACCTGAAGTAATTGCCCTTGCCAACCGGCTGCACGAACGGCGCGAAGCCGGTCAATTTCGGGCGGCTGGTATTGGAAATCAGCATGTAACAATCGAAAATACAATTCGGGGCGACGAGATTATGTGGTTGGACGAGTCCTCAGCGACACCCGATGAAGCCGCTTTTCTCCGGCGAATCAACGAATTTATCGAGTACGTAAACCGAACCTGCTACCTCGGTCTGCAAGAATATGAGTTCCATTACGCGCTCTATCCAACAAGTACGTTCTACAAACGCCATCTCGACCAGTTTCGGAGTGATTCACGCCGGAAATTATCGGTTGTTTGCTACCTCAATACCGACTGGCACGACACAGACGGCGGTCAACTGGCTCTTTATGTTCCGGGTTCAGGTAATGAGCCTGAACAGCAGGTCATCATCACGCCAACGGGTGGCCGTCTGGTGTGTTTCGAGAGCGCACGGCTGGAACATGAGGTGTTGCCTGCCACCCGCGAACGGCTTAGTGTGACAGGCTGGTTGAAAACGGCTTGATTGGCGTTTGTTTCCATACCGTAGAAATGGGATATTTGCGGCCAATTCCGACGAACGACGAATGCCCGCCACCCCCCAACTGCTTCCTGCGCTGATAGCTATCCTGCTGGGGCTACCCTTTGCAGGCTTTCTGGTGTTGGCCGGTACTACCCGGCGGATGGCTGGTCCGGTGGCTGTTTTGCTTACCTGCGCCGGGCTGGCGTTGTCGGTATGGCTGGCGGTAGGCTTATCTGCGCAACCGGTAATGGTACATTCCGATTGGGCTACCGTATCGGGGGTATCGTTTGGGGTTAGCTTTCGGCTCGATGCACTGGCTGCCCTCATGCTTGTGCTCGTGCATTTCGTGGCTTTATTAGTGCAGATTTATTCAATTTCCTACCTGCATGATGAACCGAAACTGCGTCGTTATTTCGCTTACCTGCAACTGTTTGTCGGGGCTATGCTGGGCATCGTGCTGGCCGGTAATCTGCTGGTGATGTACGCGTTCTGGGAATTGGTGGGGCTGGCGTCGTATCTGCTTATCGGTTTCTATGCCGAACGTCCTGCCGCATCGAAAGCTGCTCAAAAAGCCTTTTTGATGAACCGCGTCGGCGACATAGGCTTCCTGATCGGTATTTTCCTGACGTATTATTATTTCGACACGCTTGAGTTCGCAACCCTGAGCAATAGCAGCGTTCAGCCGGTACTGCCAACGGCTCTTGGTCTGTGTCTGTTCATGGGTTGCATGGGCAAGTCAGCGCAGTTTCCGCTACTGTCGTGGCTTCCCGATGCGATGGAAGGCCCGACGCCCGTATCGGCTCTGCTTCATGCGGCTACGATGGTTGCTGCCGGTATTTTCCTGCTGGCCCGAATTCATCCGCTTCTTTCGCCCGATGCCTTAGTTGTCATTACCGTAATTGGTACGATTACAACATTGTGGGGCGGTTATTCCGCTCTTTTTCAAACCGATATTAAGAAAGTACTGGCTTTCTCAACGGTTTCGCAACTGGGGTTGATGGTAGCCGGCATGGGGACTGGCAACGTAGGCGGAGCCATGTTTCATTTACTGACGCACGCGTTTTTTAAAGCCGGTTTGTTCTTGAGTGCCGGGGCGGTCATTCATGCCGTTCATACGCAGGATATGCGGCAAATGGGTGGTTTGCGCAGGGCGTTACCAACAACGTTTTTGGCATATACGGCCTGTGCGGCAGCCTTGGCGGGCCTGCCGTTCTTCTCGGGTTTTTTATCCAAAGAAGCTATTCTGGGTGGTGCGTTTCAGTGGGCGGGTAGTCAGAAAACGGGACTTGCGTATCTGATGCCAACGCTATTGCTGCTTTCATCGGGGCTAACGGCCCTGTACATGACCCGGCAGTGGCGGCTAATTTTCTTCGGTACTTATCGAAATGACTCCATCCCGCTGAAGCAGGCTCACGAACCCGGCTGGCTGATGCGCGGGCCGGTTGTGTTGCTGGCTATTTTGTCGGTTTGGTTTTGGTTCTCGGTCAATCCACTTTCGGGCCAAAGTAGCTGGTTCTTTCAGATCATACCCGTAACAGCGGAAACAACAATTAGCTGGCTGGCTCCGGTTTCTATTGGGCTGGTGTTGCTGGGCGGCTGGCTCGGTTTCCGAATGCGTGAACCGAATACGTATGCCAGTTATGTTCGCCTTTCGCTTCACTATGGGTTTCTGGATTTATTTTACAAGTATTTGATTATCAGACCAATCGTACGACTGGCTGTGCTTCTTAACCGCACCGACCAACGTGTTGTTGACCGGACCGTTAATGAAACTGGCGTGGCTACCGTTGTGCTGGCACACCTCATCAGCCGGTTTGACCGGCTGGGCGTCGATGGTCTGGTAAATGGCGCGGTCTGGCTGGCCAGTCGGTTGGGGCAGGTAACGCGCTCCGTCCAGAATGGCCGTGTACAATCGTACATTACGGCAATGGTCGTTGGTTTGTTATTGGTGCTTTGGTGGTTGCTTTAATGTGTCCGGCAGCATTTTGCTGTCGGTCTATAGGTACGATGGCAGGATGCTGTTGGAGACAATTATGATTCTATCGTTACTCATTTTTTTGCCCCTGTTTGGTTCATTGCTGGTGACTCTTTTACCGCAGAATCAAACAACTCTCTTTCGGTGGATTGCTCTGGCCATAACGCTGGCCGAGGTTGTTCTGGCGGGCCTGGCGTATGCCGGTTTTGATAGAACGATAGCAGGATATCAGCTTCTCGAACAGGCCAATTGGATTACCTTACCACTTGGAAATCTGGGCATTGCGTCGATTGATTATTTGGTTGGTGTCGATGGAATCAGCTTGCCGTTGGTCGTGCTGTCGGCGGTGGTGATGTTGGTCGGAGTTGTCTCATCGTGGCACATGACCCATCGGCTCAAAGCGTACTACGCCCTGTATCTGCTCCTTACCGGCACCATCATGGGCTGCTTCGTGGCCCTCGATTTCTTTCTGTTTTTCCTGTTTTTTGAGTTCATGCTCCTGCCCATGTATTTCCTGATTGGCCTGTGGGGCGGCCCACGACGGGAATATGCGTCCATCAAGTTTTTTCTGTATACGCTGCTGGGTTCGCTGCTGATTTTGCTGGTTATGATCGGCCTGTATCTGTCTGTCATGGACCCCGTCAGCACGGCGGTGGCGGCTGGTTTGGTAAACGACCCATCGGCTGTGACTGATGAAATGATTCGGGGTATTCAATCGTATCTTCAGAGCGGTCAATTGAATACGGCGCAGGTGATTCACACGTTCGACATGCGTTACCTCGCCGATGGCGGCAATTATCTGCCCAACGCGTTCCTGAATCCAGCCGCCGAACCCTTTGTGCTGGGGCTACCTGCCCGGATGCTGGCGTTCTGGGCCATATTCATCGGCTTTGCCATTAAACTGCCCATTGTGCCATTGCATACGTGGCTACCCGATGCGCACGTCGAAGCACCGACGCCCGTATCGGTGGTGCTGGCGGGTGTGCTGCTCAAAATTGGCGGTTACGGTTTCATACGGATTGCCTGGAATTTCTTCCCCGATGGTGCGGCTGAATACGCTCCAATACTCGCCGGTCTGGGCGTTTTATCCATCGTGTATGGTGGCCTGAATGCGCTGGCACAGGCGGACTTCAAGAAGATGATTGCCTATTCGTCCGTGTCGCACATGGGCTTTGTGCTGCTGGGTGTGGCTTCGTTAACAGCCGAGGGAATCAACGGAGCCATCTACCAGATGGTCAGTCATGGCGTACTATCGGCGATGCTGTTCCTGATTGCGGGCGTCCTTTACGACCGCACCCACGACCGGCGCATCGACTCCTACCGAGGGCTCATGCAACCCATGCCACAGTACACTACACTCACCGCCATTGCGTTCTTTGCCTCATTAGGCTTGCCGGGATTTTCGGGATTTGTGGGTGAGTTATTTACGCTCATGGGCAGTTTTCAATCCGAATGGCTACCCGGCTGGCTCACCGTCGTTTCCACAACAGGCATTCTGCTGGCGGCTGCCTATTTCCTCTGGACACTCCAGCGCATGTTTTTCGGCCCGACGTGGGTTCGCCCTTTTGAGTCCACACCGGGCGAATCCACGCCGGGCACAATAGCTACCCTAACCGACTTGACTGCCCGCGAAAAACTCCTGCTGATTCCGCTGAGTGTGATTGCGTTGCTTCTGGGCCTGTTCCCGAACCTTGTTTTCAATCTGACAAGTACAAGCGTAGCGCAGTGGTTGGTGAGGTTCGCGGTGGAGTAGAATGGCGCTATACTGGCTCTTTGCCTGCCTTAAAATCGGCCATTAAATCCAGAAAGGCCAATCCAACTTCGCGTAGATAGGGATTACCATTCTTGGCAATCAGGGCACAACGATAAAGCAACTCTTCTTTCGTGTCCCGAAAAGAATCGTCTATTCGAATGTAATCCGTAGCTGCAAAATGTTCGTACCAACGGTTGAATTTCCGCCAGCGGGCTTCGTGCTTTCGGTCGGCAGTATCGCAGATAAAAATAGTAATCGTTAAACTGCTTTTTTGATAAAAATCGTACAGGGCTTTATGCAGGTTGGGTATTAGAATTCCGTCCGCCCGGGCCGCTGCTGATTGAAAATATATTGCTGAAGTTAAGAACAAAAGCTCAGCGATGCTTGTCCAGACCGAACCAATGACCGGCTTTGCAATTGGTTGATTCTAGTTTGTCCAGCCCAATTTGCATAAAACCCCTTATTGTACGATGTTTTGTCATTTCACATTCAAGATAGAATACAATGTGCTGTAAAACTCATTTGGTTGTTCGTACATTGGAAAGTGTCCACACTTATTAATCCAAAATAATTTAGCATCTGGTCTGTCTTGTTTTACCTCGTATGAGAAGAAGCCAACAATATCTTGTCTTCCTGCGATTATATCTACTTTGCCTTTATAGTTTTGAAATGATTTAGAGAGATCGAAATTTTCAAACAATTCTTTTAAAAGAATGTCACTTGTTTTAGAATTTCTTTCTGTATTCACCAATGCAAAAATGCTGTCGGGAATCGGGTTTGCAAAAATGTATGCCCTTCTAAATAGTATACTGGCTTCCAAAATTTCCGATGAGTCAGCTCCTTTATTGGTGATTAAGTCATTCAATTTTGTTAACCGCTGCTCTTCATCAAAACTTCGGGTATGCGTACGATTTGCATATAACACATCAAATCCTTTTCTTACATCTTTATGTGGACCGGGAGCTATCAAAACCAAATGTTCTACACTTTTAGGAAATTGGGAAGCAAAATTCATGGCCAATGCCCCGCCCCAAGAATGTCCTATTATAATAGCCTTTAACAAATTAAGGCTATCCATCATGTTTTTTAAATCGCTTGTGATGAGATTAACACTAATTGTGGTAGAATCAAAAGGGTTTGGAATTGATTTTCCGGTTCCTCTTTGCTCAGGTAAAATGCACCTGAATTTGGAGCTAAGCGTCTTTGCCATTGCGTCCAATTGAATATAAGAATTACCGGGCCCACCTGTCAATAAAATAACAGTAGGTAAATTTTTTGTTCCATAATCATGATAGTATAAATATCCATTTTCATACTTTAAAGAATCTGGTTTCTGAGCAGCACAATCTTTGTTTGCAAATAATGCAAATACCAATAAAAGTAATACTATGCAATATCTTTTAATACTCATTGAATAGTCTGTTTTTAAATATCGTACAACGTTGATGATTGCCGCTACCGTAGGCAGAATAAGCGAGTCGAGCGGTGGGCGTCGCCCGGTTGGATTATTGACAACTTTGATAACCGACTCAACAATTTCAGTAGCCAATACGAAGTCTTCGCCAAACAGATAAGGCGTTGGCTTAAACTGAATTTCGTAGGAGATTAATGCATCAGTTAAGTACGTATATACATTATGCTTACCGCCAACAAATAAGAAATCATACTTAGATGGCGGCTGTTCCACGCTCGTTACGTCTACGTTTTAGTTCGGCTACGGCCGCCTGAATGAGCGGGTCTGTGTGAAAGTTTTCAACCATCTCTTTTTCGGCTTGCCGCTTATCGGCGATTAGTCGCTTCATAATGGCAACAGCCCGCTCATGGGCGGTCTGTTCCGTATAGGTTTGAGCCGCTGTTGTCTGCTGATTCATTTCCATTGTCATTACATCGTTGTCAGGTAAAGTTACAGGAATCCATCTAAAAACGCTTTATAAACTCTCTTCGTTCACCGGCCATACCGTCGTCTCCGCATCGCCTGCCAGACAAACCCCACGATGCCCACTACCGCCAGCGGGCCGAGGAGGTTGAGCAACTGCCAGCCGGTGCGGTTCGCATCGACCCGAATCTTGTCTAACGGGCGTAACGTAATGGTTCGGGCGCGGGCCGCGATAACACCGTTCGGGTCCACCAAATAATCAATGGCGTTCAGCGCAAAGTCTTTATTGGCGAAGGTGTTGCGCGTGAATCGGTCGAAGCCCAGCGGATAAGGCGTATTGCGTTTGTAATCCACATCGTTGATAATCAAATCGCCGTCGGAGCAGATGAGCACCCGCGACGCGACGCCCTCGGCCCGGAAGCCATTCGCCCGTGGGTCGCCGGGTAAAATCCGGTTGGCAAACAGCGACTGGAACCGGCCTTCGAGCAGACACCCGATGATTTTGACCCCATCGGTATAGGTTTTAGGATCGGGTTGCTGCCGGGCTTCGTTGTAGGAGATCAGAGCGGGAGCCTTCAACACCTTTGTGTAGGGTGAGGTCAACAACAACGGCGTTTTCAGAATACCCGGCGACCGCACCGTATCGAGCGTACTGATAAACCGACCCAGCACCATATCGAGGTTACGCACGATGGGATTCCCGCTTGAACCGAAGTTGTTGAGCAACGGATAAAATCGCCAGGGTAACAGTTGAATATTGGGTTTGTCGCCGAGGTTGCCCACGTTGAGCGGAATAGGTGCACAGTAATAATCCTTCACCACGTCGCGGTTGAGCCGAATACCCCAGCGAAAAAATAAATCGTCGAGGTTCAGGCTGATGGGCTGGGCATAAGTGCCTTCATTGCTGACGCTGTCCACGCGCTGCCCATCCACAAAAAACAGTGCCCGCCCGCCGTTCACCACAAACTGATCGAGTTTGAAAATTTCTTCTTCCGAAAACGGCTTATCCGGTTTCGGAACCAGAATGGCATCCAGACCAACAATGGGGCCGGGTTTCGCCATGTCAATGAAATACAGTTCGTAATTCTGCTGCACGGTGGCCAGCAAATCGGCGAAGCGCGACGGCGGCACCTGCGTATGACCGTAGAGCAACCCAACCCGTCGGCGGTTCTCTTTCGTCTGCGTCAGCTTCCGAATGGCCGAAGCCAACTGAAACTCAATGCCTTCGTACGATTGATTTAACTGTTCTTCCGGCGATGACGCTTTATTGCCTTTCAATAACTGAACGGCGGTTTCATGCCCTTTGTACGAAACAATAGCCCCCGGAAAGACTAATTTCTCGGTACGTTTTCCGCCCTCGTTTGCAAAAACATTGGTTGGCAAAAGGCCACGCTGCTGTAGTTTGTCGATCAGTTTATTTTTCTCATCAACATTGGTAACGGCATCTGGATTAATAAACCGATACGTAACTGTTTTACCCGCCCGCACGCCAAACTCATCGAGCGTTTCCCGAACGGCGTTTTCGAGCCGCTTGAAACCCGGCGGGAGATCGCCGGTCAGGTACACATCAATATGAACGTCGTCGGGCAGCTTCGCCAGCAGATTTTGAGTAGCTTCCGAGAGTGTATACCGTTTTTCCTGCGTTAAATCGAGCCGGAAAAACACAAAGGCCGACAACACATTGACGGCAAGCAAAGCAATTATAATAAGAAGGGTTCGCAGGGAAGCGGGTTTCATACAGTATGATTGCCCACCGGATGTTAGCCGAACCCGGTGGGGAGAAATAAACGATTAGTTCAGCCGCAGTTCCGGGATGGCCGTTAAGTTAATGGCCTTTGCGTCGTCCTGAGCGGCCTGGAGCGAGTCAATTTTTTCGGGTTCAATGCCTAATTCCTTCATAATCCGGTGCTGGCAGGATTCCATATAAACCAGCCGTGCCACAATCTGACTCATTTGGGCTGCCTGCTGATCCTGCCGAGCCAGCAGGTAAGCGGTCTTAACTTCCAGTTCATCAAGGCGTTGTTTGTCGCGTTCAGTCATAGTCGTTTACAGTGAGTTCGGTCAGCAAGTTACTATTTTTGAGCCGATACAGAGATGTCTCTTTTTTAGTACGTTCTTATCCAAATGGGGCAGGATTTTGGCTGATAGTCGTGCCACGGTTCAAAACCGTGGCACGACTATCAGCCAAAATCCTGGATGACATCTCTAAAAACCGCCCCGGTCATAGAAACTCCGGCGTCGGCTAAGTTTGAGTTCCTGAAGAATAGACGACCGCGCCCGCAGGTCGAACGAGTAGTTGCCCGACCGGAAATTGTTGCCCGAATAGGGTGTCCAGTTAAAGGCCATTTCCCAGCAATGCAGGTCACGGTTAATGCCAATGGTGGTCAGTGTTGGGCTGTGGAACTGAAAATCATAGCCCGTCGTAATGGTCACTTTCCATTTGGGTGTCAGGCTTAGATCACCCGTAAGGGTCAGAGCCTGAATAACTTGTGAAAGTTCGGGCGTTAGTTTTGTCAGGCCAAATGTATAACTGACATTCATGGACCAGGGGATATTAAAATCCACGTACAAATCCGGGTTGTTGTTAATGGCTTTCAGTGTGGCGTCCGATGCGGTCGGGCTGGTTTTTGGTTTATCCGCCTTTTTTGGGGCAAATCGTGCGCTCACGTATGCCTGCAAATTCGTCAGCCGAAGCAGGCCCTGCCCGGCCTGAAAGGCATACAAATTTGGCACCCGGATAAATTGTTGATTCGTGTACTTCTGCTGCGCATCTAAAGCCAGAATCGAGGGTGAATAGGAGAGTGGTGTCAGGGGCGCGTTGCTTGTCGGAAAATTATATTGCTCTGTGCCGCCATAGGGACGGAACGCGTACGGATCGAACGTAGAGGAAAAGTTAAAGCTTATGTTCTTGAAAATCTGCGTATTGGCACTAACCGAAAGCGGTGATAGCTTGTAGTCGGGAGCCAGAAAGTTATAACTTCCATTGATACTCAGGTTGTCGAAAATAGGAATCTTTTTGAACTCCTGCCCCGCCGAATCACTGCGGGTACGAACTTTCATTTCCAACTGGTTCACGATCCCAAACGAAATAAAGGCCGACTGCGTGCTCGATGCGCCACTACTGGTGTTTCCGTCGATACCCCGAAACGCGGAGATGGTACGGCGGTAAAGCGGTAAATTAGTCAGCGGCCCTTTGTTGTCTAAGATGAAAAACTGCCCAAACGATGGATTTGTAAAGTCGGGAACGTAGCTGAACGAAATTGACGGAGCAACCGTATGCCGAATGGCCTCAATACGCTTGCTTCGGATAAAATACGTACCATAAAAGCGCGTGTTCAGACTGGCGTTGATCGAGAAATTGTACGACGGGAAAAAGCCGGGGATCGTGTCAATCTTCACCGAGTCGTGCCGGGCATTGTAATCTACATCGGGCCGTAGTTTTTTACTGTAAATATTGCCCTGCAATGAGAAACCGGGTGTGAGGTTGATGTACCGCAGCAGCTTTAGGTTTGGCAGTGAAATAGGGATGCTGTAACGAGCCTGCACCACGCGATTCTGCAAAATACGCGGCAAATTAGCCAAGCTGAATGCAATCAGGTTGGGGTCCGGCTGAACGATATTGAAACGAAGGTTATTGACGCGGGTGATACTGTCCTGATACCGCTGTACGGTATTGATGGCGGTCAGTCTCGTAACAATCGGAAAGCCCAGCCCCGTTGTGTCGATTTGCCGACGGACGGTGTTGCTAATCGCAAAGGACCCGCTGATGTCTAAACCTACCCGGAAACTCTCGTACCACCGGCCTGAGCCGCCTTTGAGCGCGAACGGCGAAATCTGATTGACGCCGAGGTTAAAGTCGGTGGATACATCGGTTTTTCCGTTTGCCCGGACGCCCGTTATCTGGTTCACCTGCCCAAACTGCTGGTTCACCCGGATGTTCGCCCCTGCCCGCACATACTGCCCGAACGTGCGGCTGTACTGCACCGACGACCCCGCCACGTTGGAAATATAAGACTGTGTATTGTAGGAGTTAAACTGGTTATAGCTGTTGCTGCTGACGTTCACATTGGCCGAGAAACTGCCTCGCCCGCGCGGCACCGGCGAGTGCGACCACGTAAAGGAAAAATCATTACGGGGCGTCTGTGTGGTGTCTACGCGGTCGCCGGAACGGTTGCGGTTGAACTGCAAATTCACACTGCCGCTGTAGCGATACCGTTTGTTATAGGCCGACGATACGCCCAGTCCCCAGCTACCGCGCGAGTAAATCTGCCCCTTAAACTGAAGCCCCAGATTTTCGTTTACGGCCCAGTAATACCCGCCGTCGCGGAGGTAAAATCCCCGCCCGTTGGGTTCTTCGCCATACTGCGGCACGATAATGCCCGATACGCCAATCTCCTTCCGTTTGGGGAACGGAAAAAAGCCAAATGGCAGACCAATCGGTAAAGGAATCTGGTTGATAACGAGATTGAACGGCCCGGCTACTACTTGTTTGTTATGAATAATTTTCAGTTTGCTGGCATTGATATGAAAGTGCGGTGTTGCCAGGTTACAGGTCGTATAAATTGCCCGGCCGATGTACAGATTGTCCTCATCGTCTTTTTTGACGGTCTGCCCGCGAACGTTTCCCTCGCCCTGCTGGGTAATGACTCCCTGAATCCGCCCTTTTCGTGATTTAAAATTATACCGGATTTCTTTTGCGTCATATTTTCCCTCGCCATCCTGAAAGATGGGTTGCCCAATCAATTTTTTCGCTGTCGAATCATAGCGGCCTTTGGCATACACTTCGTTCGTGAGGTAGTTCAGGCGTATGTAATCTGCTTTGAGGGAGATATCGCCGTAAATAACGCTGGCATCGCCAAATAGCTCGACCGTTCGTCCGTCGGCGGAGTAGAATGTCGAATCTTTGGACTGGTATTTGACCGTTGTTTTAAATGAATCGGCTGTTTGAACAGAGTCTTTTTGAGTCGAATCATTCCGCGCAATCCCCAGCGAATCGGTGCGAATCGCGCTGCGACCCTCCGGACGAACAACGTTCGGCGAAACAAGCCCAGGCCTTAATCTGCCGGGTACGGTGGCCTGAACGGGTTTGGTTTGTTTGGCAAGGGCCGGTTGAACGGGTTTGGTCAGTTGCGCCACACTCGTTTGCGAACGAGGAGCCGCCACCGTTGCTGACGAGACCGATGTTGAGGCTGTTTTCGTTAGGACGGGTACTTTTGGCGTTACTTTGCCGCCCGCTACGCGAACAGAATCCGCATTGGCAACCGGTTTGGCTGGTGTATTTACCGGAACGGTCGGTTGTTTTTGCGCCGGAGCAACAGTCGGCAATGTAGTTGTTGACCGGATGCTGTCAGGTCGAATCGGTTGCGACGGTAACGGGTTAGCCGGATTTGTCTTGACTGGCGGTACAGCGGCCAATTCCCTGACCAAACTAATTCCGGCTATCAGCCGGGATGGTAAACTACTCACCAGCCGTTGGCTTACTTGAACCGGTTTAGGCTGTAAGCGTACGATTCGGCTTAAATCGACAGGACTGGTTTGGATTGAATCGACTGCTTTGGCTATGCGCTCTGTAGCTTTTGAACGAATCGAATCCTGGTTTGGTGGGCGGACAACGTTAGGCGGTAACACGTCCTTTTGTCGGCCTGGCGTAGGACCAAGTCGGTTAGGTGCGGAGTATTTTGGATTTAGCTCGCGTTCCAGATCGCTCTCCGGCACAGTTCCTGTAGCCCCTGTTTGCGAGTTAGGCAGCGTAATCGTTCCTGACGACGGGCCTTTTATAGTACGGGAAGCAGGCTTTTTGTTGGGCGTTGGTTGTGTTGGATTGCCCTGCCCAAACGCGTTGAACGTCCAGAGCAGCCAGACAAGGCAAGTCAACGTTTTTATCCGCATTGATTGGGTTGGCGAGGGCCGCAAAATAAAGTAAGGTGTTATCCGGTTTATTAAAAAAATTATATTTGCCAAAACACCGTTAAGTCTATGACTTACAAAGGTATTCACGAACAGTTATCCCACTACCGCATTGAAACGTTTTTGGTCGTTAAAAATTATTAAATCAACCGGTATTCAGATTCCGGCAACGGCTCCCGGAATAATGACAACACTGGTGCTGGTTGTTGTGCCTTTACTGGCCCTGACAACGCCGGATGCTCTATCGCCCGCGTTGACGCAGGACACTGTCCGGCGGGCGAAAACTCAGGAAACCGAAACATCATCGACAGGGAGCGATACGCCAAACCAACTCCGTACGGTTGTGCTCGACGCGGGTCATGGTGGCAAAGACCCCGGTACACATGGCCGGTATGCCAAAGAAAAGACGATCAATCTGGACCTGATTCTGCAACTGGGACGGAAAATAAAGAATAACTACCCAAACATTCGGGTAATCTATACGCGCTCTTCCGACCGTTTTGTCGAATTAATTGAACGGGGGGCTATTGCGAACCGGAACCGGGCCGATCTGTTTATTTCCATTCACTGCAACGCCAGCCCGTCGAGCAGCCAGGTTCATGGCACCGAAACCTATACGCTGGGACTTCACAGAACGCAACGCAATCTTGATGTGGCCCGGCGCGAAAACGCCGTAATCTTACAGGAAAAAAATTACCAGCAGAGTTACAAGGGTTTTGACCCGAACTCACCCTTAGCCACGATCATGCTGGCAAATTACCAGCACGCGTTTATGGGTAGCAGCATCAATTTTGCTGAAAAAATCGAGCGTAGTTTTCGACATAATGCAGACCGGCGGAGTAATGGCGTTAAGCAGGCGGGTTTTATTGTTCTCTGGAAAGCCACTATGCCCAGCGTTTTGATTGAAAGCGGGTATTTGACTAACCCTGCTGAGGAAGATTTTCTGCGGTCAGACCAGGGGCAGGAGGAAATTGCAACCGCTATTTATAAAGCCTTTGCGCAGTATAAACAGGATATTGAAGCAGGTGGATAAGGTAGTGAAGTGAGTGGAATGAGTAACGCGTGAGGAGTGAGTGAGGTTAGAACGAACTGATCCGACTGACCCACTTCACTTACTCCACCTACTTCACCATTTTACCCACCTCACCACCCTACCCAATCCACTAATTTCGCCAACCGTTGGGACAAATGACCCGGAAAGTTGGTTATAGGGTCAATCAAATTGGTTGACCTCGTTCACCTTCACACACGCATGAAAGTTTCCCAGGAAGTAAAAGTAGGCTTATTGGCCGTCGGCTCGCTGATGATGCTCTACTTCGGATTCAATTTTTTGAAAGGCTCTGATTTCTTCTCTTCTACCCATAAATACAAGGTTGTTTATGATAATATCGACGGGTTAGTTGCCTCTAACCCGGTAACAATCAACGGTATGGCGGTGGGGCAGGTGAAAAGTATCGAGATCTTGCAGAAGCAACAAAACAAGTTGCTGGTTACACTCGAACTCAAAGAAGGTATTCTCGTTACGAAAGGATCGCGGGCTGTTTTGGCCGATGACGGGTTACTTGGTGGGAAAGTTGTCCGGCTAGGCATTCAGCAGGGTACTGCCCAACTCGAAGACGAGGGAATGCTGGTGTCGGCTAAAGAAACAGGACTGTCAGCCCTGATTCGGGAAAAAACGCTGCCCGTATTGAATAACGTCGATTCGCTGACATACCAGCTTAACCGGGTCGTCGCACAGTTCGACCAAACGGGGGTTGTGCTGAATCAAACGCTTCGCAGTGCCAATGCTGCCGTTGGAACGCTTGGCCTGACCGTTGCCGAAAATCGGGTTGGTCTGCGGGCAACCCTCGACAATGTTAACCGTTTGTCGAACTCACTCATCGAAACCGAGAAACAACTCAAGCCAATTCTTGCCAAAGCTGATACGTTTGCCGACTCGCTCCAGGGGCTTCAACTCAAGCAGACGCTGGGCAGTGTGAACAAAACGGTCGATAATCTCCAGAAGATTCTGGCCGATATTAACAGTGGGCGCGGTTCATTGGGCAAACTCACCTCCGACGAAGCCCTGTACAGCAACGTTAATAAAACGACTGCCAGCCTCGAAAAACTCCTGACCGACCTGCGCGAAAACCCCAAGCGCTACGTGCATTTCTCGCTCTTTGGCAAAAAAGACAAAGCTGCGACTGCCAAGCCCGGCAGTGCAACTGTAACAACGGTAACCACAACAACCGTTGATTCGACCGCGTCAATTACTAAATAATGTCTGGGCCAATATCCAGATTGGCCTGTCTGCAAACTACACGGGTCATTCTGGATACTGCCCCAGCCGCCATGCAGCCCCTAATCGACGAACTTACTCAACGGACCGCTCAAACCCAGCTTGGGGGCGGTCCGAAAAAAATTGACGATCAACACCGAAAAGGTAAACTGACCGCCCGCGAACGCATTGCCTATCTCACCGATGACACCCAGCCGTTTGTCGAAATTGGCTTGTTCACCGGCGAGGGTATGTATGCCGAACATGGCGGCTGCCCGTCCGGTGGGGTTGTTGTAGGGATCGGCTATGTGTCTGGTCGTCAGTGCGTTATTGTAGCAAATGATGCTACGGTAAAAGCAGGCGCGTGGTTTCCCATTACGGCTAAGAAGAACCTCCGGGCACAGGAAATCGCGATGGAGAATCGCTTGCCCATTATTTACTTGGTCGATAGTGCGGGCGTTTATCTGCCGTTGCAGGATGAGGTTTTTGCCGATAAAGAACACTTCGGACGGACGTTTCGGAACAACGCGCACCTCTCGGCGATGGGTATTTTGCAGGTCGCGGCCATCATGGGGAGTTGCGTGGCGGGTGGTGCTTATCTGCCGATTATGTCCGACGAGAGTATGATTGTGGAAGGGACAGGCTCTATTTTTCTGGCCGGACCGTATTTAGTCAAAGCGTCGATTGGTGAAGATGTCGATGCCGAAACCCTCGGCGGAGCCGTAACCCATACCGATATTTCGGGCGTTGTCGATAATAAATACCCCGACGACAAAAGCTGTCTGGATGCCATCAAGCGTATTTTCGATAAGCTGGGCCGTCCTGATACCGCTGGCTTCGACCGGGCCGGACCTGTTTTACCTGCCAAAAACCCCGACGATATTTACCAGGTTCTCCCTGCTGATCGCGTCAAACCCTACGACATGCAGGAAATTGTGGACAGGCTTGTGGATAACTCCGACTTCGATGCTTACAAACCCGGTTATGGGCAGTCGCTGCTGTGTGGCTACGCCCGAATCGATGGCTGGGCAGTGGGCATTGTGGCCAATCAGCGCAAGGTCATAAAGGCAAAAGGTCGTACGGGTCAGCCGAGCGAGATGCAAATGGGCGGTGTCATCTACGGTGATGCTGCCGATAAAGCGGCCCGATTTATTATGAACTGCAACCAGAAACGAATTCCGCTGGTGTTTTTGCAGGATGTATCGGGTTTTATGGTTGGGAGCCGCGCCGAGCAGGGCGGTATCATAAAAGACGGGGCCAAAATGGTTAGCGCGATGGCAAATTCAGTCGTGCCGAAGTTCACGGTCGTAATTGGCAATAGCTACGGCGCGGGTAACTACGCCATGTGCGGCAAAGCCTATGACCCCCGCCTGATGCTGGCCTGGCCTACCGCGCAAATGGCCGTAATGAGCGGAGCGTCGGCCGCTAAAACGCTGCTTCAGATTCAGGTGGCGGCCCAGAAAGCGAAGGGAACGCCCATGACGCCGGAGGAAGAACAGGCGCAACTGAAAAAAATCACGGATCAGTACAACGCTCAACTATCGCCCTACTACGCTGCCGCCCGGCTTTGGGTCGATGCCATCATTGATCCGCTCCATACCCGGCAAATTCTGTCGGAAGGGATTTCTGCCGCCAACCACGCGCCCATCACGAAAGCATTTTCGGTCGGTGTGATTCAAACGTAATAATTAAACACAGAGGGACGGAGACTTCACAGAGCACACAGAGTTTTTTCTTTCTCCGTGTGCTCTGTGAAGTCTCCGTCCCTCTGTGTTTAAAAATCATTTCTCTGTTCGCAACGCCTTCACTTCATCCGCCGTTACGTCACTGGCTTTGTTGCCGAAATTGCTTCGTACATATGTCAGCACGTCGGCAATCTGCGTGTCAGTGAGGAAGTCGTGGGCAGGCATGGCATTATCATACGCGTCGCCTTCTACTTCCTGACCCTGTAACCCGTTCAACACAACGTTGATCAGCCGGGTTTTATCACCCAGAACCCAGTCTGTACCACGCAGGGGCGGGTTCAGGTTTGGTACGCCGGAGCCATTCGCCTGATGGCAGGTCAGGCAGTTTTGTTCATAGACAAGCTGACCGGGTAATTTAGCGACCATAACGACAGGCTTTGCTGTTGCTTTACGAACCGGTTTTTTCGATTGAGCAAAACCAACCGACAGCGATAGGAAAGCCAGAAATGTAAGGATTTGCTTCATAACGTGAACGCTTATTTTCTCCAGGTAAGGGTATTCAGTAAATGCAGAATGTCTTTCCGAATATACTGAATAACGGGTTGTAACGAATCGTTTTCGGTAGCCGTATTAAAGTATAATGCACCCCGCAGAAAATGGGTTGTCGAGTCGGTCGTAACGAACTGCACCTGACTGGGCACCTCGCCGGAGAGGTCGATCAGGCTGGCTTCCAGGCCGGACTTTAGCCGGATTTTTCGCTGCTCAATCGCATACGCTTTGATGTTGTGCCGGGCGGCCAGTTTATACGCATCTTCGAGCATGGCCCGCAGTCGATTCATATCGTTTCCAACGGGTTTGTAGGTCAACTGAACGCTGGCTTTATAGGCTGGATAATTAATAAAAATCCAGTGCGGTTCGGACCGGGCGAACGTATCGGGCAAAATCCGCGCGATTTTGTTATACTCAAACTGATAGGGGTGCGTCGGGGTAAGCAGCGTATAGCTCGGTGCGGGCAAATCGAAACGGGGAAATCCTTTCGGTTTCGGCACGTAATTATCCGACGAGCTACTACCGCAGGCAACGGACAATGAACTAATGAGTAGAAGCAGATATTTTGTCACAAACTGGGTTGGCATGTAAGCAGATTGACAAATTAACGAAAAAGCCCGGCGATTTGGTGCCAGGCTTCGCGTAAAGTCAGTCAGGATTTGTTTACACATTTACATCTTCCAGTTCCTCTTTCATAATAGGCTGACCCAGTAAGGTAGCAAATCGGTTCACGTTGAACGTGGGTTCAAACCAGACTTCGCCCATAACCGGGTGTTTCACCGGCACTTCAGGATTCTGAATTTCGTTCAGCAACACGCCCGTATCGCCGGTCGTATGCCGTTTCACCTGTCGGATGGTATAAAGCTGGTCGCGTTTAGGTGTTTGTATGCCAAATTCAGCATAAAAAGCCAACACCGGTGCCGGAAATTTGTCGTTCGTGCAGATTACTTCCATGTGTTGTTTCGTATTTTAAGCATTGAGCAGAACCCGTTGCTGTTTATCGGGCGACTGATAAGCATTTGTTTCGTACGTACCAAAGAAATCCTGGATGTGATAGACTTCGTCGTCATCCTGAAACATCAACATAGTTCGGTCAGAAATATGATAGTTCTTTCGTTGGCTGGACGTTAACCGGCTGATACCTGGAAACTGGTTCAAGGGCGCAGAAAGTGTTCGTCCATCTACCAAATGCAATGTAATCGCTCCCTCTTTGCGAAAGGAAACCCGTCCAATTTCTGGTGCAATCGAGTTAAAGCCTACTGATCTCATCGCAGATATAACGTTTTTACTTCTCCATTAATCGAAAAAGTACGAATTGACGTCTCGATACTGTCTTTATGCCTGACTAACAATTTTAATGCTGTAGAAATTTCCTTTTCTGTTAAACTTCCGCGTTCAAAGACATCAAGCGTATCTAACCATATTTTAGCCGATCTACCAGAACGACTCTTCGTGTTCGACACATGAACGTGCATACGTTCTACGAGATCATACGCGAAGATATAAAAAACGAGATTTCCGTAAACGGCCAGTTTCGGCATAGATTACTACTCAAACAAATTGCCCAACTGCCCCAGTACGGACCCGCCTTCTTTGGTGGCCTGCCCACCGCCCGGCGATAGTCGCTGTACTAATTTAGAAATCGGCATCGACTGAATCCAGACTTTGCCTGAACCGCGCAACGTAGCCAGAAATAAACCTTCACCGCCGAAAACCATACTGCGCAAACCACCCGCCCGCTGAATATCGAAATTGACGCTCGGTTCAAAACCAACCACACAACCCGTATCTACGCGCAGCGTTTCGTTGTTCAGCGTCCGTTCAATGACTACGCCCCCGGCATGAATGAACACCATGCCATCACTCTGTACTTTTTCGAGAATGAACCCTTCGCCACCAAAAAAACCGGCTCCCAATCGCTGGTTGAATTGAATACTCAGTTTCGTGCCGAGGGCCGCACACAGAAACGCATCTTTCTGAACGATAAGCGTATTGCCGTACACATTAGCCATGTTGACGGCCATGATCGTGCCGGGATACGGAGCGGCAAAGGCTACTTTACGCTTCCCAACGCCCCGGTTGGTAAAGTGCGTCATGAACAGCGATTCGCCCATGATTACACGCGACCCCGCCTGTAGTAGTTTGCCCAGAAAACCCTGATCGGGTTGCGAACCATCGCCCATTTTGGTTTCAAACGTAATGCCATCTTCCATGAACAGCATGGAGCCGGCTTCGGCAATAACGGTTTCGTTGGGGTCCAGTTCAATTTCTACAATCTGGATGTCTTCGCCAATGATTTTGTAGTCGATTTCGTGTGCGTACATGATTCGTTTCCGGTTTTATATCAGGATTTATGAAGGAAAACTACAGAATCAGCCGCATTTAATTAATGAGTTTTCTGACAAACGGCACAAAAAAAGCCCGACCGGGCGTTTTAGCGGGTCGGGCTTTTAACGTTTCTCGTCTTCGTCAAGAGTCAGATCATCATCCAGATTTAACTCATCTTCGCTGGTCGGCTCGTCGGTGTCAGTCGGTTCAGCAGCATCAGATTCGCCTTTGAGATTCAGATCCGTACGGTGACGCAGTTTTTTGTCGTCAACCGTTTTATTCAGAAACTGATTGATGCGGTCAATGTCAAAACTCGTCGTGATTTCGCCAAACGAATTAATCTGAATATCGAACCCTTCCAGTTCTTTATGAACGCGGGGTTTCTCGTTTTCGTCGGGATTGGTTTTTTTCTTAGCCATGGGGTTTACGGTTTATCATAAACCTATAAGGTGTTGGAGACCTTATAGGTTTAAAAAATTAGCTGACAGGCATCTTTAACGTACTGAGTGCTTTCTCTAACCGCCCAATTGTTTCGTCTTTACCAATGATTTCCATCGTCAGCATCAGGTCGGGACCGGCACCGGAGCCGGTGAGGGCCAAGCGCATGGCCTGCATGATTTTGCCCTGTTTGATACCTGCCTGCTGCATGGTATCAAACAGGGTATGTTTGATGGTATCGGCCAGAAAATCACCGCTAAACGATTGAAGCGCATCGCGAAAAACCGTTACGGCCCGCACGGCATCGTCGTTCCATTTAGCGGTTGCAATGGCTTCGTCGTAGGTGGCTGGCGCGTTGAAAATCGTTCCGGCTTCGGTGAACAGTTCATGAGCGAAATTGACGCGGCCTTTGAGCAGGGCGGCAATCTTTTCTGCTTTTTCCAGAGAGCACGCAAATCCGGCAGCTTCGGCCTGATGCTGAACGGTCGGAGCCAGTTCAGCATCAGCCTGTTGACGGATATACTGGTGATTGAACCACTGCGCTTTCTGAATATCGAACCGCGCTCCGGCTTTGTGAACCTGCGTCAAATCGAAGCTCGCAATCAGTTCATCCATCGTAAATAATTCCTGCTCCGTACCCGGATTCCAGCCCAGCAGAGCCAGAAAATTAATCGTCGCTTCGGGCAGGTAGCCCTCTTCCCGGAAACCCCGCGCCACAACGCCAGTGAACGGATCGGTCCATTGCAGCGGAAAAATAGGAAATCCCCCAAGGTCGGCGTCGCGTTTGCTTAGTTTCCCGTTTCCTTCGGGTTTGAGCAGCAGGGGCAGGTGAGCAAACTGTGGCATGGTATCTTCCCAGCCTAAATACCGGTACAGCAGCACGTGCAACGGTGCCGAGGGCAGCCACTCTTCACCCCGAATAACGTGCGTAATGCCCATCAAATGGTCGTCCACAATGTTGGCGAGGTGATATGTTGGCAAACCATCGGACTTGAGCAACACTTTATCGTCGATGGCCGATGAATGCACATTGACCCACCCCCGAATCAGGTCGTTCAGTCGAACTTCCTCTTTGCGGGGCGTTTTCAGCCGAATGACATAGGGTTCACCGGCGTCCATACGGGAACGGACCTCATCGGGCTTCATAGTCAGCGAGTTACGCATCTGCATTCGCGTGATGGCATTGTACTGGGCGGCTGGTGCGTTGGCTTCTTCGAGCCGTTTGCGCATGGCATCCAGTTCCTCGGCGGTGTCGAAGGCGTAATAGGCTTTTCCTTCGTCAATTAACCGCTGGGCTTCTTTCTGGTAAATGTCCCGGCGTTCCGACTGGCGGTACGGGGCATGAGGACCGCCGGTACCCTGGCCTTCGTCAATCTCGATGCCGACCCAGCGTAAGCTCTCCAGAATATAGTCTTCGGCACCCGGTACAAAACGGTTCTGGTCGGTGTCTTCGATGCGCAGCAGCATCGTTCCGCCCATTTTCCGGGCGAATAAATAATTGTAAAGCGCAGTACGCACTCCGCCAATATGCAGCGGGCCGGTAGGGCTGGGCGCGAAACGAACGCGAACGGGAGTTTGCATGAGAATATAGAAAGAGCGAAAGAGCGAAAGAGTGCTGCCGGATGGTTTTCACTCCGCACCGGCGGCCCGGTTTCGCTCATTCACTCATTGAACAGCTATTACTGAAATTTCAACATTGACATCTTTGGGCAGGCGGGCCACTTCAACCGTTTCACGGGCAGGCGGTTCAGACGTGAAAAACTGGCCGTACACCTCGTTTATAGACGCGAAGTCGTTCATATCTTTTACGAAAATAGTCGCTTTCACAACGTTCGTATAATCCAGATCGGCGGCTTTCAGAATGGCCCCAATGTTTTCCATAACCTTCTGTGTTTCGGCTTTAATATCGCCCAATGGAGCTAATTCGATGGCTACCTGACCCGATACGAAAAGCATTCCTGTAGTGGATGCGACGTTAACTTTAACGGCCTGACTGTAGGGTCCAATGGGTGCTGGAGCCTGGTCGGTATAAACAATTTGCTTGCTCATGGTTTATTCATCAATGCGGAATCGCCCGCGCGTGGTTCGTCAATAAGCACTTGTTGACCGAAAAAGTCGTGCCTTTTTGACGAACAGGTATTTTTTTTGCAAAGTTACCAATAACCCGTCCATGTTATAGCCATGAGTAGCTGGAAAGACTTCTTCGTAAATGCGTCTGCCGAAGCCGAAGGACAACTCGACCGGATGAAAAACAGGCTCCTGGGGCGGCTCGACGCTCAAAAACCGTATAAAATTATTTACTATCGCGGTTTTGGCAGTGCAACGGCTGTTTGGTTGAAAGGACGTGTTTTGCGTCAGCGGGACCTGAGTGGTCCGTTGCACGGCACGCCCAGCGACCATGATACGTTCTGGCAGAATCTGCTGGCTACCTACCAGCGGTTTAACAGCGACGAAGTACCGGGTGTTACGGTGCGCATTGACGCCTTCGGGCAGTCGCATAGGACTATAACCGACAAAGAAGGGTATTTTGACGTAACGATCAATCCGCCAAATGATTTGCCCCCCGGTCGGGCGTGGTTTCCGGTTCGGTATTCGGTGGAGGGCGTTTCGCAGCCCGATACAGAGGAAACAAAAGAGGGGGAGTCGGTTAGTAAAGACGGATACCTGATGATTTCACCGCCTTACAGTCAGTTTGGGGTTATCTCTGACATTGATGATACGGTACTCGTTACGGATGCTACCAATTTACTCCAAACCGCCCGACTTACCTTTCTCGGTAATGCCTACACGCGCCTGCCGTTTGCGGGGATAGCCGCTTTTTACCGGGCCTTGCAGAGCGGTCCCGTTACAACGTTGTTCAACCCCATCTATTTTGTGTCGAGCAGCCCTTGGAATCTGTATGATTTATTGGTTGATTTTTTTCGCATTCAGGGCATTCCCAAAGGGCCAATCCTGCTCCGCGATTTTGGCCTGAATAAAGAACTTTTATCATCCGCAGGGCATCACACCCATAAACTGGCGATGATTCGGAAAGTGCTGGACGTAAATCCGCAGCTTCCCTTTGTGCTCATCGGCGATAGCGGGCAGCAGGACCCCGAAATTTATGCACAGGTTGTGCGCGAAAATCCGGGCAGGATTCGGGCTGTGTATATTCGGGACGTAACGCCGGATATCCGCGATGAATCTATCCGCGAACTCATCCGGGCTACCGACGCCTATAATGTACCAATGTTGCTGGTACCCGATACCGTCGCGGCCGCCGAACATGCGGCCTCGATTGGCCTCATTGACCCGGATACCATTCCCGAAATCCGCGCCGACCGACGCGCTGATAAAGAGTAGTCAGAGGTAGTCAAGGATGGTCAGGCACTAACTATCTTTGACTACCTCTGACCACTTTTGACAATTCTTGACAATTTTTTCTTCCATCACGCAACCTTTTTCAACACGCTCCGTATTGACGGATGAACCGGTTCAACTGTTCTTTTTCTCACCCTAAAAATACAGTTGATAAAAATGAAACCTTCCTTTTACGTTACGCGGCTGTTGTTCTCAACAGCACTTCTTGTTGCGGCCCTGTCTGGCTGCGATCAGGAAAATCCGACCATTGTTTCGCCCGATCTGGCGATCAAACCGACTGCGCTTGGCAATGTATTGACCGGCGAAAATGGGAAGACGCTGTATTTCTTTGCTGCCGATGTGGCTGGAGATGCCAACTGTTCGGGAGGCTGCAAAGACACGTGGCCTGTCTTCTATAAAGAAACGCCCACCCTTAGTGCCGGTTTGAACACTGCTGATTTCACTACCATTACCCGTGCTGATGGCAGTAAGCAAACTACGTTTCGGGGCTGGCCACTCTATTATTTCAAAAATGACGCGAAACAGGGCGATGTCAACGGCGAAAATGTTGGCAAAGTCTGGAGCGTTGCCAAAACAAATTATACCGTAATGCTTGCGTCGCGGCAACTGGTTGGCAATGATGGGAAAAGCTATACGTTTGATACAAAAGAAGGTACGGGAAATTCGCTATTTTTGGTCGATAGTCTCGGCCGTACGCTCTATGCCTTCGCTCCTGATAAATTCAATAAAAATACGTACACGAAGGCTGATCTGAGCAATAACGGTACCTGGCCACTGTTTGAGAAATCGGCGATTACCGGTGAGATTCCGTCTGCATTGAACAAGGCTGATTTTGCCATCATTACGACCGCAGCACCTGGAAAAACACAGGTCACGTATAAAGGTTGGCCACTGTATTATTTTGGGCCAGATCAGGGCATACGCGGCAATACGAAAGGGGTGAGTGTGCCCCGACCGGGCGTTTGGCCGGTGGTCAATCCAACCTCGCCCCAGGCACCAAACTAACGAGTTCTAATCGGGCACACTTCGCCAGTACGGTTAAAAAGTATAGAGTTGCAGTTGTAACGTTTCAATGGATTGGTAGAGATTTCGGGAAACCGAGTAGCCTTACGACTGTATAAGTTCGCTCAATGTCCAACGCACCCAACATACCGGCTTTATCCGATCTGCTGGCTGGCTGTCTGCGTAATCAGCGGAAAAGTCAGGAATTGCTCTACCGGCAGTTCTATGGGTATGCTATGAGTGTATGTCTGCGCTACTGCCCCACCCGCGATAGTGCGCTGGAGGTGCTGAACGATGGGTTTCTGAAGGTGTTTACGCGATTGGATCAGTACGACCCGGCACAGCCGTTTAAAGGCTGGCTTCGACGCATCCTGATCAATGCATCCATCGACCACTACCGGCAGGAGGTGCGCCATCACCTGCATGATGATGTCGAATCGGTGCAGCAAACGGTCGCTTCCGAGTCGGCAGATGGGTTTAGTCAATTAGCTCATAATGAGTTGGTAAGCCTGATTCAGCGATTGTCACCGGCTTACCGGCTGGTCTTTAATTTGTACGTTATGGATGGATTCACGCACGAAGAAATTGCCGGTCAACTCGGCATTTCGGTTGGCGCGTCGAAGTCGAACCTGGCTCGGGCACGGGAGAATCTGCGCCTGTTACTGAAGCACTTAAACAACGATGAGTATGTCAGAGCTAACCGATGACCAATTGGACGGGCTCTTCAGAAAGTCGGCTGAAGAGTTTGAGCCTCCCTACGATCCGGCTGCCTGGCAGGATATGAAAACCCGCTTAGACACCCACGACCGTACCGCACCCGGTGGGGCACCGAGCTGGAAAAACCTGCTTCGCTGGGGTATTATTGGGGTTGTGTTGCTGCTTTTGCTGGGGGGCGTCTGGTTTTCCTACCGCACTGCTATCCAGTCTGGTATTGATAGTAAGTTGTTGCCGGTCGATAATAATCCTCAACCGGAAGCATCAACGACGACTCTACCGCAACGGGCACCTGATCTCGCCTTGGGTGACATCGTCTCTGCGCAAAAAACGGTTGCCAACTCACCAAACGATCAGCCTGAGAGAAACGAGCAACTTAGTAAAGCCGGTCAACCGGTTGTTTCGGCGGAAACGAACGTGGAGCGTAATGCGCCGGACCCTCGCCCGGACCGGGCCACTGCGCGGGTGGCCGAACCGAAAATACCTGACGCCGATAGGACAGCGAATGCCAAGCTGTCAGCGGGTAGAGTACCGGGTAACGTACCGGCTGAACGCAGTCCGTCAGCCCGTTCGGGAACCGCTGTTTCGACAGGTGTAAGGCGAGAGAACAGGACTAAGCTTAACCGAACAGGCCGTAAGAACGGCACTCGTTTATCAACGCAAAGGCAAGTGAAAACAGGTCTTAATCGCCGGGAAACAGCATATTCGTCGATAAAGTATGGCGTACCGGTTGCGACGCTGTTCAGTAGAAAATCGGTGCAGGCCGGGCTGGAATCAAAGCGGATGGCCGATGGCAACACAAGCAGTAGTATAGCCAGTAATGCAACGGTTCCAGAAACTGAAAAGGCTGGGCCTGTCTCGATTCCAACGCTGTCTGAATTAGCCATTCGACCGGCGCGATGGGCTTCGGCACTTGCCTTTACCGGGCGGGATGTTGTCGCTAAACCCGATACGACGGCTTATAAATCCGTTCCAAAACCGGAGGTCATGCGGGGGTTGAGTGTTCGGCTGGTGGTTGCACCGGATTTGAGCGCAATCGGGTTGAAAAACTTTACCCGGCCCGGCACAAACGTGGGCTTGTTGCTGGAATACCGGCTGGCGTCGCGCTGGAGTGTACAGGCGGGGATTATTCAAAGCACGAAGGTATATAAAGCCCGGACGGCCGATTATGGGTACGTGCCTGACTATTTGCTAAACCAACATGCAAAACTTGAACGGATTGACGGACGTTGCAATATGTTCGACATCCCAATTAATGTGCGTTATGACGTTCTTCTACGACCCCGTTTGAATGGCCTTATACCAAGCCGATGGTTTGTTAGTGGTGGTGTAACGACGTACATTATTAATCAGGAAGACTACAGTTATAAGTACCTGAATGACGCAAATATTTATCCAACTACACCATTAGGGTGGAGTACCAATAGCGGTGGATATGGTTTTAGCCAGTTGAATCTGTCAGCGGGGTATGAACGGGCCATCAGCAAACGGCTATCATGGCAGGTAGAGCCATTTCTCAAGGCCCCATTGCGGAGCGTTGGCTATTTTAAAATCAATCTGTTAAGTACAGGCGCTTTCTTCTCCATTCGATACAAGCTTTAAAAATTACCTTATTAACTGATTGTGTACTAATTGTTGTAACTACACGTAATAACCAACCAATGAAAATCAATCCAACGACCGATCAACTAAATCGCGGAGAATTCCTGCGTAGTCTCGGCATGAGTAGTGCCGCTTTAATGGCCTTTTACTGCATGGGAACCGGACTGACAGCCTGCTCCAGCAAAAGTAGTGACCCGACACCCACGCCCGCACCAACGACTGGTACCGGTCTGACGGGCAATTCAGAAACAGCGAAAGGGGCTATCAACTTTACACTTGACCTAACTGACGCGGCCTATAGTAAACTCAAAACTACGGGTGAGTTTGTGAAAGTGGGCGATGTGCTGGTTGCCAACACAAAAGGCAATAAATTCGTGGCTATTCAACGCCTTTGCACGCACCAGCAAAACGATTTGGTTTCTTACAGGCTGACGTCCGATGATTTTTTCTGTGATGCACACGGCTCCGTGTTCGCAACAGATGGTTCGGTGAAAGTGGCGGCAGGAGGCCCCAGCCAGCCAGCTATGAAGTTATACAAGACTTCGCCAAGCACTGATGGTAATAAACTGACGGTTACGGCCTGATTATACAGCGAGTTGTATCTGTAGAGAAGCCGAAAGCGGCCCATCTATGGATACAATTTCAGTAATCAGGACATCTACTCATTAAATTTTTCCGAATGAAACACGTTTGTTTGGCCATGCTATTATGGCTTGGGCTGGGTTCTTTATATGCCCAGGATTCCACCGCCATACGCCGGGATACCACCCGTACACCCGTCGTTGCTTCGGATACATCGACGGCCGATTTGCTGGCCGGTCTAACCGATTCGACCGAAGCGCAGCCCTTGCTTCCGCGAAAAATGCTGTTTACGCAGCGAGCCTTCTGGGGGCCGAAAGGATTGCTGCGTACCATGAATATCGCGCCGTTGACGCCCGAAGGCCGTGCCCACGAATTAAAAGTCCGGCGGACCATGCTCATAACGCACCAGATTGGCGGGTTCGTGACGCTGGCCGGATTTATAGCGCAGGGCATTCTTGGCGCGAAATTGTACAACGCCAAAGGCCAGGATTATGTCGATACAAAAGTGTGGCATGAGCGGTCGGCTACGTTTATCAATGTTGCCTACGGCACCACATTAGTGCTTTCGCTGACGGCTCCCCCGCCGGTTGTTGGGGCCAAAAAAGGGTTTACGTCCATAAAACTGCATAAATACCTCGCCATTGTTCACCTGACGGGCATGGTGGCCACGAACATTCTGGCCCACATGATCGAGAACAATTCTGAACTCAAACCGTATCACCGGGCGGCTGCCTACACAACCTTTGGCGCCTACGCAGCTTCGATACTTGCCCTAACTTTTTAAGACCATGAAATACGCTGTTTATTGTAGCGGCTGGCTGGCCGTATGGATTCTGTTTGCCTTTTCATTGCCGATGGCTAAGCGAAAAATCATGGCCGATAAAGCTCTTTCGACGGTTACCTACTCGGCAAAGCACCCGCTGCATAAGTGGGATGGTGTTAGTAAGGATGTAAACGCGGCTATGATGTATAATGACGATACCAAACAGCCCGAAACGGTAGCGGTGTCGATAAAAGTGGCCTCGTTCGACAGCGATAATAACAACCGCGACTCGCACGCCATCGAAGTGCTCGACGGGTTGAAGTACCCCAACGTAACGTTTGTCAGCTCGGATATCAAAGCGGGCGAGAATGGGTTGCTAACGGCCAAAGGAACCCTGACATTTCATGGCGTAGCCAAACCGGCAACGCTCCAGGCTACGTGCAAAGAGGCCGGTGGCAAACTAACCTTAACGGGCGAGTTTCCGGTCAGCCTGACGGACCACAACATCGAACGTCCATCATTGATGGGACTAAAAACCGACGATGCAATGATCCTGCGGTTCAACGTAGTATTCTCACTCTAAGGCTGTTCGCTGGGTACGGGCGTGGGGTTCGATTGATAGAACCCACTTCGTTTGAGGCCGCGCCGAGCTAAAGCCGCACTGATAACGATCAATACGGACGCCAGAAAAAACGGCGCACCGGGCAGGTAAACGGGGGCCTTCGGCGAAGTAAAGAAAGAGAACAGATTAGCCATGATGAGCGGCCCGAAAATAGAGGTTGTGCTGGTTAGGCTGGTCAAGGCACCCTGTAATTCGCCCTGCTCATTGGCCGGAACCTGGTTCGAGATAATGCCCTGAATAGACGGTCCGGCAATGCCCCCCAGCGCATAGATGGTCATGAACGCAAACATCATCCAGCTTTGATTGGCGAACCCAAATAAGGCAAACCCGATGGCACTAAACATCAACCCGACATAGACCGACCGCTGTTGCCCTAATTTCGGGATGATAATCCGGCTCAAACCGCCCTGCACAATGGCGAACGATAACCCAATAGCAGCAAGCGACAGCCCAACCGTTTTTTCGTCCCACTTGAATTTCTCCATCGTGTAGAACGTCCACGTGCCCTGAACGGCGAACCCGGCAATATAAATCAGCACTAATGACGCCACCATACCCAGAATAACCGGGTACTTGCCCAGTCGCATTAGTGAGCCGATTGGATTAGCGCGTCGCCAGTTGAACGGGCGACGATTTTCGGGGGCGAGTGATTCGGGGAGGATGAAAAAGCCATACAGGAAGTTAATTAATGATAGCCCGGCCGCTACAAAAAACGGTACACGCGGGCCATACTGCCCCAGAAAACCGCCCACGGCCGGTCCCAGAATAAAGCCAACGCCGAACGCTGCACCAACCAAACCAAAGTTTTGCGCTCGTTTTTCGGGGGTGCTGATGTCGGCAATGTAGGCGGTGGCGGTCGTAAAACTGGCCCCCGTTATACCGGCCAGCAAACGCCCCACAAAGAGCCATTCGATGCTGGGGGCAAAGCCCTGAAATATATAATCGACTCCGAACCCAAATAGTGAAAACAGCAGCACCGGCCTGCGTCCGAACCGGTCGCTCAGCCCGCCCAGTATCGGCGAGAAGAGAAATTGCATGGCCGCATAGGAGAATGTCAGCCAACCGCCCCAGCTTGCCGCCTGGCTGATGTTGCCGTGAATGAGTTGCTCGATCAGTTTCGGGAAAACCGGAATGATAATTCCCAGCCCCGTTACGTCAATCAGAAGCGTAATGAAAATGAAAACGAGAGCTGGTGCGGTACGTTTGGAAGCCATCAGTAGCATGAGTTATAAAGTTATAGGGTTATACAGTTGTAAAGTTGACTGGCGCATAAACGTGGGCACCGCAGGAACTTTATAACTCTACAACCCTACAACTTTATAACTTTTTTTAAGCGTATGTATTCAGCATTACCGGCATCACCAGCATCAGGATGTCTTCATGTTCTTCTTTGTCCGCAGGAATAAGCAGACCGGCGCGGTTCGGTGCCGACATTTCGAGCGAAATCATTTTGGCACTCAGGTTGCTCAGTACTTCGGCCATGAGCTTGGCGTTAAACCCAATTTCCATCGCTTCGCCGTCGTAGTCGCAGAGGAGTTTCTCGTTGGCTTCGTTAGAATAGTCGAGGTCTTCGGCTGAGATGGTCAGCGAGTTGGTTTTGAGTGCCAGGCGAATCTGATGCGTGGTACGGTTGGCGTAGATCATAATCCGCTTCAGCGAGTTAAGCAGATCGGTCCGGCCAATGGTCATCACGTTCGGATTATTGGTGGGAATGGCGTTTTCGTAATCCGGAAACCGCTCATCAATCAACCGGCAAATCAGTTGCGTCGGGCCAAACGTAAACGACGCGTTCGACTGGCTAAATTCGGCTGTAACGGGCACATTTTCGGGCAGCGATGCTTTCAGCAATTGCAACGCTTTGCGGGGAATAATGATCGACGTACTGCCCGACGCGCCGAGGTCTGTCCGACGGTAGCGGATAAGCCGGTGGCCGTCTGTAGCAACGAACGTAGCCGTGTCATCATTTAGTTGGAGCAGTACGCCCGTCATGGCCGGACGCAGGTCGTCGGTGCTGGTCGCAAAAACGGTATTGTTGATGGCACTAAGCAGAATGTCGGACGTCATCTCGACCGACAAATTTTTAGTGACCGTTGGCAGTTTCGGAAAGTCAATCGGGTTTTCGCCCGACAGTTTATAGCGGCCGTTGTCGGTCAGGATTTCGGTGCCGAACGTGCTCATGTCGATATTGACCGTAACGGGTTGTTCGGGCAAACTGCGAAGCGTATCCAGCAGCAATTTAGCGGGAATGGCAATGGCTCCGCTCTCGCTGGCTTCGACCGGAATCTGGGTCGTCATGGTCGTTTGCAGATCCGAGGCCGTCACCGTCAGATTTCCTTCGTCAATACGAAACAGGAAGTTTTCGAGGATGGGAACAATGGGGTTGGTGGCAACAACACCGTTAATATGCTGAAGGTTTTTCAGCAGTACAGACGAGGAAACTATGAATTTCATGGGCGAAATGTCTAAGGAGGTTTCTAATCGGATATAAGAACAAAAGTAGCAAAAAAAGCGGACTCTTGAGTCGGTTATTTGTAAACGGTAAACAGGAATGGCGGGTAATGAACGGCCAGCCGCTGCCTGCTGTTTAGAGGGTACTGATAACGGAAATTATGGAAGTTGGAATCGTTAACCGTGTGGCAAACAGCGGACTTGTCACGCTTGATCTGGAAGAATACTATCACCCCGGCGAGCGGGTTATGTACGACCTGAAAGATAATTTATACATGGGTCTTATCCTGAAAGAAAAAGACTTTCGGGCGTTTCTGAAAGAACACGACTGGAGCCAGTATGCCGGTAAAAACGTGGCAATTACCTGCACCGAAGATGCCATTGTGCCAACCTGGGCCTACATGCTGCTGACCCTCCAGCTACAACCTTTTGCCCATACAATTGTCTTTGGCAACCTCGCAGACTTGGAAGAAAAGCTGTATTTCGATGCCATTGCCCGCATCAACCCCGACGGTTACCGGGATGCCCGTGTGGTAATAAAAGGCTGCTCAAAAGTGCCCGTACCGACAGCCGCTTACGTAGAAATTTCGCGGGTGCTGCGCCCCGTCGTGCAGAGCCTCCTTTTTGGTGAGCCATGCAGCACCGTACCCTTATACAAACGACCGAAGGGACAGGATTTGCCGTAAGCTTTCAGTGGAAAAATCAATATCACCTGTCTTTATTCCCACCTTTGCTTACTTTTTATGAATATCGCTGACTGTCAGCAGTTTATCCTTACTATGTTAGCATCGGACCTGCCTCCGACGCTCTACTATCATGGCTTGCATCATGTGCTGGACGTTGTTGATGCGGCCGAACGGATTGCCCAGGCAGAGGGTTTTCATGACACCGACTCCCTGACGCTCCTCAAAACGGCTGCCCTGTTCCATGATGCAGGCTTTTTATCGGTCTACAACGGCCACGAAGAAGTCGGTTGCGCGTATGTCCGGCGGGTGCTACCGGACTTTAATTATACCCCTTCCCAAATTGACACAGTCTGTGGCCTGATTATGGCTACACGCATTCCGCAGACACCCCATACCAAACTGGAGGAAATCCTATGCGATGCTGACCTCGATTATTTAGGGCGTGACGACTTTGAGCCGATTGCCCATTCGCTCTATCGGGAGTTAAAGGTCCGGCATATGGTAGCCGACGAATTAGTCTGGAATCGCATTCAGGTAAGCTTTTTGGGTAGCCACCACTACTGGACCCAAACGGCCATTACGACCCGGCAGGCTGTTAAAGAGCAGCACTTGAGCGCATTGCGCAAGTTAGTTTAAGAATGTGTAGGCCTGCTATATCCGGTCTGCCCATATGGTGGTCCGCCCGCGCTGATGTGAAAGTGTGCCACTCCCTGGTCTGTGTCCTCACAGACCGGAAAGTCTCTCTTTAATTCATCTATGGCTGATGCCCCAAGCTCTGTGAGGACACACCATAGGGAGGTAGAGACGGGTCACGCAAAGATATTTTTGTCTGATGAATGACCGATCATAATTAGATTGTAGTGTCATTGATAATCCTTACATAAGCAAGAATATAATGAAAAAAAATGATTGGTACGAGGTTGTAAAACTTACCACCTTTCCAAATAATAGTAATGGGTCTGTGCTGTATAATGGAGTCAAATTTAACTTTCAGTATATAGGTGATTCCCAAAGTTTTATTGGCTATCTACAAGTATGGAGTCCTATAACTAAGCAAGCAATACATGTGTCTAAAGTACAAATTCCACAGGGAGTTAATTTTATTAATTTTGCTGAAGCAGAGACGTTTAAATTGCCTGAAGGATTAAATTTTGATACTACCTGGTATTAAGTTTAATCCAAGGTCTGTGAGAGTACAGACCCTCGCGTCAGCAATCATTCTTATCCGTTAAATCGGTTCTGGTAATGAGTCAAAAAGCCAAATTCATCTTCACCTGTTTCGTAAAACCGGGCTGATGAATAAGGGTAGTCTTCGGGGCGACTGGCTAAATTCCATCGCTCCTGCAATGGATTGTTATGAATGTATTCAATTTTTTGCCGCATTTTCGCTGGATTATCCATTAATATAGCCAGCGCATCCCGTTGCCAAAACCGGTGCCGACGTTCTTTTTCATTCACCTTAAAGAAAGGTAATACCTGTGGATGGCAAATGCGTAAGTCGGCTAAAAATTGGTGACTGGTGAATTTATTGAAGCTGGCATGTGGCATTTCTTTACCGTTCGGTTCAAGCAGTTCCCAAACGACGTGCAGATGGTTCGGCATGATAACAAAGGCGTAAACGGCAATTTGCTTTCGGCTGACAAGTTTCTTCCAGCAATCAACGATGACTTGTTTGTACTTGTCTTGCTTCAGCAAGCTTTTCCATTCATGAATCGTATTTGTCCAAAAGTAGACCTTATCAAACTCCATCTGTGAGTTTCGGGGTCGGTCAAGTAGTGAATGTTGCGACATGCTTGCGGTGTTTTTTGCAAGTATACACTATTGTTATGATTGCTGATGTGAAAAGGTCCGTGTCCTCACAGACCTCAGGCTTCCTGAAGAACGCTCTTTCGGTCTGTAAGTACACAAACCGGAAAGCACCGTCTGATTCAGTTATGGCTGACGCGGAAAGGTCTGTGTCCTCACAGACCAAGGAACAATGGGCAGTTTATATCGTAAATTGGCTGAACCTGCTTTTCAATCCTCAATAAATCCATGCTCGATTTTCGCCTGAATGTTTTTTACACCGTTGCCAAACGGCTTAGTTTCACCAAAGCAGCCGCTGAGTTGTATGTGACCCAACCCGCCGTGACGAAACATATTCAGGAACTCGAACACCACTTCGGGATGGCCCTGTTTGACAGACGGGGCAACCAGATAAGCCTGACTACCGCCGGCAATACGCTCCTCCATCATGCGGAGAGCATCATGGCGACGTACCGCCAACTGGAGTTCGACATGAACGCGCTCAAGGGAAAGCCGGGTGGTGCGTTGCGGGTAGGGGCCAGCACAACTGTAGCGCAATACGTGATTCCGCCCGTTCTGGCCCGCTTTCATGAGCAATCGGCCGACGTGACGATCTCACTCCTGAACGGCAATACGGAACAGATCGAGCAGGCATTGCTCCATAATGACATTGATCTGGGACTGGTAGAAGGCCGAACCCACCACAGCGACATTCGTTATACGTCCTTTGTGAAAGACGAACTTGTGCTTATCTGCCGCCCCGACCATCCGCTGGCCGACCGCGACGAGATCACGTTAGCCGAGTTACGTACCGTTCCCGTTGTGCTCCGCGAGCGCGGTTCCGGTTCGCTCGAAGTCATCGAACATGCACTTCGGGGCGTTGGTTTGCGGCTCACCGATCTGACAATAGAGATGCAGTTGGGCAGTACGGAAAGCATTAAATCGTATCTCGGCAGTTCGCGGTGTATGGCGTTTGTATCGGTCTTTGCGGTGCAGCATGAACTCCAGGCCGGGAGCCTGAAAGTGCTTGATGTGCAGGGCCTTTCTATTCAGCGCGACTTTTATTCAATTCAGTTACAGGGCGTTAGCGAGGGACTGGCCGATACGTTCATGCGCTTCGCCCGGCAACATTATAGGAAGGGGTAGAGTCGGTAAAATAGTGGATTTAGTGGAGTAGGTGTATTGCTGGAGCAGTTACTGGTCCAGAAACTTACTTCGACCATTTCACCCACTTCACTATTTACTTACTTCACCATTCAACTACTCCACCCGATACAGCCAGACCCGCCAGTAACTTTCGGTTTCGTCAAACACCTTTTCTAAGCGCAATCTGTTTTCGTCTGCATTTAGAATGGGTACGGCGGAGATAACGTACCGTCCGCCCAGATCAGTCAGCGCATCGGTGTTGAGTTGCAGATGCCTTACGTCTCGATTCTGCGTTTTCCCGAACAAATAATTCATGCCTAATTCGGCCGTGTAGAGGTACACCCGGCAGGCATACGCATCGTAATAAACGCGCATTTGCCGGGTTCCTTTGGCCAGTTCGTTTGCAATGATTTTACGGAAGGCGTGTTTGTAGGGGAGCGGGTAATTGTTCTGGTAGCTGTCTACTGTATAAAACCCATTGAACTGCGCGACAGAGGGATGCATACCGAGGCAAATAACCCGGTAATCAGTTTGCGGCCGACCAATGTAATCGCGAATCTGGGTGAACTGTTTTTCGGCGAAAAACGCCCGAAACGATGGGTATTGTGCTTCGGTTATGGTGCCCGTCATCTTGCCCACGTTGATGCGCCATTCTTTGTTCGCCAGAACCATCAGCACAAATTGCCCGATCAGAAACAGCCGGTTCCAGCGTCCGTTGGCCCGAAACTGCCGCAACGCCAGCGCGAATAGCAAAAACCAGAGGGTGGGGAGCAGAAAATAAAACCGGTCGAACTGAAACACGCGGAATTTTAACCCCAGTTCACTGTTGCCGAGCCACACGACTAAGTAATGGTAAAATCCGTGAATCAGGCAGATGCCGCCCGCCAGAACCGGTAAGCCAAGCAGCCAGCGAACTGCCCGGAAATCCCGCTGCCGATAGGCCCGCCATGCACTCAATCCCGCTACGGCCAGAATGCCCGTTGTGAGGAACGCACCGGTGTTGAACATCGGCCAGACGAACAGATCGGCACTTCGAAATAAGTTGTTTACCACCCGCATAGAACGCAGTTGACTGTAATCGAACTCGACGCGCTGGGAAATATACGTTTGGTTGATGAACCCGTAAATCAACTCCCATTCGCTGCCTAAATAGATCAGAGAGAGTAGGGCTAAGCCGATGATATAGAGCCGGTTGATTCGTCGTTCCTGAATCATGCTAACCAGCCCGATGAGGCCCAGCGCGACGCAGATGAACAGGCCCGCCCATACGAAAAAGGAGTAGAACGGAAACAGGATAATGATGAGCCAGTCGGTCCAGTTCAACGATGAAGGCAGAGATGACATCTTTTCAGCCAGTGTATTGGGCAAAGATGTTATTTCCGCCTTCGTCCGGCTACGGAGATTCAAAAAAGCGAACAGGAGTAGCGGCTGTCCGCTTACGGATGCGCCGTGAACGATATAACCCGGTATAAGCGCGAATAAAAAGGCCAGGGCTACCCGCGTGAAGGCATAATCCGATTCGGGCAAAATATACCTTTTGAGTAACAGATACATACCCACAAAGCCGATGCCATGAACAGCCGCAAAATTGACAACCTGCGCCCCGTAAGGCGGTAATAACCAGAACGACAGAACCTCGAAATTGAGGCCCGTACGAAATGCCGAGCGCGGAATTCCCGAAAAAGAGGAGACCGCGTCTGGTCCGCTGCTCATCACGTTCGGAATGACGGTTTTTAGATCGAAGTCGAAGGCCGTCCGGGTAATTTTCAGCAGATATAGATACAGAAAATCACTGTCTAAATTATCGTGGATGACGAGATGCGCGCCTTCGCCGAGCCAGACATACGGGAAAATGTATAAGATTAACAACCCGACGGCAGCGAACAGATACGTTTTTTCGGGAGATGCTGTCGGTTGAGCAGGTACTAAGAGAGGACGCATACGGGAGAACTAAACCTGACAGGCTTCAAAAACGTATAAGGTTTAGAAAAACGAAAGTACTTAAATTCGGCCAAATGGCTGTAATCAGGCAAGGTATTGGGGCGTTTGTACCGTTTCATTGTTGGGGCTGCTATCTGTTCATTAAGTAAAATTTAGTAGAATGCGCTTTTAGGTGATGAACCGATTGCCGGTCAACCCCGATACAAACCGTCTGACAAATCAGAAAACTAAACAGCCCATCTGAACGTTTATTGACTACTAACGACACCCGACATGCTATTCAAATATCTGTTCATCCTCACGCTTATTATTCTGTTCGTACCCCCGGTACGCCGGTTTGTCTTCTATTTACTCGTTGGTCGTCAGTTGGTTAAGCAGCAGAAGCAACAGGCTGACCCATACGGTAAAAGGCGCGAAGGTGAAGTACGGGTCAATAGCCAGCCGAAAAAAGACGATTCTGCCTTTAAGGGTGGCGAATATGTTGATTACGAAGAGGTTAAATGAAAATTTTGCAGTAGATTTTTTGGCGGCCTTCGGGCCGCTTTTAGTTTTCGGCAGTTTCAACCTCTTTTTTGTATTTCACGGCTAAACCACTCATCGAGTAGCCGTTGTCCGTCATCGAGGTGTAATAGGAATAGCGGACGTCAACTAATGCGTCGGCACCAATTTTTTTGGCCTGTAGCGTCAAACGGGCCAGCAGCAACTCCTTCTGTTGCATATCATTGCCCCGGCTGAGCATTCGATTGTTACCCGACTGCCGTTGCGACAGAGGCACTTCACCCTTCACTTCCAAATCCTGCAAGGCAGCAAACGGCCGCTCTGGCCGCTGGGTGTCATAAAACACATCGACCGGATAATTCGGCTTATTCTGTAGGTAAACGATAGGCTTGAAACACCCCGCCAGGCCCGGCAGCAGGGTGCTCAACAAAAGGCATTGAATGGCTATTTTTTTTGTAAAATCAGTCATCATTCATCCGTAAAACATCTGCCACAACGCGTGGATAATGGGTATGTTCCAATGCCTGTACTTTCCGGGCGACATCGTCCGGCGTGTCGGTTGGCGAAACGGCGCAACGGGCCTGAAAAATAATCTGCCCTTCGTCATACCGTTCATTTACGTAATGAATGGTAATGCCTGATTCAGTTTCTCCGGCGGCAACAACGGCCTCATGAACGAAGTGACCATACATACCCTTGCCACCAAATTTAGGCAATAATGCCGGATGAATATTGATAATTTTATTCGGAAAGGCTCGTACCAAATCGCCCGGCATGAGCCACATGAATCCGGCCAGTACAATCAGGTCAATTTTCTGATTAAGAAGGAGTTGGCTGATTCGGGCAGTGTCATAAAACGTTGCCCGGTCGAAGAGCAGAACAGGAACGTGCAGCGTTTGGTCGAATCCACGACGCGCACGTTCGATGACACCCGCTTTCGGATTGTTCGAGACGATCAGCGAAATTTCGACGTCTGGATTATCGGCAAAATGCTGGGCAATTTTTTCGGCATTCGAGCCGGAGCCGGAAGCAAATAGGGCAATTCGTTTCAATATCAGTTGGGTTAATCCGTTTTCGGCAGGAGGGGTCAATCACAGACAAATCACTTTTTTATTTTCTGTCGCCCAACCGCCACTAACAACAGGCTCAAAAATACAACTTTTGCCTATTTTTGTGGACACTTGACCGAATCGGGTGTAAGCCGGGTTGCGGCTGCGGTGGCGATAAAGATGTCATCTTTCTTGCTCTAACTTGTAAAAGATGACATCTTTATCGCCACCGCAGCCGCAACCATCTCTTGGCACCGACCGAATCCAATGCTGGCAACGAAGCAACTTACGTTTGAATACGGCCCCGCAAAACAGTTCGCCTTTCCCGATGTGCATTGCGCCAACCGGGAAGCCCTGCTGATTTTGGGCCAGTCCGGTACGGGAAAAACAACTTTTCTGCATTTATTGGCTTTGCTCCTGACGCCCAAAAGTGGTTCGGTCGTTATTGGCCAAACCAATCTGACCCAGCTAAGTCCAGCCCAAACAGCGGCTTTTCGGGCGAAACACGTAGGTATCGTTTACCAGAAACCGCATTTCGTCAGTTCGCTGTCGGTGATGGACAACCTATTGATGGCGAACTATTTAGCGAATAAGCCGCAGGATAAAAACCGCGCTCGTGAACTGGCCGACCAGTTAGGTTTCGGCGATTACCTAACGAAGAAAACCAATCAGCTTAGCCAGGGTGAGCAGCAGCGGGTGAGCATTGCCCGCGCCGTAATGAACCAACCCGATGTTATTCTGGCCGATGAACCAACGTCCAGCCTCGACGACGAAAATACCGACCGCGTGGTAACCTTGCTGCGCCAGCAATCCGAACAAATTGGAGCCAGCCTGATTGTCGTTACCCACGATCAGCGGCTTAAAGATGCGTTTCAAAATCGCGTGAACCTATAAAATCCGCTTATGCCAATTGGCACGCCCGCCGGTCGGCATAATAAAAAATCGATGCGTAAAATTTTCCTGTTTTTCCTGCTGATCCCCGTCCTGTCAATCGCCCAAAATCGAAAGAAAAAGGATTACGTCGTGTCGGTCAATACGTCCTTCGGTACGATGCGGCTTGTGCTGTATGACCAGACGCCGAAGCATAAGGAGAACTTTATCAAACTCGTTGGTCAGAAATTTTACGACAGTCTGCTGTTTCATCGCATTATTCCGCTGTTCATGATTCAGGGGGGCGACCCGAACTCCCGAAAAGCGCAGGCCGATGAGCCGCTTGGCAACGGCGATGTTGGATACAAAATTCCGGCAGAAATTTTACCAACGCTGTTCCATAAAAAAGGGTCATTAGCAGCCGCCCGCGACAATAATCCCGAAAAAGCGTCGAGCGGTTGTCAGTTCTACATCGTGCAGGGGCGCGTCTGGACGGACGAAGAACTCCAAAAGCAGATCGACCGGGGCCACGCCCGTGCGCCCGAACGCGTATATACTGACGAGCAGAAACAGACGTACAAAACCATTGGCGGCACGCCCCATTTGGATGGCAGCTACACCGTTTTTGGCGAGGTTATCGACGGGCTGGCCGTTGTTGACAGCATTGCCCGCCAGCCCCGGAATGAACTGGACCGACCGAGGCAGAACGTCCGCATGAGCATGACGGGGGAGTGGGTAAAGAAAAAGAAAATCAAGAAACAGTACGGCTATAACCAATAGGCTCAAACTGCCTCCGGCTGTTTGTATCAAATGCATCCATACAAACAGCCGGAGGCAGTTTGAGCCGTAACAACATGAAAAAACGCATTCTTCTCACTGGAGCCAACGGGTTGTTGGGTCAGAAATTAGTTGGCCTGCTCACGCAGCAGCCGAACGTTGAATTGGTAGCTACTGCACGGGGTGACAACCGACTGCCGTTCTCAGATGGCTATACCTATCGCTCGTTAGACATTACCGACCGGCAGCAGGTGCTCGATGTGATTGGCGACGTCCGCCCGAACGTAGTTATCCACACGGCCGCTATGACCGATGTGGATAAGTGCGAAGTGCAGAAGGATGCATGCTGGGCACAGAACGTACAGGCTGTTGAGTACATCATCGACGCTTGCCGCGCCACCGACGCTTTCCTGCTCCACCTGTCCACCGACTTTATTTTCGACGGGACGGCCGGTCCTTACGACGAAACGGCTGAGGGTAATCCGATTAGTTTTTACGGTTGGAGCAAACAGGCGGGGGAATCAGCGGTGCGGCATTCAAGTATTCGGTGGGCCATTGCCCGTACCGTACTCGTATATGGCATTGCCCACGATATGAGCCGCAGCAACATTATTCTGTGGGTGAAAAAATCGCTGGAAGACGGCAAAAATATCAAGGTCGTAACCGATCAGTGGCGCAGCCCGACATTGGCCGAAGACCTGGCCATGGGCTGCTACCTGATTGCCGACAAAGAAGCCGAAGGTATTTTCAACATCTCCGGAAAAGAGGTGCTGACGCCCTATGAGATGGCTATTCAAACGGCCGATTATTTCGGACTCGACAAGTCACTCATCGCGCAGGCCGATGCGTCGACGTTTACGCAGGTAGCCCGGCGACCTCCGCGCACGGGGTTCATCCTGGACAAAGCCCGGACGGTTCTGGGCTATGATCCCCACACCTTTGCCGAGGGTATTGCGGTGCTGGCCAATCAACTGAAATAGCATGAGTCAGGTAAAGATTTATGGTTTGCGGGCGTCTTTGCTGCCCATCAGGGCGCAACTTTCCGACGTGATTCATACGTGTGTTGTCGAGGCTCTTCATTTTCCGCAAAACAAACGGGCACACCGCTTTTTCTACTTCGATAAGGACGATTTTTCCAGGCCCGATACTGCATCAGAACGGTACATTATTCTGGAATTTATGATGATCGAAGGCCGGACTATTGAGACGAAAAAGAAGCTGATTCATTTGCTATACGAGCGCATTGGCGAACAACTGGGCCTGGCAGTGACCGACGTGGAAATATGTATTCTGGAGAGCCCGGGCCACAACTGGGGTTTTCGGGGCATGACCGGCGATGAGATTCAGTTGAGTTATAAAATCAACGTCTAAACGTGACGCTCCATCTGAAAGTGAAGCCCGGCAGCAAAAAGGAATAGATCAAAATGTTCTGGGTGAGAAAGCTATCTATCGTCACCCAGAACGAAGTTTAAACGTACTCGCCGAGTTTACGGTTGCCCTTTACCACCGCTGGAACCATACACCTGCCCTGTGGCATAGCTGGCATCGCTGGCCGCAAGCTGAACATAAATGGAGGCCAGTTCGGCTGGTTGCCCTGGTCGGCCAAGCGGAGTGTCGCCACCAAACGTTTTCAATTTTTCCTGAGTGGCTCCACCACTGGGTTGCAACGGCGTCCAGATGGGTCCGGGCGCAACGCCATTGACCCGGATGCCTTTAGGGCCTAATTGTTTGGCCAAGGACTTTACGAAATTCATCGTTGCTGCCTTCGTTTGCGCATAATCATACAGGTTAGCCGACGGGTCGTAGGCTTGCTCGGATGTGGTGCCGATAATGGCTGAGCCGGGCTTTAAGTGGGGCAGGGCCGCTTTTATAATCCAGAACGGCGCGTAGATATTGGTTTTCATGGTCGCGTCAAACGCTTCGGTCGTTAGGTCCAGAATCGACTCAACGGCCTGTTGCCGGGCCGCGTTGCTCACCACAATGTCTAACCCACCCAGGCCCCGAACGGCTTCGGCCACTAACCGCTGGCAAAACGCTTCCTCGCGCAGATCGCCGGGTATGGCTATCGCTTTCCGGCCTGCCGCTTTAATCAGCGCGATTACCTCCTGCGCATCCGATTCTTCAGCCGGTAAATAGTTGATGGCTACATCGGCTCCTTCGCGGGCATAGGCTATGGCGGCTGCCCGTCCCATACCCGAATCACCTCCGGTAATCAATGCTCTCCGGCCTGTTAACCGTCCCGACCCTTTGTAGCTGGTCTCGCCATGATCGGGGCGCGGGTCCATCTTACTGGCCAAACCCGGCCAGGGCTGCGGTTGAGCTTTAAACGGCGGTTTGGGATAGTTCGTTGTGGGATCTACTAAGGCTGGCGGCTCGGCAGCAGCAGAGTGGGGTTCGTTTTGAGCGGCAAATACGGGGGCGGCCGCAACGGTAGCTAAGCCGGTTCCTAATCCGTGAATTACCTGGCGTCGGCTGATTTGATTTTCCTCGTTCATGGTTGTACTCTGTTTTTGATTTATGGTTTAAGGGCCTACTGTTGCTGGGATAGCCCATGGGTAATCAGTAAGTTTATGGCAGGTAAACCCCGGAATCAATTCTTTGTTCTATTGTAGACTATAGAGTTAGGAAACAGTGGCTAATGGCATAATGGCACGTAGGCCGACCTCCGGCAACGGCGTATCGGAAAACCGGATCGTATACGCATAGACGGGCTGACCAATCTATACAAACGATTGGCCAGCCATGTATCAGAAGAGAAATTTACGCAGTTTCGGGAGACGGGTTTAGGCGGCTAAAGAACGGACAACCCCGGTTTCGGCTGCTTCATGCACTATCGTTAACAGATCGACCGTTACGGTTGTTGGTCCATCGACCTGACTGCTAATGGAGAGGTGCCCATTATTTAATTCAACTAATCTTTTACTGATAAACAAGCCCAGCCCGGTGCCTTGCTGCTCGTACAGTGTCCGGTCGAACTGCGTATAGGGTGCTATATTGGCTATGTTTTCCGCTGTAAAACCTCTGCCCTGATTTGTAATAGTAAGCTGGTAATGCTCTTTCGTTGGTCGGCCCGTAATTCGGATGCTACTCGTGGGCGATGAAAATTTAAGTGCGTTATCAAGAAGTTCCTCTAAAACTTTACGCAGATTTCCGCCAGAGATGTGCAGGTGAGCATTCACTATGTCCGTCTGAGCGTCGATAGCCTGATCATTCCGCTCGCCTATAGCTGTCAGGATTTGATTAACGACCTCAGCAGACAATGACGAACTACCCTCTGTGAATAATGGGTTCGAGGAAGCGGGTGTCTGAAGCAGCTTATTCGCTAATTGATTGTTATCAATTGTTCGTTTTAACCGCCGACAACAGGCTATAATCATACCCAGCATGGATTGCGTCTGGGCTTTATCGAAACTCTCGTAATAATCCTTCAATAGATGGGCAAAGCCTATAATGCCGGTTAGGGGCGTGTTGTATTCGTGGGTCGATACCTGGCTCAATTGGTTCCAGTGCTTTTCAACCTGCTCCTGAACGTCGGTTACCCGCCGTTTTTCCTGCCTTAACCGACTCTCGATGGCAGCAACAAGATCACTACTTGTAAAGGGCTTGGTCAGGTAATCGTCGGCTCCCGAGTTCATGCCAAGCCGTAAGTCGGTCGTGTCGGCTTTGGCCGTCAGAAAAATAAAAGGAACCGTAGCTAACGACTGATTGGCGCGGATCATTTCCAGCACCTGATAGCCATTTAGTTGCGGCATCATTACGTCGCACAGAATAAGGTCGGGCCGACGTAGCATGGCCTGCATAATGCCTTCCTGACCGTCTGATGCCGTTTCAATGGCATAGCCCTTCAGGGTGAGCAATTCAGCCATATTCTCCCGAATCTGAGGGTCATCTTCAATCAATAAAAGTTGTGTCGCCATGTGTGGGTTTTCGTCTTATGTGGGTAGCGTCAGCGTACAGGTCGTGCCGACATGTTCTTCACTCTGAATGTCGAGCAGGCCACCGTGACGTTCCACGAACTGGCGGGTAATAACCAGACCCAGCCCTGACCCCGGCACGTTGACGGCGTTGCTGGCGCGAAAGAAACTCTCAAATAACTGCGATAGATCGGCCGCTGGTATGCCAATGCCTTTATCCGTGATTTTTAGCACTAATTGATGCTCATCGAAGGCGATGTGCAGGCTGGGATTCTGGGTTGAAAACTTAAACGCATTGGAGAGCAGATTGACCAGTATATGCGTAATCAGTTGCGCGTCCAGAACAACCGGGCGGGGCTGGCCGGTAACCAGCAACGGCACACTGCGCCCATCCTGCCTTTCCGAATAATGAGTACTGATTACCTCAGAAGCCAGAATGACAATATCAACAGCCTGCGGATGATAGCTAACCCGGCCAGCCTCAATCTTACCAACTGCCAGAACATCCGACAGCAGACTGCCGAAATTAGCAACCTGTTTTTCTATGATTCCCAGGTGTCGCTGAATAGCCGGTTGCGAGTCGGCCGAATGCCGTTCCAGATGCAGTTTAATCAATTCGACGCTCGACTGAATCGTTGCCAGTGGCGTACGAAACTCGTGCGAAGCCGTGGTGACAAACTGCGATTTTAATTTATTCAACTCCTGCTCGCGTTCCAGCGATTGCTGCAAAACCAACTCGATTTTTTTCTGGCTGGTTATATCAGTAGCCATGCCTACATAACCCGTGAGCTTCCCCGCTTCGTCTCGCAGTGTGGTTCTTGTTAGCAGAATCGGTATTTTACGCCCGTCTTTCGTTAGTGCCGTATACTCATGCGTGTGATTATCGGCTAATACCCTGATCAAGTCGAAATCAATGGGTACGGATCGACCAAGGTGATCAGAAAGCTCCTGTGCCAGACTTTCCAGCCTGGCCGGGTCGTGCAATACCGTAGGATTTTTTTTGCCGATCAGTTCATCAGCCCGGTAGCCCAGCAGTTTTTCGGCTGCCGGATTGACGGTTTGAATCAACCCGTTGATATCGGTCGAAATAATGGCCATACCGGCATTATACACAATGGCTTGATGCAGAGCGGATAACTGATGAATTTCGGCGGTTCGTTCCGCAACCAATTGATTCAGGTTATCCGTGTGCGTACGCAATTGCTCTTCTGTCTCTTTCAGGTGCGTAATATCCTGGAATGAAAGCAGAATCCCGTCTCTATAAGGAACAAGCGACATGTTGCCCCATATATACGTCTGATTATCACGCGCATACAGTTGCTGGAAGTGCTGGGGGTTTTTTGTTTCAACCACGCTTACCAAACGGTCAAAAAAGCCGGTGGGAACTACGTGCGGAAAAAGGGTTTTCAGTAAGTTTCCGGTCATCTGCTCCATAGATAATCCAGCCAGACCGGAATTGATGGGGTTGCCTAAGACATATCGAAAATCGACGATTGTTTCCTGTTCCCGCACCGCCTGCCAAAGCACAAGCCCAACCGGACACGTATCAATGACCGTTTTGAGTATCCGATTACTCTCCTGTAACTCGCTGTTGCACGTCTGTAAATTCTGACCTGCTTTTTCTAAGTGTGACTGACTTCGGCGCAACTGGAGTTGTGTGACAACCTGCCGGGCCAATGCTTTCAGCACGGTTGCCTGCTCGGCCGAGAGCTGCCGGGTCTGGTGATCAATGACGCATAGTGTACCCAATGCGTGCCCGTCGGTATCGACTAAGGGAACCCCCGCGTAAAAAACAACATGGGGGTCACCGGTAACCAATGGGTTGGTCGCAAATCGTTCATCAAGGTGCGCGTCGGCCACCTCCATGAGCTGTCCGGGGGTTTGAATGGCATAATCGCAAAAGGCTATTTCGCGGGGTGTTTGACGCACGGCCAGTCCATAAGTAGATTTAAACCACTGGCGTTTGTCATCGAGCAGGGTTATCAGCGAGATAGGCGTCTGACAGATATACGCAGCGATCTGCGTGATACCGTCGTAATCCTCTTCGGGTAGTGTATCAAGAATGTCGTAACTGGCCAATGCGGTTAAACGAGTTGATTCTGTAATAGGTGAGGCAGGTAGCTCAGTTAGCATTCATTGATTCGATAATATGAATATAGTATATATTAAGTTAATATAATATCAAATATAAAACAAATAACTTACCGATTGAAAAATATTATATACTATATGAGGAAGATTTCTCAGGAGTTAAGCGTAGAAAGGAGGTAGACTGATGGTAAGGTGGTAAAGGCAAATAGCAGATCTTAAGCTATTTTGTACTCTTTGCCGAAATGGGTTGTAACTGATGTTACGTGATGGGAATTTTCCACGAATCACATTCAAGGTTGAATGAGCAAAACAAAAAGAAAGACTTCTATAGTAAGTCACGCCAATAAACATTATACCTGGGTGCCTTTGTCGTCTTACCTTTTGTCTGCTATTTCTGATAGTAGCTCAAGTCGTAAGTGTGTATAGCAGAATTGTCGCTTAAAAGATGATAGTTATAGGTGGCACAATCTATAAAATGAGCAATATTAAATTTTGTTTTAGATCTCATTAAAGTTCCCTTTGAAACTCCGTCACCATATAGACCTGCCCTATGCACCATCCACTCAATATCTTGTGCTTCTTCAACCAAATAGTTTATCACCGCTTCATTATCTCTGTGTTGACCAAGTAGACCGGAAAATCGCACAAGGGTCTGTTTTAATAACCAGCTCGTAAAGGGAAGTTCTTCTTTATAAGGTCGGGTAAATCCTCCCGCCTGGTAAAGGAAACGTTTTACTGATTGGCGACGCATTGCAGGAATTAGTTTCTTAATAAACAACGTATTCATGTTCTCTTGCTTCTGCATTTTCGCATCTCCCAACATGCTCACCACAAAATCTACACCACTCAAAAGATCATCAATCTGTTCGTAATCAGTAATAGAACCTTTTACCAATTTTAGATTTGGGTCTTGTGTTTCTATCTTCTCTGGGTTCCGAACTAATGCCTTTACTTTATGACCATCATTAAGTACTACAGAAATGAAATGCCTTCCAGTTCTACCTGTACCGCCCAGAACAAGATAAGTGTATTTTGAACGAGTCATTTCGTGGGTGTTATATAATCAGCACTGTGTTAACCAAGTCAAATTGTCACACCGCATCGACGGGTTCAGCTACGGTTTCAACGGCTTTTTTGCGGGGGATGTAGTGCCGGAAGAAACTGCTGATCTTCATTTGCAGAACGCCAAAAACGGCTTCCTTGAAAATCTTTGACGACATTTTGGAGACGCCCCGCGTGCGGTCGGTGAAAATAATGGGCACTTCCGTGATGCGGAAGCCATATTTCCAGCACGTAAACTTCATCTCGATCTGGAACGCGTAGCCCACAAATTTGATGGGATTGTGCAGAATGACTTCCAGCACGTGTGCCCGGTAGCAAACGAATCCCGCCGTTGGGTCCATGATGGACATACCCGTGATGAAGCGCACATATACCCCCGCGAAATACGACATCAGCACCCGACCCATCGGCCAGTTCACTACATTGACACCCCGGATATAGCGCGAGCCAACGGCTACATCGGCGCGGTCAGGCCCCTCGTCGGCGCAGGCGTGGTAAAGTTTAATCAGGTCGTCGGGGTTGTGCGAGAAATCGGCGTCCATCTCGAACAAATACGTATACCCACGCGACAAAGCCCATTTGAACCCGTCAATATACGCGGTCCCCAAACCTAATTTCCCGCGCCGTTCGAGCAGATGCAGCCGATACGTCGAGCCGCGACCAGATGAAGAGATTACCGAAAACTCATCCTGCAAATCACGAACACGCTGAGCCGTTCCGTCGGGCGAGCCGTCGTCCACAACCAGAACATCGAACGCATCCGGCAGACTGAATACCCGTCGGATAATGGCTTCGATGTTCTCAATTTCGTTATACGTCGGGATGACGACTAAGCGCTCTTTCACAGGATATTGAGGGAGTTTATGGGGAGTTACCGATAGAACAACAAAGTACTCGTTTTTTGTCTAATAAAATCATTAAAAATTGTTAATCCCAACGGCATCGGTTAGCTGTTCAGCCAGTTTTTGGGCTTTACCAATGCAATCGGATAGCGACACGCCCCCGTACCAGTTGGCGCAAACCAGCAACTGGTCTGTTTTGGCAACTTCAACAGGCTGTTTAACGGCAACGATGCTGGCGTCATACTGCGGAATGGCCCGTTCCCAACGCATAATGCGCTGAAAAACAGGTTTATCGGCCGTGATGCCGAACCCATCGACCAGTTCACGATGCACACTATTCGCCAATACGTCATCCGGTAGCCGGGCGTTGCGAATACCCGTCTGTCCGCCCACAAAGGTCGTAAACAGTACTTCATCGTCGGGGCAGCGGCCCGTGAAAATTGAACTGCTCCAGATGTGTCCCGCCGAAAACCGGTCTTCTTTCTTAGGATTCAACCCGCCAAAACCATCAAGCGGATGGCGCACATCGGCCCGTTTGTAGGCCGAATGAACCGCTGTCATGGGCGGGTAGTCAATGGCGCGAAGGGCATTGGAAAAGTCGGGGTAGAGGCCATCGACAAGCCGGGCGGCTGCGTCGGTGCCAACGGCCAACACAAGTTTATCGACGGTTTTTGTGCCCGTTGCGGCCTCAACCTGCCAGCCTGTACCAACCTTGCTGATGCGCCCGACGGGGTCGTTGAGCGAGAGGTTTTTTAAGGTATGAGCTAAGGCATTGGGCAGGGTTTGCATGCCTTCCCGAAAGCTAAACGACTGCCGCCTGCCCGTTGCCGACTGGTTTTTGAGCAGGCCACGCAACACCGACCCATATTCATTTTCATACCGAAGTAAAATTGGAAACGTCTCAGAAACAAGCAGTTGCTCCGGGTCTCCGGCGTAGATGCCCGCTACAAACGGCCCTAATGCATATTCCACAATCTCGTCTGAAAACCGACGCCGGAAAAACTGCGCCAGCGTTTCGCCGGGTGGCGAGAACGTATGGTTGTTCCGTTCCCGCAGGATGGCCCACTTGGTTTTCCAGCTAAAAAAACTGCCGAACAGCAGGGCGGGCGGGCCTGAAGGCAGTTTCCGGTATTGCCCGTCGCGGAAAATGTACCGGACTTTATTAACGGGCTGGCTAAACATAAGTTCGGGGGTCAGGCCGAGTTGATCGAGCCACAGCAGCAGATCGGCATCGCCCAGGAGCGAGTTCGGACCCAGTTCGCGCAGGTAACTCTGGCTGTTGGCATCGCCCGGCGGGCCAACCCATTCCCGTTGCGACTGAATGTAGCCCCCCGGCTGACCTGACGATTCCCAAAGGTGATAGCCGACGCCACGCCGTTGTAATTCATAGGCTAACGTCAGTCCCGAAATACCTGCGCCAATGATGCCGATTGTCATGAGTGCTTCGATTTTTTTGCTTCGGTCTGCTTTTTCAGCTTCTCCGTAACCCGCTGATAGATCGCTTCCATATCGGCCGGGTGCGACGAATAGAAGATGTAGCTTTTGCGATAAGTAGCTGTATCGACGCCGAATTTTTTGAAAATCTGGCTTTCCAAATGTTTATAGGCAATATTCGACGAATCAATGGAGCGCAAACTAAATCGGCTCACCCGCGCTTCGGCCAGGTGTACTTCCGTCAGAATATCGGCCATCTGATCGTCAGGGATCAGGTTATCCGGGCGTTTATCGTCGGGCGCGGTGCAGGCAGCAAGCAGCCAGATACCCAGCAGCAGACTCGGCAGACGACGTTGACATAGGTTTCGGTACATACGCTTAAATAGGTAGCTTTGTAAGTTAATCCCGTTCGGCAAAGTTCGGGACTGGCTGTTAAAATAGTGTAACACCCGTCTGGTATGGACGAATTCCTGGCTAAACTCCGAAATTTCGATATTCGCATCCGCAAAGCGGTCAACTCGCAGATGCGCGGGAGTTTTCGGTCCATATTCAAAGGTACAGGTCTGGAATTTAGTGATTTGCGTACCTATCAATACGGCGATGATGTGCGGGCTATCGACTGGAACGTGTCGTCGAAAGGCCACGGAACATTCGTAAAAGTTTTTCGGGAAGAGAAGGACCAGACCGTTTTTTTTGTCGTCGATGTCAGCGCGTCGCAACAGGTTGGCCCCCGCCACCGCGACAAATTGGTGGCTACCAAGGAGATATGTGGCGTGTTGGCACTGTCGGCCATCCGCGAAGCCAGCCACGTTGGCCTGTATTGTTTTTCGGATCAGAAAGAGAAATACATCCGGCCGGGAAACGGACTAAAAACGGGTTATCAGCTAATTATGAGCCTGTATAAACTCCAGCCCGAATCGACCCGAACGAGCATTGCCGATGCGCTGCTGTTTACGCTCAACGCGCTCAAACGCCGGAGCGTCGTTATTCTGCTGTCGGATTTCATCGACCTGAGCTACGAGCATAACCTGAAAGCACTGGCAAAAAAGCATGATCTGGTGGTAATTCATTTATACGATCAGCGCGAGGTAAACCTGCCCAAATTAGGCGTCATTCCGGTACATGATACCGAAACGGGCCGAACAGTGTGGGTCAACACCTCATCGGCTTCGTTTCGGACGGGTCTGCGCGACACGTTCCGGCAAAATCAGGTTCGGCTCGAACGGCTTAGCAAGCAGTATAACGCAAGTTATCTCGCGCTTGATTCGCAGGAAGATTTTGTACCCAAATTAGTCGAATTATTCAGGGTCAGAAAATAGCAATGGACACAGTCAACCGGCTTTTTCTGGGTTTTTGCTGCATCCTGTCATTTTCCGGTCAGGCACAATCCGTTGTGCCGCCATCTGTCCTGCCGCACGCTCCCCTAACGGGTTATTTTTTATCGGACAGTATCGAGATTGGTCGCCCCTTTCGGTATGCGCTGGCCTACCACCATCCGCCCACCGTCGATGTGTTATTTCCCGACACGGCCCGGTATTTCGCGCCCTATCGCGTACAGAAAGTGGCCGTTTTTGCCACCCAGACTACCGGTGCCGGGCCAGCCGCCGTTAGTCGCGACAGTGCGGTTTATACTTTAGTGTCGTTTGATACCGATTCCATCCAGTTGTTGCAGGTGCCGGTTCGGATCATTAACGACATCGACTGCACGACCTACTGGACACTGGCCGACACCGTTTTTTTGCGGTCGAAATTATCAAAAACTTTGCCTGATTCACTGGCTGCCCGGTCATTTACGCTGGCTACCGAAACTAAACTGGCCCCGTTGCAACAACAGTTCAATTATCGGGCTTTAGGCATTGGCTTCGTAGTCTTCAGTGTACTTTTCGGTCTGCTTTACTGGCTGTTTGGGCGAAGCGTCCGGCGGCAATGGCGGCTGTATTTACTCAACCGTCAGCACATACGCTTTATGAGCGAGTATACCCAGTTGACGGCGGGCGTCAGTGCGTTTACGGCTGCCGACGTTGCCAATCAGGCGGTTATTATCTGGAAAATTTATTTAGAACGACTTGATCCACAGCCTTATACGTCACTAACGACAACCGAACTGGCCGAGCGCATGAACGATGAGCGCGTAACAAATGCGTTGCGCGAGGCCGATCAGATGATTTACGGCAACGCCTTTACCGATCAGTCGCAATCAGCCCTGCACGTATTGAGCGATGTGGCAACAGAGGCCTACCACCGGTGTCGGGAGAAATTAGTACGCGCCGATGCTCAGGAGGGGGCAGAAAATCTGACACCGGCCAATTCGGAGGAACCCTCTTTACTCCCCTGACAACATGGACCCCTGGTATTCACTTCATTGGTTTAGCCCATCCGTATGGCAGCAATTTCAGATGGCACAGCCGCTGGCGTTGACGCTTATTCCGGGTATTCTGCTCCTTTTTTTAGTGCGGCAATACCTGCATAAAAACGCACAGCAGCGATTGAATATGTCCTTAAATGCACCCCGAACCCGTCAGCAAACAGCTCGTTCGCTGGTGAGTTTGGGGCGCTACCTGCCCCCAATAAGCATTTTTATTGCCATAAGCCTGTTGCTGATCGCGCTGGCACGGCCTCAACTCGTGCGGGAGCAGCGCGAAGAGCAGTCGGAAGGAATCGACATCATGCTGGCGATGGATGTATCGGCGTCGATGGGGGAGACCGACCTGCCGCCTACGCGCTTAGCGGCTGCCCAGCGTGTAGCACAGGCCTTTGTCAATGGCCGCAAAAATGACCGTATTGGCCTGGTGGTTTTTGCGGGAGAAGCGTTTTCCTTATGCCCGCTCACCACCGATTACGGCTTAGTCAAACAGTACCTGAGTGACCTTAATGACCGGATGATTCGGACCTCCGGCACGGCCATTGGCGACGCCCTTGCCCGGTGTATCAACCGAATGCGTGACCGCCCTGTATCGCCAGCCGATACAATTCAGACGGACGCCGACCAGTGGAAAGTGGACCGGAGTAAAATCATTATTCTACTGAGCGATGGCGACAATACGGCCGGTAATCTTGACCCGATTACGGCGGCCCGGCTGGCGAAAGTGTTCAATATCAGGATCTATACCATTGCTGTTGGCCGCCCGGTTACGGCCTCATCCAAAGCCGTGACGGTGGATGAAGGCATTTTGAAAACTATTGCCACCATCGGCAGTGGCAGTTTCTTTCGGGCCACCGATGCCGGGCGATTGCGGGCCGTATTTGACCAGATCAACCGGCTGGAAAAAGCCCCCATCCGGGTCAGGGTTTACGAAGATGTGCAGGACTATTACCGCATTTATTTATACTGGGGCATCCTTTTTCTGCTGATTGCACTCCTGTTGAAAAACACAATTTTTGGTAACGTGCTGGAAGATTAAAAATAGTTTGTGGTTTGTGGTTACGGCTCTCCGCCGGAATAACGCAAAATGTACTCTCGTCGTAAGCCTATAATCCGCCAACCCAACCACAAGCCACGAACGACAAACCACAAACTATTTATTCATGCTCAAATCATTTTACAACGCTGAGGCTATTGAAGCCGGTTTGGACGAAGTGGGGCGGGGTTGTCTGGCCGGGCCGGTGGTGGCGGCAGCGGTCATTCTGCCTAAAAATTATACGCATCCCATCCTCAATGATTCCAAACAACTGTCTCACCGGCAGCGGCAAATTCTTAAAAAAGATATTGAGTGCGATGCCCTGGCGTGGGCCATTGCCGAAGTGTCGCACGAGGATATTGACCGGATTAATATCTTGAAAGCCAGTTTTTTAGCCATGCACCGCGCCGTAGATGCGCTAATAATAAAACCTGAACATCTGCTGGTCGACGGTAATCGCTTTACGCCCTACCCGATGATTCCACACACCTGCATCATAAAAGGCGACGCTCATTTTCTGTCTATCGCTGCCGCATCCGTACTGGCGAAAGTTTACCGCGACGACCTTATGGCAGAACTTGGGCGAGAGTTTCCGGCTTATGGCTGGGCGCAGAATGTGGGGTATCCAACGCTCATGCATCGGTCGGCCATCCGGCAGTTCGGCCCCACCAAATACCACCGAATGAGTTTTCGGCTGTTATAAAAAAGCACCTGCCAGTAACGACAGGTGCTTTTTATGAATTAGGGCACTACCTGTTCCTAAACAAAATCTACGTCAGCGTCTTCATGCCCACCCGTTCCCGCAACTGTGCCGTTGGGCGGAAACGTTCGCCGTATTGGTTGGCCAGCCGATCAAGGGTGTTTACGAACGTGTCGACGCCGACGAAATCCACGAACGAAAGTGCACCACCCGTATAGGCCGGGAATCCCCACGCCAGAATGGAGCCAAGGTCAGCGTCTAATTTCGTGCGGACAACGTTTTCTTCGAAACAACGAACAGCTTCGATGGCCTGCCGGTACAACAGCCGTGTTTTTACTTCATCGAGTGTCGGCTGCTGTTCGGCCCGTGGGAACAGGTCCTGCAAACCGGGCCACAGTTTCTTGCTCCGGTCGTCGTTATAATCGTAGAAACCGGCTTTGGTTTTCTTGCCGAGCCGACCGAGTTCAACGAATTGTTTGGCGACCTGATAACTGGTGTCGTCTTCACGAACGGCTCCGTCTTTAATGCCCTGACCGGCAATCTTATAGACCAGATCCAAGGCCACCTCGTCTGTTACGGCGAGTGGACCAACGGGCATTCCGGCATCTTTTCCCCCGTTTTCGATCAGCACCGGATTGACGCCGTCTTTCAGCAATTCCATTCCTTCAGATGAGTACGTACCAAAACAACGCGACGTATAAAATCCGCGCGAATCGTTGACTACGATGGGTGTCTTGCGGATTTTCCGGGTAAAATCAATCGCTACAGCCAGCGCGTAATCAGCGGTTTGCGGCCCCATGATGAGTTCCACGAGCATCATTTTGTCTACTGGCGAGAAGAAATGAATGCCGATAAAGTTTTCGGGTTTGGTCGATGCCTGCGCCAGTCCGCCGATGGGTAGGGTGGATGTGTTCGAGGCAAATACGCCGTTTTCAATCAGCATCGGTTCGGACTCTTTCGTGACCTGCGCTTTCAGTTCGCGGTTTTCAAAAACGGCTTCGATGATGAGGTCGCAACCCTGCAAATCCTGCGCGTCGGCAGTCGGTTTAATAAGAGAAAGAATGCCGTCTACCTTCGATGGGTCAACTTTTCCGCGTTCGACGCCTTTTTGCAGCAGCCCACGCGCGTAGTCTTTTCCTTTCTCGGCGGCTTCCACAGATACGTCTTTCAGAATAACGGCAATACCCGCCTGCGCCGACACATAGGCAATGCCCGCGCCCATGAGTCCGGCACCCAGAACGCCAAGTTTTTTGACGTCCGTTTTGGGAATATCCTTCGGGCGGCTGGCTCCTTTGTTGGCTTCATTCATACCCAGAAACATCGTCTGAATCATGTTCTTAGCCACTTTTGAGGTCGCTACTTTCACGAAATGTCGGGCTTCGATCACCAACGCCCGGTCGATATTGACTTGCAATCCTTCATAAACACAGGCCATGATTTCGAGCGGAGCGGGGTAATTGCCTTTGGTTTTATCCATCAGCATCGCCGTTCCCGCCCCAAACGTCTGCGCACCTACTACGCTCTGAACGTTACCGCCGGGCACCTTGAAATTGTCTTTTCCAACGATCTTTCCCGTCTTCCGATCAACTTCATCCCAGGGTTTAATGGGTTTTGGCCGGGCGGACGTTCCGTTGGCCGCAATCCAGGCGTGTGCTTTCGCCATCATCTCCGCCGGACTATCCGCAATATCGTCAATCATGCCGAGGCTTTTGGCTTCCTGAACGCCCACTTTTTTGCCTTCGATCAGCAACGGCAATGCGGCCTGAATACCAATCATGCGCGGCAGTCGCTGTGTGCCGCCCCCACCCGGCAGCAGGCCGATAGTCACTTCGACCAGACCGATTAGTGTCTTCGGGTTGTTTAGGGCTACGCGGTGATGGCAGGCTAAGCAGATTTCGTAGCCGCCACCAAGCGCGGTGCCGTTTATAGCCGCAACGGTTGGCTTCCCTGATGTTTCAATCTTGCGCAACACACGATTCAGTTCCGACGAGACTTTCAGCATCTCAGCAGGCTCTTTATCATTGTTCCGCAGAATCATTTTCAGGTCGGCCCCGGCCACAAATTCAGGCTTTTCGGAGGTTATAATCACTCCCTTCACCGACTCGTCGGCAAAGGCCCGTTGCAAGGCCGCTTCAAACTGCGGAATCGATTCGTCGTTGAGGATATTCATCGGTGATGTGGTCATCGCCCACGAAATGACGGCCACATTTTGGTCTATTGTGTAGTTTATCATTTTCAGTATTTGTCAAATAGAACGCAGGTTGTTAGGATGATCAAGGTTAGTTAAAATACTGATTGTCAGTAGTTTATTCCTAATTAATCTTGATCATCCTACTAATCCGCGTTCCATCAATTTGCCAGTTCAAAAATAGTGGCGATGCCCATGCCGCCCCCAATGCAGAGCGTTGACAGGCCGAATTGCTTGCCGGTGCGTTCGAGTTCGTCGATGAGCGTAGCCGAAATAATGGCTCCGGTAGCACCAAGCGGGTGGCCTAAAGCAATGGACCCGCCATTGACATTGAGCTGACTGTGCGCTACGCCAAACTCCTCCATAAATAGCAGGGGTACAGCCGCAAACGCTTCATTGACCTCAAATAAATCAATGTCGCTGATGCTCATACCCGCTCGCTTAAGCACTTTGCGCGTGGCTGGAACGGGACCCGTCAGCATAATTGTCGGTTCGGAGCCGACAATGGCGAAGGCCTTGATTCGGGCGCGTGGTTTTAAACCCGACTTCTCGCCAAACCCTTGACTACCAATAAGTACGGCAGCCGCACCATCGATAATCTGCGAGGAATTTCCGGCATGGTGAACGTGGTTGATTTTATCGTATTGAGCGTATTTGAGCAACGCGAGGGCGTCTAAACCCATCTGCCCCATGCTCTCGAAAGCCGGTTTGAGCTTCCCCAGACTTTCAGCCGTCGTGCCGGGCCGAACGCCTTCGTCGCGGTCGAGCAGGGTTACGCCAATCTCGTCTTTGAAGGGTACGAGCGTTTTATGGAAACGGTTATTGGCCTGTGCCTCAACGGCCCGCCGGTACGACTCAGCCGCGAACGTATCAACATCCGAACGCGAGTAACCATATTTAGTCGCAATCAAATCGGCTGAAATACCCTGTGGTACAATATTATGGCGGGCCACAATTTGCGGGTTCATGAACAACGCGCCCCCATCGGACCCCATGGGCACCCGCGACATGGACTCTACGCCCCCGGCCACAATTGCATCTACCTGCCCCGACATCACATAAGCCCCGGCCATATTGATAGCCTCCAGTCCCGACGAGCAAAACCGGTTGAGTTGAACCCCCGCTACCGACTCATCGTACCCGGCTTCGAGGGCGGCTGTGCGGGCAATGTCGGCTCCCTGCTCACCAACGGGCGTTACGCAACCCATAATGACATCGTCTACAAGCGACGTATCGAGTTGGTTGCGGTCGCGGAGTTCGCGCAGAACGCTGGTCAGGAGTTGAATGGGTTGCACGTCGTGCAGGGCACCGTCGCTCTTTCCCCGTCCACGGGGTGTTCTGACAGCGTCATAAATGAAGGCTTCAGCCATAGTTTTGTTGGAAAATTAGTATGCACGCATACGGTTTTCAGAAAAACAAAAGTACGGTCAAAAGCCGAATAGGGCAACGGAGTTGGCTTAAATTGATAATTTCTTTACTGAAAGCAGGAAAGCCGAAGAAGCATAAGTGCTTCTTCGGCTTTCTGAAAAAATAGTGATGTTTAGCTTACTTGTCCAGCACGACGGTGCCGCCAACCAAATAAGCACCCGATTCCGTAGCCAGATTGTAAACCATTTTTACGGAGCGGCTTGATTGTTCAACCCGCATAACTTTCTGTGCGACTACTTCATTCGTTGCGGCATCATAATGATACAAAACGTCTCCGGCATTTACTTCGCCCAATGGTTTACGTCCGGTAGCCGTCAGAACCGGATGATTGGCTGTTGCTTCCAGTAAAGTTGGGGCGGTTAATGTATTGCGCGTGTCGGCAGTGAGTTCGTTGACAGGCAGGAGCCATACCCCGGCCAGTACAAAATCGCCCTCGTGCGTATCTACGTTGGTTATGCGGGTGGGGATAAGGGTTTTCGTTTTTGCGTTATAACCCAATACCACATCACCCGTTTTTACAGTACTAATCGCTTTTGAGGAGCCATCGGCCATAGTTACGGGAGCGTCGGGCGCGAAGCAGAAATTATATTCTTCTTTCTTTTTGGCCCCGCCTTCGTCTGTTTTAGCCCCTCCCCCCGACAGCAAACCCGCCATTTCGCGCGAGAGTACGAACGTCAGCGTAGACATCAGGCCGGGTTCTTTTTCGCCGACATATTTGAGGTCATCAATGTAGGCATCCCAGGCTTTGTGGTCGGCGGAGGCACCGGGAATGACAAAGGGTTTCACTTCGCCCGATTTCTCATTTTTATAGAGTGCCAGCAGGCCAAGCTCTTTGGTGTCTTCGACGGTGAAGATTTTGTAGAGGTAAATTTTGCGCGTGATACCGTCGGTATAGTTAAACACATACGCCGGACGTTCTTCGTAGCGGTCCAGAATAAAGCCGCCCGATTTGAAGTACGTGTCTTTGTCGAGGTTAGCGATTTTAATCGCTTTGACGGCGTTAAGCTGCTCGACCGTCATAGACGCCGAGGCTGTTTGCGCCGAAACGCGCTGGCTGAGAAGCTGCGTCGCTACTGCGCAGCAACTGAAAATCAGGAAGGAAAGCAGGTTGTTTTTCATGGTTGTATGTTTTTCACCGGGTTAAAACCCGGTGCAAGTCATTGTTCACTGCGCAAATTACTTGCACCGGGTTTTAACCCGGTGAATAAAAGTACAAGTATTACTTTTTCGTGTATTCGCCCACGCGGGCATGAATCGCTTCGACCGTTCGATGGGCGGAGGTAAAGGCTCCGGCCATCCAGGCAGTCAGGTACGTGGTATGTTCGCCTGCGAAATAAATGTTGCCATCCGGTTCCATCAGCGACGGGTAGTATTTTTTGCGGGTGCTGTCGTCATACGTAGCCCAGCCGCCACCGCTGTAGGGCACCCGATGCCACGCCAGCGAAAATGAATTCTCGAACTCGACCGGGTATTGCGGATGAATCTTAACGCCCTGTGTCAGAGCCAGTTTCTCGCGTTCGGCAACGGGCATAGCTCCCACGGCTTCGGCCCGGCTGTAAAAATTATAATAGCCAATCAACACACCTTTTTTGCCTTGAAAACCATAGGATGGATACCAGATTTGGTTGATGTCCATATTGGTGCGCGAAATGCCGCCATAAATCCAGTCGTCTTCCTCCCAGAACCGCCGTTTGAATTGCAGACCAATTTTGCCGGTTTTGATGTACGGAACAAAATCAGCCGCCCGCTTTATCGTACCCGACAGGTCGGATTCGAGGTTTTTGAGCATGGGCAGGGGCAACGTACACACACAGAACTCACCCGTCAGTTCGACCGGTTTGCCCTCCTGCTGGTACACCACCCGAACGCCGTTTTCCGTCTTGCGTAATTCCGAAACGGGCGCATTAAACACAATTTTGCCCGCCAGTTTCTTCTCTAATGCCTTCGGAATGGCGTCCATGCCGCCAACGGGTTGCAGAAGCGTCGTTTGCTGCTCATACATGTAATCGCCAACGTTGTAGAAAACGGGTTGCATGAAGCCCGACCGCAATAAATCCGTCAGGCCGAACGGGTCGGTCATGTCGCCGGGTTTGGTGCCCGCACCGGGTTCGGCTTTGGTTTTGTAGCCGCGCCGGTTGGTGCCTTTGTACAGACGGGCCGTGTTCAGGTCGCCTTCGTTTTTCAGAAAATCGACCAACTTTTCAACGTCTTCTTTGGTCAACTGCTGATCCAACGCCGACTGATCGAGGGCTTTGCTAAGCAACTCGGCGGTGTAGCCGCGCATGTCGTTGTGATACTCCTTAATGCGTAACCGCTTGTTTGCCAGCGCGTCCGTGCCGGTTGGGTGATCGTTATACAGATAAGCCGCTTCGTTGTTGCCATTAAAAATTTGCAGCGGCACCTCCAGTTCGCGGCAATACTGCAACGTTAGCTGATGATGGTGCGGAATTCGGGCCGCGCCACCGTTGAAATACAGTCCATCGCCAAACTGGCACATCTGGTTCGTGCCGCCACCCAATTCAGTCTCTTTGGTGCCTCCCCGAATGGTCCAGACGCGCCCGCCCGAACGGGCGCGGGCTTCCAGAACGGTGCAGTCGTAGCCTAACTTGCCGAGTTCATAGGCAGTTGTCATACCGGCCAGCCCTGCCCCCAGAATGATTACTTTTCGGCCTTTGCCATCGTTTTGGCGGCCATTACCGGGTAAATTCAGGGCCGACGCAGGGGCGGGTTGCAGCATTCCCCACGCAAGCAAACTGGCATAACTCGCACTCGTTGAGTTGATAAAGTCTCGTCTTGTCATAGTTTAGTTAGTAAGTCAATAAGTCGGTAAGTCAGTAAGTAGCTGGCGCAAGTTTTACTTACTGACCGCACGGGCGGCCCCGTTACTGACTAATCAACTTACTGACTCTATATTACCCTACCACTTTTTTAAATCCATCCATAAATATGGCCATCTCGTCCATCGTGCCAACGCTGACGCGGCAGTACGGCTGTCCGTTGAAATCGCGGGTTTGAACGCCAATGCCCTGACCGAACATCTGCTCGCTGAAGGGCTTGGTTTTCATGCGAATCGGGAACAGGATAAAATTGGTGTACGACGGAATTACCTCGTAACCGATGGCTGTCAGTCCTTTAGTCGTATAGTCCCGCGCTTTGGCGTTTTCTTCGCGGCAATGGTCTTGCCAGGCGGTATCCTGATAGCTGGCAATACCGGCCATCAGGGTGGTAATGCTGACGTTACCTTCGGCACCAATGTATTGATGCAACGCTTTCAGCATGTCGGGCTGGGCAATGGCATAGCCCAAACGCAGACCGGCAAAACCATGAATTTTGGAGAACGTACGGGCCTGGATGATATTCAGCCCTTCGGCCACTAATTTGCCGAGCATGGGCCGGTCGGCGGGTGTCAGGAAGTCGATGTAGGCTTCATCCAGAAAGACCGGAACCTTCGGAGCTACTTCGCGGCAGAACGCTTCGAGTTCGGCAGGTGACAGGATCGTGCCCGTTGGGTTATTTGGATTGACGATGTATACTAACTTCACGTCGGGCGTGAGAGCGGCTTTCATCGCCGGTAAATCGAATTTATAGTCCTTCGTAAGCGGAATTGGCTTTATCGTTGCGCCAAACTTGGTCGTTTTTTCGAGCAGGTCATCGTAGGTGGGGCGGCAGGTCAGAATGGTGCCTCCGCCTTTCGCGAAATACTCGGCAGCCGCCAGCAAAATATCCGACGAACCGGGCGACATCATGATGTGCTTGGGCGTTACCCCTTCCTTCTCGCTGATCATCTTTTTCAACGGCCCGAATTCCATCCACGCGTAGCGGTTGCCAATATCGGCTGCTTTTACAATCGCATCTTTGGCACTCTGTGCGATACCGAGCGGGTTTTCATTCGCAAATAAACGCGCCCGGAGTTTGGGCATTTTCTCGAACGGGTCGTCTGCAAAGGCAAACTCGTTGGTGAACCCTGAAATCAGGGGAGCATTTGGCCGACCAGCTTCAGCGGGCGTAAAGCGACTTAAACCGAAACCGGCGGTGAGAAGGCCGCTGGCACGAAGCCAATCCCGGCGGGTTAGTGGTGATGACATGGTTAATTTTGGATTAATTCTGGATATAATTAAAAGAAATCAACGTGTAAGTCATTAGTAGATAGGGTTTTGTGAAAGTACGAATTAATGCAACAAAAAAAGCGTCTCCCAACGGAAAACGCTTCTAAAATATTTTGTTCTATTCTTCTAAAGCCAAATTATTCTTTGGCTCAACTCTGAATAACAGAATATATCATCTAACTATAATATGAATTCAGTATTCCATAAAGCCGGGGCGTTTAGGGACCGTCAGGGACTATAGCATTCAACTTACCCAGTGGAATCAGGAGTCAATGATAGCCCCGGCTATAAACCGATTGAAACTGGGGTGACCGCCCTTACTTTTTGGCATGTAGTGTCGCGTACACATCCTCCCGAATAAAGGTACGTTTCATATTATGGGTTGAATGGACTAAAACATAACCTGCTTTTTTTAATCGGTCACAGGATTTTTTTATTCGGAAGTGATAGGCTTTATCATTGGCGTTATACACTTCATCAAATTCGACCAGAATTGATTTGACATCGGCTTTATCATCAATTATAGTATCGATAACGGTATACTCAGCACCTTCAATTTCCAGTTTGACCACGTCGACGGTAGCGTGTCCCAGCCGGGTCATCAAATTACTTAACCGATCAACCGGGGCTTCTATATATTCAGGTGAGTCTTTGAATAAATAAATGGAATGCGAGGCATAATCATCCCGTTGCGGAGAGAAAAACTTCAATGTCGTATTCTGGTCCCAAACACCAATTTCGACAAAGGTGACCAACTCCAGTTGCTCCGCCGATATTCGGTAACTAAAGGGAACACCTGAATGAATGGTGAGCACTTCTTCACGGCCGGTGTATTCCTTGAGTTTTTTAAAGTGGTTAATCCCTTCAGGAGTCGGATCGAAAATATAAACCTGAGCATCATAGATAACTTTAAGCTCCGTGTCGAACGAGATATCTTCACCCGCCCCGATGCAGTAGCAAATTGACTCGCTTGTCAGAAAGTTTTCGGGTAAATGATAGCCATGTAAAGCTGAGCCGACGTGAACTAACGAGCTTAGCGGTTTTACGCCCTGTTGGGGATGGATACCCACTGATTTCTTGACAACGCCAATTATTTTTTTTGCCAGGATTTTGGGAGTTCGCATGAATTGCGCTGAGTAAAGTTAAAGAAGTTACCCAGATGGGTTACTGTTATATAAAGAGGCACTTAAGTATTTACGCAAATTTATTAACCACAGATGCACAGCGAACACAGAATATTGAATGGCTAAAGTTCAATCGCTTACTACTTTGTACTTTTTGCGTTTCCGCTTCGGCGACCGTCTGCGGCTACGCCAATGTGATCAATATCTTTACTTTAGTACTTGATGATTAATTGTATTGGCGGTACGTAAGGCAGGCCTGTATCCCTCTTTGGGTATATCCGTATTGGTTTGACATGAATAAAACCAACGCCGTTTTCAGGTAGAATCGACTTAGGCCGTTTCCAGTTCAACTTTTGATGGCAATTTAGCCAACGGGAGAAAGTAGCTTCATCTGATACCAGAAAACTGCATTGTCAACAGGCAAAGTCTGGGTAGAAATTGACCGTCCCTGCGCCAGCCTCAATAGCTTACCGAGGGTTAAGTCTACTCCGTTAAACGACCCAAATTCGATTATAACGTCTTCGGTTTGAGGTATTTATCGAACCACTGCAAATATCGGTCTACCCGATCTTTCTGATAACTCGGCACCGTAATGCCGTGAAACTGGCCGGGATAAATAATCAATTGCGTCGGTATGCCCAGCGACCGCAACGCCTGGAACATCTGCTCGCTGCCCGCCGACGGAACGTTGAAATCTTTTTCACCGGCCATGAACAGCGTCGGGGTTTTAATCCGGTCGGCTTTCAGGAACGGGTATGATAGCTTGAGCCATTTATCGGTGTTTTTCCAGGGAGCACCCAATTCATTTTCGTACTGATTCGCGTACTGGTCGATGCCGTACATGGATAGTTGCAATGAACTGCCGGCTCCGCTGGCTGCGGCCTTAAAGCGGGTGTCGGTGGCAATGGTGTAGTTGGTCAGAATGCCCCCATAACTCCAGCCGCCAATGCCCAGCCGCTCAGGGTCGGCAATGCCTTTTTCGACTAAATAATCCGTTGCGCCCAGAATATCCAGCACTTCTTTGTTGCCCCAGTCGGCGTAGATGGCTTTGGTGAAGTCAAGCCCGCGCCCGTTGCTGCCCCGGTAATTGACCGCCACAACGGCGTATCCGCCAGCCGCCAACAGTTGCCGGGTCAGGTCGAACAGAAACTCATCCTGCGATACCGGTCCACCATGAATGTAGAGAATGGTCGGTAGTTTTTTGCCCGCCGGTGCGTTGGCAGGTCGGTAGAGCACATTTGACACCTGTGCTCCGTCTTTGCTGCGGGAGGTAAATCCTTCCACCGTTGCCAGTTCGAGCGGGGCCAGAAAGGCGTCGTGTACATGCGTCAGTCGGCGGGGCGTACCGCTCTCAATGGCATACAATTCGCCGGGTATCTGCGGTTCGCTTACCATCGCCACCCAGTTACCCGCCGGTGCCGATTCCAGATTGCTGAATACGCGGTTACCGCCTGTCAGCTTCGTAAATTTCCCGTCAGATACCGCGTACTGCCCAACATAGGCCTGCCGGTCGTCCTGCACCAATACGCCGACAGACTGCCCGTCTTTGGCCCAGACCGGGTTTCTCACGGGGCGGTCTAAGGTTTTCGAGAGGAGAGTCGGCTCGCCCCCGTCGCGGTTGATAAGGGCCAGAACGGGCTGGTCATACATCAGGAAATTACCCGATGCGGTCGAGCGCAGGTACGCAATTCGCTTTCCATCGGGACTCCAGACAGGGTTATTATCGGTGCCCGTCCAGGTCGTTAGCTGTTTCATGGCCGCTCCTTTTTTGGCGTCGATTACGTAAAGGTCGGTGTTCTGATTTTTGTCGGGGTCTTCGGTTCGGTTGCTCACAAACGCCAGTTGTGACCCATCCGGCGACCAAACAGGCGAGGTTTCGTCATACAGGCCGGTTGTCAGCGTGTCGATTCGTTTTGCCGCGAGATCATATACGTACAGATGGACCGGGCTTTTCTCCAGATATCCTTTTATATCGGCCTTAAACTGGTAGCGATCAAGCACATACGGTTTTCTGACTTTGGTTTTAGCTGAGTCGGCATAGTCGGGGTCGCGCAGCACAAGGGCAATCTTTTTGCCGTCCGGCGACCATTCATATTCTTCCAGGTCCGTTTTCAGGTCGGTTAGTTTTTTGGCTTCCCCACCCCGCCGGTCCATCAGCCAGATTTGTCCTTTGGTAGCCCCCTGCCGCGCCGACACGAACGAAATGTACTTACCGTCGGGGCTAAACCGCGCCCGCGATTCACCGTCGGGGCTGCTCGTAAGCTGAACCGTTTCTTTGCCATCCCAACTCACCATCCAGAGGTCGGCATTGCGCTTATCTTTCGTCGTATCCACCGACGATAGCCCATAGGTTACCCATTTCCCATCGGGCGACACCTGCGGATCGCTGACGGTTTGCAGCCGGTACATATCTTTCGACGTAATAGGCCGTTTTTTCACAGGCATCTGCGCCAGGGTCGTAATGCCCGAAACGGAGAATAAAAAGAGGAGGAGTAGGCGATTGGTCATGATAAATAATAGAGGTTGTACATATGGCTCAAACAGGCTTCGGCTGTTTGGTATCAATGGTCAATCAGTCACAATGTTTACCAAACAGGCTCCGGCTGTTTGGGCCAGATTTTTACCCCGTCAGTTCTTTTAATGCCCGCACGAAGGTATCTAACTCGGCTGTGGTCGTGTACAGGTGTGGTGTAACGCGCACACCCTGCACATTGGCGTTTGCGTTGTCAATCGCGACGGTAAAGATTTTGTATTTATCGAACAGAATTTTAGCCAGTTCAGCGGGCGTTTTTCCCACTACGCCCACGTTGGCGATGGCACAGGAACGGGCAGGGTTTTCGGGCGTGTTTACCATTATTCCGGGATACTGACGTACCTGATCCGTCCAGTAGCGTTGCAGATACCGGAGCCGGGCTTCTTTCCGCTCGATACCAATTTCTTCATGAAACCGAATGGCATCCTGAATGGCCAGATCCGTTGCCACCGGGTGCGTTCCGGTATGGTTCAGTTTCCGAATGTCGTCGTCGGCGATAATGCTGTCGGCAAACAGCGGCCACAGTCCCGGAATTTTTTCTTTGCGCACGTACAGTATGCCCGCACCCAATGGTACGCCAAGCCATTTATGTAAACTACTCGCGTAATAGTCACAGCCGCCGAGGGCAGCGAGGGTAAAATTCAAGTGCCCGAACGCGTGTGCCCCATCGACTAATACCTCAACGCTGTGTTTATGTGCCATCTCGACAATCTGACGGATAGGCAGAATTTGCCCGGTAATGTTGACCATGTGGCAGACCATCAGCAGCCGCGTTTTGGGCGTGATGGCTTTCTCATATAAACTTACAATCTCCGCATCGGATTTGGGGTGGTTGGGTAGCGAAATGAACTGATTCACAATGCCGTAGCGTCGGGCCTGAAGCCTGAACATATCGAGCATCGCCCCATAATCCTGCTCGGCCATCACCACTTCGTCGCCCGCTTTCCAGGTTAGGCCCGCAATAACGGTATCCAGCGATTCGGTGGTGTTTCGGGTGATAATCAACTCATCGGGCGAGCAGCCGAGCAACGTAGCCAACTGGGTTTGCGACTCCCGCTTGTCGGTAAACTGGCGCGTCCGCATGTAGTAGGACGACACGGTATTTACGTCCCGAATGTGTTGCAGATAACTGTCCAGCACGGGTTGTGCGGCTAAGGAATAGTACCCGTTTTCGAGTTGGATAAAGTCGGTTGTTACGGGGTAGACCGCCCGGATTTTAGCCCAGAAATCCTCCTGCGTTGCCAACGTAACCGCCGGTACGTACGCTACTTGCGCCAGAGCCTCGTTCAAGCCCGTCCACGGCCCTGTCGATAAGGTCGTTGCACCGACGATGGTTTTCAGAAACTGCCGTTTGGAGAGATTGGACATGGCTGATTTCGGGGAGTTAGTACATTGGTTTTACCGCAAATTCGGCACGGGCAAGACCGGCAGGCTTTCGTTGCCATCTTCACTAACGGACTGAACCGCGAAGTAGTAATTGTCTTTCGAGTAGGGCAGCGTCGTGCCGGTTTTAACATTGCCGGTCATAATTTACTCAACATCAGCATGAATTCGGAAATGTTTATTACGCCGATACGCGGAAAAGTAAGGTCTTTGAGTACATTGAAATGACCATCATTCGTCACTAAATAGTCGGCGTTCGCAGCAATCGCGCAATCGGCAAATTTGTCGTCGTCGGGGTCGGCTTTGATGAGTTGCCAGTTGTACGTAGGGTCAATGAAATGAATATTATCGAGATTCAATAATTCCCTGAACTTGACATCAGTGCGTTCGATACCCAGTCGTTTACCAATCTGTTCCTCATATTCAGCGACTATCTCATTGCTTACATACAATTGGAAACGCTTTTCGAGCAGCGACTGGTAAATAGGAAAGTACTTTGAATGAGAAGGCAACGCAACAATCAGGACATTCGTATCCAGAACGATGTGCATATAACTACTGATTGGGGTCGTTCAGAATACGTTCCATATCCTCATCGGACCAATTGTTTTTGTTCCAGGCATCGTCGGCGAATTGTGTAAGTCTTTTCGCGAAATACTGCCCGATTAACTCTTTTATATTTGCCAAATCAGATTCATTTACCTGATGGGCATATAGTTTTAGTAACTCCAATTGAAGATTTGAAAAGGGTGTTTTCAACGCAGTTTCCATAACCAGTTCCTGTTTTTTATCAAATATAAAGAAAACCCATTGGATTGGGTCTTGGTTAATTGCGTCACACTTGCGAGGATAGGATACCTTGGGCGCGTCGGTTTTCAGTAAAAACCAGCATAACGGATGTTACCGCAGATTTGGCATGGGCAAGACGGGTAAACTCTCGTTCCCGTCCTCACTCACCGACTGCACGGCGAAGTAGTAATTGTCTTTCGAGTAGGGCAGCGTCATGCCGAGTTTGGTGGTGAAGAATTTCTTTTGCCAGAACGGCCAGTACGTTTCGCGCATGAGCACGTAATAGCCTTTCACTTTGCCTGCTTTGGGTGCCTGCCAGTAAAGCGCGGTCGAGTTGGTCAGGTTACGAACGTCAATCGTTACCTGCTGCGGCACGGTGGGCGATTTCGCCAGATTTGCCAGCGTAGCGAGGTTAACGGCCGTGTTTTTGCGGAGGTAATCGAAGTCCATGAATTTGGCATAGTCGCCGTATTCGATGCCGTCCTGCGTCCGCAAATCCTGGTGCTGGTGTTCGTAATTCTCGTTCATTTCGGTCAGGCGAACGGCGGCAAACCCGCGCTGCACGTAGGGCGTATGGTCGCCACCGCGCAGGTATCGGTCATTGCGGTACACCAGAACAACTTCCAGATTTTCGACGTAGCGTTCGCCTACTTCTTTCAGGTATCGGGCCAGCGTGCGGGCTTTACCGTCGTTCTCATTGCCAAACTGCCGGATTTGCCCGATGCGTCCGGTCGTGTCTTTGAGCAGGTTGCCCGGTAAGCCTTCGCTGAAAACACGCAGCCGCGTATTGTCAATGATACGCGTGTCGGAACTGTTGTTGCTGCCCATGATGTCGTTATTCAGCACAGCCTCTACGTTCCATTTCTCTTTTACGGCCCGTTCCGACAAGTGTTCAGCACCCAGCAAACCCTGTTCTTCGCCCGTCAGCGTGACGAAAATAACCGTAGCCGGAAACGAGGCTTTGCTCATTACGCGGCAGAGTTCAATAACGGCGGCTGTTCCCGACCCGTCGTCGTTGGCCCCCGGCGCGTCGGATTCGCGGTTCATCACGTTCGTCACGCGGCTGTCCATGTGTCCCTGCACAATAAAAATGCGGTCATCGGTAGGATCGGTCCCTTTGAGTGTCGCCATCACGTTGCCCATGTTGGCGGGCTTGTCTACCCGTCGGCCGTCGGGCTGGAGCATCCACGTATCGAGCGTAGCCGTGAGCCGCCCGCCCGATTGTTTCGCGTATTGATTGAACTTGCCCAGAATCCACTGCCGGGCGGCTCCCAGCCCTCTTTTCGCTGGTTGGGTCGTGGCATCGGCGGGGACGCTGAGCGTGTGGCGTGTGCCGAAACTGACCAAACCGTTGATATGCGCCCGCAGGCTATCGGCAGAAACCTGGCTGACCAGTTCAGTAATTTGGGTATCCCGATTGATGGCGGTTTGGGCAAAGGCCGGTACTATACTGAGCAGAAAGAAAGCAGGAAGGAGTCGTTTTTGCATGAAGTTGATGATTGATGGACGAAGCTAACAAAAAATAGCTCACCGGCGACCCATTGCCCGTTTTAGAACGCTGCCAATGAAACTCCCGACAAAGGTGAGCCCGATGGAGCCGTACAGGTTGAAGGCTTCCAGCTCGCGCTCTCCGCTTTTTGCGGGCAATTCGGTAAAAAACATATAGCCGACCCAGAGCGCAATGGATTGGATAATGGCCAGAAACCAGCCTTTTCTGGGTTCGGCAAAACCAATGGCAGCCGCCGAAACTGCCGCCATCAGGTACGGCCCGTGAACAACCGGCGATTCTTTAATGACGATAAGCAGGGCCACGCTGTTTATCAGCACATAGGCTACATTGGTCAGCAGTCGTTTGTCGAAAAAAGCGGTCGGTGCAGCCGGTCCGTTGGGGTTATCCGGTTGGGTTGTCTGTTCGAGGGAGATGGCCCGGTCTAAATCCTGCTGTGCTTCCTGCGGCTGCTGTAATTTCTGACGGGTCAGCCCCCGCCAGTAGTAGCTCATGGCGTCGCGCCCCTGCGAGTGAAAAACGGCCTTGTCGAACTCGGCGAAGGCCGCTTCGTAGTCGTGCCGGTCGTACAGAATCCGGCCAATCTCCACATGAATATCAGCTACCGTATCGTCGTAACTCTCGCCGGTTTTGAGGTCGTTGAGGGCGGCTGCGGGGTCGCCAAGTTTCAGCAGACAGCGTGCCCGATACAAATACGCAACGCTCCACTGCGGCTGTTCCTGAACTTTCTGGTCGAAATAGTGATAAGCCGTCTCGAATTGATTGGTATTAAAAAGCTTGATGCCAACCTGAAGCTGGTCGAATTCGCGGTCTGCTTTGGAGCGCAGATCGGCGTAGTAGCGCAGGTAAATAATGTAGCTGACGACAGCCGTTGTTATCAGGAGTTCCAACATCCTGCAAACTACAACGGAACCCGTAAATGCGTAGCGAATGCGGGGGTTAATTTGCTAAAAAGACCAGGCAATTCCACCCCCAATGGCCGCCTGTCCTGTCAGCGAAACGGGCGCAACACTCATGCCGACACGCGGTTGCCGAAGCAGTTGGTTATAACGGGTTACGGCCTTGTTTACCTGCGCGTTGCCAATGATGGAGAGCGTCAGCGAGACCGCAATCGAGCCGCCCGTTATTGTCCAGTACGTGCCGCTGCTTCGACTGCTGGTGAAAACGATATAGGCTAATGGGGCGAGGGCAGTCAGGCGGCTTACGGTTGTCAGGGTTCGGAATGTCTGAAAAGAATGCGATACCGACGGATCACTGAGTTCATAAAACGGTATTTCCAGCGAATAGGGCGAGGAGAGTTTTTTACCTCCATAGAAATACACACTCCCCAGCGAGGACGAACCGTAAGCCCGCTCAATAGGCAGCAAATGTGCCGGAACGGGTACGTCGCGGTAGTGCGAGGTATCGTCGTCGCGTCGTCGCTGGGCGTAGCTCAGGCTGCTAAAAAGCAAAAGGATAAAGAGTATTTTCAGACAGGATTTCAACGGTGTCTCTTTATAAATCATTTGCAAGAACGTCAGGAACAATCAGTTTATCATCCCCATTTTGATGCATTTAGCGAAATTGCTCTTCCCAGCCTTCACGCGGTAAGGCCTTCTGTGCTTTTGGTTTACCATCCAGTCGAACATTCTTGTTAACATTCTTGTCCAACTGATAGAGAATTTTATCCGCTTCTGAAAAAGATATATTCTTGTCCTCGCAAAACTCAAGCATTCGATCCAGGTAAGAAAAATACAATTTTATCTTATCGCTTACAGGAGTAGTTCTGTGTATTGTATAGCTGTGTTTATCGTTCATAAGCACCCGAAAAGCACGTCGATCAATAATCTGAAAGACGTTAGGGTTGCGAAATCGTAATATTGTCGAAGCCATTGGCAAATCAACACCCTTCGACTCCTTCGCTAATAGTAACTCAAGAACAGTCTGACCCAGATTATGTTCTCCTCGACGTAGCGTTGTCAACTCATTCAAAAGGGCAATCGTCTCAAGGCTCAGAATGGGGTAACGGTTTACTTTCCATAAAACAATCTCCTGAATAGTCGTCTGGTCAAAAGCTTCTTTTGCTTGATTCAATTTAGCTGTGAGTTCTGGTTGGTACTTGTAGTTCATCAACGTACCACTTAACTCTTCTGTAGTAAACTCTTGCGCTTTCCGTAGCATAGCTTGCTGATGCATATTTATTCTATTTGATGCTATATTTCAACACAAAAAACAGCAGTAGCAACTTTTAAAAGAAAGTACTACTGCTGTTCAGTTTATAGCTGCTCCCGGTCGCGTTACTTCACTACCTTCAGCGTTCCCTGCATGAGCGAGGAATGGCCGGGAAACGAGCAGACGAATTGATAATCGCCCGGCTCAGTGGGGGCAAGAAAATAAATGCTCTCCGACGATTCCGGCTGAAGGATATTGGTATGATACAGCACGTTGGGCGAGTTGGGCACGTAGTTCATTTTCGGCCCGTTCAGGTTCAGGCGCAGGGCTGCATCGCCCACCGCATTAGCCGCACCGGGTTTCGTAATGACGCAGTTGTGTAGCATGTCATCGTTGTTATTGAAAACGAGTTTCACGCGGCTACCGGCTTTCACTTCCAGCTTCTCAACGTCGAATTTAAGTCCCGGTTTGGTGCCAATCGTCAGCGTTTGGTCGGGACCATTGGTCCAGTCGGCGGGTTGGTCCGTAATGCGTTTTGTGGCTTTGGCGGCCGCTACCGCTGGTTTGCTTACCTTTCCTTTCGTGGCTGTCGGTACCGCTTTGGTCGATGCTGTTGCCATCATAGCCAAATGGTCATGATGGGCTGATGAAATAACACGTGCTGCTATCGTTGCTTTCTCGCCGGGAGCAATAGCGTTGAGGGTATAATACCCCACCGAATGCAGCAACGGCATATTGCCCGATGCCGACCGAACGCCTTCCGCTTTCACTTCGTGAATGTACCCTTCGCGCAGGGCTGTATCCGCCACAATGCGGGCACTTAGGCCATCGGGGGCCACAATGACTCCCCGAATGGGTACGATTTTAGCGTTTTCAATCGGGCTGCCGTACGTTTTATGGTATTTGTAGGTAAAGCTGTTCAGGCTGTAACTGTCCGGGTTTTCGGCCGTTTTGCGGTCAACCGGCGAGGTGAACGATACCTCGAATCCGTCGGGTTTAGACGTAATGGTTTTCATCTCGAACGGCGTTTTGCCCGTCCAGACCAGCCGCTGAACGCCGTACGATTCTTTCCCGGTAGCGGCCCATCCCCGGCTTGTCATACCCACGAACAGGGAGCCATCCTGACCCCAAACGGTGCGGATAATGCCCGACTCGAATCCTTCGCGGAAGGGAAAACAAGCACCCTGCCACTCGCCATTCACTTTCTCCAGCGCAACACGCATGATTTTGCTATGGCCCTGATCGCCAACAAATACCTGCCCGGCAAAAGGTCCGAATGCGCCTTTGGTCGTGTCTTCTTTAAAGTCAGATGTTGAAATGCCCATCAGCGTGTGGGGAAACCAGACGGCAGGTACTTTCAGATTTTTAACGGTTTTAGCTACTTCAAACATCGGCTTGCCCGTGCTGGGCACATCTTCGGGCTTGAGCGACAGCGGAGAGCCGGGTTCGCCCGACCAGCGCAGACCCGCCGGATTGCCTGCAAAATCGCCTTTTTCGAGGTGCGTCATCCGCCCTGAACCGACCCAGTCGCCCTGGTTTTCGGTATAAAAAATGCTTCCGTCGTGCAGAATCCCGAAGCCCGCTGGCGAGCGAAGCCCCGTTGCCCAGGGCGTCATTTCGCCTTTTTCGGTGAGTTTGAGCATCCAGCCGCGCCACTTGGCCAAACTGGCTCCGTAGCCAATCCAGTCGAGGTTGAGCGTGATAATCATGTCGCCATCGGGCAGCAGGACTGGACCATAACTGTACTCGTGGTAGTTGCCCGACAGCGGCCATTTGTAGAACGAGCGGTATTCATCGGCCACCCCGTCGCTGTCGTTATCGACTAATTTAGTCACTTCACCCCGCTGTGTACACAGGAAATAGCCTTTCGGGTGCCACATCAGTCCCAGCGGTTCGTGCAGCCCCGATGCAAATTTTTTGTACGTCGGCACGCGGCTTCCCTGCATGTAGGGATTGCTGATAATCCAGACTTCGCCCCGGCGTGTGCAGACCGCCAGCCGCCCGTCGGGCAGGGGAGCCAGACCACCCACTTCGAGTTTGATGTCTTCGGGAATGGGCAGCGTGATAATTCGATAGTAGTCCTCTTCAACAGCCGGTCGTTGGGCCAGTGCGTCATTCCTGAATGAGTGAATGAGTGAAAGAGCGAACAGAAGCGTGGTGAGCGTTAGTGTTTTTTTCATGGAATTATTGTCACTCCGACAGCAGGAGGAATCTCAAGTATGTCGTTAGAATAAACTGTTTAGAGTAATCACCTTTGAATTTCTTCATTCAGGAATTTTAATTCAGGATTAAATTCCCGGATCAAATTGTCCTTCTTTTCTCGTCTCCATTTTTTGATCTCCTTTTCACGATCAATGGCATTTAGAACATATTGATGACGCTCCCAGTAAACCAAATTACAACAGCAGTATTTACCTGCAAATGTTTCGGCTTTTCCCTGGTTATCAGTATGTTCCTGCATACGTCGAACCAAATCATTCGTCATGCCAACATAAATGACATTCAGGTTTTTGTTTGCCGTTATGTACACGTAGTAGTTGTGATTCTCCATGAAGACTTGTTTTTTATGAGGCTTGAGATTCCTCCTGTCGTCGGAATGACAAGCTAATCGAAAAGACAAAAATCAGGCAATGCGTAAGCCATTTGGCGTGTGTCGTTCGGGTTGGAGCAGGGTTACGGTGCCATCGTCTGTTACGGCTCCCAGCACTAAACATTCACTCATAAAGGTAGCGATTTGTTTAGGCGGAAAGTTTACCACCGCCACCACCTGTTTGCCCACCAGTTCATCCAGCGTATATAACGCTGTCAATTGCGCCGACGTACGTTTTGTGCCGAATTCGCCAAAGTCAATCGTCAGTTTATAAGCGGGTTTTCGGGCCTGTGGAAAAGCTTCTGCCGCAACTATGGTTCCCGTACGGATGTCAACCTTTTCAAACTCGGCCCAGGTTAGGTCATTCATCGTTAGGGTGGTCATGAGCAGTCAGAAAATGGTCAAGGTTAGTCAGGTATAATCAGGGGTTGTCAGGAAATGGTTAGGGATGGAATTGCAGGAACAACGCCTGACCACCCTTGACTATATCTGACATTTCCTGATCTCCAGTTAAAACACTATAGAGTACTGCACCGACCCCGCGCCGTTTTTCAGGTCAACCGGCAGTAGCAATTCCTGTTTGCCGTTGCTTTGCCGCTGTTTCACTTTGGTTTTCGGGTCGAAGCGGATAAAATAGCTGCGGTCGTTAACCGCGTACAGTCCTTTGCTTACTTCTTCCACGGTCTTTCCGGCAACAACCCGGCAATAGGGCGTGCCATCGGGCGAGCCGGTCAGCGTTAACGTTCGGGTGAGGGCGTCCCCGTCGGCCCGAATCGCATCCGTAACGGCAACACCGGCCAGGCTATACTCAATGGTTGGCGTGCCCTGTTTATCGACCGTCAGGCCTTTGTATTGCAGCACGTTTTCGCCAACGCTGTCGGGCCAGGCGGTTGCTTCGTTGGTCAGCACCATCAATGGCGTTTGTCCTGGCAGGAGAATCGTTGCGCCCAGCGGAGTAAGAAGCTGCGGTTCACCCCGCTCATACCACATTTCGGTTACGTTGGCAAAATCTCCTTTCCAGGCCTGCAACAGAGCCATCTGGTTGAGGTCGAGCGTATAATGAAGCCCTGCTGGCGAACCAACCGACAGGCTGTGAGTACGTTTGGTTTTCTCGCCCGGCATCTGCACAAACGAGCGAACGAGTTCTGTTTTTGTATCCGGTTTTACACTCACAACCGCAACGGGGTCGGGTTCGGGCAGCGACGCGGGTGCATGAAGGGGCTGCGGGCGCGTACCGGCCTGCGACACATACAACCCCAGTCCGGGCCGAAACCACGACCGCGAAAAATACACCTGCACGTCGTGCGGTCCGGCTGTAAGCGTCGTGTTGCCAACACTCGGCTGGCCCAGTTCGCGGTGGTCTGTCCGAATAACTTCTTTGCCATCGACCCAAACCCCGGCAACTCCGCCCTGATTCAGTTCAAACTGATAGTCACCGGCGGTCAGCGCGTTCAGTTTCCCGGCAAAGAAAATGGTGTACTGGCGCGGCTGCCCATATGACACTTCGTAGTTGAGCATAGCCGTCGTGTCCTGCTTCAGTACCTTCTTGCTGCGCGCATCGTCCCGGTTTGTGATGTACTGCCCTTCAACGATGGTGTAGCTCACGGGACCACTCCACTTCGCCACGCTGCGGGGCGACATAACCCGGTAACCAACGTTCCGAACGGCTACTGTGCCGGTCTTCGTCATCACTGTGAGTGGTCCTAACTTGTTGTTAGCCAAGGTATAACTTTCGCGTACGGTTACACCATTGAGTGCAAGTTTTTCGAGGACAGACGGGCCTTTTGTACCGCCGGTTTTATACCATACATCAACCGTTTGCCACAAGCCGGGTGCCTTCAGCAAACGCGCTAAATCGGCCGAACCGGCAAACGACATCGCCTGGCCGGTTGGCAACGTCAGGGTGAAGTCGGCATTGGGGGATAACAGTACGTCGAAACGCAGTTGAAAATCGTCGGTGGGCGTTAGCAGCGTCAGGGGCGAACTGCCACCGGTGAGCACAGTATTACCCGGCTGTGACCGCAGATTCGACCCGTCGGCAGTGGGCGATACGGAACCTGCGAGTTGCCAGCCAGCCGGACGGGTTAATTGTGAAAGTGAAACGGGTGGTAAATCGCTTTGAGCGTAAAGCGATACCGACAGTAGCCAGCCGACCGATACGATTGCCGCCTGGCGGATAATTGACAGAACAGAATAATTCATATAGACCAAAGGAGTAATGCCTATTTTTGTACCTATCAAAAGTAAGTAAACGCTGTTTTTTTATGGGTTATCAGTAAAAACTTTTGCCCGAAACCTTCCGTTTACCTGACGTTGGATTTACTATTAACTCAATCTCAATCATGAAATCAATTGTATTAGTTGTTCTGGCAACGACCACCATCGCCTTTGCGGGCTCGGGTCCTGTTTCGCCGGACAAGTCAACGCCGGTCAAAAAGCGTGCGGCAGCGTCGGTTCGGTCGGCCATCGCACCTGACCCGGATAATGGCGGTATCAAATTAGCCAACGGCTTCGGTGCGTTGGTGTTCGCCGATAATCTTGGTAAGGCCCGGCACATGGCTGTCGATCAGGAAGGTACGGTCTTTGTCAAGCTCGAAAAACTCAATGATGGGAAGGGTATTGTTGAACTGAACGACACCAACGGCGACGGTCGCGCGGACCAGACTGTCCTGTTCGGCAACAACACCGGAACGGGTGCGGGCATTTACAACGGTTATCTGTATGCTTCGTCGGACACGTCGGTGTATCGCTACAAACTGACCAACGGAAAGGTGATGGATACCTCGCCCGCCGAGCCGATTGTTGCGGGTCTGACGCTTCAACGCCAGCATGCCAGTAAGTCGTTTGCGATCTCGCCCGATGGTAAACTGTTCGTCAACTTTGGTGCGCCATCAAACGCCTGTCAGGAGAAAGACCGGCAGAAGGGTTCAAAAGGCCAGGACCCCTGCCCGATTCTGGAAGAATATGGCGGTATCTGGCAGTTCGATGCCAATAAACTAAACCAGCACAAAGCCGACGGCAAACGCTATGCGACCGGCATCCGCAACGCCGTTGCTCTCGACTGGAACACGGCCACCAACACGCTCTACGCGCTACAGCATGGCCGCGACAACCTCAACAATTGGGGTGGCATATTTACCGATGAAGTCAGTGCGGAGTTGCCTTCGGAAGAATTTTTGATGGTGAAAGAAGGGTCTGATTTTGGCTGGCCCTATTGTTATAATAATCACGTAGAAAACAAGAAATTTCTGGCCCCCGAATACGGTGGTGATGGAAAAACGCAGGACCGCTGTGCGGGGAAAGACAAGCCGATTATGGCGTTTCCGGGCCACTGGGCACCCAATGACCTGCTGTTTTATACGGGCAGTGCCTTTCCGGCCCGCTATAAAAACGGCGCGTTCGTTTGCTTTCACGGCTCCTGGAACCGCGCCCCACTGAAGCAGGGCGGTTATTTTGTTGCCTTCATTCCGTTCGGAAAAGATGGCCGTCCGTCGGGTAAATACGAGGTGTTCGCTGAGAACTTCGCGGGGGTGGCCGAACTGGGGAAACCCGGTACGGACGTCAACGCGGGTAAACTGGATTTAGCCAGCCCCGGCGATGCCAAAGCCCGTCCGGTCGGGCTGGCGCAGGGTCCTGATGGATCGCTCTATATCGCTGACTCGGTGAAGGGTAAAATCTGGCGGGTGATGTATATGGCGAAGAAATAGTGCTGCGATACACCGGGATTTATCCCGGTGTATCAAACCATCTTCTGCATTCAGCCTATTACAAACAAATTCTCAGGAAGCACCCAATTTCAGATAGATTCAGAAAGTTTAAACAGGCTCATGGTTTTTATGCTTTCCTATTTTCGGTCTACAAATAAATTTTCAAACAGCGGTATTGCCAAAAGGTGATACACGTTTTTTATGCTTTCCTATTTTCGGTCTACCTTTGCCGACAGAATACAGCCCACGCATTGATGAGAGATAGATTTTACGATGGCGTAAGTTTACTGCTGATTTTCGTTGCTATATATGTTCTCAATCACCAGCTTACAACCATAGCTGACCTGCAATTTGGCGACGAAGGGTTTTATATGTATCAGGGAATCAGCAATTTCCGGCTGGGTCTACAAACCGACTGGGGTCCGGGCTACTCCCTCTGGTACAAATTCCTTTCTCTTTTCGAGCCGGACACGCTTCGCCTGTATTACCTGAACATGGCGTTGCTTTCGTCGCTGCCAACCATTACCCTGTACATTGCGCTGCGATTTGCCGGACTTCGGTGGTACTGGAGTTTGTACGGTGCGCTGGTGTTCCATTTTTCGCGGATGAACTTCCCGGAAGGGGTGAAGGTGTCGATTTTTGTATTCCTGCTAACGTTGCTGGTTTTTATCGCCGGAGCGCGATATGCGCGAAATCAGCTTTACAGGGCTTTCGCCTTGCTTACGCTTTCGTACTTTCTGCTGGCCTACATCCGCCCCGAATTTGTGGTGCCGTTTGGCCTGTGCTTCGTGGTGCTGATTGGGGCTACGATCTGGTTTCGGCAGTCATTCTATCCCGTAGCGGGTATTGTTGCTATTGTGCTAATTATGGTTTTTGGCGTCGGCAGCCCCCTCTCCGACAAGGGCGATAAAGCCTTTAAACAGGACTTTTCGTACAACTACGCCATGCGCCACCCGGAAGATACCCGGCTGCGCAACTACAGCAACTGGGTCGATTCGGAGGTGATGACACGGCTCATTTTTGGCGAGCCGGTCAAAGGATTTGGCGATGCGCTGATGAAGCATCCGAAAATTGTAATGGACAATCACCTGTTGCCGAACCTCTATAATTTTGGCATTCAGCTCGTTTCCCTGCTCGGCACTTATTTTCAACCGATTACCCATCTGCCGGGAGTCACGGCCATTCAGCCGCTGTTCTACCGGAAAATTACGTGGCTCTTTTTGCTGCTGGTTTTCATCGCGCTCGTGTCGATTCGGCAAACGGCCCGCGTAGTTAGTCGTACCGTTATCGAAAACCCCTGGCCGTATCTTGTGGCAACAACGGCCATTATTGCCCCTGTTGTGAGTTCCGTTTATTCGATGGGTATCAAAATCCGTTACCTCCCCGCTTTCTATTTTTTCATTCCGGTTGTAGCGGGGGCGGTTTTGATGCGCCTTCAGTTTCGTCCGTGGCTAACTCATATTTTTACTGGCCGAATAGCAGCAATTCGATTGGTAACCAGCGTATTGACTGTGATTTTTCTGCTCGGTTTGGGTGGCTGGATGATGTGGGAATGGCAGCATCAGACGCCCTTCACCACACGGGACAAGGCACTTCTCCTCTATACCCGGCAGCTCATCGCACCGGTGCCGAACAAAAATCGAATTCGGATGTACGATAATCCTGATGCCGTACCGACGCACCTCAACGGCACGGCCATTTCGTATGATACCTACAAACGCAATACCGATTTTTATACGTTTGTTGAGCAACATGACATCAATCTGATTGTGTTCCGCACCGAAATCGCTCAGTATTACAAGAGCGACAGTAGTATGCAACGATTCATTGAACACCCTCCGCAGGCATTTATCCGCACGACCGGTTTCGACCCCAATACGTATAGCTTCATTCGCCGGGATTTGTTGCGGTAGCCTTGATTAACCCATGAGGGGTAGCGCGACATTAAAATCCAGGCTCCCAGACCAGATTCGTGTAATATAATCCACCGACCGCCGGGCCACCGATGAAGGTGTAATAGTACTGATTGGTTAAGTTTGTGCTGCCTACTTTGACCAACAGATTCAATTTCTGAACTCGATAACTCGCCTGTGCATCAAGCGTGTTGATGGCCGATACGGTGCCCGTGGCTAACTCCGACTGCCACAGAAACGCGTCCTGGTGTTTGTAGTTTACGGAAAAGCCAAAGCCTCGCCACAAATTACCATTCGAGAGGTTCAGGTTCGTAATCCAGCGGGGCGTATTGAATGAACTCTCCAGCCCGTCCCCATTATCAGCCCGGTCAAGTTTAGCAAACGAGGCATTGCCCCCACCGACCAGTTCTGAGTCAGGCTATACCGAAGGCCTAAACTGGCCCCATAATTATAAACCTTAGTTTGCGAGTTGGTCCACAGCCGATACCGATCCTGAGTAGTTGCCGACGAAAAATAATAGGCCAGCGAATCAGGATTGTTGCCTCTCGCTTTGTTAGCGTTCACCTGAGCAATAAAGTTTTGATAAGCTGAATAATACACGTCGGCATCTACGTAAAGCCGATTTTTGAAAAACAACCCCTTGTAACCCACCTCAAAACTATTGACCTGTTCGGGTTGTAAATAGGTATAGGGACTCTTTTTGAGAAGCCCTTTGTTTTTCTGAATAGCCTGATTGGTTGTCAACCCGTTGGTATTGACATCGGTGGTAATGGCCGCCTGAAAGTTGTTAATCGAGGTGACTAAATACACGTTTTCGTAAATGCCCTGCGACATGATGGGTAAACCACCAACTCGTTTGACCCCACCCGAGTTGATGTTCGTGAAGCCTTCGAACAGGGAAGGGAACCGATACCCATTCTGGTAGGACAGGCGAATGTTGTGCGCGTCCGTCGGCGAGTAGACCACCGACAGCCGGGGGTTCAGGCGGGCGTCGAAATAGGTGTTTTTGTCAAGCCGCAGTGAGCCAGCTACTTTAACTTTATTTTCAAAAAATGTGCGGCTTAGCTGGATAAAGCCACCCGTTTTGCCGTAAACAAGATTGTTGCCCGGCTCGGTGGGATTGATGAAATAATTGCCATCCGGGAAAACCACATACCGCCGAAAATCAAAGCCAGCCTGAATATTGATACCGGTCTGCTGGCGAAACCGCTGCCAGAGCACCTTCGTCGGTTCGACCTGTCCCTCGACGTGGTACATCCAGGACTGCACCCGAAGGGCCGCGCCAATGTCCCAGTTGTTGATGTCGCGGAGTTTAGTAATCAATTCGTTGAACGTCGGCGTACCCGGAACCGGGCGGCCTTTGTCAGCCACGGAACGGGCATCACGCAAGGCATCCGTCACGGCCAAACCAGCTTTGGTATCGGTATTGAACTGATTGGTGAAATCGGAAAACCACTGGTTATCGGTTTTAAACGACTTGTCAATATTTTCGGCCATGGACCGGATGTTGTAGGAGTCGCCTGTGTTTTCGCGGCTCCGGTAGGCCCGAATTTGTATCGAGGGCGTAGTCAGGGTAAGACTGTGCTGGTCGAGCCGGTAGTTATCGAGTCGAAAGCGGTTCGTTCGCTGATACACATTCGCTAAGGTGGCTCCCTGATACGTGTAGGCCAGTTCGACGGTCGGCGAGAACCGGTAGTGTAGTGAGACATCGCCCCGCAGGTTGTTCAACCGGTAATCCGTGGCATCCATTTCATAGTAGCCCGTTCGACCGATGCTGTAGCGTTTACCGCTCAGGGTAAGCGTTCGGCGATTGGCCGCTTCGTTGCCATAGCCATTGACCGGGTCGTAGGCCGGATTATCCGCGCCGAACAAGCTGAGCGACGCATTGCCGTTGGGGTTGAGGTCATCGCGGTTACCGGCTATCCAGTCGTAGCCTCGCTGATAGACTAAATTCACTTTAATGGCGAAGCGATTACCAATCCGGCGAGCATACCGAATACTGGTTTCCGAATAAAGCCTGGCCGATACGGCCGCATCGCCCACGTGGTTGAGGCCTGTTTTTTGGGCCACGCTAAGTCCCTGCGAATCAAACGGGTTGCGCGTTAATATATTGACTAAGCCATTGAGCGCGTTCATGCCGTACAGTGCCGAAGCCACACCTGGCACGACTTCGACTTGCTGAATATCCAGGTCCGATGGTGCCAGAGCACTGGCAATTGGGGCACCAATGTGGGGAGCCTGATTGTCGCGGCCATCGACGAGTTGCACAAAACGAACGTTGGTTGTCGCGGCAAAACCCCGCGTATTGTACACTTTAAAGCCCAGACTGGAAGTGAGCAATTGAACGCCTTTCAGGTTTTCGATAGCGTCGAAATAGGAGGGTTGGGCAGAAAGTCGAATGCGTCTGGCATCCAGGACCTCAATGCTAACCGGCGATTGGAGAATGCGTTCGGCTACCCGGGAAGCGGATATGACCACCTCATTGAGTTGAATTCTACGCAGTGAATCGGTTGGTACAGTGGTGGTGTCAACCTGACAAATCGCCGGTAAGGTTACACTAACATAAACGAATACGAGGAAGATGTTTTTCATAAACTGCCGTTATTTCTGGTTAAATATAACGGGTCGTTATGTTCATTCGGAAATAACGATGGATTTTGTTATGCTTGGGTCTTTATCATAACAAAACCAGCAGAATCAATGCGGGAGTTTCATCGCTTCGTCGGCCAGAAATTGCTGAAACCGCTCATGCAGGGCGCGGTAGTGGGTGAGGTATTTTTCGCCTTCTTCGGTAACGATGGCACCCCCGCCTGTTGAGCCACCGGTTTGGGTCGTTACCAACGGCGCGTCGGCCTGCGTGTTCATTGAATGGACCAGTTCCCAGGCCCGTTTGTACGACATACGCATGGCTTTGGCCGCCTGATTGATGGAGCCGGTCTGCTGAATATGACCTAATAGTTCCAGCCGCCCGATGCCCATAAACCGTTCGGTTTTGTCATTGGCGGTAGTTTCGAGCCAAATTCGGCCATTGATGCGGAGGTTCATGCGAGTAAAAATAGAACACGGATTTTTAAGATTGACAGGATGTAAAATGATTTTTATCAGCCTAAATCATATGGATCATAAATCTGCCGGTCCGGTTCTATTTTGGCACCACCCGCCTGACGCCGATGCGCCGAAAGGTAGCCTTCAATCGGACCAGCTCTTTGTTTTTCAGGCTGATCGAGTCTTTCGCCTGTCGGCTAATGCTCCGCGCCATGCTGTCGGACAGAAACCAGCCCAGCGGATACGTATCGCGGTACGCTAAACGGAGTGTTATGTAGTTGGTTTTTGGGTTGGTGAAGCGATCCATAAACGAGTTGAACATATTGTCGCGGGTGGTGGAACCGTTGTCCCAGGCATTGAAAAAAGCCAGCAGCGGCACCTGAATCTCCTGCAAAACAGACCGCTTTCGAGGGAGTGGATTGACCGTATTGCTGTTCTGAATAAAGAGAATATACGGAACGATTTTCACCCGCCGGGTCGTATCTACCTGCCGAATTAGCGGTATGAGATTGTTCAGCAACTGAATGCAAGTTTCCACACCCGAATTGTCGAAATAGCCGCCATCCACCACATGGCCGCCGTATCGCTGAATACGCCCATTCCGGTCGAGAGAGTCTTTTTGAATCAGACCGCCGTTCGTGACAACCGGGAACCGGCTGCAGAGCGACGCGGCTGTTTTGAGCGGTACATCGCTGCCGAGCACGTCGAGCGTGGAGACGACGTCGGTAAAATAATGCGGATCGAGCCGGAGGTTTGAGGTGATGGTTTTTTGCCCTGATTCGGCCAGCGTACCGTTCAGCAGCAGCGAAGGCAGGTTGTAATTGTAACCCGTTTCGGTTTGATACAGAGCCGTTAAGGATGAATCAAGGGTGTTCAGATTCAGGTTGTTTCGGTACGACGTGGCCCATGAATCTTCCAGCCATTTGGCCCGTTCGAGTGCGGGTATTGGCACCGGAATCAGCCGCTGAACACCGTCAGGAAACAACAACGCGCCCGTCACCGCCGACAGATAATCATCACGGATAACATTCCGAAACTGCTCAAATTGACCGATTCGATTGGCTTCGGCCACATCCCGCAGAAAAGCCGTATAAAACACCGTACCGACGCCCCCGCCCGACACGCCACTGAGCGCGTACACATGGCGGCTGAATCCGGGAATGATGGAGTCGAGCCGGATGAGCGTCTCCGCTGTCCAGTTCAGTGCCCGAATGCCACCCCCTTCGGCGGCTACCAGTATCAGCGGAATGGTGTCGCCATCCTGCTGTCGGCGCATATCGACCCAACGGGAAAAATGAGCCGCAACGGTTGGACGCTGGTCGATAGACCGCGCCGATTTACCGACGGCCTGCCGCACGGCGGTGTTATCATTGAACGCACTCACGATAACCAGATACCCCACGACCAGCAACACGAGTGGCCGATAGCGGTAATCGTTGAGGTAGACCACAACGCTTCCCCAAAATGTAAATACGGCGATGCCAAAGATAATAATGGCCGTTGGTCGCAGTCGGCGGGCGATGCCCCACTCGACCGGCAAACTGAATAAGATGAGGAGAAATATCGTGAGCGATATGCCCGCCGTAAAGACCCACCGGCCAAACGGATGCCGCCAGACAACCCGGATGTCGTGCTTCAGGCTGGTGTAGCGATCCGAAAATTTCCATTGCTCAGGCAAGCAAAACGCCGGTATATGCCGTTCGACGAAGCCGAAAAGAAAGCCCATGAAAACGCTGTCGAGCAGGAGCAGATACGGTTGCCAGCGGTCGGGGTGCCAGAACGCATAGGCCAGAATGAGCGGGGGAATCACACCGCCAATTTTCGGGAGCCACCGCAGCAGCCGAACGCATTCGGGCGTGAGTCGCAGGCCCATCGGTGAGATGTGCAGAATCAGGCGGGTGCTGGCATACACAACCCAACTCCAGACAAACGTACTCAGCAGAATAAACTGAAACAACTGGCTGAAAACACCCGTGTAAATCACCGCGTCGATCATGTCGGTTGCCTGATCGGGAACATTGAGAATATACAGAGAAACCAGCAGCGCAATGATGACGACAAACGCGTTGCGCTGCGTCTGATAAAACGCAACGATGTAATTTCTGAGTTGCTGCAAAAATGAATGAGAACCGACGGGTTGCACGGGAAACGGTTAATGAATTGGTAAGTTAATGCCTGGATACTTGATAATTCTAAGAAGTCGTTTTGGTGTTCGTTCGGCGTAGTCTCCGACTACGCCGTCGTGTTATCCGGTCTCTGACCGGCGTAAAAATGAATAATGCCGGTCGGAGACCCGATAACGCCAGAGCGTAGTCGGAGACTACGCTCAATAGCACCGCTCAACAGCACACTACCGCACCGGCTTAACAGCATTAACCTCAGTTAATGAGACTCTGCGTTGTACCTTTACCGCAAACCACTGGATAAAGCAACAAATGGACGTAAGAGATACGAATGGAACGAGTCTCGCCGAAGGGGATTCGGTAAAGCTCACCAAAGATTTGACCGTACGAGGTTCGTCCAGCATGCTTAAACGGGGAACGTTAGTCAAAAATATTCGTCTGACAGCCGATGCCGAAGAAATTGAAGGGCGCGTTGAAAAAACCGTAATGGTGCTCAAAACGATGTTTCTGCAAAAAGTTTAACGGTCAGAAAATTAGTCTATACTCACCCGTTCACCCCGTCGTAGCGCATTCACTAAGTTGTGTGCCCGGCGGGTGGGTTCGGGAATTCGATAGCCGCCATTGGTTTGCAACGTCAGCGAAATAGCGGTGTCCAAGTCAATCAAATGGCCGGGCGAAACATACACCGGATTGACTTTATTCTTCGTTCGCAGGGCCGCGCCAATCACCTCGTTATAATGCCGCATTGGCGACCATGAACCGCGTTCCAGAGCCGGTTCGTCGTATTTGCCCACCAGCACCGACTTGCCGCAGCCAAACGTTGGTCGGTTCAGGAACAGGCCCGCGTGAGAAGCAATCCCAATTCGGCGCGGATGGGCCGTACCATGTCCATCGAACATCACGACGTCCGGTTCGATGGTTAGTTTTTGCCACGCTTCCAGCAGCGACGGAATTTCGCGGAACGAAAGCAGACCTGGAATATACGGAAACGGTGCCGTGCTGACTACGCCCGCTTCTTCGATGGTTTCGAGTGTGTCAAGCCGCACCACCACGATACCGGCGTAAACGGTTTCCTCAAATTTATTGAACGAAATATCGCAGCCCGCAATGGTTTTGGGCGGCTCCGTCAGTGGCTGAATGCGAATCTGCGAACGCAATTGCTGTTGTAGGGCAACGGCTTCGGCGGGCGAAACAGCCCAGTCGTGGAGAGGTTGATAATGGGCCATTTCAAAAAACAGGATTTCACTACTTAACCAAATGCAGGTGGTGGCGGTTTAAATTGACTGTCAGGAATGGGAGAGATGTCATCTTTTTAGGTCAATGCAAAGTAAAGATGACATCTCTCCCATTTCCTGACCATTCTTACAGCCAGCCGAAGCGTTCCATGAGCCGGTCTTTTTGGGTGCGCGACACGGGAATGGACTGCTGATTCGTCATGACGATGTAATTGCCCTCTCCTTTAACGAACTTTTTGATATGACTGAGATTGATGAGATACTGCCGGTGTACGCGCAGAAAATCGCGCTCCTCCAATAAATCCTGAATCTCCCGCATGGATTTGGTCGCTAAGTAGTGCTGGCCGTCGGCGAGGTAAAATTTTGTGTGGTTGTCGTCTGATTCACAGTAAAGTATGTCTTTCAGATTCACAAACGCTACGCCGTTCTGGTAGGGCAGAGCTATGCGGTCAGGCAGGTTTTTAAGGGGAGCCGTTAGTTGTCCCCGCAGGTGTTCAATCTGTTCGGGGGCGGTTTTTCGGTTTTTTTCGACCCGCTCAACTGCCTGAATCAATTCATGCGTGTCGATGGGTTTGAGCAGGTAATCAACGGCACTATAGCGAAAGGCTTTTAGGGCAAACCGGTCATACGCCGTAACAAACACCAACGAAAAGGAGACACCCGCCACCGCTTCAAGTACCTGAAAACCGTTCATCTGAGGCATTTCGATGTCCAGAAAAACAACATCGGGCTGGTGATCGAGGATGGCCTGCACCCCTTTTTGGCTACTGGTGCAGGACGCTACCACCACCACCTGCGGGCAATGTTGTTGCAGACGCAGGCTTAGCAAGCCAACTGCGTTGGGTTCGTCGTCGATAAGGATGGCACGGATCATGTTGTTTTTTCGTAATTGGGTGGATACGTCTAAATCGGAATCTCAACGAATACGTTGGTGCCAATGGGCCGACCTGACTCGTCGGTTAGGTCAACCACCTGCACCTGCGTTTGGGTATGATATAGCTTGTTAATCAGGTCGATACGCTCGGCGGTGAGTTTCATGCCGAACGATTTATTGCGGGTGGCCGACTTGCTTTTGAACACAGCCGCCTGCTGCCGCCCCACGCCGTCGTCGGTGATGGCTACGTGCAGCCGGTCGTCCTGAAGTTGCTCAACGCGCACACTCACGTTGCCGCCATCGTCTTTGTGCATCAGCCCGTGCCAGATGGCGTTTTCTACAAAAGGCTGGAGCAACAGGGGTGGAATCTGGATGCTTTCTGCGTCGATAGAATTGGCTACCGTGATAATGTAGTGGAGTTTGTCGGGAAAGCGCATAGCTTCCATTTCGATATAAAGCCGCAGGGTTTCCAGTTCATTGGCCAGCGTAACGCGTTCGGACTTGGAGTTTTCCAGTACCAATCGAATCAGCCGGGAGAATTTGGCTAAATAATCGGAGGCTCGTTCGGCATCGTTCTGGGCCGTAAAGAACTGAATTGAATTAAGGCAGTTGAAAATGAAATGCGGGTTCATCTGCGAACGCAGGGCTGCCATTTCAGTCTGCGAAAGTTTGAGTTGGTAGGCCGCAACTTCTTCGTTGTACTTTGCTTCCTGTTGCCGCAGCGTTGCTTCTTCAAGGGCTAATCGGGCTTTTATCGTTCGGTAAGACAGGCGGTTCTGGTAGACAAAAGCCAGTGCTCCTGTCAGCAACAGGAGCAATAGAAGCCTGAACCACCAGGTTTCGTAGAAGGCGGGGCGGATCGTGAAGGGTATGGCAAGGGTGCTATGTTGCTGGCGGTCGAACTCGTTGGTGGCCCGCACCCGAAACACATACGGGCCGGGTGGTAGATTGGTGTAATTCGCCTGATGGTCAGGACCAGCCGTGGTCCATGTTTTGTCGAAACCGTCGAGAAAATACGCGTAATAGTTATACGCCGGGATGAGGAAATTCATGGCCGAAAATCCGAAACTGACGGCATTTTCGGTATGTGTCAGGGTCACGCTCTGTCGCCAGTTCTGGGCTGATTCGCGGTTATTTATCCGCACGGACGTGAGTTGCAGGTTGTTGGCAACTTTTTCGCGGCTGATTGTTCGGGTATTTACGGTGCTCCAGCCCCCGGTGCTTCCCACAAACAGGTCGTCGCCTTCGCCCATGCGCAAACCGGCCATTGTGCTGTTCGACAGTAATCCATCGCTTGCCGTTAACCGACGAATGGTATTTTTTGGCTCGTCCAGCACGTGCAATCCGTCGTAAGTGCCAATCCAGACGCGGTTTTGGGCGTCTACGGCCACGCGTCGGCACTCGCCATCGTATAAACCGTCTTTTTCGGACCAGGACTGAAGCACTTTTCCGTGTTCATTGAGTTTAGCCAGTGAATGCCAGCCCACCACCCAGAAATTACCGGCCTGATCCTGTGTCATATCCAATACTGAACCACCGGTGCCGAACTGTCGTTGCGCAACCACAAATTGCCGGATACGTTCATCGAAATAAAACAGGCCCTGATTCGTGCCGAGCCAGAGTTTACCCCGGCGGTCTTCGTAGAGGCACATCACCCAATTGCCCTGCTGCATCAGCGAATCGTGGGTGGGTTTGTCCCACAGGTGCAGTTCGCGGTTGGTGGCCGGGTCGAGTACATGAACTCCCTCGTAGTGGTTAACGACCCAGAACCGGCCCCGACGGTCAATCAGGCCAAGTGAATAAAACGGCACCGAGAAGAATGTATGGTGTACCGTAAACGACTTTGGCAAGTACGTTTCGCTATGCGGGTCAAACCCGAAAATGCCCTCGAACCGATTGTCGCTGGCATCGCCTTTACCATCTTCCCAGACTTGCCATTGGTTGCCGCCCACCCAAATACGGTTCAGGCTATCCTGCACGAGCCAGTTGGCTTCGAGGGCTGCTCCATAATAGGTCGGAAACCTGAACAGCCGGGTGGTATTGTCGCGCCGGTTCCAGCGCAGCAACCCGTTGTAGGCCACCGCCATCCAGACGGTTTGCCCGGTGGGGTCGCTGCGGTCGGTCAGGAATCCGTTGACGGAAGCTATGCGGTGGGGCCGTGCCAGGTTGCCGATGCGATTGGTTTGAATGGCCTGATTATGCGGATTGTAGCGCAGTAATCCCTCGGTGGTGCAGAACCACACAATGCCCGTTCGGGCAGCGCGGTAAATGGACAGCACCGCAAACGGAACGGGCAGTACATCCGTAAACGACTGGAAGGTTTCGGTATCGGGCCGGAAGAGTTGAATGCCCCGGTCGGTGCCCACCCAAATAACAGGCCGCTTCTGGTCGTCGGTATCGGGACATATCGAAAAGCACTGGCCTGCTGGCAGTTCAAACCGTTTCAACTCGCCGGACCGGGGGTTATAGCGTACTATTCCGCTTCGTTCGGCGGCTATCCACAACAGGCCCTGCCGGTCGAAAAATCCACCACGCAGGGGTGTTTGCATAATCGTGAAGTCCGGGCGGGGGCAGTCGAGGCCAAACAGGCACCGCAATGTATCCGCTTTACGGTCGTATCGAAAAAGCCCGACTTCAAAGCCCAGTACCCACACGTTTTTGTCGGCATCCTCCACAAACGAACCTTTATGGAACACGAAAGTCGTTTTTCGCATCGGGTAAAAATGCCGTTTGCGGGTAGCCGGTTCGTACCGATGGATGCCATTTACGTCCGAAAACCAGACATCACCAAACGAGTCGATAAAGGTGTTATAGGCGCCCCCTTCCTGATGGGAATAAACCAGCGCAGGCGGTTGGCTTGGGGTCGTCAGGTGCAGGAGTTGGCCGGTTGTTTGGGTAGACACGTAAAGCGCACCGCTCCGGTTTGTAGCCAGCCCATAGACCTGGCCAATGGCAGGAATGCTCTGAAAGGTGTAGCCATCATAGCGGGTCAGGTTTTTGCGCGTACCGAACCACATAAACCCGCGCTCATCCTCAACGGCCACATTAACGGTGTTGCTCGGCAGACCGTCTTTGTTGCTTAATAAGTCAAAACGGGCGTTGGGCAGTTGGGCCAGCACCCGCCCCGTCAGGCCGAGCAGGAAAATAAACAGCAGTCGTGCCATTAGTCGGTGCGCGGGCAGGTTTTAAAGAGGTGATTGATGAAAAACGTCCGTTGGGCGGTGTTTTTAATGCTGTTCGGGGCGTCGATGGCCAGTTCTTTTGCCCAGTACCGGCGAGATGTAGTGGGTATGGTGTTCAGTGAGTTATAGGTTCTATCGAGGGTCATGTTCATGGATTCATAAACTAACTGCCCCGTTGCATCGCGTTCGCCCGGTCCCCATTCCCACAGCAGCCAGCCTATCCCGGCTGAGTCGGCCTGCCTGACCAACTGACTATAATCGACCTCACCGGCGTCGGAACTGGGATTAACGTTTTGGCCCGCCCAGGCACCGTATTTGGCTGTTTCGCCCATGACGAGCGTAATGGGCAGGCTGCGTACTTCGTTGAATTTATTGGCAATAAACCGGCCTCCCTCCAATGTGTCGGTCACTGACTTCGGCCAGTAAGGATGAAAATCGAAAAGGATGTTTTTGCGCGGATCGGCGTTCAGAATTTCCTGTCCCTTCACGGCAAAACAGTGCAGGCTTTTGCCCAGGTCCGTTCCGTCAATCATCAGCGGTACGTTAATTCGGTTCGCCCGCAAGGTGTTAATGGCTGTTTTATAGGCAAGCGCGTAGGTAGTCAGGCATTCGGGCGAGTCCTCACAGCCATCGCCCAGGCCCGCTTCGTTGGCAATGTTTAGGATGAGCGATGTCTGATGTTTGCGAATGAGCGTGACCACATCGGCCCGTGTCCAGTAGGCCACGTACTCGGATAAATGGCTGAATCCTCCGTCGTTGAGGGTATCGCCGGTATAGTCCCACAGGCCGACAATAGGAATAAGTTTGTTGGCTTTTGCGTTGGTGATGATTCGATCCAGCAGGGTAGTAGAGGATGGAACGAGCGTGGCATCATTCCGCATCTGCCAGACAATACGAACGCAGTTGGCACCGGTTTTGGCGATCTCCCGAAACGAGATTGCCCCATCGGGGTCGACTGCATCAAAATAAACCTGCTTGTTCACGCCCTTAAGCACCACCGCCTTGCCGCACGGATCGAACAATTGCTTCCCATTGATTTGAAAGGTAAAGGTTTTGAAACCGCAGTAGGGGGGGCAGGGAGGGCCGTCTCCGAGCGGTTGGGGCAGACCCGGTCCCGGCTGACCAAAACTAAACACCTGGCTGATACCAATCAGGCATAAACTCCAGAAAATACCTTTTACGCTCGCAGGCATACGGATGATAATAAGGTAGTGGACTGTTAACAAATACCTGAACACCATGCCATAAGAACAGGTGTTCGTCTCGAACGTACAACTTTAATCCGGCTTTCTCTACCCACCGCCCGCCAACAGCCGTAAATAGTGGGTGAATAGTAGTCTTTACGGGGTTAATAGGTTTCATTTTTTCTCAATTCATTAAACGGGTTTGTAGCCTTACCGTTTGATAGTTCACCCTAAAATTCGGTTCACTCACCCGCTATTACCGGTTGCTCACCGACTCATACTGGCATGTAGTATCACTAAAGTGTGAGTTTAGTGGCGTTAAAAGACAACGCTGTTGATTTTCTGGTAAATATCATGAGAAACAAGGCGTACGTGTTTGTCGATATCGCCCTGATTTAGCTCCGTTTGGGCCATTGAAGCGGGCTTTCCTGTACAGCACCTTTGACGACTATTTACTTTCTGTTTATACCACTTTTTTGTAAACCAAACGGACCATGAAATCCCGCATTCCCCTTCTATCCACTCTGTTCTGTCTGCTGATGTGGGTGGTTTCCTGCAAAAAAGCGGACGACCCAATCGTAACGCCTACTCCGACACCCACGACCAAAAGCGCGGCCAAAGTCATCACGGCCTTTGGGTTTAACGGACTGACTCCCGCTGTGACGGGTGTAATTGATGCCACTGCCAAAACCGTTTCGGCTACGGTGCCTGCCGGTACGGACGTAACCAAACTGGTGCCTACCCTCACGCTCTCCGACAAAGCGACGGTTTCGCCCGCTACGGGCGTGGCGCAGGATTTCGGCAAAGCCGTGACCTACACCGTTACGGCGGAGGACGGTAGTACACAGGCCTATACGGCTACCGTAACGGTAGATAAACCCGCCAACAATGGAACGGTGTACATCGGGAATCTTGACGGGTATCTGTACGCATTGGATGCCTTGACGGGCGCGAAAAAATGGGCGTTTAAGGCTGGCGACGCAATTCAGGCCACGCCAACGGTGGTTAATGGAGTCGTTTACATTGCCAGTTGGGACAAGAAACTGTATGCGCTCGATGCAACAACGGGTGCGAAAAAATGGGAATCTGCCCCTGGTTTAAGTCAGCCGTTTGCGGCCCCGATGGTGAGTAATGGACTGGTCTATTATCCGGGTGAGCATTATCTGTTCGCGCTCGATGCATTGACAGGGGTGAAAAAATGGCAGTTTCAGGACGACGAAGTCTATGGCTGGCAAGCCTCGCCAACGGTGGTTGACGGTGTTGTCTATGCCAGCATTCGGGGTAGTGGCAGTCAGGTAGGCGTATATGGCCTGGATGCGCTAACCGGAACGCGGAAGTGGAAAGCCGCCAAAACGTTTATTACCGAATCGTCGCCTGCCGTTGCCAATGGTCTTTTATACGTCGGCTCCGAAGGGGGAGGCTTTAATGCATTCGACCTGACAACGGGTGCGCTGAAATGGGGGTTTTCGGAAGTTACTACCGTCAATTCATCGCCTACCATCGTCAATGGGACCGCCTACATCGGCAGCGGCATTTTTGGCTCTGATAACCAAAACCTGTACGCCATCGACGCGCTCACAGGAGCAAAAAAATGGGCCTTTCCTACGCCTGATGGCGGCACCTACTATTCTTCGCCGATAGTCGCCAACGGTATTGTGTACGTTGGCGGTGGCGGCACATTCTACGCTGTTGACGCGGCCACGGGGGCCGAAAAGTGGAAAGCAAAGCCCGGCGTAGGCAACCTGATCTGGTCGGGTGCGGTGGTGGCTACGGGGTTGGTTTATATCGGGATCGGTGAAAAGGTATTTGCCTTCGATGCGGCTACCGGGGCCAAAAAATGGGAATACGGAACGGGTAGGACCATCGACCACTCATCGCCCTGTGTAGTCGCTAAAGATGGCACAGTCTATCATGCGGGCATCAGCGGCATGGTGCAGTAAGACTGTTTACTCAGACCTATAAGGTTTTGAAAACCTTATAGGTCTTGGCATCAGGCGACGCCAAAAACCTGAAACTGAGTAGGCACCAATTCTTCAATTCACAAACCAATGAAAACGATAAAACTGTCTGGAAATTAGACGTTTGCGTTGAGATGTGTCTTGAACTCCGCGATTGACATCAGGGTGATTTTAGGAAAATCGAGTGAGCGGAGCACGTTGAAATGAGCGTCGTGGCTAATCAGGATACTGCCTGACGCAAATGCGCAATTGGCAAAGATGTTATCGTCGGCGTCTGATTCGATCAAACGCATATCGTAATAAATTTCGTAACGCTCAACAAACGGATGCACGGTCAGAAAATTTACCATGTTTTCAGCTACGTCAACTCCATTTTTGCGTTCGAGAATTTCGCGGTATTCGAGTAAGATTGGTGTGGTCAGGCATAAGGTTATACGCCCGTTGAGAATGGCATCGAATACCCAGCGAAACGGAGATTTTCGGCCAATAATGGCAACCAGAATATTGGGGTCAAGAACGACGCGTACCACGATTGTGTTCGGTTGTCCAGTTGATCATATCCTGTTCGGTCAGTTGTTGCTCGTCCCAAACGTTGTCCATCGCTTCGGTTGCTTTCTGAGCAAAGTAGTTGCCAAGTAACAGCTTGATTTCCAATAGTTTTTGGTCGTCGACGCTGTTAGCGTAGAGTTTCAATAACTCAAGTTGAAGATTGCTGAGCGGTGCCATGAGTTCGCAATAGTTTTTGCCAAAGTTACCTAATTTCTGAACTACTTAAAATCGTACCAAAACAGGCGAGGCCGAAAACCTGTAATCGAGTAGGCACCAACTCTTCTATCTATATCAACATGAAAACGTTTACACTGATTACCCTTGCCGGAATGATGGCCCTAAGCGGTTGCAAAAAAGGGGAAGACACACCCGTAACGCCGGTAAGCCCTACTAAACCTGACTATCAGGTGGCCATTGATGCTAAATACAAAGCACTCGGCTGGACACAGGGTGCCGATAATGGAAGTGTGCCTCAACAAACGGCTGGTAAAAAAGGCTACGTCCAGTACTACGGCTCCAAAGACCGGGCTATTTACTACTTCAACGGGAAAGCGTATGGTTTTCTGAAAAACGAAATGGTGAAGTATGATGCGCTGGGGCAGGACAACTTCACCGGACTTGGCCTGCCTACTTCAGATGGAACAGGCTTTGCGACGGGCATTTCCGGCAATGAGTTTGAAAACGGGGTAATCGTTACCGATCCAACGGGCGTATTCGCTGTTTATGGACCAATCTATGCCAAATACAAAGCTATTGACCGTTGGAACAGTCCATTAGGATACCCAGATGGAGACGTAACACCCACAGCCGCTAACGCCACCGACAAAGGGTCTTATGTGACGTTTAAAAAGGGATCGGTACTTGGCGCAATATTCTATACGCCTGGAACTGGGGCGCAGGCGATATGGGATAAAGCCTACAGAATGTGGATAGCCGTTGACTGGGAACGGAGTTGGCTAAAATTTCCCACTACCAGTTGCGATCCAACCGTCACTGAAGGGAAACAATTAGTCCGGTTTCAGGGGGGAGTCATTAACGCCTTAGGCTCTTGTGGAAGCTATCAGAACAGTGTTGGCGAGACCACCTATCAGAACGGAACCAGAGCTGCTAATTCGAGTGCTGTTCCCTGCTATAATCCTTAATGGTTACCACCTGTCCTTCCGGCCTGCGTACTGAAAAAATGGTCAAGCCGTGTATGGATAATGGGATAAACATAGGGAAACGTATACGGTTACCGTTAGTTGAAAAATTGGTGTCAACGAAGCGGAAGCGGTCTACTGCACGAGAATCTGATCTGTACAAATTGACCAATTCTACTTTTTAAGTAATGTCCATCAACCATGAACTATCCATCCAAATCATCGCTCATTCTCCAGCTATTCAGTAGCCTGTCGCTGCTGATCTGGCTGGGGTGCGGTCCTAAAAAAGACCCGGCACCCGGTGTCAGAACCCCCGTTCTGGGAACTGTGAGTATGTCGGAGGTGAAAACCAGCAGTGCCAAAGCCACCTGCACGCTCAAAGACGTCGGTTTTGGCGCATCGGGCAGCAGCACCATAAAAGACTACGGCATTTGCTATGCCACCACCGAAAGTCCAACCACGGCCAGTGCCAAAATTTCGGCAGGTACCTCGGCAACGGCTACGCTCGACTTCTCGGCCACGCTAACCGGTCTGACAGCCGGTACGAAATACTTTGTGCGGGCCTACGTGCTCCACGACGGTGACCCGGTGTACAGCGAACAGGCAACGTTCACCACCGAGAATCTGAAAGCCCCGGAAGTGACCACCGCCGATGCCGCCGACCTAACCACCACGGCGTTTTCCATGACGGGTAAACTGACCAGCCTCGGCACCAGCGACATAACGCAGTTTGGGCATGTGCTGTCCGAAACGAACCAAACGCCCACCACGGCCGATACCAAAACCGAAATGGGAGCCGCCAGCGCGGTGCCGAAAGACTTTAAAAGTGTGTTCGGAAGTCTGAAACCCAACACTATCTACTACGTGCGGGCCTACGCCACCAACGCCACCGGCACGGGCTATAGCGAGGTGAAAACCGTGAAAACCTCGAATGAGACAGCCCCAACCGTTACTACCGGCGACATCTCGAACGTGACCTACAACGCGGCTACGGTGGGCATGAACATTACATCCATCGGCACCAACAACAGCATTCAGGCGGGCGTATGCTGGAGCAGCAACAACCAGAACCCCACCACTGCCGATGCCAAAACCAGCAATGGGGCCAACAGCACGCAGTTCTTCAGCAACGCGCTCACGAACCTGTCGCCCAATACAATTTACTACGTGCGAGCCTACGCAACAAATAGCGTGGGTACGGCCTATGGTGATGTAAAGACGTTCAAGACCGCCGATGTTCCCTTACCCGTTGTCACAAAACCAGTCAACCCAAGCGGCACCGTTGGCGTAACCACCCTGCCCGATTTGCGTTTCAACGTGAGTTATTCGGCAACCATTCCCATTACCGAAGTTGGCCTTTGTTACAGTGCGACAAACCAGAATCCAACGGTTGGCGATAGTAGGAAAACGACAGGAGCGGGAGCCGGAGACAAGAGCGTATACCTCGATAATCTCCAGCCCAACACTACGTATTATATTCGAGCCTATGCCCAAACAAGCGCAGGCGTTGGCTATAGTCCGGTAAGTACACTAAAAACAGCCGCGCTTGTGCCGCCCGTTATTTCGGGGATTAAGCTGGAAAGTCCCCTGCTTTGCGCTTCCAGCAACTTCCCAACGGCCAATCCCGCAACGTATAACGACCCCTGTAAATCATCGGGAACACCGTTAACCGCAATGGAAATTCAGGTCAGTTTTACGTATGAATCCAGAACTGAAACGCCGTCTAAGTTTGGTATCTGTCTATTACCGAACAACCAATCAGGCGATCCAGCCATCGACAATCCAAAAGTTGAGTCGGGCAATACGTATTCATCGCTATTGGGTGGTTACTTCTCTGCCCGTTTTAATATAACCGACAAAACCGGCAACACAAAAACCGTTAATTGTGGAGCCTGTGCCATAGGAGGGGGGGTGAATTTGAACCCCTGTGGTAATCAGACGGCTACGGAATACATCTATCGAAACCCGTTTGCGCTGGGCTATACTGCTTATCTGGTTAATGGAGGGTCTACTAAGTCAATTTCCTACAAATACAGGGCCTATGTGGTCATGACCAACGGCAATGTCTATTACGGGCCAACGACGACAATTGACCCCACAACGCTTTGTCGGGGGCCGGGTTGATCTCGTTGGTAATCCGCAATCTGTTCTACGTCTTTCCACAGTAATCAGGTATCAATATGGTATTCACTACATTTTCCCTGCGCCGGGCATTAGCTCTGCTCGTTGGCCTGCTCTTGTTTACCAGTCCATCGATGTATGGACAGAAATTTTCGGGTATGTTCACGTTCTATTCACGAGGAACAGGAAAAATGCTCGATGGCGATAACAGTCGGGTGTATCCGTCCAGTGCCAATGGCGGAGCGTATCAAACCTGGTACGTTCGCGCTACCGATTTGCAAGTCAATGGGTTACGTACGTATACGGTTCGTTCGAGTGCTACCGGCAAGTGCTTGGACGGGGATGCGGGAAGACTCTACGTATCGGACTGTAATGGCGGAAATTATCAGAATTGGATGATTGAACCGGCCGATGCGCGGGGCTTCTATACCGTTACATCCGTCGCCACGGGAAAGCGGTTGGATGGAAATGCGGAACAACTCTACCCGAACGATGCGAGCGGGAATGATTACCAGAAATGGGCACTGCGGGCCGATCAGCCCCGTTTCGAGGCTCCACCGGCCTATCCACAAGCCCGGATTGGCACCGCTGTTTCAACCGCTCCACCCGCTTACAATCAGGCCCCGCCCGCCCGGAATGAAGCCCCACCCGCCCGAGCGGCCACCGTATGGGCGGGCTGGTATCGGTATACGGGGTCGATTCCATCGGGAGCGGTTGCGTTTCAGGAAGTCCCCGGTCAGACCCGGTACGTTTGTCGGGGTAGCTACAAAGGTGCCAACCATCCGGGCAAGGTCGTGGGAACGACCTGCAACATCGGCTATGGCGGGGCGGAGGTTCTGCTGGATAAATTCGAAATTCTGGTCGATAATGCCGATAACCCTAAATTCCGCTGGGAGGCCTGGCGGGGCAGTATTCCGGCCAACGCTGTATTTGGGGGCGTCGAGTGCAATGGTGGTGAAAACTGCAACAACCGGCTTTTCATTGGCATGGGCACCTATCAGGGCTATAACCAGCAGGTGGGCAAGATAATGTCGCGCACCAAAGCCCTCAACTTTGGCTATGGCGGAGCCGAAATCGCTAATGTGGTGCCAGCCTTTATTCTGACCACTCCGGCGGTTCGTTTTTCCAGCGTAAGCACCTGCATTGATGCCTGCGCGGATAACTGAATGAGCCAAATTTAAACTACAGTCTTACAAAGTTCTTTTTCTATTCTATCCACATCCATGAAAAAATGCCTCATTCTTTCGCTCCTGTGCTTAAGCACACTGGCCGTAGCCCAAACAAAAAAGCCGACCACACCCGCCCGGAAGTCAACCGCTGCGGCTGCTAAATCGGTACCCAAAACAACCCTGCAATCGACCGGTGCATCGGTCCAGGCTACCCCCGCTGAGCAACCTGCTCCAACCGTACAAACAGCACCGGTAGCTGCTCCGGCCACCCGGCAGGCTGCCTACGATGCTCATCAGCATGACCGTACCACGATTGTGGTCGAGCGGGAGAGGCCGTATGACTACAGTTCGGTGATAAAGCTCAATTTCATGGGCCTGGTTCTGGGCGGGGTGAATCTGGATTTTGAAAGGCGTATCGGGTCCAAAACGTCAATCGTGATAACAGGCGGCATTTATCCCTACGGCGTGCTGAAAGGCAGCTACCGGGCGGGCCTGGATTTTCGGCAATATCTGGGTGAGTCGTATGTACCCAAAGGGCTATTTGTGTCGGCGGGCGGATTGTATCACTTCATTCCCTACGACAACAACACAACTTCGGCGGGGTTGGTGAATATACGGGCACTCATTGGCTATCAGTTCGTTACAGGTCATTTTACGTTCGAGGTGGCGGGTGGCCCGGCCTATGGTATCGTCATTACCGATAGCAAAAACCTCTCCGACGATCAAAGCCGGATTTCAGTTGGGCTGCTGCCTGCTTTCAAAGCCTCATTGGGCTACGCTTTCTGAGCTAAAGCCATGCGTATCACTAAGCCACCCCAATGAAAACGCTGCTGTTCCTACTGATTTTCGCTGTCGGCCGCCTGACTATTGAGCCGGTCATGGCAGTTGAGGGAAACTACATTACCGTTGTCGCTGCGCCTGATTCGGTGGCACCGACGTATCGAAACGGGCGGCTGTATTCACCACCGAGCGATAAGATTGCTGTGCTCTCTTTCGCAGCGGGTCTTTTTGGGTTCTTTAGCCTGCTGAAGGGATTGTTTCTGCCGTTTCTGGTGCTGGTTACGGCCAGTGTGGTGCTGGGTGTAATTGGTCTGGTACGGATTCGGAAGAGCCACGGGCAGCGGGGCGGGCGGTTGCTGGCGTGGCTGGCTATTATAACGGGTACATTCTGGCTAACCGTAACCATGCTGTTCATAACGCGCGTATGGGTTCTGCCCTGAACCCTGAAGTTGCCATAGCGATAGGCCATAACACTCTTCCTGACGAACCACACCATTTTGCCATGAAAAAATACTGTCTGTTTTTAGGTCTGTTGAATGTTGGCACAGCAGCCATTGCTCAGGATGTCGGCCAGTTTTCGGCTAAAAACCCCGTGAAGATAACGGGTAGCATCGGTCTGCGGAGTTACTACAGCACGGGCAGCCAAAGCCCCCTCTACCAAGCCAATCCGTTCGGCTACGCGCTGTCAGGAAATGCAACCGTCACGCTTTTCAACGGCTTGAGCCTGCCGTTTTCGGTGGCGTATTCCAATCGGCAAACGTCGTTCACTCAGCCATTCAATCAGTTCGGCATCAGCCCTACCTATAAGGGGTTCACACTCCATGCGGGCTACCGGAACCTGCGCTTTTCGGACTATACCCTCAATGGTTTTACCCTGCTGGGCGGAGGACTGGAGGTGCAAAAAGGACTGTTGCGGATGGGCTTCGTGATGGGGCGGTTCAACCGGGCTACCAACTCCGCCGAGGGTGTGCCGACGGCCTTTCTGCGAACGGGGTATGCGGCCCGGCTCGGCATCAATCTCCGCAAATCGAAGTCCGACGAGCCATCCAGCGACTTCATCGACCTGATTCTGCTTCAGGGCCGCGACCATGCCGAATCGCTGACCGACTACGACAAATATGGCCTGAACCCAGCCCGCAACACGGTCGTAGGAGCTATTATCAACAAGTCGTTTGGTCCGAGACTTCTGTTCACTGCCGATGCAGGACTGAGCATTTACACAGGCAACATCAATGCCGCCAAAATCGACTCGACGCAGTTACCGGCCAGTTTGCCGCCGGTCATTTACAAATCCGTCGACCCGAACGTATCGTCGCGGGGGTTGCTGGCGGTTAGTTCGACCCTGAGTTACAATGGGCAGGGGTACGGCCTTCGGTTAGGCTACCAGCGCATCGACCCCGGCTATACCACCATGGGCATGTACAACGTCAACAACGATTTGGAAGTGTTTTCGGTGGCTCCCCGGTTTAATCTGGCGCATAACAAGGTCATTGTCAACGCAAATCTGCGCCTTCAGCGTGACAATCTGTATGGCGACAAACTCCGGCAAACGAAGCGGTTTCTGCCCACGGCTACGCTGGCCTACAATCCATCGGCGCAGTTCGGTATTTCGGCCAACATGAATTACTCGACCTTTAACCAGACGCCGGGCATCAAACAAACCCTGCTGACACCCGGTCAGGCAGCCGCGCAACTGATGAATCAGGCCAATTACAGCATCACGGTAATGCCCCGACTCAGTTTCTTCAACGATGAGCGCAGTCACACCATCCTGCTGTCGGTCGGTACCAATCAGTTAGTAGACAACAGCGGCAACGCCGACTTGAAAGCCAACACCGAATACAGCGGGCTAAATGGCCTGCTCAGTTATTCGCTCTCGCTCGACAAGCGGTTTGTGAGCATCGACGCGGGCGTAAACTATTTCACGCTCACCAACCTGACCGGCACCACCAGCAACATTGGCCTGAATGCAGGTGTCTCGAAGGGTTTTTTGAGCAACAAACTTAGTACCAGTCTGAGTGCGAATTATAACATTGGCGAACAATTGACCGCTACCAATCTTGTGGCCAGTGCGCGAATGCAACCCGACAAGCACCACCGCGTAGGGCTGAGTTTGTACCAGAGCCACAGCACCGATGCCAGCGGCCCGGCCAGCCGCAATTTCGACGAATTCCGGGGAAGCCTCGACTACACCTTTATCTTCTGACCTGCCATGAAACCTTCACATAATCAAAGAGTGAAAGAGCGAATGAGTGAAAGAGCAACGGTTCAGCACGTTGGATCGTTTTTTTGTCTACTTGTATTCCTGCTTATGTATGGCACCGGCGGGAGCCTGTTTGCCCAGCAGCAGGTGCAGATTACGGCGTTCACTATCAACGCACCGTACTCCAACCTGATAAGTGACTACATCACGCAGTTCAACCAGCGCGTGACGCTCATGGTAAACGCCAGTGGCAAAACCGACATCCGGCTGGCCGGAACCCTGAAAAGCAACACGGGTGTGTCGATTACGATACCGGCTCAATACAACGTTATTCAGCCGTTTCTGGCCCAGCCCATTACCATACAGGGACCGCAACGAATCACCGCTGCCCAAATCGGAAATCTGTTTTCGAGCGACCCCAGCCGCGATAACAGTACCATTGCCCTCAAACGCGACCTGATTGGTAACTACATTCTGCCCGAAGGCGATTATGAAGCCTGTATCCGGGCTTACCAGTTTAATGGCTCGAACGCACTGTCTGATGAGGTATGTAGATCGTTCAGTATTCGCAGCATCGAACCGCCGTATCTGCTATTGCCGCAGGATAAAGACACGCTCCAAACGGCAACAGCAACCTATCAGCCGCACCAGTTTTCGTGGACGTTTCCGGCGGGGGCCAACCCAACGCAACTTGAGTATGTGCTGCAAATTGCTGAACTGCGTCAAGGCCAGAATGCCTACAACGTGTTTGAGTCGGGGCCGCTGTTTACCGAAGTGGTGGTGCCAAATGCCAGCCCGCTCTACATCCTGAAAGCCACCGACCCCCGCTTCGAGTTGGGCCACACCTACGCATGGCGGGTGAAAGTGCAGGGCAAAGGGCGGTTTGAGGGTTTAGTCAATTTCCAGAACAAAGGCCTTAGCACCGTCAATACGTTCACCTACGGGCCGGTAAAAACCATTGTTGCCGACAACCTCGTGACGAGTTCGGAGAAGGTGGTGGGCAGTAAGCCCAAAGCCGATTCTGGCGCGGTGTTTACGCCCGTCAGCGGCAGTTGTGATTGTAAAATCACCGTTAGTGCAAATACGAAACTGAAAACCGACCTCGACAACAGCCAGACGGTCTATATCGGCAATAAGGAAGGCTATCAGCTTAGTATCAGTACCTTAAACAAAAACGGCGATACCTATAGTGGCGACGGGACAGTGGCACTCGGTCTGGATTTCACACCCACCGGGCGCAGCGGGCCGTTTATTCCGGTACAGGTGGCGTTCAAAGACGTAAAAATCAACACGGATAACATCCTGATTGCCGGGCAGGTGCAGTCGAAAAAACGGAAGGACATTGGCTTTGGCCCAGAATTAACGGCTGCTCCTACCACCCCCAACGCGCCCAGCCTGCCCTCAACAGGCGACCTGAAAACATGGCTGCTTAAATCAGCCGATGAAAAGAGCCTCGCGCCCGCCTGGAAAGGACTAAAAGATAAAATCACCAGCGAATATGAGAGTTACAAACAGCAGGCCGTTCAGCAGGTGAACCAGCAGATAAATGGTGCAGGTGTTGCTACGCCCTTCGGCTATTCGTCGGGCGTGTTTACGGTGGCTGTCGACAATATCCTGTTTACGCCCACCACGGCCCAGTACGATGCATTTTCGGTGCTGGAGGTCAGCGACGCGAACGTTTCCGTGCCCCTCGGCCTGATGGGGGCGTGTTTGCCTATGGCGGGTTGCCAGAGCCAGCCGGTGCTGTATCTGCTGAAAGACACCGACATTCCCTACACCGCCCAGACGCTGACCCTGAAAGGCGGCACCGACCCGGCCAATAGCACCTATTTAGCCTACAAAGCCAACGGCAGCGACAACGTGCTGAACATTGTGGCCGACGTAACCATTCCCGATGCTAAACTGGTGGCCGATGGCGCATCCGTAAAGGCCCGGCTTGTGGCCAATACCAAAGATGGCTTTGACAATTGGCAGGCCAAAGCCAGCATTGCCGGGGCGTTCCGGTTTCAGGGCTTAGATGATTTTACGTTCAAACTGGGCAACGGAGCTGTCTATGACCACGATGTCAACCGCAACGCCGATGGCTTTGGCGAGGCTCTAACAGCACTCCAGAATAGCTTAGTGACCGATAAACCCGATGCGGCCTCCAAACTGACTCTATTGAAAGAAACCGCCTGGCAGGGTTTTTTTATGCCCGAATTGAGCATCACCCTGCCGGGTATATTTCAGAAGACCGATGGCAAAACAACCAGTGTAGCGAACGTTATGGTACGTAACATGATGCTGGGAAAAAGCCTCGGCCTGACGGGTGTGCTCAACGCTGAAAATGTCATCAATTATAAAGAGGGCAGTTTAGACGGCTGGTATTTCTCGCTCGATAAAATAGGCATCACCTTTTTCGATGGTACGTTTGTGAACGCCAACGCCAATGGAAAAGTCGGGTTGCCTATTTCGGATAATAATGTGCAGTCGGCACTGACCTATACCAACACCCTCACTAACGACGGGAGTGGGCTGAAATACGTCTTCAACGTGACCCCGACCACCGGCGATATCAACGTACCCATCTGGAAAGCCGGGCTTACCATTAAAGAATCGTCAGTCATTAGTGTGTCGGTGACGGTTTCGGATGTGCTGGCCAAAGCCGATCTGAATGGAAACATCACCTTCACGCCGGATTTTGGCATCCTGCCCGATTTCAAGTTAGACCTCATCGACGTAGAGCACTTGGTTGTGCAGTCGAAGGCACCCTACTTCAGCATTGGCGAGTCGAAATCCGAAGCTTACCAGAAAGGAAAAGCCTTAGTGCAGCAGGCCGATGCGTTTGTGGGCAAGTTTGCCAGTCCGCAAAAATCAGTAGGCGGCTCACCGTTTACCGTCGATGCCTTTACGCCGGTGGTGAAACCGGGGCAGGGCGATGTGAAAGTAAAGGCCGGATTTTATTTCCATGGCAGCATGGACTTAGCTGATATGCCTGCCTCGCCCAAAGCGGGCGTAGGGTTGCTGATTTTGGCGAATGTGAAGATGGACGGTATCCGGCCCAGTTTCAGCTACGACCGTACCGAACTCGAAGACGCGCAGGTGAGCGGCCAACTGGGGCCATTGGCGGTGGAGGGGTCGCTCAAATTTTACCGTGACAGCAAGGACAAAGACCTGCCGGGCAACGGATTCAAGGGTAATCTGTCGACCAAAGTTGGCTCCTATTCCGTTGTGGGTCAGAGCATTTTTGGCCGGGGCGATTTTCCCTACTGGTATTTTTATCTGGCTGGCAGCGGTACGCCGGGTTTGTTTCAGATTGGCCCCGTCACTGTCAACGGGCTGGGCGGTGGGCTGTACCACAACATGACCCCGCCCAAACCCGACCCGAACGCTACGTTTGAAACGCAACCCAAAACCGATAATTACGATTATGCGGCCAATAAGGGCACCGACGGGTTGAAGATGGCTATGTATTTCTCGGTGGCCAGCCAGAATATCCTCAATGCCAGAGCCACCATCGAAGGCTCCATGAAAAACGGCGAACTCAACACCATCAGTGTGCAGGGGCAAGGCAACCTCATTGGCGGCACCGACGGCACAAGCCTGCTTCAGGCCAATGTGCTGGCCATGTACGATTTCCCGCAAAAGATATTCTCCCTCGATGCCGATGTGAAGGGGGGAATGTCAAACGTGCTGGAGATTAAGAGCGCGCAACTGGCCGTCCGTGCCGATTTCAAACAGGATAAATACACGCTCAAAATTGGCGAACCCACCCATCGGGTTCAGCTCGAACTCTTCAGCGGGGTGGCCGACGCAACGGGCTATTTTATGGTGGGCAACGGCGACATTCCCGACATTCCTGAGCCTGACCCGTCCATCATCAGCCAGGAGTCGATGGCGGCTTTCAAACGAATGGGCTACCGCCCGCCCGTTCGGGCTACGGATGCGTCGTTCGATACGAAAGGGGACGACAACGATGCCGCCGGGCTGGCCTTTGGGGCTTCGGTGCGGGCCGGGGCCGACGTGGACTGGACCATTTTCTGGGCCAAGTTCAAGGCCGGGGCCGGGTTCGATGTTAATTTCAAGCGGCAGGCGGTGGTTTGCGAAGAGAATCCGAAACAACTCATCGGGGCAAACGGCTGGTATGTGCAGGGCCAGGCCTACGCCGAGTTTCAGGGCGCGGTTGGCGTGAGTGCACCCTTCTTGGGCGACGTAACCATTGTTGATTTGAAAGCGGCCGCGCTATTGCAGGCCGGGTTGCCCAGCCCTACTTATTTCCAGGGGTTTGTGCATGGTGAGGCCCACGTGCTGGGTATTTTCGACGGTACCTTCGATTTGCCCGTCAGCATCGGTACGCCCTGCACCCCCGTCGCCAATCCGTTCAGCAATAAGCCGCTCTTTGCCGGGTTCAACATCGACGCGAACAATAGCAGGAATGTGGATATTTTGCTCAACCCGCAGGTGACGCTCAACTACCCCAATAAATTCCGGGTCGATGGCATCAACAGCAGCGGGGAAGCGTTCGGCCATGACTACGAAATCCGGGTTAAAACCACGCTGTCGCCCACGGCGGTTGGCGAACCTTATTACAACGACAACAAGGTACTCTACCGGCTGAAGGATGCCTTCCAACCCAAAAAGAGCTACTCCATTGCGTTTCAAGCCGTTGCCTATCAGGACAACGATTTTAGCAAACCATACCAGTTTCCTGACCGAAAAGGCAAGTTGATAGATATTAAGCAGGACACGATGTTCTCATTTACTACCGGCCCCTGCGTGGGCAAAATCGACGAGCGCAGTCTGGCCTACGCATTCCCGTATCAGGACCAAGCCTATTATTTGCCCGGCGAGAGCAACAGCAGCACCGTTCGGCTCAAGAAAGCCATTGGCTGCCTGTTCGACCCGAAAAAGGTGAAAACAGAAATCGTTATCACACCCCGAAAAAGCCCTTCCAGAAACACAGTTGCCCCGGCCCAAAGCGTTCGGACGATAGGCTCAACGGCAAACGTAGGCAACGTGGTGCTGGCCACTCCGACAGATCCATCACCGGCTTCGTCGGGTGAGATTCGGGTGCCGGTCACCTTTGATGGCAACCAACTGACCTATACCATGCCCACCCTGCCCAACAACACGGATGTGCAGGTGCAGGTAGTCCAGCAGCCTATCATACCGGCCCAACTGACGGCCTTTGCTCAGAAATCGGCACAACAGGCGAGTCTCTACGGAAACCTGTATGTGTCGTCGCAAACGGTGTCGCTGTCCGACAACGGCCTCGGCAAAACAGCCAGCAGTGTGGTTTCGGCTAACTCGTCGGCCTATACGGCTTCGGTGGTGCGGTCGCCGGTCAGCAAGCAGTTGGTTATCGAACAACCAACCAGCAAAGTGATTCTGAACTACCAGTTTCATACCAGCCGCTATAATACCCTGACCGACAAACTGGCCGCGACCAATGTACCGGCCAATGGCTCGGCGGGCATTAACCGCGATCACGGCATTGAAATTTTCTTCTCCTCCAAAGAAGGCTTCGATGGCTATGATGCTAACGATTACCCCTACGACAACAACGGGGTAGCTGCCGTGAACCCGGCCTTAGTGAATGTGCTGGAACAAAACAATCGCTGGTATGAACAGACCATCAAACCGTTGAACAAGCAGTGGATTAATTTGCAGGATCAGCTTCGCAAATCGCCGGTCTATCAGGTATATAACACGCTGGAACTGATTGACAATGAGCATATTCAGCTTGTGCCGGATGGACAGTTGCACCTGTTCAATACGCGGGTCTGGGAGATTGTAGACAACCGGTTGGGCACGGCCAAAAACACAGCCAACTGGGTGAAATCCAATGCCGCCGATTACCATAAATGGGTCGATGACAAATACAATAGCGGAGATAATAAGCACTGGTGGGGAGTCGATCATACCTACAATACGGTGCGGGGCTGGAACGAGAAGGGCGACAAGCCGAACCATATGTTCCACCGGCTGCTGATTGCCGCCGGAGATAACATATCGCCCCTGGGCGACTATAATCCCTATCCCTTCGGTGACTTCAACTATCTGAAAATCAACATCAATACCCTGATTGGTTTCGATGGAATGCGGTCGATGGTGACCATGTTGCCGATCACGCCAACGCTCATCTTTGGCTATACCGACCCGATGTCGAAGGGTAAAACCACCAACATCCGCAAGACATACATGCTGCGCTAAAAACGACCTGCACCCTAAAATTGACTAAATGCCATGAAAATCATCTGTATACTCTGGCTGGTAGTGGCCTCCCTGTCGCCCGCGCTGGCTCAGCCCGGCAAACCGGCTGCTCAACCCTCCCGGAAACCCGTTCAGCCCGACAGGCCCGTTATGGCTCCCGCTACCAAAGCTGTTCCGGCTCTGCCCGGTGCCAACATCCCGACGTTCAGGTTACTGGCCAAAAACAAGCAGGATTCGGTGATTCTGCGCTGGCAGGCTTCCAGCGAGATACTCTGGAAAGTGGCCAGCCGGACGGGATACACCATTGAACGGTATACCATTGGAGCTGATTCGGCCAACCGATGGGCCAAAAAAACCTGGACCATCAAGCCCTGGACCGAAACCGAATGGCACCAGCGGCAACCCACCGACACCGCCGGTATGGTGCTGGCGACGCTGGCATTGGGCAAAGAAACGTCCATCACCGAAAAAACGACGCTGTATGGATTACTATTGAAAAAACACGAGAACGACACCCGCTTCATGCTGGCTACGCTGCTGGCTTCCTATAATCCCCGGCAAGCTCAGATTATGGGCTATCGGCTGGTGGACAATACGGTGGAACGGGACAAAAAATACCTGTACCGGGTCTTTGCCCCAACGGCTACTTTCAAACTCAAATCCGACACGGCCTTAGTCTATGTCGAAACCGGGTCACCCAGCCCCGAACCCGAATTGGCTCCCTTGCTCAAAGAGGAACAGGACAAGCTAATCCGTATCAAATGGAACCGGAAGTACTCCGATACCTACTTTGTGGGCTATTACCCTGAACGCTCCGACGACGGGGGCCGAACCTTTCGGCGGCTAACGACACGTCCGTTTTTTCAGGTCTTTTCGGGAGCCGAAAAAGAAGATGCCGACAAATATTCGTTCACCGACTCGCTGACGGTCAACTACAAACCGTATCAGTATCGGCTAAGGGGGATCACCGCCTTTGGCGAACTGACCGCACCCTCGCCCGCGCTGACCGCTATGGGCCGCGACCGTACTCCACCTACCGCCGTTACGGGCCTGAAAGCGGTGAACACCGTTGGCTCGACAGTGCGGCTGACATGGGCGAAAGCGCAAAAAGAAGGCGACCTGGCCGGGTATGTTGTCAGCAAAGGCAGTGACCTGGCCGGGCCGTTCAAGCCACTGACAGACAAGTTGTTGTCTCCGGTTTTGACGCAATTTGAGGATGCAACCGCCAACGAATTTGCCCGAAATTTTTATGTCGTCACCGCCGTCGATACGGCTGGAAATGCTGCCAGTACGCAACCAGCCTATGTAGCCATGCAGGACCGGGCGGCACCCGCCAGGCCCACCGACCTGACGGGTAGCATCGACAGCACGGGCCGCGTAACCATCAATTGGAAACGCAACGCCGAACCCGATTTGCTGGGCTACTTCGTGTATTCGGCCAACGCTCCCGACCACGCCTTTACATCGCTCACCCCCGATTTTCTGGCCGATGAGCAGTTCAACGACAGCATCACGCTCCGCACCTTGTCCGAAAAAATATATTACCGGGTAGTGGCGTTCGATAAATCGCGCCGGGCCAGCCCGTATTCGGAGATACTCGAATTGAAAAAGCCCGACCGCATCCGGCCCGTCAGCCCTGTGTTCGACCGCTTTCTGGTGGCCGACAGCAGCGTCACGCTCCACTGGGCGCGGTCATCGAGCGACGATGTTACGGCCCAATGGTTATATCGGAAAGAAGCAGGGAAAGACGCTGATTATGTGATGCTTACAAAACTGGATGCTGCCAAAGTCGATTATGTGGACCGCACGGTATTGCCCCGACATGGCTACCAGTACGCGCTCGTGGCGGTTGATGACAGCCAGAATCAGTCCGAACGGTCGTTTCCGCAGCGCGTCCGCACGTTCGACGCGGGCATTCGACCCGGCACGCAAAACCTGAGTGCGACCGCTCCGCCCAATAAACCCGTTCAGCTTCAGTGGAAAGTGCCTGCCACAACGGGCGGTCGCATATTGGTGTATCGTAAAATCAATGACCAGCCCCTGCGGCTAATCGACAACCTGCCCGGCTCACAGCAAGCGTATCAGGATGTTTCGTCGCAGAAAGGTACGTATCAATATGCACTCAAAACCGTGTATTCCGATGGGGGAGAGTCGCCACTCAGTGCGTTTGTGCGGGTAGACCGATGAGCGCAAATCAGTCCATTTTTTCATAGGTTAGGTTAGGAACGTAGTTCACCGGCTGTCAACTATTGAACAGCCGGTGACTTTTCTTTTGGTTTTCTTAGTTGCTTTTCCCGCTTGTATCCCGAATCAGTTTTATGACAAAATTGAGTTGCGAATCCGTGTGCTTTAGAAGGTTATCAATGGTCACCGGCACGGTATAGTCAGGCATTGTGCCGCGTCCTTTTTGTTTCGGTTTTGGCACAGCGGTGTTATAATACACCAACGGCGTCGTTACCTGAATGCCTGATTTTGGCAGGTCAAGATTGACGAAACTGCTGCCGTTGCCGCCTTCGTAGGCTCCTCCCGATTCTTCGCCGACAAACACACCGACTTTGTTGGCGTGAGCCACGGCCAAAAACTCCGACGCGGTTGATACGCTTTCGCCGTTCATCAGGATATAAACCCGGCCCCGGAATCGGTTGGGTTTGGGCGAGTAGCGTTTGGGTTCGCGGCTGGCCAGACCGGTGTCGCTGGCTTGTTTCAGTGTGAATGTACCATCGGCTTCAGGAATCAGTTCGTTCTTTATGTTCTTTCGGTCAGCTTCGGAGAGGTCGGAGAATTGCACAAATTCAGAACTGTCCGTAATGCTGTGTTGCCGGGCGTAGTAGGGTACGGCTGAGTCGGTTTTCATCAGATACGTAACTAATTCGATGCCCTGACTGTCCCAGCCGCCGGTATTCGCTCTGACATCGACAATGAGGTTTTTAATAGCCTTCTTCTCTAACTGCCCCATCGTTTTGTCCATGAATTTGCGAAAAATGGTGATCGCCTGCTCGCCGTTTTTCGCGCCTTCGCCCCCAAAGGCATCCAGTCTTAGAAAAGCCGTGTATGCCAGCGAGTCAGGAAAGTACAGACGCCACGGATGTTTGGGCTTTTTTCGGTTATACCACGCCAGCATCTGTTTATTGACAGGGTTCTTCATCATGGTTTTCAGCGATGTGCCGAACGGTTTTGCGGGCGCGTCGACGCGTACCGTATCGCCTGTAAGCGTTCGGAAGGTGAATTGGTACGCATTCGGTTGTTCGATGTACCAGTAATAAAACAGCGTAAACAACTGCCCCCGCATGGCCTGAACGTTGTAGGATTCGATGTAGCCATCGGACCAGTGATAGCGGTATAACTGCTCTCGAATTGACTCCATCGACTGCCCGTTAATGCGAAGCAGTTCAAAGCCCGGTTTGATGGTCTGGTCAGCGGTGCCGTTGAATAAAACATAGGATCTCTGCTGAAACGGAACCATAAAAAATGGTAATGTTTTCAGCGTACCGTCAAATTGCTCGCGCCAATTCTTCTGTGGCAGCGCGTGCGTATGGGCACAGCGAATATCGGCCATCAGCCCGGACACAACCTTGAAGAACGCGTAAAATGGCATCGGTTGGCTCAGACTCCGGTCAAGGCTGTCTAATTTAGCCTGCATTACGGCTTTGGATGTGTAGCGATACAGGCCCGGATGCGTTTCTTCCAGCAACCGGCGCAGGTAGCGGAAATCGGCTTGCATATCGGTAGGCTGGAGGACTCTCGTCGATAGCGAATCGGTTCCGGGTTGCGCGTGTCCCCAGAGAGACGATAATAAGAGCAGGCAGGCAAAGGTTTTCATCGTACGTGATTTTTAGCCCAAAACAGGCTAAAAACAGCGTCTGCGTCTACTCAAATCTGGATTTGAGCGGTACTATTCAGGATTCCGATGTCTGTTGACCAATGAATTCTTTTGGCGAGACGCCCGTCAATTGGCGGAACGCCCGCTGAAACGTTGCCTGAGAATTGAAACCGCACTCGAACGCAATGCCCGTCAGTGTCAGGTGTTCGTTAGCGGGATTCATCAATTGGTGCTTCACCGTTTCGATGCGGTATTCATTGACGAAGGTGTTGAAACTCTTTTGCAGATGCTGGTTGAGTACAAACGAAACCGTTTTAGGGGGTAGCTGCAGGTGTCGGCCAACCTTCTCAACGGTCAGTTCGGGGTCGAGGTAGAGTTTGTCGGTTTGCATGGCATTCGTTAACAAGCCAACGATTTTCTCAACGGTTTCAGCAGGAATCGCCGTGGTGCTTACTTTGCGGACTATTACCTCGGCTGTGCTGTTTCGGGCGTGCAGATAGCCTTTCAATCCCAGCCAGTAGATCATGACGGCAATGGGAATATAGATCGGATACCAGCCGAATTTGTCCAGCAACGGACCCCGCAGGGCAGGGATGATAGAGGGCACTAAATGAATGAACCAGACGATCTGAAAAACCAGAAATACGTTCACGAACTGCCAAAGCCAATGTGGGTTGCCGGGAATTTCGGCGTTACCGACCCGTTTATGGTGGCTTAGATACTGTCTGGTAAGCAGTAGATAAATCGTTACAGACAGCCAGCGCGGAATGTCCGCATACGTGTCGTATTCATTCATTACGTATCCCCAGGCCGGGCCATCCTGTTTCCGAAAAAAGCCCAGAAGCAGTCCACCCATGAAAACCCAGCCAATAAACTTACTCCCCAAATCGAGCACGACGGGGTAAAAATGGAGCCGTTCCATTCGGCCAATGCGGAACGTCGGATCAAGTACGGATTTGGTATAAAAATAGATGAGTGGACCCAGCGGCATGGCCATGATAAGCGGCAGCATATCGAGCGCGAAACTGACCCAGCGATTGGTAATCGGTACGCCCACGGCTAAGCTCATCAGAGCCAGCAAACCAATCAACACGGCCAGAAGCCGGTTCGACAAACGGTTACCTTTGCGGTTGATCCATAGGAGCGTTGCCAGAATAAAGCCCTGCCCGGAGCCAAGCAGTAAGATCAGATCGAGCGGGGCGATTGTCATGGTCAGACGTGGGTAACGGGCTCTAATCCACTATCTTAACCCGAATCCGGTGGGGTGCTACCTGATTGCCGCCAAAATAAAGCCCGGTATTGTAAGCAAATGATTTGTTGTGCGTGAAGGGTACGGTTTTGCCACCCAATACCTGATAGACCTTTCGGTCATAATCAATTTTGATGGTCATTTTCGTGGGCGTGTTCAGGGCTGCTTCGGCAACCTTGAAATCAATGCGGTTGCCTTCCACATAAATATATGCGCCCAAATCAATGCGTCCGCGCTGGGCATTCCACCGCCAGCCTACCCGCACTCCATCGACCTGATGCGGGGGTACGCCATCCAGACTCTGGTCTTTGGAGCCTACGAATCCCAGCCCAATCACTTTGTTCCAGTCGTCGGCGTCTAAGCCACCAATGTCATAAATGCAGGAACTATCGAAGGTGACCGTTGCCGATACTTCGCCGGGGCTGATGAGCAGGCCAACCTTGCGTTTGGGATTGGGTTCGTGTTCGCCCGCTTCAATGACCACCCAATCCGAATCGGACACCAGAAAGTCGGGGACGCACGCGCTCATGGACAGGCAAAATCCCAGAAATAACAGGGCTTTTGCGGACAGGAAGACACGGGCTGATGTAGTTAACAGTGGCATAATGGGGGCAGTAGGCTGAGTAGTTCTACAAATAACGGTATAAACCCGCTGATTGGTGTCCCGTTGGCTCGGTCGGGCATGGGGGTTAATTCGGATAGAGATAGATACAGATGTCATCTTTTAGCGTGCTACCAGATGAAAGATGACATCTGTATCTATCCCTTTCCGAATTAACCCCCCAACGTCGGGTAAACTGAAAACCATGCTGTGTGCAAATCCATACCGTTGAGTAACAGCTACGTAACGGGAACAAAGACTCAGCAACCTTTGTGTATCTTTAAGCATCCTTTGCCAACAGGACTTTCGCCAAAAGCCGTGCCACGGTTCTTTTAAGTAGTATGGATAACCGTGGCACGGCTTTTGGCGAAAGTCCTGACCTCTTAAACTTTACCAATTAAACTATACCTCATTCATTTTATGGAATCAGCCACTCGTTCGGGCAGTTGGCGACTGGGCATACCCACCTACATTTATGCCGTTGTTTTCTCCTCATTCTGCATCGTGATGGGTCTGCTTTGGGACATTATGTGGCACATGAGTATCGGGCGCGATGGGCTGTTCGCACCCCCGCACGTTGTCATTTACGTGGGTGCTGTGGTGGCGGGCCTGTTTTCGGCCTACCGGATTCTAAACCTGACGCTAACCAAAAACCATCCGGGCCGGGCAGCAGCCGTTCCGTTCTGGGGCGTTTTTTATGGGCCGCTGGGAGCCATGTTCTGCGTGTGGGGCGCACTGGCTATGCTTACATCGGCTCCGTTCGACGATTGGTGGCACAATACCTATGGGCTTGATGTTCAGATTCTTACACCCCCGCATACCATTCTGGCTATCGGCATTATGACCGTGCAGTTTGGCGCGATGGTGGGTGTGCTGGCGTTGCAAAATCAGTACCGAAATGGTGGTTTACTGAGCACTACTATAGACAACAGTGGACGGGAAGCCCGGCTCAAGTGGCTGTTTGCTATTTCGGCGGGGTTGCTCCTGGTGATGCTATATACGCTGCTTTCGGAATCGACGGGTATGCGCGAATCGCACGACTCCGGTTTCTATGCGACAGCGGCCATCATTTTCCCATTTTATCTGCTGGCCGTTGGGCGAGCGTCACTGCTGCGCTGGCCCATCACCACCATTACCGGCGTTTATATGCTGGCGATGGTGCTGCCCAGTTGGATACTTCAGAATTTTCCGGCCACACCCCGGCTTGGCCCCGTGCTAAACCCCATTACGCACTACCAGCCCTTCATGTTTCCCCTGCTGCTCATCATACCGGGGCTGGCCCTCGACTGGCTGATGCACCGTTTCGATACGGCTGTTGATGGCAAACGGAAAGTAAACGACTGGTTGCTGGCCGCACTGTATGCTGTCGCATTTATGGTCGTTTTACTGGCTGTGCAGTGGCCGTTCGGTGAGTTTTTGACCACCTCGCCCTACGCCCGGAACGGCTTTTTTCTGTCGTATTCCTGGACGTATGACAGCCCACCAGACTGGGAATATCGGTATGCGTTTCCGCCCTGGCTAAATCAGCCGATTGCTGAATTCTGGATTGGTTTTGGGAAAGCACTGCTCTATGCTACCTTATCTGCCCGTGTCGGTCTATTGTGGGGAAACTGGATGAAACGAGTCGTGCGATAAAACGAATGGAAATCAGAAAATGAAGATGTCAACTTACAGAAAGTACAGTCGGGTGAAGTGGTTTGCGCTGCTTCTTTCACTCTTTCACTCTTTTGCTCTTTCACCAATCGCCGAAGGCCACGTCGGCAGTTCGGGGGTGATTGTGCAGAAGCAGGTCGGTAAATACCAGCTATTGATTCGTATACAACCGCCCGATGTAGTGCCCGGAACGGCCAAAGTGACCGTTTTTGTCGAGCAGGGACGGGTAAGCGAAATAGGTGCCCGGCCCATTTTTTTTCGCTCCGGCAACAAAGGCGCACCTACACACGACATTCTGACGGCCACCGGTAATAACCGCTTTGAAGGCGATTTGTGGCTCATGAGTTCCGGCTCGTCGAGTGTTGAACTGAGCATCGATGGCCCCGACGGTAAGCAGCAGATCATTGTTCCCGTCATGGCAATAGCAACGGCCCTGCGCGATATGCCCGCCGGAACAGGCTGGGGTCTGGCCGCTATGGGCTTGTTATTGGTTGTTATGCTCGTGACAATTATTGGTGCCAGCAACGCCGATGGTACTGTGATTCCCGGCCAGCCCGCCCCGCCCAGACTCGGGCGTCGGCGAATAGCGGGCATGGGTATTGGTCTGGTGGTACTGGTGCTGATTCTGGCAGGCTGGCGGTCGTGGTGGACCAGCACGGCGGATGACTACCGGACCCAGCAACTGTACCGGCCCATTCCTATTCGTACGTCTGTTCGCGTAGAAAACGCACAGCGGCAATTGACCATTCAGTTCGATACAACCGGCTTTGGAACCGACCGTCAGAAACGCCGGATGATGAGTTATATTCTGCCCGATCATGGCAAACTCATGCACGCCTTTTTAGTTCGGATGTCCGGTCTGGATGCGTTTGCTCACCTGCATCCCGACCGGCGCGACACCCTGAATTATACGTCTGCTCTGCCACCATTGCCGGGTGGTAAATACCTGCTTTATGCCGATGTGGTGTACCGCAACGGTTTCGCCGAAACCCTGACCGACACTGTCGATGTGCCTTCGCTGAAAATAACGGTCCAATCGGCTGCTTCGGCTAAACCGTCTGACCCGGATGATAGCTGGTTAGTTACCGAACCAATGGGTGCAAAGGCAAATACCGTTAACGTGCCGCATCTGGACAATGACATGGCTGTTTGTGGAAAACCGGGTGCAAGCGTGAAACTTGACGACGGTTCCACCATGCTCTGGATGGATTCGCCCGGCGCATCCACGCCGGGCGCAGTATTAGAAGCCGGTAAGTTGTACACCCTGAAGTTTGCCGTTGCCGATGTGCAGGGTAAAGCCGCGCCCTTAGAGCCGTATTTGGGCATGGATGGTCACGCGGCCATTCTGCGCTCCGACGGGTCGGTGTACATTCACCTGCATCCCGTTGGCACGTACTCGATGGCGGCAGAAGGTTCGTTAGTGAGCCGCATTGCCGACACCGCCCGGACGTTCCATTATCCTGATGCAGTTCATTTCCGCGACAGCATCGACGCCTACGTCAGCAAACTCAAAACGGTAACCGAAGCCGAGAAAAATCAATTGCTTACTGCATCCATGCCGGGTATGGCTCATGCCATGAAAACGAAGAACATGGTCGAGTTTCCGTATGCGTTTCCACGGGCCGGGCAGTACCGAATCTGGGTTCAGGTGAAGCGCAACGGGCGGGTACTAACGGGCGTATTCGATACGCAGGTGAACGAACCACTGTTATAAAATGCCGTCCTAAGTTGCTCAGAATCAGTTTTTGATTTATTTCTGAGCGGGTTTACTAAAATTTTTTTGAACGCAAGTCTTGACAACCGCTAAAAATAGGCTACCTTTGCATCCACAATTCGCCGATAGGCTGGCGAAATGGTAATGCGAAAGTAGCTCAGCTGGTAGAGCGCGACCTTGCCAAGGTCGAGGTCGCGGGTTCGAACCCCGTCTTTCGCTCCACAAAAAGGCACCGAGTCCGGTGCTTTTTTTGTAAATCCCCGCTTCGGCGGGAATGAATTGCCGGGATGGTGGAATTGGTAGACACGCCGGACTTAGTTCTTTGATATGCTCGGTTTTATATTGTAATTGAGAACAAGTTGTTCTTGATTCTATGGCGCGTTACATATTTGACTCTTTATTTGAAGAAAAACTGATTGACGTTTGTGTTAAAATCTGAGAGTATGGCCAAAGCAGCTTGGACGCTTGGTATGAACTACAAAACACTTTGTTTTCATGCTAAACGACTTGATTGTTTTAGGGCAAATCGGTCAGGGAGAGGCCTGAAAAAGAAGCCATTTAAGGAGCCAGTTCTGATGGCAGATATTTTTAGTGGTGTTCATCCTACCTACCAGACTCACAAACTTAAGAAGAGACTATGCAAAGAAGGGTACAAGAAACACGTTTGCGAATCATGTGGCTTGTCGGAATGGATGTCTAATCCAATTCCTTTAGAACTGCATCATAGAAATGGGATAAAATCAGATAACTCTCTTGAAAATCTTGAGTTACTGTGTCCTAACTGTCACGCTCTTACAAACAATTACCGAGCTAAGAATATCAAAAAGTTGAGTGCGCGGTTGGAAACGACCGATGTAGAACCGCTTAAATTCGGGGAAACCTTATCAAGCAATTGATTGGCAATCCCGAGCCAAGCCTGCTAACGAAAGTTAGTGTGGAAGGTGTAGAGACTTAATAGGTGGCACCTATGTTTCTGTGAAGAAATACGGTGAAGAGAAAGTCCAGACCACAAATCGTTGCATAGGGCAATGAGCAGTGAAAACTGTAGTTGGTACGAAAATCCTGTGGGCCTCAAGCCCGTGCGGGTTCGACTCCCGCTCCTGGTACAATGTCGAAGCAAAAATGCGCTGATTTTCAGCGCATTTTTTGTTTTAAGGCAAAAATTAAAGAATGTAACGTATTAATAGGTTAGACCATTTTAAAATGTGTATAGCCAGCTTACTTGATCCTGAACTATGTCTATTCTTGTAAAAGCCTAAAGATTTAGGTTATTTTGATAAAACAGCGGTTAATGTTGTGTTCGCGTAACGATGCAGGAAGGGCAAGAGATGGACAAAAAGGCGTTAGCCTTTCTGAAAGACAACAAAAACACCGATTGGAACGAGTTAGCCAAAGACTGTGTAAGTTTTGCCAATGCAAACGGTGGGCAATATATAGAAATACTCATAAGCCGTAATGCTCAGAGCGTAGCCGGGACAACAGACGGGCGGTATTACATTCGGGTTTCTGACGAAAGTAAGCCCGTTCTACCTGACGAATTGCTGAGGCTTGCCGCTGATAAAAACGCCTTTGTTTGGGAGGAACAAATAAACCGCAGGGTTCCTAAAAGCCGGATAGATGAGGCCAAATACAAGCAATTTTTGGCCGATATACGAGCCTCTCAGCGCGTTACGTCATTCGTCAAAGAGAAAGCAGACGATGAGCTATTAGAACACTATCTTTTTGTCAAAGGAGAGTACCTGACCAATTTAGGCGTTTTGTGGATTGGTCAGCGGCAAGACCGGGCAACGCTGCTATATGCCCCGGTTATTCAGTTCATCAAGCGAGACGAACGGGAGGAGAAGGTTAATAAAATTGTCTGGGACGATTTTAGCCTAAACCCCAAAGAGCTTTTACAAGCTATACAAACCGACATACCCGATTGGCAAGAGGCCGTAGAAATACCAGACGGTTTGTTTAGAACGTCGGTTCCAAACTATGATATTGAGGTAGTACGCGAGCTTGTAGCCAATGCACTTGTACACAAAATGTACACCGTAAGAGGAGACATTTTTATTAACCTCTTCACCGACCGTTTAGAGATACATAGCCCCGGTTTACTCCCGTTGGGCGTTACCCCTCAAAACATCATTAGCCAGTCGATCAGGCGCAATACGCATTTAGCGCAGGTCTTTTATGATTTGGAATTGATGGAGCGGGAGGGGTACGGGTACGACCGGGTATATGAAATTCTGCTTTTTGAGGGTAAACCCGTACCCATCGTGACAGAAGGCAATGACCGCGTAACAGTTACGACCTACCGACGTATCATAAAGCCTGAGATTATCCGTCTGATTAGAAAAGCAAACGAGGAATACCAGCTACGACAAAGAGAAATAATTTGTTTAGGGTTGATTGCCCAACATACCAGCCTGTCAGCCCTGGAACTGACCAAACGATTAGACATTAAAGAACCGCAAGGCGTCAGGAATTGGTTAGGGCGTTTGGTTGATCTGGGTTTGGTCGAATCGAAAGGAAAGACGAAAGCAACAGAGTACGTTATCAATCCTGCTTACTTACGTGGTCTCAATTACAAAGGCAAAACCGACCTTACTAAAATTGCACCTCATCGACTTAAAGAATTAATTCTGGCTGACTTAGAAATTTACCATGCTGCCCCGCTCAAAGACATACACGAGCGAATAGGTAAAGAGATCAGCGACCGTAAGATTAAGCGACAGATAGACGCGCTGATAGGAGAAGGAAGAATAAGCAAGATTGGTACCTATAAGCATACGCAGTACGCTATCAACCAAAACGTGTCAAATACTTGACAAATATTTATATAATGGTTGATAAAACGGCTGATTGATAATTAAGTATACTTGTAATCAACAGATATTCAGCAACTTACTATCGACCAAAATTTGTCAAATAAATGTGATAATAAATGATTTTGGTAAACAAAACGATTAATAGAAGTCATAACAAACTGCATTATATACCACTGAGTTAATCAAATAAGCCAAAATAGTGGATAAAATAAATTTTTGTACCCGCTCCTGGTACAATGTCGAAGCAAAAAATGCGCTGATTTTCAGCGCATTTTTTGTTTTAAGGCAGTCAGTCAACTTTACAGGGTATGTCCGGTCTCGGCCTCTGATTCTAACTTCTCTGTACTGTCTTTAATTGCTTCTTCAACCGAATGCGACTGGTGTATGTCGGATGCCTGACGGGTTATTTCCGCCATCGTCTGGAAGTGCTTTTGCAACACCAATAATTCCTCTTCGGTCAAATCCTCTACCGATACCAATCGATTGCTTGCCCCTTTGGTGGCCGCTATCAGTTCATTGAGTTTGATCTGAACGGATATGGAATCTTTATTCTGTGCTTTCTGAATCAGAAAAACCATTAGAAACGTAATAATAGTCGTGCCCGTGTTGATGACGAGCTGCCACGTTTCCGAAAACTTAAACAAAGGGCCCGTTATCGCCCAGATAATTACGGTGAAAAAGGCGATCATGAACGCAGCCGAACTACCCGTCGCTTTTGTTACTGATGATGCGAACCGCTCAAAATATTCTTTCGTATCTGGTACTGACTTGGGTTGCTGCGCTTCCATAGGGCTGTGAGTGAAAAGTTTGTAACAGTAACTACTAATAGAAAATAATGTTACTCACCCCTGTCTGGCAGGCTGATTGCAGACTTCCGGCATAGCCTCAACAGATCGTCCGGTCAGCCTGAATCGCCTTCTCCAAATGGGTTTATTTTAGCCGTTTTTACCGTTTACTGATTTTGTCAGATTCTCACTTGTACATTTTATTTTGATTCGTATATTTGAAACCTTTGACAAATGCGTATTGTGCATAAACAACTCACTATGAGTGATTTTAGACCACTTTCCGTACCTGCCAATAGAGCCTGTCCACGCGGTTTCTTTTCCACAACTGTTCACCTTTTTCCGGCGTTTTGTCCAGACCCTGCAAAGGCTGGTTTGAACGGCCTTGTTGCCATGAAAGTTTCGCCGTTGCAACCGTTTCAAATCGTGTACTCCCTGTTGGACCACGAGTTTTTGGGCTATTTGATTGAGGCTTTTGTCGTGCAGCGCAACAGCCGGGGAGAGCTGACATTACAAAATCAGACACTCTCGACGCAGAACGCCGGTGAATTTGCCAAAGGCCTCGACGAACGGGATTTCGACCTGGTAAAGTTGATCGACAGTATTCAACAGGATACCATCGTTAAGAAATTCAATAACCGGAAGATGCCCGCCGTTGATTTCTTCCTGAAGATATATGACCCACACAAAGGCGACAAGCTAATTCAGGACGCCATTGGCAGCTATCTGGAAGCGATAAAGGCGAAAGTTATGGCCCTGTTGCCCGGTAAGCCGTTCTACATCATGGGCAATGACGGCAACCCGGCCTGGCAACCCATAACCTGGATGCCCGAACCCGCACGGGTTCATTTTCACTTCGTCCGCAACACCGATTCGACACATTATTTCCCGATTATCCGGTATCCGGTCGGCCCACGAGAGGGCGGCCCACGAGAGGGTGCTTCACGGGAAGACGGACCCTCGGGCGAGACAGAACGGGTCGAATTTCAATTTAAAGATGCCCTGATGATTTGCGACGAGCCTGCTTACCTGATGGTGGGCAGCAGGCTGTATCATTTTAACAAAAATGTCGACGGCAAAAAACTTCGCCCGTTCTTTACCAAAAACCATATTGTTATCCCCCGAAACATCGAGCAGCAATACTATGAGCGATTCGTTACACCCCTCATAGCCTCGTATGACGTGTATGCGAAAGGGTTTGAAATTCGGGCGGAAGTGCTTGAGCCAGTGCCTGTTCTGACCGTTTCAGAGATGGCCCACACAAGCAAACCCGTTCCGGTATCCATGTTTCAGGATGGACCCGAAGCTTCCGACAGCGATGAAGGTAACAGCCAGCGTATTGTGTTCGACCTGTCGTTTCAGTATGGCAATTTCATGTTTCGCTTCGATAGTTTCGGGCCATCGGCCAATGTGAGTCTGGAAAAGAAAAACGACGAATATGTATTCCATAAAATTCGTCGTGACCAGCGTCTGGAACGCCATAAACTTCAGTTCCTGCGGGAAACGGGCCTCGATTTGCGGCACGGGCGGCTGGCTATTTCAAAAGCCGAAGCCTTCTCGTGGCTCTCCAACCACAATAGCCAGCTTCAGGAAGCCGGGTTTTTGCTGCGGCAGGATGCGCAGGATACAAAACGCTATTTCCTGGGCTATTCGAGTATCAACGTTTCAATTGAGGAAGGCCGCGACTGGTTCGACATCTACGCCAATGTGCGCTTCGGCGACTTCGAGATACCGTTCCTGAAACTGCGTACGCTCATTCTTAATAAAAAACATGAGTTCACGCTCCCCAATGGTGAAATAGCCGTTATTCCCGATGCCTGGTTTACGAAATACTCGGAACTCTTCGGCTTTCTGGAACACACCGGCGGCATCGACCGCGATGGTGGATTGGTGCTCCATAAGCATCATTTGGCTCTGGTACAGGAACTGGAACGCGATAATCTGGCGACAACCGTAATTACCCGAAAACTCGAACGGTTACGGAATTTTGAAGAAATCGAGCAATTCCCGCTGCCCAAACGGTTCAACGGCAACCTGCGACCCTACCAGCAGGCGGGCTACGACTGGATGAATTTCCTGCGGCAGTACCGGTTTGGCGGTTGCTTAGCCGATGACATGGGATTAGGCAAAACGGTCATGACGCTGGCTATGCTGCAAGGGCAAAAAGAGTCCGGGGCCGCTGAGCCGAGTTTGCTGGTCATGCCTACGTCGCTGCTGTATAACTGGGAACTCGAAGCCCGTAAATTCACGCCCGACCTTCGGGTAATGGTTTACACCGGCACTTACCGCGACAAAAACACCGCCCAATTCGACGATTACGACCTGATTCTGACCTCTTACGGTATTGTTCGGATTGATATTGACCTGTTGAGTGAGTACCGCTTCAATTACGTTATCCTGGATGAGTCGCAGGCGATAAAAAACCCGTCGTCGCACATCACAAAGGCCGTCATGCAACTCAATACGGCGTTTCGGCTCATTCTGACGGGTACGCCACTCGAAAACAGCACCATGGATTTGTGGTCGCAGATGTCGTTTATTAATCCGGGTCTGCTGGGTAGTCAGTCGTTTTTTCGGAATGAATTTCAGATTCCCATTGAGAAACGCCACGACGAAGCAAAAACGGCCCGCCTGTATGGGTTAATTAAGCCCTTTATGCTACGGCGCAATAAGGCGCAGGTTGCCACCGATTTACCGGCTAAAGTAGAAAGTGTGCTGTACTGCGACATGACACCCGACCAGTCGGCGCAGTACGAAGAGGCAAAATCGTATTTCCGTAATCTGATTCTGGAGCGGATTGAGGAAGAGGGAATGGCTAAATCGCAGATGGTTGTGTTGCAGGGGCTGACTAAACTTCGCCAGATTGCCAATCATCCGCGCATGGTCGATGCGGAGTATGAGGGCGATTCGGGCAAACTGGATGATGTACTGATGCGGCTGGAAACGGCCATGACCGAACATCACAAAGTGCTTGTTTTCAGTCAGTTTATCAAACATCTGAACGTCGTTCGGCAGTATCTGAAAGAGAAAAATATCAAGTACGCCTATTTAGACGGGTCCACCACCGACCGCCAGAGTCAGGTGCAACTGTTTCAAACCGATGAGTCGGTGAAACTGTTTCTGATTTCGCTCAAGGCGGGCGGGCTGGGCCATAACCTGACAGCCGCCGACTACGTATTTATTCTGGACCCGTGGTGGAATCCGGCCATCGAAGCGCAGGCCATCGACCGGGCGCACCGGATTGGACAGCAGAAAACGGTGTTCACCTACAAATTCATTGCCAAAAATACCGTCGAGGAAAAAATCCTGTCTCTGCAACGCGCCAAACAACAATTGGCCGGAAGCCTCGTCACCACCGAAGAGAACTTTATGAAGTCGCTGACGAAGGAGGATATTATGGTATTGTTAGAGTAATCAGCGAAATGAACCGGCTATTTCAGGGAGTATTTTGGCTGGCGGTAGTTAGTAGTCTGACAATCTATCGTTCACATAAAAGCTCAACGCATGAATACGAAAAGTATATTTGGAATTATCCTGACATTAATAGGTTTGGTTGGCCTCGTTTATGGAGGCATTGATTTTACCAAAGGGGGTGTTTCTCAGGCATCCTTTGTTTATATTATTTTGGGAGGAATTTTCTTCTTTGCCGGTGTTAGCCTGATTCGTAGTACGAAAGCCTGAAAAACGAAAAAGGTACTTTCTGGTTGTTCTGAATCTATTTTAGGTACACGCCCATGCGTTTTTCATCACTCAGCACTACGTCCACAAACTCGGTGAGGGTGGTGCTGAGTTCGTAGCCTTTGTAGTCGGCAGAAACCGGGTAACGCGGGTGATTGCGGTCAACCAGAACGGCTACCTGCAATTTATGAACGGACACACTCAGGAACGGCTGCAAACTAAAAGCCAGTGTCCGGCCCGTATAAAGTACATCGTCGACCACAATAACCGCCGTGTTGGTATAATCGGCTGCGGGCCGGTTGACCTGAATAACAGGCTGGGATACCTGCGATTTGTCGAAATCAAGCTGGAGCAGGTTAACGTTAAACGGCGCAATGCTTTGCAATTCCCGCGCCAGTGCCTCTGCCAGCACGTAACCCTCGCCCGCGACGCCCGCCAGCAGCACCGCCGGTTCATCAAAATTATTTTCGTAGATCTGAAACGCAATCCGCCTGATTTTCTGACGAATCTGCTCTGGATTCAGAATTAGCGTTGGCTGGCCGGTAGTCATGTACGAATTTAGGGAATGGATTTAAGCTCCAATGGAACGCTGGTTTTTATGATCGTTATGGTTTGCATATTTGTTATATAAATACATCTTATTTGTATAACAAATAGTGAATAAAAAGCCGTTATTTTAACCAAACAGAGTAAAATCATGCCTGATCTTACTCATCATAAAAATCAGCGTTCTATTTAAGCTGTAAAGATGGGGAAAAGCGGTTAGCCGATGAAATATCTGCGGGCTGCGTTGAATTGGCATAGTTTTCGCCTTTGGTCGTGCTAAGTGCGTTTTGCTTTAGCCAACCTTCCCCATGCTTAGTAGTTTTATTTTTGGCCTCCTGCTTTGGATACTGCCCGGCAAACCGTTGACCGAAACGGATATTAGTCAAACGGTGGGTACGTCGCTTCGTAGTGGCGACGCCAGTCGGTTGTCGGCGCAGTTTGCCAAAACCATTGAGTTGGTCATTGACACGGAAAACGTCGAATTCCAGGCCGTGCAGGCCACCCATGCTGAATTAATATTGCGGTCTTTTTTTCGCAAATACCCACCACACAGCTTTCAGTTTGTGTATCGGGGCGCATCGGACCGGCTGCGCTACAGTACCGGTACCTACGAAACCGCCGGACAGGTGTTCGCTGTGTATGTGCTTATGCGTCAGACCAGCGATCATCACTACGTAATCAATGCCCTGCATTTTAGAAAAGAATGATGAATGATGTAGGGTATATGATGTATGGCAATGTATATATCATATACCCTACATCATTCATCCTATACAATCGCTTATCTTTGCACTTTCATGAAGAGGTGCTATGATCGTTAAGACTAAAAAATACGCGTTAGACCAAAAAACGTACATCAACATCGCCCTGCGGCAATGGGTAAAAGATAACTGGAAATGGGGGTTTGTGCCGCTGGCACTCATTTTGCTAAACGTCGTTCTGAGCCTGACAAACGTATACCCCAACTACTGGATTTACATTGTCATTGTGCTGCTTACCCTACTGTACGTCCTGTTCTGGGCCGTTCAAATTACGGGAATCGCCCAGATGGAGCAAAGCAAAGCTTTGTTTCAAAAATACATCTACGAAATTGACAGCCGCCAGATTCTGATGCGCATCAATGCTAAAGAAGGGGGAATTCTGAAATGGAGTCAGATTAGTAGCGTGATTAAAGACAAAGACGCGTACATTCTATTTTTGGATAATGCCGAGGCAATGGCCAACGTAAAGGCCAGTTGGATTGCCAAACTCGTCACGAAAGGCTTGGCTAAAGCGCAGTTTATCTACCTGCCATTTACCATTTTCACCAGCGAAAATGACCTGCGTTTTACGGATGCGCTGCTAAAACGCAAAGGCCTGATGCCGGGCAATGTTCCGGCTGAAACCGTAAAGTAAGGTTGATTTGAACACAGAGACACAAAACTTTTCTGTAAGTGGCTAATTAGTAGCATATCAACTCGTTATTTGTCGAATTTGACCCCGTCGGGGTCAGATGTCTATAGAAAAAGCATAGCTCTATAAACATCTGACCCCGACGGGGTCAAACTTTTTATCAATGATATAATCTGTTGCTCAACTACTTGCACTTTTGCCGATATCAACCCTATACCGTGTTAAAATCTGGCGCAACATCATTCAATCCTTTACCCATTTGTTCGGGTCCACCATTGGCAGCGGGTAATCCGCACCAAGCGATACGCCGTATTTTTCCTGCTCGGACCGGCTCAGGTTCGACACTAAATGCACCTGCCCGGCGGGTACATGCGCCAGTTCGGGGAGCCAGTGTTTCACGTAATCGCCCTGTTCGTCGTAGCGCATGGCCTGGCTGTAAATATTGAAATAACGCGCGTTTCCATTACCGGAGTCGCGCGGGTCATTGCCTACACCCGCTACGTAGTTCCAGTTGCCCCAGTTGCTGCACGCGTCATAGTCAACCAGCAAACTCTCGAAATAAGCCGCGCCCCACGTCCAGTCAATGCCGAGGTCTTTCACCAGAAAGCTGGCTACGTTCTGCCGTCCCCGGTTGCTCATAAACCCCGTTGCGTTCATTTCGCGCATGTTGGCATCAATAAACGGAATGCCGGTTTGCCCCTTCGCCCATTGAAAAAACAGATTTTCGTCGCGCCGGAACGTCTTGTGAAGATCATGCCGGATACCGCTGACTTTGAAAATGCGGGTGCCGAATTTGAGCGCGACGAACCGGAAAAAATCGCGCCAGAGCAACTCGAAAATCAGCCAGTACGTCGAATCGTTGCGAACCCGCTCATTTTCGTAGCGCATCAGTTCGTCATAAATCATACGGGGCGACAGGCAACCGGTTGATAGCCAGGCCGAAAACTTGCTCGAATAATCCTCCCCCGACATCCCGTTGCGGGTTTCTTTGTAAGTCGCAATCAGATCAGTTTGCCACAGATACCGGTCGAGCCGGTTGAGGGCAACGGTTTCTCCCCCTTTGAACGGCACCGCCCGTCGCGAGTCGGGTTGCAGGGCCAGCTTCTGCGTTTCGGTATCAAAACCAAACGTCGATAGCGTTGGCATCTCGCCCGGTATAACGTTTGGCACGAGTTTTACAGAGTCGGGAGCCTTGAACGTTGGGCGGATTTTAGCATGTTTCTCAACCTGATTTCTGAATTGGGTAAATACATCAGGCAGGCGCGAAATCTCGAACGGCAAATCCCGAACATGGTAGAGCGTACTCATCCAGAATAGGTCGAGGTCGATGTTCTGTTGTTTGAGTTTTTTGCTCAACTCGGCTTCTACGCTCGTCTCTTCCTGCGTAATTTCTTTGCTGGCATACACCGCCGTCGCGCCGGTTTCTGTAGCGAGTTCAGCCAGAACGTCGGCGGGGTTTCCAACCCGGACAATCAAATCGGCACCCCGGTTGCGGAGCGACTGACGCAAGTCCTGTACGCTCTCGATCAGGAAGTTAGCCCGAAAGACACCTGTCTTGCGAAATTCCAGCCGGGGATGCTGTGTAAACAGGCGTGGGTCAAATACGAATACGGGCAGCACCTGATCGGCGCGTTCGGCAGCGCGGACGAAGCCTTCGTTATCGTGCAGCCGGAGATCGTTGCGAAACCAGTACAGAATGCGATTCATTCGGATAAAATTAACCAGTATCCGTAATTAATGAATCGTTTGGCTTTATTGTTTCCTGCTGTGTGGTGACGGGTCGTTTGGTGTCGGGTTCTCAAACCCGACACCACGACCCGATAGGTTGGGTGAGTGCAGACAATGTATTTTATTTGGTAATAACCGCTAATGTTCTTTTCTGCTTGTTGACATCTATCCGTAGAATATCACTCCGGGAAAGTGCTATAACAGCCTTTATAGTAGCTTTTTGACCGTTGATTGTAAAATGGTTTACCCCGCTTAACGCCGATGCGTCATTTGCTGGAATTGGAGGTGGGGGCGGAGGACTCATTTTTTTTAGTACACCTGTTTCCGATTCTTTATCCTCTAACTGAAAATTGATCGGCAGATTATATTTCACATTTACTACATGACCACTCTGGGTAGCGGGTTTCCAGCGGGGCATATTTTGGACGACCCGAATCGCTTCTTCGTCGGCACCAAAGCCAATGCCTTTTAGCAGGTTTACGTCGGTGATTTCGCCCGTTTTCGTAACAATAAAGCTGACGAACACGCGACCCTCAGCATTCGCTTTCTGGGCGGCTGTGGGATAACGAATGTTTTCCGCTAAGTAATTGCCCAAGGCTTGCATTCCGCCCGGAAACTCCGGCTGATTCTCGACAACGGTGAAAATTTCGCCGTCGACTTTTACATCTTTCCGGGCTGATGCCTGTGTGGTAGCAAGGGCGGTTTCGCTAACGGGCTGGTCGCGGTCGGGTTGTGTACACATGACCAGTAGTGCGGCTAAAGGCAGGGCCAGTGCATAGCCGAGTAAGGCCCGACGATGCGTTTGCGGTTTTTGTAACATAACGATTCGTTGTTTAAGGGTTGATTTAGAGACAAAAGGGGTAATGAGAGCCGAGGGGGAAACGTTGAGCGCGTAGGCCACCAACTGCCGGGGATAATCGGGCTGGGGAGTTTTCAGAACAGAGCGGTCGGCCAGAAATTCGTGCATTTCCTGCAACGCCCGTTTGTACAACCATACCACCGGATTGAACCACAACACAGCCTGTATGATTTCCAGAAACAGCACATCGGCAGTATGACGCTGGCGAATGTGCGCTTCTTCGTGGCGCATCAGTGCGGGCGGTTGAGTCAGGTTATCGGTTTGGTTAAGCACTAAATACCGCCCGAAAGAAAACGACGGCGTCGAATTGTCAGGAAGGTGAACAAGCGTATAGTTCAGTTCCCGCTTACGAACGCCCCGCCCGATGAGCCGAAACACCGCCCGCAGATTTATTCCCAACCGAATGAGCATAGCCGTTACGCCCAGCCCATAAACCAGCCAAATCCATTGATTTATCGTTATGTCATCGGTCTGTGTCGCTTGTGAATTACCAACGACAAATGTTGGTAAGGTGAGACTGCCAACAGGCAGCGAATTAACCGTTTCGCCCGGCAACTCGACCAATGGAAGCCCAAACGAAAGCACGACTGAAAGCAGCAAATAGGCCCGGTTTAGCCCGAAAAACGTATTTCGGCGAAGAAGTAACCCGTAGCAGCCGTAAAATAACAGTAGATACAGGCTGGTGGTCAGGAGGTAGGTGAGGGTTGTCATTTCTTTTTCGTCGTTATCAGGATGACACCATAGAGAGCTTTTGGGCCGTATGTAGCCCTGGCCGCAGCCAAATTTTTCAGCACGGTAATACTTTCAATCTTATTTGGTTCAAGCCCCTTTATCTTACCCGTTTGACTGTCTTTAGACACCTCGACACCGTCAATAATGTAGAGCGGCTCAGCCCCTAATTCGCCTAATGGACCTGCCCCTCTGATTGTTACGTTAGCCGTATCATATCTTGGTTTAATTGGGAGATTTGAATCTGGTCGGGCGAAGACTTTCTCTTTCACGTCATTGTAAAGCGCAAAACGCCCGTTTTTGCTATTGTCTAAGATGTACGTTGTTTTTTGGCCAGAATCAGGTTGTGGCGTTGCTATCCGTCCTGTTCGTTTGTCTTCCCGCTTTTCGAGCGCAAATAGAATGGGTAGGACATGCTGCGTTGCCACCAGTTTGCCGTTTTGTTTGCCCGGAATCCAGCGCGGCATCTGACGTACAATCCGCAGGGCTTCTTCATCGCAGCCGCTGCCAATTCCGCGTTTGATTCTTGCCGAACCGATGGCTCCCGTTGGCAGTACCGTAAACTGCACCAACACGTTGCCCTGCACACCGGTAGCCTGGGCTTTGGCCGGATAGCGTAATGAATGCGCTACGTATTGCATCAGCCCCGGTATGCCGGTCGGAAAAACGGCGGGTTCCTCAACGGCTATGTAAACCTGCCCATTGATCGTTTCGGAGGAGGGCGGTGTGCGGATAGGCATGGCCGGATTTGGCTTGATTGCCTTATACACCGCCGTCGCGCCCATTGCAGGCAGTTCGTTTGGGTCGGCCATAGCCAATGCTACATGTACCGTCGTTCGATTATCGAGCGGTATAACCATCGTCGTGAACCCAACAAAGCTGACACTCAGCAAGGCCGTTTTCGAAACGCCCGTTAGTTTGAATCGGCCCTGCGCATCGGTCGGAATGCCTTTTCCGGTAGAAGCAACCATCACGATAGCTCCCGGAATGGGTTTTCCATCTGACGCACTCGTGACCCGGCCTGATACGGTGATGGTTTCGTCGGTTGTTGGCTGGATTATATCGGCGATTTCCTCCCGTGCCGTAGTCATGGCCAGTAGAATGAACGCTAAGGGAATAACCAATGCGTATTTACCTAATGCCCAGCGGGTTGTCGTGCGTTGACGCAGCATCTGAATTCGCTGTTTAAGCAGCGACGGGTTGAAAAAACCGTTGGTCAGCGTGTCGGGGCGAACGCCAAATGTGTACTCGACCAGAAAACGGGCATAATCCGTAGGCTGACTGGCTGGCGCATCGGCCAGAAATTCGTGTACCTGCCGCAGCATCCGGTCAATGAGCCACAGCGACGGACAAGCCCAGAACATGGCCCGCAGCAACGCCATACCCACCACATCGGCACTGTGATACTGCCGGATATGAACCAGTTCATGGTTGATAATCAGGTCATTATCAATGTCTGCCGGATTGAGAACCATGTAGCCGAAAAAAGAAAAAGTCGGAATACCGGGGTTGTTGGGTTGCACCAGTACATAACCCTCATCGCCCATCTGCCGGGGCGACCGACGAATGAGCATGACCAGACGCCCAACCCGAACCACTACCCATAGCAGAAGCAGCACCGCCACCACGCCATAAGCCAGCAGCCCGACCTGTTCCCAGTCTGGCCCCGGATTGGGTTGGCTCATATTGACGGTTGCGGTCGAAACAGCGGTCGCTGTCGGCAATGCAATCACCCCCACCGGCACCGGGTCAGGCAGTGTTTGCACGGTTTGGGCGGGTAAACTCGCCATCGGCAACACCAGCGACAGCACCGCCGACAGCAGCAAATACGCCCGGTTGACGCTGAAAAACGTGTGCCGACGCAAAAACAGCCAATAGCAACCCACAAACAGCAGACCGTAGAGATTGGCTTTCAGAAAATAATCGAGCGCGTTCATTGGTCTTTCTGGTTGTTTAGGAGCCGGATAATTTCGTCGGCTTCGTTCAGGCTGATGTTTTTATCCTGCACGAAAAACGACACTAATTTTTTGAGCGAACCGTCGAAATAATTGGCCATCAGTTGGTCGGTCTGGAAACGGCGATATTCTTCTTCGGTGATGAGCGGAAAGTATTCGTGCGTTTTTCCGTAAGCGGTATAACCCACCAATTCCTTTTTCTCCAGAATACGGATGATGGTCGAGACGGTGTTGTAGGCGGGTTTCGGCTCCGGTAATTCCGCTAACACATCTTTGACAAAGCCTTTTTTTAGCTGCCAGAGCACCCGCATAATCTCTTCTTCGGCCTTCGTTAATTCGCGTATCAGCATGGGTTTCTTATGAATATAAATTGATGAGCGAAATGTATGACTAATGGTTTAGTTTTACAACTAATAAATTAGTTATTTTTTCACAGTCAATAAAAACCCCGCTCCTGAGCCCGGGAGCGGGGTTTTCTGTCCAATATTTATGACTGAACTAACTTATGTTATTTTGAAAGGCCGTCGGTGCGATTAGCTTTTCTGGGATAGTTCGGCGAAGTTGAAAACCATGCTCAACGCCCCTGATGCGACCGGCTTCTAAAAAATCAACCTATATTCAGTTCACTTAAACAACGGTGCGTGAATCTGGCGGAGCGTTTCAACCGGAATTTTAATGACTTCGCGGTCGTAGGTCAGCAACCCGTTCACTTCGCCTTCTACGTCCGTCGTTTGGGTGTAAACAGCCGCCGACAGGGCCTGTTTCTGGTAATAGTCTACAATTTTGGCGTACTTTTTCCGGTAAGCCGCCAGCACCACATCCGCCGATTGATAGGTCTGGTAGCCCCAGTTCCGCATTCCCGGATTCCAGAGGTGCCCCTGAATGGGCCAGCCGATGCCGCCAAACTCACCAATAACAACAACCCGGTTTGTTTTCGGTGCCGGTGCGTTGGGTTCTTCTTCGTATGTATGAATGTCGTAGAAGTCACCCGCGCCGAGGTCATTCCAGCCACTGCTGGCGTTTACGGTCCGGCTTGGGTCAAGGGCTTTTACCCAGTCGGCCAGCCGTTTGTTGTCGTACTGACCCCAGCCTTCGTTATGCACCACCCACGTAACAATGCTCGGGTGATTGTGTAGCCGGTTCATCATCCGGCGCAGTTCCAGTTCAAACTGTTCCTTTCCTTTCGACCGGCGAATCGGCTCCGACTGATCGCCGGGGGCTTCATTCTGGCCTTCCAGAAAGCCCGACGGCATATCCTGCCAGACCAAAATGCCCAACTTGTCGCAGAGATAGTAATAGCGGTCGGGTTCAACCTTGATGTGTTTGCGCAGCATATTGAATCCCGACTTTTTCAGGAAATCAATCTCAAACGTCATGGCTTCATCTGAGGGCGGAGTCAGCAAACTACCCGGCCACCAGCCCTGATCGAGCGGGCCGTTCTGAAACACAAATTTATTGTTCAGCAGCAAAACCGGCTGATTACCAGCCAACGCTGTTCCCGCCGGACGTGGCCCCATTGAAATTTTACGCATGGCGAAATAACCCGTTACCGCGTCGAGCGCATTGCCCGTAACGGTTGCATTGGCGAAAGCCACACGCAGGGTCTCATCCTGACGCGGGCGTTTGTTGCGGGGCGTATCGCCAAAAGGATCGGTTACCGTCACTAACTCCGCTTTAATGGTATAGAGGAACGGGCTGTTCGGCGACCATACTTTCGGATTTTTGATGCTCAGATACGCCGTTCGGCCCGCCCGGACCAGCGTGGTAGCTACGGTTTGGCTGCCATCCAACGCCGTTAGCCGAATGGCGGTCGTGTAATTATTGGCGGGTTTGTCGAGCAGCACATCCACTCGAACGCGGCCCGAATCAAGCTCGGGCGTTAGCTTAACTTCTTCAATGTACCCCTGTTTCGGAACCGGCTCCATCCAGACCGTTTGCCAGATTCCCGACACCGGCGTATACCAGATGCTGTTCGGGTTCATCAATTGTTTGCCGCGCGGTTGTTCGCCGGTTGAGGTCGGGTCTGTCACGCCCAGCAACAATTGATTCTGGCCGTCTTTCAAATAATCAGTAACGTCGAAACTAAATGAATCCGAGCCTCCCGTATGCGAACCGACAAGGCCACCGTTTACCCACAAACTGCATTCATAATCAACGGCTCCGAAGTGCAGCAACACCCGCTGTCCGGCCCAGTCGCGGGGCACGCTCACCTCCCGGCGATACCACAGCCGCTGATCGGCGGTGAGCGCTTTGTTGACCTTCGATAAGGTGGATTCAACGCAGAACGGAACCAGAATCTGCCCCGAGAAATCCGTTGGCTGCGGGGCCGTTTTTTGTGTGATAGCATAATCCCACAGGCCGTTCAGGTTCTGCCATTGCTGACGAACCATCTGCGGGCGCGGGTATTCGCGCCAGGCATTTTCGGGTGTCACCTGCTTTTCCCAGCGGCTCATAATCGGGGCCGGGCTAAGCTGATTCGTGGCTGGCGTTTGGGCAGCAGCAAGCCCGGTACTTAACAGCGTGATGGCTGCAAGGCGAAGAATAGACATAAAATCAGGTACGTTATTTTGATTTCTGCTTCGTCAGTTTCCCTTCGAGCATTTTAATATAATAGCCACCCACCACCGAACGGGCCTGAAAACCAACCTGTTTGGCGTTGGTTGTTTCGTGCCAGTCGGTGAGAGGCACCCGCGATGGCGTTTCGTTGGCAAACCGCCAGACGGGTTTAATGAAGGCTTCAAAATCCCGATCCGATTTGGCCAGCGTGGCCGTCCACATAATCCAGTCCGATTTGGTGTAGGTTTTTCGACTGTCTAACGGCAATCCGTACGGCTGTTGTTTGGTCAGGTAGTAATTGATTTCTGTCTTGGCGATTTCATCCGAAAACACGTTCATGTTCAGTAGTTTATCCCACACCAGATTGTATTTCTGACTCCATGTATCGCCCGCATTCTCGAACGTCAGGTCATAATGTTCGCGCGTCGAAGGGGTTTTGTCGAGAGAAAGCTGCTGCCATTTTGCGGCCATGTCGCGGGCCATTTTCAGGTAATTATCTGCTGTAGCTTTATCGCCCATCTGGGCGGCTAACTGTCCATAAGCCGCGATGCCCAGAATGGCCTTTACGGACAAGTTCGCGTTGTGGGCGATGTGTCCGGCGAAGTCATCGGTGCAGAGTTGGTTAGCCGGGTCGAAGCCATCTTTTTTGAGGTACTCGACCCAGGTGGTCAGTGTTTTCCAATGTTGTTTGGCGAAGTTGGGGTTGCCCTCGGCTCCGGCAATGGCGGCTGTCAGAATCAGCATGTTACCGGATTCTTCTACCGGCATATCCTCGCCGTAGGTTTGCCCGTTGGCCTGCGGATACGTTCCCACGTCGTGGGCGGCAAACGGTTTTTTCCATCGGCCACTCTCCGAATACTGGAAAATCGGTTCCATCATGCCCTTCAGCAACGTGGGGTTATAGAGCAGAAAAAGCGGAGCCGACGGATACGTGATGTCCACCGTGCCGATGGAGCCGTTGGAGAAATTTTCTTTCGAGAAAAAGAGTACTTCGTTCTTCGGACCAGCCACAATTTTATGCGCAGAAATGGCCTGCCGATACGCCAGCACGCACAAATCGGCGTACTCTTTGCCACCCGCTTTCCGGGCGTCGGCGCGGACCTGGGCATCGAACGCAGTACATTTTTGCTGAAGCCGGGCGAAGTCGTTCTCCGCCGTTTGCAGCAGCGCGGGCATCGTTAGTTTGTTGGTCCGGTTCCACCACGGGCGCAGGTTTTGCTTGAAATACTGCACCGAATACAGGTCGTCGTAGGCCAGCAGCAGGTGTTTGGTAGCCGGTTGTTTTGTTACGTTATCGAAGTTGAGTACGGTGGCGATGGCTACGTCGATAGCTGCCCGTGCGGGCATTTTGTTGGCAGCCGCCGGTAATTGACCGTTTGCCAGAAATGCTTTCTTCAGTCCGTCGGCCATGCCAGCCGTTACCTGATTACCAGTCTGTTGTGGTACGGCTAAGTAGGCGTATCCCCAGTCGATGCGCACGTTGTCGCCTTTTTTAGTGAGCAAGGGTTGTGCTTCTGTACCCACTGTCTGATACGTCAGTCCGTTCGTTTGTCCGGCTTTCATAACGACTTCCTGCCCGATGGTGTTGGTTGCCATCGTGCCCGATTCGCTAAAAAATACCTGCACTGAATGAGGCTTGCCATCGGTCGAGCGCACATCGAACGTAACGTACGAAACCGGCCGGGCGGCCACTTCTAATTCATCCAGCAAGAGGGGGGACAGGAAATTTACGCCCAGATTCACCGGCCCCGCCGTGAAGCTATAGTTGGTTTGCGTAGCCGATACCGTTACGCCTGTCTGAGTAGCTGTTGTCACAGCCGCTGAGGTAATCGGATTAACGATGCCCACATCAATAAACGACCCACCGCGCGGACTCACGCAATGCACGCCCAGTATGTTTTTGCCCGTCTGCAACGCTTTCTGACCCGCTGCCGACAGCGGCAAATTGACGTATTCGTTAACGTAATCGGGCTTGTCTAAAATTTTAGTCCCGTTTAGGTAAATCACAACATCGTCGTCGTGGTTAAGCGACAGCAGCAATTTCGACGGGTCCGCTTTGCCATCGTAGGTGAACTCCCGCCGGATATAAATACCGTCTTTGTCATCAGTTGTCCACTTTGTTTTTGCCTCAGGCGTATCGCCAAACGGTCCCGGTGCCGATTTCCAGGCGGTGGCGTTGAAATCCGGTTTCTCCCAGCCACTTTTCGGTTTTATTGTTGTGTACTGCGCTGTGTATGGCTGCGATTCGCCGGTGGGCAGAATTTGTTCGTACGTAGTGGGCACCGCGCCCAGAAACTGATAGGCTTTGCCATCAACCCGGACAATACCTTCCAGCGATTGTGGTTTGCCGGTCCAGTGGCGCGTGGGCGAATCGGTCAGTTTATCGGTCGTACTCCAGACGCTGAAATACGGGTCATGCGTGATGAGCGGGTAAGCAGGTGGGCGCAGGTTCTGGGCATGAGCCGGGCCGTAAAAAATAAATGAAAGCAGGATAAGCGAAAGACAACGCAGTGTATTTTTTTGCATTTCAACAAGGGTTTGCAGCAGCGTAAATAACATTCCTATTATAAACCCGATGCCGGTTAACCTTTACTTATTACGACCTGCGATTGCTGTCCTATTTACGGTCTGTTGATAACCGCAAGGGTAGAAAAAACCGCTCTATTTCTTATTCGACATACCTCTCCTAAACCGCCATAGCCGCCTTACTTATGAAACGAATGCGTTCCCTGCTGGCCGTATTGGTCCTGATTGGCCAGGTAACGGCAACTTTTGCTCAGCAGATTTCTAAAGAAGAACTTATTTTTCTGACGCCCGACTGGAAGGGCGAACGCTTTCCCGACGGTCGCCCGAAAGTGCCGGATGCCATTCTGAAGCGCATGAAATTAGTGACGCAGGAAGAAGCCTGGTCGGTGATGAAAGGCGAAAACTACCGGTATCAATTTGCGGGCGACTGGCAGACCATCAACCCCGACAGTGTGCTGGTGGGTCGGGCGTTGACGGCCACGTTCATGCCCGGTAGACCCGACGTTCACCGGGTAACGGACGAAAAAGGACATACGAAAGATGGGCGGGTAAAATCGCAGAATGCCTGGCCCATCGACATGCTCGTCAAGGGCGATGTCTATGTCGTTGACCAACTTGGTGCTCACGAAGACGGGCCAACCATTGGCGACAACCTCGGTAACTCCATCTACGCCAAAACGGGCAACGGTATTGTGTATGAAGGAGCGGTTCGGGATGTGGCCGGGTTGAAAGAGATTGGTGGATTTACGTCGTATTTCCGTAGTTATCACCCCTCACATCATAACCCGGAAGGCAACCTGAACACAACCTTAGTGGGCATTAATAAGCCGACGCGCATTGGTAAAGTCATGGTGATGCCCGGCGATGTGGTGCTGGGACGCGACGGCGGTGTGGCGTTTATTCCACCCCATCTGGCCGAGAAAGTAGTAAAAACGTCGGAGATTATTCGTCTTCGGGATATGTTCGGCCACCTGCGCCTGCGCGAGCAGAAATACACGCCCGGCCAGATCGACTCGCGCTGGTCGGATGTGATCGAAAAAGATTTCTCGCAGTGGCTCAACGCCCACGTCAGTGAACTGCCCGTTCCGAAAGAGCAAATTCAGGAGTATTTGAAAACCCGGACGTGGTGATTTTTTTGAAACACCGGGTTAAAACCCGGTGCAATACAAAGGCTATCCATTGCACCGGGTTTTAACCCGGTGTTTCAAATCAAACCAGCGTTGGGCGTAGTCCAGACGACGCTCAACAAAGAATGGTTAAGGATTGACCGACAACATCTGACTATTCCTGACAACACCTGACTCCTTTTTTATGAAAACCACTACCTCACGCCGTTCATTCCTGACCAAGAGTGCATTAGCCAGCGTGTTTAGTGCCAGCGCGTTGGCTACGTTTGGCGAAGGACTGGAAACGGCGGTCCATAATACGCCCCTTTCTTCGGCACCGTCGGATTTGAAAATCACGGACATCAAATGCGGTTTCATTCGCGGTGGACACAGCCTGTTCGTAAAAATCAATACCAACCAGGGCATCTGGGGCTGTGGTGAAGGTGTCGATGCAACGCCCGGAACGTATCATTTGGTGAAACTGATGGCCGACCGCATCAAAGGCAAAAGTCCGCTTAATGTCAATCGGCTGTTTGAAGACGTCCGGCGGGCGGGCTTTTTCGAGGGGGCACAGGCGGGTATGTACGTAGCGGTACTGTCGGCGGTAGAAGCGGCTCTCTGGGATTTGGTTGGCAAAGCTCTCGGACTGCCCGTTTACCAATTGCTGGGCGGTAAATTCCGGGACAAAATTCGGGTCTACTGCGACACGGGAGCTTACCGAGAAACGGACACCAGCCCCGACGCGTTTGGGAAAAGTGCCAAAAAAGCGGTCGATATGGGGTTCAACGCCGTGAAATACGACATCGACGAGCGCAACGACCCCAACAAATACGATGCCTACAACTGGACCGCCAGCCCTGCAGAACTGGAACGGATGTACAACCAGATTGCCGGTGTCCGCAAGGCCGTTGGTCCCAAAGTCGACATCTGTGTGGACATGCACGGCCGCTACGACTTACCAACCGGACGGCGGGTTGCCAAACTGATGGAGCCGCTGAATTTATTGTTTCTGGAAGAACCCATCCCGGCCGAAAACCCCGAAGCGTACAAACAGATTCGGGAAGCCTCGAACACGCCCATCTGTGCAGGCGAGAATCATTATTTAGCGCATGGCTTCCGCAAACTGCTCGAAATCGGGGCCGTCGATATCATCATGCCCGACCTGCAAAAAGCGGGCGGATTGGGTGAGGCTCAGCGCATTGCCAACTTAGCGAATCTCTATTACGTGCCGTTCGCTCCGCACATGGTGGCGTCGTATCTGGGAGCTATGGCGTCGAGTCACGTTTGTGCGTCGGTGCCCAACTTCCTGATTCTGGAATGGCAGATTTATTTCCACGAAGAGCCGATGTTCAAAGAAATCGTTACGTTCGACGGGCCGATGGTCGAGAAAGGCTTCATCCCGCTGTCCAATAAACCGGGTATTGGGGTGGAAATCAATGAAGAAGGGATGCGAAAGTATGCGCCCAAAGATGTACCATTTTTTGTGTAATTGGAATGTTGGGTTTTCTGCGCCGTGCCACGGTTCTAAACTGTGGCACGGCGCAGAAAACCCAACCCAAAATCGACTGAATTAAGAACGTTAATTTTTCAATTTTTATGACTGGAAACCAGAATCTTCCGCCCGCTGGCAGTGTCATGTCACCGCCCCCGCCGACAACAGCAGGGCACACCAATTACCGATGGGTGATTGTAGGTCTGCTCTTTTTTGCGACAACCATCAATTACCTCGACCGGCAGGTAATCAGTTTGTTGAAGCCTATCCTGGAAAAAGAGTTCAACTGGAGCGAATCCGACTACGGCAACATCGTAACGGTCTTTACTTTTTTCTATGGTGCCAGTACGTTGCTGGCCGGGTATATTATTGATAAAGTCGGCACTAAACTCGGCTATATCGGCGCGATTCTGGTCTGGAGTTTTGCCGCCATGGGCCATGCGCTGGCCGGTGGCACGTTTGGGTTTATGGTCGCCAGAGCGTTTCTGGGCATTGGCGAGGCCGGCAATTTTCCGGCGTCGATCAAGACCGTTGCCGAGTGGTTTCCTAAAAAAGAGCGGGCATTGGCCGTTGGTATTTTCAATGCGGGAGCCAACATCGGTGCGGTAGCGGCTCCGGCGGTTGTGCCCTGGCTGGCCGTTGTGGCAGGCTGGCAAACGGCGTTTATTGTGACGGGTGCGCTGGGTTTTCTCTGGATTATCGCCTGGTGGTTTTACTACGAAGTGCCGACCCGCCACAAACGCGTCAATGCGGCCGAGCTGGCTTACATCAACGAAGCACCCCCGCTCGAATCGGCTACGGCGGGCGATGCGGCTTCGATCAACCTGATCGACGGTGCGCCCGCGATCAGTTATCCAATTTTTGCTAATAAAGCGATTTGGGGTTTCATGAGCGGTAAACTCCTCACCGACCCCATCTGGTGGTTTTTCCTGTTCTGGTTGCCGTCCTACCTCTCGAATATCTATCACCTCGATCTGAAAAAACTCGGTGCACCCCTGATTGTCATCTACTTAGCCGCTACTATTGGCAGCGTTGGCGGTGGTTGGCTGTCGTCCATGCTTATCCGAAAGGGCTGGCATCCAACACGGGCGCGGCAATGGGCTATGGCGTTATTTGCCGTTTGCGTCGTGCCGGTTATGGCCATCAGTCAGCTAAACGGACTCTGGCCCGTTATCGGCGTATTGTCCTTAGCGGTAGCGGCTCACCAGGCATGGTCGGCCAATATTTTCACCGTAGCCGCCGACCAGTTTCCCAAGCACGTGCTGAGCCGGGTTGTGGGATTAGGGACCATGGCTGGAACCCTCGGCGGAGCCTTATTTCCGCTGCTGGTCGGCCGGATTCTGGACCATTATAAATTACTGGGCCAACTGTCGGAAGGGTATTATATTATTTTTTACATAGCCGGTCTGGCGTATTTAGTGGCCTGGACGATGCTGTATATTTTCGTTTTCCGCCGGGTAAAGGTCAGCTAAGGAATTCATGAAACATCCGTTTTCGGTTCGACTCGGCCAATTGATTTGCTGTCTGTGTATGGCTGGCGGGTTAACTGTCAGCCATGTTCAGGCACAGGCACCCGATTTTCAGAAAATGACCCCGGAGGAACGGACGGCGTATATGAGTAAAATGCGGGCCGCCAGTCAGGTCGATTGGCAGAAAATGATGGATAAACTTAACCTGGAACTGCCAACGTTGCCCCCGTCCGCCGATGATCCTAAACGGCCGCAGCACCTCAAACCAAAAGAAGGCTCGACCAACTGGTACGATGAAGCAGGCAACACGCATGTCCGGTCGGGCTGGGGCAACTGGTCGAATTACGACGAAGCCAGGGCGAACGACTATAAACTGCCCGACCCGCTGGTGCTGAAAAATGGAAAACGCGTTACCAGTGCAACGACCTGGTGGAAACAGCGTCGCCCCGAAATTCTGACCGATTACCTGACCGAGATTTACGGAAAAACCCCGGCCAATACACCCGCCGTAACCTTTGCCGCTTCGGGAACCGATAGCACCGTGCTAACCGGAAAAGCCCTGCGGAAAACGATAGTCGGGCAGATTGACAATAGCCGATATCCCCCCGCTGCGCCGAGTATTCCGGTTACATATTACCGGCCCGTTGGTGCGTCGGGTAAAATTCCGCTGATGGTTATTGTGTGGGGTTCGTTTCCGCAGCCGATGGCCAGTATCGAACGCCTGATTGATGCGGGCTGGGCGGTGGCATTGGTCAACACCGGTGCTATTCAGATGGACAGCGGAGCCGGTTTGCACGAGGGCATTATTGGCCTGATGAACGGCGGCAACGACCGCAAACCCGACGAGTGGGGCGTGTTGGCGGCCTGGAGTTGGGGCCTGAGCCGGGTGCTCGATTACCTTGAAAAAGATTCCGGCATCAACGCTAAACAGATTGGAATTCAGGGCCATTCGCGCTGGGGAAAAACGACCCTGCTGGCTGGTGCAATGGACCCGCGCTGGGCTATCGTTTTTTCGAGTTGCTCCGGGTCGATGGGGGCTTCGCTGGAAAAACGCAGCTACGGCGAAACGATTGACAACGTGGCGGGTTGGGGCGAATATCACTGGATGGCGGGCAACTTTCTGAAATACGGCGGTAACTGGAACGCCATGCCCGTTGATGCCCACGAGTTGATTGCGCTCATAGCGCCCCGTCCGGTGTTCATCACGGGCGGCACAAAAGACAGTTGGTCTGACTCCAAAGGCGAGTTTCTGGCTTGTGTTGGAGCCAGTCCGGTCTATGCATTGCTCGGCAAAAAAGGCGTTGGTACCACCGAAATGCCCGCGCCGGATGTGTCGCTGATTAACGGCGACCTTGCTTTCCGAAACCATGAAGGCGGCCACGTCGATTCGCTCGACTGGCCTGTTTTCCTGGAATTCGCCCGGAGACAGTTTAACCTGAAAAAGTAAAGCAGTTAATGTATCGGGTGTGGTGTCGGCGGTTGGCCGTCGCCATTCTCAAAACCGACAGACTCGCGTCAGCAACTATGTCGGGTTCTCAAACCCGACACCACCCCGGATCGTAATCATCACCCATAAAGAAGATAGTGAAAAAGTAACATGAGCCTATTACAAACCATGCGGTGGTTCGGTGAGCCGGACCCGGTTTCGCTGATGGACATTCGGCAGGCGGGTTGCGCGGGCGTCGTTACGGCCCTGCACCAGATTCCGGTGGGGGAGGTGTGGCCGATAGACGCTATTGACGAACGCAAACGACTGGTAGAATCTCAGAATGACCGGTATTCACCATTGTATTGGGCAGTAGTCGAGAGTTTGCCCGTGCATGAGGACATCAAAAAAGGGCGATCATCGCGCGTGGACTATATCGAAAACTACAAACAGTCGATTCGGAACCTCGCGGCTTGCGGCATCCGAACCGTTTGCTACAACTTCATGCCCGTGCTGGACTGGTCGCGCACGAACCTCAATTACGAGATGCCCGACGGCTCCCGCGCACTTCGGTTTGTGTGGGAGGATTTCGCCGTTTTTGATTTGTACATCCTGAAACGCCCCGGTGCCGAAACGGATTATGAACCTGAAATTATTGAATCGGCAAATCGCAAATTCGGCATCATGTCTGCCGAACAAATTGCGGAATTGAGCAACATTGTTCTGCTCGGTTTGCCCGGTTCAGAGGAAGCATTTACGCTCGATACATTTCAGGGATTGCTGAACGAATACGCCACCATTCGTGATGCATCTCTCCGCGAAAACCTGTATTATTTTATTCAGCAAGTGGCTCCGGTTGCGCAGGAGGTGGGCGTCAATCTGTGCATTCACCCCGACGACCCGCCGTATCCGTTGCTGGGTTTGCCGCGTGTGGTCAGTACCGAATCCGACCTGGCGCAGTTGATGAACGCCTGCGATGTAACGGCCAACGGCATTACGTTTTGTACCGGTTCGCTGGGCGTTCGCGCCGATAATGATTTGCCCGGTATGATTCGGCGGTTTGGCGAACGAATTCATTTTATTCATCTGCGCACAACCAAGCGCGAGACTAACGGGACGGCGGTAGTGCGGCATTCCGTGGTGCGGCATTCCGTGGTGCGGCATTCCGTGGTGCGGCATTCCGTGGTGCGGCATTCCGACTGGCCTCAGAACTTCCATGAAGCCGACCATCTGGCGGGCGATGTGGATATGTATGCGGTGATGAAAGCCCTTGTGCTCGAACAGAAACGGCGCGAACAAACGGGCCTCGGCGAAACGTCCATTCCGATGCGTCCCGACCACGGCCATCAGATGCTCGATGATTTACACAAAAAAACGTATCCGGGTTATTCGGCCATTGGTCGCCTGCGCGGTCTGGCGGAGTTACGAGGGCTGGAAATGGGCATTGAGCGGTCGCTGGAAGAGAAAAATGGTATGTAGCGGTTAGACTTGTACGTTGCTGTTCAGCGAAGTTTGAACTTCGTTGGTGTGTTATCCGCCGGGCCGACGTTTCGGTCTCCGACCGGTCTATATCAATCCTGACAGTAATACCGGTCAGAGACCGGATAACGCCCGAGCGTAGTCTGAGACTACGCTCAACAGGGAACCTGTTCTGTTTCATAACTTTTTAATACCAATGAATCGACTTTTACTGTTTATCCTGCTGGCCGCTACGAACAGCTTAGCGGATGATGGCTACCGGCTATGGCTGAAATACGACTTGATAAAAGACGTGGCGAAGCGGGAATCATACGGCCGGTCAGTGCAGTTTATTGCGGTACGCAGTCAAAGCCCGATTGTAATGACTGCGGCTCAGGAATTGCAAACCGGCTTGCAGGGATTGCTGGGAAAAACCATTCCTATCATTACCAGTGCCGACACGCGAACGGACGGTATTTTACTGACGTTAGCTCCTGATAGTCAGTTAATCGCTAACGAAGGCTACCAGATCTCTACTTCATCAAATGGGCAAAAATCAGGCAACATAACCCTTTCCGGAAAAACGGACTCGGGCGTTTTATACGGTGTTTTCGCACTGCTTCGGCATTTGCAAACCGGACAATCCATTGGCAATCTGGCCGTAACCAGCAATCCCAAAATCAAGTATCGACTGCTTAATCATTGGGACAATACCAACGGTACTATCGAGCGCGGGTATGCCGGTGGGTCGCTCTGGAAATGGTATGAGTTGCCCGAAACAATTGACCCGCGCTACCGCGATTATGCCCGCGCCAATGCCTCACTGGGCATCAACGGAACGGTTGTGAATAACGTCAATGCCAGTGCGCGTTTTCTGACCGACGAGTATCTGGAAAAAGTGGCGGCTTTGGCAACTGTTTTCCGACCCTACGGCATTCGGGTTTATCTGTCGGTGTATTTTCCGGCTCCCAAAACCATTGGCGGTTTGCCCACGGCTGACCCGCTCGACCCGGCGGTGCGAAAATGGTGGGCCGACAAAACGAAAGCGATTTATAAACGCATCCCCGATTTTGGCGGATTTCTGGTCAAGGCCAACTCCGAGGGCGAACCCGGCCCGCAGGATTACAACCGTACCCACGCCGACGGAGCCAATATGCTGGCCGAAGCCATGGCTCCATTCGATGGCATTGTTATGTGGCGGGCCTTTGTCTATAAAGCCCCCGGAGCTGCCACGGCAGACCGACCGGACCAGCTTAAAGACGACCGATTCAAAGCGGCCTACGAAGAATTTACACCGCTGGATGGCCAATTCGACAAGCGGGTAATTGTGCAGGTGAAAAACGGCCCTATTGATTTTCAGCCGCGTGAGCCGTTTTCGCCCCTGTTCGGTGCCATGCCCAAAACGCCCCTGTCGATGGAGTTTCAGATTACGCAGGAGTACACGGGCTTCGCCACACATACGGTTTATGAAGCTCCGCTATTCAAAGAATGCTTAGACACCGATACGTTCGCAAAAGGCAGACGTTCATCGGCCAACGGCGCAACACCTACTCCGTCAACAGTCGCCAGCGTCATTGATGGCAGCTTGCATGGCTATACCCTGACGGCCATTGCAGGCGTCGCTAACACGGGTTCCGACCGCAACTGGACGGGCAATCCGATGGCGCAGGCTAACTGGTATGCCTTCGGGCGGCTGGCGTGGGACCATACGTTATCGGCGGAGAAAATCGCGAATGAATGGGTGAACATGACGCTTACCACCGAACCGAACGCCGTAAAAACCATCACGGACTTGATGCTTCGGTCGCGGGAGATTTACGTGAACTACAATACGCCCCTCGGCCTGTCGCGCCCCTGGGCGGGTGTTCATTTTGCGCCTGAACCCTGGCAGGAAAAAAGCGTTCGCCCCGACTGGACCGCCATCTATTACCACCGGGCCGATTCCGTCGGGCTGGGCTTCGACCGGACGGCTACGGGCAGCAACGCGCTGTCACAATACAGGCCGGACGTACAGCAAAAATGGAACAACCCCGAAACCTGTCCGTTGCCGTATCTGCTTTGGTTTCACCACGTTCCGTGGACAAAAAAACTGACTACGGGCCATACGCTCTGGGATGAACTTTGCACCCGCTTTTATACCGGTGCCGATTCCGTCGGATGGATGCAGCAACAATGGGCACAGGTCAAACCTGCCGTTGACCCGGCCCTTTTTGCCGACGTAGCCGGGCGGCTGGCAACCCAGCATAAAGAGGCTGTCTGGTGGCGCGATGCGTGGGTTTTGTATCTCCAGACTTATTCCCGGCAACCCATTCCGGCCCCGTTTAAACAGCCCGACCGAACCCTGAACGACGTCAAACGATTAGTGGACATTTACCAGTTACGATAGTGGAACAAACCGAAAGCAGCAGCCCAATTGAGCAATCTGCCGGAAATCCGGCCATAGTAAACCCATTTTCACTGACCGGTAAACTCGCCCTGATTACGGGCGGAGGCAGCGGCATTGGCTTCGACATTGCCCGGTGCATGGTGGAAGCCGGTGGGCGCGTTGTCATCACGGGTCGGCGGGAAGAACCGCTTCGCGAGGCCGTTGCCATGCTGGGCGAACGGGCCTATTACAGAGTCAACGACGTAACCGCGCGGGAATCGCTGAACGAACTGGTCGAACGCATCGAAACCACCATTGGCCCCATTGATATTCTGGTCAACAACGCCGGGATCAATATGAAAAAACCGGCTCTGGAAGTCACGGATGAAGATTTTGACCGTATCGTGCATACGAACCTGAACTCAGTCTTTAGTCTGACGCGGGCCTGCGCCAGCCGAATGATGGCCCGAAAAAGCGGTTCTATCCTGATGATTTCCTCAATGGCCGCCTATTATGGTATTGACCGGGTGGTAGCGTATGCCGCGTCGAAATCGGCAGTGGAGGGCATGGTGAAAGTGTTGGCATCGGAGTTTTCGGGCAATGGTGTGCGGGTCAATGTCATTGCGCCGGGATTCATTGAAACCGCCATGAGCAAAACCGCTATGGGGGGCGACCCCGACCGGTTTGCCCGCGCCATGCGCCGAACACCAATGGGTAAATTCGGCCAACCCGCCGACATTGGCTGGGCGGCTGTTTTCTTGTCCTCCGATGCAGCTAAGTACATCACCGGCGTGTCGTTGCCGGTCGATGGTGGCAATTCAATTGGCTTTTAAGCAATGGGGTTCATAAACGCTGTTGTTGAGTGAAATGTACAAGCCATTCAATATTCCATCTTACGGGCGAAAAGGGGGCCGCCCCGACAGGTAGGTTTATGGATTCCATTTTTGCGTTTCGTGCGATACAGAAAACGCCCCGGTTAGGCAAGTAAGGCGAGCCAAAGCAGGTTATGGGCGACAGGAAAAAAGGCTAAAATGGTCAATTTTTCATAAATTTTCCAAAGGGTTGCGTAGAACGGCAACCTTTTTGCTTTTTCAACAAACTAAGTTTTACCAGTCACCCGAATAGAAGCCGTTCACATGAAGGTACTTTTAGATACAAACATCATTATACATAGGGAAGCCAGTACGGTTATCAACAAGGATATTGGACAACTATTCAAATGGGTGGACAGATTGAAATACACTAAGTGCATTCATCCACTCACAGTAGAAGAGTTAAAAAAGAACTTAGACCCGAAAACCGTAAAAACAATGTCGGTAAAACTGGAAAGTTATTACATATTACAGACATTGGCTCCGACAAATGCGCGGCTGGAAGAAATAAGTAGAAAAATAGACAAAAACCAAAATGATATTAATGATTCCAAGTTAATTAATGAAGTCTTTAGCGATAGGGCAGATTTCCTTATTACAGAAGATAAAAAAATTCACGCAAAGGCTTCTTTATTAGGTATATCAAATAAGGTATTTAGGATAGACACTTTTTTGGAAAAGTTAGTTTCGGAAAACCCAAACTTCGTTGATTATAAAGTACTTTCGGTCAGAAAAGAGTTGTTTGGCAATATTCAACTACAAGATGATTTTTTTGAAAGTTTTAGGGAAGACTACTTTAATTTTGATAAATGGTTTAATAAAAAATCAGATGAGTTAGCATATATTTGTTATTATAGAGACGAAATAGGCGCATTCCTTTACCTGAAAGTCGAAGGATTTGAGGAGAACTATTCTGGAATCAATCCGCCACTATTACAAAAGAAAAGATTAAAAATTGGTACGTTTAAGGTAACTTTAAATGGATTCAAGATTGGAGAAAGATTTTTGAAAATAATTTTAGATAATGCCTTGCAATTTAAAGTCGAGGAAGTTTACGTTACAATATTTGAAAAAACACCAGAACAACAGAGACTCGTAAATTTATTAGAGAATTTTGGTTTTTCATATCATGGAACCAAAAATACAAAAATAGGTAATGGTGATATTGAAATAGAAAAAGTGTTTATTAGAGATTTCTCACCAATTATTAATAAAAAAACCCCATCTTTAACCTTTCCGTATATTTCAAAAACCAGCGACGTTTACTTCGTTTCGGTCTATCCTGAATATCATACTGAATTGTTTCCAGATTCAATTTTGAGAACAGAATCTGTAAGTGACTTTATTGATAATGAGCCACATAGGAATGCAATCCGCAAGGTTTATATTTCTCACAGCATAAAAAGAGATATGAAGCCAGGCGATATAATTATTTTCTACCGTACAGGCGGAGTGTATAAAGGCGTAGTAACAACAATTGCAATAATCGAATCTGTAATTTCCCGGATAAATTCAGAAGTAGATTTTTATAAACTCTGCAAAAATAAAACAGCTTTATCTGATGATAAATTAAAAGAATTTTGGAATTATAAGCCAATAAATCGCCCATTTGTTGTAAATTTGCTTTATGCTTATTCGCTGAAAAAAAGATTAAATCTAAAAAGATTAATTGAGTTAGGGGTTATACAAAGTGCCACACAAATGCCTCGAGGTTTTCAGAAAATAACATGGGAAAATTTCACAAAAATTATTCAAGACTCCGATAGCGATGAAAGTATTATTGGCGATTAAACCAGAATTTGCTTCAAAAATATTTGAAGGTACAAAACGTTTTGAGTTTCGGAAAGTAATATTTAAAAATAAGGGAGTAAAGAAAATCATTGTATATGCCTCTTTCCCTGTTCAAAAAGTTATTGGGGAATTTGATATTGATGAAATCATTCTTTTGCATCCAAACGAGCTTTGGGAAGAGACAAAAAACGATGCTGGCATAAGTAAAGAATATTTTGATGCATACTTTTTTGAAAGAGAGGTGGGCTTTGCTATAAAAATTAAGTCTTTTAAGAGATATTTACAACCATTGTGCTTGCAAACAGACTTAAAAATCAAAACACCCCCTCAATCATTTATGTATTTAGAGTAGTTTCACAAACGCTCGGCTTGGACCGCTCTCGTGCGACATGCAACACGTCCTGAAGTCAGGCGGATAGCCCAACCGGCCATGTGTGTAAAATCTCCGTCGCCATCAACACATGCGGTCGTTCATTCTTAAAGCCAGTCAACCAGCGATACGGCAAGGCCGATTGTGGTTTGTTTGTGGTTGTAGTCGATTAGGGTTTCGCCGTAGCCGTGCAGAATCTGGAGGTCGCCCCGCAGATTACCCGTTACGGGAAATGTCCAGTCGAACTGAACCTGCCCCCTGTTTTTGTTGCCGCCCCGGAGCGAATGGCTACCAACGACCGAAAATAGATTTCGCCCGGTTCGGTAAATAACCGTAGCGTCGGCCCGGCCAATGTTATCGGTTATGGCCGGGTTTTCATCTTCGGCATCAGGCAGCCGCAGCCACGGGCGGAGCAGCACTACCCACTTGCCTCGCTCGAAACCAGCCTGCACAATAACCCGGTTCCAGCTTCGCGAAAGGGGAATGGCCCGTCCATTCGACTGATGCGTGAGAGCAATACCGAGCATCCGGGTTTTTAAGCCAAGAAGGGAGAAGTTCGTGGCGAAATTGAGGATAATCTCCGGCTCATAATTGGTTTCGCGAAAGGGCCGCGAGAATGCCGTATTATAGACCTGCCAATGCGATTTTTGCGTGTAGGCAACCCATAAATCGCCATGTTTGCCAAAAATGCCCTGTAACACTTTGACTTTCAGGCTCAATTGAAAACGCGCTTCGTAGCGGCCCAGCGGAATACGGAACGGGTAATTATAATTCGGATTTTCGCTGACCGGCTGCTCGTTGGGATTGTCCGACCATCGCCCGGCTGTTACGTAGAGCGGTTTATAGGCCGTCACTAAGAACGTGCCTTTGCGGGTGGCCGAATCGAGTTCCCACCGGTCGGAGAGAGACCGGAAAACGGGTTTAGTTGTGAACAATGGGTCAGTCTGCGCGTTCAGCGTAAGAGTAGGCAGACCAACAAACAAAGCAATACTGGTAATAAGGCAGTGTAGACGGTTAGAATCCATACAGTGAAAATAGATAATAACGTTTTGCAGTGGATTACTTCCCGTATAGGATGTGGATGTTTAGGTCAGGTAAAGAAACGGGTTTATTGAGTAAAAACAGCCACTAATTATAGTTAACGGCTTACTATGTAGCATTTTATGAAACGAATCGGAACCGCTTTTTTCGCTTTGCTAACGATAGCTCTACTGCCGGGAGCCAGTCTGCAACGGTGGACACCTCAGCCTGTAGAGCCAACGCTAAAAGACGCTTACAAAAATTATTTTCCGATGGGCGTTGCCGTTGGTCCCCGTAATTTAGTCGGCCCGGAAGCGGACCTGATTCGTCAGCAATTCAATAGTCTGACCCCGGAAAATGCCATGAAAATGGGGCCGATTCACCCCGAAGAAAACCGCTATTACTGGAATGATGCCGATGCAATCGTTGATTTTGCCCGCCAGAATAACCTGAAAATACGCGGCCATAACCTGTGCTGGCATCAGCAAACGCCCAACTGGCTATTCACCGATGCCGGGGGGAAAACCGTATCGAAAACCGTTCTGCTGAAACGCCTGAAGGACCATATTACCGAAGTCGTGACGCGCTACAAAGGGAAAATTTATCAGTGGGACGTCGTCAATGAAGCCATTGATGATAACAATCAGAAATTCCTGCGTGAGTCGCCCTGGTCGCAAATCTGCGGAGAGGATTTTATTGCCAGCGCATTTATCTACGCACACGAAGCCGACCCGAATGCCCAGCTTTTTTATAACGATTACAACACCGAGCAGCCCGGAAAGCGAGACCGGATTTATACGCTGTTGAAAAAATTGATTGATGCGAACGTGCCCATTCACGGCGTGGGTTTGCAGGGGCACTGGTCTTTAACAGAACCAACCGAAACCGCCCTTCGTGATGCGATTGATAAATTTTCGTCGCTCGGGCTGAAAGTGCAGATAACCGAACTGGACATATCCGTTCACCCGTCGGGGCCGAACCGGACCGACAAACGCCCGGATGAATCGAATGCCTTCACGCCCGACATGGAACAAAAGCAGCGCGAACAATACAGAAAAGTGTTCGCGGTTTTTCGCGAGAAGCGCAAGCAGCTAACCGGCGTTACGTTCTGGAATGTATCGGATAAACACTCGTGGTTAGACGACTTTCCGATACGGGGGCGGAAAAATTACCCGCTCCTGTTCGACGCCAATCTGAAGCCAAAGAAAGCCTTTTATGAAGTAGTGGTGTTCTGAATCCGTTGGTCAACACGGGTGTCTTTTGTGGTACAGATGTCATCTTTTTTAGTCGTGGCAGAGCAAAGATGACATCTGTACCACAAAAGACACCCGTCAACGCTACTTCACCCGCGTCCAGGTGCGGGTTTTGCCGAGGAAACTGATGCCCATGACGTAACCACGCAGGTCAATGGCATCGGCATCTTTCATGGACACTTCACAGTTATACGTTTTGCCGTCTTCGGGATTATAAATTTCCCCATCGCCCCAGGTGTTGTTGCCTTTATAAACCAGATTTGTGACCAGAACTACGTTCATCAGTGGGCGGTGACGCAGGGCTTCGTCCGGGTTTTCTTTGTCAACTTTCGGCTTCTTATTGATCGGGTCATTCGGCTCGACCATCCAGACCAATTTGCCAAAATATTTGTTGCCCTGCTTATAAATCTGAACCTGATTTCTCTTTTTAGAACTCAGCCATTTGCCCACTATCGCATCAGGATCGTCCGCTTTAGCAGCCAGCGAAGTCAGGGAAAAGCAAACGAACAGAAGTAGTGTGGTCAGGCGCAACGAGATCATACGTGATTGGCTGGGCAAAGGTTGAGTTGGTTAATTGGTGAAAGAAAACGTCTGGTTAATCTATAACGCACAGCGGGAATCATTTGTCAGGTTTACCACGAAAAATTAGAACACGGGTGGTCATTTGGCCCTTTTCTGTACCTGATGCAGATTGTTTCAATTGTTATAAAGTAAACTCCTTTCAAAGATTCCTTATGCGTACTGTGTGATTTGATGGAAACTGCCTGAATTGGTTTAATGAAGAATAATGCGCCTGGACTGGCTATGTTAGACCGCGTTGAGCATAGTTTTAACTATGTTCGAGTGTTATCCGGTCTCCGACCGGCGATTAATGATTCCGGTCAGAGACCGGATAACACACTGGCGAAGTTGAAAACTTCGCCGAACCATGAAATAACCGTTCCGGTAGCTCAATCATACAACTTATAAAAAAGTTACTGAACCGAATAAATTTCTAAAAGACAAAACCTATGAAATTTTTACTAAATCTGTGTGTAATCGTTATGGTCAGTCAGTTCGTTTGGGCGCAGCAAAAGCCGGTGGGCGTGTTCGACGGTCAGGCCGATGTTGGCCCCGTGCTGCACCCTGGCTCAACAACCTATAAACCGGCCACCCAAACCTATGAAATGAGCGGTTCAGGCACCAACGTATGGGCAAAAGCGGACGAATTTCATTTCACCTGGAAGCGCATTAAAGGTGATTTCATCGTTTATGTTCGCGGTAGTTTGACGGGCACCGGCGTAGACCCGCATCGGAAAATTGGCTGGATGGCCCGCGCCGGTTTGGAGGCCAACGCGCCACACATGAGTGCCGCCGTGCATGGCGATGGCCTTACGTCGCTCCAGTTTCGGCGGACGACCGGCGCAGAAACGCAGGAAAATAAGGCAAGTATTACGGGTGCCGATGTGATTCAGTTGGAACGGCGCGGGAATACGTTCACGATGCGGGTTGCCAAGTTTGGCGAACCGTTTCAGACCCGCGAAGTAACCGACAGCACACTGGCAGAAGAGCTTTACGTTGGGTTGTTCATTAGTGCGCATAACAAAGACGTGGTGGAGAAAGCGACATTCGAGGATGTTCGGATTAGTGTGCCGGTCAGCCCGGCCGAAAAGCCCGGACGGATGAATCTGGCGAGTCGGTTGGAACTGCTCGACGTAGCGACCGGCAAGCGAAACGTGATTCATACGGCCCCTAACTCCATTCAGGCTCCCAACTGGACCAACAATGGAAAAACGCTGATCTACAATGGCAGTGGCCTGATTTATACCTTCGACTTAGCCAGCCGTGCGGAAAAAGTACTGAACACAGGCGATGTAAAAAACAACAACAACGACCATGTGATTTCTTTCAACGGCAAAATGCTTGGCCTGAGCAGTGGCGTAACTGACCTGGGTGGATCAATTATTTACACGGTTCCCATTGGCGGGGGAACGCCCAAACAGATTACGCCCAAAGGCCCGTCGTATCTGCACGGCTGGTCGCCGGATGGCAAAGATTTGGTGTTTTGCGGGTCGCGCAATGATGAATATGATGTGTATAAAGTACCGGCCAACGGCGGTCCCGAAATTCGCCTGACCACAACCAAAGGCTTAGACGATGGCCCGGAATACAGCTCCGATGGCAAGTACATTTATTTCAACTCCAACCGCACCGGCACCATGCAAATCTGGCGGATGAAACCCGATGGCAGCAATCAGGAAGCCGTTACGGATGGCGAGTTTCACGATTGGTTCGCGCATATTTCGCCCGATGGCAAACAGATGGTATTCCTGTCGTTTTTGAAAGACGAAGTAACACCCGGCGACCATCCGGCATACAAGCACGTTTACCTGCGGATGATGCCGGTATCGGGCGGAAAACCAAAGGTGATTGCGTACATATATGGCGGTCAAGGAACGATCAACACGCCGTCATGGTCGCCGGACAGCAAGCGCGTTGCCTTTGTGAGCAATACCGACGTAAGCGTAGTTAGCCCGGCAGATGTGGCAGTGAAGTAGTAGTCAGGTAGTTGTCAAGTATGGTCAGGTATTGTCAGGCGAATAGCGACACTTGACTATTCCTGACCATTTTTGACCACCCCTGACCAAAAATTTACCGCATCTCTTTTAGCGAAACCCAATACAACCCGGCGAACAACATACTGAAAAAGACCCCGAACGACGTATTGAGTGCGCCAAAACCAGCCAGCGCAACGGGCAGTATAAGCCCAACAACAATTCCGGCGATATATACCCAAAACCCAACCCGGCGCAGTCGGAACATAAGCACCGCCCCGATGAGCGTTAGCAGCGAATAGGCAGCCTGCGCCAACGCCAGCGACTTGATTTGCTCCTGGTTGCCGGGCAGGGGAATGTCGTCGGAGGAGCGATCTTCAAAATACGCTTTGTCCTGTTTTTCCTGCTTGGGATCAGCCTTGTTGGGTTTGACATAGAGCGTTTCAGCAACGGCGTCGGTTTGTACAAACGACACAAGGGCATCGGCTAAACCCCACGCACAACTGAGAAAGGTGAGGATGCAGAGGAGAGTTAAAAATTGAGAACGCATAAACGAGAGTGGAGAAACCTTATTTTCGCGGCTGTGTTTCCTTAAGCAACAACGAAATCCAAATCAGATGACTCTGCAAGAATTGACCGAGCAAATCCGGAACAAAGTTACGCATGCCGACAACATTAACGCTACCGCCAAAATAGTGACCGATCAGGGCGTGGTGTACATCGACGCAACCCAATCGCCCGCTACGGTTTCCAATGACGATAAACCCGCCGACTGCGATTTGCAGGTGAGCATCGACAACCTCGTGAAAATGGGCAACGGCGACCTCAATCCAATGATGGCCGTGATGTCGGGTAAACTCAAAATCAAGGGCGATATGGGCATCGCCATGAAAATGGGTAAGGTAATGGGCTGAATTAAAGAGTGAAAGAGCGAAAGAGTGAATGAGCGATTTGTTAACTTCGCTCCGGCCCGGCGTTCCGTTTCACTCTTTCACTCTTTCGCTTTTATGCCTATGCCCTCTCGCCGTAAATTTCTGGAAGGCAGCGCACTGGCTGCGGCTGGCTTCTTCATCGTTCCGCGTCATGTTCTGGGCGGAAAATCATCGGGCGGTTCGCGCATCATTGCCCCGTCCGACAAGCTTAATATTGCCGCTGTTGGCTGCGGGGGTAAAGCCGATGTGAACATTCGGTTAGCGTACAATAGTGGCTCCGACAACTTCGTGGCCCTGTGCGATGTAGACGACCGGCAAGCCAAAAAATACCGCGCTCAGTTCCCCAATGCGCCTTATTTTCAGGACTATCGGGAGATGTTCGATAAAGCGGGCAAGGCGTTCGATGCGGTCGTTATCAGCACGCCCGACCACATGCACGCGCCCATTGCGATGGCGGCTATGCAGATGGGTAAGCATGTGTACGTCGAGAAACCGCTTACCCACGACATTTACGAAGCCCGGATGCTGACCGAAGCCGCCCAAAAATATAAGGTGGTCACGCAGATGGGTAATCAGGGCAGTTCGGGCGATGCGACGCGGATTATCGAAACGGCAATTCAAAACAAACTGATCGGCCACGTGCATACGGTTTACTGCTGGACCAATCGCCCCGTTTGGCCGCAGGGCGTTCGGTCGCCGAAAGACAAAGGCGAATCGCAGCCCATTCCGGCGGAGGTAAACTGGCCGCTCTGGCTCGGTACGGCCCCCACCCGCGACTACCACGAAGCCTACATGCCGACCCGGTGGCGTGGCTATTGGGATTTTGGTACGGGCGCACTCGGCGACATGGGCTGTCACTTTATGGACGTACCCTTCCGCGCATTAAAATTAAAGTATCCAACTTCCGTGGAGTGCAGCGTAGGGTCTGTCTATTCCGACTTTTTCAAGGAAGCGTTTTACGACGACAGTTGCCCGCCCTCTTCGGCCATTCACCTGACCTTTCCGTCGGAAGATCGGAAGGTGAAAGAAATCAAATTTTCGTGGTTCGATGGTGGCATCCGGCCCCAACTGCCCGATGGTGTTGAATCCAGCGACGTGTTTCGCGATAATAACGGCGGGATGCTGTTTATCGGAACAAAAGGAATGCTGACCGGCGGTTTATTCGGCAACGATCCCAAGCTGTTACCCGCCGATAAGTTTGCCGGCAAAGCGTTGCCGACTCCTGAAAAACCGCTGGTCGAAGGCAAAACCGAAGGGCATCAGCAGCAGTGGGTAAAAGCCTGCAAGCAGGGATACGGCACGTACACGTCCTCCTCATTCGACCAGTCCGGCCCCCTCACCGAAACTGTTTTGATGGGCAATCTGGCGACGCGCTCCTACTTGGCCCGCGAGGACGGGAAGTTTACCGGGCGCAAAAAACTTCTCTGGGATGGCGATACCATGAAAATCACTAACTACGACTACGCCAATCAGTTTGTGAAGCGGCAGTATAACGGCGGCTATACGTTGTAGGTGGTGTGGTGAAGTTAGTGAAATAGGTAAAGTAGTGAAGTGGTTGAGTTAGTGAAGTGGTTGAGTTAGTAAGGTAGTGGAGTTCCCATTTCACCAGTTTACGGACTGCACCTACTCCACCACTTCACCGTTTTCCTGAATAAATTCCTACATTGTGGTGTACCTCCGATCACTGATGAGCCAAAATCACCGACGACTTCTGCTGTTTTTGCACGGGTGCTTTCTGGCCTTTCGTCTGTCGGCGCAATCGTTGAGCGACCAGCCGGTGGTACTGTTGTCTGCCGATAGAGATGAGATTTCGCTGCGGGGCCGTTTGGCTTATTTACAGGACTCATCGCATACCCGAACCATTGAGGATGTCCATAAACTGAGTAATACAGCCGCTTTTCAGGCCGTTACATCGCCGGTTCCTAATTTCGGGATTACCATGGGCACGAAAGCGGCAAACCCCATCTGGCTCCGATTCAGGCTGCAGAACCCGTCCGCTGAGCCGCACAAATGGCTGGCCGAAATTGATTTCTGGTGCTTCGATGAACTTCAGCTCTTCGTAGTCGATTCAGCCAATCAGGTGCTATCAACGTCGCCGGTCATTGGCTGGAAAACGCCTGCTGGCCGGCGAATCCGGCAACACCGCCATTTCTGGTTTCCGTTTACGGCACCCGCCAATCAGGAAATAACCGCTTATCTGCGGGTTGTCAAGCACCGGGGCACGCAGATTGTGCCAGTCGAACTGGTTCGAGAGTCGGCCTATGAAACGCTTGTGCAGCGAAGTTATCTGTTTTGGGGTGGTGTGCTGTTTACGCTGACGTTCGTAGCGTTAATGAGCCTGATTTTCTTCCTGACGACCCTCGATTCTATCTATTCAAAGTATATTTTCTGCCTGCTGGGGCTGGTCGGTTTTTTCGTCATCAACGATGGTTTTCTGAACCAGTTTGGTTTCGACATACAGTTCTGGATGCCCCGGCAGAACGTTTACTTTTTATTCCCGCTCATCCTGTTTTACTCCCAGCTAACGTTTGTCCGCACGTTTCTAAACTTACGAAATACCCCTTCGCATCGCTGGCACACAGTTGGAACGGTCGTGCTTTGGGGTGGCGTGCTCTGCTTAGTTTCGTTAACGGCCGAGTGGTTCATACCCCTAACGCCGACGCTGGAACTGATTTTAACCCGGCTCTTCACAACCCTGTACTGGTTGCCCCTGCCGGTTATTGTTGCCTACATCAGCATTAGTATTGTTCGTCGGTATCATCCCAAAGAAGCCTGGTTGTATTTGGTTGCCGTATCGCCATTTTACGCGCTGAATCTGGGTCTGGTGTTTGCCAATTTCGGTTTAATCCCTGATTATGAGCCGGTTTCGAGCTTTGCCTACTGTGCTCCGGCCGCCTTGTTTGAAGTGCTGGTGCTAACTATTGGCTTGGCTTACCGGTATAAAATGGACCGTGACCAGACCGAACGGCTTATCAAAGACCGAACCGTTCAGCAACAGCGGACCTACGAAGCCGAAGTACAGACGCTGGCATTGAAAAACAGTTTGCTGGTTGAAAAGGAACGCATTGCCCGCGACCTTCATGACAATGTAGGGGCGCATCTGGCGTTTGTCGTAACCAACCTGACCCACATTAGTGCGCAGGCCGAAAAACAACCCGTACTGAACGGGCGTCAGTGGGCCGGTCAACTGCGAACCATCGTGAACTACACCCGCGAAGCCATCAAACTCCTGCGCGAAACCATCTGGGCCATTCATCAGGAGAGTTTCACGGCGGAAGAGTTTACCGAGCGGCTCAATCAGTATATCAATCGCTATATCCACGAAACAAACGGGCTGCATGTCGATGTGTTGGCGTCGGGTTCGCAAACACAGCAACTTACGTCAACGCAGGTGCTCAATCTGTTTCGGATTGTGCAGGAAGCCCTCAATAATGTTATTAAACATGCCAACGCCACAACGGCACTTGTTCAGTTTCAGGTCGATCCCGATGGTCATATCAGCCTGCGCATTCACGACAATGGCCGGGGGTTTGCCTGGCCCGATGGAACTGCCCTGCCAGAGAAACATTACGGATTGCGAAACATGGAAACGCGTGCGCAGGAACTTGGCGGTACGTTCCGCGTATTCACCGACGAAGGCACAACGGTAGAAGTCGATCTGTAAGCATAAAAAGATCGTATTGGATACTTATTTGCAACCTTCGCCAAATACATTGAATTTGTTTATTACTTGCATTTTCATTGTACTAAGAGGCTATATTCGTATAATATAAGGCACAAAATAGAATTTTTCTAATAAAATAATTTTCTATCAAGATAAATCACCCCTATCTTTCATGGCCCACTCCGTAACGGGTTTACTTAGAATCCATGAAAAAACGTTTATACATTATTACCGTACTGTTAACTACGCTATCCATAATTTCCCTTGCCCAGCCAGCCATAAAACCAGCCCCCGGCTATAAATGGCGAGCCGTCAGCACGGGTACGTACACAACAGGTCCGCAACGAACAGGCTGTAAATCAGGGAGTGGTGCCTGTGGTACCAGCGACAATTCGTTCGGCTTGAATCTACTTTGTCCATCTGACCTGGGGTCGACGGTTGTAGCCGGTTGTCCAGCCATTCAGAAGCAGGTTTCCGGCAATATAGGCGAAAATGGGAGTAACCTCAGTGGTTTGTCCATGACGTACAATCCCGGTTGTGGTGGAACGGTATCGGGAAAAAACTGGCCCTCGTCATCGACTGCTACCCGGCGCGTACAGATGGCCGAATGGACGAATGCCAACCCGGAATCATCTGTTCAGAACGGGAGTTCGACTGGCATGGTCGTTCTGCCAATAGCAGCACGGATTGTTATCGACAATGGGTCTGGTTTGGATGGCTCCAGCGTTGGGGCCGACGAACTTCGCCTTTTAGTGATTGGTGGTGCCTATGACACCCAATCTACATTTACGATCACGGCAAACTATCAATTAGGCTGGTTGTCCAGTAAGTATGCCGGTAGCGGCTCCACTGGTAATCAAACGATTACACAGAACCTGATGGTATTTAATGCTGGAGTTGGTAATAATTATGAATGGGCTTTCGACCATCCTCAACGGTCGTGGTATTATCCGGCGACAGGCAAAAATGTTGCTTCATTTAGTACGCCCCTACAGCAAACGTTTATCGTACCCGTTAGCAGCATTAGCCAGGCCGGTGGTTCATTCACCATTGATTTTACGGCAACGGCTTCCATCGACCTGATCCGTTTATCCGGTAAGGCCGATGCCCGCGTAAGCATGGGGCCGGGGTTTCAGGGCTGTGCCCGCTATGAAGTTGATTACCAATGCTGGCAGATTGTGGCCAACGCGCTCTGAAGCCGTGCCGTTGACTTGCCTGATTTAGGGGGCGGAACTGATCGTTTACACAGGCACAGACAATCTCTAGAACACACTCTTCGATTAATTGGGCAATACTTTTGGCCCCTGCCGGTTAATTTCGGACACGTAGGCCTCGCTCGTAATGCCTACCGAGAGGAATGCCTGCTGCATGGCGGCACCTACCTTTTCGGCCGTTTGCGCGTCGCGGCTGAGCGCGAACATGGACGGTCCCGACCCCGAAATGCTGCATCCTAACGCGCCATTGTCCAGCGCGGCCTGTTTGGCTTCGTTAAATTCGGGAATCAGAATGGCCCGCACCGGCTCAATGATTACGTCGACAAGTGAGCGGCTGATCAGATCGTAATCCGGCGTCATCAGCCCTGCAATCAGGCCTGCCACATTGCCCATCTGAATAATGGTATTCTTGAGCGAGACCTCATTTTTCAGGATAAAACGGGCGTCTTTGGTATTGACCTCAATATCGGGATGCACCAGTGTGCAGAAGAGGACGGCGGGCGTTTCGATTTTAATAACGTCGAGCGGGCTATAACTCCGAACGACCACAAACCCGCCCAACAGCGACGGACCAACGTTATCGGCATGGGCCGAGCCGCAGGCAATGCGCTCGCCTTCCATCGCAAAGGGTAACAAATTAATAATGGGTAAGGGCCGTCCGAGCAACTCATTTACGGCAAATACGCCCGCTACAGCACTGGCCGCGCTGGAGCCTAACCCACTACCGAGCGGCATCTGCTTGTATAGTACAAGATCAAGCCCGACATCGGTGCGGTTGATGTGCTTCAGATACGTCTGGATAGCGATACCGGCTGTATTGCGGGCTGCTTCGCGGGGCAACCGGCCTTCGTCACCAATAATATCGGTAATACGAACGCCCGGCTCATCGCTGGTTGTCAGGGTAATCTGGTCGCCGGGGTTATCGACAGCAAACCCAAAAATATCAAATCCACAAGCTACGTTTGCAACGGTGGCGGGGGCAAATACACGAATAGAATCCACGATAGAAGAAGGGGGCAACGAAGCACAAATCTACGACTTTAGGGCCGGAAAGCAATTTTGGTACGTCTTCAGGCCGTAGCTCCGGTTGTTCGGCGTAGTTTGAACTACGCTGGAGTGGTTGCCGGTCTCTGACCGGCGAGTAAAATCATCGCACATCATTTTTATTCTGTAGACAAAAAATACGAAATGTTAAGGTGCTTTACTTTCATTTAAACGCCGGTCGGAGACCGGCAAACACCCCGACGTAGTGAATACTACGCCGAACGACAGCAACATAAAGCCCGTGGCGCAAATAACATTCCACCCGTTGCGAGTCAATACACCGAGAAACAGCGCACTTATGATATCGGCTTAAGCCCTTTTGTCGGGGTACACTACACCATTAATGCTCATTTTGGCCTATTAGCGGAAGCTCATCTCGATGCTTATGCTGAATTCATCCGAAATAAGATCAATAACGATGTTGGTTCGACCTATCCTGACCGGATCGAAACAAGAACAGATACGCTGATTGAGTTTCAGCCTTTTCAAAACATTACCGTGTGCTTCACTTTTTAACTGTTACATTTCCTCCGTTCGACGTAATTTGAACGATGCCGGAGCGTTAGCCGCCTGGCCGACGCTTTGGTCTCCGGCCAGTGTTTAAACGAGCGGACATTTCTTCAATATATCGCATTTTCAGCTATTGAAATGCGATGCTTTTACGCGCCAGTCAGCGACCGAAGCGTCGGCCCAGCGGCAACCACCACGACATAGTGAATACTACGCCGAACGCAACGGTAGAGAAGCGAAATATTCTCGAGATGGTTTGATGCGTGGCAACGGGGTGAGGCAATGTCCATTGAGACAATGGATACAGGACAACTTACGTTTCCTGCTTTTTCAGGTCAGACCATCCGCACCAAATAGAAGTCAGATTCCCGTATTCTATCTGTCAACTTAGGCCCGCGCCAACTCCGTGTTAGTATACCGACATTACGATAACACGCACTTTACTTACTTTTTAGTGAGTTCATGGGATAAGTATGATGTATAGCAAGTATTGATAATTTACATATAAATATTTTAATCAATTAGGTGTTAAAGATAAGTTACTTCTGTATATAGGCTTCGTCTGAAGACCGAATAAAATAATTAAGTTGAGTAACGGCTGAAAAATCAACTCCGGTTACAATTGTCCAGCTCGTGGGAGTAGACAGACCAGTCTACCTGTAAACTGCCTGGGTTTAGGATACCCATAAGTTTAATGTGTACCTCCACTTGTCAGCTAATAAACAAAAGATGCACTTATGTTCGATATCAATTCAAAACTTTAAACACAAAGTGAGCTACGTTATGAAAATACTCTCTGCTGAAGAAATTACATCGGGCTATGCTGCCTTAAAAGCAAATATGGAACTGGCAGGGCCGCTTTCTGACACAACCTGGCAGTATATAAAAACGCACAGTCAGCCTCGCTTTTATAGAAAAAAAACGACATTACTTCGTGAAGGACAACGCCCGGTAACGACAGGCTTTATTATTCAGGGGGCTGCAAAAGGCTATTATACCTTTCCTCAGGATGGTTGCCGGGTCATTACCCGGTTATACGTTCCAAACGAAGCATGTGGCCCTGAAAATTTGCACCTGGGTGAACCCTATACAGAAAATATCGAGTTCGTAAACGATAGCTGGCTCATCGAAATATCTTGTGAGGCAATGATGTATGCGCAGGACAACTTTTTAGATTTTACTCGTATTTATATTGTGCTGCTGGAACAGTATAATCGTGTGCAACAAGAAAAAATACGCGATTTCCAGATGCTGACGGTTGGTCAGCGGCTTGAAAATCTAATAGCAACGAATGCACTCTATTTCAATTATTTCTCTATCGCTGATATTGCCTCTTACCTCGGAACCAAGCGGGAAACCTTAACCCGAATGCGCAGCAAGCTCTACAAGTAACTGAGAACGGAGTACCCTATATTGATACTTTTATACCCACAAGCAGAAGTCATACTGAGCAGAATCATTGAATAATGAATTAAACGTATACAAACTGTATTTAGAAAAATTTTATTAAATAGTGACAAATATCACATTCAATAGTTAATAGTATATATAGTTTTGTGCATTGACTTGAGATAAGACACAAAATTTACACTAAATCCGCAAAACACAGACACCTATTCGCTGACTGAAACTATCCTGGTTGGTACCTAACTAACAGTACATTCTATGCACAACCATCGACCCGATGGTAAGTATAGCTAACGGTACAGTCAGAATTAATGTATCTGCGAGCTAAGCGGTCCATGTAGTAGCCGAAAACGCACTCTTTCAGCCGATACCCATTGCCACTAACTGCGGGAATACGTTCACCGAAACCTTCGAGCCCGGCGCAGTTGGCAGACTAATTATTGACCTTCCTTATTATAACGCTCAGTCAACTTTACCCACTGGCTAATGGGAAATCTCTCTGTTGTTTAAATGCGAGTACTTGTTTTTTCATGGTTTAAATCTTGATGTGATGAAAAAAATTATTTACCCCTACTCCAATAGGTGGCTGAGGCTAACCACTGCCTTTTTTATTGCTTGTGCTTCTTATTGCCAGGCGCAGTATTACAATCAGAATGCCCTGACACTGCCAGCCCAATACATTAAGAATCCCTACACCGCCAATGGTGCTTCTTATACATCTGTGCCAGGCGGATATAATTTCAATGCCATTATTGCCGGTAATATGACCGTTAGCTCGGGCGAAACAGAGGGGCGACTTCTGGTTGGACAGAATTTTACGGTAGGTACGACAACCGGTGCTGGCTGCTCCGATGGGGGAGATTATACGTATGCAACGTCCATGAACACCTCAGGCTTGGGACAGCCTGCTCAATCGGGTAATTTTCATAATATTATTGTCGGAAACAATTTTACGATTCAGAATTCGACCGGTCCAGACATGCAACAGGCTAACTGGGGGTTGAATGGGGTGGCTATCTATGGGGGAACTATGTCGCCGAGTCCGTTTGCAACCCAGAATACGAATTATCAGTCAACAGGGGTTATCCCAGGCCCCACAGCAATAAAAACGTATTATCAGAATTTGTCCACTATGTATGCGGGTCTTGCTACGACCGGTACAGTTACCTATGGGGCATCTGCACCCACGGTACTGGACGGTGGTAACGCATCCCTGACTCAATACGTATTTAACGTAAACTATACCAGTATGGATAGTTTCGGTGGTATCACGCTGCAAAATGTGAATCCAAATGCGTCTATATTGATTAATATAACGGGTGCGCCAACGATTAGTGTGGGTTCTGGCGGAACGGATTTCACAATTAGTGGATTAACGGCAGTTCAAACCAGGGAGCATGTTCTGGTTAACCTGCCAACGGCTACCCAACTTGATTTTACCAGTACGCAACTGGACTTCAGCCTGCTGGCACCTGCCGCAAACGCTAAGTTTCAGGGGGGTGTTTTAAATGGGATGGTAGTCATTGGCGGTGATATGACGGCCTGCCAGGGATTTGAGTTTCATAATCCGATGAGTTCGGTGGTCATTAGCCAACCAACCGTAACAATCAGCGGCAATGTGTTCAACGATGTTAATGGGCTGACCGACAACACGGTTAACGGTACGGGCACCAATGCCGGTGGATTGAACGCCATCCTGTATGACAATACTACGGGTAAAGTAGCGGCCAGTGTACCCGTTGCCGCTAATGGCAGCTACAGCTTTGATGCTACACCGGGTGATGCCTTCACCGTTTATGTAACCGCTAATACGGCCGCCGTTGGCCAAACAACCGTGCCGGTCGTAGCGCTGCCCACCGGCTGGGTCAATACCGGTGAGCATCTGGGTTCGGCTGCGGGCAACGATGGCACAGTCGATGGGGTCTTGTTGGTAGGTACGGTGAACACGGCAGTAACAGACGTAAACTTCGGCATTGAGCAGTTACCAACCGCTGGCAGCGGGGTAAACACCGCCAGCAATACTGGAGGAACAACGGGTGTGCCGGTGCCCCCGAACACGTTTACCAACACCACAATCAGTAGTGACATAGCACCGGGTACGGTAAGCCGTATTCGCATAACGGGCTTCCCCAGCAATACCACCAGCCTGACCATCAACGGTACGGTTTACATGCCGGGCAGTTTCCCGGCGGGTGGGGTTGTGGTACTGACGGATGGTAGTGGTGTTCCCACCGTGCCCATCCTGGTTGACCCGACCAACGATGCCAATCCGGTAAGCATTCCCTTCAAGGCTATTGACAATGCTGGCAAGGAGTCACTTAACACCGGAACCGCCGTGCTCAACTTCTCCGCCCCCATGCCAGTCAATCTGGTAAGTTTCCAGGTTAGGTGGGTAAGCGGCCTGGGCAACCAGCTCGACTGGGTAACGTCGTGGGAGAAAAACAATGACCGTTTTGAGGTGCAAAGTAGCACCGATGCCAGGTCGTTTGAATCCATTGGTCAACTGGCAGGTAAAGGAACGACTCAGGCTCAGGAGATGTACACGTTTGTAGATACTCAACCAATAGCCGAGTTAACGTACTACCGCCTGAAACAGGTGGATATGGATGGTAGGAGTACCTACTCAAAGATTATCGGCACCCGTCGGGGCATCGTCGATCAAGCTCTGACTGTTTATCCCAATCCGACTTCGGATAAGCTCCAGCTTACCCTTGCCGACCAAACTGTCAGCGAAATAAACCTGTATTCCGGGGCTGGTCAGCAAGTGCTGCACCAACTGGGCAGTGCAGCATCGGTCGATGTGCAGCGCTTACCGTCAGGATCTTATCTAATCGAAATAAAAACAGTAGGGGGTGTAGTGTACCGTCAGCGGTTTATAAAGCACTAATCTGCGACTGTCGGATTTCGGTGAGTTTTGTCAATACATCTGTCTGTTCATCCAGAGAGAAATAGCTAAGGCAATGAACAAGAAAAGGCGACCAAATTTGGCCGCCTTTTTTCTATAGAACTGGTTAGGTTAAATTACTCGCCAAATAGGCTGTTCCAGACACCTTTCGCTTTTTCTTTGGCGATTTCGATCTGAAGAGCGGCTTCGGCCTTTAGTTCGTCTAATTTTACCTGAGCGGCTTCGAGTTGAACAGCGGCTTCGGCTTTCATTTCATCAAACTTATCCTCAGCAACGTCCGACAGTTCATCAGCTTTGGCCGAAGCCGCAGCCAAAACCGTTTCGGCCTGGGCCTGCAGGTTGGCAATGTTGTCGGCAGTGGAGAGTTTAGCCGCTTCAAAATGCTCTGTTGCCTTCGCTTTCAGACCGTCGATATCAATATCTTTTCCTAACTCCTGCGCCTGGGCAACCAGTTTGTCTTTCAACTCATCGAGCTGCGTCGTGGCGGCATCTAAATGCTGACCGGCTTCGGTCTTGAATGCTTCCAGTTTTTCGGCGGCTGTTGCTTTGGTAGCCTGGGCCTGTTCAGCAGCCGTGGCTTTTGTGTTCTCTGTCATGGTCGTACTTGTGGGGTGTTTAATTGTAGCGAAAGTAAGCAAAATGTATAAAACGTGTCTATCTGTTTTTGGGTGAGTGGCGGTAAATAGGGGAGAGAGGGTATAAAATGAGTAGGAGCGAATGAAAAGTCAACTACCCCAGCCTCCTGATAAGCAGACTATTGACCAACTCAAACAGGTTAGCGGGCAGGAGGGTCCGCCAGTTGGCAATGTCGAGTGTGCCGCCGAAGTTGATGTAATAGTCGAGGTGGTATTTTTTCCATTCGCGCTCGATAAATTCCGGCGAATGAATGGCCGCAATCCAGCCATCTTCCACATCCTCAAACCACTCCTCATAATAGGCATCATCGGACCCGTGAAAATTGAGAATGTTCTCACCAATCAGAATAAAATACTTGATGCCTTCCTGTACGAGCGGGTCAACAACCTGTCGTTTGAGGTACATGATGTCGTTGTGGAGGGTATCGTTCCACTCGCCGAAGAGTTCGATTACCACAAACTGCCGGTCGTAGTTCGCAAATAAAATCTTGCAATAGAGTGTTTCAGAGCCGATTTCATCCCAAAGCGGGTGTATGTAGTAGCCGTAAATGTCGTTTTCGTACTGTTGTACATTATACTCCCGCTCATAAAACGGCGACTGTTCGTCTTCCGACGCGGTATAGTATTTCTCCCAGCCATAAAAGGGTTCTATATCCTGCATAATCACTTCCTGAATAAGGTAAAAAGTGTCGTGTGTGTCAATCTTATTGACGCATACAATATTGGCAAATTGGCGAATTTTTAGTTGCATAACGTCAATGTAGGGGCGATTGTTGAGTTGGATTTTGGGTATGTTTACAGGATGAAACCCGTCAGCAAAAACATTCTGATTACCGGCGTCTCAACGGGTATCGGCTATGGCGCGGCTAAACACTTTGTTCAGCGCGGCTATACCGTTTTCGGCAGCGTTCGTACGCAACCCGACGCCAACCGGCTGCTGGCTGAATTTGGCGATACGTTTGTGCCGCTGCTCTTCGACGTGACCGATGCGGAGGCTGTAACCGCAGCCGCTCGATTCCTGACCGAAAAGTTGGTGGGCAGCGGTCTTGGCGGGTTAATCAACAATGCGGGTATCGCTATTGGCGGGCCGTTGCAGGAGCAGCCGATGGACACGTTTCGGCAGCATTTCGACGTAAACGTGATTGGCTTGATGCAGGTCACGCAGGCATTTTTGCCCCTGCTCGGTGCGCGGGCCAATCATCCCGTTCAGTCGGGCCGGATTCAGAATATCAGTTCGGTGAATGGGCAGGTTGCCATTCCGTTTATGGGGGCGTATGTTGGCTCTAAGTATGCAGTTGAGGGACTGTCGCATAGCCTGCGCCGGGAGCTGGCTTTATTTGGAATAACCGTCGTTATTGTTGGTCCGGGAGCCGTAAAAACGCCAATCTGGGGCAAAGGGACCGATATTAGCGGCTATACACATTCGGCTTATTATCCGGCCATGCAACGATTTCTGAAGCAGGTCGAAGCCGCCGAAGCGCGTGGTTTCTCTGTCGATTACCTCGGCGAACGCATTGTCGATATCCATGAAACACCCCGTCCAGCTATCCGATACGCGCTGGTGCCCGGCAAATTCATGGGCTGGATTTTGCCCCGTTTGTTACCCGCCCGGACACTCGACTGGGTGCTGGGACGCATTAGCGGATTAAAGCCAACCCCTGAATAAATTCATATAGTCATCATGCTCAAACCTGCTTTTCAAAAAGACGACGCCCTTCTGGCTGATATAGAACAGGCTCGTAGCCAGCCTGATACGCTGCACATTTGGTGGCTGGGTCAAAGCGGATTTCTGTTGCAATACAATGGGAAACACCTGTTGTTTGACCCGTACCTGTCCGATTCGCTGAGTCGTAAATACGCCGATACAGACAAGCCGCACGTTCGCCTGTCAGAGCGCGTCATTGACCCCGCCCGACTGAGTCAACTCGACGTTGTCACCTCCAGCCACAACCACACGGACCACCTCGACGCCGAAACGCTTCTGCCCATTATCGGCGCGAATCCGGCTATCCGGTTCATCATTCCCGAAGCCAACCGCGCCTTCATTGCCGACCGGCTAAAGACGCAACCTGACTGGCCCACAGGACTGAACGACGGGCAAACAGCAACCGTAAATGGGTTCGTGTTTCATGGCGTTCCGGCAGCGCATAACGATATTGAACGCTCTGACGAAGGCCGCTGTAAATTCATGGGTTTTGTGGTCGAAATTGGTCCATACAGTGTTTATCATTCCGGCGATACGCTTTGGTACGACGGCATGGTTAACGTGCTCAAACCCTTCAATGTAGACGTAGCGTTTTTGCCGATCAACGGCAATAAGCCCGAACGGCGCGTGGCGGGAAATCTCAACCCCGACGAAGCCGCCCGGCTTGGCCGCGACATTGGGGCCAAGCTGACCATCCCGCATCATTACGATCTGTTTGAATTCAACACCGCCGACCCCGCCGATTTTGTGCGGGCCTGCGAACAACACGGCACGCCCCACCGCGTCATGCAGTTGGGCGAACGGATCAGCATAAGTCGGTAGAACCAGATAGGCTACTGCTTTTTTGTAAATTTTACACCGGGTTGAAACCCGGCGCAATTTATTCTGAGGTAGTTTTATGAATTGCGCCGGGTTTCAACCCGGTGTAAAATATTAAGATGAAAAACGCCCTGATTTTTTGCCTGTTACTGACGTCGCCCCTTTTAGCGCAGACTGATACAACTCAGCAAAACCACCTGAATTTTACGATTCAGGTGGTTGATAATCAGATTAATATCGGTTACGGGCTGGCCATCGGCGATGTAGACGGCGACGGTCGGCCGGATATTCTGCTGGCCGATCAGAAAGAGTTTGTCTGGTATCAGAATCCCGGTAATAAAGCCAGTTTGTGGAAACGGTACGTTATGGCCGCCAACCTCACCCCGCAGGATAACGTATGCATTGCCGCCCGTGACCTCGACGGTGACGGACGTGTCGAAGTAGCCGTTGGCGCAGGCTGGAATCCATCGGAAACGAGCGACAGCACAAAATCCGGGGCCGTTTTCTACCTCATTCGTCCGCAGGACCCGACCCAGAAATGGGAGCCGGTACGTCTTCATCATGAAGTGACCACGCACCGGATGCGCTGGGCGAAAGTAGGGAAAGCTGATTATCAATTGATTGTGGTGCCGCTGCATGGATTGGGCAACAAAAACGGCGAGGGTCGGGGTGTGCGAATATGGGGGTATGAATTTCCGAAAAATCCGCGCGGACCCTGGAAACGGCACTTAGTCGATTCGACGATGCATTTGACCCATAACTTCGAGATTTGGGAAGATGAGGCCGCTACGGGATTGGTTATTGCCGGTAAAGAAGGCGGTCAGATTATGAAATGGCGTAAAAATAAGTGGAGGCCCGCCGATGATGAATCGGTGAGTAACGCGCTGCCGTTGCTCAATAAAGGCGTGGAAGGAATTGGCGAAATCAGGCGGTTGGACAAGGGTAAAAGTATTGCCACGATCCAGCCGATGCACGGAAATTTGCTACAGGTCGAAAGCGGGTTTTATGCGTTTGGAAAGTCGCGAAAATCGGCGGGCGATAAACAGATAACGGTGCTTTCCGATGTACTCAGTCAGGGTCATGCGCTGGTTTGCGGTGATTTTCTGGGCATCGGCAGCGATCAGATTGTGGCGGGCTGGCGCAACCCAAACGCCGATAAAAAAGTAGGAATCCGCCTGTTCAAACCCCAGGAAGCGGGGAATATTCAAGGGTACACTGTGAACGACAGCGTCAGGATGGCGTGCGAAGACCTGACAGCCGCCGACCTCGACGGCGATGGGGATTTAGACCTGATTGCGTCGGGACGGGCCACGCTGAACGTGCTAATTTACTGGAACGGACGAAAGTAAAACGCTGGTGTTACCGAAACGAAGAATCTGAATCTCATTAAATCCCGTTGATATGTTGACGTACCACTCTTAACTCAATGTATTATGAAAACGATCACAGTTCTTTTCGAAAAGTTCGACCGGTTAGATACCGCCCTGAATCGCTGGCTGGTTGCCAATAGCATTGCTTTGCTGCGCATCGGCCTGGGATTGGTTTTTCTGGGCTTCGGTATTCTGAAATTCTTCCCCGGCATCAGTCCAATTGAATCGCTGGCAACGCGTACCACAACGGTGCTAACCTTCGGGCTGTTATCGGGCCATAGTGCTATGGATTTTGTGGCCGGACTGGAGTGCATAATCGGTGTTTGTTTCATCACGGGCCGTTTTCTGCGTGTTGGCGTCTGGCTCATGGCCGCGCAGATGATTGGGGCCATGTCGCCCTTAGTGATTTTTCCGGGCGAATTGTTTCCCGGTCCCCTTCATGCCCCTACGCTGGCCGCTCAGTACATCATAAAAGACATTATTCTGGTTGCTGCGGGTATGGTTATTGCCTCGACCTGGACCGGAGCACGCATTGTGGCCGAGCCAACGAGTATGCGAAATAGTCTGCGTATGCGACTCCCGGGCGTATATGGTGTGAAGCGTGTTGGTAAGCAAATACCGGCCATGTAGGTTGACAGGTAATAGTCAAGAGTGGTCAGGAATGGTCAGGTTCTGTCAACTCTTGACAATTCCTGACTCCCATCTGGCCATTTAAAGTGATTTTCGGACGATAAGCTGGAAGGGATTTTCGACATGTTCGACGCTGTTGTTCAGTACCAATTGGGCGGCTGTCCGGCCCATCTGCGCAAAATCCGTCGACATGACCGTGATGCCTTCCAGCAGAAATTCTTTCAGGGGCGTTTCATTATACGACAATACGCCCACCTCCTGCCCAACGACATAGTCCGTCATCTTGATTTTTTTGATTAGTTCAACTAAATCCTCTTCCATCAGGTTGATGTAGGCCTGCTGCGGGTGAATGACTTCCTGCTGAATATCCTGAATGACTTTAGCGGTAAAATTATACTCGAAGCAGAACTTGTAAAATCCGTTCAGAATGGCCTTTGGATGGTACGTGTATGACGGAAAAAGAATGCCGAGCGTCGTGTATTTTCTCAGGAGCGGCAGCGCATCGGTCAGGGCCTGATACATGTCTTTCTCAAAGTTCTGAAAGACAGCCGCATAATCGCCCGATACGCCTTCGAGCAGCTTGTCTAAGATGACTAATTTATGCTTGGGCAAGCTGTTTATGAGTTCGTGGGCTTTTTCGCCCCCGTCAAAAAAATGCCCGATAATCACATAGTGCGTGTGGTTGCTGGCCTGCCGCTGAATCAAATCCCGAAACAGCCGGAAATCGTTGTTGTAAATGAAAAAATCAATCGCCACACCCGGCCCCAGTACTTCGACGAAAGAGTCGTAAATAATTTTTTTGTGAGCACTTAACTTGTTGAATAACAGGAATACTTTCAGATTTTTACCCGTTCGGGTGTAGTTAATGTAATAGCCCTTTCCTTTCACAGCCCCAACAATTTCTTTCTCTTTCAGGAGTTCATATGCCCGCTCAACGGTTCCCTTCGCCACGTCGAATTCGGCGCAGACTTCATGGATTGATGGGAGTTTAGCACCCGGCAGAATGTCCCGGTTTTCGATGCCCTCCACAATCGAATTAAATATCTGCTGATACTTGGGTGTGTTGGAGTAGTCGTTAATCTTGATGTTATAAAGCATGAGCTATGCGTTTCGGGCAGGGTTATAGGTTAGGTGTAAGCAACGGAATAGGACAGTATAGGAAAGCGGCTGTAGAGGGAACCGCTATGTTCATGTTCCAATAGATAAAAGCATTCAATCGCTAATACTAATGATGCACCTCAATAATTGACCCATTATAGAATCGTCTGTCAATGGCCGGCAGACTGTTAGGTGCCTTGTCTGTCTGGTATTTAGGCGGTAGAAAAATCAGTATTTATTCTTCTTGTTTCAGTATGTCACTGTAATGACCATAATAACCGAATCATTTTGGCTCTGGCAATTTCTGGGCCGTTTGCACCCGCTGATCGTCCATTTTCCAGTGGGTTTATTATGCATTGCGCTCCTGCTCGAAGCAGTCGGATGGTTCCGTAAATCGACCGAATTGCGGGCGGGTATTACGGCAATGGTCTGGATTGGAACGATTAGCTCCGTTGTGGCGGCCGCGCTGGGGTTGGTGCTGTCCCGGCAGGATGATTACGGCGGCACAACCGTCGTTATTCACCAATGGACGGGGCTGGCAACCATGACGTTCGCCATTGGGACGGTGTTCGCGCTTCGGGCCAAACGCATGAATTTGTACCGAAGTCTGCTGGCCGTAACGGTGCTTGGCGTTAGCGTAGCCGGTCATTACGGGTCTATGCTGACCCACGGCGACGACTACCTGACCAGTGTTTTGCCCTTCGGCAAAGGCGGGCGTGCGCCGATGAACGCTGGTCCGAAGTTCACCTTCGCGAGTGCCGGAAAACCGCTCGATGAGAAGCAGATTAGCGAACTCAATGTGGAAGTCCGGTCTATTCTGGCGCACAACTGCTACAGTTGCCACGGCGCGGCCAAAGTCAAAGGCGGACTGCGGTTAGACAAGAAAGAATTTGTTTTCAAGGGTGGCGAAGATGGCGTGGTACTGGTGGCCGGTCATCCCGAAGACAGCGACATGATTCGGCGTGTTAAGCTCCCTGCCGGGCACGACGACGCCATGCCCACCAAAGGCAAACGCCTGACCGAACACGACGTCGAAGTCCTCGAATACTGGATCAAGCAGGGGGCACCCTGGCCCAGCGGAGCCGAAAAAAGCATTTACCGCGTGGCCGCTCTCGAACCCCGTCTGCCTACCCTGCCCGACTCCACGAATGGCCTGACCAACCCCATCGACCGCTTTGTGAATGTGTATTTTCAGCAGCACAAACTTGGCTGGAAGAACGTCGTGGACGACCGGACGTACCTGCGCCGGGTGTATTTGGACGTAGTGGGTTTGTTGCCTTCGCCCGAGAAAATCAAAACGTTCACAGCCGATACGCGCCCCAACAAACGCGAAATTCTAGTGAACGAACTCCTGAGCCGCAACGCCGATTACGCCCAGCACTGGCTCACCTTTTGGAACGATGCGCTGCGGAATGACTACACCGGAACCGGCTATATTACCGGTGGTCGTTTCGACATTACCAAATGGCTGTACACGTCGCTGAAAACCAATAAGCCTTACAATCAGTTTGTTAGAGAACTGGTAAGCCCAACGAAAGGGTCGTCGGGTTTTATTAAAGGAATCAAATGGCGCGGCACCATCAATTCGAGTCAGCGGACGGAAATGCAGGCGGCTCAGAACGTGTCGCAGGTGTTGCTGGGGCTGAACCTCAAATGTGCGTCGTGTCACGATAGTTTTATCAGCGACTGGAAACTGGCCGATTCGTATGCCTTCGCCAATGTCTTTGCCGATACATTGCTGGAAATTAACCGCTGCGACAAGCCGACGGGCAAAATGGCCGGTCGTAAAATTATTTTCGAGCAGTTGGGCACCATCAACGGGAAAGCCACCACAGACGAACGGCTCCGCGAACTGGCGAATTTTATGGTGCAGCCCAAAAATGGACGATTGTACCGCACGGTCGTGAACCGGATTTGGGCGCAGGTGATGGGCCGGGGCATTATCGAACCCGTCGATATGATGGACAATGAACCCTGGAGTCAGGATTTGCTGGACTGGTTGGCGTCGGATTTTGTTGCGAATGGCTACGATATCAAGAAACTGATGTTCACGATTTTAACGTCGAAAACGTACCAGTTACCGTCTGTCGGTCTGAAAGAAGCCGAGCTAATTACGGCTCCTAATTTCGTGTTTCAGGGCATGGTTCGTCGGCGGCTCACGGCGGAGCAGTTCACGGATGCCGTGAGTTTGGCCTTCAGTCCGATCTATATTGATACGTCGATTGTGGAAAAACTGTTTCCGAAACGAATCAAGAAAGAGATGACGTTTGCGCGGGCTTCTGTCGTTAAGAATGACCCGTTTTTAACGGCACTCGGTCGGCCAAACCGCGAAACAGTCAGCACCAGCCGGTCGTCGCAGGCGAATCTGTTGCAGGCTTTGGAACTGACCAACGGTCAACAATTCAACGACGCGCTTAAACGCGGAGCACAGCAGTGGAAAGCTATGTACCCGACTTCGGATGTGCTGGTAAAAAATCTGTACTGGAAAGCACTGGGGCGGGAGCCGAGACCCAACGAATTGGCAATAGCGCAGAAGATAGTCGGCGCAACGCCCACCACAGAGGGTATTCAGGATTTGGTGTGGGCCATTAGTTTACACCCTGAATTTCAATTGATTTATTAATGCTATTTACCCCACCCCCGACCCCTCCCCTTGAAATAAGGGGAGGGGAGATGTAACGGGAGCCTATAATCTGAACGTAAACTAATCTAAAGGCAAGCCTTATTTTACAACTCTGTACCGGTGAGTCACCCCTCCCCTAAAATAAGGGGAGGGGCCGGGGATGGGGTAGTTCCAAACAACAACGAGATGAAAAGCAACTGGAATAGGCGGGAGTTTTTGCAAAATGTGAGTGCGGCTACACTGGCGGCTATGGCGGCTGGCGCGCCCGTGTCGAGTTTGCTGTCGGGTTGCGCCGGACCCGCCAAACCGGTACTTAGCAACACCGCCGATACGGTGATTCTGCTCTGGATGGCCGGGGGCATGGCCCATACCGAAACGTTCGACCCGAAACGCTACACGCCGTTTGAAAAAGGAATGGAAGGGAATCGGGTGTTGAGTACGTTCAAACCGATGCCCACCGTGCTGGACGGTATCAATTTTTCGGAAGGGCTGCAATCCATCGGAAAGGTCATGGACAAGGGGACGCTCATTCGGTCGTACGTAGCCGCCGACATGGGGCACATTTTGCACTCGCGCCACCAATACCACTGGCACACCTGCTATGAGCCGCCCCAGACCGTAGCGGCCCCGCACATCGGTTCCTGGATTGCCAAAGAATTAGGGCCGAAAAATCCGGTTATTCCTGCCTTTGTCGATATTGGTCAGCGGTTTACGGTGGGCGAGGCCGAAGAATTGAAAGCGTTTCACACGGCTGGTTTTTTGGGAAATGAGTTTGGCCCGTTCTTCATCCCCGACCCCAGTCAGGGGCTGGAAAGCGTTCGTCCGCCGGTGGGCATGGACGCCAAACGATTTGAGCGACGAAATCAACTGTACAACGAACTGATTGGCAAGGGTCCGATTGGTGAGTTCGGCAGCGACTACCAGAAAGAGTCGCTCCGGCGGTCGATGGAGCAGGCGTACCGGCTCCTGAATTCGCCCGAAGCGAAGGCGTTTGACCTGAGCAAAGAGCCGAAAGCGAACTACGATATTTACAACACAGGTAAGTTCGGCCTGGGCTGTTTGCTGGCCCGCCGACTTACGGAACAGGGGGCGCGGTTTATCAGTGTAACGACTGAATATGAGCCGTTTAAAGGCTGGGATACGCACGAGAACGGCCATACGCGTCTGGAAGATATGAAAAAACAGATCGACGCGCCCATTGCCCAACTCATCAAAGACCTGCACAAAACCGGGCATCTGGACCGTACCATTGTGGTGCTGGCAAGCGAGTTTAGCCGGGATATGATGGTCGAAGGTCGGCCCGGTGCGAAGGTACTGGAGCAGGTCAAACAGCCGGATATTTTGTCAGACCTGAAGTTTTACGGAATGCACCGTCACTTTACCGACGGCTGTTCGATTCTGATGTTTGGCGGAGGGATAAAAAAGGGATTTGTTTATGGCAAAACCGCCGACGAACGCCCGTGCAAAACCATCGAAAATCCGGTGCATATCGAGGGCATTCACCAGACAATTTATCACGCGCTGGGTATCAAGCCGGATACGCATTATGAAGTGGAGAAACGACCGTTTTATTCGACACCCGACGGAACCGGCAAACCCGTTATGGCCTTGCTGGCGTGATTATAAGCAGTAGGGTATAATTCGTAAAAAAGTGTGTTTTGTCATTCTGACGAAGGAGGAATCTCAAGCAGTTTATGTTGAGATTCCTCCTTCGTCGGAATGACAAAACACGCGTATTTCTGGCAGCTTGGACTACTTGAATTTTGGAGTTAGAAGATTCTCGCTATGGGTAAACACGCTCATTATCTGATTATTACAATGGCCGGGCTTGTGGGCTGTCTGCAAGCCTGCACGACCGGTACGTCGACTAAACTGGCTGGGGGCGAGTCGGAACACATACCCGATCAGGTCAGCTATAACTTCGATATCCGGCCTATTCTGTCCGATAAATGCCTTGCCTGCCACGGCCCGGATGCCAATAAACGCGAAGCCGGTCTGCGGCTCGACATGGCCGAAAGTGCTTACAAAGCCTTGAAAGAGCATCCTACGGCTCACGCGCTGGTTCCCGGAAAACCCGAACTGTCGGAGGTGTTTTTGCGGATTACGTCGGCCGATACCGCTGTGCTGATGCCCCCGCCAACGTCCAATCTGAAACTATCATCACACCAGGTCAAGCTTATCGAGAAATGGATTAAGCAGGGGGCGGCTTATGAAAAACACTGGGCGTTCGTTGCCCCGAAAAAACCGACCCTCCCGTCGGTGAAGCAGACCAACTGGCCGAAGAATGAAATCGACTATTTTATCCTGCAAAAACAGGAGCAGAAAGGTGTGACGCCGAACGACGAAGCCGACAAAGAACGGTTACTAAAACGGTTGAGCCTCGACCTGACCGGACTGCCGCCCAGCCTGCAACTGATGGATAGCTTCCTGGCCGACAAAAGCACCAACGCCTACGAGAAAGCAGTCGATCAGCTATTGAAATCACCGGCCTACGGCGAAAAAATGGCTCTCCACTGGCTCGATCTGGCCCGCTACGCCGATTCGCACGGGTATCAGGACGACGGCTACCGAACGCAGTGGCCCTGGCGAGACTGGGTCATTCATGCGTTCAACAAAAACATGCATTACAACGAGTTCGTAACCTGGCAGTTGGCGGGGGATTTGATACCCAATTCAACAAAAGAACAACTGCTCGCTACGGCCTTCAATCGCAACCATAAAATCACCGAAGAAGGCGGCACTATTCAGGAAGAGTACCGGACGATGTACGTAACCGACCGGAACGATCTGTTTGGTAAGGGCCTGCTGGGCGTAACCATCGAATGTGCTCATTGTCACGATCATAAGTACGACCCGTTCTCGCATAAAGAGTATTATCAACTCTTCGCGTTCTTCAATAACGTGAAGGAAGTGGGCATGGAATCGGTGATTGGCGGACCGGATACGTATGCCAAAAAACCGATGATGGAAATCAGTGATGCCGACGTAAAAAATATCCTGTCGTTCGTCAACAAACGCGATACCAACCGCCTGATCGTGTCGGTGATGGGCGATCTGGACACGACGCGGAAAACATTTATTTTGAAACGCGGTGCCTACGACGCACCCGGCGAGGAGGTACAACCCGGCACCCCGAAGGCCATTTTACCCTTCAATGACAGTTACCCAAAAAATAGACTTGGGCTGGCAAAATGGCTGTTCGACAAAAAAAATCCGCTTACGGCGCGGGTGTATGTAAACCTGTTGTGGCAGGAATTTTTCGGGAAAGGCATCGTTAAAACGTCCGGCGATTTCGGTATGCAGGGCGATCTGCCCTCGCATCCGGCCCTGCTCGACTGGCTGGCCGTTGATTTCATGGAGCACGACTGGGACATCAAACGGCTTGTTAAACAGATGGTTACGTCGGCTACATACCGGCAGTCGGCGGTAATCAGTTCCGAAAAATTAGCGGCTGACCCGGATAATATTCTGTTGGCAAGAGGCCCGCGCTACCGGATTCATGCTGAATTTATTAAAGATTTGGTGCTGAGTAGCAGTGGTTTATTGAACCCAACCATTGGCGGGCCGAGCGTTAAGCCCTACCAGCCTGCGGGGTTGTGGGAAGGAGCCACGTCGGGGCGGGGTCTGCTATCGATTTATAAGCAGGATCATGGGTCGAGTCTGTATCGGCGGGGCATGTACACGCTTATCAAGCGCACCGTTCCCCCACCGTCGATGGCAATTTTCGATGCCAGCAACCGCGATTTGTGTGAGGTGAGACGGTTGAAAACCAATACGCCGTTGCAGGCATTGGTGATGCTCAACGACCCGACCGTACTGGAAGCATCGCGCGTGTTGGCGGCCCGGCTGTTGCAGGAACATAGTGGCGTAAATGAGAAGATCAGCAAGGCTTTCCGGCTGATTGTGAGCCGTAAACCGAACGAAAAAGAAACAACGCTGCTGACTTCGTATTATGAGAAAGAGCTTAAAAAACTCACCAAAACCAGTGTTGACAAAACATTAACGGTTGGCGAATACCCGATTCCGGCTACCATTGACCGGACTAAATTAGCCGCGTTGATGCGTGTCGTCACGACGATTTATAATCTGGAAGAAACCATTACGAAAACATAAACGTACCTACGGGCTTTAGCCCGTGTATGAGCATAAAAACACGGACTAAAGCCCGTGGGTACGTTTCACCATCATGGAAAAAGAAATTCTCGAACACGGTCTCAATTTCAACCGGCGTCGCTTTCTGTCCCGGCTCAGTCTGGGTCTGGGCAGTGCCGCATTAGGCTCGTTGCTGATTCCCGATCTGTTCAGCGGAAACGGAGCCGACGAAGATGGATTGACGCCCGGTATACCGCACTTCGCCCCAAAGGCCAAACGGGTAATTTATCTGTTTCAGAACGGGGCACCATCGCAGCAGGAACTGTTTGATTATAAGCCCAAACTGCGCGAAATGATGGGTCAGGAATTGCCGCCATCCGTGCGGGGAACGCAGCGGCTAACGGGCATGACGGCCAGCCAGAAGCAATTTCCGATGGTGGGTTCGTTTGTCGATTTCAAGCAGTACGGTCAGTCGCGGGCATGGGTGAGCGATTTGTTTCCCTACACGGCGAAGATCGTAGATGACCTCTGCATCGTGAAATCCATGTTTACCGAAGCCATCAACCACGACCCGGCCCTCACGTTTTTGCAGACGGGTTCGCAGCAGGGCAACCGCCCCAGCATGGGTTCGTGGCTGAGTTACGGGCTGGGCAATGAAAACAAAAACCTGCCCAACTTCACCGTCCTGCTGTCGCGCGGAGTTGGTAATGGGCAGGGTGTTTATTCCAAATTATGGTCGAACGGTTTTCTGGATTCCATTCATCAGGGCGTTCAGTTCAGCAAGGGCGAAGACCCCGTGCTGTACCTGCGCGACCCCGACGGCATGGACCGGAAGGATCGCCGGGATATGCTCGACAATCTGGCGCAACTCAATGACCTTTCGTATCAGGAATTTGGCGACCCGGAGATTGCCGCCAAAGTGAAGCAGTACGAAATGGCGTACCGGATGCAAACCGCCGTGCCCGAAGTTATGGACCTGTCGAAAGAGCCGGACGACATTATAAAGCTTTATGGGCCAGACTGTTTGGTGCCCGGTACGTTTGCTGCCAACTGCCTGCTGGCCCGGAAATTATCTGAAAATGGCGTGCGGTTTGTTCAACTGTATCACCAGGGATGGGATCAGCACGGCAACCTCCCGTTCGAGATAGCGAAGCAGGCAAAAGACGTCGATCAGGCGTCGGCGGCTTTGGTTACGGACCTCAAACAGCGCGGTTTATTAGACGAAACGCTCGTGATCTGGGGCGGTGAGTTTGGGCGTACCAGCTACACACAGGGCAAACTGACTAAAGACAATTATGGCCGCGACCATCATCCGCGCTGCTTCACAATCTGGATGGCGGGTGGGGGTATCAAACCCGGTATCGTCTATGGCGAAACGGACGAAACGGGCTACAATATTGTCCAGAATCCGGTGCATGTGCATGATTTTCAGGCGACTGTGCTGAATCAGTTGGGCTTGAATCACGAAAAATTGATCTTCAAGCACTTAGGTCGCCGGTACCGGCTGACGGATGTCTCGGGGAAGGTTGTGCGTGATATTATTGCCTGAGATTAGTTTGTAGTTTGTGGTTTGTCGTTGGCTGACGTGTCAGTTGTTGCTTATGCGTCAGTCCCGGCGGGGAACCGTAACTACAAACGACAAACCACAAACTACCTATTCATGACTAAAAAGCTGATCGGTTGGGCGGAGCAGGGGCTGTTTGCTTCGGCGGTTTTTATCTTGTTTTTACTGCTGTTCGCCGATAAAATTGCGGTGCCTGTCTGGCTGCAACCGTTGGGTCGGATGCATCCGCTGTTGCTTCATTTTCCGATTGTTATTCTGCTGCTGGCAATGGTTATGGAAGCGTTTCGCTTTCGGGCCGTCAACGCATCGAATCAATTTTACCGCGTCTTTCTGGATAATTTATTGCTCGTCGGTGCCCTGCTGGCCGGTATTACGGTCATTATGGGTTTGTTTTTGTCCAAAGAAGAGGGATACAACGGTCAGGTGTTGCAGTGGCACAAATGGTCGGGCGTGGGTATTTTCTTTGTTTCGTCGCTCGTCTATTGGGGCCGGAACAAAGCCTGGTATAATGCCCGCATCGCTCAGATGGGTGCTTTGACAACAGTCGTTTGCCTGATTGCTGCGGGCCATTACGGGGCTACGCTGACGCACGGCGACAACTTTCTGTTTGAACCCATCAGTAAGCAACTCAAACCGGCTCCCGTTTCGCTCGATAAAGCACTGGTTTTTAACGATGTCATTCAACCCATTTTTGAGCAGAAATGCGTCAGTTGCCACAATCCCGAAAAACTGAAAGGCCAACTGAACCTGACAACGTTCGAGTCGATTCGGAAAGGGGGCAAAACCGGTAAATTATTCGTTGCCGGACAGCCCGAAATCAGCCTGTTGTTGACGCGGATTCATTTGCCGTCCGACGAAAAAAAACACATGCCGCCTGCCAATAAAAGTCAGCTCACCCCGCAGGAAATTACGTTGCTGTCATTATGGGTAAAAGGGCGGGCCGAGTCCACTAAAAAAATAATTGATCTACCCGTTAGGGATTCCCTGCGATTCATTGCCTCATCACTGTTTAAACCGGCTGAGAGGGTCGAGGAATTTTCCTTCGATGCGGCTGATGATGAGACAATTAAGAAACTAAATAATGATTATCGGACGGTGGCACCGGTAGCCAGAGAGTCGCCCGCGCTGGCCGTTAATCTGTACAATAGAGCGACGTATACGCCCGAAAAATTAGCCGAATTGAGTTCGGTCAGGCAGCAGGTCGTTTCGCTCAATCTCAACAAAATGCCCGTGAAAGATGCTGAGCTGAAGCAAATTAGTCAGTTTGAAAACCTCCAGAAATTAGACCTCAATTTCACCGATATTACGGGCAATGGATTAGCCGAATTAACCGCGCTGAAACAGCTAAAAACACTGGCTTTGTCGGGCACAAATGTGAGTTACGAGGCCTTGCAAAAACAGATTGGCGCGTTTAAAAACCTGAAAACTATATCCGTCTGGAATACCGGGTTAACCGCTTCACAAATCGCGCAATTGCAAAAACAGAACCAGGGAATCCAGTTTATTGCCGGGTTCGATGGAGCCGGTAGTAAGCCAATTACACTCAATCCACCGCAGCTAAAAAACAGCTCGACCATCTTTAGTCAGCCGGTCGCTCTTCAACTAAAACACCCCATAAAAGGTGTTGAAATCCGCTACACCACCGACGGAACCGAGCCGGATAGCCTCAACTCGCCGGTATTTACGAATCAGACCGTAATCAGCCAGCCAACGCATGTAAAAGCCAAGGCCTACAAAGAAGGGTGGTTTGGCAGCAGCGTAGCGATGTTCGATTTTTATAAAAGCGGCTATGTTCCCGATAGTGTAAACCTGCTTTTGCCGCTTAGCCCGGTTCATCAGGCCGATGGCGCGCACACATTTTTCGATGGAAAGCTCGGCACCTTCAATGCCAACAGCCCGGCCTGGGCCAATAACTGGGCGGGATTCAAGAAAAATGACATGGCGTTGGTCTCGGAATTTAAAAAGCCGGTTCAGGTAAGTTCGGTGGCCCTGCGCGTCATGGTCGAGGAAGAAACCGGGATTTTTCCGCCGGGTATAATTGAAATCTGGGGTGGAGTCAGTCGGGAGAAAATGAAACGGATAGGGACGCTCAGCCCCGACCAACCCATCAAAAAAAGTGTTCCTGTCTTAAAGACAGTCACCTGTGCGTTCGCTCCGCAGACTGTTTCCTTCCTGAAAATTATTGCGAAACCGGTGAGCCAACTCCCCATTTGGCACCCCAACAAAGGAAAACCAGCCCTGTTGCTGGTCGATGAGGTATTTATCAATTAATTACCGTTTAATAAACGACCCGAATCACGGAATCGCTGAATAGTTTTTAAAAAAATTATATAAGCGGTGGGTATGTATGGGAAAGTTAGTGAGAAGTGATTGGTAATATTTGGCTATTCAATTGACTTTTTCTTGAGTAGTCTTATCTTTTAAATCCTATCCCTTAACTCAATAACCATGAAAATACTCTACTCATTCGCGCTGTTAAGCGTGATGACTGGCACCTACCGAAGTCTGGCTCAGGAGTCAGCCGCTCTGGTACACAAAAGCAACTTATCCGCCAGCGGGCCACTGGTAGCCATGCAAGTTGCTGAACACAAGGAGGTTACGGGTAGCCTTTCTGTTGCCGATATAGCGGTATCGGGGAAGGTGTCCGACGAAAAAGGGGTTGGATTGCCGGGCGTGAGTGTGGTGGTGAAAGGTACGACACAGGGTACGACAACCGATGGCAGCGGGAACTTCAAAATTAACGCACCCAATGCCAGTTCTACGCTGGTTTTTAGCTTTGTTGGCTACGGGCGGCAGGAGGTTGTTGTTGGGGGTAAAGCGGTACTCAATATCACCCTCAACCCCGACGATCAGTCGCTCAACGAAGTAGTTGTGGTGGGGTACGGCAGTCAGTTAAAAAAGGAAATAACCGGCGCGGTTCAGACCGTAAGTGCGCAGGAAATCAAAGACCTTCCTGTTTCGCAAATCGGCCAGAAATTGCAGGGTCGACTGGCGGGTGTGCAAATCAACCAGACCACCGGCAAACCCGGTCAGGGCATATCCATTCGTATTCGGGGGCAGGTCTCGGTTACGGCCGGTAGCGACCCATTGTATGTTATTGACGGGTTCCCCATTACGGGCAATATCGGCCAGCTTAACCCCGATGAGATCGAAGATATTTCCATTCTGAAAGATGCGGCTTCGACCTCACTGTACGGGTCGAGGGCGGCAAACGGGGTTGTGTTGATCACGACCAGAAAAGGGAAGCCGGGCCAGACGACGGTCAGTTTCAATACCTATGCGGGTGTGCAGCAGGTGCCCGTAAAAGGCCGGGTGAAAATGCTGGACGCTGTTCAGTTCGCTCAGTTTAAAAAGGAATATTACGAAGATGCAGGACAGGCCGTGCCGGTTGAGTTTCAAAATCCCGCCCAGTATGAAGGGAAAAACAACGACTGGTATAATGCTATGTTGAGAAAGGCACCCATCCAGAGCTATAACCTGAACATTTCCTCGAATGGGGCAAAATCCAGCACCTCCTTAGTGGCCGGTTATTTCAATCAGCAGGGTGTCGTGCTCAATAATGCCTACAAACGGTATTCGCTCCGCATGAACTCCAATTATACCATCTCCGACAAAGTGACGGTGGGCTTCAACGTGGCACCTTCGTATGTTTACGACAATACGCCCCGAACCGACGGTGATCGCGGAACGGGTATTCTGTTCAACGCCCTGCACACCTGGCCGGTTATGCCCATTTACGATGCAAACGGTGAACTGACCAAGTTTAACCAGTTTCCGGGCAGCACAGGCAACATCTTCGCCTATCCAAACTGGGTACGGGCCGCGCAGGAGTTGACCAACGAAACCAAAAATACCAACCTGCTGGCTAATGCCTACATTCAATACCGGCCAATCAATGGGCTGACACTCCGGTCGTCGCTCAACGTTGAATACCTGAACTCCAAGTTCTTCTTCTTCAACCCGTCGACGGCTACCAACGCCATTAACGTCCCGATTCCAACCACCGCCGTTTCGATTCGGCAAAATTATGAGAACGTGTCCTGGCTGAATGAAAACTTAGCGACGTACACGAAGAGTTTCAGCGACCACAATTTCGAACTATTGGCCGGTTTCACCAACCAGCGGTTTCGGCAGGACGTTACTCGTATTCAGGGTAACACATATGCCGATGATCGTTTACCAACCATCCAGGGTGCTCTTAACATAGATCGGGCTAGTGCTGGCACACCAGTTGGGTCAAATGTATCAATTGGGGCCAATACAGGTAATACGTCGAATGAGTGGGCATTGACCTCGTATCTGTCCCGCTTAACGTACAATTATAAAGGGAAATACCTGTTTACGGCCGCCGTTCGGACAGATGGCTCGTCGCGCTTCGGGTCGTCTAACCGCTGGGGTACCTTCCCGTCGGCTTCGGTTGGCTGGGTGCTGTCGGATGAGAATTTCCTCAAGAATTATCAGCACGTTTCGTTTGCCAAACTCAGAGCCAGCTACGGCGTAATCGGCAACAACAACATCGGTAATTATACGCAGTACGCGCTGGTCAATAATACCACGAACGCCGTGTTTGGCAACAACGTTGCAACGGGTGCCGTCGTTACATCGCTGTCAAACAACAACTTAGGTTGGGAAACGACCAAGCAATTCGACGCGGGTCTCGATCTGGGCCTGTTCAACGACCGGATTCAGTTCGTGTACGATTTCTATACGAAACGCACCACCAACCTGCTGTATGCCGTGCAGATTCCGCAGGAGTCGGGTTTCACCAATTACAACGACAACATCGGCGAAATTAAGTTCTGGGGTCATGAATTCTCGCTGACGACCAAAAATACAACGGGTAAACTGCGGTGGACGACCAATGCCAACATATCGTTCAACCGGAACGTGGTTGTATCGCTGGCACCGGGCATTGACCGGGTATACGGGTCGTTTCACATCACGCAGGTAGGGCAGCCTTTCGGGCAGTTCTATGGCATGGTTAAGCAGGGCTATTACCAAAACGCCGAAGAACTCAAAAATTCGCCAATCATTCCCGGACGTTCGGCGGTGGGCACTATAAAATTCAAGGATGTCAACGGCGATGGCGTAATCACCTATGGTGGCGATGCCGACGACCGGGCCATTATTGGCAGCCCGTTCCCGAAATTCACGTACGGGATTACCAACAACCTGCAATACGGCAACTTCGACTTGTCGATTACGGGTTCCGGCTCAAACGGCAACCAACTGTGGGTGCGCCACCTGTATAGCACGGCCAATCTGGACGCGGTGTTCAACATGGTCGAAGGCGTAAAAGACCGGTTCCGGGTTCGCAGTGACGGCACCGTGATTACACCGGGGAAGGGCATGTTTGGCGTAACCAATGGCGGTGGTAACTACACAGGTGTCGAGCGCGACTGGAACAGCTCTCAGTTTCTGGCCAATGCCTCCTATTTTACCATCAAAAACATTACGCTGGGCTACAACATCGGGGCCTTTAACCGATTCTTCAAGTCGGCCCGGCTGTATGCATCCGTGCAGCAGGTGTATGTTTTCACGAAGTACTGGGGTGGCCCCAATCCTGAAACCAGTGCGCAGGGTGATGGCAATGGCGATGGCGGTAATTTGAGCCAGGGGGTCGATCTCTCCAACTACCCGGTTCCGCGCACGTACACATTGGGGATTAATCTGAATTTCTAAGCCAGTTAAGTGGTAAGGTAGCAAGTGGTAAGTAGTAAGGTGTCAAGTAATAAATACTATCACTTCGACAACCAATTACGTGCCTGCTACTTAATTACTTACCACTTATACCTTACTCCTTTATTCCTTAAGATAATGAAAACAAGACTCTTATTTGCCTGGCTATTAGGCATCGTACTGACGGGTTGCCAGAAAGATTTTTTATCCGTCGTTCCCGAAACGGCCCTGAGTTCGGCCACCTTCTTTAAAACGGAAGCCGATTTTCAACAGGCCGTCAATGGGGCGTATGTGCCGCTGCGGGCTATATTCAACGAGCGGGCCTGGATTCTGGGCGAGCTACACTCCGACAATACCTATTACGCCCGTAACATCCTGTTCGGTGCGGTCGACCCGACGGAAAATATCGCCGATTTTGCCGTTCCAACCGCAAATGGAGTTACGGCCAACGATAACGTGTTGCAGCAGTTTCGCTATGATTATCAGATTATTGCCCGCGCCAATCAGGTACTGGCCCTTATTGACAACGCGACCTTCAGCACGCCAGACGTGAAGAATAATGTGAAAGGACAGGCCTTGTTTCTGCGGGCGTTTGCCTACTTTGAACTGGTACGCTACTTTGGCAAAGTTCCGCTGCACTTAACGCCGGTTGTGGGTCGCCTTGATGCGGCTCTTCCCTTATCGACTGTAGATGAGGTCTACGCACAGATTATTAAAGACGCTGCTGATGCCGGTAAACTGTTGCCAAACAAGGCAAAGCAGGAAGCGGGGCGGGCTACATCGGGTGCGGCCAAAACACTGCTGGCCAACGCGTACATCGTGCAGAAAAAATGGGCCGAAGCCGAAGCCTTGCTGAGAGACGTGGTGACAAACGACGGCTATTCGCTCATGCCTGATTATAACAATGCGTTTTCATTCTCGACCAGCAACAAGAACAATCCGGAGTCGGTCTTTGAAGTGCAGTATCTGGAAGGTTCGGCGGGGTATAACGGCAACCTGATTTATCGGATTATTCCTACGCCCATAACCGCTGCCGAACTGGCACCCATTACCGGAACATCGAACCCGCAGTCCATTTCGGGCGAGAACAACAATATTCCAACGCCGGATATTATTGCGGCCTACGAGGCAGGCGACTTGCGGAAAGATATTTCTATCGGTTACGTAACGCTGAGCCAAAGCGCACGCGAAAAGAAAGAGTACCCGTACATCAAAAAGTTTGCCCGGCCTCATGCTTTGCACAACAATACCGGCACTAACTGGACTGTTTATCGCTACGCCGAAGTGCTGCTGTTTCTGGCCGAGAGCCTGAACGAGCAGGGCAAAGCAGGTGAGGCCGTTACCTACCTGAACCAGATTCGGACACGTGCCGGTTTAGCCGCCACCAAAGCATCCTCACAAGCTGATTTGCGGACCGCTATTTATCAGGAACGCCGGGTTGAACTGGCCTTCGAGAATAAACGCTGGTTCGATTTGGTCAGAACAGGCCGGGTTAAGGAGGTCATATCGGCCTATGGAGCGCGTGTCAAAGCCAACCCACAGGACTATTATTTCCCGAAGGGTGCCGTGCCTCCACCAAACGCCTTCACCATTTTGGATGACTATTATCCACTTCCGGCTGTAGAATCTGCGCTGACGCCTTATTTCTGATTTTTGTCGGTGTAACGCGGGTGAAACCCGCTTGTCTCTAAAATCGGGTTTCCACGGCAACGGCCGACCGTCCGCGTTACATATCATAACAATTAGGTTGGTAATTCTGAATACGGAGAAGCAGAACCGAATCGGCTCTGCTTCTTTTCCAGTACCAATCAACTACTGGCGATCCGGTATATTGCTTAGTGTCGGTGCTTTATAGAGGTACGAAATAGAGGTACGAAAAAGGTAGCCAAACAGCAACCTGTTGCTCGCCCGCAATAGCCTTACTATTAATTTACTTACTCAATTGACTTATGTTTTTCACGTACAAACCAGCCCGGTTGCTGCTAATCGCTTCGGCCCTGCTCCTGATTGGAGCCTCCTGGGTCAATATGCGGGGCGTTTCCTCTGAAACGACCAAAGCCGACAACCCGAAAATCGACAAACTGAAACTACAGCCCGGCTTCACCGCCGAGCACCTATACAGCCCATCCGACAACAAACAGGGTTCGTGGGTGGCAATGGCCTTCGACGATAAAGGCCGGATGATTACCTCCGATCAATACGGATTTTTATACCGGCTGGAGATACCCCCCGTTGGCTCCGGCACACAACAGCCTAAAATTGAGAAGCTGAAAGTTGGTATTGTTGCTCCGGGCGATACAACTGTTGGAATGGGCTATGCCCAGGGCTTATTGTATGCCTTCAACAGCCTGTACGTGATGGTGAACAACTGGCAAAACAAAGACTTCAGTAAAGGCAGCGGCCTCTATCGACTGCAGGACACCGATGGCGATGACCAATACGACAAGATAACCTTACTGAAAGCCCTGAAAGGCGAACCCGGCGAACATGGTCCCCACAGTATAAAACTTTCGCCCGATAAGAAATCAATCTATGTCATTGCAGGTAACCATACCGATGTGCCCCCAATGGACGCCTATCGACTGCCATCCAACTGGCAGGAAGACAACCTGTTTCCGCTAATAAAAGACCCGCGCGGCCATGCCAACAACCGGATGGCTCCCGGCGGCTGGGTCGCTAATGTTGACCCGGAAGGGAAGCGGTGGGAACTGATAGGGGCTGGCTTCAGAAATGCATTTGATATTGCCTTCAATGAAGCGGGTGATATGTTCACGTATGACTCTGATATGGAGTGGGATTTTGGCCTGCCCTGGTATCGCCCAACCCGAATCTGTCACGTGACCAGCGGTGCCGAATTTGGCTGGCGCACGGGTAACAGCAAGTGGCTGCCCGGCAATCCGGACAATCTGCCGCCCCTGTTGAACATCGGTCAGGGATCGCCCACGAACCTTGTTTATGGCGATAACGCACGGTTTCCGCAGCGATACCGTCAATCCTTATTTGCCTTCGACTGGAGTTTTGGCATTATTTATTCCATTCGGCTAAAGCCTAAAGGGTCCACCTACGAAGCCGAGCGGGAAGAATTTATCTCCGGTTCACCGCTCCCACTGACCGACGGCATGTTCGGCCCCGACGGTGCGCTTTATTTCCTGACCGGCGGGCGTCGGCTGGAGTCGGACTTGTATAGAATCACATATACCGGTACCGAATCGGTAACACCCATTGCCAAAGCACCTGTACTGACAAAAGAACACCAGCTCAGAACCCAACTGGAGCAGTATCATCAGGGGGCAAATCCGGCCGCTGTTGCCGCTGCGTGGCCCAACCTGAATCACCCCGACCGCTTTGTTCGGTATGCCGCCCGGATTGCCGTTGAACACCAGCCTGTAGCCCAATGGCAGGAGCGTGTATTTACCGAGACCGATCCGCAACGACTAACGCAGGCGGCTATTGCGCTGGCCCGGCAGGGTACCCCGGCGCAAAAAAGTCAATTACTCAACGCACTGCTGACCATAAAGTACGATCAACTGCCGGAGTCGCAGCAATTTGATCTATGTCGGGCGTTCGAACTGGTTTTCCTGCGGATGGGAATGCCCGAAGCGGCTGATCGGGAGAAAGTGATTGCGTACTTAAACCCACGCTATCCCGCCAAAACAGCCCTGATGAACCGGGGCCTCAGCAAAGTTCTGATCGCGCTGGAAGCACCGGGCGTGGTGAACAAAACGCTGGCCCTGATGGACATTAAAGACGAGCCGGGCAGCAAAGATCTTGGTCTCGAAACCAGTACGGCGTCATCCGACCTTATTTTGCGTAACCCGCAATACGGGCTGGATATTGCCAAGATGTTGTCAAACGTGCCCCCCCTCCAGCAGACATTCTATGCGGTCATGCTTAGCCGTGAAGATACCGGCTGGACACCGGAACTTCGGGACAAATATTTCGCCTGGTTCGCCAATGCCTTCAACTATAAAGGGGGGCGAAGCTATGTTGGTTTCATTGACAGAGCGCGTAAACTGGCCTTGAATCACGTACCGAAAGAGCAGTTTGAGAAATACAATAAATTATCGGGAGCCGATTTGCTGGCTAAATCGGGTAACGATTTTGTTAGTGATTTTACCCCGAAAGGCCCCGGTCGACGCTGGAAATTAGACAGTGCGCTGCTGGTGGTTGATAGCGGATTGGTTGCCCGTAATTTCGATACCGGCAAAAAAATATACTCGGCTATCCTGTGTAGCAACTGCCACTCGATGGGTGGGCAGGGTGGAGACATCGGCCCTGATCTGACCCAGCTTGGCACCCGATTCTCCAATAAGGATATGCTGGAAGCAATCATCTATCCCGACAAAGCCATCTCGGATCAGTACGTGTCAAGCATTTTTACCCTGAAAAATGGTCAATCTGTATTGGGTCGTTTGGTGAACGAAGACAAGGCGAACTACTCGATTTCACAGAATCCGTTTGCGCCGGATCAACTGCGGAAGGTTGCCAAGAAAGACGTTGTGTCGAAGAAAAACTCAACCGTCTCCATTATGCTGCCGGGTCTGATCAATAGCCTCAATCCCGACGAACTCAAAGACCTGATTGCGTATCTCAAGTCGGGCGGGAATCAGGAAAACGAGGTGTACAAAGCAACCGGCGCATCGAAAGGAAAATAAAATCAGGACGCAGGTTATTTGTATCGTGGACTTCCAGTCCGCGTAGCCGTAGGCTAATTGTTAGCTGGATATTTTTAGCCCGGGGCACGTTAGCCTACGGCTACGCGGACTGGAAGTCCACGATACAAAATAACCTGTCCAAAAAACCTATCTCGCATTTTAAATCACAGAATAAATATGTTCGTAAAAATAACTTCTGCGTGTGTTCAGGCAGGATTGATTATGGCGGTTGTGCTAACTGGCAGTGTCAACTCAGCCTGTACGGCGCAAAAAACGAAGGCAGGCAAAGACGGATTTGTCCAGATATTCGACGGTAAAACACTGAAAGGATGGGACGGTGATCCAACGTACTGGCGGGTGGAAAATGGAAATCTGGTCGGCGAAATTACGCCCGCAACCCTGCTCAAAACCAACTCATTCATTATCTGGAAGGGTGGCGAACCCGGCGACTTTGAGTTTAAGGGCGAGTTCAACATCACCGAAGCGGGTAATTCGGGCATTAACTATCGCAGCGATCAACTGACCGACGTACCCTTTGCGTTGCGCGGCTATCAGGCCGACATCGACGGAAAAATCCGATATACCGGTCAAAACTACGAAGAACGCAAACGGACAACGCTGGCGTATCGCGGCCAAAAAACAACGATTCCCGCTTACACCGGGGCCGCCACCCCCGAAGCTGTCCGGGCCAATGTTAAAAACAATGCCTGGTCAGGCCTGACCGTAACGGGTTCATTGGGTAGCTCCGACTCGCTGAAGACTTTCATCAAAAGTGAGGACTGGAATACGTTTCATCTGATCGTAAAAGGTAATCGCTTACAGCATTACATCAACGGCGTTCTGATGAGCGACGTGACCGATGAGGACACCGTCAATGGCAAGTCAAAAGGGTTGCTGGGTGTGCAGGTACACGTCGGTCCGCCCATGAAAGTGCAGTACAGAAATCTGATGCTTAAGCAATTGTAGTTGATTAGTTAACTGGTTGACTGGTTAATTGGTTATTGAGCAGGTATGTACAGAAACTCCGTCAACCAATAACCAATCAATCAACCAATCAACCAATCAACTAATCAACTAATCAACCAGTCAACCAATTTGGCACCGCAACCCTGGACAGACAAACTCTCGAATCCGGCCCAGCTTGGCGGCATTGAAACATCGGTGCTCGATAATGGAGCCGGACGAGGCACCCGCATTGCCTGGATCAATACCGGAACGGGGCTGCGCTATAAAGTGGTCATTGACCGCGCAATGGATATTGCCGATGCGTTTTACAACCAGCATAGTCTGACCTGGCTCAGTCATTCCGGCGTTACGTCGCCCCAGCCGTTTTCGGATCGAGGACTCGACTGGCTACGTACATTTAACGGCGGCTTACTCACGACCTGCGGTCTCTCGCACGTGGGCGGCCCTGAAGCAGATGCACAGGGTGAACGCGGCATTCATGGCCTGGTTAGCAACATTCCGGCCGAGATTGAATCCATCATCCAGCCCGACCCGCTGACGGGAAATCTGGACATGAGCATTACCGGACGGATGCGGGAAACGAAGGTATTTGGCCCCAGTCTGGAACTGAAACGAACCATTTCGGGAACGCTCGGCCAACCGACCATACGGATTCATGATGAAGTCATTAACCGCGCCAATACTCCGGCTCCGCATATGCTGCTGTATCATTTTAATTTTGGCTGGCCATTGGTCGATGAAGGCACAAAACTGATTTGGCAGGGCGACTGGCAGGCGCGTGAAGGCGGAATAAACGGGGATATTTTTCGGGAGGGTTATGATTTTCTCACCTGTCCCGCTCCGTTAGACGAGCACCTAGGCACGGGCGAAGCGGTTGCATTTATTGATGCGACACCCAACGATACCGGCTGGTGCAGTGCCGGGCTACATAATCCGCAACTCGGTTTGGCCGTGGCCCTGCGGTTTCAAAAAGCGCAATTGCCCTGGCTAACGAACTGGCAACACTGGGGCAAAGGTGAATACGTAACGGGCATCGAACCCGGCACGCATCCGCCCATCGGACAGGCCAATGCAAGAGAACAGGGAACGCTTATACTGCTGGAACCGGGCGAAAGCCGAGCCTACGATGTCGAGATCGAGGTGCTGCACAACCCGACCCAGATCAGTCAATTTTCAAAACATAAAGCAGTGAATTTTTAAACTCTTAAATAATGAGCAGTCAGGCAAAATTGGTTTGCATTAGTTTGTTAGAGTCGCGTTGAGCATAGTTAAAAACTTCGCTGAATCTTCTTGAAAAACTAACTCTAACACTGATCTGAAAATACATCTCAACCCAACAAAAAAGTAAGCGTTAATGGAAACAACATCAGCTACAAGCATAGCGGAAAAAGCATTGGAACAGGGCAAGGGCATTCTGCGGCTGGCCCCTACGTGGGTGCCCCGGTCGTTCTGCGTACCCGGTCGGCGAATCAAGCTCCACCCCGACGACTATTACGTACTGGGCGGTGAACGGGGCGGCATTGATGAACGCTGGCTGTCATCAACCACACCCGCGAAAAATGGTCCGCTAACCGGCGAAAATGAGGGCTTAAGTGCCGTCGTTTTTCGGGATGGAGATGAGGAAAAACAGGTCTTGCTGAAAGACGCCATTGACGAACTCAAAGGCGAATTAATTGGTGACCGGCTGTGGGATGAGTACGGTAGCTGGCCAATGTATTCCAAGTTCTTCGACAACATGGGACCATTGCCGCACCATCTTCACCACAATGACGAACAGGCCGCGCTCATCGGTCAGTTGGGCAAACCCGAAGCGTATTATTTTCCACCCCAACTGAACAACCACGGGGGCGATTTTCCGTACACATTCATCGGCATTGCGCCCGGAACCACCAAGGCCCAAATCCGCGAGTGTTTAGTCAACTTCACGAAAGGCGACAACAAAATCACCAACTTTTCGGCGGCTTACCGGCTCGAACCCGGCACCGGCTGGGACGTACCGCCCGGACTGCTTCACGCGCCGGGAAGCCTGTGTACCTACGAGCCGCAGAAAGCATCCGACGTATTCGCCATGTACCAGTCATTGGTCAATGAAGCGATTATTCCCGAAGAACTGCTCTGGAACGGTACGCCCAAAGACCGTATCGGCGATTTTGATCAGTTGCTCGAAGCCATTGATTGGGATCTGAACGTTGACCCGAACATGATGGCGAACCGCTTCATGGCTCCGAAACCGGTTAGGGATTTGGCCGGAATGCAGGCCGAAGGATACGTTGAAAACTGGGTTTGCTACAAGTCCGATGCGTTCAGTGCCAAAGAGTTAACCGTTTTTCCGGGAACGACCGTAACCATCAGCGACAGCGCGGCTTATGGCCTGATTGTGATGCAGGGACACGGCAAACTCGGCGTGTGGGACATTGAAACCCCCGCCCTGATTCGGTACGGGCAATTGACGAACGACGAGTTTTTTGTGAGCGAGAAAGCCGCTAAAGAAGGCATAACGATTGTCAACCCATCCACCACCGACCCGATTGTCATCCTGAAACACTTCGGCCCGAATAACCCAGATATGAATTTATAACCAGTTTGTGGTTCGTGGTGGTTCGTACCCATGGGCTTCAGCCCGTGTTTTCGTTGGGCTATTATATGACCTGAAAAACACGGGCTGAAGCCCATGGGTACGAACCACGAACGACAAACGATAAACTGTTAAACCCTCATGAACGAGAATAACTATCCTAAACTCCACAACGCTACCTGGCCGGGTATCGTGGGCAAAGGGCCTGACTCCGAGCCACCTATTCCGTTCGATACCATGCTCGAAATGACCGCTGCCGCTGAGGTGGACGGTGTCAAATTCGATGGTGTCGACATCGGCCTGATGGACCCACACCTCAACATTGACATGTCGGACGACGACATTAAACGGCTGGCTGATAAAGTGTCCGGGTACAATCTGAACATTGGCTCGATGGTCGCGCCGATTTGGGGCAGTCCGGCCATGGGCAGCAAAGAAGACCGCGCTCAGTTTGTCGAAATGATCCGTAAAGCCTGCCGCGTTGGACAGCGGTTGCGCGAGTTAGGTGTTCGGCCAAGCGGGGTCGTGCGGGTCGATTCGGCCAGTTCGCCCCAAAGCTGGGATGCTGACCCGGCGGGCAATACCAAACTCATTGCCCAGACCTTCCGCGAAGCCTGCGACGTAGCGGCTGACTTTGGCGAAAAATTAGCCGCCGAGGGCGAAATATGCTGGGGTGGTATGCAAAGCTGGAAAACCATGCTCGAAACGCTGGAAGCCGTTGACCGGCCTAACATGGGTTTTCAGGCCGATATGGCGCACACGTTGCTCTACACAATGGGGTACAACCGTGAACAGGACCGTATTCTGCCCGAAAATTTTGATTGGAATGACCGGGCAGCCCTAACCGAAGCCCTTAAAAAACTGACATCGGCCCTCCGTCCGTGGACCATCGACTTTCACGTTGCGCAGAACGATGGAACGGTATTTGGCTCCGGCTCGCATGATAAAACGGGTCGCCACTGCCAGGCACTTGACCCGAACGGAAAACTCGATGTCGCTAACGATGCGGCTTTCTGGCTGCGCGACGAGACCGGTCAACTCACCAAAGCCTTCAACCACATTTGCTGGGATGGCTGTATGTTTCCGAACTCGGTCATGAACAATCAGCAAACGTGGAACGATATTCTGGCAACGATGGTCAAAGTCAGGCAGTTACATGGCTGGTATCAGGCCAGTTAAAAAAGTTTGTGGTTTGTAGTTGGTAATACGTACCCATGGGCTTTAGCCCGTGCTTTCCTTGGGCTATACGATATGACCTAAAAAACACGGGCTAAAGCCCATGGGTACGTATTACCAACCACAAACCGTAAACCACAAACCGTAAACATATGGCAACGAAAAAAGAACTAAGAATAGGCTTAATTGGGACTGGTCTGATGGGCCGGACCCATTCTAACGGCTACAATCAGGTCAGTCATTTCTTTCCCGAACTGACGCACCAGCCTGTGTTGAAAGCGGTGTGTTCGCGCAATGAAGAAAACGTGCGGAAATTCGCCGAACAGTGGGGTTATGCATCCATTGAAACCGACTGGAAGGCTCTCGTTGCCCGCGACGATATTGACGCGGTTGACATTTGTACGCCCAACGATACACACGCCGAAATTGCCATTGCGGCTGCCGAAGCCGGAAAAATGATTCTCTGCGAAAAACCCCTTGCCCGAACGTTGGCCGAGGGACAAAAAATGGTCGAAGCCATTGAGAAAGCAGGCGTTCAGAATACGGTCTGGTACAATTACCGGCGGGTTCCGGCGGTTACGTTAGCGAAGCAAATCGTCGATTCGGGCAAGCTGGGCAGGATTTTTCACTACCGGGCCAACTTTCTTCAGGACTGGACGATCAACGCCGATTTGCCGCAGGGTGGTACGGCCCTCTGGCGGTTAGATGCCGAAGCTGCCGGGTCGGGCGTGACGGGCGATCTGCTCGCGCACTGCATCGACACGGCCATGTGGTTGAACGGGGCCATCACCGACGTATCGGCCATGACCGAAACGTTTATCAAAGAACGGGTTCACCAGTTGACCGGCAATGTGCAAAAAGTTGGCATTGACGATGCCTGTTTGTTCCATTGTCACTTTGAAAACGGTTCGCTCGGCCTCTTTGAAGCCACTCGCTACGCCCGTGGACACAAGGCCTTGTACACCTTTGAAATCAACGGCGAACATGCGTCCATCCGGTGGGATCTCCACGACATGAACCGCATGGAATATTTCGATCATGCCGATGAATCGGTGGTACGCGGCTGGCGGTCCATTCTGGTTACGGACAGCGATCAGCCCTATATGAAACGCTGGTGGATACCCGGAACGAGCATTGGGTATGAGCACACCTTTACACACCAGGTGGCCGATTTTCTCGAAAGTTTAGAAACCGGCAAGCCCTGTTCACCCACGTTTCAGGACGCGCTCGAAACGCAAAAAGTCTGCGAAGCTGTGATTGACTCCGCCAACTCAAGAAGCTGGAAAGAGACAGGCGTTGCTGCTTTTGCTGCTTGAAGTTTACCCCACCCCCGGCCCCTCCCCTGAAAACAGGGGAGGGGAGACGTGATAGGAACCCATTCTTATAAAGGCAAGCCTAATTTATACTCTATATCCGGTGAGTCACCCCTCCCCTTTTTTCAAGGGGAGGGGCCGGGGTGGGGTAAACTCCCCCACCATTCACCAAACCATGCCCGCACACCCAAAGCCCATTCTCGATGTACGCGGACTAACGAAAACGTTTTCGGGAGTGAAGGCATTGGATGACGTTCAGTTAAGCGTGCGAAAAGGGGAGGTTCATGCCCTGATGGGCGAAAATGGAGCCGGGAAATCCACCTTTATGAAGTGTCTGATCGGGCTGATTACGCCGGATTCAGGACAGATTATTCTTGATGGAACAGAACTGAAAACCAACAGCGTCCACGATATACTGAAACGCGGCATCTCCATGATTCATCAGGAAATGCTTCTTGTTCCTGAATTGACGGTGGCGCAAAATATTTTCCTGGGCCGGGAAACGAATGGCGGGTTGTTTGGCTGGCTGAATGACCGGACGCTGACCAAACAGGCGGGTTTATTACTTGCCCAAATGGGGGTGCCCATACGACCCGATGCCAAAATGAACAGTTTGAGCGTGGCCGAAAGGCAGATAGTGGAGATTGCCAAAGCCATTTCTAACAACGCAAAGGTGATTATCATGGATGAGCCGACTTCTGCCCTTGCCGATGCGGAAGTAGCGATGCTCTTCCGAATCATCCGCGAACTGACCCAAAAACACGTAGCGATTATTTATATCTCGCACAAGATGGACGAGGTGTTTGCCATTGCCAACACCATCACCGTGTTGCGTGACGGCAATTACATAGCCACAAAACCAGCCGCCGAACTCGACGAGAACACGCTGATTACCATGATGGTCGGTCGTGAACTTGGCAGCCTGTTTCCCGAACCGGCCGGGCAGCACGGGCGGGAGGTGTTGTCGGTCAGGAACCTGGGCCGTCGCGGTACGTTTAGCGACATCAATTTTACCGTTCACGCGGGCGAAATTCTTGGCGTTGCGGGGTTGATGGGAGCCGGACGAACGGAAATTGCCCGCGCTATTTTCGGGCTGGACCGGATTCATGCGGGCGAAATTTTCATCAACCGAAAAAAGACAGCGATCAACTCACCGAAAGACGCCATCCGATACGGCATCGGCTACGTGAGCGAAGACCGGAAGCGGCTAGGCTTTATTCCCGATTTGTCAGTAAAAGACAATATGACCCTGTCGAGTTTATCGAAACACGCAAAGAGGGGATTGATACAGAGCCGTAGCGAGTCCGATACAGCCGCTAAAATGATGACTGATTTGCGAATAAAAGCGTCGGGACTCGATCAGAAAGTGGTTTATCTGAGTGGCGGTAATCAGCAGAAAGTGGTCATTGGGAAAGTGCTTTTGGCGGCTCCGTCACTGGTTATTTTGGACGAGCCGACACGGGGTATCGATGTGGGCGCGAAAGCAGAAATTTATAAACTGATTAACCAATTAAAAGCGGCTGGTATCGCTATTATCGTTATTTCGTCGGAACTTCCCGAACTGCTCGGTTTAAGTGACCGGGTGATGGTTCTGGCAAAAGGAAAACAGACCGCCATGCTGGACAGGAGCGAAGCCACGCAGGAGAAAATCATGCGGTATGCCATGCAGACCTGATCGCCAACGTATTGATTAGCAATGGAAAACGGAGTCAATTCTTATTTTAATAAAGTCGGCGATTCGTATAAAACACGCATTCGGGGGATTGGGAAATACGGTCTGTTGGTGGCGTTCATCGGCATTTGCTTCGTGCTTTCGCTGACAACGCCCCGCTTTCTGACGGTACAGAACCTGATGATTATCGTCACGCAGGTGTCCATCAATGCCCTGCTGGCGTTCGGCGTTACGTTCGTCATCATTACGGGTGGTATCGATTTATCCATTGGGTCGATGGTGGCCGTTACGGGCGTGGTGGCGGCTTCGTTCGCCCATCCCGATACGTATCCGGTGGCAGTGCCGCTGCTGGCGGGATTGCTGGCCGGTCTGTTGTTTGGTGCGTTCAACGGCTTCGTCATTACGCGCAGCAAAGTCCCTCCATTTATTGTTACGCTGGGCACCATGACCATCGGCCGGGGGCTGGCCCTCATTCTGAGCAAAGGCCGGCCCATATCCAACCTGTCCGACTCGTTCAATTTCATCGGTGGCGGCAAGATTCTGGGTGTGCCCACGCTCATCATCATCCTGATTCTGGTATTCGTTATCTGCTCCGTCATTCTCAGAAAAACCGTCGTTGGCCGATACATGTACGCCGTCGGCGGAAACGAACAGGCTGCACGGGCGTCTGGTATTCAGTTGAGTACGGTCAAGATGATAGTCTATACGCTCTGTGGAGGACTGGCCGCGCTGGCCGGTATTTTGCTGACTTCGCGCATCACAACGGGGCAACCCAACGCCGGAACGGGCTTTGAACTCGACGCCATTGCGGCTGCGATCATTGGCGGAACCAGTACATCGGGCGGTACCGGAACCATGACCGGAACCCTGATTGGCGCGTTGCTCATCGGCGTTATCAGCAATGGTCTGGATTTGCTCAACGTAACGTCGTATTACCAGCAGGTCGTAATGGGCGTTATCATCATCGGGGCGGTGGTGCTGGATGGTGTGAGTCAGAATAAGGAGTGAGATAGTGGTTTACCCCACCCCCGGCCCCTCCGCAACGGCGGACCGCCCTAAAAAAAGGGGAGGGGTGACTTACCGGCACAAAGTTGTGAGTTAGGCTTGTCTTTAGATTAGTTTGCATTCAGATTAATACTCTCCTATTACGTCTCCCCTCCCCCTTATTTCAAGGGGAGGGGCCGGGGGTGGGGTAACGCCGATAAACAACACAAACCAACTATGAAACACACATACCCAACTCTACTCATCTTTTTCACCTTCCTGTTTTCAGGCTGTAATCAGTCAGCCAAAAATGAGAACGGACAGGGCGACGGTAAAAAATTAGTCATTGGCGTTACCATGCTCAGTATGCAGAATGAATTCATTGTCAATGTGCATGACGAGATGGCGAAAAAAGCCGAAGCGGCTGGCGTTGAATTAATTACCGTTGATGCCGAGCGGTCGGCGTTGAAGCAGGTCGAGCAGGTCGAGAGTTTCATTGCCCAGAACGTAGACGCCATCATCATGAACCCCTGCGAAGTGGAAGCCAGTTCGCCCGCCGTAACGAAGGCATTAGCTGCGAAGATTCCGATCATCAACGTCAACTCGGAAACCAGCGTGAAACCGTCGGCTTTTGTGGGGTCTGACGATGTCGAATCGGCGCGGATTGCGATGAAATTTATTGCCGAAAAATTAAACGGCAAAGGCAATGTGCTGATGATGCACGGCTACATGGGGCAGGCGGCTCAGATCAAACGGGAACAGGGTGCCCGCGAAATTCTGGCCCAATATCCCGGTCTGAAACTACTGGCTCACCAAACCGGCGAATGGGACCGCGCGAAAGCGATGTCGCTGATGGAAAACTGGATTCAATCGTATGGGTCGCAGATCAATGCGGTCTTTGCTCAGAATGATGAAATGGGTTTGGGAGCTGTGAAAGCCCTCACCGATGCGGGCCTGAAAGATAAAGTTGTGGTAGTCAGTATCGACGCCATTCCCGATGGTCTACAGGCCGTCAAGAAAGGAACGCTGGATGCTACTGTTTTCCAAAATGCCGAACAGCAGGGAGCTATTGCTATCGAAACAGCCATAAAGGCCGCGAAGGGGCAAGCCTATGAGAAACAGACACTTATCCCGTTTCAATTGGTCACGAAGTCAAATCTTGGGCAGTTTTTGAAGCCGTAATGGTGTGGTGGTGTCAGTTTTGAGAATCGCACGGGCGACCCCGCTGACACCACAGCAACACCACTACCCGATAGTAGGCTACACCCAAAATACGCTTTTTACTTTTTAACGAACTCATCGTGAGAACGAAACGCAGAGTATTCCTCCAGACCGTTGCCGGGTTAGCCGGTCTAAGTTGGTTGCCCACCTGGGCAATGGCAAACGCGCCCCGCAAACCGCTGGTTGTGTTTGTCACCGGCGACCATGAGTACAGTGGCGAACTGACACTGCCGCTGATTGCCGCCGAACTGGAGAAAAATTACGGAATGCGGACGAAAGTCCTGAAATCGGTGCCGGACTATAACGGCGAAAAAGACATTCCCGGATTAGAGGTTCTTCGCGAGGCCGATCTGGCCGTTTTCTACCTGCGCTGGCGTTTACTCCCTCAGGATCAACTCAATTACATTGACGAATACCTGAAATCGGGTAAGCCCGTGATGGGTTTCCGAACCACAACACACGCCTTCAATTACCCCGATGGCGACGACCGCAAACGCTGGAATTCGTTTGGGGAGTTTGCCTTCGGTGCTCCGCCGGGCTGGGGTGGCGCGGCCAAACATACGCACTACGGCCACAACAGCACCACCGATGTAACGGTCATTCCCGAAGCGGCAAAGAACCCGATTCTAACCGGCGTTGAGCCGAGTTTTCACGCAGCGTCGTGGCTGTATCGGGTGTTGCCCGACTATCCGGCAAAAGGGGCTGTTCCGTTGCTGATGGGTAAATCCGTGAATCCCGATAAAGAAGCCATTGACAATCCGGTTGCCTGGACGTGGCAGAATCAGTGGGGCGGCAAAGCGTTCCTGACAACCCTCGGCCATCCCGACGATTTTCAGGTAGAAGCGTTTCAGCGGTTGGTCATTAACGCCATTCACTGGGAACTTGGTCTGCCAATTCCGAAACGCTGGAAAGGTAAAGTCGATATCAACGTACCGTACGGCCACCCTAAAAAATCCTGATTTTATGAAAACGTTTGTGTCAAAGAAAAGCACGATTTACGGCCTGCTCATCGCGTCGGTATGCCTGCTTGTGGCGATTAGTGCGTTTCAATCGGGTCAGGATTCTACATCGTTGCCCATTAAAAAAGGCTCCCGTATTGTGCTGCTGGGCAATAATCTGGGGTCGAGGATGATGAATTACGACAATTTCGAGACCGAAATGCAGGTCCGATACCCCGATAACCAGCTCTACATCCGCAACATGTGCGACCCCGGCGATACGCCCGGCTTCCGGCCCCGGTCGAGCCGGTTCTCGCCCTGGGCATTCCTCGGTGCCGAGAAATTCCAAACCGAGTACGCCAATCCGTCCGATAGTCAGGGCACGTTCGAGTCGCCGGATGAGTGGCTGACCCGGTTGAAAACAGACGTAATCATTGCTTTTTTTGGCTACAATGAGTCGTTTCAGGGACCGTCGGGGCTGGCGAATTACAAGGCTGAACTGGATGCGTTTATCAAGTGGACACTGAACCAGAAATACAATGGTACAACGCCCCCGCAAGTAGCCATCGTGTCGCCCATTGCGTTTGAAGATTTGTCCGGTACGTATGATCTGCCCAATGGCAAAGCCGAAAACGCAAACCTCGCGCTCTATACGAACGCTATGCGCGAGGTAGCCACAAAGAATAAAGTATTGTTCGTCGATGCGTTTGCGCCTTCCAAAATGTGGTATGAGGAAAGCAACGAACCGCTCACCATCGACGGGTCGCAACTGAACGAAGAAGGCTACAAAAAGCTGGGCGTTCTGCTGGCCGATCAGGTGTTTGGCAAGGCTTCGCCGAAGGCCCAAACCAACCGAAAATTGGTGCATGATGCCGTAATGGAAAAGAATTTCATGTGGCATAACGACTATAAAATTCCGAATGGTGTGCACGTCTACGGTCGGCGGTACAACCCGTTCGGGCCGGACAACTACCCCGCCGAAATCGAGAAAATCCGTCAGATGACCGCCATTCGGGATACTGCCGTTTGGCTGGCCGCAGCGAAAGGGGAGACGATGAACATTGCAGTTGCCGACAAAAATACCCGGCAACTGCCGCCGGTAAAAACCAATTTCAACCCAGAAAAAAATGGTAGCCTGCAATACCTTAGTGGACAGGAAGCACTGAGCAAACTGAAAGTGCCACAGGGCTACAAAATCGAGCTTTTTGCGTCGGAGGAGGAGTTTCCTGATCTGGCGAAACCCATGCAGATGTCGTTCGATAACAAAGGGCGGTTGTGGGTGGCGGCCATGCCCAGCTACCCGCATTATAAACCCGGCGACCCAAAACCAAATGATAAAATCCTGATTCTGGAGGATACGAATGGCGATGGAAAGGCCGATAAGCAAACGATTTTTGCCGATAAACTGCACCTGCCGCTTGGCTTTGAAATCGCCAAAGAAGGGGTCTATATCTCGCAGGGACCTAATCTGAAACTCTACACCGATACCAACGGCGATGACCGGGCCGACAAGGTAGAAATTCTGATGAGCGGCTACGACGACCACGATACGCACCATAACAGTCATGCGTTCTGTGTCGATCCATCCGGGGCTATTTACTCGGGCGAAGGCGTGTTTCTGCACACCAACGTCGAAACGTCGTATGGCCCCGTTCGGGCAACCAACGGCGGTTTTTACCGCTACGCACCGCAACTGCACAAACTCGAACGCACCGCCCAACTGTCCATTCCCAACCCGTGGGGCATTGCGTTCGACGACTGGGGACAGCCGTTTTTTGCCGAGACATCCAGCCCCGACGTTCGCTGGATGATGCCCGGCACGGTGCTGCCCCGCTACGGCGAAGCGACCCATAAATCGGTTCAGTTGGTGGAAGAAGCGCATCGGGTTCGGCCCACATCGGGTCTTGAATTTGTGTCCAGCCGTCACTTCCCCGACGATATTCAGGGTGATTTTCTGATCAACAACACCATCGGTTTTCTGGGTATGAAAGAGCATACGCTGGTGGACGATGGCACGGGGTATAAAAGCAAACACCGGGCTGATCTGGTCGTGAGCGAAGACCGGAATTTCCGGCCTGTCGATATGGAATTCGCGCCCGATGGGTCGCTGTATCTGATCGACTGGCATAACATCCTGATCGGCCACATGCAGCACAACGCCCGCGACCCCCTGCGCGATCATTCGCACGGGCGCGTTTACCGGATTACGTATCCGTCGAGACCCTTGGTGACGCCCGCCAAAATAGACGGTGCCAGCATTGAGGAGTTGCTTGACAATCTCAAACTGCCCGAATACCGCACCCGATACCGCACCCGGCGTGAACTTCGCGGGCGGGATGTTGCTGAGGTACTTGCCAAACTGACTTCGTGGGTGGCGAATTTAGACAAAGAAGACCCCCGCTATGAACATCATTTGCTGGAAGGTTTATGGGTAAGCTGGGGTATGGACAAAGTGGATCAGAAACTCCTGCGCCTGCTCCTGAAGGCCAACGACTACCACGCCCGTGCTGCTGCCGTTCAGGTGGTGCGCTACACCGGCCATCAGGTAAAGGATCAGGCCGATTTGCTGATGCAGGCCGTGCGCGATGACAACAGCCGGGTTCGGCTGGATGCCATTGTAGCCGCTTCCTGGATTGGTAAAGAAAAAGGCCTGCCCATTCTGGCCGAAGCGAAGAAAAAGCCACTCGACGACTGGATGGTTCATGCCTACGAAGCCGCCGTTGCCCACCTGAATGGCGTTAATGTGAACAAGGCCAAAGACGAGGTGGTGAAATCGGCACTGAAGGGCGAAGAACTGGCCCTGTTCACCATGGGAAAGGAAATTTATGCCAGAGAAGGGTATTGCACTACCTGCCATCAACCCGATGGGAAAGGCCTGTCTGCTTCCCAGTTTCCGCCACTTACGGGCACCAACTGGGTAACGGGAAATGAAGATCGGCTGATAAAAATTGTGCTGAAAGGGCTTATGGGACCAATCGATGTCGTTGGCAAAACCTATCCCGGACAGGTGCCCATGACGCCCTTCGGTGGGCTGCTCAAAGACAATGAAATTGCCGCTGTGTTGACCTACGTCAGAAAATCGTTTGGCAATCAGGCATCGGCTATTTTGCCCGACAGGGTGAAAAAAGTCAGAGCTGCCACAGCCGGAAAAGTTGATTTTTACGCGCCACCGCAGTTGCTCAAAGAGCATCCGATGGAGAAATAGTGCCCCTGCTGTATCCTTGCAGGGCTTTCGCTTAGAGCCGTGCCACGGTTATGTTGAACGCACTTAGAAACCGTGGCACGGCTCTAAGCGAAAGTCCTGCCTTGTTTTTATGTCTTTAGTGAATCTGGTATCAGAAACGTCTCTTCCTTTATCCCCGCCCGTTGGGTTCAACCTGCTGGTCTGGACAGCCGCCTTATCCGAAAAAATGAATCCCATTGCCGAGCGGCTCAAAACCATTGGCTACGACGGCGTCGAATGTTTTGTCGATACACAGGATGTTGGCGTTTACCGGCAATTCGGTGTGCATTTGAATCAGTTGGGTTTACAGAGTACGTGCGTTACCGTTGTCGGGCCAGACCAAAACCCCGCCAGCGATTCGGCCCGCGTGCGCGAACAGGCCGTGACCCATTTGAAAGGTGCCATCGACCGGGCGCACGCGATGGGTGCATCGGTTTTATGCGGGCCGTTTCATTCGGCTTTTGCCCAGTTTACCCGCCGTGAGCCGCAACCCGATGAGTACGCGCACAGTGCCGATGTGCTTCATACGGTTGGTGATTATGCCCGGCAGGCCAACATTATCCTGACGCCCGAAGCCCTGAACCGCTTTGAATGTTACCTCTGCAACACGATGGAGCAGTTGGCGACGCTGGTGCGACAGACCGACCACCCGAACGTCCGGGCTATGTTCGATACGCACCACGCCAACATGGAGGAAAAGCATTTTCCGAACGCTATTCAGACAATTGCTCCCGTGCTGGCCCATGTTCACATCAGCGAAAACGACCGGGGAACGCCCGGCGACGGCCACATTCCGTGGGATGATACGTTTCGGACGCTGGCCAATATCAACTACAAGGGCTGGATGACCATCGAAGCGTTTACGCGCAATGATATTGATTTCGCCAATTCGATTAACGTCTGGCGGGAGTTCAGCCAACCCTGGGACATTGCCGAAAACGGCTTTAAATTCATCAAAGCCATGCAGGCGAAGTACGCGAAGTGATTGGGGGTCCGTACCCATGGGCTTTAGCCCGTGACTGGCATATACTGTTCACGGGCTAAAGCCCATGGGTACACACAACGAACCACAAACCAAGATAAACCACAAACTGAATATGTCCTTTCCGTTTCGCTTCGGTGCCGAAGCTTATACCTGGTTCATGAACAACAATGGTCAAACCCACGCCAACCGGCTGGGGCACATGATCGACATTACGGCGCAGGCGGGTTTTGCGGGTATCGAGCCAATTCATAACTGGATGGGCGACCTGCCTGACCCCGAAAGTCTCGCCCAAAAACTGACGGAGCAGCGGGTTGAATTAGCCGCCATTGCGTTGGCCTTAGACTGGAACGGGACTGAAGAAACCGAACAGGAACGGTACGAAGCCGACCGCTGCATTGCCCTGCTCAAACACTTTCCGGGTGCGTTGCTCTGTACGGTGCAAAAGCCGACGGGACGGCACGACCTCGAAACCCGCCGACGAAATCTGGTTAATATTGTTAATCGGGTGTCGCGCCGGGCGGTCGATCAGGGTGTGCCGTGTAGTTTTCACCCGAACTCGCCCCATTCGTCCATCACGCGTACTGAGGAGGATTATCGCGTCATTATCGAGTCGCTCGATGCATCGGTAACGGGTTGGACGCCCGACGTGGGCCACCTCATCAATGGCGGTATGGATCCATTAACAAAGATGAAGGAATACGCATCGCTTATTAATCTTGTGCATTACAAAGACTGGAATGGTGAGCCTGAGTTTGCGCTGTTAGGAAAGGGAAAAGTCGATTTTGCGGGCATTACCCAATGGCTTATCGAGCAGCAATACAGCGGCTGGATTATCTGCGAAGACGAAGGCCCCGAAGCCATGAACGACCCAGATGGCGTTACCCTGCACGACGGCCGCTGGGTGTACGAGACGCTGCTACCTTCACTTAATTTTGAATGATAGAGTGATTGAATGATTGAATAGCTGGCGCAGAACCTATTCAATCATTCAATCACTCTATCATTCAACCATTAAACTATGCCCCACATACAAACCAACGGTATCAATCTGTATTACGAAGAGCGCGGAACGGGTGAGCCGCTGCTGCTGATTATGGGCATTACGGCCCCCGGTTCGGTCTGGGAAAAACACGCCGACGACTGGCAGCATCACTTCCGCTGTATTCTGGGCGACAATCGGGGCGTTGGACAGTCCGACAAGCCAGTGGGGCCGTACAGCACCGAGCAAATGGCCGACGACTATGCCGGATTGATTGATGAATTGGGTTTAGAAAAAGTGCGGGTAGTTGGCGTGTCGATGGGCAGCACCATTGCCCAGCAACTGGCCCTGCGGCATCCCGACAAAGTACGCTCATTGGTGCTGATGTGTCCGTGGGCACGTTGCGACCGTACGGCCGAAGCCATTTTTCGACACATGGCAACCATTAAAGCCCGGCTCCGCCCCGAAGAGTTTGCAAACTACATTCAACTGCTGATTTACGCCAAACGAAGCTGGGACGACGACACTACCTTTTCCGAATTACAGGCCGGGCGGCAGCAGGCAGCTACGGATCCAACTCCGCAGCCGCTGCATGGGTTGGAGGGGCAGGCTGAAGCTTGTATTTCCCACAATACGCTGGCCGAACTGGGCCGGATAGCGCAACCCTGCTTAGTTATTGGCGGACGGAACGACATATTTACGCCCGTTTGGATGAGTGAGGAAGTGGCCGGAGCCGTACCAAACAGCGAGTTGCATCTCTATGACGATGCCGGTCATGCGTTTCACTGGGAGTGCCTTTCTGACTTTAATCCGCGTGTCCGCCAGTGGTTACTGGCTCATTGATGGGTCTATAAACAGGAAAAGCTTATTGACAAATCTTAATCGTCGGACTGTGGTTAGTCGATAGGCTTTTCCTGCTTTTGGTAATTTTTTCGCTGTTAAACAGATTATCTTCTAAACAGGATTTAAAGGATTAAACAAGATTGCTGGTAACTATGTCATTCATTCAACGCATCATACACTCATTCACTTACCATATACTGCTACTCAGCTACTACATAGGGTCACTGGCAACATAAATCCACTTTCGCTACTACAGGAGACTATTTTTGGTAAGATTTCAGCGTGAACACACCACCTGATGTCAACCAAAAATTACCATACACCATCTTATCCGGTCACCTGTTTATGAATCCTCCTCTTTACTCAAGCCCTGCCAGTCCTCCGGTACCAATGGACTCGCTCAGAATGTACATCCGCGATATGGGCCAGCGCAGTTTCCCCGTGATAGACCTTATGTTTTTACAGGCTACGGGCAATTATAGCTGGCTGCATTGGCGGGATGGGCAACGGATGCTGATGCCCCGCACCTTAAAATATTATATGCCCCAATTGTCGGAAGAGTGGTTTATCCGGCTGCACCGTAACTGCATCGTTAACGTGCATTACATCGACCGCATCGAGCGTACTGACCCCGACAAAGGTGGTCTGGTTTACCTTAAATCAGGCGTGGTACTTCCCGTGTCCCGTCGCCGGTGGTTTGCCACCAAGCGGGTATTCTCAAAGTATAGCCTGTCTAATTAAATAAATAGTCAGGTTAAGTAAGTCCTCAAACATAGACAGGTGTCGTCAAGTGTTGGTAATCAACCGCTTGACGACACCTGTCTATGTTTGACCAACCCTGACGATTAATCAGATCCGCTGAATCAGTTCGGCTACTTTGTGCACCTCGCGACCCATAATATGGTCAATAATTGCCTGAGCATGTTCGCGGCCATTTTCAATAAATACTTTCTCGGTATAAATCCCCGCCATCACCGTTCCGCAGACGTATAGCCCCGGTACGGTCGTCTCAAACGTCTCTTTGTCATAAACCGGAACCTGCGTCGTTGGGTCGAGGTCGATTCCGCAGCGACGCAGCAGTTCGGCGTCGGGAATGTAGCCCGTCAGAACAAACACAAAATCGGCGGGTAGCTGCGTTTCTTCACCCGTTTTCAGGTTATTGACTGTTACGTGCTGTGCGTCGATTTGGGTTACGCACGAATCGAAAACGGTTTTTATCCGGCCTTCCTTCACGCGATTTTTTACGTCCGGCACCAACCAGTATTTCACCGTACTCCGAAAGTCTTCGCCCCGGTGAACGATGGTAATGTTCACGTCGTGGCGATACAATTCCAGAGCCGCTTCGACCGCCGAGTTCGACGCGCCGATAATGACCACATTAGTAAACGAGTATTTGAACGGCTCGTCGTAATAGTGTGATACGTGCGGCAGGTTTTCGCCCGGAATGTTGAGCCAGCGCGGGCGCGTAAAATAACCCGTTGCCATGATCACCTTAACCGCCCGGTAACGATCACCGCCTTTTGTTGTGATAATGAATAGGTCATTCTCTTTCTGAACCTCCCAGACTTCCTGAAACAACTTGAAATTGAGGTGGTAATATGCAGCCGCTTTCCGGTAGTATTGCAGTGCTTCGTCGCGACCAGCTTTCACGTCCGAAATGGCGAACGGAAGGCCACCGATTTCAATGTTTTCGGCGGTCGAGAAAAAGCGCATCCGGCGCGGATACTGCCGGATTGACTCCGTCAGGCTCCCCATTTCCAGAATCAAATGGCTCAGTCCAGCCTTAGCCGCTTCGATGCCAGCCGCCAGCCCACAGGGGCCTCCACCAACTATAATGACGTCGTATGTTTTCATAAATACCTGTAACATGGGCGGTCCGCCGTTGCGGGTGGGAACCCGCTAAATAGGCGGGTTCCCACCCGCGTTACGTTCTAACACACAAAAACCATCCAAAGGTTGCGAAAAGGCCACTTTTTGCAACGTAGTTTTTCTGTTTTTTACGGCTGTACCGCTGTCCGTCGGGATTTCAATTATCTTTACTTATCCTACCGAACAGCGTTGTGGAAAACCAGGTCAATACATTATTTGCTTCATTTGACAGCGAGGAAGTTACCTTCTTCGCCGATTTAATCTTACCCATTCCCGTACCCAAACTGTTCACTTACCGGGTGCCGCGCGGCATGGCCGACATCCTTAAAATTGGTGCCCGCGTCATTGTGCCCTTCGGCAAGAAAAACAGCCGGGTGTTGACGGCGGTCGTCGCAAAGCTGCACAATTCGCCCCCTACGGCCTATCAGGCGCGGTACATCACCGAAGTGCTGGACGAATATCCGTTGGTAACGGGCTATCAATTAGAGCTTTTTCGGTGGATGGCCGAGTACTACATGTGCTGCATCGGCGACGTAATGAACGTAGCACTGCCGTCTGGTCTGAAGATTTCGAGCCAGTCGAAAGTGCAGTTCAACCCCGACTTCGATTACCCCGAACTGCTCACCGAATTTGAAGGCGTACTGCTCACCGAACTCAAAAAACACCCCGCTCTCTCTTACGACGAACTCAGCCGACTGGCGGGCGAGGGAACCAATGTAGCGGCCCTGATTAAGTCGCTGGTGGGTAAAAAAGCCATTATTGTTTTTGAAGAAGTTCGGGAAAAGTACGTACCGAAAATGGTGCGAAAAGTCCGGCTGAACCGCAATTATGAGGAGAAAGAACAGCTTCTGGTATTGCTTCAGCGGCTCGAAAAGCTGCCCAAACAGCAAGAAGTCATTATGCGGTATCTGCGCCATGTGCCCATGCAGCATAATCCGGCTCTGAACCAGAAAGGACTCGACAAAACGATTCTGAATCAGGACGATGAACTGTCGCAATCGTCGCTAACGACGCTTATCAAAAACGGCGTATTTGAAGCGTTTGAAATCATTCAGCCGCGCTTTTCGGACAATGCGGCCCCACAAGCCGAAATAAAACTGACCGATGCGCAACAGGCCGCTTCGACGCAGATTATGCAACAGTTCGAGAGCCAGAACATCGTGTTGCTGCACGGCATAACAGGAAGCGGCAAAACCGAAGTCTATATCGAACTTATTCAGCAGGCCCTCGCCAGTGGCTCGCAGGTGCTGTATCTGCTGCCGGAAATTGCCCTGACCACGCAGATTGTCGTGCGGTTACAACGGGTTTTTGGGGATAAGATGGGTATTTATCACTCCAAATTCTCGGACAACGAACGCGTCGAAGTCTGGAAAGGCGTCGTGTCGGGGCAGTATCAGTTTGTAGTGGGCGTGCGGTCGGCGGTGTTTTTGCCGTTCGATAATCTGGGCCTGATTATCGTGGATGAAGAGCACGAAACCAGCTACAAACAGCACGACCCGGCCCCGCGCTACCACGCCCGCGACGTAGCCATTATGCTGGCTCACTGGCAACAGGCCAAAGTATTGCTGGGGTCGGCCACGCCCTCGCTCGAAACGTATTATCAGGCCAAACAGGGTCGCTACGGATTGGTGGAACTGTTCCGGCGGTTTGGCGACGCTACGTTGCCGAATATTCTGTTGGTGAATACGCATCAGGAGAAAAAGCAGAAGACGATGAAAAACGAATTTTCGTCGGCCCTGCTCGGTGCGTTGGAAGCCAACATGGAGCGAAAAGAGCAAAGTATTCTGTTTCAGAACCGACGCGGCTACTCGCCCTATATGCAGTGCGAAGACTGCGACTGGACCGCCGAATGCCCCAACTGCGCCGTCAGCCTGACGTATCACCAGCGCGACGCCGAACTGCGCTGCCACTATTGCGGCCACAAAGAGAGCGTACCGCGCACCTGCCCAACCTGCGGCTCCACCAAAGTGCGAACTATTGGTTTCGGGACGGAAAAATTAGAAGACCAGCTACAAATTTTCTTCCCGAAATCGCGGGTGTTGCGGATGGATTTGGACACCACCCGCGCCAAAAATGCGTACCAGCAAATCATTCAGGAGTTTGAAGGCGGGCAGGTCGATATTCTGGTCGGCACCCAGATGATTACCAAAGGACTTGACTTCGATAATGTTAGTCTGGTGGGTATTTTTGATGCTGACCGGCTGATTCACTTCCCCGATTTTCGGGCGACGGAGCGGGCGTTTCAGATGATTACGCAGGTAAGCGGTCGGGCGGGTCGGCGGGCGGGTCGGCAGGGAACGGTGCTGATTCAAACGAGCAATCCGCAACAGCCGATTTTGCAAAAAGTGATTCAGAACGACTACAAAGGGCTTTACGAGGAAGAAATTCAGGAACGGCAGAACTTCAGTTACCCGCCCTTTGTGCGGTTGATTAAACTCACCGTTCGCCACACCGACAAAGTGATCAGCAGTCAGGCCGCTCAACGCCTTGCCGCCGAACTGACCGACGCGCTGGGTAGCAGCCGCGTTTTGGGGCCGGAAGAACCCTTAGTGGAGCGCATCCGCAACCAGTTTCTGTTCGATATTTTAATCAAGATCGAGCGCGACAAAGTGAACGTGAAAGCGGTCAAAACCTACATCCAGGACCGCATCAACGACATCCTCACCGACAAGGGCTTGCGCCAGGTCAGCATCGTGGCTGATGTGGATTGTTTGTGAGGAGGTTTTGGCTACATTTGGTTATCGCTCACCGATTTTCTGAAGATGTATCAATTATTATTCACAGAGAAAGCCACCAAAAACCTTAAAAAAATCCCCCCAATTGATGCCAAACGAATTCTGATAAAACTTGATGAGTTAGCTGCAAACCCAAAAGAAGCCGCTAACGTTAAGCAATTAACTAATCATCCAGTTGCGGCTTTTCGCTTACGAGTCGGGAATTATCGTGTACTGTTTGACAAAGAAGAGGCTCTTAAAATTATTGAAGTAGTCGAAATAGGTAACCGAAAAGATATTTATCAATGATACTACAGGCGCAAATTATTGAAGAAAATGGCGAACCTAAATTTGCGGTATTGCCTTATCAATCGTATCAGACATTAGCTAAGGAATTGGACGGCTTCGATTCAATCGAAGACTTTCTTGACTATGTTCAGTTATTAAAGACAAAATCGGAAAACACGCGCTGGTTCACGCGCGATGAGGTGTGGCAAGAGTTGGGGTTAAACGAGCCAAATAAAGCTTCCTGACCGACAAAGGCCTGCGGCAGGTCAGCACCGTGGCTGATGTGGATTGTTTGTGACAGAACAGACTTTATTGATTGTCTACTACATGAGCAGCAAACCACGCTCGACACTCATCCAGACTTAATTCACCGGAAGCCACTTTCAGGATAAAGTCGGTCAGAATTTCATTTGTAACGGAACGAACTGCGTCAAAACCGTTCAGATTCAGGAAAGTCAACGCGGCTCCTAAACCAGTGCGTTTATTGCCGTCCGTAAAAATATGGTTGCAGATGATACTGTGGCCGTAAACCGCTCTTTATCAATGACGGTTGGATAGAGTGGCTGACCGAATATGGTAGTCTGAACCGCTTCGACTAAGTAGTCGAGATTTTCTTCGTGCAGGAAGTTATAGGGAGACATGAAGTTTCCGCCGTGGGCTTCTATCGTGGCCTTGTTCAACCGGATAACCTGACGTTTGGTAAGGTAACGCATTTATGCCAATGCCCGGAATGTGTCGTCAAAACGTTGGAAATTGCGTTGAATCAATTGCTCGAATTCATCGTCTTCCTTATTCTTGCTTACTGCAAAAATTTCCCTTAACATGTTTTTGAACGTGTCTGGCTCTTCGTGAATTAATTCGCGTAAGGCTTCCTTTAGCATGTTCTTATCAATCGTTGCGTCCATAGGGCTTGTTGGTTCGTGCTGATACAAATGTATTGTTTATCTGTATGTATAGTGCCAGGTTGGGCAGACGTTCTGGCTTTCGTATTATCTGTAAACGCCCTGTAGTGCTCAAAAGTGCTAACTCGCTTTGTTAGGGTAACAAATCTGACCTAACCAGCTACTCACCCGGTAGCATCCGGGCGTTTACCTGATAATGGTTTGCCGCAAGTGAGCATCGTGGTTGATGTGGATTGTTTGTGTAGGATGGAACTCTTCCCGTAAAATTTCCGTGAATACCATCGTTTATCCTGCCATCCGGTTATTTTTGCACCGGCTTCTGGCCGATTTTGCCCAATTTTTCCCGTCCCATGTCTAAGAAAACCAAGATTGTGGCCACTGTTGGCCCGGCTTCCGATACAAAAGAACAATTGCTGGCATTAGCCAGAGCCGGCGTAAACGTCTTCCGGCTCAACTTCTCCCACGGTACGCACGAAGATCACCTTATGCGCCTGAACCGAATCCGGGAACTGAACGTAGAATACAACCTGAACCTGTGCATACTTCAGGATTTGCAAGGGCCTAAAATTCGAATCGGTAACGTCGAGAATAAAGATGGCGTAACCATCGTGGCGGGTCAGGAACTGGTCTTCACCAACGATGACATCATCGGCACGGCTGAGCGCGTCAGTACGCCCTATAAAAATATGTACCAGGATGTTCATCCGGGCGAACGTATTTTGATGGACGACGGAAAGTTAGAAGTTAAAGTGTTGCGGACCGAAGGAACCGATGTAGTGACCGAAGTGGTGTATGGCGGTTCGATGAAGTCGAAAAAAGGCGTAAACCTACCCAATACGAAGGTGTCGATGCCCGCCGTGACCGAAAAAGACTGGGCCGATCTGGAGTTTGGCCTTGAACACGATGCCGAATGGATTGCTCTTTCGTTTGTACGCGAAGCTTCCGAAATTCTCGAAATCAAAGAATATATCCGTTCGAAAGGCAAGAAGAGCCGCGTGATTGCGAAGATTGAAAAGCCCGAAGCGATTCAGAATATCGACGAAATTATTGCCGCTACGGATGGCCTGATGGTGGCGCGGGGTGACCTCGGCGTTGAATTGCCCGCCGAAGAAGTGCCGATGATTCAGAAAATGCTGGTCGAGAAGTGCAACAAAGCGGCCAAGCCGGTCATTGTGGCGACGCAGATGCTCGAAAGTATGATTGATGCCGCCCGCCCAACCCGCGCCGAAATTAACGACATCGCCAACTCCGTAATGGACGGAGCCGATGCCGTTATGCTCAGTGCCGAAACCGCATCGGGCAAATACCCGATTCTGGCGGTCGAAGCGATGGCCAATACCATCCGGCAGGTGGAAACTACGACCGATAAAATTTATTACCGGTATCACGCCCACGTAAACGAGCAGCCGACCGAAAATGTCATTAACGACAACGTCGTGATGAGTGCCTGCCGACTGGCCCGCGATACAAAAGCGAAGGCCGTGATCGGTATTACTAACTCAGGTTATACGGCGGTACGTCTTTCGCACCACCGTCCTAAAGCTGACTTGCTGGTTTTTTCCAACGATGCGCAACTACGGAACACGCTTGGGCTGTATTGGGGTGTTCAGGTAATGCCGTACGAACCGGACTTGAGCCTGACGGTTGACCAGACGGTTGAAGGCATCAAGCAAATCCTGGTGAGTCAGGGTCGACTGGAGTCGGGCGACATTTTTATCAACACGCTCAGTATGCCACTGGCGCAATCCCGCCGAACCAATACGGTGAAACTGAGTTCGGTTGATTAGTCAATTGGTTGATTGGTTCATTAGTTGATCAGTCCGTGAGTTAGTCAGCTTCCGCGTCAGCACTAATCAACCAATGAACTAATTGACTGATTAACTTTTCAACTACTAAAAAGCCGCGAAACCAATGGTCATCGCGGCTTTTCTGTTCTCACTGAAAATGAAGAACTTTATTGGTATTGTTAGGCTTGCGCCGTGGTTTTTTCGTCTTCGGCTGATGCGTCGGCCACGGTCATTTCTTCGGTGGCTTCCGGCTCGTCCGATGTAGTTTCTTCGGCTGCGTTTGCTGTTACCTCGAATATTTCCGGGGCAAACTGACGCAGAATTCCGTACCAGATAATGAGTTTTTTGATGTCCGTTGTCCGAACCCGTTCGCGGTCGTAGGTCGGCACAACCGAGGCCATAAAATCAGCTAATTCGTCGGGCGAGCCTTTTGGGTCAACCAGCAGCGTATCACCATATTTTTCGTTTATTGCCAGCAATACCTGACCCAGCAATACAGATTGTTCCTCGCTATCGTCATCGACATAAATCGAAATATCGCTCAACACCGAAACGCGGGCCGTTGGGCCCATCATCGTTTTGGCCTTCTTCTCATCCAATGATTCAACAATAACGCCCGCACGGCCCGGTTTCAAAATACGGTAAAGGCCGCTGTAGCCAGCCACATTGGCAATCTGTTTTAATGCTTCCATAAAGAGACTTTGTAAATTGGTAACGTGTATTTGAGTGGGTGTATTGTATTTTTAATGATTGATTGGTTGACTGAATGAGTGATTGAATAGCTGGCGCATACACCTATTCAATCACTCATTCACTTAGTCATTCAATCATTTTTTGTATCCCGCATTCAGCGGTCGGATAAAGGAAAGAATATCTTCGCGCCCGGCTGCGGTGATGGCCGATGTGACAAAAAACTGCGGCATTTCTTCCCACTCTTCGAGCAGTTTAGCCCGGTAGGTGTCGAGCATTGCCTGAAGTTTAACCGCACCAAGTTTTTCGGTTTTTGTGAAAGCGATGACAAACGGCAAGCCCCGCTCGCCCAGATTGCTCATAAAATCGAGGTCGCGTTTCTGTGGTTCTATTCGCGCATCGACCAGCACGAAAATGCACAGCAGATTGGGGCGGTTTGTCAGATAACCGTCGATGATGGCGGCAAATTTTTCGCGCTCTGTTTTGCTCACCTGCGCATAGCCATAGCCGGGAAGATCGACTAGGTACCACTCGTTGTCAATAAGGAAGTGGTTGATTAACTGTGTTTTACCCGGTTTCCCCGAAATTTTAGCCAACGACGAACGGCTCGTCAGCATATTGATGAGCGACGATTTTCCGACGTTTGAGCGGCCAATGAAGGCATACTCGGGCCGGTCGGGTTTGGGGCATTTGTCCGGGTCAGAGTTGCTAACGACGAATTCGGCTTGCTTAACAGGCATAATATACTAAACTAAAATGGCCGCAAAGTTCGGAAAGATTCGGGAGAATGGCACGCGATTTGTTATTTGCCTGCCTGTCAATAAATTTACGGGCGAACAAGTTTGGCTCTAAGAAACGAAAATCGTTGGCTGGTGCGTTATACACTCGAAAAACTTACAAAGACTACCGGTATGCCGGTCCGATTATGAAACAACTCGTTTGGCTATTCGCTATTGCGCTTGTGGGCTTCAATGCGCTTCCAACAAATGCCGCTCTTAACCTACCTGAACCGACCCCTTCCGGCACTAAGAAAACGGCGTTTAAGGATGCTGCCGATGGTATTCAGTTTACAGAGGCTTCCTGGAAAGATGTTTTGAAAAAGGCGAAAGCCGAGAAAAAGGTCATTTTCTTAGATGCCTACGCCAGTTGGTGCGGTCCCTGCAAACTGCTTCAAAAGAACGTATTTACGAAAAAAGCCGTTGGCGATTTCTACAACGAGAAATTTATCAACGTGAAAATGGATATGGAAAAAGGCGAAGGTCCCGCTTTGTCGCAGGTGTACCCGCTCGAAGCCTATCCAACCTTGCTGTTTATTGATGGCAATGGCCGCGTTTTGAAAAAAATATTAGGACTGCAAACGCCAGAAAATCTGATTGCTATCGGCAAGAGCGTGAAATAAGCTGGGATTGAACCAGGTTGAATTATAGTGGGGTCGGTTTCTCAAAACCGACCCTTTTCTGTGCGCTCACGTCACCCACGACTGAAGCGTTTCTATAATCTGCCTGGCCATCTTCTGACAAATAGTTTTGCGCTGAAACTGGGTTTTAAAGGCGACCCGATCCTGAGTACGATACGATGTTTCGCGCAATTGCTTCACCAATTCAGCCACATCGCCGGGATTGAACAGAATGCTGTTTGGGAGATTATTACGAACGAACGTAGCGGCATAACCGTTTACTCCGGCTAAAATAGGCTTATCGGTTGCGCCGTATTCAAACAGTTTGGAAGGCAATGCACGCGTACAGGCGTCGATATCGTTCAAGTGAACAAGCAGATAATCAGCCTGTTGATATTCCGTAATCAACTTCTGTTGGCTGACGGGCGGTCGTAGTTCAACCGTTGTAACATTGTGCGTCCGAAGAGCGGCTTCGAGTTGAACTTTCGCGCCACCATCGCCAATAACTATGAAGCGATACTGATTGCCCAACTGTCGGGCGGCTTGCGGAATAAGCTTATGCAACCCCTGTCCTTCGCCAATATTACCAGCGTAAAGTATGGTTTTGTATGGCCGGTTTAGCATCGGCTCACTGGTCGGAACAGTTAAGAATACGTCGTCGATGCCGTTCGTGAAGAAGCTATACGTAGCTTGTGGAAATGGTTTAAAATACGACTGATAGCCTTCCGAAACCAGATTTATGTGAACGGCATAACCAAATGTATAGCGTTCGACGGCTTGCAGTAACGGGTTCAATAAAACACGAATTGACTGCTTATCGAGCACGTCCAGAATCGCTTCCCGAAACAGATCACGAATATCTAAAAACAGCGGAATGTTCTGTTTTCTGGCTAATCGTGCGCCCAGAAAAGCCGTGAATAATCGGGACGAAGACGCCACGACGAAATCGTATTCCTGCTTTCTGGTGAGCCGATGCGCTGCCCAAAAATAGACCCAGAATGAGCGAATCTGGTCGAGGAAACCGCTGGCATGAGTTGGAACAGTAACCCGCTCGGTTAGCACGAAACAAGTAGGCGTTTGGCTCTCTTCGCGTTCCGACGCTATGGGTTTAAACGACTGATAGCGATTGGGTTGTGCCGTGATAACGTGAATATGACTGCCCGCCGGAAGCTGCCGGGCGAGTTCACTAACTAAAGCCGTATTCCGAAACGCACCGGGACCAATGTCCGGTTCAAAGTAAAAGGTCAGGTATAGGATTCGCATTCAGTAGTGTGAGGGTCGTTTCTAATTGACCGGTGAACGGAATTTCGACAAATCGACCTGGCACTAATCGGTTGAAACCAGTTGCCAGTTCATACTCTTTGACGCTCAGGTTTGGTTTGGTTACTGATTTGAACACTATTTGTAACGGGCCTACCCTAACTACATCGCCTACGATATTCATCGGAACGGCTGAATGGAAATAGAACCGCGCTACGCCATGTTGCCCTTTGCCGTTCCCGTTGTTCAGTAACCGGTCGGTAATACGAATCTGGTCGGATTCCATACACCACATTCGTTCGTGAATAACCCCGTCTTTCCTATAGCCATCATGCCGGGCAACTAATATTGTTTCAGTATCGGTTAGCAGATTTACCTGTGCCCGCCGACCAACGCGGAAATTGGACCAGACTTCAGAAGAATCTTTGTTATTTAGTGTAACATTGTTATGCGCTATAGTACTTCGCTCCCAGTTTCGACGCTCGCCCGGCTGGTAGGTCGACGTACCGTTATCCACAATTACCGGCGAGTTATCCACATACAAAACAAACGAAAACGTATCGGCGTGAGCATGTCCGGGCTGATGGTCGGGGCCAACCGGACCAACATCGACAAAGAGTTCATAATGCTGTTGGCGAAACATGCGATAGCCGCTATCAGACAAGGTTGATAGTATATCGACAGGCGTTTTTTTTGACAGGATTATAGGATTTTGTTTTTGTAAACCACATCCCTGATTAGTCAATGAGATTACATTCATTGCTTTTTTTTGAAGTTGCGCTGTTGTTGGCGCGATCCCAAAAGCCGCATCGTTGACCATAGGCACGTCGCCGTTTCGGAAGGTTATGCTGGCAAGCCAACCGAGCATCTGAGTTGCTTTTTTGGTCATAAACGTACTAAAAGAAGGGGCATTATGCCATGAATCGTGCTGTATGACCAGCAACACATCGAGCAGTCGGTCGAGCAATATCTGGTGATACATCGGGCTGCGTTCGTCATGCCCGCCATCTGCCAGAATCTGCTTTGTTAGTTCAATACGAATCAGTTGAGCGGCTTTTTCAAACCAGCATTTATGCCGGAAATACAGGGCAGCGGTGAGCAGCGAAAAGCCGTTTTCGAGCAGGTGATTGCCCGCCAGATGATACTCTAATCGACGATTTAACAAACGGGTCTGAGCGAATAAATGGTTATTAATGCAGGCATTTTGGACTTGATTCCGGCTTAAAAATTGTATCCAATTGATTATCCGCAACGAGGTCGGATACGATTCAAGCCCGTCGCGCAGCGAAGGGGTTTGGCGAATGAAATCAAGAATAAGTTGCTCGCCTTTGTCTGGCTGTAGATTAGGTTGATTCAGGAAGTCGAAATAGTTGAGATTGTAAATCCAGAGTTTACCGAAAGCCGAATAATTCCAGTCAATTCCGGTCGGAAAATGAACTGCCTGATTCAAAAACGTGAACGTATCACCCTGCCACCAAACAGGTTTATTCGCTTCCGGCACAGCCAGGAAATAAGCCGCCGGAATACTTTTCTGAATGCGTAGTTTGCCTCGTCTGCGCAGGCGGTTCAGCACCTGAAAAACCACTTGCCGGGTTGTCAGATGCCGCACCGTTCGCCAGATTTTTCCAAGCGTTCTCATACTTTTTCGGCAGTCAGGGAATCTGCCGGATTCGTGCCGATTCCGGCTACGTCAACCCATCTGTTTTCGCGCAGGCTTTGTAAAGCGGCCAGCATGGTTTGCGTCGTATTGATGATGTCGGCGAACGGAATCAACGGGTTATTTCCGGTTCGTATCTGTTCAATTAACTGCGTAAGTTGCTCTGTATGACCCTTATTCTGTTGCCCGGCAAGGCGCGAAAATCCCCGAAACCCGTAGCCTGTCAGCGTGCGGAAATTGTCCAGAATCAGCGTTCTCTCCTGCGAATACACCTCAACGCGCTCTTTGGCGTAGGCTTTATTGCCATTACTGAAATAGTTGATAACGCCCGTCGATCCGTTTTCATAACGCAATAGAAGCGAAGCCGAATCAGTTGTTTCGTCGGGTTGCTGGCCCACCGAATTCAGGCAAACGCACGCGACACGGCTCCCGGTCAGAAAGGTGACAAAGTCCACAAAATGACCCACTTCGCCGAGCAAACGACCGCCCCCAATTGCCCGGTCATGCACCCACGAACTGGCCGGAACGAACCCAGCATTGACGGTTATGACTACGTTCATTGGCAACACGTATGAGCTGCCTAACAGTGTCTTCATCTTCTGCGCGTACGGCGAAAATCGGCGGTTGAATCCGACCATCACCATCCGGCCCGATGCCTGTTGTGCGTCGATAATCGGGCGTAATTCGTAATCGTGAATGGCCAATGGTTTCTCAACAAACACGTGCTTTCCAGCCTGCAATGCGGCAACGGTCAGGCGGGCGTGGCTATCGTGTCGGGTGGTAATAATGCACAGATCAATGTCGGGGTCGTTCAAAATCTGCCGATAATCGGTTGTGCTTTGGGCGATGCCAAATTTTTTGGCTAACAGGGTTGCATTCAGACCGCCCGTACTGCCGATGATTTTAATAGGGGCTCCCGTCTTTTTGAGAGCCGGAAGAAGCGTTGAACCCGTAAAATTGCCCGCGCCAATAATTCCTATTGTACCAGTGCCCGGCGAAAACGAACGGTCGCTCAGGTGAACGACAGACCGTAAATCGGGTTGGTCGGGATAACAAAGCAGCGAGGCAATCCGGTGCGATGCGCCAATGGTTTCGTAAATCGTGCCGAAATCCCGGAAGAGTACTCTATCCGTAATGAATGGGGTTACGTCGAGTTGACCAGTGGCCAGAAAGTGCAGAATCGCCTGGAAATTGCGGTTCTCGGTCCAGCGCACAAACGGCAGCGGATAATCATTTCCCTGCTGTTCGTACGACGTATCATACCGGCCGGGACCGTACGAGCAGGATACCTGAAAGGTCAACTCTTTCTCGTAAAAATCGCTCCGGTTCAAGTTCAGCCCTACCACGCCGATCAGCACAATATGCCCCCGTTTCCGGCTCATGTGGGCTGCCTGGGAAATAAGTTCATCCGTTTTTGCCGACGCCGTTAGGAGTACACCATCAGCCCCAACGTCGTTGGTGAGCGACAAAACGGCCTTCACCGAATCGGTTCCTGATTCCGTATTTATTGCGATAATGCCTTGCTGCTCGGCCAGTTTGCATTTAGATTCGTCGATGTCTATCCCAATCACGCGACAGCCATTTAGCCGCAAAAGCTGGGCCGTTAGCAAGCCAATCAATCCCAGACCGATAACAACAATCGTTTCGCCAAGGGTTGGATTCAGCAGCCGGATTCCCTGCAAGCCAATGGCTCCAACAACCGTAAAAGCCGCTTCATCGTCGCTCACGGTAGCGGGTATGGGGGCCACCAACTGACGCGGTACACAGACCACTTCGGCATGAGGGCCATTGGAAGCTACCCGGTCGCCGATATGCAGGTCCGTAACGCCTTCTCCCACCGCCAGCACAGTGCCAACGTTGCAATAACCCAACGGCAGGGGCTGTTCAAGTTTGCGGAAAACGGCTTCCAGCGTTGGCCTGATCCCGTCGGACTGAATTTTGTCCAGCACCTGTTTTACCCGCTCGGGTTGCTGCCGCACTTTGTTGAGTAAGGTAGCCTTTCCAAACTCAACCAGCATCCGTTCTGTCCCCAGCGATACCAATGACCGGCGGGTTTGAATGAGCACCTGCCCCCGACTAACGAGCGGTGCTGGCACGTCCTCAAGCGCTGTTTTGCCGGTTTTCAGGTGTTGGACAAGTTGTTTCATGATTTTTTGGGTCACAGAGATACACAGAGGAAAAAGAGATTCACAGAGAGAAAATCTTAGGGCGTTTTCATAGCATACATCACCTCCGCAATACGCCCTGCCGTCTGTCCATCCCACAGGGGCGGCACGTGTCCGGTTTTCATCTGACCGTTTAAAATGGCAGAAATCTGATGCCGCACTGTTTCGGGATTAAGGTCCGCCATCAGGTAATTGGTGCCCAGACCGACCGTTACGGGCCGCTCGGTCGAGTCGCGGAAAGTCAGACAGGGCACCTGTAAATACGTTGTTTCTTCCTGCACCCCACCCGAATCGGTGATGACGATGGCCGCGTTGTCCATTAGGTTCAGAAATTCCAGATATCCCTGTGGTTCCAGCAACCGGACATTTTGTTGCGCTGACAAGTGATGCATCAAGCCAAATTTCTCCAGATTAATACGGGTTCGCGGATGAATGGGGAAGACGACGGTTTTGCGCTGAGCCGTATTGGTTATTAGCTGTAAAATTGATGTTAAACCGGCTTCCGTATCGACGTTGGCCGGACGGTGCATCGTCAGCAGCACATAACCGCCGGGCGTTAATCCCAGCGTGCCAACGGTATTTAATTCAGTTGCGGGTTGGCGATACTGCACCAGCGAATCAATCATAACGTTGCCCACAAAATGAATTTTCCTGTCGGAAATTCCCTCGCGACGGAGGTTGTCTAACCCGGCCTGTTCGGTCACGAAAAGCAGGTCCGACAGCGCGTCGGTCAGAATCCGGTTCCGCTCTTCCGGCATCCGACCATCGCCCGAACGCAGCCCCGCTTCAACGTGTGCTACCCGGACATTTAGTTGAGCGGCTGTCAGGGCACAGGCAAGCGTACTGGTCACATCGCCAACAACCAGTACCCAATCTGGCTGCTCATAATGAAGCACTTGCCCGAATTTGAGCATGATGTCAGCCAATTGGCGGGCAGGTGTTTCGTTGCAACTATTGAGGTGATAATCGGGCTGGGGAAGATTGAGTTGCCGAAAGAAAATGTCGCTCAACCGGTGGTCGTAGTGCTGTCCGGTATGTACTATTTTCGAGTCGATGGCGGGGTTCAGCCCGAATGCCCGATGCAGCGGGGCCACTTTCATGACATTTGGACGGGCACCCACCACACTAATAATCTTCATAGGTACCGGCTTAGGATCGGTGTGTAACTACGAGAAAAAACAGCCGAATCATCGTTTTTGAAACACGCCAACGAAGAGGCTATTGACGTATTGTCTGCTCAAAAATGGCTTCAGTAGCCTGGAAACAGGGTCGTGGCCTGAAAAGTACGTCGTCTCCAGCGCGCCAAAACCCAGTGCGCTTAGCTGTTGGGAAAAGGCGGTTTCGGTTGCGTAATGACGGCTATGGGCAACATAGCGCGGCCGGCCGGTTAGCCGAAACAGCCATCGCTCTATTCGCCGATAGATACTCAACTGATTCGGCATAGAGACGAGCAGCAAGCCGTTTGGTTTCAGAAGGCCATGCGCCTGCCTGAGCATTTGAGGAACATCGTCCATGTATTCGAGTAAACTCGACATGATGATAGCATCTGATGGCGCATACTTGTGCTCGTCGGGTAGGGGTAAGGTTTGCCGTAGATAGCGGACATTGGCCGACGTTTTCTTTTGATGACAAAGCGCAATCATCGCATCAGAACCGTCGATTCCGATCACAATACAGCCTTTTTCGGCGAGGTAATGGCTGAAAACGCCGGAGCCGCAACCGAAGTCTATGACGATGTCGGAAGGCTTTATATAACGGTCGAATAGCGTTGTCCAGACCTGAACCCGCTCCCGAAATGCGGCTGATAATTCATAGTTTCGGTCAAAATTTTCTGCTATCTGATCGTGGAAGTCAATGGCCGCGTTCGCACTCATCGGTTGGCTGTTATAGACGCTGTCTACTTCGTTGAAATGGTCAAAACGGTTGTATAGAAATCGGCCCAGACAGCCGTATTGGCCGATACATCGTAGTCGTGCCGGGCCAGACGTATAGCCCGTTCCCGGTAAGGCTCATATTGTTCGTCGGGCATCGTTAAAAAGGGTTCGATGGCTTCCCGAAGCGCGTCCGTGTCGTTGGAGACCCATCGTCCGGCCTGTTCCGTTTCGAGCACTTGCCAGGGCGTGTGCGTCGACGCAATAACGGGTGTTCCCTGCGCCAGTGACTCCATGACCACATTGCCAAAATTTTCGGAATGCGAGGGCAGAATCAACAGACGTGCGTCGGCATATAGTTGCTCTTTTCGCGTTCCCTGCACCATGCCCAGAAGGTGTACTTTGGCCGAAAGGCCCAGCGTATGTACCATGTCGGTTAAGGATTTTGTATATGATTTTTCTGAATCAGGACCGGCAATGAGCAATGAATAAGCACTCGCCCGGAATAGTGTTGACGCGGAAAGGGCCAACAGGAGCCGGTCAAGGGCTTTTATGGGATGTAGCCGCCCCATAAACAGCAGGAAAGGCTGCGCTACTCGAACCGCTGGTTTTGGTAATTCCATGCGATTCGGAATGTTTCGAATGAGTGTATTCTCACCGAAATGTTGCCGGATTTGACTGACTTCTGCCGCACAGGTTGCGTGAAACCAAACCCCCTGACTCACGAGTCGAAAGGCCTTTATTAACAGGCGTTTAAGGCGTGGTCGATACCATAGGGCCGCTGGACTTAATTCGCCACGGGGTGACCAGATGATCGCTTTTCCAGCAATCTTGCCCATGCATACCCACGCGAACGAAGCCGGGTAAAACAGGCTGTTCACATGCACGACATCGGCTTTTTGGATGGCTTGCCAGCCGCGAAAAATGTGGCTAATCGGAAAGTAGAAGTGTCTGTTCTTTGTGTAAATGACTTGTCCGCAATCCAGCGTCAGCCAGCGGTTTAGTGGCACATCGTCGGGTAAATCCTGCGACGTAGCCACGACGGTAACGTTGTGACCGGCTCGTGTCAGAGCTTTTGCGTGCCAGTAAATGGTGTTGCTCGGGCCGCCCATTTGCGCCGGGAAAAAGCGGTCTGCCGAGAGGAGAATTTTCATGCGACAGGAATCGTTGACGGTTGACCGACTGCGAGTTGGCAATAGAGCGTGGCATATTGGGCGGCTACTGTCGGCATCGTATATCGCCGGGCGTTTGGCAGGCCAGTATCAATCAGATGTTGCCGATAGATGTCGTCTTGAATGAGCCGCAAAATTCCCTGTCGAATAGCCGCTGCGTCTGTTGGATCGACTAAATGTGCGGCTCTGGCGGCTACCTCGCGCATGGGCGAGCAATCGGACGTGATGACGACCCGCCCAACGGCGTTGGCCTCAATAATCGGCATGCCAAAGCCTTCATAAGTCGAAACAAAACAGACAATGTCGCAGTCCACGCAGCACTGCACGATTTCGGCCCGGCTTAAATTTTCGTACTGCCGGTAATCAATTCGCCGATGCTGTAAGTCTGTTATGACTTCATGGGTTAACGGGCCAACGATAACGAGCGTACACGCCATGCCGTCGATAGCGGCTATCAGCCGGGACAGGTTTTTATGGGGAGCCGTGCCCATATGCAATAAGACAGGCCGGTCGTGGCAGAATTTTTTCGGACGAAATACAAACGCCGGATCATAGCCATTCGGAATAACCTGTGTTTTTTGAGCTACCTGACCAATGTAGCGCACTAATTCCTGCCGCGTTTTATCCGAAACTGCCGTTACGACAGCCGCCCGCCGAAGGGGTAAATAGTACCAGAGCAACCAGAACAGCGCGTAGCGAAGCGACCGGTTTCGGTTCATTTTCAGCGTAATACAATCATGAATCGTCAGGATGGTGCGGCTTGCGGGCAAGGCCAGAACGGCGTAATGCACATCGCCCGTGACATGGAAAACGTCGGCTTTTAATTTGCTCGCAAATCGCATATTTTTCCAGACGCTCCACAATCCCCGGCTGATACAGGGTAACTGAATTACGTTGGTTGTTACGCCCTCCTGCCCGGAAATCTCGCGGGCAATTCCATCGAATAGCCCCTCGATGCTGTGGCCGGTACCGGGACTCCGAACAAGGTAGGTGATGGTCATTGGTGCTTTACAGTTGGATACGAAAGCGTTTTAACAGCCAGAACAGACCGGCAATAAAAAGGGCACTGTTCACTAAGCTGCCCCAGGTTGAAAGCAAGTCGGTTTCCATCGTTAGACAGCCGATATACAGCATTGGTAACCAAAGCACTACGGACGGAATACGCTCCGACAGGGAAAAGACGTACTGAAAAATCCCGCCCAGTAACAAGCCGTAAAGTCCGGCAAACAGAATCCCGCCATAACCAAAGTTGACATAGCCCTCGCCTATGGGCGATAGGTTGATGCTGGTGTTTTCGGACTGCGGCAGGCTCGTAAACCGACGAATGTTTTCGTGTCCGCCCGTTTGGGGTTTGTTCGGCCAGAGCAACCGGGGAGCAAATGGGTAAAGAAAAGAAAGCAGCACTTCACCGTTGGCATAAGGTTCGTGCATGGGCACATTCGCCATCGCGCTGCCAATCATAATGCCCTGATTGAAGCGGGCAAATGACAGGAAAAAGTGATCTGTATTCAGCAGTTTTTCAGGATTGGCGAGTCGGTCGGTAAGCAGGTCGATCATCAAGTTTGCATTGCCGCTGCGTTCGCCCTGCCAGTGTCCCCAGGTGTTATATCGGTACTCTCCTTTTACGGACTGAATCAGGAGCAGAAAGGCAAAGCCGAGGCTGAAAAATACCGTTTTTGTACGGACTGAGATCGGCTTCGATGTGCCAGCCGCAACAAAAATCAATGCCAGCATCAACCATAAAAACAGATCGCCAAACATACCCGTCCGAATCGTATAAGTGAGCAAAACGACACCGGTAATGACGAAAATGACAAGCCGGTAAACGCTTCGGGAATAATGGGCGTAAAACCCACTAATGAGCAGGCAATAGGCCGGTAAACTGCCGATAAATGTAGGCGCAGACGGAAAGGTTAGTCGTATTGAAAAGCCCGCTAAGCCGATGATAAACAGAATTATACAAGTTTTTTGTTTATCCTGAAGATAGCGGCTCGCGGCCTCAATATACGCCCGGTGCGACTGCATCGGGTGGTTCCGGCTAACGCATTGTAGGCCCGCATAAAAGGCCAGCCAGGCGGGTAGAGCGTAGCTGAAATAGGCGTCTGACTCAATGGGCATGGAAACGGGAAAAACCCAGTACATGACAGTCGGAACCAACAGAATTTCGAGCGCAGCAATGAAACTGATGCAGGCAGGAAGGGCAATTCGTTCGCCAATCTGATGGACGAACGTCAGAAAGGTATAAACGGATATTCCTGCGGCCATTGCTTCCGAACTGGTACATACATCCACCCATTCGAGAGCCAGTAAGGCTAATAGAAAACTGATGGATAGTCGTTTCATGTACAGGTATCAAGGTATATTTCCGACTTAGTTAATACGGTAAACTATTCTGAATCAGCCCGTACCATTGACCGCAGTTGCCCGATTAGATTGGCTTCTCGGCTTATGACGAACATTGCGCTCAGCAGAAAACCCGCTCCGGCGAAGAGCATTACCAGTAGAATTCGCTTTGGCGATGCGCGTTTAAGGGGCACTTTTGGCGGTTCCAGCACTTTAAAAATGGGCGTTCGAGCCTGTACCTTCAGTCGTGCTTGCTCAAACTGTTGCGCTAATTCCGTATAGACCGTTTGCGAAATGGTCAACTCCGTTTCCATGCGCTGCCGGTCCATCGTGGTAGCCAGCAGCACAATATTTTTATGCCGGTCGTTATACTGAAAAACATTGAACTGCGCCGCCTGAAACCGCTTGTGCGCTTCGGCCAGTTGCCGACTGTAAAACTGTAAATCCTGCCGTGCTTTTTCGGTGCGGTAACTCGTCACGTACTGCATCAGGTAATCCATTGAAAGTTGCGTTACCGTTGCAGATACGTTGGCATCGGGCATGGTTGCCCGCAGGGTAATTATGCCCGAACGGGTGTCAAATCGGGCACTGACACGCTCCTCAATCTCGTCGGCTAACTCCTGCTGTCGCATGGACAGCCGTACCGTGCCTTTTGATAGGATGGGCGATGGCTTCGTTTCGGTCAGTTTGCCGAAAGCCAGCAGGCGTTTTACTGACCAGCGAGTTGTATCGGGAATCAGAAACTGACCAACTGTTTTGGTTTGTCCATCCGTCGTCGTAACGGGCTGGTTGATCAGGTGAAGAATGAACGGTGTGCTTTGTAATACGTTGGGGTACAGGTCAGGCCGAACGGCATCCATATCTTCGGCATCCGGCAAGTCAATACCGGCGAACCCCGCCACCGACGCTAACCGCTTAAGAATGTTGCCCGACCCATTTGCCATCTCGGGCATGATTCGGGCCTCCGACCGGAATTCGGGTGCGAGCAAAAAGGCCATAAGCAGGCCTATTCCGGTGAAGAAAACGGTCGTAAGTCCGATGATAAATCGCTCCTGCCAGAGCGTCCGCACAACAAAATGGGTCGATAATGACACCCCTTTTTTTGCCGATAACGGTAAGCCTGCATCAACGGGTATAGCCATGTAATTACTGGACAAGCAGATGGTTTACACTGTATCGTGCTGATGAACGGCTGTATGACGCTGAATAATAAAAAAAGTCTCCTAATGAATTTATCAGGAGACTTTTTGACGCCGTAGGCGTGGAATGTTAATAGTAGAACGACGCTCAAACGAATTGAAAACCCCATAGGGGTAATATACTATCACCCCTACGGGGTTCAATAATGGGCTATTTGTTGATTTTCTATAAACAGTTCATCCCTACGGGATTAGCACTCAACAGCCCTGCCTTTCAGGGAATTTAGGGTTTCAGATAGTTTCTTTGTGTTGCAGCTACATTCGCTGCATAAGCCGAACGACCATTTCGTCCTTCCACGACACGAACGTACCCGCTTCGATGTGCGCCCGCGCTTGCCGAACGAGCCACAAATAGAATGTCAGGTTGTGCAAACTGGCAATCTGACCACCAAGCAGTTCTTCAGATTTAATCAAATGGCGCAAATACGCTTTCGAGTAGAACGTACTGGCATACCCGCCCAAACCCGCGTCGATGGGGCTGAAATCGCGGCTCCATTTTTCGTTCTTGATGTTCATAATGCCCTCCGTCGTAAACAGAAGGCCATGTCGGGCATTGCGCGTGGGCATCACGCAATCGAACATATCGACGCCCAGCGCAATCGCTTCGAGGATATTGGCCGGTGTGCCAACGCCCATCAGATAACGGGGTTTATTGGCGGGCAGAATGCCGTTGACCAATTCGAGCATGGCATACATTTCCTCCGCCGGTTCGCCCACGGCCAGCCCGCCAATGGCGTTTCCTTCGCGCTCTTTCGATGCAATTACCTCCGCCGACTGACGGCGCAAATCCGGGTACGTACTGCCTTGAACGATAGGAAACAGCGTTTGCCGGTAACCGTAATGACCCTCGGTCGCGTCGAACCGGTCGATACAGCGGTCAAGCCAGCGGTGGGTCATCTCCATCGACTTTCGGGCGTATTCGTATTCGCAGGGGTAGGGCGTACACTCGTCGAAAGCCATGATAATATCGGCACCGATGGTCCGCTGAATATCCATAACCCCCTCGGGCGAAAACATGTGTTTTGAGCCGTCGATGTGCGACGTGAACGTAACGCCCTCTTCCTTAATCTTGCGCGTGTTCGAAAGCGAATAGACCTGATACCCGCCCGAATCGGTTAAAATCGGGCGTTTCCAGCCATTAAAGCCGTGTAATCCTCCGGCCTGCCGCATAACATCGAGACCAGGCCGCAGATAAAGATGGTACGTATTCCCCAGAATAATTTCGGCGTTGATGTCGGTTTCGAGTTCGCGCTGGTGAACGGCTTTCACGGTTCCGGCCGTACCGACGGGCATAAAAATGGGCGTTTGAATCGGCCCATGATCGGTTGTCAGTGTGCCTGTTCGGGCCTTCGACTGCGAATCCTGGGCAGTAATCGAAAATGTCATACGGCAAAGGTACGAAGGGCTTGCCTCAGGTTTCAAACTCCGACCAGACAACCGACTGGAGTTTCCTGCCCGCCTGGGTTTTCACCAGCTTTTTATACCAAAAGTGCAATGCCTTTATCAGAGATTATCCGTGCTCTTCAACGCCCAATAGATTAGTACGGGCTGAAAAAACAATCGAATAAACCGTTTCCGGTTGGTATCTAATCCGAAGGCGTTTCGGCCATGAACGTACTGAGAAACGTTGCCAGGGAAAACAGCCGTAAAAAATGCAGCCGCTACTTTTCCCACAGCTTTCTGACGCTCTTCGTCGGTCAACACTAAAGCACTACCCAGGGCAATTTCAGCAATGCCCGAATACACCACTGTTGTATCCTTTGGCAATGGCACCCAATCTGGAACCTGTGCTTTGAATGCCTTTCGGGCGAATGTCAGATGGCTTACACCCGCAAAAAGTAAGTTACTACCTAAGGCAATTCTGGCTATATTTTTTATAATCTGTTCGTTCATCATACTGTCTCGGTTCCCGACAATGCGTATGTAGGCCCGCACTGTTGAGTCAAAAATCGTGAACTTATACCCGTATTACGCTAACTGCTTTAACCCATCTATGGTTTGACTGATATGCCTTTTACTTATCCCGAAGATCCGACCGTCCTGTATAACTGATACACGATTGCTGCCAGCCGATACGTTCGTACCGAATGGGGAACTGAATGATGGAAACTGGAATATAAAATAAAGAACAATCCCTTTCCCCTATCTTTGCACCTTCGTTCAAAATCAACGCATTAGCGAGTAACCGTCTCCTGTTTGTGATTACTGTCGTGCTGATAACCTGGCTGTTTATGGTCGGCATTCAGCTTATTTACATTCTTTTTGTCTTTTCCAGAACGGCTTTCTACCGCCAGAACCGATCAAGTGAAACCAATCCCACCGGCGTAACGGTTGTGGTTTGTGCGCGAAACGAACTGGAAAATCTGACTGAATTGCTGCCGTTGCTGAACGACCAGAATTACCCCGAATTTGAAGTTTTAGTGATGGACGACCGCTCAACCGACGGCACCGGTCCTTTTCTGGAAAACGACATCATTCATCTAAACCGCGTTCGATTTATCCGCATCGACGAAGAGTACGAACACGTAACGCCGAAAAAATACGCGCTGACCATTGCCCTCAAGAAAGCGAAGTACCCCGTCGTGCTCCTCACCGATGCCGACTGCCGCCCAGCCTCAACCAACTGGCTGGCCGGTATGGTAACGCCATTTACCAACCAGAAGAAAGCCATTTCGCTGGGATTTTCGCCTTATGAACGCAGGCCGGGTTTTCTGAATCTGCTCACTCGCTCCGAAACGCTGTTCACGGCGGTGCAATATTTTTCGCTCGCACTGGCGGGCCGACCGTATATGGGTGTCGGGCGGAATCTGGCCTATCGAACCAGCACGTTCTTCGATAACAAGGGATTTTATACGCATAAAAATGTGGTGGGTGGCGATGATGATTTATTTATTAACGAAGTCGCAACGGTCCGAAACACAGCCGTTTGCCTCGACCCCGATGCCTTTATGTGGTCGAAGCCTAAGGAAACCTGGGCGGACTGGCGGCTCCAGAAACGGCGGCACCTGAACGTAGGAAAATACTATAAACCAGGCAACAAAGTCCGGCTTGGCCTGCTCATGGGTTCGCACGTACTGAGTTGGGTAGTGGCTGTAGTGGTTGGGCTGGTCGTTTTGGTGCATGAAGTGCAGCATCGTTCATTTACCGCCAACGAATGGCTACTTTTGCAGGTCGGAGCGGGGGCGTTCGCTGTTCGGCTCCTTGTCTTTTGGGGCATCGTCGGGCGAATCAGTTACCGGCTGGCGCACACGGTTCACTGGGCGATGATCCCGTATATGGATGTACTACTGGCTACCTATTATGGGCTGGCTGGCGTAAAAACTGGATTCTCCCGACGTAAAAAACGGCTTTACTGGCGGTAACCTTAGTAGCCTGGACGGCCACGTCCGGGAGTAAGTGAACTTCGATTTACCCGGACGTGGCCGTCCAGGCTACTACGATGAACATCGACCTGATTCTTAAATACTTTCCAAAGCTAACGGCTCAGCAGAAAGAGCAGTTTGCGGCTTTGGATGGATTATACCGCGACTGGAACGCGAAAATCAACGTAATTTCGCGGCAGGACATCGACTCACTCTATGAAAAGCATATCCTGCATTCGCTGGGTATTGCCAAAATTGTACAGTTCAAGCCCGGCACCGAAATCTTAGACGTGGGCACGGGCGGGGGCTTTCCGGGTATTCCACTGGCGATTCTGTTCCCGATGGCCGATTTTCACTTGGTGGACAGTATCGGCAAGAAAATAAAGGTTGTGCAGGAAGTGTCCGACGCGCTGAGGCTAACAAACGTAAAGGCCGAACAGGCCCGCGTTGAGCAATTGAGTACGACCTACGACTTTGTGGTGAGCCGCGCCGTTACGCGTCTGAAACCGTTTCTGGGTTGGATGCGCTACAAAATCGTGAAGGCGGGCAACAACGACCGGCCCAATGGTGTTTTGTATCTGAAAGGGGGCGACCTCGCCGAGGAATTGGCTGAAGTAACCGACCGCTACCGGGTCTATGACCTCTCTGATTATTTTGACGAGCCTTTTTTTGAGACGAAGAAAGTAATTTACGTACCTAAAAAATAACCGGGATTTATGTGATTTTTCTGATTTCACGGATCGGCTTTCTGTGAAAGCGAAATCAGAAAAATCACATAAATCCCGGTTCAGACGATATGCCAAACGAAAAATTTCACAGCAGCAGTTTCAAGGACCCCATCAACCGCGACGAGGTTGAGTTCAACGACAAGGGCGTTACATTCCGGGTTCGCAAGTTGATTGGTGGCACCGACAACTTCGTGTTCTACACCGATATTTCCGGCGTTGAGATCGACAACGGTATGTTTTTCTCGACGGTACGAATTATCCCGCGTGCCCGGCCCGAAATCATCATCAACAACTTCACCAAAGGCGACGCCCGGCGCATTAAAGAACTGATTTTGGAAAATGTGCCCAGCAACCGCCCTGATATGCTTCGGTAAATAATACGCCTGACTATCATGCGATTGGGTGTTGGCCTATAATTTTTTTGGGTCAATGCTTGCGTAGTACGGCCACAGGCTCTACTTTTGCACCACAATAACCGATGACACTCCCGAATAGCTCAGTCGGTTAGAGCATCTGACTGTTAATCAGAGGGTCGCTGGTTCGAGCCCAGCTTCGGGAGCAAAAAGCCTCAAATCTTACGATTTGGGGCTTTTCTGTGTTACATCTGTAACACTTAATTAGAAATATTCATATTTCTGCTGATATATGTACTGCTATCTCATATATTTAGCTATTAATCGCTTGTATCTTAAACTAAATTTTACGTGGCTGATTCTATAAAAACCAGTAGTGAGGTTAGACAGGATGTCTCAATAAGAGGGGATAATGTTCAAAGGATATATTCTTTCTTCAGAAATGGTGTTTTTATCGTAAATAGAAAATATCAAAGAAAATTAGTATGGAATGTAGAGGAAAAGCAAAAATTCATTGATTCAATTTCAAAGACATATCCAGTTCCATTGTTCTTGTTAGCTACGGCGCAACATCATGGAACAGAAAGATTTGAAATAATTGATGGTATGCAGCGATTGAACGCCATATGTTCTTTCATAGAGCAAGAATTTGGTATAATATCGGAAGATAACAATACTGAGAAATACTTTGACCTTGAAACAATGGCCGAAACAAAATACTTAAATGATAAAGGTATTTTGACACAAAAAGAGCCAAAATTAGATCGTGTAACTTGTCTTAGAATAGCGAATTATCCACTCCCACTTTCAATATACACAATCGATTCAAGCAATCAGATTGACGAAATATTTAGAAGAATCAATTCAGGTGGACGCCAACTTTCACATCAAGAAGTTAGACAATCAAGTTCTTTAGGCTATTTCGCGGACGCAGTTAGGAAGATAGCATCGAAAATTCGTGGAGACGATTCACAGTTTGACGTTTTAACCTTAGGTGATATGAGTAAAATAAGTGTTTCTAACAAACAGCTCGGATATGGAATTAAAGTAGACGATATTTTCTGGGTAAAGCAATCCGTTCTGTCACGGGAAAAATTAAGACAATCTTCTGATGAAGAAATTGTTGCCGACGCTTTAGGTAGTATGCTATTGCCAGATCACTTTACGTCAAATAAAGATTTGCTGGACAATCTTTATGGTATTTATTCTCTTGACAGTCCAACTAAAGATGATAGACATAAGATGTTGGAAAATAATTTAAGTAAAGATCAGGAATATTGGATAAACGTCTTTATAAGAATTTATGATGAAATTAAACAAATAATTCAGCATTCTAATACTAACTTAAACAACCTGATAAATGTCAATTCTAGTACAAGTCGCTATTCCCCTAAGCAATTTTTAACTTTATTTTGGTCTTTATATGAATTAATTTTTAAAGACAAAAAAGTTATAGCTGATTATGTACTTTTAGGGAAAAAGTTAGAATCTGCTAAGAGAATTTCTAGAGTTACGTCAGGTTATTATAGTGGTAAGAACAAAAGAATAAATGTAGATGCCCTAAAAGGTGTAATTTCTTCTGCTTTCAGAGAAAAAGCCTCTGAAGACGATGATCCGGCCGCTACAACCTGGTTTACCAAAATTGAGAATATATTGGTTTATAACTATACTGAGCAAGCTTTGTGTGAGTTTAAACAAGGATTTCATCAGTTAAATAGTGGAGGTACTTTTGACAGTAACTTAGTTGTTAAAATTGTAAAAACCCTCACGGCAATGGCAAACTACGGCAAGAACGCAAAGGGTTACTTAATTGTAGGTATTGCGGACGATGAAAATGCTTCAGAACGAATTTTCCAATATTATAACAACTCTGAATCTCAATCTGTCAAATTTAACAAATTCTATATAAATGGTGTCAACGCTGAAGTAGAATCTTATTATGAAGGAAACTTTGAAAAGTATATATTAAATATTAATAATCAGGTAAAGAGCCAACCAATTGATAAAGGTTTTTTAGCAAATAACATTTCTACTAAATTAGTTAACTACTATGACAAATCGCTATTAGTTTTTGAAGTTAAATCGGCCGAAAAACCTGTATATTTTGGCGATCAATATTTTGTTAGAAATAGTAATGAAAATATTGAAGTTAAACCTAAAGATTTTGGAGATTTGTATAACAAGTTTAATTAATATATTAGGGTTAGTACCTCCGTCTCAATCTCAAATGTGCTTTTTGACAACAGAGGGCAGTATCAACTCTTCTGGCTTCAAATTCCTCACTACGTTATGGGCGCAAAAATGCCATTACACCCACGAAAAGTGTTCTTAGTAGGCTGATATGAATAGCTGCTTTAGAATGGTATAGCCTGTTGCCTGCTTAGTTAGTTCCAAGGTAACTCATACTTGAGCAACAGTCATTCCTACCTACTAAATTGACCTAAAATGGCATCGTCTTATTTTTCGGATACGGTTGTGCTTGTGACCGGGGCCGCTTCGGGGATCGGCCGCGAACTGGCGTTGCAGGCGGCTGGTCGGGGGGCGTCCGTCATTGCGGCCGACATCAACCCGACCGGATTGGACGAAGTGCGGTTACTAATCGAGCAGCAACGGGGTACGGTCAGTACTTATTTGCTGGATGTGGCCGAAAAAGAAGCGATTCAACAGTTTGCCGGTCAAGTCATGCCTACCCTGAATGGACGTAAACTGATTCTGATTAACAATGCCGGGGCTGGCTTGCTGTCGGGTACGTTCGGGCAAACCGATCTGGAAGACATTGAGTGGCTATTTTCGGTCAATTTCTGGGGAGCGGTGCGCCTAACCAAAGCGTTTTATCCGTATTTTCTCTCGCAGAACGAAGGGCATATCGTCAATATATCGAGTGTGTTTGGGCTGGCCGGGTTTCCCCATCAGTCGGCTTATTCACCCACAAAGTTTGCCCTTCGGGGGTTCACTGAAACGCTGCGTGTCGAATTGATGGGAACCGGTGTCGTAACGACCAGCGTTCATCCGGGTGGTATTAACACGAATATCGCCCGAAATTCGCGCGTAACCGATGGCATGGCAGTTTCCCACAAACAGGCCATCGACGAGTTTGCGCTCGTTGCCCGGACGCATCCGCAGGAGGCTGCCCGCCAACTTCTGACGGCCATTGAAAAGAAAAAACAACGGTTGTTGATTGGTGCCGATGCCCGGCTTCTCGACTTGCTGGTCCGGCTATTTCCCGTTGGCTATTCCGCCTTGATTAAGCGACAAACCGATAAATTTTCGACGTTCATTACACGTAAATAAAATGAAGCCGGACTATCAGATTGGTATCATTGGCGCAGGATTTGCTGGCCTGGTGGCAGCTCTGCGGTTGAAAAAACAGCAAAAAGACTCTTTTGTTATTTTTGAGCGGGCCAGCGATGTAGGCGGTACATGGCGCGATAATGTGTATCCCGGTTGTGCGTGCGACGTGGCCTCGCCGTTGTATTCGTTCGCCGATGAACCCAATCCTGACTGGACCCATTTATACGCGACCCAACCGGCTATTTTAGCCTACATGCAGCACGTCGTTGATCGCCACGCGCTGCGAAGCCACATTCGATTCAATGCAGACATTGTGAAGGCTGCGTTTATGGCTGAAACGGGTTGCTGGCAACTTACCGATGGCCAGGGGAGCACTACCACCGTCCGGGTTGTACTGGCCGCGCTGGGGCCGCTCAACCGACCTAATATTCCCGGCTTTCCCGGACAAGATTCGTTTCAGGGTACGATTTTTCACTCGGCCCGGTGGAATACGGCTATCGACTTGACAGGTAAAAACGTCGCTGTGATCGGGACAGGGGCCAGTGCCGTTCAAGTTGTGCCCGCCATTGCGCCGGTTGTCAAACAGTTGACGGTTTTTCAGCGCACACCCGCCTGGGTCAGCCACCGCCTTGACCGTAGGTTGTCGGAAGCCACCCGGCAGCGATTCACGCGATTTCCCGGTTTGATGAAACTACAGCGGGAAGCCATTTTTTGGCTAAATGAGTTTATAGGCATAGGGTTTACCGGCAACCGGTTAATTAACGCCCTCATGAAACGCATTTCGCTGAAAAAGTTGGCCGACGAGGTAAACGACCCCGGAATCCGGGCGAAGTTGACGCCAGCCTACACCATCGGATGTAAGCGGATTTTGAAGTCGGACGATTTTTATCCAGCGTTCAATCGACCAAATGTTCATTTGGTAACCGACCCCATTGCGGCCTTTACCCAAACGGGTATCAGAACCACAGATGGGCAGGATTATCCGCTGGACGTCATCATTCTGAGTACGGGTTTTAAGGTAGCCGACCTGAATTTTCATACGCAGTTTACGGGTATAAATGGTCAGCATCTGATAGACACCTGGCGAAAAACGGGCGGTGAAGCCTACAAGGGCGTTACAACAACTAATTTTCCAAATCTGGCGTTTCTGCTCGGTCCCAATACGGGGTTGGGGCACAACTCGGTGGTTCACATGATGGAGTCGCAGATGAACTACATCATGCACTATATCAATGAGGTGGAGCGGGCAGGTGATGGTGGCTATCTGGATTTGAAGGAATCGGTTCAGAAAGCGTATAACCAACAGTTGCAGGCGCAGTTTGCCGGAACGGTCTGGACGTCGGGTTGCCAAAGCTGGTACATCAATGAGGAAGGCAAAAATACGACCTTATACCCGCGTCTGAATACCCATTTTCGCAAACTCACCAACCACTTTTCTGTAACTGACTATCAGGTTGTTACCTAACCGAAAAGCCCTACAGCATGCGTCTTATTTTCATTCCCGGCTTTGGCGAAACACCCCGAATCTTTGACCGAATTGCACCCTCCCTGCCCGGCGAAAAACTGTTTATCGACAATCAGGCGTTGCTGGGCGGCAAGTCTATGCCCGACATTACCGCTATTCGATACGCTCAGCTATTGGTTGATAATCAGAATATTATCCGGGAAGATGTGGTGATTGGTCATTCGATGGGCGGGTGGGTAGCACATGCCATTAAGCACCTGACCGGCTGTTCTATTGTGCAAATAGCTTCCTGGACCGATCCCGGAAAAGTTGTTCTGCCCATTAAAAACCCGGAGGTTATTTACTGGCTGGTCCGAAACGGACTGTATTTAAACCGGGTGAACAAACAGCTTTTTAGTTGGCTGAACTACCGCAACAAACCTTCCGCCCAAATCTTTAACGAGGTGTTTGAACAACTAATTGACAGCCCGCACAACTACGTTATCAATCAGCTACGAGTCATTCTGAACCCGCCGGAATTGGCGATTGCTACCCAGCCTGAAGTACGAATTCACTCGGAAAACGATTCGATTATTCGTTTTCCTTCTCATACTGCTGTCCGCGTACCGGGCGATCATTTCAACCTGATTACCCACCCTGAGGACGTGATTGCGCCAATTCAGGCGTTTTTAAAGACAATCCGTAGCGTCGGTCAGGAGGTTTCGCACTGAGTGCTGTTTATTGAAATAGATGTAAACGCGCTTCTGACAACCCCCGTTAGTGAGCCGCTGCCAAATGACTCAACTACGCGGGAAACCTTACCCGTTAACGGGCTGTTTCGATAAGAAACCGGTTCGGCTCGTTGAAAAAACTCACTTCTTTTCTACATCTGTTCAAACAGGCCTTCAATAACCTGCGCGGTAATGACCCCGTGCGAATGGCCGGTGCTACTGCCTTTTTTGCTTTCTTCGCCCTGCCGTCCATCGTTGTTATTCTCAGTCAGGTGCTGAGCCGACTTTTTCAGGACCGTAATCAGGCTGTTAGTGGCCGGTTATTTGGGCAATTAGCCGAATTGTTTGGTCCCCAGAGTGCCCGTCAGCTTCAGGATATTTCTCAGCATCTTCAGCCCAGTAAGACCGATTCGCTGGTCATGGTAACGAATATTGGCGTACTGCTGCTGTCATCGACCACGTTGTTTGCGGTCATGAAAAACTCGCTCAACCAACTCTGGAACGTAAAAATAAAACCCGACCGGACTGTGCTGTATTCACTCAGGGAGCGGGCCATTGCGCTGGCCATCATTGTGCTTACGGGTCTCTTGCTTACGGCCTCTCTGACCATTGGCAACACGCTCCCCACACCAGAAGCAATGAAAACGGCTTCGTCAGTTTTCGAGGAATGGGGGAGTGATTTGGCGCGTTTTATCCTGTCTATAGCGTTCCTGACGATCTGGTTTGCGATGTTGTTTACTTACCTGCCCGATGTGCGGGTTCGCTGGTCGGCTGTTTGGGTGGGTGCGCTGGTAACCAGTCTGCTGTTCACGCTCGGTGAAGCTGTACTGACCCGACTGCTGACCTACAGCCAGATTCGGTCGCTGCACGGCGGGGCAGGAACGATTACGCTGGTGCTGTTGCTGGTATTTTACTGCTCGCTGATTTTCTATTATGGTGCATCGTTTACGCGTCAATACGCCGAATGGGCTAAACTGAACGTGGTTCCTAACGCCAATGCAGTTGGCTATACGATCACGGAAGTGGACGAAGAGATACCAGGTTCGTGAACAGGCAGGCAACCGGGATACGTTAGCAAAGTCACATTGAAATCTGCCAATGTAAATAAGGGAACGGCAGTAGAGATGACATCTTTCTTAAAAGATGTCATCTCTACTGCCGTTCCCTTATTTACTTCCGTACCGTTAAGTAGCCATCACGAATTCCCGATCTGCCCTGCCAGCGATTTCAGTGCCGATGACAACGCTTCGAGCCGGGTAGCCATATCACCCTCCGACCCCATCATCGTGCTGAATTCGGCGGTTTGGGTAGCCAGCGTAGTTAGCAGTTGAGTTAACTCACGGGTGTTGATCTGATCGCTTGTTAGCTGCGTTTTTACCTGTTCAAGCGTCGTGGCAATCTCGGTAGCGTTCTCGGCTTTGTGAAGTTCAACCAGCCATTGGTCAATAACGCCCGTACCCGATTGAGGGGTTGCGGTGTTGGGTTCGACCTCCAGAACGTCCATTGTGGAGTCGAGAAGGGTCGTCGATTCTTCGTGATTGAGCATATCAGAATTGGTTACTTAAATGCCGCAGGGCCTGAGCTAAGTGCGTAAGTTGAGAAGCCGTATTTCCATCAACCGATGGCTCGTGCGACAGGGTCGAGGTATGGCTGGCCATGCTGAGCAACAGGTGACTGATTTTTTCATTATCGTACTGACCCGTTTTCAAGTGGTCGCGCAGGGTGGTTATTTCTGCCATGATGCGTTCGGCACCAACATCGCCCGGAAGCGCATTTAGCCAGCCTTCGAGCAGTAAAATTCCCTGTTCAGGCGAGAGCGCGGCCTGATTTCCTTCGGCAAAGGCACCAAGCGTATCGGTAAGCATTCGGTGTTCAAGTGTGGTGAATGTTCCTTCCATCGTCTTATGAATTAGTGGTTTATGAGTTTGACCCTGCGTGGTGCCCCGTGTTTGACAAAAGCAGCATCAGAGCGTTTGGCTATAACTCCGCAGAATTTTGGACAGGCTTTCCAAACCACCTGTCCAGGTGCCCTCGGAGTTATCATCTTCGGCTACGGCCTGCGTTTTATCGGCTAAGCTAAGCAACAACGCCCGAATATACGGATCATCGGGTTGTTCCGTAGCTAAAGCCGCCCGGAGTTCACCAAGCTGGCCTTTAATTGGGTCCAGATTTGGGTCGCCCTGCAAAGCCGTTAACCAGCCATCGAGGAGCCGAATGCCCTGCGCGGGTGAAATGTCACGCTGGCTGTTCCGAAACATGGTAAGCGTTTCGTTAAGCCGTTCTTCTTCCAGCCGGTTCGTTCCCATTTTGCTGTTTTATTTTAGCGTCGTTCCCTGTCGGGGCTACCGCTTAACGTGAGTTATCGAGTGATATAGGGTTGATACGTACAAGTTAGCCAATGGCGTTGACTGCCTGCCGGTGCAGATTTTCGAGCACAGCGATCAACTGCGACAGTTCGATTTGTTCCGCGCTGGCTTCGGCCGTAGTCGCTACATTCCGGGTCTGGTCAATCAGGTCGGCCAGTAAGTCCGCAATGCGCTGGTTATCAATTTGGTTATGGCGTTTCGCAGCATCAATTTCAGGGCGTAGCTGTTCGAGGGTATCGGCAATATCATCGGTGACATCATCGCCAACTTCGTCGAGTCGATTCAGCCATTTGTCGATCAGCGACAGGCCATCGGCGGTTGTTGTTTCATTGACGGCACCATCGAACGTATTGACGGTCTGGTCAATGAGCGAGATTTGGTTCTGGTCTTTTGCTATCATGGTTTTGTTCGTTGAGTAGCGTATCGGAAGCAATTTCAGCATCCTGATGCGTTGTAACGTTGAATCCGTTAGTTTTGAAAAAACTGCCTGGCTTCGCGATTGTTCGTTGCAGGCTATGAATTCTATCTAACTGACCGATCTGCCTGATTTTATATGGACACTACCCGCCTATACCCCGACATTCAGTATCAGTTTGCCCGCAGCGGGGGAGCGGGTGGGCAAAACGTCAATAAAGTAGCGACAAAGGCGGAACTGCGCTTCGACGTTCGCCATTCGCTGCTGCTCACCGATGAAGAACGGGCTGTTCTGGAAGAGAAGTTAGCCAATAAACTCACGACAGAGGGCGAGTTGGTCCTGACGCATCAGACGGAGCGGACGCAGTTAGCCAATAAGGAGAAGGTAACGAAGAAGTTTTATCGGCTCATTGAAAAGGCGTTCGAGAAACCCAAACCCCGCAAAGCCACCAAACCCTCGAAGGGGGCCGTAGCTAAACGCATTGCTGAGAAAAAACGTAAGGCCGAAACGAAGGACAATCGGAAGAAAATAGATTTTACTTAAACACAGAGCCACGGAGTAAAACACGGAGTCCACGAAGATTTTTTAACCTCCGTGGACTCCGTGTTTTACTCCGTGGCTCTGTGTTTAAAAACTTACAACTCCCGAATCTGCACATTCCGGTACCAGACGCGCTCTTTGGGACTGTGGTTTTGCAGGGCGATTTTTCCTTTTGCGTGGGGTGTAGCATAAGCCCAGTTGGCAAACTTACTCTTGGCAACCAGGGCTTTCCATTCGTCGGAGCCGTAAGTATAATCAACAACTTTTTTACCGTTCAGATAATGCTCGACGTGGTCTTTGTTGACTACAATCCGGCCTTTGTTCCACTCGCCGGGAGCTTTCGTAATCGTAAAATCCGACGGAGGGATCATGTCATAATCGGCACCCGTCATCTGGGTGTCTTTCAGCCCGTAAGGCTTGCCGTTACCGTCCAGATATCCTTTGTCGTCAATGACCTGATACTCAGGACCAGACATATACGTCGATTTGATGTCGGGGCTGTCGATTATTTTATAAACGACACCGCTGTTGCTGCCTTTGGGGATTTTGAACTCGAATTCAAGCTCGAAATTCTCGTATTCCTTATCCGTCACCAGGTCGCCACCGGTGCCGTCGGGCGTCATGGCGCCATCTTCAACGTACCAGCCCACCACACCCTCTTTGTGATAGCTATGCCAGCCTTTTATTGTTTTGCCATCGAACAGCGACGTCCACTTTGGGGGAAACGCGAAAGCAACGGGACTAATTAGCAGGCAGAGAAGAACGAATCGTTTCATGGAGTTTAGAATTTTTGGTTAAATGTAAAAAAAAGTAGGGCAGCAGAAAACCCGCAACTAATCGCTACAAAAAATAAGCCGATCACCTGCGGGTTTCTACTGAACTGACGGGCTAACCGCCTTATCTGCTTTTTAAGGCTAAGTGGCCATGTCGCGGGCGGCCTGCGGATCGTTGTAGGTCCGGTCGAGGCCGTCGGTCGATTTCTGATCAGAACGGTCGGGTCCCGAAATCATGTCCTGCGCCATAACGCTGCTTTCGTCGGCCATCTGGCGCGGAAATCTTTCGGATTCCTGTGCTTCTTCCGGCCGTTCGCCCTGCTGATAGCTGGCATTGTCTTTGGCATTTACATCATACGGGTGGGCAGAATCGCCAGTGTCCGGTTTGTCTTCCATGCCTTCATCGTCGGGCGAATCCACGCCGGGCCCCGCAGCAAGTCCCTGATACTGTGTTCCTTCTACCGCTTCTCCTGACGTAGGCTCAGTTGCCGGAGTAATTCCCGCAACGGCGGAGGTGAATGTAGTCAAACTACTGTTGATCTCGTGCGACCGGTCGGGCTGGCTGGGTTCCTGGATTTCGGGCGTCGTTGGGTTTGGTGAGCCGGGCAGTTCGGGAATTTCGGGGCCGGGCACAGGCGGAGCCGGTGGCGTTTCGGGAATGCCCGGAACGGGTTGCATCGGGTCGGGCGTACCGGGCGTTTGCGGAATCATGTCGCCGGTCGGATACGAGCCGCCAATGACATTCCAGCCGCCAAACGAATTCGTTGGGGTCGTTTTGTCGGTCTCTTCGGTTGTGTCTTCCGACGGTAAGCCCGTGTTAACCGTTGATCCGGCATCCGGGTTGCCCGTAATGTCGCCAACGGCAATGGGATCGTCAGGCATGACGGATGGGTCGAACATAGTGCCCGCCCGCAGGGCAGCGTCCGAGTTTTCGTATTTCTTTTTTTCGTCGCCCTGCAACGCCCGTTCCTCATCACTACCCAGCCGAATCCGGGGCATATCGTCGGAAACATCCGATTCTGTATCGCCAATTGACACTAATTTGCCATCGACTAATTTCACCATATTGGTTTCGGCCTGATCGGCACCGAACATTGTTTCGGCGTTTTCGCCCGAAACAATGTCAGCCTGCCTGGCTCCATCGGAAAGATTCGCGTTGTTTTCCATACTCGTTGTGAATGTGTTAAGTCTATGGAAAACTACCGGGCCGGGAAAAGGTTTTTTATGGTGTCGGGCGGATGCCCGTAGCGATGCGGTGCCGTGCGGTAGAGATGTCATCTTTCATAGGATTGTGTATAAAAGATGGCATCTCTACCGCACGGCACCGCCTTGCTAACCCAATCAATTTGCCACGGTTGCCTGTTGCTCCGAATGACTGATGGGCAGGATAATCTGAAACAGCGCACCCTCGCCCGGCTGGCCATCGGCGGTCAGGTAACCCTGATGGTTGTCGACAATACGGCGGCATATGGTCAGGCCAATACCGGTGCCTTCGTACTGGTTTCGTCCGTGCAGCCGCTGGAACATACCGAAGATTTTTTCCCGGTACTGCGGCTCGAAACCAATGCCATTATCCCGCACACAGATAACAACGTAGCCATTACCGCTGATACTAAATTCAGCTTTCAGGTCAGGATTTAAGACACCTCCTTCGATGGTAATAACGGGCCGGCGGTTGGTGGTAAACTTAAGTGCGTTGCTGATGAGGTTCTGAAACAACTGATGCATCTGGCCGGGAATGGCTTCAATAGCAGGCAGATGTGCTACGTCGATCACCGCTTTTCTCTCCTGAATAACAATCTCCAGATCGTCCCGGATCTGGCCGATAACCTCGTTCAGATTCACCGGTTCGTAGCGAACGGTTTTGTCGGAGAGCTTCGAGAGCCGCAGAATGTCATCGACCAAGGCCTGCATTCGGGCGGCAGAGCGCACAATCCGCTCAAAGTGCGTTTGTTCTTCGTCGGTGAGCCTGTCGGTGAGCGTTGTGGTTAGCAGGCTACTGAATGCCTGAATTTTACGCAGTGGCTCTTTAAGGTCGTGGCTGGCTACGGACGCAAACTGCAACAGATTAAAGTTCGAGCGTTCCAGTTCCGCGTTGGCCCGTTCGAGCGACAGGGTCGATTGCCGGAGCGACTCGGTTCGTTCGGCCACTACGTGTTCCAACCGCTCAGTAGCTGTTTTCTGGTCGTGAATATCGGTGCAGGTGCCAAACCATTTCGTGATGGTGTTGGCCTCATCGCGGATGGGTACGGCCCGACCCATAAACCACCGATATGCGCCAGGCGTACGCCGATCAGCAAACCGGTACTCGATCTGATAAGACTCACCCGTCTGCACCGAATGATACCAGATGTCGAGGCACAGTTGCAGGTCGTCGGGGTGGAGAATGGGCGTCCAGCTTTGGTCACCGTACCCTTCGGCAAAGCCTGTATAATCATACCAGGTCTTGTTGTAATAGTCGATGTAGCCATCGGGTCGGGCGGTCCACAAAATCTGAGGCACCAGATCGGTAAGCTGCTTGAACTGCCGTTGGCTTTCTTCAATAGTCTGACGGGCCAGAACCTGTTCCGTAACGTCGGTGGCTACGGCCACTATACCCATTGCCGGGCCTTCGTTACCCGCCCGGCTCGACTCGTATAGTGCTTCATAAATCAGGTTGACCCATACGGCCTGAGGCTGCCCATTTCGCATCAGTGTAACCGGCATCTCATTCCCGACAAAAGCAATGCCTGTTTGCAGCACGCCCGTCAGTAACTCCTCGAATCCCTGTCCGGTCGCTTCGGTAAGAACCTCAAATATAGGACGGCCCAGCAATTGCGCCGGTGTTCGATTCCAGAGTTCACACATGCCCGGATTGGCCAGTTCAACGACGAAAGACGGTCCCCGCAAAATACCGATGGCAACCGGAGCCTGCTCAAACAGGCTGTGCAGCCACCGTTCGTTTTCATGCCGGGTTTGCGCCAGTTTAAGCTGCGCCCGAACGCGGGCCAGCAGTTCATTGGCCGCAAACGGTTTTACTAAATAATCGTCGGCTCCGGCTAAGTAACCGTCTATGGTCGCTTCTTCGCCCGCCCTCGCCGATAGCAGCGTGACCGGAATACGGGCCGTTTGAGGGTTTCTTTTGAGCGTTTTCAGCAATTCAATTCCATCCACATTGGGCATCATAATATCCGACAGTACCAGGTCGGGCGCGTTCTTTCGGATGGCTTCCAGCGCGGCTTGTCCGTCGGCCACCGTCTCGACTATGTAGTGCGGAGCCAGCAACCGGCGTATGTAATCGCGCATATCCACGTTGTCGTCGGCCAGCAGTACGCGGGGTTTATCAGCCGACGCCGGTAGGTCACCAACGGGCAGCCCGTTTCCGGCAGGTTGGCCGGGCGGGTGGCCCGTAATTAATTGAGCAGCCTCAGCTACGTATGGAACGGCCGTTAGGGTTCGTGGACGGACAGACGGGATTTCCAGGGTCGGGCGGGAAGCGGGTGTTTGTAGGGGCAGGCAAACGGTGAATACACTCCCCCGGCCTACTTCGCTGCTGACCGAGATGGTACCGCCCTGTAGTTCAACAAGTTCCTTTACTAACGCCAGACCAATGCCCGTACCCTCGAACGAACGCCCCGAAAATCGCTGTTGCTGGCTACCGCCGGTGCTCGAAGCCGTTGCCCGATAGAATCGATTAAAGATATGATCCAGTTGATCTGCCGGTATACCGACGCCCGTATCGGCAACGGTCAGCATAATCTGATCCTGTCCGGTTTTTCGGCTGGTCTGGCTTAGAGTAACCGTAATCTGGCCCGTGAGAGTATACTTGAAGGCATTGGAAAGCAGGTTAAGAACGATCTTTTCCCACATCTCCTGATCCACATTAACCAGTTCGCTCAGTGGATTGCTACGGACAAGCAACTGCATGCCTGCCTTTTCAATAACCGAGCGAAAACTGCTGGTCAGATCGGTCGTGAGGGCTGCTAAATCAACCGGCTCAACCGTTTCCGTGAACCGCCCGGCTTCAATACGGCTAAAGTCCAAAAGCGTGTTGACTAATTTGAGCAGCCGCAACGCGTTGCGGTGAGCGGCTTCGGCGTTGGTATGCTGGGCAGGGGTTAGCGGAGCATCGGCAGCGGTCAGAAGGTCTTCCAACGGCCCCAGCATCAGTGTTAACGGGGTGCGAAACTCGTGGCTGACATTGCTGAAAAACTGCGTTTTGAGCCGATCAATCTCGGCCATCTTCGTCAATCGCTGTTGCTCTTCTTCGGCGGCTCTTGCGTTCTGAATGGCCGTTGCTGCCTGATTGGCAATCAGATCAAAAAAGGTCTGGTAATCGGCATCGAGTTGCCGAACCGGGCTGACACCGGCAATCAGCAAGCCGATGGGCCGCTCCTGACCGGGGGCCGTGAGTGGCAGCAGAACGGCCTGCGTTACGGGTTGGTCGGCCAGTCCGGTAGGCAGGGCGTTGACTGGGGCGATGTTTATTACCTTGGAACTTCCCAAACGAATCAGGTCGCTGATGGGCCAAACGGACGAGTCGGGCCCTGTCAGCAGTACCGTTTGAGGGCTAACGTCGGGGTAGCCAGCGGGTAACCGGATGGCCTGTTCCAGCCGCACCTGCTGCCCGTCGGCCTGGGTCAGGTAGAGCAGCGCGAACGGGATGTCGTCGGGGTTTTGGGTTAGGGTCAGGGCCACCGATGCACAGGCGGCTTCAGTCGTTTTTTCAACGAGGGCTTTCGTTGCTAGCTCGGATATAGTTTGTAGCCGACGGGTAGTCAGTACTTTCTGGGTAACTTCGGTGTTGGGGCAGAACAGTCCGGCAACCAGTCCGGATTCATCGCGGATGGGGCTGTAGGAGAATGAAAAATACGTCTCTTCCGGCGAGTCGCCCCGGTTCATGAACAACCGCACACTATCGATAAACGTAGCCTCGCCCAGCCGGAAAACCTTATCGGCCAGCGGGCCGCAGAAGTCCCAGATTTCAGCCCAGACGTCGGCTGAGGGGCGGCCCATTGCCCACGGGTGCTTGGCTAAACTCAATACCGAAATATAGGCATCGTTGTACAGAAAGGTTGCTTCCGGCCCCCAGCCAATCCACATAGGCTGCTGGGAGTTGAGCATCAGATTGACGGCTGTTTTGAGGCTCTGGGGCCATTGGCCGACGGGGCCAAGTGACGTTTGGGTCCAGTCCATCGAGCGCAGCAGGGCACCTGCTTCTCCGCCCCCAGCCAGAAAGCTGATGTCTTTCGTATACGGTTGATTCATAACGACGAAAACCTATTTGTTTGACTCAATAGGGGTGCTGCACCCCTCAATAGGTTGCATCAGTAAAGATATTGTCTATTCTTGTAAATTTGTAGTTAACCCGCCACCTATAATTATGCAACGAGCTATTCATATCGTGCTGGTAGACGATGATGAAGATGACATCGCCTTTTTCAAACTGGCTCTGAACGATCAAGCCGCTGCTACCCACCTGACCACCTTAACCGACGGCGATCAGGTCATGCCGTACTTACTGGCTATGAAGGAGCGGCCCGACCTGCTGCTGCTGGATCTGAACCTGCCTAAATTGCATGGTCGCGAGTTACTGACTCAGTTGAAAAACTCCCCTCTTGGGCAGGAGATACCTATTTTTATGCTGACGACGTCGTCGGCGCAGGAAGATGTTGATTTTTGCTTAGCCATGGGGGCAAAGCAGTTTCTGACCAAGCCAACGTCGCTGGCTGCGCTACGGAAAATAGTAACCGATTTGCTGGCCGCCGTTCAGTGAAACGGGGCTTCGGGATGGTCGATACGCTGCATGTGTAACAGCCTGATAAGCAGTCAGTCTGGTTGGTTAACGTCAATCGTCTGACCCCGAACGTGCGTTATTTCACCACCGCTTTCCTGGCAAACTTCGTCCCGAAAAAATCACCTTCGTTCCAGACCGGGCGGCTGTCGGATTGAGCGGTGAGGTAGCCAATCAGGAACTGCAACTGTACATGCCGGGCGGCTGCGTTCCAGTCGAAAGGCTGGTTCATGTCGTCCTGGGGCGTGTGGTAAATGGTAGCCCGCCAGTCGAGGTTGAGTTTGGTGCCGTCGCGATTGTCGCCGGTGGTGGAGCCGCTTTTGATGTAGATGGCCGGGATACCCTGCCGCACAAAACTGAAATGGTCCGAGCGCATAAACACGGCCTGTTCAGGAATCGGGTCTATGGCAATGGCAACATTCACAAAGCGAGCCGCTGCGTTCACCGCGTTTTTCATGCTCGAATGTTCGGAGCCGTACGGAACAATATCTAAGAGCGGATGAAAGAAAAACGGCATATCGAGGCACAGGTTCGCCACAATATTCGCTTTCGGGACGGTTGGGTTGGTGGCGAAATAATCGGAACCCAGCAGCCCCATTTCTTCGCCCGTGACGGCCACGAACACCACCGACCGACGCGGCTTTTTGGGCAGCGACGCAAACAGCCGGGCCGTTTCCAAGTTTATCGCCACCCCCGACGCGTTGTCGTGTGCGCCGTTATTGATCGAGTCTCCCGGCGTGGATGCGCCCGGCGTGGATGCGCCTTTAATAGGCCGGGTGATGCCGAGGTGGTCGAGGTGCGAAACATACACGACATACTCATCTTTTAGAACCGGGTCGCTGCCCGGCAGGATGCCCACAATGTTTTCGCCTATCAATCCATCGGTCAGGTCGGTTTGCGTTTGGGCACGAACCGACAGATTCAATGGAAAGGCCTGCGGTTTGCTTTGGTTAGCGGCTATGCGGGCCTGCTCAAAGGTTGTCGATGCGTTTTTAAACAGGGTTCGGGCGGTTGAGTCGCCCAGCGAAGCGACAACCTGTAGCTGTGGAAACGTACGCTGCGCCTGTCCGCTGGCATCTGTCCAGCGGTAAAAAGCCTGCCGGTTTCGGGGTGCATTGGACTCGATGCGGGCGCGAACATCGGTAGGCAGACTAAAGGTAAGCAGCCCTACCGCGCCCCGTGCGGCTGCCACTTCCTGCTTGGCCGAACCGGAATAGGCCCGCTGGTTCGACGGAAACGTGGCGGGCGCACCATTGAAGCAGGCCACAATTTTGCCCCGCACGTCGATACCGGCATAGTCATCATAGCCCAGTTCGGGAGCCGACACGCCAAAGCCTACAAAAACGACTTGCGCATTTACGCGGCTAACCGGCTGACCAAAATTGGGGCTAAGCGTGTAGTTTTTGCCGTAGGTAAGCACCTGTTCCTGCCCGTCGGAAATCAGTGCGAGCGAACTGGCATTCTCGCGCACCAGTGCTTTCCGCAGCGGAACGGCCTGCCGGTAAGTGCCCTGTTGACCGGCAGGCTTGAATCCAAGGTTTTTAAACTGGGTTTCAACGTATTGAGCGGCCAGTTCATAACCGGGTGTACCCGGCTTGCGACCCTGTAGTTTATCGTCGGCTAAGTAACGCATGTGGGCTTCAATGGCTTCGGGCCGCGCACTCCGGGCCGTTTTCTGAGCCTCAATTGGAATGGTTAGGGTCGGATTGGGCTGCGCTAAAGCTGTCAGCCCCGACAGTGCAAGCAGGATGAAAAAATGTGTTGTCAATGAAATAGGAGTAATAGGTTCAGTATGCAGGGGGCAAAATTAGTGAAGAAGCTGAAAAAGTTCGTTAACCATTTCGGTCGATCCAATGAAGAGCGGGCATCGCTGGTGAAGTGTTTCCGGCGGAATGTCCATGATGTCGATTGTGCCGTTAAATGCCTGCCCGCCAGCCTGTTCAATCAGGTAAGCCAGCGGGTAACATTCATACAGAAGCCGTAGTTTGCCGCCGGGCGTTTTTTTGGTGGGCGGATACAGATAAATGCCGCCTTTGAGCAGATTCCGGTGAAAGTCGCCAACTAACGAACCCATGTAGCGAGCTGCGTACCGGCGGCTCCGGCATTGCTTCAGATACTGCTGCACCTCCTCCGGGAAGTCCGGTTCGTTGCCATCGTTGCAGGAGTACAGCGTGCCCTCCAGCGGAACCTGCATGTTGGCGTGGGAGAGAAAAAACTCGCCCAGCGAGTGATCGTAGGTGAACCCATTGACTCCATGACCCGTAGCGTAAACCAGAATTGTGGATGACCCGTACAGAATATAGCCAGCCGCCACCTGCCGACGGCCCCCCTGTAAAAAGTCTGCTGGCTGGGGTGGGGTGCCTATAGGAGTGACGCGCCGATAAATGGAAAAGATTGTCCCGATGGATACGTTCACGTCGATGTTGGAGGAACCATCGAGGGGGTCCATGGCTACTACATACTTAGCGTTGTGGTTGCCGGTGTAGATAATTTCTTCTTTCTCTTCCGAAACGATGGCCGCCACCTCACCCCCGTTGGTAAACGCCCGCGTGAATCGAATATCCGCAATGACATCTAACTTCTGCTGACTTTCGCCCTGCACATTTTCCGAGCCGATTGCTCCCGTAATGTCCACTAAACCAGCCCGGTTTATCTCCCGATTGACAATTTTCCCCGCTAAAGCAATATCCCGCAGCAGTTGCGATAACTCACCCGAAGCGTGGGGAAAAGCGGCCTGATTTTGTTTGATGAAACGATCCAGCGTCGTGCCAACGGGCAGGGCAATTTGATTTTCTTCGGGGTGCATAGTTGATGGGTCAATAAAAAGAGGTTGCGCCATCAAGATAAAGAAAATAGGTAAACAGGCACTCAATCAACCATCACGGTCAGCCGATTAATGCTTGGCTCAGCGGACAAACTACCCAACGCTGGGATTGCTGGCGATTGCGTTTGTGCGTGTTGATTATAGATGCTTATTCAACTCCCGCTCCAGATCACTCTCCTTTTCGGTAGGTGTCGTATCCTGCTGACGACGGATCTGAGAACGCACCTTAGGTTCTGTGCTTTCTTTCTCAGTTACCGTAGTAGACGTTCGATTACGGGCAATTCGACGAGGCTCATCTGACTGATTATTGGGCAATTTTTCGACAGGGTTATCGGTGAACGCGACGGACGTTTGCCCGGAAGATGACCGGGTGGCAGGCACTTTATCGTCGAACTTCCTTTTCGGGACTATTTTTTTATTCGCCGTTCTTGCGGAAAGATCGTCGGTTACTGGCTGAGGAAGCGGGAAGTGGCTTTTCGGCTGTACTGATTCGGTCGTTTTCTCCTGGCATAGACTCGGGAAAAGCTGACATTGGTAAATATAGCCCGCATAGGCCAGCCCGCTAACGAGGACCGTAGCCCATAAAGCAGCCCATCGACTACTCGATATTACCCGGTTGGGCTGTTTTGCCGATACCCGGTTTGTGGATGGAAGGATATTCCGCACAACCGATAACGCACCCGTAGTACGCCCTTCCAGCGCAACGGTCGTGCTGGTATAAGGGGCCTCAATTGTCAGGTGTGCCTGGTGCGAGCAACCTTTTGGTGCCATATATCGTACATGGACATAGGCCCCCGTTGGTGGTGGAACAAACGTTAGCGTGGAGCCGAAGGCTGGCCGGCTATCACTGGCTAACTGGAAGTAATCCGGCTCGTCGGTGCTTAGGGTAACAGGTGTATCGGCGTGTTGCTGAGCAATTGCCAGCACGGAGAAAACAGGTTTATCGGCCGCCCGCTGCACCAACGTCAGTGCCGGGTGGCTAACCAGAAGTTCAGGCTGTTTACGAACAGAAGGGACCGTATCGACCGCCGGACCAACTGATTTTTCCGTAAAGCTAATCGCTTCATACGGCAACCGGCTGGTACGGGTAAGCGGTTGGGCAGGCTCTCGAATAGACATATAGAGAAACTGTTAATAGGATAAATCGACTGATTATCAGTACAATAAGAACATTGCGCTTGAAAACGACACGTTCATGTATAAGTTACGAAAAGAAGCCATTTTAGGTATATGCCAACAAAAAATAAAAAGTTGACACAGGGGTTATCCCACAAAGCCGTCAAACCAGTCCTGTACGATTTTATGAATTATCCAAAACCGAAAAACAGTCTGACACGTATGTAAAGACTTACTCAACAAACTCTATATGAATTATATTCAGTTAATTGGTCATCCGCATGCTGTACTAATCGACTCCATCATATGGTTAGAGGGTGAAGCCAGTTATACGCGTGTGCATTTCCAGAGTGGTGCAAATACTATTGTCACACAGCCCCTTAGCTGGTTTGAACAGAACCTCGATTTCATTCGGGTGCATCGTTCTGCCATTGTTAACCCCTCATACGTAGACGAATTCGTTCAGAAAAAAGGTCGGTCAGGCTGGATTCGCTTAGTCAATAATACAGTCATACCCGTTTCCCGGGACCGACTTGGCTACACGGCTGCCCAGCTAACGATAGCCAGTCAGGACCAGATACCAACCGCGCAGGTTCTGAACATACGAGCTAACAGCCTCTGACAGATTTAAGCCGTATCGGTTTATATCAAGCCTGACACGTCAATCATCTGGATGGTTGACGTGTCAGGCTTGATTTGTTTTTACACTAGTAAAGCCAGTTACAGCAACGACTTGACTAAGGATAACGTACTCAGTTGCTTTTGTATACTCAACAGACAGATAACATAAAAAATATCGGCTTGTTAAGGCTAAAAAACAGTTAATTTTTAATTTGGTATAACCCGAAAAAATTAAATTGTGTACGGGATAATTATAAAAAGATGTTACTTATTTTTCATATTTTAAAATTATATATTGTCCAAATGGCCGCTATTTAAAGCTATATCTTTTTTTAATTTATTAGTACCGTAAGATAAGCAGCCCCTCATTTTTTGCTCCACAAAATTGACCCCTTTAGATTTAGGGTAGCTATTCCCGCAGGCATTCTCTAAAACTGTCTGTAGCTAACTATTCCTAACCCTGTCCATCCCGTTTTGTCTGCCTGCCTGCGCCCTTATTTTAAGAATACGCGGAGGCCTTTTGGCCGATGAATCCAGACAGTTGAAAACCCTGCCCTGAAACGGACTTTTACTTCTGGTACGGAACCGCGAATCGCCTTTCCGGCAATGACTCTTAGTATAGAACTCAAACGTTATCGTATATGACTGCACCGGTGATTTTGTTTGCCTACAAACGTCCTCGTGAACTCAAGGCTACCATTCAGGCTTTACAGGCCAATTATTTAGCACCCGAAAGCGACCTATATATTTTTGCGGATGCGGCCAAACGCCCCGAAGATGCCCCGAAAGTGGCAGAGGTCCGTGCGCTGCTGGATGGAATTTCCGGCTTCCGAACCATTCATCGGGATTATGCCACCACCAACATTGGCTGTGCCGATTCGGTAATCAGGGGTATATCACAGGTATTGGGAAAACACCCTACAGCCATTATCGTTGAAGATGACCTGATAACGACACCTAACTTTCTGGACTTTATGAATCAGGGTTTGGTGCAGTACGCCGACAGCAAACAGGTGTATTCAGTTGCCGGTTACACATTCCCGTTTCAGAAACCGTCGGGCTATGCGACGGATGCTTATTTTATTCCACGACATAGTCCCTGGGGCTGGGCCACTTGGTCCGACCGCTGGCAATCCATCGACTGGGATATGACCGACTATCCGGCGTTTGTTCAGGACAGACAGCAGCAGAGGACCTTTATGCAGGGCGGTTCGGACCTGCTCGGTATGTTGCGCGACCAGATGGAAGGCCGGGCCGATGCCTGGGATATTCGTTTCTGCTACAACCGCTTCAAAGCAAACGGACTGACGGTCTACCCGACTCAGTCGAAAGTAGAAAACATTGGGTTTGGCCAAGAAGCCACACATACCAACATTTATAATCGCTACAAAACCGACCTTGACGAGGGTACACAGCGAGTATTTTCGTTTCCATCCACTGTCCAGAATACCGACTATTATCAGCAGCAGACGCTCCGGCGATACAGTATCCCGATCCGGGTTTTCAACCGGCTTAAAACACTGGCCGGTATGCGCTAATGAGCCTCGCGTTCGTCATTTCTGATTCGTCTTATTGGCGGGGCCCTGCTCGGTGGGGTCCCGATTTTTTGTGTACTTACTCACGCATCGTTATGAAACAGTCAATCAGGCTTCAGGCAGGTATTTTTGTGGTGGCCATAACCGTGCTGTCGTTTTGCAGGCCATCGGACCCCATTCCGGACACGATTGTTCAGCGGGAAGATACCCTGACGATAGCCCGTCTTCGGTCATTTACAAACAGTTCCGTTCCAACCCGAATCCAGATTACGGATTCGGGACGGGAAGGATTATTTACGCTCGATCAGGCAGATCGCACAAGTGCCGACAACACGGGTATAACGCTGGTAACCCTGAAAGGCTACCGCTATAAACGGGACTATTCGGGGTCTGCCAATGCCGGTTGGTTTGGGGTCGAGCCAGCCGATACCGACATTGGCCCGGAGTTGCAGATGGCCGTTGATGCTGCCGATGATCTCACGCTTGCCGATGGTAATTATACGCAGACAACTCCCGTTCATCTGCGAAGTAATATGGCCATTCGGGGCAATCCGGGCAAGGTCCGCATTGAACTACCCCAATCGTATGTATCCTTAGTGAATGCCAACGACCCGACCATACCACTGAAAAATGTGCTGATTGATGGGTTATCCTGGGTTGTTACATCGCAGGGGAAGGGTACGTACGGCACCATTTACATTGATGGCCCTTCTGTTACTGACTTAACTATCCAGAACTGCACCAATACGGACGTGGCCGCCAAAGACAGCACGAATTGGCTTACGGTAAAAATTCAGGCTAACCGACTGGCCGCAAACATCACGGTGCGCAACAACACCGTTCAGGCGAAACGTATGGGCTGTGAAATTTTCAATCATGATAACTTCGACGTTTACGCCGGTAAAAATATAGTTGTCAGCGGTAACACCTTCTACGATTGCTTTTTTGGTATTTCCCTGTCCGGGCCATTAAGCCAGCTCACTGTAGCAGACAATTACATTAAAAACTGCGGTCAATTTGGCATTGAAATCGCCGGTGCAGCCCAGCAGGTGAGCATCACAAACAATAAATTTGAAGGCGTATTCGACAAATTTATTGAGGGGTCGAACGACGGAATCGGGGAGGACGGGCGGAAAAACGGCTCCATTGTTGGAGGAATGGTGATCTCTGGAAATATAACTGCTGGCATGGTTACGGGGGGCATTCAGATACGGAACGGGGGTGCCATGCAGTTCAGCAGAAACAACTTTACCATGTCGGGTACGATAGAAGTGGCTCACTCAACGGCGGGCTGCCTGTTTACCGAGAACGTCCTGATCAGTTCGTCCAACAAAGCAATCATTTGTGATAATTCGCCTGACAATACATTTACCGGCAACATAATCTCCAATAAAAGCAACCCCGAAAATCAGGCGACGGTGTTGGTCTACGGTCCCAAAGCCATCAATAATGTACTGACCAATAATAAGATAATTCAGGGAACGAGGGGTAAACCTTACGACGCCGTATTGGGCGGTAGCTACCGGGCTTCCCGAAATTATGATGAAGCGGGTAGTCTGCTTCCTGAGCAATAAGCGGAAAACCCACGAATCAAGTTTATTTATTCTCAATAGATGGTAACTAACCACCAATGGTGCCTGCTGCTGGTCTTAGTGGCAGGCACTTACTTTGTGCATAACACATTTTATCCGGCGTTCAGGATAAATAAGCCATAATGATTCGTTATGTGTCTTATTTGTTCTGAATGCTAATTTTTATTATACCATTGTTGGTTAAATATATAAATCAAGGTTAATTCAGTGTGTATTCATATATGGTATAATTTTTTCCAATGCTATAACTAAACTCATAAAAAGCTAAAAATCTTAGTTAATTTCTAATCTGGCATTACCAAGCAACTTTACAAAAAACATAGAATAAATGCCATATATAACGGTCTATAAATTTCAAAAAATATCAAAAATGTTAACGATATACAAAAATTACTAATCAAAATGTATTTGTTGTTTATCAAGATTGAGCAACTGAAAAGTCGCGTACTTTTTGACCACAACAATCATCATTTTACTTTCGAGTTATCAATATGACAATAACTGGATAAGACGTTCAAGTTTATTGTCTTCCACCGTGCGCTCATCTTTTAAGTACACCCTTTGTGTACACTACAGCATTCATTGAGGTAACCGCTGTAGAAAACCGTAGCATAACTATTAATGATAAGCCTGATAGCATTGGCTATGGGCAGGTCTATGGCCAAAATAATTAGTAGTAGACAAGTCGTTTGAGTCCGTTTCACTGGCTGGCCGTATCGGCCGAACTGAACAACATACGTTTAAGAATGGGTATAGTAACACGCAGTAAGGTAAAAGCACGGGTAGCGAATTGGGTCATTCTGATAGCTATTGGGCTGTCAGTCAGTTCATTGGAAGGGTGTACGTCGGCCAGAAAGCTGACTTATTTTCAGGGAGTAACGAGCCGGGAGGATACGGTTATGATGCCGGAGCCATTTGTACCAACGATCAAAAAAGGCGATATGCTGTCGGTTCAGGTGAGCAGTCTGAATGCCGAGGCATCGGCGTATTTCAATCCGGTATCCATGACCGACGCGACGCCTACAATTACTCAGGCCAATCCACTGGCGCGAACAGCGGGCTACGCGGTAGCTACGGATGGCACCATTAAACTGCCGCTTATTGGTCAGTTACCTGTAGAGGGCCTGACAAACGCCAAAGCCGCTGAACTCATAACGGGTAAACTAAAGAACTACCTGAAAGAACCGACTGTCAACGTACGAAACCTGAATTTCAGAATTTCGGTGCTTGGCGAAGTAGCCCGCCCGGCCCTGTTTACGATTCCGAACGAACAGATAACGATTCCGGAGGCCCTGGGCCTTGCAGGCGACTTAACCATATACGGCCGTCGCGACAACGTGCTCATTATCCGGGAAGTAGGCAATCAACGCGTTTTCACCCGGCTCGATTTGACCCGGCGCGATGCGTTTCGCTCGCCCTACTACGCGCTCCATCCGAACGATGTGGTGTATGTAGAACCCGGTAAAGCCCGCGTAACGACGGTGGACCGAACCTACCAACTGGCCCCCATTGTGACGGGTATTTTATCGCTTATCGCCATCATCGCTACCCGACGGTAGTCAGAAATAACTCACGCATTCTCAACGCATTTACGCCACCCATATGGCCATGAACACAACTTCTCACACCTACGTGCCCTATCAGGTCGTCGACAGCAACAAGTCGGCCCTGCGTGCACACCTGTTGCCTTACCTGCGCTACTGGCCTTTATTTGTCCTGTCGCTGGCCCTGTCGCTGGCCGCAGCCTACGCGTATTTGCTTTATAAACAGCCTATTTACCGGATTCAGGCCAGTTTGATGCTTCAGGATGAAAAACGGGGGAATGCCCAGACCAATCCGCTGAAAGAACTGGAGGTGTATTCGCCGAAAAAGGTTGTAGAGAACGAACTGGAGGTGCTGCGCTCATCGACGCTGATGGAACGCGTTGTATCAAACCTGCATTTGGATGCCCGCTATTATCGGAAAGCGTCCTTCGGCAAACGGGAAATCTATAGCGAATCGCCGGTTTGGGTACTTGTTGAGCAGGCTACCCCCGACCTGTATAAAAAGCCGCTGTCTCTTTCGTTCGTCAGCGGTCAGGCGGTAAAAATCAACGAACAGACGTATCCGCTCAATCAGCGCATCAAAACGCCCTACGGTCAGTTGCACATCCTGACCCGCCAGACCGTGAGCAAAACGACCGAACCACTACTGGTTCAAGCCATGCCGCAGGAAGCCGCCGTTGCCATGTATCTGGGAAATCTGAAAGCCGAACCGACCAGTAAAACCTCGACAGTCATTCATCTGACGCTCGAAGATGCCGTTCCGCAGAAGGGGGAGGCCATTCTGAATAACCTCATCAACGAATACAACCAGGCCGCCATTGTCGATAAGAACAAGGTAGCCTCCAACACACTCCGGTTTGTTGAAAACAGGCTTCGGATGGTATCGGGCGAACTGGCTTCGGTTGAGCGAAATGTAGAGAACTACAAATCTACCCTGGGTATCACCGACCTCAGCGCACAGGCAAAGTCGTTTATGGAAACAACCCAGCAGAACGATACCCAGCTCAATCAGGTGAACATTCAACTGGCGGTGCTCAACGACCTGCAAAACTTTGTCGATACCCAGGCAGACAAGCGCGGCAATACACCCGCTACGGTAGGGCTGAATGACGCTACACTGTTGAATCAGATTGACAAACTGTCGCAACTCGAACTCCAGCGCGACAACCTGCGGGAGACCAGCGGAGACGAAAACCCGATCATTCAATCGATTGATAAGCAGATACGGAATACCAAAACCAACATTGACCAGAATATCCGGTCGATGAAGTCGATGCTGACCAGTTCCAAAGCCCAGTATGTGGCAACGAATGCGAAGATGGAGAGTGCCATTCGCACCATTCCGCAGCAGGAACGCGCTTTGGTCGAAATTACCCGGCAGCAGGGCATCAAGAATAACCTGTACACCTATCTGCTTCAGAAGCGTGAAGAGATGGCCGTTACGTTTGCCGCATCCATTGCCGACAGCCGCACTATTGATGCCGCCAAAAGCAGCTTAGGGCCGGTTAAACCCGTAGGCGTTGTGATCTACGCGCTGTTCGCGCTGGTGGGTTTACTGCTGCCTGCTGCCGCTGTTGCAGGCAAGGGAGCACTGAACACGAAAGTGACGCGCCGGGTCGATGTGGAGGATGTCACGCAGGTTCCCATTTTGGGCGAGGTCATGAACAAACGCCACCGTGATGTGCTGATTGTGGCTCCGTATAACCGGTCGGTCATTGCCGAGCAGATTCGCACCATCCGCACCAACCTGCATATTGGCAAAACGGACTCCGACGAAACGCAGGTATTGCTGTTTACGTCCAGCATCAGCGGAGAGGGTAAATCGTTCATATCGCTAAACCTCGGAGCCAGCATGGCGATGCTGAAACAGCCAACGGTTATTCTGGAAATGGACATGCGGTTACCCCGCCTGCACCAGTTGTTCGACATCGACAACTCGGTGGGTATCAGCACCTACCTGAATGGCGAGGCTACCTTGTCCGATATACTGAAGCCGGTTCCGGGCTACCCCAACTACTTCATCATTCCAAGCGGTCCGCTGCCGCCCGACCCGTCGGAACTGCTAAGCGGCCCTAACCTGAAACCGCTGATCGAGGCCCTGCGGGAACGCTTTCGCTATGTCATCATTGATGCGCCACCGATTGGAATTGTGTCTGATGCTCAGGCCATTGCGCCCTATGCCGATGCGACCCTGTTTGTGATTCGGCATGGTGTAACGCCCAAACAGAGCCTCAAAATATTGGATACGCTCTACCGCGAACAGCGATTCCAGAATATGAGCATCATTCTGAATGCGGTTGGAAGCGGTGACGCCTATCACTTTAACAACCGCTATAAAAATAGCTACGCTTATAAATAGTGCATCGACATATAATTGATGGTACTACGCAAACCAGCTTAGTACGCGTACCCAATACCTCAACGACCCATACCTGTAAATAGTGATTTTTATGCAGGCTTCTACAAACGACAAGACTTTTCATTTATACGTACGCTACGATGGTGAGGTCAGGCCTTACACCACGAAGCATATACTCAAAGACGCTAAAAAGCGGGGCTTTGATCTGCTGATTGCCGGTATAGTTATCGTGTCTGTTCTCATTTGGCTTATTCCTATACTTGTTTTATTGATCAGATTGACATCGCCCGGCCCGGCTCTGTTCGTGCAAACCCGCACAGGACGGAACGGACGGGTATTTCCGTGCCTGAAATTTCGGACGATGACCTACCAGCGCGATGCCCGATTCGTTCAGGCAACCAAAAATGACATACGCGTGACGCGTATCGGGAAGTTTCTGCGGAAGACGAATCTCGACGAGATGCCCCAGTTTTTTAATGTACTGGCCGGTCACATGAGCGTAGTTGGTCCGCGCCCGCACCCGATTCCGTTGGATGCCCAGCACTGGCATACGCTGCCCGGCTACAAGGAACGCTACACCGTTCGGCCCGGCATAACGGGTCTGGCGCAGGCACGGGGCGCACGGGGCGAAACGGCCGAATTGTATAAAATGAAGATTCGGGTGCGCTACGACCACCTGTATATCCGTCGGCAATCGGTTCGCTTAGACGCTAAAATCTGCTGGTGGACGCTGATGGCCGCGATTAAAGGCAACAAAAACGCTTGGTAAACAATGGTTTCTATTCACTACTAAATTTCACTACGGTGGCAAAAGTACTACAAGTCGATTTGTACGATGCAGGGCTGGACTCGGCTGTGCGGGCTGTTATTGACCAGTGTGAACCGGCTTCTCCCCGACAAAACAAGTGCGTCAGTGCAACAGGCGCACACGGGTTGGTCACGGCGTTTAAAGAGCCATCCTTCAAATCGGTGCTGGATTCATTTCACTGGAATTTGCCCGATGGTATGCCCGGTGTCTGGGTCGGTAAACTGAAAGGGGCGCGGCAGATGACCCGCTGTTATGGCCCTGATTTTTTCCGGTACGTGATGGAGGACAGCGCGACGAAGCCGATCAATCATTTTTTGTGTGGCGGTCAGGAAGGCGTAGCTGATGCGCTGAAAACGGCTGTTGGTCAGAAGTTTGGTAATCACCGGATAGCGGGTACGTTCTGTCCGCCGTTCCGGGAAATGACCGACCGCGAGTTTCAGGAACTGGCCGATGTGATTAACCGATCCGGGGCCAGCATTGTCTGGATTGGCCTGAGCACCCCCAAGCAGGAACGGTTTGCCCGCCGACTTGCGCAGTGGGTCAGCGTCCACTTCATTGTTACGGTGGGGGCCGCTTTCGACTTCCATACTGACCGGGTCACTCAGGCACCCCGCTGGATGCAAAACCTCTCGTTGGAATGGCTTTTCCGGCTCATGGCCGAGCCAAAACGACTCTATAGACGGTATCTGGAGATCGTCCCGATGTTTATTTTTCTCAATGTAAAAGAAATTTTCTCACCTGTTAAATAAAGAATGCAATTATGAAAAAAGCGCTCGTCTGTGGTGGCGGTGGATTCATTGGTGGCCACCTCATTAATCAACTAAAATCGGAAGGCTACTGGGTTCGTGGAGTCGATATCAAAGAGAACGAATACGATAATAACAATGCCGACGAGTTCATCATCGGCGATTTGAGAGACCCCCTCGTGGCCGATGAAGTCGTAACGGCGGACCTCACCGAAATCTATCAGCTTGCCGCTGATATGGGGGGCGCGGGCTTCGTCTTTACGGGGACCAACGATGCCGCCATCATGCATAACTCGGTGCTCTGCAACCTGAATATTCTGGAAGCGGCCAAAAACAAAGGCGTCAAACGCATTTTCTATTCGTCGTCGGCTTGCATGTACCCAGAGTACAACCAGATGGACCCCAACAATCCGAAATGCTCGGAGGAATCGGCGTATCCGGCGGCTCCCGACAGCGAATACGGTTGGGAAAAACTGTTCTCGGAGCGGCTGTTTCTGGCTTATCAGAAGAACCACGGTATTGAAGCCCGCATTGCCCGTTTCCACAACATTTTCGGACCGCAGGGTACCTGGGATGGTGGACGCGAAAAAGCACCCGCTGCCGTTTGCCGCAAAGTAGCAATGGCCGAAGACGGTGGCTCCATCGAAATCTGGGGCGACGGTCTGCAAACGCGTTCGTTCCTGATTGTGGATGAGTGCGTAGAAGGTATTCGGCGACTGATGAATTCAGATTTTTCGGGACCGGTCAATCTGGGTTCGGAGGAGATGATTTCGCTGAATGATTTCGCCAAAATGGTGATCGACATATCGGGTAAAAATCTCACCATCAATAACATTCCCGGCCCGCTGGGTGTGCGGGGCCGCAACTCGGACAACCATCTGATTCAGGAAAAATTAGGCTGGGCACCGTCCACCCCACTACGGACGGGCGTAGAGAAAACCTACGACTGGATTTCGGAGCAGATTCAGAAGCGGGAACTCGAACTGGTCGAAGCTTAATGGAACGGATCACAGCCTCGCTAAGCACCCTTGCGCGTGAGTTAACGGCTCACGCACAAGGGGCCAAGCAGGTTTTTCTGCGAAATAGCGATACGCCAACGAACGTCACGCAGGTGGCCTACGGCACGTTTTCCCAAGCGGACTATTGCGATTTGCATTCGCACGCGACGATGGAAGAATGCTTTTTCTTTCTGAAAGGGACGGGCGTTTATCTCGTTGACGATCAGGTTATTCCATTGCAGCACGGCGTTTTCGTACGGATACCGGCCGGCGTTCCGCACCGGCTGGAAGCTACCGGCGAAGAGCCATTGGAGTACGTGTATTTCGGGGTTGCGACGGAGTGAGTCAGTTAATAACGGAGAAAAGCATGGTGAGTGAGCAGACAGCAGATGTGGATACAGCCGCCGAATCCACGGCGGCCGAATCCACGGTGGCCCAACGGCCAAAGGCATTATCGAGGGTCGTTCTGAAACGGTTCGCGATCAATGTGGCGTCGCTGTTCAGCGTTCACGTTGCCAATATGCTGTTGCCCTTGCTCACGGTGCCTTATGTGGTTCGGGTTATTGGCCCCGAACGGCTGGGTTTGCTCAATTTTTCGCAGGCCTACGTCGCTTATTTCACGCTCCTCATCAACTATGGTTTCGACATGGCGGCTGTCCGAACGATTGCCGCCAACCGGGATAACAAGGCCCTGGTGAACCGGGCGTTTAGCGAAGTGATTGCCGGAAAAGCGTTGCTCTGGGGGGTATCGACCGTGATTTTCATGGGTATTACTTGGTTTACGCCTGAGTTCAGATCGCACATTCTGCTCCATACCTGTACCTACGTCAGTTGCATTGGGGTCGTTTTGTTTCCGGTCTGGCTCTATCAGGCGATGGAAGATTTGGGGCGGGTAGCCGTCTTTAATCTGGTAATAAAGGTTGTCCTGACCGGGTCGGTATTTCTGTTGATCCGGCAACCCGAAGACTATTTCTACCAGAATCTGTCGCTGAGTGTAGCGCAGGTGCTGGTCAGTGTTATTGCCTTTAGCGTGGCCCTCCGGCGGTTTCGCCTGACGTTTACCTGGCCGACAGTCAGCCAGTTAACGACGCGGTTCCGGGCCGATAGTACGCTGTTTTTCTCGTCGGTGATGATTACGCTGTACGCTGGCTCGACCGTTTTTTTGCTGGGTTTATTGAGCAACAGTTATAACGTGGGCATTTTTTCGGCGGGTACGCGGCTCGAAAGCATTGCCCGGGCGTTTGTCACGCTGGGGCTGAATCAGGCATTTTTCCCCATTGTTGCCAGTGCGTTTGGGGGCGGTCGGGAGGAGGGGTTACGGGTTGTTCGCACCACGTTTTTTCCGCTGGTAGCGTTCATGTTTTTGGTATCGCTGAGTCTGTGGTTGGTGGCACCGACATTCATTACGCTGTTCTACGGCCCCAAATTTCAGGAGGCCATTCCGGTGTTGCGAATCGTATCGCTGCTGCCCATTCTGGTGGGTGTCAGTAATCTGCTGGGATTCCATACCATGCTGAACCTGCGGATGGACAAAGCGTTTTTCCGCATTACAGCCGTTGGTTCGGTCGTTGGGCTGCTGCTCAATGCCTTCCTGAGCCAGAAAATGGGCTATATCGGTGCGGCTTATGCCTGGGTAGGGGCCGAAGCGTACATCGTCCTGTCGATGTATATCTACCTGCGCAACAAAGGAATACAGGTCGTTAAACCGGCTTATTTGCGGGAAGCTGTACGCTTCACGAAAGTCCGAATAGCCACCCTGTTTAAACAAATGAATTGATTATGGAAACAGTAGCCGCCGTAGTGGTGACGTATAACCGGCTTGCCGATCTGAAGAAATGCATAGCCAGCCTGCACGCACAAACCCGCCCGCTCGATGCCATTCTTGTCATTAACAATGGCAGTACGGATGGTACGGATACGTGGCTGGCCGAGCAGTCTGGCCTTCAAGTCGTTACCCAACCCAACTTAGGGGGAGCGGGCGGCTTTGCAACCGGTATCGACACGGCGTATCGGGGTGGATTCGACTGGCTGTGGTGCATGGACGACGACTGCTTGGCCGCGCCCGATGCACTTGACGCCCTGATGAAGGCACCCAACATCGGCCCCTGCATTAAAAACAGTGTTTCAGTTAGTAACAAAGACCATAGCGAACTGGCTTTTTTCGTCGACAGGCCCAATCGGAGTTACCGGAAAGTGGCCGACATGACACCTTTTGATTTGGTTTATGGCGTAGCCTTCTTTTTCAATGGCACGTTAGTGAGTGCCGAGGTTGTCAAAAACGTTGGTCTGCCCGATAAAAAACTATTTATCTGGGGTGATGAGGTCGAGTACATGACCCGCGTCCAGAAAATGGGCTACCCGGTGGTCACCGTACCCCGGTCCATCTTTTATCATCCGCCCTCTTTCGACCGCGACGGTATCCCCTGGCCCGGTGCCTGGAAACAGTACTACGCCGTTCGGAATCAGCGACGGGTGTTTCAAAATATTCACGGTGACAAATACGGCGTTTTCGTTTTTCTGCGGTGGTCGTTCCGCGCAACGATGGGGCAAATCGGGACGAAGCACAACAACAAACTGTACAATTTTCTGCTATACGGCGAAGCGGCTCTGGACAGTCTGTCTAACAATTTCCGCAAGCAACCGGGCAGTATTCTTACCCTGAAACTGTACCGATTGCTGAATAAGTAACTGGTTATCAGTCGCCAATCAGACCTGTATTCGTATGCGAATTTTACTCGTTTCATCTGCCACCCAAACGTCCCGAACGGGCGTAACGGCGCACTACAACCGCTTGCTGGCGCATCTGGCCGGGCAAGTGGAATCCGTGCAGCTCATAACCCCGGCAGATGCTCCGTTTCTGGTCAAAAAACTCTTTGGTTTGTTGCGTCGGTTAGCCGCCATGCTGGGAAAAAATGCACAGGTGCTATGTATGGAACTGGAAAATTTCGTCAGCATCCGCGTGTCGGTTTGGGTGAAAGGGTCGCGCTCCTTCGACCTCATACATGCGCAGGATGTTACGTCCGGCGCAGCCGCTGCGCTTGGCCTGTCGCACAAAGTGCCGGTTGTTGTTACGTGCCATTTCAACGATGATCCACTGGCCGAATACCGGGAAAAATACCCGCTTAACCGCTGGACCCAACAGCGATTGGCAACCTGGTTTCAATACCTGTTTCGTCAGTGCGATGGGTTCATTACCGTGTCGGATTATACCAAACGGACATCGGCATTCCTGCGTCCGAAAGACGCACCCTGTACGGTCATTCACAATGGCGTTGAGTTTCCACCGGTTATGTCCCGACCGGATACTGCCCCCCTGCTCATCGTCAATATCGGCACCATTGAAGCCCGAAAAAACCAGCGGCTACTCATCGACGCAGCCGATGAATTACGGGCGCAGGGGTACACTCATTTTAAGGTCCAACTGCTGGGCGATGGTCCGAAACGGCAGGAATGGGAGGCACTTGTTCGGGAGAAAAATCTGGCGGAGTACGTCTCGTTCTTAGGTTTTCAATCGGACGTAACGAAATTTTTACGGGAGGCTTCCCTATACGTTCATACGGCTACCAACGAATCCTGGGGCTATACGCTTACGGAGGCTATGGCAACCGGAACACCCGTACTGGCTCTGGCGACGGGCGGCATTCCCGAACAGTTCGACGCCGAAAAACCGGGGCTGTTACCCGCCGGGGCGACCGCACCTGAACTGGCCGACGCCATTTTGCGCCACCAGTTTCCGCCTACCCGCCACCGGCTGGCGGCCCGGCAGCGGCAATACGCCGTTAACCGGTTCCGGCTCGACATTATGATCGACAAACACCTTGCTCTCTACCGGGCGATGCTGAAGCAACCGGATTATATGCGTGAAACCCCACCCCCGGCCCCTCCCCTTAAAAAAAGGGGAGGGGTGCAGCATAGTCTAAAACTTAGGCCTTCTGCTAAAATGCAGTAGCTTAAGACGGTGCCGTTTTAGCCCCTCCCCTTAGTTCAAGGGGAGGGGTTGGGGTGGGGTAAGCCCCGAACAACAAACCGTAAAAACAACAAACAACCCATGATAACCTGGATTCACCGATTTCTGCTTTTTGTTCTCCTCTTCGGCGTGAGTGCGCTCGTTTATGGGGGCGATCAGGGAAGTTCGCTGCTCAGCATGATGGTCAATGTGACGGCTCTGGCGGGGATTCCGGCGTTGGTATTGTGCTATTTCAGCTTTCCGGGTATTTACAAAGTTGTCGCGTGGGCACTGGTGCTCGGACTTATTGGGCTGGTACTCGAATCGAAGTACGAGTACGGCCAGTTTGTCTACTCCTATTTTGTCATTAAACGCTTCGCTTACTGCGGGTTAGCTCTTAGCGCGTACTACGTAATGCACAAAGCCGAACCGCTTAAGTTCGTTTATGTCGTTTACCTCATTTTCGGCTTTTTCTTTATCAATCAGATTCTGCTGGGGCAAATTTTCTCGTATAACCTGACGTCCGAAAGCCGCACGACCTCGGCCTTTGAAGCGTTTTATTTAGTTATTCCATTCCTGTATTCCTTCGTACTATACCTGAAAGAGCATAAACTGATTCATATGGCGGTCAGCCTGTTTACGTTTGCCCTGATTGTCTTTCTGCTGCACCGGTCTGTTATCTCAACGGTGGTTATCGCGGCTGCTTTTGTGGTTGGCCTGTCGTTCGTTGGTAAGTTGTCGGCCAATAGCCTGCCCATCGGTCGTACAGGGCTTGTGTTTGCTGTGCTGCTCACCATTGCGGTCCCGCTGATGAACCTGCTGCCGGGCAATAAAGTCGATGCGTTTGTTGAAAACCTCGGCGGCATTCTTGACCCAAAAGAAGACAATACGGGTAGCTGGCGCGTTGAGCAATCGACGTTTTACTTAGGCCAGTTTCCCGAGCGGCCCCTGTTCGGCTGGCGATACGATGGCTACGACCGGGGCGAAATTATGGAGAATGAGGATTTTCCGGAAAAGGGAACCATCATTCACTCGCAGTATATCGACATGCTCTACAACTACGGAGCCGTTGGACTGGCCATCAATCTGCTACTCATAATCGGCACGCTGATTACGCTCTATACCCGAAACCGGACCTTCACCACCGAGCAAACTGTGCTGTTTGGCTTCCTTGCCAGCGGTCTCATCTTCGCCATTTCGTACCAGCTCCCGGTCTATTACTGGGGGTTTGTTGGTGTTGGTATGTATTACGCCCGCAACCGCCCGCCCGACCAGCCGCCCGTCGATTATTACGACGTTCAGGAAGTCGATTATTCATTGCCATTAAACCCATTAACATTAACTAAAAGCTCCACACCCGTATGATTACCATTGTTATTCCGGTTCACAATCGCTTAGAATTTACCCGGCAGTGCCTGGCCTGTCTGTCGGCGCAAACGTATCGTCAGTTTCAGGTTGTGGTGGTTGACGATGGGTCGACCGACGGTACCGAACTGATGATCATGCAGGAGTATCCAGAGGTCATCGTGCTAAAAGGCGATGGCAATCTATGGTGGACGGAAGCCACGAACTGGGGTATTCGCTATGCGCAGCGACAAGCCGACAAACGGCAGGAAAACTTTATCCTGACCCTCAACGACGACACCCGCGTAGGTCCCGATTACCTGCAAACCATGCTGGATGCCTACCGCAAACACAAGCCCTGCTTAGTAGGGTCGGTTAGTGTAGACAGCAACAATCCCAATAAACTGGAGTATGCCGGGGCGGCTTTTGAACTCTACACGGCTGGCGGGCGGCACCTGTCGGAGGATTATCACAACAATTATCAGGAACTGGCCGAGCGCACATCCTACGTTGAATCGCACTCATTGCCGGGTCGGGGAACGCTGATTCCGATGGAGGTTTTTGATCGGATTGGCCTGTTCAACTCCAAAAAATACATCCACTACATGTCGGACATCGAGTTTTCGGTGCGGGCGCGTAAAGCGGGTTACCGGCTGATTGTCAACGTGCCGAGCGTGGTGTATGAATACGTTGAAGCAACGGGTATTCAGGTGGAGCGGCAAATAAGCCTGAAACAGTTTATCAACGGATTTACGTCCATCAAGTCGCCAACGAACCTGCGTGTTCGCTACAACTTCGCCATCGACCATTCCAAAACGAAGGTGCTGTATTTCTTCTTTGATGTTGCCCGAATCTGCACGGGATTTCTGTTGCGGAAAGTTAGGCTGATGAAACCCCTTTAGCCCCATGAAAAAAGTACTTCTATCCGCGTATGCCTGCGTTCCTAACCAGGGTTCTGAGGAAGGAACCGGCTGGACCTATGCCACCACCTTGAGCCAGAATGAACTGGACGTGTATTGCCTGACAAAAAAAGAAGCGCAACCCATTATCGAGCCAATTCTGGCGAACGGATTCTTTCCAAACCTGACAGTTTATTACGTAAATCTGCCCGCCTGGGTCGACAAATTCTGCCATTCTAACCTGATTGGCATGTATTTTCATTACCTCTACTGGCAGTGGAGTGCCATGAAACTGGCCCGGAAACTCGACCGGACGCACGGCTTCGACATTGTGCATCATGTTACGTACGGCAGCATTCAGTTGGGTAGTTTTCTGTACAAACTCCGTAAGCCGTTCATTTTCGGGCCAGTGGGCGGAGGGCAGCGGGCACCCAAAGCGTTCAAACGCTACTTCGGAGCCTACTGGTCGCGGGAGTGGATGCGCGACTGGGTCGGCACCCTGCTCCAACATGTCAATCCCGGCTTTTACAAGTCCGTAGCAGCCGCTAACCGGCTGGTCGTGACCAATCTGGATACCTATGCACTGGCCCGGAAACTACGGCCTAACCTGCCGATTGACCGAATCTGGGATGCCGGGTTGAACTCGTCGTTTCTACCGTCGGAACCAATTCAGCATTACCCCACCAACACGTTGAAACTGTTGTGGACGGGTCGGTTGCTTCCCCGGAAAGCCCTCGAACTAACGATTCAGGCACTGGCGCAGGTCGATCCGGCTCTTTCGGTTAAGCTGACGGTTGTGGGCGGAAAAGGCGAAATGGCCGAACTCGTGCCGCACTATATCGAGCAGTACGGCGTTCGCGAGCGGGTGAACTGGGTTGGGCACGTGTCGTATCAGGAAGTCAAGAATTACTACGAGCAGTCGGATGTTTTCTTCTTTACGAGCCTGCGCGATTCCTGTCCGCATCAGTTGCTGGAAGCGATGGCGTATTCGCTGCCGGTAGTGACGCTGAATCTGCACGGACAGGCCGAACTGGTCGATGATTCGACTGGCATTCGCGTACCCGTAACGACCGAAGCGAAAACCGTTTCGGACCTGGCGCGGGCCATCGAGTGGATGCAGGCGCACCCCACCGAACGGCTGGCAATGGGTCAGGCTGGTTACGCGTTTGCTCAGTCGCAGGTATGGGACACCAAAATCAGAACCTTTATTGATGAACTGTACCCGGCAGTGCTGTCGGGCGCAAAACCGTATCTGGCAACCCTCAGGCGAGGGTGAATGGGTAAGTAGTAAGTAGTAAGTGGCTGACGCCTGTACTGCTGATGCGCCAGCTACTTACTACTTACTACTTACTACTTACTACTTACCACTTACTACCTACAACTTATTCACTTCTCAACCATGATAACCCTGGATCAACTATCGCCGTTAGGGCTTGGAACCAGTCGGGCGGCATCGCTGGGAAGTCGGCTCGACCCGGATTTTTTTGCCGATTTTCTCCGCATCGCTGCCGAGCAGGGCGTCAACCTGATCGACACCGCCGATTTTTACGGGTCGGGCGATTCGGAACGGCTGATTGCCCGGAGTCTGAAAACCACGGGCTTACCGTTTTTTGTGATTACCAAAGCGGGCCTGCCCTGCGTTCATACACCCGGCTGGCTGTCGCCCCTCAACCAGATCGGCAAAAAGATAAAACAGCGTACCGGAGCCAGAAATAATTATACAGCAGCCTACCTGATCGAAAGCGTTCAGAAAAGCAACAAACGACTACGGGTCGAAGCCGCCGATGCGCTGCTGCTTCACGAGCCGAACTGGAGTGACATTGCCGATACAGACTCCTGGGATGGATTGGCCCGAATCAGGCAGCAGGGGCTGGCTCGCTACACGGGCGTATCGACCAACGATTACCGGGTGGTGGAAGCGGGCATCCGAAGCGGGCAGGTTCAACTTGTGCAAACTTCGACGGCCTGGAAGGCCAATGGCGAATCGCCCATTGCCGACCTGTGCCACGCGCATGGCATTCCGGTAGTGGGAAATCAGGCAATGCAACCGTACAACTTCATTCGGGATGCGTTCGACCGGCAGGTTGGCACGATTCGGCAGATGAAGGGACTGGCGGATATATCGCTGCCGCAGTTTCTGATTGCGTCCGTTCTGGCCCAGAAAAAAGCCGATGCGGTGCTATTCGGCACCAGCGATATGGCGCACCTGCAGCACAACATCGCATCGCTGCGCTATGTCGATAAGTTACCACCGGCATTACCCAAAATTAACCAGCTACTGTCATGATCGTCACGAAAGATACCTTCCAGCCCGGTCAGGTGCTTGCTGCCGATATTTGCATCATTGGCAGTGGTCCGGCGGCTATTTCGATGGCCCTGAGTCTGGATGCGTCGCCGTTTTCGGTCCTGCTGCTAACGGGTGGAAGCTGGTCCGAAACCATCGCCAATCAGGATTTATACCGGGGCAGTGTCTCGCCGGTGGGTTCACATGAGCCGCTGGAAGAAAACCGCCGTCGGCAGTTTGGTGGCACCTCATCGGCCTGGGGCGGGCGGTGCATTCCGTTTGAACCCATTGATTTCAAGACCCGTTCGTGGGTGCCCGACAGCGGCTGGCCAATCACCTATGAGGACCTGCTGCCGTATTATCACCAGGCCGCCGACCTGTGTAAGATCGGACGCTATGAATTCGATGCCCAGAAAGCGTTTCCTGATAGCCAGCGCGAAATTTTGGCCGGACTGGACTCGGAAGAGCTGGTTTCGTACCCGATGGAGCGATGGAGTCCGCCGGTTCATTTTGGTAAAGCCTACCGGGCTGCGCTGGAGAAAAGTACCAACATTCAGGTGCTGATGGATGCCCATGTTCTGTCGCTGCACACGCAGGACGATTCCGAACGGATTAGCCACGTAGCGGTTTCGATGGGCGGAGTCGAGCTAACGGTACGGGCGCAGGATTTCGTGCTGGCGGCTGGCGGTATCGAAAATGCGCGGTTGCTGCTGGTTTCCAAAACAGACCGTTTTCCTGCCGGGCTTGGCAATCAGCACGATAATGTAGGCCGGTATTACATGGTTCACTTCAGCGGTACGTATGCCGAACTGAAATTTAATAACCGGGAAGCCGTACTGACCGATTTTGAGCGGGATGCCGGGGGCGTGTACTGCCGCCGACGCTGGTGGTTTCCCGAACCCGTTCAGGAAGCGAATAAATTGCTCAATACCATCTTTTTTCTGTATCACGCCAACACCACCAACGGGCATCGGGATGTGCTGTTTTCGTCCCGGTTTGTTGCCAAGTCGGTGCTGTCTATCCTGAGTCAGCGGTCCATTAACGGGTCGATGAAAAAGGTCAGGGAACTGATGCCGTCCATAAAAGAGCACTCGGCCAATATCATCAAAAATGGACTTTCGGAGATCCCGGACTTAATCAGGCTAAGCGCGAAACGAATGGCAAAACGCCGGTTGCCGTTCCTGATGCCATCGAAACGAAGCGAGTACTGGGGCTTGTATTTCCAGACCGAGCAGGCACCAAACCGGGAAAGCAAAATCTATTTGTCTGACTCGCAAACCGATGCGTTCGGCATTCCCCGAGCCGAAGCTCAGCTACGTTTTCTGGAGGCTGATATGGACTCCATCGTTCAGGCCCACAACCTTTTCGCTGAGCGGTTTACCCAAAAAAAACTCGGCGAGATACAGTACTCGGAAGCGGGCCTTCGTACCTACCTGAACGAGCGGCTGAAGACATTCAACTCGGCATCGCACCACATTGGAACGACCCGGATGGCTGACGATCCGAAGAGGGGTGTGGTCGATGGAAACGCCAAAGTGCATGGACTGGAAAATTTATACGTGGCGGGTTCGTCGGTGTTTCCGACCGGTGGGCACGCCAACCCGACGTTTACCATTGTGGCCCACGCGCTGCTGCTGGCAAACTACCTGAAAAGTAAGCCTATAGCGGACGAGTTGTACAGGTCGTCCAGGTCTGGCTCCCTTTTCGCAAAATGAAAGTATAGTCCTCCCTAACGTTATGAAAAAAATAATAATTTCTGCCTACGCCTGTATCCCGGACCGAGGGTCGGAGGAGGGCAATGGCTGGTATTATTCCTCCTTAATCAGTAAACACGGGTATCAGGTCTGGTGCCTGACGCGCGATGTTGGCAAGGCGGAAATCGAACAAAAGTTACAGGACTCGGCGTACCCTAATCTGACCTTTGTGTACGTTACGTTGCCCAAATGGATCGACAGAGCGTATTCCTACGGACTAATCGGTATGTATTTTCACTACCTCTACTGGCAGTGGGCCGCGTTGAAAGCGGCCACGAAACTAACCGAAAAACATCAGTTCGATTTGGTGCATCATGTCAGCTACACGAGCCTTCAGTTGGGTAGTTTTCTGTACAAACTGAAACGCCCGTTCATCTACGGGCCGGTGGGCGGTGGGCAGGAAGCCCCCGAAAACATGCGTCATTATTTTAAAGGTTACTGGATGAAAGAGAAGATGCGGTCGTGGGTGAGTAACCTGATGCTTCGCTTCAATCCCGGCTGTTACCAGTCGGTGCGCCAGGCCGATTATGTACTGGCCTGGAATGAAGATACCCGCCTGATGGTCAACGCCCTGGGCCGAGAAAAGGATGTGGAAAAAGAATTTGGGGGTGTTGGTCAGGGGTTTATTCCGTTGGAACCGATTTGCCGCCCCGCCCACAACCGCATGGAGTTGGTATGGGTGGGTCGGCTGATGCCGCGCAAAGCCCTTGAGCTTTCGCTGCACGGATTCAGTAAAGTAGATGCCCGTTTGCCCATTCACTTAACCGTTGTTGGCGATGGAGAAATGGGCCAGTACATACCCGAATACATCGCTCAGTATAAGCTGGAAAACCGGGTTACGTGGGTGGGTAAAGTGAATTATGAGGAGGTAAAAGGATACTACGAAAAGGCTGATGTTTTCCTGTTCACGAGCCTGCGCGATACCGGCCCCGCTCAACTGATGGAGGCCATGGCGTATTCGCTGCCGGTAGTGACGCTGAATCTGCACGGACAGGCCGAACTGGTCGATGATTCGACCGGCATACGCGTGCCCGTAACGGACCCCGAAACGGTTGCGTCCGACCTGGCGAAAGCCATTAGCTGGATGTATTACAACGAAGACAAACGGGTGGAGATGGGAATGAATGCCTTCCATTTTGCCCGGCAGCAGAATTGGGAATCGAAAGTCAATCACATCGTCCAGAAATATTACAGTCCGGTAATGGAACATGCTGCCACGTTAGCCTTTGCCACCAGTTGAATTTCAGCGTGAAAAAGAAGCGAAAAAACAGCGTGATCAGTACCCGTATTCAGTCAGTCAAACCGCAAATGCCGTCATGTATATCAGCATCTTAGGGTCTATTGCAACGGATGACCTGCTATCGGAAACCGAGCGACAGGCACTTGGCTCCTACCCGAAAGGACAGGCCGGTGCGCCCCTGATCAGCAACCTGATTCGGGAATATCTGGCGCGTGGATACCGGGTTTTGGCCGTTACGATGGACGATAAACTGGACGATGATGCCCTGCCTTTCGTCTACGAAAATCAACGGCTGACGTACGTTATCGTGCCCCGGCGGAACCATACGTTCCGGCCCAATGGTAAACGCGCTGGCCGAACCGCCGACTTTTTTCGGTTCGAGCGGGCGCAGTTGGTGGGGGTGCTGGAACACTACAAGCCCGATGTTGTTCATGCCCACTGGACCTATGAGTACGCACTGGCCGCCCTGATCTACACGCCCGATGCGCTCATTACCGTACACGACAACGCGCAGACAATTTTTCGGTATGTCCGTACGCTGAACCGGTTTTTTCATCTGTTGCTGGCCCGCTATGTTTTCCGGCGGGGACGCTGGTTCACGGCGGTGTCGCCCTACATGGCCGGGTCGGTGCAGAAGTGGACATCGGTGCCGGTAGCCGTTGTGCCAAATCCGGTGCCGATGCCCGCGAAAAATTATGGGTCAGCCATCCCCACCATCCCGATTATCAGCATGGTCGTTAATGGGTGGGATGATCGCAAAAACAGCAAAAAAGCCTTGCTGGCGTTTAAGGGCATTCAGCAGCTATATCCGAACGCACTGCTTTGGGGATTCGGTACAGCCTTTGAACCCGGCACCGAAGCGGCCGATTTTTGCCGGGAAAATCAGATTTCCAACGTCGTACTATTTGGCCCGACGCGGTATGCGGAGGTGCTGGATAAAGTAGCGCAAAGCACCCTGCTGCTGCACGCGTCTCTCGAAGAATCGTTTGGGATGGTGCTGGCCGAAGCCATGAGTTATGGCGTGCCGGTTGTGGCGGGGAAAAACAGCGGGGCCGTCCCCTGGGTAGTCGAGGATGGGGGGCTGCTGGTGGATGTAACAAAGGTCGACGCCATGGTTGGTGCCGTCGATAAGCTGTTGTCCGACCCGGTGCTGTATGAGCGGTTAGCCACCAACGCCGTTCGGATAATAGAAACACGGTTCTCAGTTCAACTCATTGCCGACCAGTACATTGACCTCTACAGGCAATGCGCGCCGAACGCGCCGGTGGGCGAACAGACAACCATGAGCTTAAGCGAATAACAGCGCGTAATCCATGAAAACGGACGAAGATGGTAGACTCTAAAAAAATAAGGTGGCTGAGTATCGCTATGGCGGTAACCCTGTCCGTCAGTCTCATTGTGTCCCTGTTTTCCAAAGAAAAATGGCTTTGGATGGATGAGGTGCTCAGTTATATGTTCATTTCGGACCCTTCGCTGGGGCACATGAACAATGCGATTGTGAGCGCTATGGATGGCAACCCCCCGGTTTCCTTTAATACCTACTGGATCATCGCCCATTTGACGAGCTTAAATCCGCAGTTTCTACGAGCGGTTTCGGTAGCGATTTTTGCCCTGACCATCGCCCTGTTTTATCGGTATATAACGCGGCTGATTGGTACACCCACCACGAATTTTGTGCTGATTACGGCCATTGTCGCCTTCACCTACCTGAACCTGCTCCTGTCGACGCAGTTGCGTGGCTATTCGCTTTATCTGTTGATTAGCCTGGGGTATTTTGTGCTGCTGCACCGGCTCATCACCGCGCCCGGTCAGATTCGGTTACTGCTTCTGTTCTGCATTGTGGGCGTACTTCTGATGCTGACACACAGTTTTGGCCTGTTCTTCGGAGCGGCATCGGGTCTGTTTTTCGCGGGGTTACTACTCTGGTCTAAAGACCGGCGATACCTGTTCGTGCTGGCAGCTCACCTCGTATTGCCGGTGGCCTGGCTCCTGATCTGGTACCCTAATTTTGTTGTTCAGGCCGAAGCCGGCAAGCCACATTCCTGGATTCCGGTGCCAACGGTTATGTCTTTCTTCAGCACCGTTGGCGAACTGGCTCCCACGGTGTCTTCGTCTTTGGAAAGCCGACCCCTGTTTTCATTTTTGCCAATCCTGCGATTTGCCTTAGTCATTGGATTATGGCTGTACATCGCTCTGCCACGGGTGAAGACTGGTTTCCGGGGAATTATCGCAGACAAACCATTCCTGTTTTACCTGATGTCGGGCTTCATTTATATGGTCAGCCTCGGCATTGCGTTAACGATTTCGCTCACCTATACGTCGGTTTTTATCAGCCGGTACATGTGGCCGAACCATCTGTTGTTGCTCTATCAGTTGGTTTATGCATTTTACTTTTTCCGCAATCGCTGGTCCATTACGAGTGGTAATTTAGTCCTGCTAACCAAGCTGTTACCCCTTTACATGCTGCTGCTGGGCGCATTTCTTTTTTATCAAAACCGGAAAGTCAGTCTATTCCCGGGGGGTATCTTGAGCTATATGCCGCAGTTGGACAAACGGTACCCCGTTTTTGTTGAAACGGCTGACTACTTCCTGCCCATGTGGTTCCATGATAAAACCATCAACGTGCATTACCTGCTCAATTGGGATACAGCCGTCAACGAGAAAAATATTTTGCAGGCAACGGTGGAGTATCATGTACTGAAATCGGCACGGGAGATATACCACGTACCGGGCATTATTACCGCGCAGGAATTTACACCGGCTACGGTTCCCCATTTCTACGTGATCGACGAAACCAGTAATTATCAGATCGAGGAGTTCATTAAAACCGGTCAGGTTCAGGTCATTCGGACTATTCCGGTTGCCATTGACGGACATCGAATTATAGAGTGTGTTTTCGCCCCTAACAAACAACAAATCAGCTTATTAACTAAGTAAAATGTATGAAAACGACCAGACAACTGCTCACCGCGCTGCTGCTATTCGTCAGCCTGTCGGCGCTTATCATCGCCTGTAAGAAAGAGACGGATAACCCCAATCCAACTCCGGCAGCCGTAACGACGATTACGAATATCGACCCGGCCACCGCACCCGTTGGTGCCACGCTCATAATTACGGGAACGAACTTCAACACCAACCCGGCCAGTAATACCATTACCATTGCGGGCGTTCCGGCCACCATCATCTCGGCCACGTCAACGCAGCTTGTGGTCGTCGTGCCTGCCGGGGCATCGAACGGGCCTGTTTCGGTAACGGCTGGTGGGCAAACGGCCCAAAGTTCCGGTGCATTTACGCTGGCTATCCCTTCGCTCAAACCGGTGAAAGAGCTACAGGGAACGATTTTCGCCAACCGGACGCTCAAAAAAGACACGGTTTACGTGCTTCGGGGGCTGGTGTATGTTCCCGCCGATTATACGCTGACCATCGAGCCGGGAACGGTCATTAAAGGAGCCGGGCCGGAACTGGACCCTACCGGAAAAAGCATGGCCGGGACGCTGATTATCGAACGGCGAGGCAAGATTATGGCCAAAGGAACAGCCACCCAACCCATTGTGTTTACCTCGGCCAAAGCCACGGGACAACGCGCAGCCGGCGATTGGGGCGGGCTGGTGCTGATCGGGAAAGCGGCCATTAACCGCCCGGCGGCCACGCTCTATGCGGCAGGTGTTCGCGGAATGGTGGAAACGTATTCTGAATTTGATGACAATTCGGGTACGCTGCAATATGTCCGGATTGAGTTTGCGGGTACCTCGCCAACCAACGTGCCGACGAATAAACTAAGCGGCCTGACCCTGTATGGTGTAGGTTATAACACAGTCATTGACCACGTTCAGGTTTCGTATAGCAGTGGCGATGCCTATGGTTGGTTTGGCGGTACGGTAAATGCAAAAAACCTGATTGCCTATCGGACGTATGACGACGACTGGAGTTCGGACTGGGGGTATCTGGGCAAGGTTCAGTTTGGGGTAGCCCTGCGCGATCCGTCCGTTGGCGATCCATTAGGCTCCAATGGCATCGAATCGCAAAACTTCGATCCGGGCGAAAACACCGGTGCGCCGTTGGCCAAGCAGAATGGCTTACCCCAAACAGCACCCATATTTGCCAACATCAGCAACTTTGCCTACACATCAGCCCCCGGCCCCGGCTTCTACCAGGCGGGTATCTATCTGCGCCGGAATACCGCCATCAGCATTTACAATTCCCTGCTGTATGGGTATCCGGAGGGGGTGCGCATCGAGGGAACGACAACCGGTACACTGGCGAACCTAACCAGCAATGCACTGGATTTGAAAGGGATTGTGCTGGCTAATGTGCCAACGCCGGTAGTTGGTGCGGGCGACGTTACAACCGATCAGGCGACAACCTATTTTGCGTCGGCCGGACGGAATAACCAGATTGTTCAGAGTTCGGAACTGACATCGCTGCTGCTCAACATTTCCAACTTCAACCTGACGGCACCTGCTTTTTTACCACAACTTGGCTCGCCCCTGCTAACGGGTGCGGTTACGGGCGGCAAACTGGCCGACTCATTTTTTACGCCGGTAACGTACCGGGGGGCGTTTGGCGCAGATAACTGGGTTTCGGGCTGGACAAATTTCAACCCACAAACTGCGGAATACGACCGATAATGATTCGCTTGTCCATCCCCAATCGTCGTGAGCGTCATTGGGGATGGACAATTTTCTATGCGTTATCCGTTGCCCTTTCCCTCACTAATTTGACACTTGGCTCTCTTACTCTTTATTAAGTCAGTTAACTAAGCGGGCAGTTATAACTGAGCCGGTAGCGACTGTAATAGAGCGTTTCTGTGAAACCGATTATTGTATTGTCAGACACTTAAATCTGAGCTATTTCAACATTACCCAAATCTGCTTAGTCGTCCTCCGGGTAGAGACTAAATCGCTTAGTTGAAAGATAGCCTTTGATTAGCTGAGTTTTTTAATTTTATTTCTTTTAATAGTCTAATTATTTTCGTGTTGCCGTATTCAGGTGTACTTATTTGTCCTGAAATCGAATAGTAGTGATTAGCTGTATCAAACCACACAGACAGCAGATCGCTTTATGTCAGTTTTTTTGAATTGAGCAGCGTAAAAAATTATGTACGAATGTATATAAAAAAGGATTACCAGGAAAAGTAAACGTACGCTAATTTTTTGCGGATTATTTGTTTAAAACGAGGTTTCTATTAAGGAACTGTTTAGTTTAGTAATTGTATTTTCATGAATCAGTTTATTAACGTTTACGTATGCCTAAATTAGCCACAACGAGACGCCGTAGATCGAATAGAATTCCGATCTTAGTCATTGAGGATAATGCCGATCAGTGGCTTATCATGCGTTCAGCGTTGGCTCAATGTTTCCCGGAAGTACAACCGATCTGGCTGAATCATACCACGCAGGTAAAAAATTACCTGGAAACCTGCTCCGTAACGGATGAGGAAAAGTTTCCTAAATTGATCTTACTGGACTTATATCTACCCCGGAAAGAAGATAGTTTATCGTTATTGGAATTCGTTAAAAATCATTCTGTTTATCGACAAGTACCCGTTGTCGTATTAACGAACTCTAACGCCAAAAGTGATATCGAGGATGCATACGCTTTTAGTATTGCATCCTATATTGTTAAGCCCGTTACCTATCATCAGTGGCTTAATTGTTTTTATACGTTTCGCCGGTATTGGCTGGAGGCTGTCACATTACCCTTATATGAGAAGTAACAGGGCTATACAGGCTGTAAATAATTACTGAATTTTAGGCCTGTTACGGTCATACGTATCTAAATACATATTCCCTTGTCTGTATAAACTATGGTTCATTGATATAGGCTTTCTTTGCCGGGGAAAGCATGAATGGACGCCGATAAAAAAAATAGTTTTTAGGTCTGTGCGTAAAGCGTAGTTTGGCAGCCTGACTACTACACCCGCCGGGTTTGCATTTTATAGAAATACTTTTTTTGACGCGTATACCAGCCGGAGTTTATACCCTGCATTTTAGTAGATCTTCCCGTAAGATCCTGACAGACTACATACCCGCAGTCTATCTTATAAAGTAGATTAAGCTGATGCGGGTAACTCCTCTCTACAGGTTGTGACATACCCTTTTCCGGAGCCTGTTCCGGCAGAGTCCGCTGCCAGTCTGATTGCCCGAATTACGTCCTTCCTAACCAAGTCAATCACGTTTGAGTAGATGAATGCTGTCTTTTTGAGTTGGGGCCAACCCTGGTTTACACACTATGAGTAACCAAAGCCGTAGTCATACTTAATCATAAGCCTGATCAGCCTGTTAGTTAAAACTAACCTCTTTATTACTATAATGTTACCGTTTAAGTGATATGCTAAATAAAAATTGCGAAATATATTGATTAAGCGGCCTAACTGACCTATTTTTGCTTCATCAATCGGGGATTGTATTTACTTTATTAATCTTCCCCGTCTTCGTTCACCCTACTTAACTTGTCACTTGAAAAAAATGCTCTACACACCAGCTATGGCGGTGTTGCGCTATGCCCTTGCGCAACTTCTTCTTTTAGGCATAATAGCCTCAGGGGTCACCGCCCAAACGACGTATTACGTAGCTGGCAACGGCAATGATAACAACAACGGTCTGTCGACCGGCAGCCCGTTTCAGACTATCGCTAAAGTCAACTCACTTACGCTTCGCGCCGGTGATCAGGTTCTTTTCAAACGGGGCGATACGTTTCGGGGAGGGCTGCAAGTCCGACAATCCGGTTCATCTGGCCAGCCAATTATTTTCGATGCGTATGACAACGGAGCGAAGCCTGTTTTGAGCGGTTCCGTGCCGCTTACGAACTGGACCAGTCTGGGCAACAACCGCTGGCAAACCACCTGTTCATCGTGCAATGGACAGCTAACGGGTCTTTATCGACGGAATAACTCGCTGCCCCTGAGCCGGTACCCCAACCGAAGCGACGCAAACAAAGGCTATCTAACCATTCAGTCGCACCAGAGTAACACACAAATTACGTCGCAGCAGGGAATCTCGCCGAACTTTAATACGGGCTGGACCGGAACGGAAGTCGTGATCCGGGCAACGCAGTGGGTCACGGATCGGTACGGTTTTAACGGGCAATCGGGCAATACGCTCAACGTGACGAGTCCCAACGCGGGATATGGTATTCAGGATGGCTGGGGCTATTTTGTCCAGAATCACCCGGCGGCCATCGACCAGGAAGGCGAGTGGGCGTTTGATTCGAGCACAAAAACCGTTCAACTTTACAGTGCCACCGGAAACCCCAATGACCAGGCCATTACGGCTACGGCGGTGGGTCGGGCCGTTGACCTGAGCAACATCTCTAATATCACCCTGCGTAATTTGACCATAAGCCAGTCGTTAAACGCGAACCTGTACATTAATTCCAGCTCTAACTTAACGTTTTCCAGCCTCGATGTGCTCAACGCCGGTCAGGACGGGGTTGTCATTACCGGATCGGGGCAGGGCGTTGTACTCGAAAATAGCACCATTCAATACGTCAATAACAACGGTGTTTTGATAACGCCGTATCAAAACGTCACCTTCCGGGGCAATACCCTGCGGCATGTGGGCGTCGATGCGGGCCGCAGCAAAAGTGGCGACGGTCAGGCCAATGGGTTGCAGACGGCCGTAGGGCAGACGATGCTAATTGAAAATAATACGATTGACAGCATTGGCTACAACGCCATCTCCTTTGTAAATAGCACCACCATCCGAAAGAACGTAATCTCAAACTTTTGCATGACCAAAAGTGATGGCGGGGGAATTTACACCTGGAACGGCAACCGGGAAAATCGAAGTGATATCCACGTTGTGTCGAACATTGTTTTTAACGGTCTGGGCGCACCCGAAGGCACACCCGGCGGCACGTATTCGGGCGCGAACGGTATCTTTTTCGATGATTGTGCGCAGGGTGCGGAGGTCGCGAATAACACAATTTTCAATTGCACGGGACTGGGTATCTTCCTGAATGCAACCTCAAACATGACCGTCACGGGTAATACCAGCTATAACAATGGCGAAACGCAGCTAACCCTGACAGACGATCATGGCCATTGCCTCCCCCGAAATAATGCCATTCAGAATAACATACTGGCTGGCCGGACGGCGACTCAACTCGTTGTGAAATACCACTCGAATGCCAACGACCTGAATGAGTATGGTGCATTCGACAACAACTATTATATCCGCCCGTTCGACGACGTGTTTAAGATACAGGCCGTTTATGTGGCTAATGGAAACACCAACGTAGCTAACCTCGCCCTGTCGCAGTGGCAGGGTTTGTTCGGTCAGGATCAGCACTCGCAGAACAGCCCGATAACGTATCCGGTTAACACCCTGACGCCAACGGGTAACGTGCTCAGAAACAATGCTTTCAATAGTAATAATGATGGATGGAGTACCTGGAGTCCGTACGGAAATGGCCGCGCCGACTGGGACAACTCAAACCGAATTGACGGCGGTACACTGCGGATTTCCTTTGCCAGCGCATCGAATCAGTCCAATTCATACGTGCTGGCAACGGCCAATATCGGGGCTGTCAGCCGGGGAAAAACCTACCAGTTTGAGTTCGATGCTGTGGCAACGGGCAGCAAGCGTGTCGATGCATTCATCCGTCAGTTGTCGGGTTCATACAGCGATCTGGCTCCGCGTTTCAGTGTTCTGATGAGTGCAAACCGGCAGCATTATACAGCAGCCTTTACGGCAACCGCCGATGAGGCAAACGCCATTATCGTTCTTCAGTTGTATGAAGACGGACAAACGGCCTGGTTTGATAACGTCAAATTACAGGAAGCGACGGCCACGCCAAATAACCCCGATGATTTTATTCGGTTGGTCTATAATGGAACCAGTCAGAACACGTCCGTAAGCCTGTCGGGTGATTGGCGCGACGCCCGCAATCAAGCCTACTCCGGTTCGGTAACACTTGCGCCCTACACCTCGTTGCTGCTGCTGAAAGTCGTTGGCACCACCCAGCCGCCCGTTGTTACTCTGCGCGACCCGGAGAATCCGGCCAACGCGGTGAACGGGTTGGACTACAGTTATTATGAGGGAAGTTGGGGCAACCTGCCCGATTTTAACACGCTGACGCCTATTCGGAGCGGAAACGTGGGCACGCCTGACTTGTCGGTGCGCAGCCGGGAGGAGCAGTACGCAGTTCGGTTTAAAGGGTATATTAATGTTCCTGCCGACGGTACGTATACGTTTTACACCAATTCGGACGATGGCAGCAAACTGTATATCGGCAGTACAGAAATTGTCAATAATGACGGCGGACATCCTATGCAGGAGCGGTCGGGAACCATTGGCTTAAAGGCGGGTACCCACGCCCTGACGATACCCTTCTTTCAGGGGGCCGGAGGGCAGGGCTTAGTGGTTAGTTATTCAGGCCCAACAATCAGTAAACAAACGATTCCGGCATCGGCCTACTACCGGGTCCCATCGTCGGGCGGGAGTTCCGGCACAGGCACGGGCCTTCGGGCTGAGTATTTTAACAACGCTAACGTGACACCGCCTATTCTGCTGACCCGTACGGATGCAACCATCAATTTTGACTGGGGCACCAACTCACCGGCACCCGGCACCATCAATGCCGACAATTTCTCGGTCCGCTGGACAGGCCAGGTCGAAGCACCCGTGAGCGGTAATTACTCCTTTAGCACCTCAACGGACGATGGCGTGCGGCTGTGGGTCAACGGCGTACAACTCATAAACGACTGGAACGGTCACCCACCCGTTACCAACAATGGTGCGTCAATTGCCTTAACTGCCGGTCAGAAATACACGATTCGGATGGAATATTTTGACGGAGCGGTTGGCGCGGTGGCTCGGTTATTATGGGCTTATCCCGGTCAGAGCCAGCAGATTATTCCACAGAACAGGCTTTATCCGGCAACAATGGCTTCGGCGCGGATTGCGGCTGCAGTGCCTGATTTCGTTGATGCTGACCTGACGATACAGGTTTATCCGGTACCAGCTCATGACGAAATCCGGTTGAGCTATTATGCCCAAACCACCGGGGAGGCAAGTGTTCAGTTGGTCAATACGGCGGCACAGACGGTACGGCAGGTCATGCATCAGACGACACCGGGCGAAAACAGCATTACGATACCCGTTCGTGAACTTACCCGTGGTTTTTATGTATTGAGTATCACCCGGAACAACCGACGCATAACCCGAAAGGTCATTCTTTCCGAATAATTCAGATTCTACCAAATTATTTTACACAGGACTTTCGTAAAAAGCGGTGCCACGGTTCCTAATACGATTAAAAAGAACCGTGGCACCGCTTTTTACGAAAGTCCTGTTACAAACCGGTAGTGGCAATGACTCGCTTAAGATTTGGCGGGCATTGCCACTACCGGTTTATCGTAGCCCTGAACACGCTATAATGGTCCTTCAACCGAACACCGGCGAACCTTCGTACAGTCTCGCTGTTATCTACAAAAAAGATAGCTTGTTGCGGCAGGTGTTTGCGTATGAAAAAAATTGGATTTTACCTGTTGGCATGTGTGCTCCTTGTGAGCGGATGTAAACAATCGGATACGAACCCGGCTGACTGCAACCAGAGTGTCCCCACTACAAAAGCCCCGCAAGCCGAAGTGACGACTTTGAAACAATTTATTGATTCGAGTCACATCAGTGCCACGGCCGACGACCGGGGCTTTTATTACACCATCGTGTCGCCCGGATCGGGCACTAAGCCAACGCTATGCTCCAACGTAACAGTCAATTACAGCGGTACGCTTACCAATGGAAGCAAGTTTGACAGCGCAAATGGGATTAGCTTTGGGTTAGACCAACTTATTCTGGGCTGGCAGGAGGGCATTCCACTGATTGCACCCGGCGGCAGCATTATCCTGTACTTACCCCCCACGCTGGCCTATGGTTCGCAGGCACAGCCCGGCATTCCGGCCAATTCAATATTAATCTTCAAAATCGACCTGATACGGATAAATTAACGGGTGGGAAAACAATAGAACGCTGATTTTTATGGTAGGTATGATCAGACATGATTTTTCAGCCGTTTTAAAGCCAATTCATTATAATGGAGGATCATTTTAAATCGTATCAATCATAAAAATCAGCGTTCTACTATTTCTTAACTCACATCACGTTCTCATTCCCCGGATTTTCTACTGTGTTACTACTCCGAGCCGTACGTCAACAAAATTTATAAAAAAGTTGGGTGCCAATGAGTATTGAACACCCTTGCCTGCATCTTTCCTGAAACGAGCCAAACCCAATTGCTTTATGCAGGATTATCGGCATGTTGAACCGGAAGCATTAGCGGCCGATCCTTCGTTTCAGCGTTGGCAACTGTTCCAGAATCCGAACGACGAAGCTTTCTGGAATGAATGGATACGCCAGAATCCCGATCAGGAAAAATTAGTTGAAAAAGCCGCCTTCCTGCTTAAAACCGTCAGCAATGCGTATCAACCCCGGTTGGGAGAGAACGCGTCTATTACTGATCAGGAAGTTCAGGCCGAAATCAGGCAATTGCACCGGGCCATTCAGGAAACGGATGATAGCCGGGTGAAGTGGTTTCAACTGACGCCTGTCCGGTATGGCATGGCAGCCAGTGTATTGATTTTACTCGGGCTGTTCGGGTGGAATCTGTACCGACCGGTTAATCTAAAACAACCCGTAACGTATCAGGAATTAGTAGCCACCGCAGCGAACCCGCTCTCAGAAGTAATTAACGTAACCGGCAAAACAGTACAGATAAGCCTGCCCGACAGAAGCACCGTTACGCTCTACCCCAAAAGCCGGGTCAGTTATGACAAACGATTTACAGGCCTCAAACGGGAAGTTTACCTGTCGGGGAAAGCCTATTTCAACGTTACGAAAGACCCGTCGAAACCGTTCTACGTGTACGCTGCCAATCTGGTTACCAGAGTATTAGGGACCAGTTTTATCGTTCAGGCGTACGAGGGCGACAGGCAGATGAAAGTGGTGGTCAGAACGGGGCGGGTGTCTGTCTCTACGCCGAATCGGGAGGGGGGCATCCGTCCGAAAGGAACCGGTTCAGTAGCGGATGTGGTGCTGACGCCGAATCAGCAGATCATCGTTTCATCGACCGAAACGCGGGTGGTGCAGCGCATAAAAAGTTTGGTAGCAGAACCCGTAGAACTCGATCAAACGGCGCAAAAACAACCCCTGAGATTTAAGCGGACGCCCATTGCCGATGTGTTCGCGGCCCTCGGTCAGTTGTACGGTATAGAGATCATTTTCGATGCGGAACTGATGAAGAATTGTTACCTGACCGCTTCGTTGGCCGATGAACCGTTATTCGACAAATTAGACCTGATTTGCCACACCATCAATGCCCGGTATGAGCAAGTAGATGGCACTATTGTGATTGCCAGCAAAGGCTGCAACTAAGTAGAAAAGTGCAAACTTCTATTGATTATCAGCTAATTAACCAAAAGCCTATGGTCTATACATTGACAGCCCTGTATTAAAAATACAAAAGTCGAAGATGCGCTAACATCTTCGACTCTGGAACTGCCCCTCGTGTAAGCTCATTACGACATCCGCAACGCGGATCGGGACTTTTTATGCCGATTTTTTCATCCGACAAAAGCCAAAACTATGTCAAAAAGACTACTTTGTCAAAAGACAATACAGAAAATCATGCGCATTGGACTCTGCCAGGCCTTTCTTTCTGTTGCCTGTATAATCGTAGCCCATGCCCATGAGCTGCGAGGACAGAAGATTCTTGAGCAAAAAATAACGCTCCAGCTAAATAACGCCGATATTGAGCGCGTACTCGATAAACTCGAAACCGTTGCGAACGTGAAGTTTATGTATAACCCGCAAATCTTCGGGGCCGAACGTAAACTCAGCTATAAATTTCAGAATCAGTCACTTGCCGATGTACTCAATACTGTTCTTTCCCCGTATCAGGTTTCTTACGAGGTTTTTCAGGAACGCATCATTATCAAGCGGCAGGAGCAACCAACTGGCAACCAGTCGTATACACAGCCGGGAGCACCAAAACGTAAACTAACCGGAATCGTCCTCGACGAAAAAGGGGCCGGTCTGCCGGGCGTCAGCGTCGTGTTGAAAGAAACACCGACGGGTCAGGCAGGCAATGCCGTCGCTACACGGGGAACCAGCACCGTTGCCGACGGTACATTTGCCCTTGATATTCCCGACGCTGGAAGTGCCGTGCTGGTATTCAGCTTTGTGGGCTATAAGCGGCAGGAAGTTACGGTAGGTAATCAGAGCACAATTACGGTCAGTCTGGCACCGGAATCGAGTACGCTCAGCGAGGTCGTTGTAACCGCTTTGGGTATTGCGCGGGAGAAAAAAGCACTCGCCTACGCCGTGTCGGAAGTGAAAGGAAGTGAGTTCACGCAGGCCCGCGAAAACAACGTAGCCAATGCCCTGACCGGTAAAATTGCCGGGGTAAACGCAACGGGTATGGCAACGGGTCCCGGTGGTTCCAGCCGCATCATCATCCGGGGAAATGGCTCGCTGAACGGAAACAATCAGCCGTTGTACGTCATCAACGGGATGCCGATGGACAACAGCACCCCCGGCGGAACCATGCCCGATGGCAACGGCATGAACGTTGACCGGGGCGACGGAATCGGCGGCATCAACCCCGACGATATCGAATCCATCAGCGTTTTGAAAGGCGGTCCGGCTGCGGCTCTTTATGGTGCCCGTGCTTCCAATGGCGTGATTCTAATTACCACCAAACGCGGACGTTCGCAAAAGGGAATCGGGGTGGAGGTCAACAGCAACACGACGTTTGAAGACATTGCCGTGATTCCAAACTGGCAGTATGAATATGGGCAGGGGTTAGATGGTAAGAAGCCGACAACGATTACAGAGGCCAAAAGTACGGGACGGCTTTCGTACGGTGCCAAAATGGACGGCCAGCCTACTATTCAGGTCGATGGGCAACTGCACCCGTATTCGCCCCAGAAAGACAACCTGAAAAATTTCTACCACACGGGCAGCAACTACATCAACTCGGTTGCGTTTACGGGTGGTAACGAGTCGGTGAATTTCCGGTTAGGGCTGAACAATACCCAATCGAACAGCATCGTACCGAACTCATCGTTCAGTCGTCGTATTGCGAATCTGAGCTTAAACGCCTTTCTGGGCAAGAAGCTGAGCATCGAAACGGTATTCCAGTATAACCTCGAAGAAGGAACAAACCGGCCCAAAGTTGGCTATGCCGATATGAACCCGCACTGGGCTACGTATCTGGTTGCCAACGTTGTCGACATTCGCAGTCTCGCGCCGGGATACGATCCGGTAACGGGCAAAGAAACGGAATGGAACCCGGTACCGGCCGCGCCCAACCCGTATTTCGTCATCAACAAGTTCAAAAATGATGATATCAAACACCGGTTTCTCAGTCAGGGAAGCATCCGGTATGATATTCTGGACAACCTGTTCATTAAAGGCCGCGTAAGCCAGGATTATTACAGTTTCTCGTCAGAATACGTGCAACCCACCAACAACGCTTACCAGCCGCTGGGTACGTATGAGGGCCGGAAAACAACGTCGTCGGAAACGAACGGTCTGCTGACGCTGAACTACAATACGTCATTTCTGAATAAAGACCTGACGTTTTCGGCCCTGGCGGGTGGCAATGCGCAAAGCAGTATTTACGACCAGACCATCATTGCGGGCAGCGAATTTACGATCCCGTATTTCTACAGCTATACCAATCTGGCGGCTCTGACCACCACGCCGACTTACTTGAAAAGTGCCATCAATTCGCTGTTTGGTTCGGCAGATTTTGGCTATAAAGGGCTGGCCTACTTAACCGTATCGGGTCGGCAAGACTGGTTTTCGGTGCTGAATCCAAAGAGCAACAGCATCTTTTATCCGTCCGTTGGCGGGTCGCTGATTCTGTCCGACGCGTTCCATCTGCCAAAAGCCATCAACTTCGCCAAACTGCGGGCATCGTGGGCGCAGGTGGGGGGGGCAACGGTCAATGCGTACCAGATTTATCAGTACTATTCGATGCAACAGGGAGGACACAACGGACGACCGGTGCAGGTGCTGTCTTCATCGCAGGTGCCGAACCCGGATCTGAAACCGCTGACATCGACGACGTATGAGGGTGGTATCGAAGCGAAATTCCTGAATAACCGGCTGGGTATCGACCTGACGCTCTATAACCGAAAAACCACGGACGACATCGTTACCTCGAACATCGCGCTGTCGTCGGGCTATACCTCCGCCCTGTTGAACGTGGGCGAATTGAGCAACAAAGGCGTTGAACTGCTACTGACCGGAACGCCCGTCAGGAGTGCCGGTTTTGGCTGGGATGTCAGCTTCAACATGGCGTATAACAAAAGCAAAATCGAACGCCTGGCCGAAGGCATAAGCGGTATCGACATCGGCGCGGGTGTGGGTGGTGGACTGGTACGGAACGTAGTAGACAGGCCTTATGGCACCGTTTGGGGCTACCAGAAGAAAACCGATGCCGCTGGTAATGTCGTTTTCAACACGGCCAGCGGGTATGCCGTACGGGGTGATTTGCAGGAAATCGGGCAGGGAACGCCACCGTTGACGATGGGGATTACCAACAATTTCCGCTACAAAAACTTCTCGCTGAACCTCCTCATCGACGGCAAATTTGGCAGCATCGTTTATTCAAACCTGTACCAGTATGCATATCGGTTCGGGTTGCCGCAGGAAACGCTTCCGGGCCGCGAAACGGGTGTTACAGTAACGGGTGTCACGCCCGAAGGTGCCCCCTTCACCAAAACCTGGAAAAAAGAAGAGGTTGATACATACTACGATAACGACAAGAATTACACCGCGCTGTTCATGTTCAACAACGACTTTGTGAAGCTACGTCAGGTGGTGCTGAGCTACAATTTGCCCGTTAGCAAGCTCGGATTTCTGAAACTGCAATCGGCGTCGATTTCCTTAGTGGCGCGTAATCTGGCTATACTATACAAGGATAAAAAGAACCAGTATTTCGATCCCGAATCGGGCTATACGAGCACCAACGCGCAGGGCCTGGAAGCGTTTGGCGTGCCCAGAACCCGGAGTCTCGGCGTGAACTTAATGGTGAAATTCTAATCATTTAACGTCCTCATGATGAACCATCTGATTCAAAAAATAGGCCTCATGGTCCCGTTTCTCCTGCTCCTGTCTTCCTGCGACAAGGGTTTCGAGGAGATGAACGTGGACCCTAATAAATATTCCGAGGTTGTGCCGGGCTTTCTGTTCACGAGGGCGCAACTCGACGGGGTAAGCACCAACTGGACGGGCGCGGCCTACCTGACCATCGGCCAGTCGATGCAACAGTTTGCTACCTATAAAGAGGTTCCGGCGGCTGGCGATAAGTACTTCAATTACAGTTATTCGACGGGCAACTGGAGTGCCTATGCCGGAACCTTAGCCGGACAGGGCGCGGTGATTTCCATTCGTCAGGTGATCGACGCCGTTTCTGCCAATCCGGCGGATGTCAATAAACTGTCGGCGGCCCGAATCTGGAAAGCCTATATGTTTCACCGCCTGACGGATCTGTATGGCGATATTCCTTATTTCGACTCAGGAAAAGCCCTTTCCGATAAAAATTACAGCCCGAAATACGATGCGCAGCAGGCTATTTACGCCGATTTGCTAAAAGAACTTGACGAGTCGATCAAGGCGTTCGATGCCACCAAAGCCACGTTCGGAACCGCCGATTTGATGTATGGTGGCGACGTGACCAAATGGAAGAAGTTTGCGTATTCGCTGATGATGCGGCTGGGTATGCGGCTGACCGAAGTGGATGCTGCAACGGCTAAAACCTGGGTTGAAAAGGCCATTGCCGGTGGGGTCATTCTGGACGATGCCGACCGGGCCATAATTGCCTACGTCGATGGGTCGCAGGTGGCGAGCCGGAACTTCATTGCCAACGGCCTGATCAGCACCGACTACATTACGCCCGGTGGCGACAACGTGGAAGGCGGCAAGTTTGCCAAAACGTTCATTGATTATCTGAAGAACACCAAAGACCCGCGCCTGAACGTGATTTCCGTTGTCTGGACATCAACAGACGGCAAAACGTTTTCGGCGGATACGACAACGGCTCTGCAAAACGGAATGCCAAACGCAGCGTTTAACAACCTCCCAGCCAATTTCAATTCGTTTTCCGAGCCAAACCCCAACACCCTGCTGAAATACAGTGCGCCGTTGCTTGTGTTCGGAAATGCCGAAACGAACCTGTTGCTGGCAGAAGCGGCCGTGCGCGGCTGGACAAGCGGAACAACGGCAGAAACCGCGTATACCAATGCCGTAAAAGCGGGAATGCGGCAGTGGGCTTTGTTCGGAACGGGCGGGGTACTTTCCGATGCAAAAATCAACTCGTATCTGGCCGCTAATCCGTACAAAACGGGCGGAACCACAGCGCAGCAACTGGAACAGATTCAGACACAGAAATGGGTTTCTCTCTTTCTCGAAGATGAATATGAAATCTTCTCGAACTGGCGACGAACGGGGTATCCGGTGCTCACGCCGACCAATTATCCGGGCAACCTCACGGGCGGAAAAATACCAACCCGCTTTGTCATCCCGGATTCGGAAGAGACCTATAACAAAACGAATTTCATCGACGCACGAACCCGGCAGGGCGGCACCAATACGCTGTCGAGCGTTGTGTGGTGGGATAAGTAGTGAATGTATCGCTTTGACTTTCAACCAATAGAAGCTTCTCCTTTCCCGTAGTCAGACACGCCATGAAAGCACAACGCCGACTCCTGTTCAAACGACTCTTTGCTTCCATTGCCGGTATCGTCGGGCTTGACGTGAATACAAAAGCCATTGCCGAAACTGTGCCAGTTCGTAACGATGAACCGGTTGATGCAAATCAGGATGTTCCGCTGTATTCCGGTCATACCAAATTGGGCAATATGGTCTTCGTTTCGGGGGCGGGGGCACACTTCGAGGGCGACATCAGATCACATACCGACCATGTACTGAAAGAAATCGAGAAAGAGTTAATCAAGGCTGGTTCGTCGATGGAGAAAGTACTGAAAGTCAATGTGTTGCTGCACGACCTGGCCGATTATAAAGCCATGAACGAAGTCTACAAAGGACGCTTCGGCAACAAACCACCGGTTCGGACAACAGTGGCGGTCCATGCTGGTGTGCCGGGGAACTCGTGGGTCGAAATCGACTGCATTGCGTATATCTGATGTCTTTTAACAGGTTGTTACACAGAGATGCGCAGAGAGAAAAGGAGATTCACAGAGGTAGGGGAGAAAAAATCTCTTTGGATCTCTGTGCCCCAGCTTTTGAGACTTGTCTTTATGCTGGGAATGAGTCTTTTGAGTGTGTATTCTTATGCTGAACAAAGCGATTCGACACGGATTTTCATTAAAAAGACGGACGATTTTCAGGTTAGTGGAACCGGAGATTATGCAGGCTGGAGCCAAACCGATTGGGTGCCGTTAACCATTCAGGAATCGGCAGGCCGAACGCTGGGGACGAAAACAAAAGTGCTGTATTCAGAAACGGGACTGTACTTTTTATTCCAGTCCGACGACCAGAAACTGACGGCGAGTATTCAGGAAGATTTTGCGTCGCTGTGGCGGGAAGATGTGGTGGAAGTTTTTTTGTGGCCCGACCCGGCCGTACCCATTTATTTCGAGTACGAACTGTCGCCGTTGAATTACGAATTGCCCATTCTGGTGCCGAATATCAACGGAAAAGCGCAGGGTTGGAAGCCCTGGAATTATCGGGGGAAAAACAAAACGCAACACGCCACAAGCATACAGGGGGGCGAAAAAACGGGTAATGCGGCCATTGCGGGCTGGACTGCCGAGTTTTTCATACCCTACGCGCTGATGAGTCCCATTGTTCAGGCAGTACCTGCGTCGGGAACAACCTGGCGCGGAAATCTTTACCGCATCGACTACGATCAGGGCTACCAAACCTGGTCGTGGAAGAAAACGAGCGGCAGTTTTCACGAATTCAGTAAGTACGGCACCTTAATTTTTGAGTAGCCGGAGTAAGGGTTTTGGACAGGATTACAGGATTAAAAATAGGAATAAGAAATCCTGTTCAGCCGAGCGTCGGCCCCAACTGTAAAGTCAAGGTTCGGCGAAGTTTTTAACTTCGTCGGGGTGTTATCCGGTCTCTGACCGGTATTATCCAATTCCGCCGGTCGGAGACCGGATAACACCCGAACATAGTTAAAACTATGCTCAACGCGGGAATTAAAAATAGGCATAAGAAATCCTGTTCATCCTTTAAATCCTGTCCAAAACCTTATCATCTTTTTAATCGCTAACCAATCATGCTCAATCGAAGAAATTTACTGAAACATTTATCGGCCATGCCGCTGCTTGGTGGCCTGTTCGGCGGTGCCGTACCCGTAGCATCGGCTCTGGCGGCTCCTGTTCTGGCTCCCCGAAACTTAGTGAAAGAGCTGGGCATTCGCACGTTCGTCAATGCGGCTGGCACCTATACCGCCATGACCGGCTCGCTCATGGAAGACGACGTGGTCAACACCATTCTGGCCGCGTCGAAAGAGTTTATGATGCTCGATGATGTGCAGACGAAAGTGGGTGAAAAAATTGCGGCCCTGACTCATGCCGAATCAGCCGTGGTGTCGGCAGGCTGTTTCTCGGCCATGACCCTCGGGCTGGCGGGCGTACTGACGGGTATGGACCAGAAAAAAGTAGAGATGCTGCCCCACCTCGAAGGCACCGATATGAAATCGGAGGTGATTGCGCAGAAAGCCCACAACATCGGCTACTCGCACGCGCTAACCAACACGGGCTGCAAAATCATTCAGGTCGAAACCATCGAGGAGGTTGAAAAAGCCATTACCGACAAAACGGCACTGCTCTGGTTCCTGAATATCCAGTCTGACAAGGGAAAAATCACGCACCAGCAGTGGGTCGATCTCGGCAAAAAACACAACATTCCGACTATGATTGACATTGCCGCCGATGTGCCGCCGGTCGAAAATCTGTGGAAATTCAACGACATGGGATTCGATCTGGTCTGTGTATCAGGCGGTAAAGCGATGCGTGGCCCACAAAGCGCGGGTTTGCTGATGGGTAAGAAAAAATACATCGACGCGGCCCGGCTTAGTATGCCCCCGCGCGGGTCTACCATTGGGCGGGGCATGAAAGTCAACAAAGAGGAGATTCTGGGCATGTATGTCGCACTCGAAAAATTCCTCGCCATCGACCACGATAAAGAATGGAAAATGCTCGAAGACCGGGCCGCACACATTGCCAATGCGGCCAAAAGCGTGAAGGGCGTAACGGTCGAATCGTATGCGCCCCCGCTGGGTAACCACACGCCTTCGCTGCGGGTTAGCTGGGATACCACCAAACTGACACCCAAGGCGTTGCAGGAAGCCTTGCGAAACGGAAACCCATCCATCGAGGTCGTTGGCGAACCGACCGGTATTAGCATGACGGCCTGGATGCTGAAGCCGGGCGAGGAGAAAATTGTAGCTACCCGGTTGAAAGAAGAACTGACCAAAGCATCGGTTTGACGGACGAATCCCATTACTCCTAATATCAATTAATCTTCCTCTTACACCCTTATATGTCAACTACTTACGTTAAAGGGCTTTCGTTGTTATTGCTTATACTGGTTGGGTTCACCCAGCGCGAATCGAGAAACGGGTTGCCCGTTCAGACAGCCGAAAACGGGGGGCTGTTTCTGCCCGAGGGGTTTGAGGCTACGGTAGTTGTCGATAGTTTACCCGGTCGCGCCCGGCACTTGGCCATTAACGAAAATGGCGATATTTACGTAAAAGCCCGCTTCGCCCGCAACAAAGATGAATCGGTTATGGCCCTGCGCGATACCAACGGCGACGGTCGGGCCGACGTCATCAAACGATTTGGCGGGCTTGACCGCGAACGCGCCTATGGCACGGCCATGCGGATTTACAACGGCTATCTATATTTCAGTTCCGAACTCTACGTCTACCGGTACAAACTGAAACCCGGCGAACTGGTGCCCAGCAGCCCGATGGAAGTTGTACTTACCGACGATCACAAACACGGACTGCACGAGCATATTGCCAAACCCGTTACGTTCGACAAAGAGGGCCATATTTACGTTGCGTTTGGGGCGGCTTCCAACGAATGTCAGGAGAAAAACCGGACGCCCAACATGCCGGGCATGGACCCGTGCCCCATGCTCGAAGATCACGGCGGCATCTGGCAATTTGACGCCAACAAAACGGGGCAAACCCAGAAAGATGGTCGTCGTTATGCAACCGGCCTGCGGTCTGTGGTGGCAATGGACTGGAACCCGGCCAACAACAGTTTGTATGCGCTTCAGCACGGGCGCGACGATTTTCTGATGTTGTGGGCTGAGAAATATACACCCTGGCAAAGTGCCGTACTGCCCGCCGAAGAGCTTTTTCGGGTGACAGATGGCATGAACGGCGGCTGGCCGTATTGTTATTACGACCAGGAGCAGGGCAAAAAACTCCTCAATCCCGAATACGGTGGCGATGGCAAACAGGTTGGTCGCTGTGGCGAGTACGAAAAACCGCTGATTGGGTTTCCGGCTCACTGGGCACCTAATGACATCCTGTTTTATCAGGGAGCCGGGGCCGCCAATGGCTTCCCGGACCGGTATAAAAATGGCGCGTTTATCGCGTTTCACGGCTCCACAAACCGGGCACCTTATCCACAGGCGGGCTACTTTATCGGGTTTCTTCCAGCTAAAAACAACACGATTTCAACGGATTGGGAGGTCTTTGCCGATGGCTTTGCCGGTGTCGATCCGGTTGTCAACGTCAGCGATGCCGTGTACCGCCCAATGGGTATCGCTATGGGTCCCGATGGTTCACTGTACATCGCCGAAACCGAAAAAGGGAAAATCTGGCGCGTCACCTACAAAGGCGACAAGACAAAATTTGAGGCTTCTCAGTTGGCGCAGATGGAAAAGCGGAAATCCATGTCGAACATTCGCACGCCCGATTTGATTGCGGATAATTTAGACAAAGACACGCCTGTGGCGGGCGGAAAAGTGTATGGCGTTTATTGTTCGGCCTGCCACCAGCGTAACGGCATGGGCGATTCGCAGCGGTTTCCGCCATTGTCCGGTTCGGAATGGGTAACGGGCGACAAGAAAAAGCTGATTACCGTGCTTCTCAAAGGACTCGAAGGCCCTATCGAAGTGAAGGGGCAATCGTATAATAATGCCATGCCGCAGCACAGTTTTCTGAAAGACGAAGACATTGCCGAAGTGCTTACGCATATCCGGCAAAACTTCGGTAATACGTCCGATGCCGTCAGTGCCGCCGAAGTCAGTGAAGTCAGGGTAGCCATCATGCCTAAGGCAACCACGAAACAAAAAAAATAACCGTTAACCCGAAGTCTATCGTATGAAAACCAAACGCCGTTCCATTTTAAAACGCCTTTTTGCCTCTGCCGCCGGTGTTATTGGCTTAGGTGCTGTTTCCAAAGTTGTTGCTGAACCCGCTGTAGATGCAGCTCCCGAAAAAGAAGTATTCAATGTTGTCAATCACCAGGACGTACCCTTGTTTTCCGGTTCGACAAAACTGGGCAATCTGGTTTTTGTGGCGGGCAAAGGCTACCATAAAGAAGGTGACATCAAAGTCCATACCGACGAGGTACTCAAAGAGTTGGAAAAGGAATTGATCAAGGCCGGTTCGTCGATGGAGAAAGTACTGAAAGTGAGCGTTTTTCTGCACGACCTGAACGACTACAAAGGCATGAACGAAGTGTATAAAGGCCGGTTCGGAAGCAAGCCACCGGTGCGCACGACCGTGGCCGTGTACGGCGGTGTTCCCGGCGAGTCCTTAGTCGAAATGGACTGCATTGCGTACATATAAGGGTTTACGGTTTGTGGTTTACGGTTGGCTGACGCGCCAGTGTTCATGCCGGTCCGCCGGTGCGGTCAGCCAACCGTAAACCACAAACCGTAAACGACAAACCCACCTCAACCCATGAAAAAACTCCTTTTCTTCCTCTTCATTAGCTGCCTGAACCATTGTGCCCTTGCCCAGCCGTACACCATCGTTATTAAGAATGGGCACGTCATTGATCCGAAAAACAATATCAATGGCGTTATGGACATTGCCATCAGCGATGGCAAGATTGTTCAGGTTGGCTCAACCATCGACGCGAAGGGTGCCATTCAGGTTGTCGATGCGAAAGGACTGTATGTAACGCCCGGCCTGATCGACATGCATACCCACGTTTTTTTTGGGACAAATCTGGATCAGACCTACAGCAACGGCCCCAATGCCCTCCCGCCCGATGCGTTCACCTTTCGGAACGGTGTTACGACCATTGTCGATGCGGGCTGTTCGGGCTGGCGCGATTTCGAGACGTTCAAAAAACAAACCATCGACCTGTCGCAAACGCGTGTGCTGGCCCTGCTCAATATTGTCGGCAGTGGAATGCGGGGCGGAACCTATGAGCAGAACATCGCCGATATGGACGCCAAACAGACGGCGGAGATGGCTAAAAAATACCCTGAACAGGTTGTTGGGGTTAAACTGGCACATTTCAACGGCTACGACTGGACACCCACCGACCGGGCCGTGGAAGCCGGAAAACTTGCCAGAGTACCCGTTATGATTGATTTCGGAGGTAGTACACCCACATTGTCCATCGAAGAGTTGTTTCTGAAGCACCTCCGTCCGGGCGACATTTACACGCACTGCTTCGGGCAGTTGAAAACCCGCGAGCCTATTCTGGATGTAACGACCAGCAAAGTAAAACCCTTTGTTTGGGAAGCGCAGAAGAAAGGCATCATCTTCGACGTGGGCTATGGCGGCATCAGTTTCGCTTTTTCGCAGGCGATTCCGGCCATCAAAAGCGGCTTCTTCCCGAACACCATCAGCACCGATATTCATACCGGCAGCATGAACAACGCCATGAAAGATATGCTCAATGTGATGTCGAAATTTATGGCCATGGGCATGGACCTGCCCAGCGTGATTAAGGCCAGTACATGGAGTCCGGCCCAAGCCATCAGGCGTCCCGAACTCGGCAGTTTATCGGTGGGTTCTGTAGCCGATGTCGCCATTCTGAATCTGCACGACGGTAAATTTCAGGTGCGCGATACGGGCGTTTTCGGGTTCTTCGACTATACCGGTTATAAAATTGAGGGGAAGCAAAAGCTGGAATGCGAAATGACGGTTCGCAAAGGGCGGATCGTTTATGACCTGAACGGCATTGCAAACCCCGTTGTTGTCACCCAGAAACCCCGTTCATAGGCAGTTTGCCCATCCTGATTCGCCCCGTCTCACATACCCATGACCCATAAGCCCACCCTTCTTTTCATCGCGTTGCTGGCTGTTGCCTTTCCGTTTCTCTCCGGTACACAGCGGCCCATTTCCGACGATTTATTCAAATCCAGAGCCTTCACACCCGCCAACAGCTTTACGGCTGGTGCCGAAGGTCCGGCGGTCGATAAGGCGGGAACCGTGTACGCCGTCAACTTCGCACGGGAAGGGACCATTGGGCAAATAACGCCAGCAGGTCAGGCCAGTCTGTTTGCCGAATTGCCTGCCGGAAGTGTTGGCAATGGCATTCGGTTCAACAGCCGGGGGGATATGTTCATTGCAGACTACCCGAAACATACCATTCTGAAAGTGGCAAAAGGCACGAAGCAGGTGAGCGTTTTTGCGACCGAACCCCGTATGAACCAGCCCAACGACATTGCCATCGACAGCCGGGACCGGCTCTACGCCAGCGATCCGAACTGGAAAAACAACACGGGCAACCTGTGGCGAATTGACACCGACGGGAAGGTAACGCAACTGGAAGCGAACGTTGGTACCACGAACGGCATTGAGGTAAGTCCCGACAATAAAACCCTGTATGTCAATGAGTCGGTGCAGCGAAAAGTATGGGCTTATGACCTCTCGGCGGGCGGAGCGATTAGCAACAAACGGCTGCTCATCGAGTTTGCGGATTTCGGTATGGACGGAATGCGCTGCGATGCTAAAGGCAATCTCTACATTACCCGGCATGGCAAAGGCACCGTAGCGAACGTATCGCCAGCCGGAAAGCTCATTCGCGAGATAACATTGATCGGGAAAAAGCCATCTAACATTGCCTTTGGCGGTAAAGACGGATGCACGGCCTACGTAACGCTACAGGATCAGGGCAATCTGGAAACGTTCCGCGTTGATACGCCCGGTCGGGAATGGGCCATGCGCCGGAAATAGGAGGAACAGTTAAGTGGTAAGGAGTAAGTAGAAAAGTAATAAGTGGCTGGTAGAGGTCTGGTTATTAGCTGCTTATCATTTTATTGCTTACCACTTAATGGGTAGTCTTTAAGGGAGCTGTCAGGCCAGCAGAACCAGCGCGACAAGCCAGTATCGGAAAACCGCCATCTGGTTTTTGAGTGTGCCGAGTGCCCGATAAAGCAGATTGGCTACCGACTGCCGATTGATGTCCATCAGTTCGGCAATCCGGTCGTTTTCCAGCCCTTCGTAAAACTTTAGAAAGACCACCTCCTGCTGCCGTTTTGGGAGGCCGTCAATGGCCCGCCGAACCCGGTTATAGCTCTCCGAATCCGTTTCGTTTTGTTCAATTTTCGTTTCTACCGTCTGCCAGTCAGACAGTTGACTCACTTCCTGATTGTGTAACGAGTGTAAAGATGCAAGCGGTTGCTTACTCCGGCGAAACGTTTGCAGGAGTTCATTGCGCAGCGATTTGAACAGATAGATCGAGACAAAGTCAATCGTTAGCGTCGCCCGTTTTTCCCAAATTCGGACGAAAATATCCTGGATGGAGTCTTTGATAAATTCGCGGTCGTCGGTGAAGTTCGTGGCGTAGGCAAACAGGGGGCGATACAGAACGTCGGCCAATTGACAGAACGCGTCCTTATCGCCAGCCTTTGCCTTGTGCCAAAGTGCCAGCAGGTGGTTGTTCTCGTCGCGGATACGCTCTGGGGAGTTCAATGCATCGTCAACTAATTCAATGGTAAGGTACTGGTAAATATCAGGAAAACATAGATAAAATTCTGCTAATGAACGCAGTAGTTAATAATAAATTTATCAAACAAACAGCAGGCGGTATTATTCTATTAAACCGGGCCGATCTGATTTGCCCGGTAGGGTGATTATTTTCTTTCCTGTTATTTATTGAGTCAGTTGCTTAAATGGTCCGAGATTCGTTGTCACGACAACGCGAATCTCAGAGCAGTACTTTCCGGCAGAATAAGAATTAAGACGAAAGGATAGGGGTATTGGCTTGCTTCTGCGCCTAACTGCGCTACATTTGCATCGGTGGGCTCGACTGGTAATCGTGTCCGCGCGTCCCCTACGTAGTGGTTCTCCGACCAAGCGCGTAGGGGTTTTTTATTGGGCATAGGTCAGATTCTAAGCAGCCCTCAACGCATCCTGTTCAGCAGGACACAGGTTAAAACCGTCCGTGCCGGTATCATTCTGGCAAGGTCTATATTCACTCAGAGAGAAATCGTAAGCGTACGTTTCGTTCCTGTTAACAGCCGGTAGTGGCCCGTTTGCTTTAGAAGCAGGCTTAGTACATACAAGCCGTATTCCTTTATTAAAGCTAATACAATCTTCGCTAAGCACTATTCAAAAAAAATTTCTTGAACTATTTGGAGAAATGATTAAGCTTTTCTAAAATTGTGTCAAAATTACGCGTTCAATGTGTTCGCCTAACACATTTCTACCCCCGTATGGTCATTTACCGACATAGCACCCGCATTCTCGTCGCGCTTGATTGTATCATCTTCGGGTTTGATGGGGAGTCATTGAAACTGCTCCTGATCAAACGGAACTTTGAACCGGAATATGGGAAGTGGTCCCTGATGGGTGGGTTTTTAAACGAAGCTGAGAATCTTGAAGATGCCGCCCGGCGGATTCTTTACAATCTGACCGGTTTGCAAAACAACTATTTAGAGCAACTGCAAACCTTCGGAACGCTCAACCGCGATCCAGTTGAGCGGACCATTTCGGTGGTGTATTACTCACTCGTCAACATTGCTGACCAGGACGTGAACACCATTCAGGCGCACAATGCATCGTGGATTGAACTGGCCAAAAAACCGGCCCTGATTTTTGATCACGATCAGATGGTGGCCTGTGCGCTGGAGCGGCTTCGGTATAAGGCGGCTTTGCACCCCATTGGCTTTGAACTACTGCCGGCGAAGTTTACGGTACCCCAGTTGCAGAAACTCTACGAGGCCATCTACGGTACGCAGCTTGATCGGCGCAACTTCAGTCGGAAAATTATAGCCACTGATCTGCTGCTCGGTACGGGCGAGAAAGACATGAGTTCGGTCACGAAGAAAGGACAACTCTACACGCTTAACAGCGAACGGTATCAGAAATATTTAGACGGCTACTATACCTTCCTGCCCGAACTGACCGAATTATCGACGGCTTAACGCCACTAACCGGTAAACTATTGACAACCTGTCTTTACGACAACTTCCTAACCCGACCCTAACTCAATCAGAGCCTATGGAGTAACAAAGCCTCTTAAAAACAAAAGACCGACGGTGGTCGCAACACCGTCGGTTAGTGATTCCCGATTGTAAACATCCCAAAAATGGGATGCGGGAGTGTTTCTGCCTATTGCTTTCTACAAACGAACAAAAACAGGGTAAATCTATGAAATTATCTCGACAGTCACCCACGGGAATGTATGCTGTTGTAGGGCTGGCTCTTCTGCCGCTGGCCTTACTCACTCCCCAGACCACCCTGGCGCGAACGGAGACGCCCACCGGCATCTTCCGCGCCACCGCCGACATAAATGTGTCGGGCACCGTTAAAGATGAAAACGGGGGCGCACTGCCCGGTGTGAACGTGCTGCTGAAAGGCACCGCCCGGGGTGCCACCACCGATGCGAACGGCCAGTTCCAGCTTACGGTGCCGGGAGCCAGAGCGGTGCTGGTATTCAGCTTCGTCGGCTACCAGCCGCAGGAGCGGGTCGTTGGCAATGCCGCGCAGCTAAACGTAATCATGCGCACCGACGACAAGACGCTGAACGAAGTGGTTGTGGTCGGCTATGGTACGCAGAAGGTAAAAGACCTGACCGGCTCGGTCGGCGTAGTAAAGCTGGACGATGCCCGTAAAACGGCTTCCTACGATATTGCCAAGCAGTTACAGGGACAGGTTGCGGGCGTTACAGTACAAAGTTCGGGCGAGCCGGGTGCGTTTACTCAGATCAAAATCCGGGGTATCAGTACGTTCGGCAACAACAGCCCGCTGTTCGTGATCGACGGGGTGCCGGTCGACGCGCCGTTCGACTTCTCGCCGAATGATATTGAATCCATTCAGGTGCTGAAAGATGCATCGGCGGGGGCTATTTACGGCTCGCGGGCTGCTACCGGTGTGGTTATCATTACGACCAAAAAAGGCAAGGCCGGTCCGCTGAAAGTGGATTACAATGGGTATTACGGAGCCAACAATATTTACCGCAGCATTCCGGTGCTCGACCGGGAAGGCTACCAGGCCGTGACGCGGGCCGCCGAAACGAACGCCGGATTGGGCATCGCCCCCGCCAATGACCCCGGCAGCCCGGCTTATATCAGCAATGTCAATACGAACTGGCAGAAAGAAGGCCTGAAAACGGGCTATATTCAGGACCATAACGTGAACCTGTCGGGCGGTACCGAAGCCTTGCGGGGAAGCGTCGGGCTGGGTTATTTCGATCAGACCGGCACCGTAACAGGTCCGCAACGCTACAGCCGCTACACGCTGAACGCCAACGTAACGGGCCACAAGGGTATTTTCAATTTCGGTGCGAAAGTGGCTTATACAAACTCGGCTAAGATTGGGGCCGAAAACACCCGCGACCATGCTGTGTTCGGTGGTGCCGTAACGAGCCTGTTCACGGCCATTCCGACCATGCCCGTCTATGACCCCAATCGGTTGGGCGGCTTCGGTGGCAGCAACAACACGACGCAACGGGCCATTACGCTCAACGTAATAGGCATGAACAGCCTGCTCCGGGGCGAAGACGACCGCAATCGCCTGCTGACCAATTTCTGGGCCGAGGTGGAGCCGGTGAAAAACCTGAAATACCGCCTGAACGTCAGCTACGACAACACCAACTGGAACTACCGCTACTTTGAACCGAAATACGACCTCGGCTTCTACTACCTCCAGCCCATTGCCATTTACAGCGAAACGCGGGGACAGAATGCCGTGTCGCTCATTGAAAATATTTTGACCTACTCGAAAGAAATCGGGCGGCATAAAATTGACCTGCTGGGCGGTTACACCTTCCAGACAGGTACGCTGGGCCGGATGGACGCCACGCTGCGCGGCCTGACGGAACCCTACATCCAGACGCTGGGAGCGGGCATCACAGCCGACGGTTCGCGCAACATCAACGGTGCGAAATACACGTCGACGCTGGCCTCCATGCTGGGCCGGGTCAACTATAACTTCGCCGACCGCTACCTGCTGACGGCTAACTTCCGGCGTGATGGGTCGTCCCGCTTCAGCCCCGAGAACCGCTACGGAAACTTTGCCTCGCTGGCCGCAGCCTGGAACATTCACAATGACCTGAAACTGCCCGAACCCATCAGCACCCTGAAACTGCGTGGCGGCATTGGCACACTGGGCAACCAGAACATCGGCGATTACCTGTTCGACACCTACATTAACGTCAACTCAGGCTACGTTTTCAACGGTGTGCTGGTGCCGGGGGCAACGCGGACACAGGTAGTAGACCCCTCAATCAAGTGGGAATCGAAACGGACGACGAACGTAGCCCTCGACATGGGTCTGCTGCGCGACCGGCTGTCGCTGACGCTCGAATACTTCGACAACCGCGCCTACGACATGCTGGCACCCATTCCGCTGCCGTATTCGGTAGGGGCCATCAACACCTCCATCACGACCAATGCGGCTTCGGTGCGCAATTACGGGCTGGAAGTGACAGCCTCATACCGCAAGCGCGAGGGTGCGTTCCAATACGAAGTGTCGGCTAACGCCCACACCCTAAAGAACGTCGTGCTTGAACTGGGCGGATCCAACAACCCGATCTACGGCGCAGCCAGCAAAACAGAAGTCGGCCGGTCGGTGGGTGAACTGTACGGCTACCAGACGGAAGGTATTTTTCAGACTGTAGACGATATTAAAAACCACGCGGCTCAGACCAATGCGGCTCCCGGCGACATCAAGTTCCGGGATACCGACGGCAACGGGGTCATCAATTCACTCGACCGGGTGTACATGGGGTCGGCTATTCCGAAGCTGTACTTTGGAGCGAATTTCAATGCCTCGTACCGCAATTTCGATTTGTCGTTCTTCGTGCAGGGCAACACGGGCAACAAGGTTTATAACGGCGTGTACCGCGACCTGATGGGGATGCAATACAGCAATTCGTCGGTCGATGCGCTGAAATTCTGGACGCCGACGAACACCAATACCACCGTGCCCCGCCCGGTTATCGGCGACCCGAATGCGAACAACCGCGATTCGGACCGGTACGTGGAGAGTGGCTCCTACGTCCGTCTGCAAAACGCACAGCTTGGCTATACCGTACCCGCATCGGCACTGGCTAAACTGAAAGGCATCAGTCGGATTCGGGCGTATGTGTCGGGGCAGAACGTGTTTCTGATTACGAAATACCGGGGCCTCGACCCTGACTTTGTGAGCGACGGGCTGTTTAGCCGGGGCTATGATTATGGCTCTTACCCAAACCCCCGTTCAATCCTGGTCGGGCTACAGCTTGGTTTCTAATGAGTCATTCTACGGTCATGAACAGGTGGTTGTTTTGCACGGTCGCCTGCCAATGATTCCAAACCATACTTTCTTATGAAAACGTATCAAAAAACACTTTCGATAATCCTGCTGACGGCCCTGCTCGGCGGCAGTTCCTGCCAAAACCAGTTGGAGCAGGTGAATCCAAATCAGCAAACGTCCTCCACCTTCTGGCAAACGCAGGACGACGCGCTGAAGGGCATTACGGCCGCATACCTGAATCTGTCCATCGACGGTGGCTACATGCGCTCGACCAACATTCTGCTCGATACGCGGGGCGACGATGCCCGCAGCAACAGCCCCTGGGACCAGATGTATAATTCGGGCCGGTTCGCGCTCAACACCGCCAACGACGCCATCTACGGCTGGGTTTACGGGGCACATTATCAGGGGGCCGCGCAGGTGAATCAAGTGCTCGACTTTGTGCCCGCTATCAAGATGGACGAGGGCGTGAAGCAGCGGGTGCTGGGTCAGGCGTATTTCCTGCGGGGACTGTATTTCTATCACCTCGTGAACCTGTTCGGCAGCGTGAGCCTGCCCCTGACGTCGGTGAAAAGCAAGGCGGATTTCACCGTGAAGCAATCGACTGAAGCGGAAGGCTGGGCGCAGGTCATCGCCGATTTCAGGAAAGCGTCGGAACTGCTGCCGGTGTCGTATGCCGACGTGACCGGAGCGGACAAGGGGCAGATTGGCCGGGCCACCAAAGGAGCCGCGCTGGGCTTTTTGGGTAAGGCATACCTGTTCACAAAAAACTACCCCGAAGCGGCCAACCAGTTTAAAGCCGTCATGGACCTCGGTGTGTATGATCTGATGGCCAATTACCACGATAATTTCACGGAGAAAGCGGAGAACAACAAGGAGTCGCTCTTCGAGGTGCAGTTTGACCGCGCCGTGGGGGGAACCGAACTCAACTGGGGGGGCGAGCCGATTCCAAGCTGGGGTCGTACCAGTGCCCGCGCCATTACCTACGCCCCACGCGGCTTCGGCTGGACCGACGTGCAGCCTACCCGCTCGGCCTTTAATGAGTTTATGCTGGAAAAAACCGCTGCGGGCCAGGACGACCCCCGGCTGGTATCGACCATCCTCTACAACAAGCCGGGCCTGACGCTCTACGGCGTTGAGTTCGCGCAGAAATATGCAGCCAATCCGGCCGACCTGAGCGACCTGTTCTGCGCGAAATACCAGAACTTCGACACCGAGCGGAAAGATGAATTCGACTGGCGGTCCGGCATCAACGAGCGGCTGCTGCGCTACTCCGACGTGCTGCTGATGTATGCCGAATGCCTGAATGAACTGGGCCGTACGACGGAGGCTTACCCTTTCATTCAACGGGTGCGGACCCGCGTCGGTATGCCCAATCTGGCAACAGCGAAGCCGGGTCTGACGCAGGCACAGATGCGCGATCAACTGGCCCACGAGCGGCTGGTAGAGTTTTCGCTCGAAGGCCACCGCTTCGACGATGTCCGGCGTTGGGGCTGGCTGCAAAACCCAACCAAATTAGCGGAATTGAAGCAGCGCGACCCCGAATTTTCCACCTACCAGCCAGGCCGGGAGTATTACCCGATTCCACAGCGGGAGGTTGACAATAATCCGGGCACGAAGCAAAACGCATCGTATTAAGCAACAATCAGACGCTCATAAGGTTACAAAAATCTTGTGAGCGTCTGATTGAGTTGTGTTCCGTCGCGTAGCGACCCGCGTTGAGCATAGTTTTAACTATGTTCGAGTGTTATCCGGTCTCTGACCGGTATTATTATTCACTTTCATGCCGGTCAGAGACCGGATAACACCCCGACGAAGTTAAAAACTTCGCCGAACCTCCTCAAAAAATTAACTAAAACAGCTTTGATAGGTCTACGTACGCAACAATGAAATTACCGATGCCCATTTATCGGCTCCTTACAGCACTAACCTTTGGGCTGCTGGTCGTATCCTGCCAGAAAGGCGATACCACCGGTGGCGGTACTACGCCCGTTACACCGGTGGTACCCACGCCGACGTTCGACATCAATAGCATCAACGATACCTACGGGGATGTGTCGGCGGCTACCAATTACCTGCGGTGGGGCAGCTACAATGTGCATGACCCGTCGGTCCTGAAGATTGGTGATTATTTTTACAGCTACAGCACCGATGTGGCGTACGGTACGTCGGTCCGGTCGGGGCTGCAAATTCGGAAGTCGAAGGATTTGGTGCAATGGTTTTTCGTGGGCTGGGTATTCAACGCCGGACTGCCCCAATCGGCGGCTGACTACATCCGGCAGAATGGCGGCAAACCCAACGACGGCCTCTGGGCACCGTACATCCTGCAGGTTGGCAACGAACTTCGGCTGTACTACTCGCTCTCGTCTGACCAGTGCAAACTGAGTGCCATTGGGCTGGCAACGGCAACGAACCCGGAAGGCCCGTGGACCGACAAAGGGATTGTGGTCAGCTCAAAGTGCGCCAACAACCCGCAGACCAACGCCATTGACCCGTCGGTAGTGGTCGCGCCCACCGGCGAACACTGGCTGTATTATGGCTCGGCGTATGATGGCATTTACGGACTAAAGCTAAACCCGGCCACCGGCCTGACGCAATCGCCGGGGGACGTGGGTAAACGAATAGCAAACCGGGGTTTTACCAATGGCGTGTACAACGGCAACATCGAAGGGCCGGAGATTGTCTATAACCCGACGCTGAAAAAATATTACCTGTTCATTGCTTACGACTGGCTCGAAACCAAATACAATGTGCGCGTGGGCCGCAGCGACAACCCGGACGGGCCATTTCTGGACTTCGATGGTAAAGACCTGAACACCAGCGTTGACCACGGCCCAATGATTCTGGCTCCGTACCAGTTCAGCGGGCATAGCGGCTGGCAGGGCGTGTCGCACCCATCGGTTTTCGCGAAAGACGGTCAGTATTTTATGGCGCATCAGGGGCGACCGGGCGTAGATAAGTATTTCATGGACCTGCATGTTCGCAAAATCTTCTGGACGTCCGATGGCTGGCCGGTGGTTTCGCCCGAACGCTATGCCGGGGAGGCCGACGCTACGGCAGCGCAGGCCGACCTTGCCGGTGACTGGGAATACATCGTGTTTACTTACCGCGTTGTACCGGGCTACGCCAATGAGCAAACCTCGCCCGATTTTCAAGTGTCGGCCGGGCTAACCCTAAACGCCGACGGTACGCTGGCCAACGGCGAAACGCGGGGCCAATGGACCTACGCGGCTCCCTGGCTTACCCTGACCTGGCCCAATAGCCCGACTGCGCAGGTGCTGGTACAACCGGGCCGAGACTGGGAAAACAAAAAGAACACGCTTATTTTCACGGGGCTGAATGCCAAAGGCACGGCCATCTGGGGGAAAAAGAAATGAAAACGACCATGAACCCGGTCATCCGAAACAAATTCACGGCAGACCCGGCGGGCTTTGGTGGAGGGCACTATCGTGTACCAGAGACGAATAGAGATTTAGCGGTAATAAGTCATAAAACGATGAACAAACTTACTAAAACAACCGCCCTGCTGCTTGCTGCGGCCACCCTGTCAACCGCCCAGCCTGCGCCGGTCGTGCGGGTCAACGTGGCGCAGCCCGTCGCCGACATTCAGCCGACGATGTGGGGCGTTTTCTTTGAAGATATCAACTTCGGAGCCGACGGCGGCATCTATGCCGAGATGGTCAAAAACCGCTCGTTTGAGTTTTTCAAGCCGCTGATGGGCTGGAAAGCGGAGGGTAAAAAGCGTACGGAAGGCGACATGTTAGTGCAAAACCGGAGTGACGGGAAAAGTGCCAACCCGCGCTATATCCGGGTATCGGCCAACGGCGCAATGACCGGCGACCTCGGCATGACCAATGAAGGGTTCCGGGGCATGGGATTCAAAAAGGGCCTGCGCTACGACTTTTCGGTCATGTACCGTGTGCAGTCGGGTAACGTAACGCTCAGGGCCGAACTGCTCAGCGCGAACGGCGAGGTGATCGGCACGGGTACACTGTCGCCGGAGTCTACCGACAAGCAATGGCACAAACAGCAGATTAGTTTTACGGCCAGTGCTACCGAACCGAAGGGCAAACTGCGGCTGTGGCTGGAAGGCACCGGCGTGGTAGACCTCGATATGATTTCGCTTTTTCCTGAAGATACCTGGAAAGGCCGTCCGGGCGGGATGCGGGCCGACATGATCCAGATGCTGGCCGATATGAAGCCCGGTTTTGTGCGTTTTCCCGGCGGATGCATCGTAGAAGGTCATGATCTGGAACAACGCTATCAGTGGAAGAAAACCCTCGGTGCGCCCGAAGACCGGCAGTTGGTCATCAACCGCTGGAATTTTGAGTTCGGCCACCGCCCCGCGCCCGATTATTTCCAGACATTCGGACTGGGTTTTCTGGAGTATTTTCAGCTTTGCGAAGACATTGGGGCCGAGCCGCTGCCCATTTTAAACTGCGGCATGGCCTGCCAGTTCAATACCGCCGAACTCGTTCCGCTCGACCAACTCGACCCCTACGTGCAGGATGCCATCGACCTGATCGAGTTTGCCAATGGCGACGTATCAACTCAGTGGGGCAAGGTACGTGCCGACCTGGGCCACCCCAAACCGTTCAACTTAAAATTGCTGGGCGTTGGCAACGAAAACTGGGGACCGCAGTACATCGAGCGGCTAACGGTTTTTCAGCAGGCAATCAAGGCCAAATACCCTGCTATCCGGTTAGTATGCAGTTCGGGGACTGACCCCAACGGCGACCGGTTCGACTACCTGAACGGCAAACTACGCGCCATGAACGCCGATCTGATCGACGAACACTACTACCGCCGGCCGGAGTGGTTCCTGCAAAATGCCAGCCGCTACGACAGCTACCCGCGCACCGGCTCAAAAATTTTTGCGGGTGAGTGGGCCGCGCAAAGCGACAAAACCGTAAGCGTCGACAATAAAAACAACTGGCTCTGTGCCCTCTCCGAAGCCGCCTTTATGACCGGCCTGGAACGCAACGCGGCCGTTGTGAACATGGCGTCTTACGCGCCCCTGTTTGCCAACGCCGACGCCTGGCAGTGGACACCCGACCTGATTTGGGTTGATAATCTGCGGGTATATGGCACACCAAATTATTACGTGCAGAAACTATATTCGGTCAACAAAGGTACGCATGTGCTGAACCTGACGCAGAACGACACGCCCCTTGCCGGTCAGGACAGCCTGTACGCGTCGGCGGTTTGGGACAAAGCGACCAGCGAGGTAATTCTGAAAGTAGCCAACGTATCCGGTAACCCCCAAACCCGGACGATTCAACTCGACGGAGCAAAGAAGGTAGCCACTACGGGCAGGCTGACCCTGCTCTCAACCGACAGACTCGACGCCGTAAATTCGTTCGAGAATGCCACGGCCGTTAGTCCGGTCGAGAGCCAGCTTGCGGTTGATAGTAAGAAGAAAATAGTGTCGCTGGCCCTGCCCCCCCGGTCGTTTGCCGTCGTTCGGATTAAGGTTACTATTTAATTTTTGACAGGATGAACAGGATTACTTTTTATTCATCAAAAAAATCCTGTCAATCCTGTCAAAAAATTGTATACTACGTTTCATGACATTGCACACACTATGGAAAATCAATATGTCATTGGCGTCGATTTCGGCACCGACTCGGTGCGTGCCCTGCTGGTCAATGCCCACACCGGCCAAACCGTAGGGACGCACGTCCACGAATACGCCCGCTGGAAGCAGGGTTTATACTGTGACCCGGCTCAGTCGCAGTTTCGGCAGCACCCGCTCGATTACCTCGAAGGACTCGAAGCAACCATCAACGGAGCATTAGCCCAGGCTCCGGCTGAGGTTCGGCAGCAGGTCGTGGGGATCTCGGTCGATACCACCGGCTCAACGCCCGTTGCCGTCGACCAGACCGGCCTGCCACTGGCCATACATCCCGATTTTGCCGACAACCCCAACGGCATGTTCATTCTCTGGAAAGACCATACGGCCAATGCCGAAGCCGACGAAATTAACCAGTTGGCGCACCACTGGGACACGGATTACACCAAATACGTCGGCGGTATCTATTCGTCGGAGTGGTTCTGGGCTAAAATTCTGCGGACGCTGCGGGTAGATGAGGCCGTTCGGCAACACGCTTTCTCATGGATCGAGCACTGCGACTGGATATCGGCCGTACTGACGGGTGACACAAACCCACTGACGCTCCGGCGGTCGCGGTGCGCGGCCGGTCACAAAGCACTCTGGCACAGTGAGTTCGATGGTCTTCCCTCCGAGGAGTTTCTTGCCCGGCTCGACCCGCTGCTGAGTGGCCTGCGCGACCGGCTCTTCACCGATACCTACACCGCCGATGAGCCAATGGGCAGTCTCTCGCCCGAATGGGCTGAAAAACTGGGCCTGTCAGACAACGTTGTCGTGGGTGTTGGCGCGTTCGATGCACACATGGGCGCGGTCGGGGCCGAAATTGAACCCTACGCGTTTGTGCGCATCATGGGCACCTCTACCTGCGATATTCTGATGGCCCCCACCGACGAAATCGGACACCGGCTTATTCGGGGCATTTGCGGTCAGGTCGATGGCTCGGTAGCACCGGGGATGCTGGGCATGGAAGCGGGCCAGTCGGCGTTTGGCGATGTGTATGCCTGGTTTTCGCGGCTCATTACCGAGCCGGTGCGCGAGTTGCTCGGGCAGGAAGCCGCCGATACAATGGCGCGTCAGCTCATTCCGCACTTGTCGCAGCAGGCGGCCCGGTTGCCAATCACCGAAAATGACCCCGTAGCCCTCGACTGGGTTAACGGACGCCGAACGCCGGATGCCAACCACACGCTGAAAGCGGCCATCTCCGGGCTGAATCTTGGTACCGATGCGCCCCGGATTTTCAAAGCCCTTGTCGAAGCAACGGCCTTTGGTTCGCGCAGTATTGTCGACCGATTTTTGGCCGAAGGCGTACCCATAAAAAAAGTGATTGCCATTGGTGGAGTTGCCAAAAAATCCCCCTTCGTGATGCAGACGCTGGCCGACGTGCTAAACAAGCCGATTCAGGTTGCGCAGTCCGACCAGGCGTGTGCGCTGGGGGCAGCCATGTGTGCAGCCGTTGCGGCCGGGGTTCATCCGTCGCTGGAGTCGGCGCAACGGGCCATGGGGTCCGGCTTCGACGCCGAGTATCACCCCCAACCGGAACAGGTTGCTGTGTACGAAACGCTGTACCGGAAGTACCTGAAACTGGGCGGCTTCGTGGAAGGTATTCCGGTTCGTACGGAGGTGCTGACCGAAGCGATGTAGTGCCGAAGCTCCGGCTTCGGGAGTGAAATAATGTGTCTTGTACTCCCGAAGCCGGAGCTTCGGGAGTACATTGGGCAAGACAACCATCCCCATTTTACCAGTATATTAAATGCTCAATCTGAAACAAATGGAAATCTGGTTCGTCACCGGGAGCCAGCATTTATATGGCGAAGAGACCCTTCGTCAGGTCGATGAACATTCGCAGATCATTGCCGATTTTCTGAACAACTCGGCTTCCATGCCTGTACGGGTCGTGTTTAAACCCGTCGTTAAAACACCCGACGAAATTTACGCCATCTGTCAGGAAGCCAACATAGCGACCAACTGCGTCGGGATTATCACGTGGATGCACACCTTTTCGCCCGCCAAGATGTGGATTCGGGGGCTGACCATCCTGAAAAAGCCGCTGCTACACCTGCACACCCAGTTCAACCGCGACATTCCGTGGGGCGACATCGACATGGATTTTATGAACCTCAACCAGTCCGCGCACGGCGACCGGGAATTTGGGTTTATGATGTCACGAATGCGCCTGAACCGCAAGGTGGTGGTTGGCTACTGGCAGGAAGTGTCCGTTGTTGAGCAAATAGCGACTTGGGCGCGGGTGGCCGTGGGAGCGCATGAACTGAAGACCCTGAAGGTCGTCCGTTTCGGCGATAATATGCGGCAGGTGGCTGTGACGGACGGCGATAAAGTAGCTGCCGAAATGACGTTTGGGATGTCGGTCAATACACACGGCATCGGCGATCTGGTCGCGGTGATCAATCAAACCAGTGATGCCGATGTGGACCGGCTCGTGCAGGAATACGCCGACAGCTATACACTGATGGACTCGCTGCAACGGGGCAAGGCGCAGCACAGTTCGCTGCGTGACGCGGCCCGGATCGAGATCGGAATGCGGGCGTTCATGCAGGATGGCGGTTTTTGTGCGTTTAGCGATACGTTCGAGGATCTGCACGGCATGGCGCAGTTGCCCGGTATTGCGTCCCAGCGGCTGATGGCCGATGGCTACGGCTTTGCGGGCGAAGGCGACTGGAAAACGGCGGCTATGGTTCGGGTGCTGAAGGTAATGGCGGCAGGCCTGCCGGGTGGCAACTCGTTCATGGAAGATTATACGTATCATTTCACCGACCCGTCGGACCGTTCATCAACTCCCCTCGTACTCGGCTCGCACATGCTGGAAATATGCCCCAGCATCGCGGCTGACAAACCGTCGTGCGAAGTACATCCGCTGGGCATCGGCGGCAAAGCCGACCCGGTGCGGTTGGTGTTCAATGCCTCGGCTGGCCCGGCCATCAACGTCTCGCTCATCGACATGGGTAACCGGTTTCGGTTAGTGGTCAACGAAGTCGAGGCCGTCGAGGTAGCGGAAGTCTTACCGAAACTGCCTGTTGCCCGCGCCTTGTGGAAGCCCATGCCCGACCTGGCGACCGGCTGCGCGGCCTGGATTCTGGCAGGTGGCGCACACCACACGGTGTACAGCCAAAACCTGACCACCGCACACATCGAAGATTTCGCTGACATTTTCGGCGTTGAACTCATCGTCATCGACCGCAGCACAAGCCTCCGTCAACTGAAAAATGAATTACGCTGGAGCGAAGCGGCTTATCGGTAAGGTTGTCCGCTCTCCCGTACGGCACTACGTTCCTTTTACGCATCTTCTTAATGCCTTCAAGCTAATGTTCTCACAACGTCTATGCCTGTTACTGCTGCTTACACTGGCCGGGTTGTCCGGTTCTGCGCAGGGTGTTGTGGCGAACATTGACGTTCGGCAGACGGGTACGCCCATTACAAAGTACCATTTTGGGCAGTTCATCGAAAATCTGGGCAACGTGGACGTAGGCGACCTGATAGAGGATGGTCTGTGGGCCGAGATGCTGGACGACCGCAAATTCTTCTACCCGGTAGATACCATCGCTCAGTTGACTCCGGTGAATAAGCGGGATCGAATGCAGCAATGGACACCAGTGGGTCGCCCGGATGCGGTAAAAATGGATTCGGTGCATCCATACGTGGGGATTCATTCGCCTACTGTGTTTACCAGTCCGGCAACCTCGGCCGGTATGGTTCAATCGGGTTTGGCCGTGCAAACGGGGAAGCGGTACGTTGGGCGAATCGTGCTGCGGGGAAACCCGAATGTATCCGTAACCGTACGGTTGGAATGGGGTACGCAGCCCGGCCAGCAGGTAACGGTTGTGCTGCCGAAACTGAAGGGCACTTACCAGACGTACCCGCTGGCGTTCGTGAGCGGTGGACGTAGCGGCAATGCACGTCTTGTCATCAGTGGGCAGGGGGCGGGTAACTTCACGGTAGGGGCCGTTTCGCTGATGCCAGCCGACAACATCGACGGGTTCCGGGCCGACGTGGTTGGGCTGCTGAAAGGCTTGCATTCCGGTATCTATCGCTGGGGCGGTAACTTCATTTCGGGCTACAACTGGCGCGACGGCGTGGGTAACCCCGACCAGCGGCCACCTCGCTACGAATACGCCTGGGACGGGTTAGAGTCGAACGACGTGGGCACTCATGAGATGATTCGCTTTGCTGAATTGATTGAGGTGGAGATTGCCTTTACGGTCAATGCCGGTTTAGGCGATGCCTACTCAGCCGCGCATTGGGTCGAGTACGTGAACGGCAGTCCAGATACGCCAGGGGGGCAGCTTAGGGTCAAAAATGGGCATCCAGCCCCGTTTGGCGTCAAGCGTTGGTGCGTCGGTAACGAAAGCTACGGCCCGTGGCAGTTGGGGCATACCGACCTGAAAAGCCACCTCATCAAGCATCGGCAGTTCGCCGATGCAATGCGGGCCGTTGACCCGACCATTAAACTGATCGCTTCCGGGGCGTCGCTGGAAGAAATGACCATTACGGGCAGTGCCCAGCGGTTAACCGGAAAAATTGTTGCGGAATATGATTCGGCATCTGACTGGACGGGCGGTCTGCTGCGACATAATCGCGACTGCATCGACTACATAAGCGAACACTTCTACTGCTCCGTCAATGAACGATTCGACCTGAGTGCAGGCCGGTACGTGCCGGTTGAGGAACCATTGGAAGACTGGACTCGCCGACCTGCCAACCGCATCCGGGCGAAGGCCGAACAATACGCCGATTACACCCGGCGAATTCCCGGCTTACAGGCAAAACCCGCCCGCGTCTATCTGGACGAATGGGCGTACTACACCAACTGGGTGCATCCCACACCAACGCTGGGCGTCACGATCGGCTATGCCCGGGGCCTGAACGAGATTTTTCGGCATACCGATCTGATTGAACTGGTTGGATTTACGTTCGGTACGTCCTGCCTGTCGTTTACCGATACAGCGGCTGTCTACAACACAACGGGGCTGCTGTACCAATTGTACCAGGCGCAGTTGGGCCGCCTTCCGGTGATGGTCACCGGCAACGCGCCCCAGCCTGCGCCCAAATGGCCCATTGGTGGCGAACAGCCCCGCGTCAACGCCGGGGGCGATACGTACCCGTTAGACATCATAGCCGCCCTGACGCCCGACCGGAAAGCACTTACGGTGGCGGTGGTGAATCCGACCGAAACGGCGCAGTCCCTCGCGTTGCAACTCACCGGCGCAACCTCAACTGGAACGATTACCAAGTGGACCCTTACCGGAACGGGCGTCGACGCCCGGAATCGTGTTGGTAAACCAGCGGAAGCATTTCTTCGGCAAACGACCCTGCCTGTGCAGCAAACGGTAACCATCGAACCGGCCAGTATTTCCATCTATCGATACGAACTGGCTAACTGATACAACCTAACCCCATACCGCGAATACGAATGAATTCGCTCAATTCCTCATTGAACTATGTACAAGACCTTACAGGAAGAATGTTACGAGGCTAACAGGCAACTCCCCGAACTGGGGCTGGTGCTGTTCACTTTCGGCAACGTGAGCGCGGTAGACCGCGACCGGAGCGTATTTGCCATTAAGCCAAGCGGGGTGCCGTATAATGCACTCAAACCCGACGACATCGTCATCTGCGATTACGACGCGCGGGTGGTGGCGGGTAAGTTACGCCCGTCGTCGGATACCAAAACGCACGCCCTGCTTTACAAAACCTGGGACGACATCGGCGGTATCACCCACACGCACAGCACTTATGCCGTGGCCTGGGCGCAGGCGGGGATGGACATTCCCATCTTTGGTACTACCCACGCCGACCACACCCACAGGGACATTCCCTGCGCACCGGTCCTGACTGACGAGATGATTGAGGGCGACTACGAACACGAGACGGGCAACCAGATTTTTGATGTGTTTCGGGAGAAAGGCCTGTTGCACAGCGAGGTGGAGATGGTGCTGCTGCAAAACCACGGGCCGTTTACGTGGGGCAAAACCGCCGAAAAGTCGGTATATAACGCGGCCGTACTGGAAGAAATCGCTCGTATGGCCTACCTAACGCTACAAATCAACGCTGATACGCAGCGGCTGAAGGACACGCTCTGCCAGAAACATTTCCAGCGCAAACACGGTCAAAACGCTTATTACGGGCAGGGTTGCTAACTCAAACAGCCGCTCATGAAACAACGAATCATTTACTGCCTGCTGCTCACTATCGCTGCCTTAGCGGTTCACGCGCAGCCCGTACCGCCCATTCCGGTGCATGACCCCGTCATGATTCGGCAGGACAGCACGTACTATGTCTTCGCCACGGGCAAAGGAATCAAAGTCTGGTCATCAACGGACCGGGTGCACTGGACCGTCGAAAAACCCGTCTTCGAGTCGGCCCCGGCCTGGACTGTTCAGGCCAACCCCGCGACGCGGCCCAACGATTTTTGGGCACCCGACATCTCGTACCACAACGGAACGTATTACCTGTACTATTCCTCGTCCGTATTCGGCAAGAACTCATCGGCCATTGGGCTGGCTACCAATACAACCCTGCGTTCGACTGACCCGAACTACCGCTGGGTTGACCGGGGCTTAGTAATTCAGTCGGTGCCGGGCCGGGACAACTGGAACACCATCGACCCCAACCTGATCGTGGATTCGACCGGGCGGGGCTGGCTGACATTCGGCTCGTTCTGGGGCGGCATCAAGCTTGTCCGCCTGAACAACGACTGGACCGCCCCGGCCAGTCCGGCGGAGTGGTACACTTTAGCCGGTCGGCCGCGTACCGACACGACGGGTGATCGCGAGGCTGGTAACGGCGCCATCGAAGCACCGTTCCTGTTTCGCAAAGGCGGATACTACTACCTCTTCGTCTCGTTCGATTACTGTTGCCGGGGATCAAAAAGCACGTACAAAATCATGGTTGGCCGCTCAACCAACCTAACCGGTCCGTATCTCGACCGAACGGGAAACTCCCTGACGCAGGGCGGTGGTACGCTCGTGTTGCAGGGCGACAACGACTGGCACGGCGTGGGCCACAATGCTACCTATACCTTCAACGGAACCGACTACCTGATTTACCACGGCTATGACGCAACCGACGGAGGTAAGTCAAAGCTGCTTATCAGGCCACTAAACTGGGATACTCAGGGGTGGCCAGTCTTATAAATTGCTCTCCTGAGCAAGTGTTTAAAGCTTCTCCCGAATTCACGTTATTTACTTCGAGCCATAGCAGGACGTTCGCTTCGAGCCGTGCCACGGTTATAGTAAACGCACTTAGTAACCGTGGCACGGCTCGAAGCGAACGTCCTGCATATAAATAAAAAAACCTGCCAGCAATTGCCGGCAGGAATAAAAAGAATGAAAAGGTAACAACCTCTCTAACGGGTGTGCATAGTACCTATTAGAACTAAGAAATCCTGATTAGTCACCCAAAAATCTGTTTAGTCAGGTCATTTTTTTATAGGCCTGCATATAAGCGTTTAAATCAACTTTCTCAAACGGCTAAATCTCAAAAGAACCATCGAGGACAAATTCATAAAGGCAATTGAGGGTCGTTGTTATATGAATACACACGCCTGTCACTGTCGGGGCGAAGAAACAACGGTAAATTACTCATGGAGACCTACTCGCTGGCAAGCCTCAGCCACTTTATGTTTAAGTTGAACCAGCACCTGCTCTTTATCGTCGCGACTGGCCGCCCCCCGGAAAGCGACGTACTCGGTTGACAGGGCGGACTCAATAAGTGTAGCCGCCTGTTCATACGTCTGCGTATCGGTCGGCTCAGCGTTACTCAGTTGGTGCATGTGTTCGCTCAGCAACTTGAGCTTATCCTGGATCAGGTCGGGGCTGTCAAGCGGTAAGGCCAGCAGGGTCTTGTAGTCAGCCAGAATTTTTGTTTTGATCGGTTCGTTTTCCATGCTTTTAAGTCGGCTACTACGCAGGTTCGTTTTCTCCTGTCAACTCGCAACTCCGGCTCATTGTTACCAATGGACCTCTACTTGACAAAACCGGGTTACTCGGAAACTGGGTTTGCGGTCTGGTTTAAGTGGTAATCGGCGAACCAGAGAGGTAACACGCCGGTTGAGTTCATGCCTCAAAAACTGGTTTTATAAGAAGTGCTGACAGAGCCAGAGACCCGACGTAGTGAAACATTACAATGCGTCCCGAAGTTAATTGAGCGTAGTTTTAAGCAGATAAATAGCAAATTAGTTTAGTTATGAAAACGATACTTGCTTTTGGTTTGATGTTGTTTTTTAACTCTTGTCAGCCAAGAAACGAGAATGAACCAGAAGGCTGTCAGCCTCCCGTGTCACTGGTAGCCCAATCGAGCTGTGAGAGCGGTTATCAGGGGACGCTTTTAATCGCTTCGGATTATAGCGAGACGTCTAAAGGGTCAATGCTTTTTGAAGTCTTTCCTCAGAAAGATACCTTAAGCGATGATATCAATGTTAAATCCGCCTGGAAAAACGGGTCAAACCAACATGAGCGAATTCTGATCAGCGATGCAGTAATTGGCAACGCTCCTAAATTTCTGGTGCAGGTTTCTCTTAACTGTTCTGGCACTGATCTCAAATCGAAATACTTTGCCTTTGTAAAACGTCCCGCAGCGAATCCAGCCTGTTTCGTTTGGCAGCAACAGAATAAATAAGGAAATGATATTTAAAGGAAGAGCCGCATAAATGCGACACACCTGCGAGAATTCTAACGTGTGGCGAAAGTGGTAAACGTGAAGGCTCAGGCAATTATTTTTTGCTGGAAGGGAAGCGAGACGGCTATTCATCTTATTTTTCTTTAGAGCCGTGTTGTGTATCAAATAAAAAACCACTTACTGCTTTTACGCTGCAAGTGGTTGATAATTAAGTGGGAGTTGAGGGGTTCGAACCCCCGACCCTCTGCTTGTAAGGCAGATGCTCTGAACCAGCTGAGCTAAACTCCCGTTTGTACTCGTTCCATCAGCGAACCGCCTTGTGGCTGGTGTCGTTTGGGAGTGCAAATATACGGTTATAAAACGGCTTTCTGCAAACCTATGCCCGAAAAAAGCTAAACTTTTTTGCAATCGCCTGATTGACAGCGGGCAGACCGCTACTCGAAATTCAGGTACAGCGTAACTGAGTGCGTGGTGAGCTTATTGATGCCAACCCCCGCCACGTTGTTGGTGGGGCGGTATAGATTCACTAACCCATGCGAGAAACGGAGTTCGGGCGCGAATTTGAAATACTCGAAAAATTGCTCGAAACCAATGCCGTACTCAATGGCAAAATCCATTGTGCCTGTGCTGAGTTTAGTGGCTCCCTGAATCTCTTTCCGGCGCACGTTGCTCTCGATACTGAATGCACCCCCCGCCAGCAAATACATGCGCGAATTATTACGCCGTTCGGACTTGTACTTCAGCAGAATTGGTAAATCAATCCAGGTCGATTCGCGGGTTTCTGTACGCGAAGGGCTGTTCGGATAGTCATACTGCACTTCGCGGCTAAACAGTGAGACAGACGGCGTCATCCGTAAATCAAAGTGCTTGCTTAGGTACGAATTAAGCACGAAACCAACCCGAAACGCCGGTTTGTTGGGCGAATAAATCCGATACGCCGAGTCTGCCGTCAGGAACTCCGGGCTGTGACTGACGCTGAAGCGGGTGATGGGCGCGGCAAAGAAAAAGCCGTAATGAATCGTCTTGTCGTCGTATCGTTCGAGGTGCTTGCGGATGTATTTGTAGTTCGACTGCGCCTGCGCCTGATTATGAAGAAAACCAATAAGCAGCAAAGCCGCGCTAAGGCGAACCCACGGCAGTAAACGCCGGTTCGTTACGACCTGCTTGGGCTTACTGAGTTGACCTTGTGGCCGATATAAATTGATGCAACGCCGAAGGTGAGCGGTATCCATTTGGTATTTTTGAATCCAGCCGCTTCGTAAATACGCAGAAAGTCGGGACCGTCGGGGAACGCCTGCACCGATTCGGGCAGGTACGTATAAGCCGACGCGTCTTTGCTCACCACGCGCCCGATGAGCGGCAGGATGGTTCGGGAGTAAAAACTATATACTTGTTTGAACGGAAACTGACGCGGATTCGAGAATTCAAGCACGACGCACACCCCACCGGGACGCGTTACGCGATGCATATCGGTCAGACCTTTCAGCAGATTCTCGAAGTTGCGTACACCAAACGAAACGATGACAGCATCGAATTCATTGTCCGTAAAGGGTAACCGTTCCGAATCGCCCGACCGCATTTCGATGATATGCTCTAAGCCGCGCTTTTTCATCTTCTCGCGTCCAACGGCCAGCATACCTTCCGAAATATCCACGCCAACGATTTTTTCGGGCTTGAGCACGAGGGCTTCCAGCGCGAAATCGCCGGTGCCAGTGGCAATATCCAGAATGGTTTTAGGCGATTGAGGAGCCGCAGCCTTCCGAAGTTCGCGGATGGCCCGCTTGCGCCAGAGGATGTCAATGCCACCACTCAGCACGTGGTTCAGCAGGTCGTATTTCGGCGAAATACTATCGAACATCTCGGCAACCTGCTCGCGCTTGGAGGTATCTTTATCTTTATACGGAACGACGGACATAAGTTGGTTGACTGGTTGACTGGTTGACTGATGAAAAGTTTACGCTCGCCCTTCTACCCGTTAACTATTTAACTATTTAACCAATTAACCAGTCAACCATCACAAAGGTAATGCCATAACGGTAGGGGTAGGGGGAAAGTTTGCCATTTCAGCGGGCAATGCGTAGTTTCGACTCAGGGACTCTCCCGCTCATACAACCTGCTTCAACTATGCTTCCTTTTATTCTGCCTGCTCTGCTCGGACTCAGTTCATTTCTGCCACCGTTGCCCGGACCCGGTGATGATCCCATCGCTAAAAAAGCCCACAAAATTCACCAGCGCGTGCTGACGCTCGATACCCATGCCGACGCACCCATTATGTTGCAGAAAGCCGGTTTCGATGTGGGCGCAACGCACGATACCAAACGCGACGGGTCACAGATCGATTTCCCGCGCATGAAACAGGGCGATATGGACGCTATGTTTTTTGCCGTTTACACCTCGCAGGGACCACGTACCGACGCGGGTCATGCCGAAGCCAAACGCAATGCGCTGAACCAGTTCGATCTGATTCATAAGGCATTAAAAAAATACCCTGATCTGGCTGAACTCGCTACGTCGCCCGCCGATGCCTACCGCATTCAGAAAGCAGGCAAACGGGCGGTTTTTATCGGCATGGAAAACGGCTATCCGGTTGGGAAAGATTTGTCGATGCTCAAAACGTACTATGATTTAGGTTGCCGATACATGACCCTGACCCACTTCGCCAATAACCTCATCGGCGATTCGTCTACCGATCCCGACGGCCCGATTTATGGCGGATTGAGCGATTTTGGCAAACAGGTGATACCCGAAATGAACCGGCTCGGCATCTTAGTCGATGTGTCGCACGTGGCCGACAGTACGTTTTACGACGCGCTGGCCCTCTCGAAAGCACCCGTCATTGCGTCGCACTCCAACTGCCGTTCCCTCTGTGATTTTCCGCGCAACATGACCGACGACATGATTCGGGCTATTGCCGCCAAAGGGGGCGTGGTGCAGGTTAATTTTGTGAGTGATTACCTCAAAAAACCATCCGATGCACACCGGGCGGCTAAAACCAAAATCCGAATGGCGCGGGTAGGCAAAGTGACCACGCCCGATATGGAAACCCGCATGATGGCCCAGAGCGATTCGGTAGCGAAGGTGTATGCATCGGAACGGGCCAGCCTGTCGGACATTGTGGACCACATCGACCACATTGTTCAATTGGTGGGCATCGACCATGTGGGTATCGGATCTGACTTCGACGGGGGCGGGGGTGTTAACGGCCTTGAAGATGTAAGCGAAATCGAAAACCTGACCGCCGAACTCGTCCGCCGGAAGTATTCCGAAGCCGACATTGCCAAAATCTGGGGTGGTAACCTGCTGCGGGTGCTGGGGCAGGCGAAGGTGGGTAAATAGTTGATTGGTTGATTGGTTGATTGGTTGATTGGTTGATTGGTTGATTGGTTGATT